>NZ_JBVJFB010000001.1:0-524932 GCF_055588065.1 Streptomyces sp. NPDC046308
AAACCTTCCGACGGGAACAAGGACGGTCGCCGCACACCCGGAGGCATGCGTGAGCCACTCACACGAGGGAGAGAGGTTCGTCGGCGGCGGGTGAACCACCCGTACCGCCCGGCGACTCACCCAGTTCTACCGACCGCCCAGCGGGCTGGCAAAGACCCCGCTTACTAGCCGGCCTCGCAGCCGGGGCCCGGCAGCCCCCTCCCCGGGGGCATGCCATCCGCGCAGGCCACAGCCCATATGCGGGGGCGGGAACGGGCCCCTGCCGGGCTACTAGCCCGGCTCGTATGTGACGTGCGCCCTATGGGACGCCTCACCCCCACACCCCCTCAATCTCACCGAGCGTCACCGACCATACCCCTTCAGAAGCCGGACGAAATACCAGGAATGGCTAGAAATCGAAGGCGATGGGTGGGGGTGGTGGAAGCGGACCACAGGGCGAAACGCAGAACAGGGCCACGCGCGAGACCGGAGCAGGGGCCGGCCGGGGCCAGGCCGGGCCGAGGTACGGCGGGGCCGGGCCGGGCCGATGTGCGGCGAAGCCAGGCCGAGGCGGGTGAGGCCGGGGCCGGGGCCAGGCCAGGGCCGGGCCTGGCCTGGCTGCGGCGAAGCCAGGCCGAGGCGGGGGCGGGGTGCGGAGGGCGGGGCCGGGCCGAGCGGGGTGCGGCGGGGGTACGGAGGACTGCCTGCCTCCCAGGCCCCCACAGGCCCCTCAGCGGCCGCAGGACCTCCAACGACGCGAGGCTTTCAGCAACGCGGCACCCACACTCCACACCCCGAGGAAGCGACCACGGGCCCACCACCGCACCCCGACAACGCCAGCCCACGCTCCCCACCCTCGAGGAGGTGACCGCACCACCCGCGCACTTCGCCGCACTGGGCGGCAGGAGACCAAAAGGCGTGACCACGCCCCGCCTCCATGCGGACCAAGCCGACTACCGGCCGCCCACCAACAGACTCCCGCGGGAAGACCGCAAGCCCGCCGCAGCCCTTCAGCTACGGGGGAACTCCGCGCCCGGGGGGTGCCCCTATCTCTTTGGTCAAGGGAAACGGGGCTGCGTTGAGTCGGTGAGACGGGCAGCATGGCGGTGTGGCTGATCTTCTGTGGGATGACGTGCGGTGCTTCTTCGACCCGGACCTGATGGGGTCGTTGCCGGACCTGCGTGTCCCGGATTGCTCGGTGGAGGACTGGCAGGCGGTCCTCGATCTTGTCGAGGCGAGGGGCTGGAAGCGCCAGTACTCCGAAGGCGAAACGCCGCTGCCGGTGCCCCGGGCGAAGAGCGTGCTGTCCCGCCCGGCGGACGCTGAGGGCTCGAACCTGCGGGTCTGGCCGGCGGCCGAGGTGCTGGCGATCTTCCGTTTCCTTGACGACGAGGTCATCGACTTCGACGTTGACCTGAGGGAGTTGCAGGGCCAGGAACGACTCGATGTGTTCTGCGGCTTCCTCCGGGAGATCGGGCGATGCTTGGGCAAGCCGGTCCTGATGGATCCGGAGGGCGACTACGGCCATCCGGTGCTCGGCTTCGATGTCGAGGCCGACCGGGTCGTCCTCCTGGCTGAACCGCTGGTCACGTGACCGCGGCCGACGGCCGCGGTTCGTAGAAGGTCCGTCTCGGAGCATCGCGAAGAGGACGTCGGCCCCTCGTCTGGCGAGGCAGAGCAGAGCCTGGGTGTGGTGCTTGCCCTGAGTGATCTTCTTGTCGTAGTAGGCCCGCGATGCCGGATCGCCCAGGGCGGCGAACGCTGAGAGGAAGAAGGGCCTCTTGCGCTGCTTGTTTCCTCTCCTGGAGGGCTGTTCGCCTCGGATTGAAGACCCAGAACTGCGGGTTGCCGGGGCGAGACCGGCGTAGGCGGCGAGGTGGCCGGCTGTCGGGAACGTACTGCCATCACCGACCTCGATGAGGATCCTGGCTTCGGTCCTGACGCCGATCCCCGGCATGGACATCAGGACCTTCGAAAGAAGGTGGGCCTCCAGGACTTCCCCGAACCGCCCAGCCAGGAGTTTGCGCTGGCCAAGCACGGCGGTCAGAGACTGGGCCAGGCTCGGGACGATCAGCGCGGACGCCTCGGTGCCCGGAACAGGGACGGTCTGCTCGTCCAGGGCGGTGAAGATCTCCTCGACCAGCCGCTCGGCCATCCTCGGCGCCTTCGGCCTCAACAACGTGACCAGCCGACGCCTGCCGGCCCTGCGGATCTGGGCCGGTGACCCGAACCGCTCCAGCAGCGTGAGGACGGCCGGGTGCTGCGACCGCGGCCCCAGCACTCGTTCCAGCGACGGATGATCTGGGTCACCGTGGAGGCGGTTCGCGACCCTGGTGGCCTCTCCGGCCAGGTCGTCGTCGAACCCGACGATCATCTCCAGCTCGGCGATGGTCTCGTCCTCGCCGTCGAGCCCGCAGCGTGTGCGGCATTGCGCGGGCCGCGTGCGCGACGATGAACGCGTCCTTCGCGTCCGTCTTGGCCTCGCCCGGGCAGAGGTCTGCGATCCGCCGCATCGTCAACCCCGGCAGGTAGGCGACCAGGCAGCCCATGTCCCGGGCCACGGCCAGCGGCAGGGCGCCGATTGAGGCCGGCTGGTCAACGATGACCAGCACTGTTCCGTGCTTGGCCTGCAGTTTGGGCGAAGAGATCGCGCAGCTCGGGCTCGGTGTTGGGCAGGCGCTTGTCGAAGGCCTTCCTGCCGGCCGGGGTGACGGCGGTTGCGTGGTGTTCGCCCTTGCCGACGTCCAGACCGAGGAAGACGTCGAAGTCGCCGGTGTCGATCACGTGCAGGCCCCTCCATCACGTTTTCGTCCGGCCTGCCTCGGCACCGAGCTGCCACACCCACGTTACCGAGAGCTCATCCGGCTCGGCTGAAGCCGCTGCCCAAGCCCCTCATCAGCGGTCCGTCGATACCTCTGGCCCCGGTGACACCACCCCCCGGATCATCAACCGCAACAAAGGGGGGAAGTCA
The DNA here is from genome assembly GCF_055588065.1 of Streptomyces sp. NPDC046308. Classification (NCBI taxonomy): domain Bacteria; kingdom Bacillati; phylum Actinomycetota; class Actinomycetes; order Kitasatosporales; family Streptomycetaceae; genus Streptomyces; species Streptomyces sp. NPDC046308. Next base: position 2,951 of record NZ_JBVJFB010000001.1, read on the forward strand.
TGCCGGACCCGAAGGCCGGTAACCCCATTGCGGAGCCACGAAGACGGTAACGGGGGGAAGAGAGCGAGACTCCGCCCCCTGAGGGGTGACCACACCACCCGCGCACTTCACCATCGGCGACGAGAGGGGGCAAGGTGTGGCCACAGCCCACCTCCTCCCCTGCCGGCGGGGGGAACCGGCGCCCGCCGCACACCAACCGACTCACGCGGGTTAACCGCAGGCCCGCCGCAACCCCTTCAACCACGCGAGGGCTCCGCGCCCCCCTGGGAGGTGACCGCACCACCCGCGTACCTCCGCCTGGGCGGCGGGAACCCGCAACGCATGACCACCACCGCCTCCCTGCAGACCGGCCGCCGTACCACCGCCGGCCGTACGCCCACAGCCCTGCGCGAGGTGACCGCGAGCCGGCACGGGCCCTCGGGTCCGCGGCCCCAGCCCCGCCGGGGAGCAACCGCGGGCCCGCCGACGCGCCTTCAGCTGCGGGGGCCAGGGCCAGCCCCCTCCGCGCCCGAGCAGTGACCCCACCGCCCGCGTACTTCGCCGCCTCGGCGGCGGCAAACGGGATGCACGACCACGACCGCCTCCTTGCGGGCCGGCCGCGGTACCCGCGCCGGCCGTACACCCACAGGCCAGCGCGAGGTGACCGCGGGCCCACCACGGACCCTACAGAAACGCCAGACCCCGGCTCCACATACCCGAGGGGGTGAGCGCACCGCCCGCCCACATCCCGATTTCGAGCGCGGCAGGCCTGGAAGGCGCGCCACCACGCGCCTCCTTGCAGGCCGAACCGAAAACCCGCCGCATGCACATCAACCTGCGTGTGTGAAAAGGCTGTTGGATGTGTGGCGGTTCGACGGTGAGGCGGCGTGAGCGAGTTGGGTGGCGCATGACCCAACGCCGCAGCGGCGGTCCGCGAGACCGGTACCGGCCGATCCCTGGTGCGTGATCCGGGGGGCATGGGTAGACGTGGGTGCGTACCATCGCGTCACACACGTCCCTCACGACAGAAATCGAGGAACCCATGACCACAACCACCAACATCACACGCGTCCAAGACGACTACGCCCAACAAATCGCCCGCGACCTCTCCACCAACCAGACAGCACAGGAACAGACACGCACCGAACTCCAACGCCTCCAACACCAACTCGACCAACTCCAGGAAAGCGAGAAAGTCCTCCTCAAAATGCAGGAAGCCCTCGGCCTCCCCACCCAACCCACACCCACACCCACCACCAAACCCGCCACCCACCCCACCACCACAACCACCACGCGCGCGACCACCACAACCACCACCCACCCCACCACCACAACCACCACCAAGACCAGGCGCACGACCACGCCCAAGCCCACCAGGAAAGACACTAAGCCCAGCCCCCGAACCGGCCCCAAGCCCGGCGCCCACCCCGGCACGAAAGCCGGCACGAAACCCACCGCCAAGCCTGGTACGAACGACGACGCGAAGGCCCCCGCCAAGCCCGCCGTGAACCCCGACGCGAAGACCAGCGTGAAGCCCGCCACCAAGCCCAGCGCCAACCCGGACTCGCAGACCAGCGCGAAGCCCGCTGCCAAGCCCGCCGTGAACCCCGACGCGAAGACGGGCGTGAACGCCGGTGCGCGGGGCGGTAGGAAGCCCACTGCCAAGCCGGGCACCAACACTGGCACGAAGGTCGCCGCGAACGCCGGCGCCAAGACCGGCGTAAAGCCCGCCACCAAGCCCAGCGCCAACACGGGCACGAAGGCCCGCGTGAATGCCGGTGCGAAGGGCGGTGTCAAACCCACTGCGAAGCCTGGCGCCAACACGGGTACGAAGGCCAGCGCCAACGCCGGCGCGAAGACCGGCGTAAAGCCCGACGCCAAGCCGAGCGCCAACAATGGCACGAAGGCCCGCGTGAATGCCGGTGCGGACGGCGGTGTCAAGCCCGACGCCAAGCCCAGCGCGAACACGGGTACGAAGGCCGGCGTGAAGCGCGCCGCGGTCCCCGCCGCACGCACCGCAGCCCCAGACACCAACAACACCACAGGACCCGACAAGACAGCAGCACCCCACAAGGCAGCCGCACCCGACAAGCCCGCAGCGCCCGACAACGGTGCAGCACCCGAAAAGACCACCCAAGCCCAAAACACCGCACAGGCCCAGCCGACGCCGGCCACCAAGACCCCACGAGCCCGCACCACCACCGACAACACCACAACGAAGAAGGAAACCGGCCCCTCCTGGCTCGACCTCGTCACCACAGCCCTCGCCGGACAAACCGAACCCAAATCCGCAGCCGAGGTAACCGACACCCTCACCACCACCCACCCCGACCGCAAAGTACAAACAACCGTCATCCGCAACACCCTCGAACAAGGCGTCGCCCGCGGCCTCCTCGAACGCACCAAACAAGGACGCTCCGTCTACTACACCCCCACCACCCCCACCCCCAACACCAACCACCCCCAACACCCCTAACACCCCCACCATCGACGCGCGGATGAAGTCCCGTCTGGCCGTGGCTGCCCTGGACAACGCCGTGGCCCGGCGTGAACACGTCGACGGATGCATCCTGCACAGCGATCGCGGATCGCAGTTCCGATCGTAGGCCCGGGCCCGGTCGGGCGGCCGACCACAGCACGATGACGTCCACCGTTGCTGCCATCCGCACGTCCTCCCACTCGAAGCCGAAGACGTGTGCGGGTGCGACTGGCGTGCTCCTCTTCGTGCCGAGGAAGGCGAGGAAGTCCCGCGCTCCGCCCGGGAAGTGGAACCGCGCCGGCAGGGAACCGTCCGGGGTGCGCGCGTCGGGCAGCGAGATGTCCATACGCCGGTTCAGGAAGGCCAGTTGCCTGAAGATGCTCCGCCCGTACGGCATATGATCACTGCGTCGCCGTACCGAAGATGTCGGCGTCGGGCCAGAACGCGATGGTGGTCGCGGTTCCGGTTGCCGGGCCCGTGACGACGGGCGGGGTGAGTGCGACACCGCGCACGTATTCCTGGACCCAACGGACCCCCGCGCGCCGCACCTCGGCCGTCAGGCGGGTCGACAGGGGGTGGGCAACGCAAAGTCCGATACCGAACATGCTCAGGGGTACGGCGTGGCGGCCGCCGGGTTCGCCCCGGCGGGCGGGCGGGTCAGTAGGGCTTCAAGGCCGGGACCAACACCCGCGTCCCCGGCGGCCTCGACGGGGATGCCCGGACCGTCGTCAGTGACGCGCACGCCGCCGTCGGGCGTGCGGGCGACTTCGACGGAGCCGGCACGGCCGGCGAGGACCTCGTTCAGCGCCCGGCCGACGACCGCGTACACCAGCTCGACGTACATACCGGGCCGCTCTCGAATGGCCTCCAGCCCCTCCAGCACCTGGATGTCACTACCGTCGTACGTGACGGGTTCCTCACTCACGGGGCCCCTCCGTTGCTCTCCAGCGGAACTGCTCAGCCCAGGCGGGTTTCCGCGAAGGACCAGGTCAGCCCTGGTGGCGTGCGGGGCGGGGAGGGTGGGTGAAGGCTCCGTCGGAGCCGTCCGGCCCGTCGCGGCTGCGCACGGCCCCGTGCGGGGTGGGCTCGCGGTCCCCAATTCCGGTACGTGCGCCGCCGCCGCCTGGTTGCCCTCCGTCCGGCGTACGAACCGGCCGGCGCCGGCTTCCGCGTCCGCGGCGGCGACGCGGGCGTTGAGGGCGCCGGAGCCGGCCAAGTGGGCGGGAACGACCCGTTCCCCCTCGGGCCGAACATGTCAGGGCGGCCGGGGCCTGTCGGGGCCGGGGGCCGGCCGGGGGCAGTCCGTCGGCGGCCCGGTGTGTCTGCGCGACCCGTTCGGCCCGGGTCCCTTCAATGGGCAGCCCCTACGGAAACGGGCACCGTATGACCTCCTCCGCACTGCACACCCGCCGCTCGATCCTCACCGGCGCCCTCACCCTGGCCACCGCGACGGCGCTGCCCCTCGCGGCGGCCGGGCGCGCGCACTCCGCCGCCGGCCCGGACATCATCAGCTGCGCCGCCTGGGGCGCACGGGCCCCTTCCGAGCCCGTCGTCGTCCTTGCCAACCGCCCCGAGCGGATCATCGTCCACCACACCGCCACGGCGAACGTGACGGACTACTCCAGGCAGCGCGCCGTCGCCCTCGCCCGCGCGATCCAGACCTACCACATGGACGCTCAGGGCTGGATCGACACCGGCCAGCACTTCACCGTCAGTCGCGGCGCCTTCGCCCTGGAAGGCCGCCACAACAGCCTCACCGAACTGCGCACCGGCACCCGCCAAGTCCGTGCGGCACACTGCATCGGCCAGAACAACGTATCCATCGGCATCGAAAACGAAGGCACCTACACCACCCAAGCCCCACCAGCAGCCCAGTACGCCATGCTGACCGCCCTGTGCGCCCACATCTGCGGTCAGTACGACCTGTCCCCCACCGAGATCTACGGCCACCGCGACTTCAACGCCACCTCCTGCCCCGGTGACCGCCTCTACGCCCTGCTCCCGACGCTGCGCGAGGACGTCGCCCTCCGCCTCGGCACCCCCCTGTCGGACCCGGAGACACACACTGACCCCGACCCGCTGCGGGACCTGATCCACCGCACCCCCGACCGGCCCGAAACGGACTACACCGAATACCTCCCGAGCAACCTCCTCCCCTGAGCCACTCCCCCTGCCGCCGCCCGCGGCCGTCGCGCGTCAACACGGTGGTCCGCGGTTCACCCCCGGGCCGACGACACCCCCCATGGCGAGCCCGGAGCCACCGAGCCCGCCCGCCACCGCGCAGATTGCGGGGCGGACGGGCCCCTCGACGGCCTCCCACCAGCCGAGTCCCATCCACCCGCAGCCCGACACGTGCGCGCAGTGGATCACTTTCGGTGCCACCATGCGTGACGCACCAAGGGGGGCGGCGCGGCGAACACCGCACAGGACGAGAGGGAGGACCGTGACGCCTCAGACCGTGGCGGAACACGTGGTCGACGAAGCGGCCCAGCCCATTCCCGGGCAGAGCAGACCGGCCATCCACGGGCCCGGAACCGTCGGCGGAACCGCAACCGTCGACGGAACCGATGCCGGGACTGGGACACAGACCGGGACCCGGACCGATACCGGGACCCGGACCGATACCGGGACCCGGACCGATACCGGGGCCCGGACCGGGGCCGGGGCCGAGGCAGCCGGTGGCCCCGGGGCACAAGGACCCGACGCGCAGCTCCTGGTCGCGGCGTCCGTGCTGCTGGCCGACGCGGCCCTCACCGCGAAGCGGGCCGGCGCCGAACTGACCGGGGCACTCAGCAGTTGGCGGTTGCCCCTTGCCTCCCTGCGCCGTCCCGGGTGGGCGCTCGGCACGGCGGTGTCGTGCGCCAGGGCGCTGACCAGTCCCTCGGGGCTCGGGTTCGGCCCGAACGGCGGGCTCGTCGGGGAGCTGGCCCGGATGGCGGGCAGCATGACGTACCGTCGCCCGGCCGCGGTGTCCATGGCCGTGGACGCCTTCGCGCTGCGGATCGAGGCGGCGGTGGCCGATCACCCGAACCTCGACTCGGCACCGGCCAGACGCCTCACCGACGCCATGGTGGAGGGAAACCGGTGGGAAGCGCTGCGGGCCCTGCACGCGCTGGTCGAACGGCTCGGCGTGACCCGCGCCCTGACGACCGTCAGCCCGGTCATCATGGAACTGCTGGCCCTCCTCGGGCTGCTCGACGAGAACCCGGTCAATGACAGCTTCTCCTGGGTCACCCTCGCCGGCGGAGTGCCGACCACGGATCCCTTCCTCGGACTGCCCAGTTCACTGCTCGCCCTCCTCAACCCCGGCCCCGGGCGGGCCGAGCGGACCGAACCGGATCCGATCCTCGCCAAGGTCCTGACGACGTCCCGCAACGACATCGTCAGCTACGTCAACGACATCGGCGCGCTCGGCAACCACGGGCTGGTACTGCTGCGGCGCGTCGAGTGCGCCGACGGCCACGTCCGGTACGTGCTGCTGCTGCCCGGCACGAGCTTCGTACTGCCGAGCAACAGCACCCCGCAGGACCTGATCGGTGCCTTCGACGGCTGTCTGCGTTCCGACACGACGTACACGCGCGCGGCACGGAAACTCCTGCAGCGGGCGGGCGTACCGGCCGGGGCCGAGGTGATGTTCGTCGGACACAGCCTGGGCGGACTGACGGCGATGAACCTGGCGATGGACGTGGACCTGGCCTCCGCCTACCGGATCACCCACGTGGTCACAGTGGGCTCCCCCATCGACAACAAGCGCCCGGCCGACCACACCACCCAGGTGATCAGCCTCGTCAACAAACACGACGTGATCCCGATGCTCGACGGACGCGGGCCCGCCTCTCCCACTGACATCCCCGCCTCCTGGACCGAGCTCACCTGGCTGGACGAGTCCTACGACTACCCGTTGTCACACGCGCCGCAGGCGTACTCCGACACCCTCCGCGGAGAGATGGCACACCACCGGGACCGGGTGAACGAGCTGATCAGGGCGTACGACGGCGAGATCGTCGGGAACCAGCCCTACATGCTCCGTGACAAGTGACAACCGACACATGGCGAGCGACGAGTGACAGGCGAGCCTGCGACCTTGAGGGAGAGCGACCGATGACCCATGCCGACGGCCAGGCCACGACGGCACGGCCCGAGACGGCCTGGCCCCTGGAGAACATGCTGTTCAGCGCCGCGCTGATGGCCCGGCGGATCCCATGGGCGGACCTGCCCGCACGCACCCTCGGCCTGGACGCCCTGACCCACGACGGACTGACGGACCGGCTGACGGCCCACCTGAGGAGCAGCCGAAACGGACGCCCGGTACGGCTGCGCACGCCCTTCGGCCCTTTCCTCGTACCACTGTCCCGGGCCGATGCCGAGACCCTGCTCACCCACGGCGACAAGGCCGGGGCACTGGGGACCCCCTGCGCACTCGCCGCCGACGGACGCCGGTACGGGCTCTCACCCCACCCGGCCGCCGACACGGCAGTCGCAGGCATCTGGGAGGCGTCGTCACGCGGCGGCCCGGATGATCTCGGCGAACCGGACGAGCTGGGCGGGCCAGCCACGCTAGTTGGGCCGGCCACGCTGGGCGAACGGGTCGCCGAGCACCTAGGCGCGGTGACCGGAGCCCGGCGGGAGGACGGCACCCTGGACCCGGGCCGCTGGGAGGCCGCCATGCAGCGGCTGAGCCGGCACGTCGTCCTGGGTGCCGGCGCCGTCGAGGACACCCTGCTGAGCGCGATGGTCTCGGCGGCTGCGGAAGCCGCCGGCGGGCGTGCCCACGAGGCACGCGCGGCGGCACTGCGCCGGCGGATGGCACCGTACCTGGCCGACCCCGAGCCCGGCTGCCTGGCCGCACGGCTGGCGGCCGCCGGCCCGGCCGGACGGGAGCCGCACCCGGCCCTCGCGCACGCACTGGCCCTCGTCTCGGCAGCCACCGGGCCAACGGCGCTGAGAGCCCTGACCCTCCTCCCCCCGGACACGGACCCAGGTGCCGAGGAAGCGGCACCGTCCACCGAGGAGGTCGTCGGCCGGGCCCTGGACCGGGCCCTCGAGCAACACCCCGTGCGGTCCGCCGTGGTGTATCCGGTGCACGCGCCGTTCACCGTGCACGGCCGGACGATCCAAGCCGGGGAGGAAATCCTGTACGACCCGGCACTGTTCGGGCCACGCGACCAGAACCGGCGTACGGATCCGGCGTGGGCACTGTGCGGGAACCCCTCCGGCTGCCCGACCGCGGAGTTCGCCGCACACGTCAGCCGCGAGGTCATCCGCCAAGCCACCACCAGAACCGCCGCAGACGCGGTACGGCCGGTGCTTCCCGGGGCGCGGTCCGCGAGGGATCCACTGCGGGAAGGCGCCAACTCCCGGTTCGCGGCCATGACCGCACCGCTCGCCGTCTACGGGGCGCGGGGGCAGGCCGACGCGGACCGGCTGGACCGGCATGCCGAGAGCCTCTGCGCCTGCGCCGCCGAGATCGGCTGGAACGCGAGCGAGACCGGCGAGCGGTTCCGCATGGCCCTCCTCGCCCACGCCGAGCGGTGCGCAAGGGCGGCCGACGACGTACGACGCGCCGCCAGGTGGCTGGCTGACTGACCCCCGCCCCTACGCAAGCCACCCGTCCCCGCACGGCCGCTCCTGCCCCAAGGCCCTCGAACGGAGGACTTCGCACGGTTGCGTCCCGTCCGGCCGTGATCAACAGCGCCCACAGCCGTTGAACGGGCGCAAACACCGTCTCGCCGACCGCGAGTCGGCTGACATGTGATGCGAGAGCGAGGCCCGGACGTGCGGGACAGCGTAGTCGAGATGATCAAGGCGACCGGAGCGGAACTCAGCTCCGCCAAACGGCTACTCGGCGAAGCCGGCGAGGTGGCGTGGGACCGCCTCCTCGACTGGCTCGTCGACGACTACTTCCGGGTGGTCGCACTCGGCCTGGAGAACATCCCGGCACAGGGTCCGGCCGTGGTCGCCGTCAACCACTCCGGTGCCTGGGGCCTCGACGCATTCGTCCTGGACAAGGTCCTGGGCAGAGCGCTGGACCGGCGCGTCCGCTTCCTCGCCGCCCCGTTCGTCTTCCGCACGCCCATCCTCGGCCGGCACGCACGCCGCAACGGCGCACTGCCGATCGGCCCGACCGCAGGCGTCGAGCACCTCAACGCCGGGCAACTCGTCGGGGTCTACCCGGAAGGCATCGCCGGCCTGGAGAAGCCGTTCACCGAACGCTACCGGCTGCGGCCCTTCAGCCCCGGTTTCGCCGTCGCCGCCATCCGTGCGAGTGCCCCCGTCATCCCCGTCGGGATCGTCGGCGCGGAGGAGGCGTGCCCCAAGCTCGGCGAGGTGCCGACCCTGGCCCGGCTGCTGGGCGTGCCGTACTTCCCGGTCACCACGCCGTTCCCGCTGCCGTCCAACTGGACGATCACCATCGGGGAGCCGATCCCGGCGCCGGCCCGCCCCGAAGGCCTGGCCGCCCGTCGGGACGCCGCCCGCACGCTCAGCGAGACCACCCGTGGCGCCGTACAGGAGCTGATCGACCGCGAACTCGCCGATCGGGAGCACCTGTTCGACTGAGCACGCCCGCCGGTCTTGCGCCCTTCGGCCGATCGGGTCAGGGGGTGGGGCTGGCGGCGGCACGGGGGCGGGACGGGCGGGTGAAGCGTACGGAGACTCCCGGGGAGTACAGCACGCTCACGGGCGGGCCGGTCGGCGCCGGCAGGCCGGCGGCGGTCACCAGGTCCTCGTCGCAGGCGAGGAGTTCGGCGCGGTGCAGCCGCCAGCGCGGGTGGCTGTTCGGCAGGTACAGCAGCCGGCCGAAGAAGTCGCTGTGCATGCCCCAGCGGGCGGTCAGGAAGTGTTCGAGGGGGCTCGGCTCCGCGATCGGTTCGCCGGTACGCACCCTGATCGTGCTGTGCGCGCCGCGCGGTCCGGGCCAGCGCCGGCTGCTCGTGTAGGTGAGCGTGGGCCCCTCGTGACGGATCGTCATCCGCGACCACAGGTAGGGGAGGCGGAACACGGACCGTGCGACGGCGACCGGGATCAGGCGGGAGGCGTCGAGGGAACGGAAGACGACGCCGCGGCGGCCGTGGGCGTCCACCGAGGAGAGGCGGACGTTGGTCTCCGGGAAGGAGCCCAGGTAGGGAATGCCGGGCAGGCCGAGCCATCCGATCCGCTGCATCCGGAACGCCACGAGGCCGACGTAGGTCAGTCCGTCCAGCGTGTCCGGTGCGGTGCCGGCGGGCAGCAGCGGGGCGATGTCGGCGGGATCGGCGGCCCAGTGCAGGAACGTCAGGTCGAGCCAGGACTGGGTGAGCAGCGGCCGGCCCGCACGGTGGGGCGGATCGGCCGTCACGGGCTCGGGGCGTACGGGGCCGGGGGGCACGGGCTCGGGGGGCACGGCGGGCGGCGTGTGCGGCATCGCGCCAGTATCCCCGAGGACGCTGCGGGGGTGGAGGTGAGCGCGTGGACGGGTCGACGCATGGACGGGTCGACGCGTGGACGGGTCGACGCGTGGACGGGTCGACGCGTGGACGGGTCGACGCGTGGACGGGTCGACGCGTGGACGGGTCGACGCGTGGACGGGTCGACGGGCGGGCGAGTGGGCGCATGGGCCGAGCGGGCGCATGGGCCGAGCGGGCCGGCGCGGCCCAGCTCGTGACCGCGAAGTGGACGGGGGCTCCGACCGCGTCGCGGAAGTGCGCCAGGGCTCGGGGGGTGTACCACTGTGGTGGGAGCGGGCCGCCACCCCTGGGGGTAGGCGGGAATCATCTCCTGGTGGGAGGACAGGGCGGCGGCCGGCGGCTACGTTGTCGCCCGTCGCGCAACGCCCATGACGGAGGTTCGCCGCATGCAGACCCGTTCGGCTGATGGCTCCCGCAAGCCAGTGGTGTGGGGGATATCCCTTGTCCTGATCACGGTCGCCGCGCTCCTGGGCATCTCGCCCGGCGCCGCCACGGCGACGGGCCCCACCGCCGTGACCGTGCCCCCGCCCGTGCCCGTGCTGTCCTGGGGTCCCTGTGCCGGCCCGGCGGACGGTTTCGAGTGCGCGACCGCCCGGGTGCCGCTGGACTATCGCCGCCCCACCGGTGCCACGATCCCCCTGGCGGTCACCCGGCGGGTCGTGGCCGAGAAGGCCCACCGCTCCGGTGTCCTGGTACTGCACCCGGGCGGACCGGGCAACTCCGGTGTGGACTTCGCCCGTAACAGCTACGCCGCGCTCCCCGCGTCCCTGCGCGACGCCTTCGACGTCGTCGGGTACGACATGCGCGGCGTGGCGCGCAGCGGCCAGGTGGAGTGCTGGGACGACAAGGAGTACTCGGCCGCCGTCGACGCCGCGCGCGGCGTACCGGGACCGGGGGCCCTGCAGAGCGCGATCCGGCAGGGCGCCGACTTCGCCGAGGCGTGCCGGCGACGCTCCGGTGACCTCGTGCCCTTCGTCGGCACCGCCTCCAACGCGAAGGACCTCGACCTGCTGCGCCAGGCCCTCGGCGAGGAGACGCTCTCCTTCTACGGCCGGTCCTTCGGCAGCTACGTCGGCACCGTGTACGCCGCGCAGTTCCCCCGGCGGGTGCGCGCCATGGTCCTGGACGGGGCCTACGATCCGCGGCGTTACGCGGACGTGCCGTACGCCTACGACGCCGCGCAGTTCGTCGCCCTCGACGCGGCGGTGGGCCGGTTCCTGGACTGGTGCGCGCAGAACGCCGACGCCTGCGGGTTCGGGGACGGGCGGCCGCGGGAGGCCTTCGAGCAGCTGAAGCGGGCGCTGGACGCGGACCCGGTCATCAGCGCGAGCGGGCGTCCGGCCACCGGTTACACGCTGGCCTACCGGCTGATGTTCAACATCAACGCGGGCAAGGAGATCTGGCCCGAGCTGGGGCAGGCCCTGCGGGCGGCGCAGGCGCGCCAGGGTTCGTTCCTGCTAAACCCGCCCTCCCCCGCCTCGTTCGACTTCCTCAACGTGAACACGGCCGTCGAGTGCGCCGACCGCGTCTACCCGGCCGGCCGGCCGCTGCTGGGCGCGCTGGTCAGTGCCCATGTGGCGGCGGCGCCGCTGCTGGGTCCGCCCATCGGGCTCGGGCCGCCCACCTACGACCACAACCACGCGCCGACCTGCGCCCAGTGGCGGGCGGAGCGCCCGAGTCGCTACGAGGGCTCCTACCGGGCGCAGGGTTCCGCCCCGATCCTGGTGCTCGGTACGACCGGGGACCCCGACACCCCGTACCAGGACGCGGTCGCCCTGGCCGGGACGCTGGCCAACGGACGGCTGCTGACGTTCGACGCCGAGGGACACACCGCCTACAACCGCAGCGCGTGCGTCAGCGCCCTGGTCACGGACTACCTCGCCACCCTGGCGCTGCCCGCCCGGGGCACCGTCTGCGCGGACGAGACACCGGCGGGGACGCCGGGCCGCCGCGCCACGGACGTCGAGGTCGACGAAACCCGCGATGTGATCCCCACCCTGCGCTGAGCAGCGTGCGCCACGAGGCCCCGTCCCGGCCGGGTGCGCCGGGGCGGGGCGGGTGGGCTTAGGATGCCGGGCGGACGGAGGCGTAGCGCAGAGGTCGACGCGCGCGGTCTCCAAAACCGCGAGGACGCCGGTTCGAATCCGGTCGGCTCCGTCCGAGCCCACCGCCGCGTCCTACGGGGCGGACCAGGCGGACCAGGACGTGTCCGCCGCCGCGCGTCGGCCGGCGTTCGAGGTCGACGACCTCACGACCGTGGTCGCGGAGCTCCTCGAGCGCTGTTCACATGTGGCGGGAAAGAGATCCTCACCGCCCTCACGCGGCGCAAGATCCCTATGCTGATGCCATGCTCGACATACCTCTTTCAGCGCTGGAAGTCGCCATGGTCCAGACGGGCACCCGGGCCGTGGAGACCCTGCGGGACACCGCGGCCTTCGCGCAGGGTGTGGAACGGCTCGGCTACCACCGCCTCTGGTACGCGGAGCACCACCACTCCCCCGCGATCGGCGCGTTCCCGCCCGTCGTCCTGACCGCGCACGCCGCCGCGTCGACGGCACGCATCCGCCTCGGATCGGGCGGGGTGCTCGCGCCCAACCACGCGCCCCTGACGGTGGCCGAGCAGTACGGAACGCTGGCCGCCCTGCACCCCGACCGCATCGACCTGGGCATCGGCCGCGGTCCCGGCACCTTCGACGAGGCCATCGCGCGGGCGCTGCGCCGCGGAGCCGGGCCGGCCACCGACGCGGAGTACCGGCAGGACGTCGCCGCGATCCTGTCGTTCCTCGTCGACGAGGTCGCGCTCGGCCCGCTGCCGGAGCCGTGGCTGCTGGCCTCCAGCCCCCAAGGGGCCGCTCTCGCCGCTGATCTCGGTCTGCCCGTCGCGATCGCCCACCACATCCGGCCGGACAACACCCGGGCCGTCTTGGAGTGTTACCGGGCGAAGTTCACCCCCTCCCGCTGGTGCGAGCGGCCCCGGGTGCTGCTGTGTGTGGAGACGGTGTGCGCCGAGACGGACGAGGAAGCCGCGTGGCGCGCGCGCCCGATGGAGGTCGTCAAGGCCGGTCTCCTCAAGGGACTGAGCCAGACGCCCTTCCCCACCCCCGCGGAGGCGGCCGCCCATCCCTTCACCGACGAGGAACGACAGGTGCTGGCGGGCTTCCGTGCGCAGCAGGCCGTCGGGGCGCCCGGCACCGTCGTGGCCCGGCTCGCGCAACTGGCCGCCGAGACCGGGGCGGACGAGCTGATGCTGACCACCCCCGTCCACGACCTCGACGACCGCCTCGGCTCCTACGAGCTCATCCGGAACCACGCCGGCACCCCGGCAGTGGTGACGGTGCCCTAGGAACCGGCGGGCGCGGGGGTGGCGGTGAGCGGCGATGCATCGGTGATCTCGTACGCGGTGGCGAAGGGGGTGGGGCGCAGTTCGTCGGAGGTGAGGAGCGTGCCGCCTTCCTCAAGCAGTCCCGCGCCAAGGTCCTGTGCGAGCTCGGGGAGCAGGCGTGCGTAGACGACGGCGGGGTCCGGCACGTACAGGTAGCGGCCGGCGGCTCTGACGGCCGGCTGGGGCAGGCCACGTCCGGTCAGGGAGGCGCCGGCCGGCAGCACGGTGGCCTTGCGTACCGGGTCGGGGCGGGGTGTCCACTCCTCGTCCACGCCGAACCACAGGACCGCTTCCTGGATGTGCCCGCCGTAGGAGATCCACTCGGCCTCATGGGCCGCGCCCAGACCGGGCAAGGCCTCGTCGGGGAGGGCCGGGGCGAGCCTGATCCAGCCGGCCCCGGTCGTGTGCAGCCGCTCCAACGCCCAGGAGAGCGGCGGGTCATACGACTCGGGTCCGTACTCGGGATCATCGTCGGGTCGCCGGCCGGGGCCCGGCCGGCGCATCAGGTCGATGAAGACGGCCTCTCCCTGGCTGTCGAACTCGGTGATGTCCGCACAGGTCAGATCGAGCATCGGCTCGTCCAACCCCAGCCGGTTCGCCGCGGCGATCTCGACGGTCAAGCGGTCCCCGTCCACGGCACTGGTCATGTGCGACCAGCCCAGCACGTGGGCGTCGACACTGCCGCCCAAGCCCATCGCATCGACCATCACGACGCCGATCTCGTCCAGGACCCGGTCCAGTTTGTAGTCGGACACGGCCAGGTGGGACGAGAGCTCCAGGCTCTCCGGGGTGAAGTACAGACGCTGGGCGCGCCCGCCGAACTTCTCCGCGGCCTGCCGCCGCAACCGCACCTGCTCCTGGGCCGCTTCCACCAGCGCTACCCGGTGGGTGCGCCTCAGGTCGGCCGTCACCACGGGCTCCTGCGCCGCGTCGGTGTCCTGGAGGACGGCCAGCAGGGTCTGGCCCTCCTCTGTCAGCAGGGCCCGGAACGTCTCGAGATCCATCCGGGCATTCAAGCAGGGCCCACGCCCCGCGTGGCCGGCCGGGGCAGGGGTGGCGGGCGCGCCGGTCACAGCCCCCGTACCTCGGCCTCGGGGAGGTTGTCCCACCAGTGGTGGGAGCGCCGGTAGACCTCCGTCTCGCGCTCGCCCAGCAGGGCGGTCAAGGAGTGCGCCTCCGAGGCGAGTTCGTGCCAGATGGCGGCGGACAGGGGGCGGAAGGCGGTGGCCTCGATGTCGCCCGGCAGCGGGCGCCACACGCCCGCGACGTGGCCGTCCACCAGCGGGGTGGGCAGTACGTCGCCGTTGCGGCGGATCACCAGAGGGCGGTAGGCGGGGGGTATCACCCGGCTGCGGTCGGCCTGAGCCAGCAGGACGCTGTCCGCGTAGGGCTTCGGAGCCCCCCGAGGGCCCGGCGGGAACGGATCCGGACGCGGGTGCGGGCGCCGGTACGGGTACGGGCTCTGGTGTGGCTGTGGCCGCGATGAAGGACGGGCGGTAGCCGACCGACCACGGCGCATCCGTTGTCGGGGCGTGGTGCAGGGCCGCGTACGCCTTCAGCCCCCACCACGCACCGTCCCGCTTCTGCGCGCCCCGAGCCGTTCCTCGGTCCACGCCTGCATCTGGGCCGAGGGCGAAAGCGGTGAGCCGGTTCCACAGGGCGACGTAGGGCGAGGCCGGGTGCTGTGCCTGGAGCGCGACCACACGCCGTACCCCTTCGGGTACGGTCAGCGGCTCGCGGGCGAGCAGCAACTGGCGGCCCGGGGTGGCCCGGTTGAGTTCGCCCGCGGTGATCGTCACAGTCCGCGATTCTGCCCCGTGGCGCTCCCCCTGCCGAGACCCGGCCGTCAGGCCGCCGGCCGCCGTCCCGGACGAGGACGGCGGCCGGTCCTGGGCCTCGCCCAGGGGGCACGGGCCAGGGGACCACGGCCGGGCCCGCCCCCGGCCGTGACCCCGGTGCGTACGTCCCCGACTCACCTGTCGCCGCGGCCGCGGTGCGGTCGTGCCGGTGGCCGGACTGCGGGCCGCGGCGGGCCGCTCCACAATGGGACGAGGGCACGCGTGCGGCCGTCGGCGGTGTGCTGACGGCAACGGCTGAGAGGAACGCCCTCATGCGCGCTGGGTCTTCGGCAGCCGCGCGGAGGACGGGGGCCTTCGTTGCGGTCGCCGTCGCGCTGTTCTGCATCCAGCTCGACTTCTTCGCCCTCAACCTCGCCCTTCCCGGTATCGCGGCGGAGCTCGACGTGACGGCTTCGGCCGCGCAGTGGACCCTGTCCGCGTACATGCTCGCCATCGGCTGCTTCTTCATCATCGGCGGCCGGGTGGGGGACGTGTTCGGGCGGCGCGGCACCCTGCTGGCCGGGACCGCCCTGTTCACGGCCGGTTCGGTGGGCTGCGCGCTGGCTGCCGGCCTGGGCTGGCTGGTCGCGGGCCGGATCGCGCAGGGGGTGGGCGCGGCGTTCGTCTTCCCGGTGTCGGTGTCCGTGATCACCAACACCTTTCCCGAGGAGTCCCGCGCCCGGGCACTGGGGGCCGTGTTCGGCGTCGCCAACATCGGGACCGCGCTCGGGCCCTTCGTGGGCGGCGGCTTCACCGAGGGGCCCGGCTGGCGGTGGATCTTCTGGCTGATGGTGCCGCTGAGCCTGCTCTCGCTGCTCGCCGCTCTCTTGTACGTGCCCGACTCGCGCGACGCGTCGGCGCCGCGCGAGCTGGATCTCGCGGGCTGCGCGCTGGTCGTGTGCGCGCTGGCCGCCCTCACCCTGGCCGTGGAACGCGGCGACGCCTGGGGATGGGCGAGTGCCCGTACCCTCGGCTTCTTCGCGGTGGCGGTGGTGGCCGGCGCGCTGTTCGTGGTGCGGGAGCGGCTGGCCCGGCATCCGCTGATCGATCTGCGGTTGTTCCGCAACGTCCCCTACGTCCTGGTGACCGGGATGGGTTCGGTCTCGAACATGGGCTACGGCGTCACGGTCTTCCTCGCCACCCTCTACCTGCAGGACGTGCGCGGCCTCTCGCCGCTGCTGGCGGGCACGGTGTTCCTGGCCCCGGCGCTGCTGGTGGCCCTCAGCGGGCCGCTCGGGGCGCGGCTGGGCCGGCACATGCGGCCGACCGCGGTGATGGCACTCGCCGGGGCGGTCGCGGGCACCGGCATGTACGTGTTGGCGCAGGTCAGCGCCTGGTGGCTGTACGTGCCGGTGTTCGCGTGGTGCGGGCTGGGGCTGGGGTTGGGCTGGACCTTTTCCAGCGTGGCCACGCAGCAGGTCGTCGCCCCGGAGCGGGCGGGTGAGGCTTCGGGGGTGCTGCTGACGTTCCTGGTCACGCTCGGAGCGGTCGCCCTGGCCGGGGCGGCCGCGGCGATCTCGGCGATGACCCCGCAGCGGCCGCCCGAGGAGGCCTACGACGCGATCCTGGAGCTGGGTGGTGTGGTCATCGCCGTGACGGCGGTGGCCGTCACGGTCGTACGCCACCGGCTGGTGGTGGTCGGCAGGATCGCACCGCTGTCGATGCGGGCCCGCGGTGACGCCGGGCCGGAACCGGACCGCCGGCCCTGACCCCGCCCGGCACGCGCGGCCCGCCGCGGCGGCGGTGGCCTGCGGCGGGCAGTCGGTCGCCGGACGGGGGCGATCGGTCAGGGGGTGTGGCGCCGGTACATCGCCGTCAGCCTGACGGTGAAGTGGATCGCGGCGGCGGCCGCGGCGAGGTCCAGGACGTCGCCCACCATCAGCTGGACCACGGCGTCCCGCAGGTCCGGAATCCACTCGGCTCGGTCGTACGCCCACACGGTGTACTGGTTGAACACTCCCGAGGTGACGAACAGCCCCCACCACAGGCCCACCGGCCAGAACGCCGCCTTGCCCGCCCCGGCCGCCTTGGCCGCCTTGGCCGGCTGCCCGGGGGCCGGAGCCTGATCCGGAGCGGCGGCCGCAGCGGCGGCCGCAGCGGCGGCCGCAGCGGCGGCCGGTACGCAGACGCTCCACATGTCGAGAGCGATCCGGAACGGCCGCCAGAGGTTGATCAGCGGGAGGAACCAGGCCCCGATCGCCCAGCCGGTCTCCCTGCGCAGCCGGTCCGGCGCGAGCGCCACCGCGTTCCGGTACATCTGGTGGAACCAGGCGATGAACACGATGCCGCAGACGATCGTGGCCTGGCCCTGGAAGGTCCAGGCACGCCGGAAGCGGGCATCGGCGGCGGCCCAGTCGTCCATGGAGGCGTAGGCGAAGCCGCCTTGCCAGTCGAGCAGGGAGTGGGCCCGGGTCCCGGCGTACAGGGAGAACAGGTCCGTCAGCCCCCCACGGGTACGGAACGGAGGGACGCGAGAGCGGCTCACCGAAGTGGGAGCGCCGTGGGGGCGGGGTGTCAAGACACGGATGTTCGCGTCATGACGCAAGGCCTTTCGATCACGCCTACTGAGATCTCCTGCCTCACCCGGAGCGTGTGGGGCCCCGCCGGAGCGTGTGAGGAGTCGATGGGTGATGAATTCCGAATGTCGTGCACACCAGTGTGCCGATCAGCCTCGCGTCGGTCCGTGCGCGCTGACCTTCGAGGAAGTGGAGCGGTGGGCGGCCGCCGGGCAGGTCGACGGCGATCTCGACGGGATTCACCTGGCCCGGGTGATCACGGAGGAGGTGAGGCGGGCTGGGAAGCACTTTCTGCCGCAGCCGTTCCTGCTTCAGCTGAGTGAGATCCGCAGCCGGCACGCCACCGGCCGTCGGCCCCTTCTGCGGGCGTTCCTCGACTGTCTGCTCGACAAGCACGAGGAGCGTTACCGGAACCGGACGTACCTTTCCCTCCCGCTGCTCGAGCTCATCTCGGACGAGCCGGGACACGGGCCGGGGCCGAACCGGCTGGCGACCTGGCTCATATCCGATGTGGTGCGTTTCGAGATGCAGTGTGCGGCCGCGCCGCAGGAACCGGCGGACTCGGCCTCGGAACGCGACCGGCCCGGGGCGGCGACCTTGCGCAAGCGGCTGCGGCACGCCCTGCGGTTCGTGGCGCACGACGACGGACTGGACGTCGAGGACCTGAGCCCGCGGGCCGCCGAGCTGCTGCCGCGGCCTGCGGCGACGGAGGCGGGGCGCTGGTTCGAGGTGACGGTGCAGCCCGTGTACGCGCTGCACGACGAGTACTTCTTCATGCGGGCGCTGCAGGCCCACGAGATGGTGTTCACGGCGATCGCGCAGGACGTGCGGGCGGCGATCGCGGCGTTGCGCGACGGCTGTCTGGAGCCGGCGGCCATGTGTGTGGACCGGGCGGCCGCCTCGTTCGAGCGGGCTTCGGCGCTGTTCGGGCTGGTCGCGACGATGCGGCCGGAGCATGTCCACGGGTTCCGGGAGTTCACTCAGGGCGCGAGTGCCATCCAGTCCGAGCAGTACAAGCGGTTCGAGGTCCTGTGCGGCCTCCCGCACGCCGGGCGTCCGGGATCGGAGGCGTTCACGAGTGTTCCGCCTGTACGGGCCGAGGCGGGCGAGGCGGACCAGGACACGGTCACGCACGCGTATCTCGACCTTCGCCGCAGGGCTCGTTTCAGCTGGACGGACTGGAACCTCTTCCACACGGCGCTGGGCGGGCTGGAGGAGCGGCACCAGCGGTGGAAGTCCACGCACCGCAGTCTCGCGACGCGGATGCTCGGCAGTGCGCGCGGATCGGGGTGACACCGAGGGAGTGCCGTAGCTGACGCGGTGTCTCGACAACCGGCCTGTTCGGCCGACTGGGCGGTCAGCGCGACCCTCGATGCGGGCAGGACGGCTACGGCACGGACGGGCCGCCGGGTGAGGGGAGCGGGGTGGTGTCGAGGGTGGTGGCGCGGACCTCTGCGACGCGGGCGCAGGGCTCCGCGGCGGGCCGGACGAGGCGGCGGCGACGGTCGGCCGGGGCGGGCTCCCTGTCGATGGCGCCGGCCTGATCCAGGCGGGCGACGGCGGTGGAGAGCTGCCCGAGGCGGAGTACGCCGAGCACGCGGGCGAGCTGACGGCCATCCAGAGCGCCTACGCGGCCGGGGCCTGGCGGCGGCCCTCCCCGCGATCACGGCGCACCTCGGCATCGACGCGGCGTACGACGAGACCGAGGAGAAGTCGGCCACCGGCAACCCCGTGCTGCTCTTCAACGTCGTCTCGAAGTGCTTGAAGGCCGAATCCGCCACGGCTCTCGACGGCGAATACTAAGAGACGCGCCCGGTTCCGGGGGTTACGGGTGCAGGGCGCTCTGGCGGTCAGCGGTGCGCAGCGCCTCCAGCCGCTGCTCGGCCAGACGCAGATGGCGGGGGTCCGACAGCGGCAGGACCCGCAGGAGAGCGAGCAGGTCGGGTCCGAACTGCAACACGAGGGCCCGGTCCCTGAGCTGCGCCCAGCAGTACAGGGCTCCGGCCGCGGCGGCATGCACCTCCAACGCGCCGGCGCCCTGGCGTGTCAGACGCGCCTGACCCGCGCCGATCCACATCCGGGTCGCCGAGGGGAAATCGCCCGCCATCCGTGCCAGATCAGCGCGGATCTCCGCCCACCCGATGGCCTCCGGAGAGGCATGCCCGCACCTCTGCAGCACGTGCTCCTCCCACATCCGGGCGAGCCCGGCCGCCTCCTCATGGCGGCCCTCCACGGCCAGGGCATGAATGAACGGCCGCGGATCCCCACCCCCACCCATGACCGACCCAGACCCGGAAACCGGCCCGGAGCCCGGTACGAACGCGGGTACGGGGGGCGGTACGGGGGCCGACGCGGAGCGCGGCAAGGAGACCGGCGCGGCGGCGGATTGCTGCGGCTGCTCGGGGTGTGGTGACTGGTGAGGGACGTGCGCCTGGTGAGGGACGTCTGCCTGGTGGGCGGCGTGTGCCTGGTGGGGGCGTCCGGGTTCGTGCTGCGGACCGGAGCGCATGCCGAGCTCACGCGCGGTCGGCAGGACGAGCGTTCCCGGGGGCAACGCCGCCGCCGACACCGCGAGCGCATGCACCTGGACATTGGCCGGCCGGCCCGGCCCGCGACGCAGCTGCTCGATCCAATGCCGGGTGTAGCCGCTCACCGCGGCGCCCGCTGCGGCCGGGGCGAACGCCGGCGGGCAGACCACCCCGTAGACCTCCGCCGACTCGGAAACCGGCAGACTGGCGTGCTCCTGGAGCAACGGCCACGCGTTCTTGTCCGCGACGAGGTCGACGACCACCGTGGTGAGGCCGGCCGGACGTCCCCGCAGCTCGGCACCCAGCCACTCCCACGGCAGCGCGCTGTACCGGACCGTGCCCGCCGTCGTCCCGGCCAGCGCGAAACACAACCCACCGCCACGGCGATCGACCGTCAGCCGACCCGAGAGATAGACCAGCAACGGCCCGCGCGTCGCGGCAGCCCCCCGCAACCGCGTCAGCACCGTGTTCGGGTCACGCGCCCCGTCCAGACAGACCGTGTCACACGGCACGTCGCTGGCCAGCAGCACCGAACCCGGCACCATCGCGAGCGCCGCGACGTTGGCGCTCGGCGCCAACTGCACCGCGCGCCGACGCACGGCCACATCCCCCGCCACCACGAGGACATGCCCCCGCCCCTGCCCCTGCACGTGCCCCGCTCCACTCAAGTACATGAACAGACCGTACTCACACCGCACACCGCCACATCACCCGCACACCCAAAACCCCATGTGGCAGACGGCGCGATCGACGACTGGGGAGACCACACTCGCCCGGGTCCCGGGGCACCCCGCCCGGACGCCCGCCGACTGCTCTACCCTCGGACAGGTGATCGAGCACGTGAATCAACTCGGCGGTGAACCACCACGCATCGGGCCGCCCCCCGCCGACAGCGCCCCCGTCGTCTGGGCCTGGGACACCACCGTCGACACCCTCGGCGGACACCCCGTCAAGGACGCGGCGACCATCCTCGACGCGGACGAACGCACCCGTGCCGAACGCATGATCAAGCCCGCCGACCGGCATCGTTACCTCGCCGCCCACCTCGGCCTGCGCATCATCCTCGCCGCGTACCTCGGCCTCCCGCCGGAACGCATCCGCCTCACCCGCGAAGACTGCCCCACCTGCGGCGGGCCCCACGGCCGCCCCACCACACCCGACAGCCCCCTCCACCACAACCTCTCGCACAGCGGTGACCTCGCCTACCTCGCCCTCGCCACGCACCCCGTCGGCGTCGACATCGAACAGACCCCCACCCCCCAAGCCGTCACCGACGTCCTCCACACCCTCCACCCCGAAGAGACCGACGAACTCGTCAACCTCCCCGAAGCCGAACGTCCCCAGGCCCTCGCTCGGATCTGGACCCGTAAGGAAGCCGCCCTCAAAGCGAGCGGACACGGCCTCGCCGAAGGCCTCACCCACCCCTACGTCGGCTCACACGCCACCCCCGCCACCGTCCCCGGCTACGCCCTCACCGACCTCCCGGCCCCCCACGGCTACACCGCCGCCCTCGCGACCGCCAACGACACCGACTAGGACGCGTACACGCCACCACGCCCATACTCGAAATCCCGTGGGCGTGACCCACCGCACGGTCCGTCGTTGAACCGGATGGTCAAGCGAAGTGCACAGCCGAGGCCCCGGAACTCTCGTTCCGGGGCCTCATGCGTGACACCGGCGCGAGCCGGAGGCGCCCCGCCCCGGACCACGGGCTTCCGCAACGCGCTGGTACGGTGCCGGTGTCCGGTTGGTCCCGGACCTGACCCACAGACAGGGACGCACCCCGCAAGGGCGATCCGCCCCTTCGCTCGCCGCTCGCCCCGCGAACTCCTCACCGGTCCGCCTCCCGCGCTCCCCGTACGGGCCGCGCCGGGCGGGGGCGGGCCGCGCCGGGCGCGATCGACCCACCCACCGCCTGCACCATTGCCGAAGGAACCGCGCATGACCGACCAGACGCCCCCCACCGCCCCGGACGCCGCCGCAGAGCCGCTGCGCAACGTCTACCTGCGGCTGGCCGCCGCCGAGTCCATACCGCCGGAGGCCCTGCACCAGTTCGGCTACCTGCGGCCCGTCGCCACCGACCTGCTGGAGGGCATCGCGTACGACACCCCGGACCAAGTCCGCCTGCTGGACGACCAGGACATCGCCCGGGTGGACCGCGACGTGCTCTACACGGCCGCACGCGCCAACCTGCTGGCCGAACCGGTGGGTTACGACACGCTCGAGCGGCCCGGTGGTGCCGTCCTCCACATCATCGGCGGCGACTCCGTCTACGCCGCCAGCAAGGCGCTCGTCTTCGAGGAGGCGGTACGCGCCGCGGGCGGACCCGAACTTCCCGCCGAGGGCGTGCTGCTGACGGTTCCGAACCGGCACAACCTCGTCTTCTACCCGCTCGCCGACCGCCACGTGGGCGAAGCCGTCAACGACCTCGCCCAGTTCGGTCTCGGCGCCTACGAGGACGGCCCCGGACGTCTCTCGCCGCGGGTGTTCTGGTGGCGGGCGGGCAGCCTGACCACGATCACCGTCGTCGACGAGGAGACCAAGACGATGCGCATCGCACCGCCGCCCGAGCTGATGGACACGATGCGCCGCCTCGCCGGCGCCGGGGCCTGACGCAGCAGGCGGGCAAGGTCCCCGTCCGTTCCACCGGGTTCGAGGGACCGTCGGGCGCGCGACGAGTCGGCGGCGAAATGACCGTCACATGACGGGAACGGAAAAAGTTTTCCGCGGACGCCTATCGAAAGGCCGTTCGCTGGGCATGCTGCGTGTGATCTCCCGCCGCTGCTCGACGCCCCCCACGGCGTCGCCCGGGCGGGCCTTCCGTTCTGAGCCCTCGGGAGGTAACACGCCATGCAGTCGATCCCCACGCCGCCGTCGGCCCCCAGCCGACGCGATCTGCTCACCGGCCTCGGTCTGGCCGCCGCCGCCCCGCTCGTCCTCGGCGTCACGGCCGGTCCCGCGCTCCGCGGCCGCCCCGCCCACCAGCCCGTCCAGGTCGACCAGGTCGACCGGGCCCATGCACCCCTCCAAGGAGGCCGGACGGTCCTGCTCCGCGGGGCTTCGCTGGTGCTCACCATGGATCCCGCCATCGGCAACGGCCCCCTCGGCGCCGTCGAGAACGCCGACGTCCTGATGCAGAACGGCACCATCGCCGCCGTGGGCACCGCCCTCCAGGCGCCGCGCGGCGCCCTGGTGGTGGACGCCTCGGGCAAGCTGGCGATGCCGGGATTCGTCGACACCCACACCCACCTCTGGCAGGCGGTGATCCGCGGTGGGTGTACCGACCGCGACCTGTTCGGCTGGTTCGAGGGGTGTACCGACCCCCAACGCGGCCGACTGACGCCCTCCGCCGTCCACAGCTTCGTGCGCCTCGCCGCCCTCGACGCCGTCCAGTCGGGCGTGACCACGCTGGTGGACTGGGTCGACATCTTCTCGTACGACCTCGTCGAGAGCTACGTACGGGCCCTGGCCGGCACCGGCGTGCGCTTCACCTACGCGATGTTCCCGCCCAAGCCCGACGGGGTGCTGGTCAGGAAGGTGAAGAAGGAACTCGTCGACCCCGTTCCGCTCGGGTCCTTCCAGGTCGCCACGCACGCGGCCCGGGCCGTCCAGGACCTGAACCGCGCGCACTGGTACCTCGCCCAGGACATGGGCGTCATGCTCAACTCCCATGTCCTGGAACGCCCCGAGCAGCGCGCCGACGACCCCATCGGGGTGCTCGGCGACATCGGCGCGCTGGGTCCGCGGCTCCTGATCAACCACGCGATCCACCTCACCGACGCCGAGATCGCCGCAGTCGCCGAGCACGATGTGCGGGCGGCCCACTGCCCGCTGAGCAACATGCGGTTGGCCTCCGGCATCATGCGGCTGTCCGAGTTCGGACGGCGGGGCGTCAAGGTCGGGCTCGGCCTGGACGGCGGGACCAACGACAGCTCGGACTTCCACGCGCTGATGAAGACGGCCATCGGCCTGCAACGTGCCCGCGCCGCGGACGTCGGGGTCTTCCCACAGGTGCACGACGTCCTGCGGATGGCCACGCTGGGCGGCGCCGAGGCTCTCGGCATCGCCGACCGGGTGGGTTCCCTGACTCCCGGCAAACGGGCGGACGTCGTCGTCGTGGACCCGGCCGCCCTGAACTTCGCGCCGCGCTTCGACTGGGTCGGCCAGGTCGTCTTCAACGGGCGGCCCGAGAACGTCGACGCCGTGTTCGTGGACGGGCGGGCGCTCAAGCTCGGCGGCCGTCTGGTCGAGGTCGACACCGACCGCGTCGTTCGGGAGGCCGAAGCGGCCGCCACCCGCCTCCGGGCCACCGCCCAGGCCGGATAATGGCACCGACCGGGGTCGCCACCGTGCGCGCACGGGGTCGCGACCCGACCGCCGGAGAGATGAAGGACCCATGACCCTCGAACAAGGCCAGCGGGTGAGACTGGCAGCAGACCTCAAGCTGTCCGGGGCGGTCGCCCTGGCCGAGGACCCCGCGGCGGACACGGGTGCCGTCGCCGGCTCGCTTTCCCTGGCGTCGGGCATCGAGGGCACCGTCGAGCGGGTGAACGATCCCCGGCAGGAGGAACAGAGCCATGAGGTCCGCGAGTACGTACGCCTCAAGTCGCTGCTCGACGACTTCGGCCACCAGATGCCCCCGGGGACCAGGAAGCAGCTCGAGGAGCAGGTCAGCGCGCTGGCACCCGAGTGGGTCGCCCACCAACAGCGGAAGCTCCGGGTGACGGTCCGGGTCCGGTTCGACAACGGGTTCGTCCTCGACGACGCGCCCGAAGGGGTCTTCGCCACCGCCTGACCGCCCGGACCACGGTCTTTGGCTGCGCCGCGGGGGCTGGGGGCGGCGCGGCCGGTGGCACTCTCGCCGTGTCCTGCCGCGCGAGCGCGCGTTCGTCGCGTGCGGCAGACGACACTGGACCCATGAGCGAGCACCGCTTCACCCTCGAACGCACCGGCGACGGCATCGCCCCGGCCGCCGCCCGCACACGCCGCTACCCCCACAACCTCCGATACGAGAGGCCCGCCGGAACCACCCGGACCAGCCCCGAGGGCCATACCCTGCGCGCTCTGTCCGACCTCACGGTGGTCACCTGTGCTTGTGGCCTCATGACCCCGGCGCTTCCGAACGACGACGCGCGGCTCGTCTACGAGGAGCACCGCAACGTGATCCGCGACGAGGGCCTGAGGACCGGCTCGACGGTCACGGCCCAGTAAGGCCGGGCAGGGAGGGAGCGGGGCTTCCCGCTCCACCACCCCCCCCACCCGCGTCGCCCTGCGGCGCGGGCGGTCAGGTCCGTGCCGCGGCGCGGAGCCGAGCAGGACGCGCTCGGAGGGAGCGCACCGCGGTGTGGAGGAGCCATCCGGACGCCGCGCCCACCGAATACCAGAAGAGGTCCGGCGGGTTGAAGGTCGAACCGAGGACGAGGCGGGCGAGCGTGCTGCGTCGGGAGAGGTCCGCCAGCACCGAGCTGAGCTGGAGGAACTCGACGGTGCAACTGACCGCCAGCGCACTTCCCGCGGCCCTCAGGGGCGATACCCGTGGCGCCACCAGCACGACAAGACACAGCAGGAGCACGGTGTAGAGCGCGTCTCCGCCGTACTTGGCCACGCTGCCCGTCGCCACGGCTCTGAGCCCCAGCCCCGCACCGACGACCAGCAACGCCGCGCCCCCTGCGGCCAGACGGGTCCGTACCGAGTCGGCGGCGGCGCGGTCGCGGGTTTCGGGTAGGAGGGCCACGGGGGTCATCCTGCCGGTCGTACCGGCTCCGCCTCCCGGAGGTCTGAGCACGCGACCACCCCGATCTGAGTACGCGCACTCATCCGGTCCCCGCGGTCGGCCCCCACAATGATCACATCACCGCAGATCAGCGCCTGGGGGTCGGTCATGTGCACGGCCCCCGTGAAGCAGCACCCGGGCGCGGCCGACACACCTCCGTTCCGCGGATGGCGTCGGCACGCACGAGCAATCCTGGAGAACCGTTCACCATGACAACACCGCAGCACCACCCGTCCGCCCAGGGCCCCGTACCGGGCAACCCCTACGGTGCCGACGGAGGGTACGGCCAGGCGGCCCCGGCGCCGGCCTGGAACCACGCGCCCGTGCCCGGTGGATACGGAGCCGCGGCGGCCGCGAACCAAGCACCGCGCTCGTGCCGCGCGTGCAGCGCGCAGTCCGCCGAGGACTTCAAGGTCCGGTCCCACGTGGGCGTGCTCATCATGATGAAGTTCGAGCACCTGAACGGACCGTTCTGCCGCGCCTGCGGCATAGCCGTCGTCCGGCAGATGACCACCAGGACCCTGTGCCTGGGATGGTGGGGCCCTCTCTCCCTCGTGATCTTCAACCCGTTCACGCTCGTATGGAACCTGCTGGCCTACCGGAAGTTCAGCAAGCTTCCGCCGTCGACGCCCGCCCCGGGACGCACCCACCTCGACACGGGCCCGGCGGTGCTCCGTCGGCCGCAGGCCTACGTGACCCTCATCCCCATCGCCTGGGCCGTCTGGATCATCTCCCAGGCACTGACACACTCGTCGTAGGCGGGCGCCGGCTTCGGCGGCCGCGCGGCACGAGTCCGCAGAAGTCCGCAGAAGCCGCAGAAGTCCGCCTGAGCGCGCCTGAGTACGTATGAGTCCGACCGCACCACCCGGCACAGCGAAAGAAGAACACCACCGCATGGCGCACCACTCGCAGCCGCACCCCGCCGAAGTCCGCGGTCCCGTACCGCCACCGCGAAGCGGCACACGTCTGCGGGACCGCGGCCGCCGGATCCTCGCCGCCACCGCCACCGCCGCTCTCCTCCTCACCGGTGCGACGGCCTGCGGCGGCACGGCCGAGCGTCCGGCGTCCAAGAGCAGCCCGGCGCCGAAGGAGCCGTTCGCCCCGGCGCAGCTCGCCCAGGCTTGGAAGACGGGGCCCGCCGAAGGCGAGACGCTGCTCACGCCGTTGATGGCCACCTGGCGCACGAAGACCGCCTACTACGTCGGCCGCGGGATCGGCGTCGAGATCCTCGACGCCGCGACCGGGAAGTCGCTGGGCACCCTCGCACCGCCCGAACCCGACATGCATCCCTGCGGTATGACCGAGGGTCTGACCGCCGACGGCCTCGGTGCGATCGCGTGGATCAAGGGCGACCCGCTCGACGTCAAGGCCAGCTGCGACCGCGTCTCGCTGGTCGACACCCGCAACGGCAGCTCGATCACCTGGACCAAGCAGGTGTCCGGGGCACTCATGGACGGCAAGCCGGTCACCGACGACACCACCCGGCTGGCCTTCATCGCCGGGGGCGTCCTCGCCGTCATGACGCCCAACACCGTCGTCGGGCTGCGTCCCGACGGGACCGAGGCCTGGACCTGGCGCAACGCGGGCGTGCCCCTCAACCAGTACGTGCTGAACTGGGGCATGAGTGCCCACCACGACCGGCTCATGGTCATGATCGGCGTGCAGCGCGCCGGCTGGCGGTACTGGGTGGTCACCCTCGACGCGACGGGCAAGGAGCTGTCCCCCGAACCCGTGCCCATCCCGCCGGAATCGCATGGCGATCTGGTCGGCGGCGGACCCATGACCGTGATCCTCACGCCCCCGGGCCTTGGCAAGACCAAGGAGCCGGAGCTCATGACCTTCACCCGTGAGGGCCGCCTGGCCCGGGTCATCCCGCTCGCCTCCGCCGCCGGCCCGGTCCAGCTGAACCAGAGCAGGCGCCTCGGTCGCACCAGCCGCTACGACATCGCCTTCAACGGATCCACGGCCTACGTCGTCGCGGGCGACGCCATGAGCAGCAGCTCGGCACTGCCTCAGATCGTCGCCTTCGACCTCGAGACGGGCGCGACCCGGTGGACCCAGCCGGTCGACACCCTCACCCTCCCCCGCTTCCTCGGATCCGACGAGGACACCGTGTACGTCCTCGGCGGAAAGGCCACCAAGGACATGCCCGTGTACGCCTACACGGCGAAGGACGGCGCCAGGACCCAGATCAGCACCGTGAAGGCACCCGACACCTTCCTGTCGATGATCGGGGTCGCCGTCGACTACAGCGCCGGCAGCCTGGCCCTGACCGAACCCGGGCGGTACTCGTACGGAACCGTCATGTTCCGGTCCCCCACCCCATGACGGGCCGACAGTCGGCAGGCCGGGCCGCGCGAGGCGGGACACCACCACCCGGCCCGGTGCGTCCCGGGCCGCACGCCTGGTCACCGACAGCCTCGATCCCAAGACCTCGCGGCCGGCACCTTCGCGCTGCTCCGGTGGCTCTTGGTCGGGAGCCTGCCGCCGGCGGCGTGCCTCATCGGGACCGGACGTCCCCGGGGCCGGGGGTGGGCAGGGTGTCCGGGCGCTCGCCGTCGGTGGGTGACGGAAGGACGAGTCGGACCTCGTAGCCGCCGACGGCGCGGGGGCCGGCCGTGACCGTGCCGCCGTAGACCTTCGCGCGCTCCCTCATCCCGATCAACCCATGCCCAGGTGGGGTCGCCTCGTCCGGCAGCGCGTCGCCGCCTCCCTCGTCGGTGACCGAGACCACGACGGCGCTGCTCTCGTAGCGGATGGTGACGGCCGCCCTGGTCGGCCCCGCGTGCTTGAGCACGTTGGTCAGTGCCTCTTGGATCACGCGGAAGACGCACAGTGCCATGCCCTGAGGAAGTGGCGTGGGGGTACCGACGACTTCCATCGTGGCTCGGACCCCCGCGCCCCGCACCCGCTCGAGCAGCCGGTCCAGCAGGTCGAGCCCGGGGGCGGGAGCGTAGGCACCCTCGCCCTCCGACTCACCGTCGGCGGCTTCGGCTTCGGCTTCGGCTGCGGCTTCGGCTTCGGCTTCGGCATCAGCCGGATCCACCTGCCCTTCCGGTGGCCCTTCCTGGCCGACGCGGAGCAGTACGAGCATGCGGCGCATCTCCTCCAGCGCCTCCCTGCTGGTCCGGGCGATGGTGTCCAGGGCCTGCCGGCTCACCGCCGGGTTCGTGGGGAACACGTACGAGGCCATGCCCGCCTGGAGCGAGATGACGGACATGTGGTGCGCGACCACGTCGTGCAGTTCCCGCGCGATGCGCACCCGCTCCTCCGTGAGCGCCTGGCGGGCGTTCTCCTCCTGCTGTCTGCGCAGTTGGAAGGTCAGTTCGGCGAACTGCCGGTTCCGCTCGGCCAGTCTTCCCGAGCCGCGCCCGACGACGAACACCACGGCCGGGAACAGGACGGCCTGGGCGAGGACGGTCGGCATGGAGCTGTTCTCGGCGTTGCCCAGTCCCGCATACACCCACGTCCCGGCCACGACCACCGCGCACACGAGGGACGTACGCAGGCGACGGGTCGCCGCGACCGTGTACAGGCCCAGGAGCGGGGGCATCGAGTTGATCACCGGCCAGTATCCGCAGGCGATGAACAGGATCCACAGGGCGCTGCTGGTGGCGAACACCCCGACGGGTGCGATCCGGCGGGCCAGCAGCACGAGACCCACCAGTGCGGTGAGGACCGCCCCCAGCCCGTCCACGGCCTGCCATCCGGCGGGCGGCTGCTCCTGCCCCAGGAGCAGGCCCGCGCCGGCGTAACCGAGCGCGAGCAGCGAGTCGACGGCCAGCGACCGGTACCGGCCCGTGAGCTTGTCGAGGAACCCGATTCCAGCGCGCATCGCCGCAGCCTACGGGCGGCGGCCGTGGCAGGTGCCCGGAATGGCGTCTCAGGCCGGTTGTACCCGGGCCTCTGCCGGCCGGTCGAAGGCGTCAGGGCGACCTGTGGCGAAGATCCCGGTCCCGGGACGGTCTGCCGGCCAGGCGGTGACACTGCTCACACGCAAGGGGACGCCGAGGGCCGCCCGACTCCCGCGGGGCGGGCGCGGACGCGGGGCAGGGCCTGCCTCACTCCCCCGGCGGGGCCCGTCGAACGGGCCGATCGGACGAGGAAGGGGCCCGGAGGCATGACCTAGCCTGGATCGGCAACGCGAGATCCGGGGGGCCGAGCGCAAAGGAAGAGCGCGTCCATGGGCATCACCACCAGTTCCGCACGCCGTCTGCGGGCGGGATCCGCCGCGGCGGCGGCCGTCCTCGGCCTCCTGGCGGCAGCCGGCACCCCGGCCCTGGCCGCGACGGACGACTCGGCGGGCCGCTCCCCGGTCACGACCCCCGGCCGCCACTCCGCGGCCGCCGGAGGCTCGGGATCCGTCCAGGGCGTCAGCGGGGTCCCGGTGGAGATCTCCAGGCTGGCGCAGGGCGCGGGCCGCGACGTGGCGATCACCATCGACGACGGCCCGGATCCCCGCTGGACGCCCCAGGTGCTCAAGGTGCTGCGGGAGAACCACGTCAAGGCCACCTTCTGCATGATCGGGACGAAGGTGCAGAAGTACCCGGACCTGGCGCGCGCGGTCGCCGCCGACGGGCACCGGCTGTGCAACCACTCCGTCGACCACGACGTGACGATGGACCACAAGCCCGTCGCCTATCAGCAGCAGCAGATACTCGACGCCAAGGCCATGATCGAGAAGGCCGTGCCGGGTGTTCCCGTCGGCTACTACCGTGCGCCGGGCGGAGCCTTCACCCCCGACAGCCGGGTGATCGCCGCGGCCGGCGGGATGCGGCCGCTGGGCTGGAGCGTCGACCCCAAGGACTGGAGCCGTCCGGGCCTGCCCGCGATCCTCTCCGCCGTCGAGGACAAGCTCCCCCGGCAGCCGACCGTCCTCTTCCACGACGGGGGCGGCGACCGCAGCGAGACCGTCGCGGCGCTCAAGGAGTACCTGCCCTGGCTCAGGGCGCACGGCTACACCTTCTCCTTCCCGGCCCGCACCACGCCTTAGTCCTGCCCTCGAGGCCGCTGTACGGGGACGGGCCGGAGCGTGGGCCAGCGGGCGAGCATGCGGTGGCGCATGGCGGTGCTGAGGCTGCTCAGGCGGGTGAGGGAGGCATCGTCGGCCGTCATCCGGCCGACGACGCCGAGCCGGTGCACGAGCCGTTGGCGAGCGGTCGCGGTGCCCCACGTCCAGTCCTGGCGGGGAATCCGGGCCAGATGGTCCGTGCCGTCGCGGAGTGCCCGCTGGACCAGCGCGTCACCGCGGATCAGCCAGCCGGCGCACGCGTCGGTGAGCCCGCCTTGGACTTCCGAGCCGGTCGCGGTGCGCCACACCGCGCGGTAGGCGCTCTCCGCCCGCTCCAGCAGCGGCTCCGCCGCCGAAGTGACACACCAGCAGGTCGGAAAGCCGATGCGCAGGTAGGCGAGCTCCATCACGCCGCTGCCCAATGATGCTTGTTCGAAGTCGATGAATCTGATCCCCGAGGCCGTGTGGAGATCGTTGCCGGGGCAGGGGTCCCCGTGGAGGAGGGCATGCCCGGGTGTCCGGCCGAGCCTGTCGACGAGGTCGTCGAGTTCGCCGGACACGCCGGACGCGACCGGGACCTCCAGCTCACCGGCCAGGCGCAGGAAGGACGCGACGTCGGCCCGGCTCGGCCCCCGCCACCGCGGAAGCACCCCGGCGTCGTCCGGCCGGGCCGTGGCGTGCAGCCGCGCCAACGCGGCCGCGTAGGCGACGATCCAGTCGTCGGCCGGGCGGCGGTGTTCCAGATCCTCCAGTACCAGGACCCGCTCGGCGGGATCCGTGGCCAGCAACGCCGGTACGACGGGCACGGCGGATCGGGCCGCGAGCCGCAGGGCGGCCACCTCACGGTCGTACCGCTCGTCGGCGTCGGGGCCGCCGACGAGCTGCTTCACCACCGCTGTCGACGTCGGCAGCGCGATGCGCCACACCCGCGAGCGGGGGCTGCTGCTCAGTCGGAGAGGGCGCTGGGGCTCTCCCAGCTCGGTCCGTAACGCGTCCCCGAACGGCACTCGTGTCTCCATCGACTCATCCTCCCACTCGCACGAACCGGCGGAGCGTCGCCTGCCACATCTCGCACCACAGCACGCCCTGGACGACGCCGAGCGCCTGCGACCGGCAGCCTTCGTCCGTGATCGGCGGCAGCGCCGCCTCGATCCCGGGCAGCAGGTCCTGCGCGAACTCGGACGGCGGGTCGAAGGCGAGGTACCTGCTCCTGCGGGTGGCCGGTTCCACGGCGAACACCTGCGCATGGCGCTGCCGTGTGGTGGCGTCCGTCGACTCCAGCAGCTTCCGCGCGTGGTCGAGGGTCACCTCCCGCAGTCCGCAGCTGTCCGTCCGGCCTCCGTCGTGCCCGTGGCCGGGGCAGTGGGCGCGCAGGGTGTCCGCCAGCAGTGCGGCGGGATCGGCGGCCAGTGCCTCCTGTACATGGGCGTCGAAGTGCTTCGCCGCCCCGGCGACGACGAAGGGCTCGACGTGGAGCAGCAGGTCCTGGAGGGCGAACAGCCCGCCCGTGCCGCCCGCCCGCACGCGCCGTGCACGTTCGTCGAGGATGCCGGTCATCAGCTCCCGCAACGGCTTCAGCGCGGCCACCCGCTTCGTGACCTTCGGGAACGGCGTGAGGCCGTGCCGTGTGACGGTGTAGCCGTGGCTTCCCCGCACGGCGCCGGTCAGTTCGGTGCGGATGGTCTCGCGGAACGCGGGATCGCCGAGTACGGATTCGACACCGGCGGTCCCACGGCGCTGTATCCACTGCAGGGCGAAGACCCGCTGCCCGTCGGCTGGTTCGGCGAGCGGAATTCCCACCCGCCGCATCAGGGCGAGCAGTTCGAGGTCGACGCCGACGCCCCAGAAGTCACCCCCGAGCGATCTGCTCTCCAGCCCGAGCAGCGGGTCGCGGGTCTCGCCCGCCTCGCGCATCCGTGCCGCGATCGACGCCAGCACCGGTTCGAGGCCGGCGACGGGCTGGCGCAGGCCCGCGTACCGCCGGAGGAACAGCGTCAGCCAGGCGTTGGCCGCCTTCGCCGACGCGGCGGAGTCGGGCTCCGCCCCTCCGGTGAGCCGGTCCAGCCGGCCGAGGCGCGCCATGAGGGCGAGCCACGCCTCGGCGGCCGCGGTCTTCGCCACGGCCGAGGAGCCCTGGGGCTCCGGCAGGTGGGTTCTCAGGTGTGCGACCGTGTCCGGGTGTTCCGCGAGGTCCCGCTCCAGCGGCGCCGCCCAGGCCTCCCACACGGGCGCCGTGGCCGTCGCCAGTGCACCGCCCCGCATCAGCAGGTGGAAGATTTCGGTGTTGGTGTCGTCGGCGGCCGGCGGGCCGCCGCCCGCCGCCAGCTCCACGGCGAAGGAGCTGGGGATCCTGCTCTGACCGCGGCACCATTCGAGGACGAGCCGTCGGTAGCTCTCGTACGCCTCGCTCGCCGACGAGCGTGCGGCGGCGTCGTCCCGGTACTGCCTGAGCAGCTTCTCGTCGACGACGCCGAGCGCGCGGAACTCCGAGACGAGCTCCCACAGGGCGCTCTCGTCGATGTCGCCCAGCCGCTTCTCGGCTGCGCGTGCCTCGGTGTAGAGCGGCCTGGCCATCGCCACGCTCCCCGCCGCGGCCACGATCCGCGCTCCTTCGTCGAGGGCGAACGGCAGGAGCTCGGGGTGAGGCGCCGTCAGCTTCTTCAGGCTCGTCGCAAGCCGGGTCGCGGCCCGGCCCGGTTTCGTGTCCGCCGTCGTCGCGCACGTGCGCAGCGGAGCGAGTAGCCCCATCGCCTGCCGTGCCAGCTCCGGGTGCACCCGGCAGACCCGGGACAGGAAGTCCAGGGGACGTACGGATGTCCGGCCGACCGGTGTGGCCTCGCCCGCGTCGGGCTCCAGGCCCAGCGCCCGCGCCACCGCGTCCTGTGCCCCGACCGCCCGTGCCACGACCAGCCGTACGAAATGCCCGCCGTCCGCCGGCAGCGGTGATCCGTAGCGACGCGCGGTCAGCAGTTCCTCGTCCGGGCCGGCGGGGTCGCCCGCGAGGACCGCGCCCGCGCCGAGGAGCCGGCGTGCGTCGGCGGGCCGCTGGTCCTTGGCGGGGCCGGCCTCCGGAGCGCCCGCCGCGGCGTACTCCGCGCACGCGACGAGGAAGGACTGGTACCCGCAGGCCCCGTCGGCGGGCATGGTCCCGAAGGCGCGCCCCCGAGAGGCGTCCCGCTCGTCGTAGACGGCGGTGATGGCCCTGATCCCCTCGGACCAGACGGTCCTCGGCACCACGTCGTACGCCCCCCTGCCGTGCCGCCCCGAGACATCGGTGAACCAGAAGTCGTGCAGGCTCACCGGAGCCACGGGGCCCTGGTGGCGCAGCTCGGCGACCATGCCGTGCCAGAGTCCCTGGTGCCCGAAGGTGAATCCGGCACGCTCCCCGCTGATGCGTCCGCCGAACCGCGCCACCGAGCGCTCGAAGCGGGCCCCGGACTCGTACGAGGCGCCGTGGAAGACCGTGATGCCCCCGCGGGTGCTCCGCGCTCCCGGGGCGGGCGCGGGAGAGCAGTCGGGCCGTACGTACACGGCGCGGTGCAGCTGCTCGATCCCCTGCTCCCCGCCCAGCGGATCCAGCAGCTTCCGCCAGCGTTCGAGCAGCCCGGTGCCGCGCGGGTCGAGGAGCACCGGATGCGGTACCACTACCACGGCGTCGTCCAGCTCGTGTTCCCCGTCGAGTCCCGTCACCACCAGCGCACTGCCGCCCGGGCGCGGCGCGAGGCCGGTGAACACCCCGGCACGCCGCAGGTCCGGCTCGCCCGCCGACCCGTCATCGGGCCCGTCGTACGGCGCGATCACCGCATACCGCAGAGCGCGCTGCCAGTACGGGTCGGGCCACACCTGCCGTATCAACGCGGAGGGCACCGGCAGGCATTGCGTCATCCACCGCTCGACGCTCGTCCGCGCCTCGACGGCATGGTCGCCGATCCATTCCGCCAGCGCCGTCAACTCGCCTACCAACGGCTCCGTCTTGAGCGCGGGCGGCACCTTCTTCAGCTCCCGCCCCGCCGCGGTACGGCAGCGGAGCACCGGTTTCGGCCCTGCCCAGGGATCGAGTGTCAGCTCATGGTCCCCGGCAGCCCTCCATGCAGTGGTCGAACTCATCGCGTGTACCCCCGTGGTGCATCGACGCCCGCACACGTACGAGCAGGCGATCTCAAGCTACCGGCCCCCACTGACAACCGACCGTCTGAGCCTCGCCGGCCTGCCGTCCCGAGATGCCGACCGTCGGGTGGGTGACTAGTATCGTCCGTAGGTAACTGTGGCAATTGCGGGAAACACACCCTTTGCCTGCAGTGACGCGCCGGCACGCGTGGCGTGCGTGCGAATTTCGCACCAGCCCTGAGGTCCGTGGCCCGAGGAGGTCGCGTTGACGGCGGGCGCGCACTCTACACATCACATGTGCAGGGAAATCAATGAGCACAGGTGCGGCGCGTGCATCACATCTCATCTGATCGGTGAGGAGGAAAAGAAGTCTTCGTGCTCAATGCAATGATGAAGGGTTCTGAAACCATGCGAGCAATGAGAGTGAAGCGACTCTTCGCGGTGTCCGCCATCGGCGTTCTGATGGCCGGCGGCGCCGCCATCGGAGCCGCAGGTACGGCTTCGGCGGCAACCCCGACCCACTCCGCCACTTATGTGACCGGCGGCGGCTGGGACCACGACCGGGGCGGCCACGGCTGGTACGACGACGATGACGACGACGACTGGGGCGGCTACGGAGGGTACGGAGGCCACGGCGACTGCTGACCGGTCGGAAAGGCGCTGTGCGGCTCCAACGCGGGCTGCACAGCGTCACCTTTCGGTTTTCACCGACCCCCTTCACGGGGACACCAGGTGAGGGTCACCGAGATCGCGGCCTTGGCCTCGCCGTCCGCCAGCAGGGCGACGGCCTTGCCTGGCTTCGCCATCAGCTCGATGCCGAAGGTGACGCTGACCTCGTCGGGGCGGGCGGCCAGCGCGGAGTCGAGCACGGCGGAGCCGATGCCGCTGACCAGTTCGGTCAGCTGGTCCACGCGGGCGGTGAGGTGGTCCAGCGCACCCACGTCCTCATAGGCGGGTTCGTCCGATCCGCGGGGAACGTCCTCGGGTCGCATCACGCTGACGCGGGCCAGTACGGTCTCCCCGCCGGGCAGTTCGATCTGCTGGATCCGCCGTTCCATCGGCTCTCCCTCTGCCACGAGCAACCGGTTTTCGCCTGCGCCTCGTTGACCTGGCCGAAGGCCATGGCCCATTGTGCCCGGCGCACCCGGCCCGCGCGGGCGATCGCCGATCCCTGTGCCACGCGGCCGGACCCGGCCACCGGGTTTCGGCCGTATGGCCATGCACCAGACCGATGCCCCACACCGCATGCCCCACACGTACGCCCCACACCGACGCGCCGACGGCTGCCGCCCCCGCCGGAGATGCGGAGGACCGGCCGGATATCGTCGTACGGGACGCCCCCCGGCCCACCCCCGCCCCGGGCCGCCCCTGCCCCGGCAACCCGCCCGGGCGTCCTCCCGCCCTGCCCCGGCCCGTCGGCCGCCGATCCCGGACGTTCCCCACACACATGCACACCGACACGATCCTGCGCCCCGAGCCCGTGCCCGCCCCGGCAGCGCCCCCTTCCCCGAAGGGAGCCGGGCGGGCCCCGGCCAGGCCCACCCCGGCGGCGGCCCTCCACAGCATTTGCGCGGCGACCGCCGTCCTGCTGGGTCTCGTCGCGATCGGCGCGATGATCCACGAACCGGTGCTGATACCCCCGCTGGCCGCCAGCGCCGCGCTGGTCCACAGCGCCCCGGCGCTGCCGCTAGCCCAGCCGCGGAGCGTCGTCATCGGGCACCTGGTCGGCTGCGCCGTGGGCTATGGCGTACTCGCCCTGGCGGGCAGCAGCGCCTGGGCGGCGGCCGTCGCGGCCGGCATCACGCTCGCCGTGAACATGACCGCCCGCACCCCGCACTCGCCGGCCGTGGCCACCGCAGTGATCATCCTGCTCCAGACGCCGGACCCCCGCCGGTTCGTCCCGCTGCTTTTCGGTTCGGCGGTCCTGCTGGTACTGACCGGATTCGCCGCTTCCCGCGTACGCCGCGACGCTCCGCGGTACCCCGCCTACTGGTGGTGATCACGGGCCGCTCGGTGGTCCCGCCCGCTGGTTTTGACCCGGTGACGCGGTGCTCGCTTTGATGGCACCGGCGACCTTGAGGTCGTTCGTACGAGGGAGCGAGAGGGCGGGGGCGCGCTGATCATGGTGACCGGGCGCTCGCTGGGACGGCGGTTCGGATGGCTCTGGGCGGCGTACGCCGTCAGCACTCTCGGCACGTGGCTCGCGTTCGACGCGTTCACCTTGATCGCGATTCTCGTCCTGCACGCCGGGACGACCGAGGTGTCGGTGCTGGCGGCTGCGGGGCTGGCGATCGGCTCGGTCGTGGCGTTGCCGCTAGGCCCGTGGGTGGAGTTCCGCCGCAAGCGGCCGGTGATGATCGCGATGGACCTCGTCCGGTTCACGGCGTTGATGAGCGTGCCCGTGGCGTTCGCGCTCGGCCGGCTCGGCTTCGCCCAGCTACTCGTCGTGTCGGTCGTCGTCGGCGCGGCCGACATCGCCTTCACGGCGGCCAGTGGAGCATGTCTGAAGGCACTCGTCCGGCCGGAGGACCTGCTCGTCGCGAACGGCCGGTTCGAGTCCACGACCTGGACCGCCACCATGCTCGGCCCCCCGCTCGGCGGTGCCGCGATCGTCCTGATCGGCCCCGTGATGACCGTGGTGGCCAACGCGGTGAGCTACCTGCTCTCGGCGGCGGGGATCCGCGCGATCGGCGGGCGGGAGGAGCGCCCCGCGCCCGCCGGGGAACGGCCGCGGCTGCGCGTCCGCGACCTGGCCGAAGGATGGCGGTTCATCCTGAGCGACAGCGCGCTGCGCCCGTTGTTCGCCAACACGGTCCTGGTCAACGGCCTGATCATGGCGGCCTCGCCGGTGCTCGCCGTCCTCATGGTCCGCGACCTCGGGTTCACGCCCTGGCAGTACGGCCTCGCCTTCGCCGTGCCCTGTGTCGGCGGCCTGATCGGCGCACGGCTGGCTCCCCGGCTCGTCGCGCGGTTCGGCCGGCACAGGGTCATGGTCACGACCGGGGCGTTGCGGGCGTGCTGGCTGCTCGGGCTGGCCCTCGTCGGGCCCGGGACCACCGGGCTCGTGCTCGTCATGGCCGTGGAGCTCGGGCTGATCACCTCCATGGGCGTGTTCAACCCCGTCTTCGCCACCTACCGGCTCGACCGGACCCCGGCGGACCGGGTCGCCCGCACCCTGTCCGCCTGGTCGGTCACCAGCAAGGCGACCATCGCCGCGCTGACCGCGCTGTGGGGCCTGCTGGCCGGCATCACCGGCGCCCGTACCGCGATCGTGATCGCCGGCCTCCTCGCCCTGGCGACCCCGTTCCTCCTCCCCCGGCACGACGGCACTCCCCGGCACGGCCGGGAGCCGGAACCGGCCCACGACCGCACCTGATACACCTGACACACCTGACACGCCTCGGTTCACCGCCGGGGCCGGTGAGACGGGGGTGCGCCACATCCGGGCGGTGGCCTCGGACATGTCGAAGCCCCCTGCCCCAGACCGTCCGGGCCGCGCCTGCCCGCCCGCTGCCGACCGCCCGAGCGATGACGCGGCACCGGCCCGGGCGGTCAACCGCCCCCATCGGTACGGTACGTTGGGCACGCCTCGCGGTGACCTGTACGGACGGACAAGATCACGACGGGGTCACCTGGCCGAACCGACACACCGCCTCCCGGGCGGGCCTTGACGGTCCACGCGGCCGGGGCCCGCCCCGGACCGCCCTACTCCAGGAGTCACCCGTGGCGCGCTCGCTCGACGGCCTCGTCTTCGTCCCCGTGGCCGACCAGGCACCCGGGCAGGTCGGCCGGCAGACCCGGTTCGAGTACCACGAGCAGGACGGCCGGGTCTGGGCCGAGTACGGCGGCGGGGACGTGCTCAGGGGCTACCTCGTCGGCACGCGGGCGGACGACGCCGTCGACTTCCGCTACGTGCAGCTCCGTCGCGACGGCACGACCGCCTCCGGGCACTGCACCTCGCTCGTCACGGAGCTCCCCGACGGCCGCCTGCGCCTGGAGGAGACGTGGACGTGGGAGTCCCAGGAGGGTCACGGCACGAGCACGGTCGAGCAGCCGCTCGCCTGAGCCCCCGCTGCCGGCGCCCGCGGTCCCCCGCGCAGGAGTGCCCGGCGAAAGGGCGCGGCCCCATCGGGAGCCGCGCCCTTCGTCCGTGACCTGTCGGTTCATGTCCTGTCGGTTTACGTCCTGTCGGTTTATGTCCTGCCGGCTCGTGTCGCCGCCTGTGTCACACGGCGAGCTCAACGGTGGGGCTGCCCGTGGGGCTCGGCACCGTGGGCCGCTGCCGGTCCGCGCACTGCTGGGGAGTGTCGATTCCGAGGCAGAGCTTCGTGCCCTGCGGAACCTTGACCGTGCCGTCGCCCTTCGGGAGCGGCTTGCCGTCGACGCACAGCCCCGGGAGCGCCTTCGGGTCGTTGCAGTAGCTCTCCTCGACCACACCGGACTCGGACTCCTCCGGCTCGGAGGCGTCCTGACCCGGGAGGGAGCCCTCCTCCTGGGTGTCGTCCTGCTGCGTGCCCGACTCCTCGCTCTCGCCGGAGCCCTCCTCGCCGGAGCCCTCCTCGCCGGAGCCCTGCGAGTCCTCGTTCCGGTCCTCGCCCCGGCTCCAGTCCTCGTCCTGGCCGTCCTCGTGGTCGTCGCCGCCACGGTCGGACTGGACGATGGCCGTGCTCGGGGTCGCCGGGGCGGCGAAAGCGCCGGTGGGCAGCAGCACGGCTCCTGCCGCCAGCGTGGACGAGGCCGTCAGCATCACGAGGCGCAGGGTGCGGGAGGTGCGGGCCATGGGAGAACTCCTCAGTGGGGGGATGGGGAGGGGATCACCGGTCCTGCGTGAACCCATGACTCAAGTAGGCCCGGCCGCCCGCATCGCGTCACGCCCCTGTATTTCGTGACTTGACGGATATCGGCAGCCCTGTTATCCCAGCCCGGACGGCCCGGCGCCGCCGATCACCCGGCCGGCAGCTCCGGGCGCCGCTGCGACCACGGCCGGACCGTCTCCAGCTGCGCCGCCACCCGGAGCACGGTCACCTCGTCGTCGCGACGGCCCACCAGCTGCACGGCGAGCGGCAGCCCGTCCGGCCCGTGGCCCGCCGGGACGGAGGCGGCCGGGTGTCCGGTGACGTTCCACAGCGCGGTGTAGGCGACCATCGGGCGCGAGCGCGCCAGCGCCGTCAGCAGCCCGGCGCCGTCCAGCACGCCCACCGGGCGCGGGCGCTCGGCGATCACCGGGGTCAGCAGCAGGTCCATGGTGGTGAACATCCGGTCCGCGCGTACCGCCAGCCGCTCCCCCGCCCGGATCCCTCGCTCCACGGCGGCTTCGGGGACCAGCCGGGCGAGCGCGAGGGTGCTGCGGGTGCGCCGCTCCAGCAGGTCGGGGCGCTCGACGGCGGCGGCCTCCGCCCGTACGCCTCCGCAGAACTGAGCGGCGAACGGGGCCGTCGCGTCCGGGTATCGGGGGTTGACCTCGCGTACGTCGTGGCCCAGTTCGCGTAGCGCCCGTACGGTCTCCAGCATGGCCTCGACGT
This sequence comes from Streptomyces sp. NPDC046308, assembly GCF_055588065.1. Classification (NCBI taxonomy): domain Bacteria; kingdom Bacillati; phylum Actinomycetota; class Actinomycetes; order Kitasatosporales; family Streptomycetaceae; genus Streptomyces; species Streptomyces sp. NPDC046308. The sequence continues at coordinate 43,531 of NZ_JBVJFB010000001.1, forward strand.
GCGCCGGATGCGGGCGTACGCCGGGCACGGCGGGCTTGGCGGAGTAGCCGATGCGCAGGCGGCCGGGCTGGGTCTCCAGGGCCCGTACCCATTCGGTGGTCGCGGGGCGGGCGCTCCAGCGGTCGGTGGGGGTGGTGCCGGCGAGGACGTCGTAGAGCAGGGCGCTGTCGCGTACCGTGCGGGTCAGCGGTCCCACGGTGCCGAGGGCGTACCAGAGGTGGGCGTTCGGGGCGGTGGAGACCCGGCCGCGCTGGGGTTTGAGGCCGAAGAGCCCGCAGCAGGCCGCCGGGATGCGGATCGAGCCACCGCCGTCGCCGCCGAGCGCCGCGCCGACCAGACCGGCGGCGACGGCGGCGGCGCTGCCGCCGCTGGAGCCGCCGGGGGTACGGGTGGTGTCCCACGGGTTGCGGGTGTGGCCGTGGGCGACGGACTCGGTGAAGGGCCACTGGCCGAACTCGGGCATCGTCGTCTTGCCGATGACGACGGCGCCGGCCGCGCGCAGGCGTCGTACGGCCTCGGAGTCGTCGGGGACGGGGGTGTGGTTGGAGGCGCCGCCGAAGGTGGTGACCTGTCCGGCGACGTCCAGCTCGTCCTTGACCGCGATGGGGACGCCGTGGAGCGGGCCGTCCGCCCCTTCCGCGTCCCGCGCGTCGGCCTCGGCGAGGGCCTGCTCGGCGAGGACGACGCGGAAGGCTCCGAGGACGGGGTCGAGCCGGGCGATGCGGCGGAGCGCGGCCTCGACGAGCGCGCGGGAGGTGGTCTTGCCGGTGCGGACCAGCTCGGTCTGCCGCTCGACGGACTGGTACATCAACTCCGCGTCGTCCCGTGCCTGTTCCTCATCCTGTCGCCCCTCCCGCTCGCCGTCCCACTGCCCGCCGCGTGCGCCGTCCCTGTCCATGGCTACCCCTCCCGCTTACCAGTCGGTAACTCCGAGCAAGGCTGTCGCCCCGCCGCGTGCACGTCAAGCGGGTCAAGCACGTCGCCGTGGGCCCGGAGCGCGGCGACATGCCCTGTCACACGCCTGTGACAGTCGGCGGACACGGCCATGAAGTCACGCGACCAATCTCTTTATCAGGGACAAACACCGCATTCCGGAAAGCGTCCCCTGCTTCCGAGGTCGTGAGCAGAGATGACCGAGACGAGAAGAACCGTCGGAGGAATCCCATGAGCCTCACCCCCACCGCACCGACCGCCGGAGCCACCCTCCTCGCCCCCCGCGAACAGGAAGCCCTGCGCCACATCGCCGCCGGACACACCTACCTCCAGACCGCCCGCCACATGGGACTCTCCAAGCACACCGTCGACGCCTACCTCCGCCGCATCCGCGCCAAGCTCAACATCAACAGCACCGCCGAGATGACCCGCATGGCCATCGCCCTCGGACTCTGACACCGGCCGAACGGGCACTGACCTACGAGGCGCCGGGGGCGGGACTCGGCCGCGTCGCGGCCCGGTCCGCGACGAGCCGGATCGCCGCGATCGTGAGGTGGCCCGCGGGTCGGCTCCGGGTGCTCCTGCGCGTACCGCAGTGCGAGCATCCCGTCGAACGAGTGCCCCACCAGCAGGCACGGCCCCGGTACGTATCCGGCGCCATCACCCGGTCCAGGCCCTGGACCATGGCGGACAGGCTCGGGCGCCCGTACGGGCGTGCTGTGGGCGATCGTAGGTGCGGACGCGGGTGAACGCGGCCACGCCCGGCAGGACCGCCGGCGCCTTCGGGACGGGCGGGGTGGTGTCGGTGAGGGACCACGGGTCGGACGGCCGCCAACCGGAGCGGGCCCGGCCCGCCCGGGTGAGCCGCGTCTCACCTGACTGCCGCGGCTTGTCTGTGCAACAAGTTGCATAGCAAGATCGCGGCATGGCGCTCGAACACGCGATCCTCGTCTCCCTGCTGGAGAAGCCGGGCTCCGGCTATGAGCTGGCCCGCCGCTTCGACCGGTCCATCGGCTACTTCTGGACCGCCACCCACCAGCAGATCTACCGCGTCCTCAAGCGCATGGAGAGCGAAGGCCTGCTCACCGTCCGCACCGTCCCACAGCAGGGTCGGCCGGACAAGAACGAGTATTCGGCCGCCGGCCCGGGCCTCGCCGCCCTCTCCCAGTGGCTGCACGAGCCGATCGAACCCGAGAGCCTGCGGCACGACCTCGCCGTGAAGATCCGCGGTGCGGCCTTCGACGATCCGGCCGCGCTGATCCGCGAGGTCGAGCGGCACCAGCAGGCGCACCGGGACCGCCTCGCCCGCTATCTCGCCGGGGAGCTGCGCGACTTCACCGGGCCCGAGGCCCCCGCCCCCCTGGACGCCGGTCAGGAACTCCAGCACGTCGTCCTGCGCGGCGGCATCGCTCAGGAGCGGATGACGATCGCCTGGCTCGACGACGTCCTGGCGACGCTCCACCGGCTCGCCCGGCCCGCGTCCGGCTGAACCGCACCGCACAGCCCTCAGCCCCACCTCCTCCCTGCGCGCGGCCGCGCGGCCTTCGACTCCACCCCCTCGAATCCAATTCCTCGGATCCAGTTCCTCGGATCCAATTCCTCGACTCCACCCCCTCGGAAGGTGAATCGCCATGTCCGACCCTCTGCTGTTCCACCCGCACACCTACGACCCCGCGCACTTCGACCCTGAGACCCGCAGGCTCCTGCGCGCCACCGTCGACTGGTTCGAGGCCCGCGGCAAGCGCCGGCTCATCGAGGACTACCGCTCCCGCGCCTGGCTGGCCGATTTCCTCGCCTTCGCCGCCAAGGAAGGGCTCTTCGCGACCTTCCTGACCCCGACCCCCGCCGCCGGCGAGGGCGAGCCGGACAAGCGCTGGGACACGGCGCGCATCGCGGCCCTCAACGAGATCTTCGGTTTCTACGGCCTCGACTACTGGTACGCGTGGCAGGTCACCATCCTCGGCCTCGGCCCGGTCTGGCAGAGCGACAACGCCACCGCCCGCGCCCGCGCCGCGCAACTCCTCTCCGAGGGCGAGGTGTTCGCCTTCGGCCTGTCCGAGAAGACCCACGGCGCCGACATCTACTCCACCGACATGCTGCTGGAGCCCGACGGCGAGGGCGGCTTCCGCGCCAGCGGCTCCAAGTACTACATCGGCAACGGCAACGCCGCCGGCCTCGTGTCCGTCTTCGGCCGTCGCACCGACGTCGAAGGCCCCGACGGCTACGTCTTCTTCGCGGCCGACAGCCGCCACCCGGCCTACCAGCTGGTGAAGAACGTCGTCGACTCCTCCAAGTACGTCAGCGAGTTCCGCCTCGACGACTACCCCGTGGCCGCCGCCGACGTCCTGCACACCGGCCGCGCCGCCTTCGACGCGGCCCTGAACACCGTCAACGTCGGCAAGTTCAACCTCTGCACCGCCTCCATCGGCATCTGCGAGCACGCCATGTACGAGGCCGTCACGCATGCGAACAACCGGATCCTCTACGGCCGCCCCGTCACCGCCTTCCCGCACGTGCGCCGCGAGCTGGCCGACGCCTACGTCCGCCTCGTCGGGATGAAGCTGTTCAGCGACCGCGCCGTCGACTACTTCCGCTCGGCCGGGCCCGACGACCGCCGCTACCTGCTGTTCAACCCGATGACCAAGATGAAGGTCACCACGGAGGGCGAGAAGGTCATCGACCTGATGTGGGACGTCATCGCCGCCAAGGGCTTCGAGAAGGACAACTACTTCGCCCAGGCGGCCATCGAGATCCGCGGACTGCCGAAGCTCGAGGGCACCGTCCACGTCAACCTCGCGCTGATCCTCAAGTTCATGCGCAACCACCTGCTGGACCCGGCCGAGTACGCGCCCGTACCGACGCGTCTCGACGCCGCCGACGACGACTTCCTGTTCCGGCAGGGACCGGCCCGCGGTCTGGGCTCCGTACGCTTCCACGACTGGCGTCCCGCGTACGACGCCTACGCCGCCGTGCCGAACGTCGCGCGCTTCCGCGAGCAGGCCGACGCCCTGTGCGAGTTCGCGGCCACCATCGCCCCCGACGAGAAGCAGAGCCGCGACCTCGACTTCCTCCTCTCCGTGGGCCAGCTGTTCGCCCTGGTCGTGCACGGACAGCTCATCCTGGAGCAGGCCCGCCTGACGGACCTGGACGAGTCGGTGCTCGACGAACTGTTCTCCGTCCTCGTGCGGGACTTCTCCCAGCACGCCATCGAGCTCCACGGCAAGGACTCCACCACGGTCGAGCAGCAGGCCTGGGCGCTCGGCGCCATCCGGCGCCCGGTCGTCGACGAGGCCCGCGCGGCCCGCGTCTGGGCGCGCGTCGAGGCGCTCTCCGGAGCCTACGAAATGACCCCGTAGGCGCTGGGTCCCCTCGTCGGCCTGCCGCCGGCGCCACCGGCGCGCAGGCCGACGAGGGAGCACCGCTTCGTGCACGGAGGCGGCGCTGACCAGGGGTTTCCCGGGGGATGGGCGACCGGGCCGCAGGCGCGGGCGGACGCTGTCACACGCCTGTGACAGTCGGCGGACACGGCCATGAAGTCACGCGACCAATCTCTTTATCAGGGACAAACACCGCATTACGGAAAGCGTCCCCTGCTTCCGAGGTCGTGAGCAGAGATGACCGAGACGAGAAGAACCGTCGGAGGAATCCCATGAGCCTCACCCCCACCGCACCGACCGCCGGAGCCACCCTCCTCGCCCCCCGCGAACAGGAAGCCCTGCGCCACATCGCCGCCGGACACACCTACCTGCAGACCGCCCGCCACATGGGACTCTCCAAGCACACCGTCGACGCCTACCTCCGCCGCATCCGCGCCAAGCTCAACATCAACAGCACCGCCGAGATGACCCGCATGGCCATCGCCCTCGGACTCTGACACCCGGGTGTCAGTGGCGGCTGAGAGCATCGGTTCATGACTGACCGTGCCGCTTTGATCACCGCCTACTGGGATGCCGCCGCAGCGACCTTCGACGACGAGCCCGACCACGGGCTGAGGGCCGACGCCACGCGCTCCGCGTGGACCCGGCTCCTGCACGCGCTGCTGCCGCCTGAGCCATCAGACGTCCTCGACATCGGCTGCGGCACCGGATCGATGTCGCTCCTGCTGGCCGAGGCCGGGCACCGGCCGACGGGCGTCGACCTGGCGCCGCGCATGCTCGAGTGGGCGCGCGCGAAGATCGAGGCCGCGGGTGTGGCGGGCCGTTTCGTGGTCGGGGACGCCATGCTGCCGCCGACTGGGAAACAGCGGTTCGATGTCGTGCTGTCCCGCCATCTGGTGTGGACACTGCCCGATCCGGAGGCCGCCTTGCGGGCGTGGGTGGCACGCCTGCGACCGGGAGGCCGGCTGGTCCTGGTCGAGGGGCGTTGGGGAGAGGCAGGGCAGAACGGTGCCCCGTACGTCTCCGGCGCCGAGTCACTCCCGTGGAGCGGCGGGATCACCGCCGAAGACCTGGCCGCGGCCGTCCGCCCGCTCGCTGCCGCGGTGCGCATCGAACCGCTCAGCGGTAACCCGGACCTGTGGGGTGGACCGGTGGCCGACGAACGGTACGCCCTGATCGCCGATGTGTGAGGCGGCTAGGGGGTGTTGCGAAAGTCCTGTGCGGTGTCCGCGGTGTCCGGTGCGTGCTCTCGGCGTGCCGGGCGAAGGCCCTCGTACTGGGCGTACTCGGGACTTCGGCCGGTGCGGCGAGAGTGCGTGCCGGGCGCCGTGGGCACCGTGCGGGACTTTCGCAACACCCCCTAGATGACCGGCGGGCGGCCCAGGCGGGTCATGCGGATCACGGTCGACCACCGCATGGGGCGCCTCTCGCCGCCGCTGGTGCGCACGCCTTCGGCGAAACCCGCCAGCCAGGCCCGCAGGCCCGGGACCGAACGGGCTCGGGCCACGGTCAGCGCCGTCCAGACACCCAAGTAGACGGGGATCAGGAGGGCGGGGAGGTGGCGCTTGGCCAGCCAGACCCGGTTGCGGGCGGTCATCCGGTAGTACACCGCGTGCCGCGCCGGGGACGTCTTCGGGTGCCGGAGCAGCAGGGCGGGTTCGTAGCGGACGTCCCAGCCGGCGTCCAGCGCGCGCCACGCGAGGTCGGTCTCCTCGTGGGTGAAGAAGAAGGCGTCCGGCCAGCCGCCCGTCCGTTCCAGCATCCGCATCGACAGGGCGTGCCCGCCGCCGAGGAAGGTGGTGACCCGGCCACCTCGCATCGGATCCTTGGCCCGCAACCGGGGGATGTGCCGGCGTTGCGTCTCCCCCGTCTCGTCCGCGATGCGGAAGCCGACGATGCCCAGGCGGCCGTCGGCCTCGTAGAGGTCGGCGATCGTGCGGATCACGTCGGCGTCGACGAGGAGGCCGTCGTCGTCCAGGTCCACGAGCACGTCGATGCCGCCGAGCTCGCGCAGCGTGCGCCAGGCGACGTTCCGGCCGCCGGACACCCCCAGGTTCTCCGCGAGCTCCACGCCGGTCACACCGGGCGGCAGGTCCGCCAGGGCGCAGCCGTTGCCGACGACCACCACGGCCGCGGCCGGCTCGTCCTGCTCGGCCACCGAGTCGAGCAGCGCCCTCAGGGCGGGCATCCGGTCCCCCATGGTCAGCACGGCCACACCCACCCGCGGTCGGCTCACGACCACTCCCCTTGCTCCCGGCACCTGGTGCACGGCGAGCGTACCGCCGGCCAATCCCGGTTATCGACCTGGCCGGCCGCCGGGGGTGAAGGTCACCGGGAGGATCTGGGGGCCGCGGAGACCGCCGGGGCGCCAGCGGATCTCGTCCGGGGACCCGGCGAGGGCGAGGCCGGGGAGCCGGCGCAGGGCGGTGCCGATGGCGATCTGGCCCTCCAGGCGGGCCAGCGGTGCGCCCAGGCAGTAGTGGATGCCGTGCCCGAAGGCGAGGTGGGGGTTGTCCCGTCGGGTGATGTCCAGCTGATCCGGGGCGGGGAACCGGGCCGGGTCGCGGTCGGCGATGGCCGAGGCGATCAGCACGGTCGCCCCGCGCGGGATGGACGTGCCCGCGATCTTGACGTCCTCGCGCGCGAAGCGGGCGATGCCCGGGCTGACGGGGCCGTCGTAGCGGAGGAACTCCTCGATCGCGCCCGGCAGCAGCTCGGGGTCGGAGCGCAGCAGCTCCAGCTGGTCGGGGTGGGTGAGCAGCATGGCGATGCCGCCGCCGATCAGGTTGACCGTGGTGATGTAGCCGGCGACCAGCAGCAGGAACACCATGGCGATGAGTTCGTCCTCGCTCAGCTGCTGTTCCTCGTCGCGCGCGGTGATGAGGCCGCTGAGCAGATCCTCGCCCGGGGCCGCCCGTTTGGCGCGGATGAGCTCGCTGACGTAGGCGCGCATGTGCTGCCACGCCTCGTTCACCACGGCGGGGTCCGGCGGCTCCGCGCCCCGCACGATCATGCGGTCGGTCCAGCCCTGGAAGTCGTGACGGTCGTCGATCGGGACCCCGAGCAGTTCGCTGATCACGGTGACCGGGAGCGGCAGCGCGAAGTCCGCGATGAGGTCAGCGCGGCCGCGGGGGACGACCGCGTCGAGGAGCTCGTCGGCGACGGCCTGGATCCGGGGCCGCATCCCGGCCACCCTGCGGGCGGTGAACGCCTTCGAGACCAGGCGGCGCAGGCGCGTGTGGTCGGGCGGGTCGCTGCGGAGCATGTTGCTCAGCATCGACTCGCGTTCCGTTTCGGGCAGCTGTTGCAGGAGGCGGGTGTCCGAGGCGTCGCGTACGTCGCTGCTGAGGCGGGGTTCGGAGAGGGCCGCGAGTCCGTCTTCGTAGCGGGTGACGAGCCAGGCCTCCAGGCCGCCCGCGATGACGACGCGCCGGACGGGGCCGTCCTCGCGCAGTTGCCGGTACAGGGGGAAGGGGTCCGCGAGGAAGGCCGGGTCGGCGTAGGGGAGAAGGACAGGCCGCTCGCTCATCATGCCTCCAGAAGTACGACGCCTTCTCTGTGGAGCGCGATGATATACGCCCAACTCTCCCTGAATGCCGGTTTCCGGCCACGCCCGTCGCCGCTCGCCCTACGGGCGGATCGCGCTACTTCAGGCCGATCTCGTCGCACGTGGCCTTGAGCTTGTCGGTGCAGATCTCCTCGATGGTGAAGACACCGTCGAGGACCACGGTGCTGCCGATGTTGTTCCTGGTCACGGAGGTACCGGGAATGAGTACCGAGGGCACGCGCTTGGTGGTCGGGCTGCTGACCACCTGGTTGATGATCCCGTCGATCTTCTCGCCTTCGGCGAGGGTGACGGCGAGTTCCGCGGCGGCCTCCGCCTCGCGGGGGTACGGCTTGTAGACGCTCATGTACTGCTCGCCGGCAACGATGCGCCGCACCCCGGCGAGTTCGGCGTCCTGGCCGGTGACCGGCGGCAGCGGGTTGACGCCCGCGGCCTTCAGGGCTGCGATGATGCCGCCCGCCATGCCGTCGTTGGCGGAGTAGACGGCGGTGATCTTGTCCTTGCCGAGGGCGGAGATCGCGGCCGCCATGTTGCTGTTGGCGTTCTCCGGCTTCCACTCGACGGTGTCGTACTCCTTGCCGACGTTCACCTTTCCGTCGAGGACGGAACGGGCACCGGATCTGAACTGAGCGGCGTTCGGGTCGGTGACCGCGCCGTTCATCATGACGATCTTCCCGTTTTTGGCCTTGTCGCCCAGGGCCTCCAGCAGCGCCTTGCCCTGCACGCGACCGACGTCCTCGTTGTCGAAGGAGGTGTACGCGTCGATCGGCCCCTCGGCCAGGCGGTCGTAGGCGACGACCGCGATACCCGCGGCCTTGGCCTTGGCCACCGCCCCCGCGATCGTCTTGGCGTCCACCGCGTCGATGATCAGGGCGTCGACCTTGCTGCCGATCATCTCGTCCACTTGGTCGTTCTGCCTGGCCGCGTCCCCCATGGCGTTGGCGTAGACCACCTTGCCCTTGCCGAGCGTCAGGAGGGCGACCTTCTTCTCGATCAGGGGCTTGTCGAACTTCTCGTAGCGCGCGGTCTCGTTCTCGGGGAGCAGGAGGCCGATCTTGACCATGCCCTCGCTCCCGTCGGCACCGGCGTCCGCACCACCGCAAGCGGCGAGCGTGACGGCGAGGGCAGAAACGGCCAGTCCGACGGCGGCACGACCCACATACACGTTCACGAAGTGAACCTCCCTGACGGGGCCGTGTCCGAACGGCCGAAGTGGGGGCAGTCAACGTGGCCGCTCCACTGCCGTCAAGAAGTGAAGTGTTAACGACCTGGCAACGTTGTCTTTACCTCGCCGCAAATCCCTCATGCCGGTGCTTTATCCCCTCCTTGGAGCCCCGCATCCTGACCTCACGTCAACTTCTGAACGAATGGTCCAGGCCAGGCCTGGCCTGCGAAACCCGGTGGCGGCAGCCCTCGGTGTGTCGGTACCGACCGTCGAAGCCGCCGTCCGGCACGGTGGGCGCATGGCCGAGAACGACACCAACCGGACCAGCCGTCGTGCTGTTCTACGAGCCGCCGGTACGGCCGGGGCGGCCGCGCTGGCCGCGGCCTGCTCCGGTACGGCCGGGACACGGGGTGCGGCAGGGCAGCCGTCGGCCCCGGCGTCCCGGCCGCCGACCGGTACGGGTACCCCCTCGTGTGTCCTCGCCGTCACGGCGGGCGCGGGACCGTACTACCTGGACCTGGACCGGGTGCGTTCGGACATCACCGAAGGCCTGGGCGGGGTGCCGTTCCGGCTCGACCTGACGGTGGTCCGGGTGTCGGCGGGCTGCCGACCGCTCGCGGCCGCCGCCGTGGACGTCTGGCACGCCGACCCCTCGGGCGCCTACTCCACCGGCAAGTCCACCTTCCTGCGGGGCACGCAGGTCACCGACGCCGCCGGCCGCTGCGCGTTCCGGACGATCGTCCCCGGCTGGTACGCGGGGCTGGCACCCCACATCCACTTCAAGGTGCGCCCCGACCACCGGAGCGAGACGACCTCCCAGTTCTTCTTCCCCGAGGACCTCCTGCTGAAGGTGTACGCGCGCCAGCCCTACGCGCGCCGCCCCGCACCCGAGCACCCCAACCAGCGGGACAGCCGCTACAGGGCCGCCGGCGCCGCGATGACGCTGGCCGTCTCGCCCGACGGGGACGGCTACCGCGCCGCGTACACGGTGGGAATCGCCTGAGCCGGGCGACCGCCGGACGACCGAGGCACCCGGCTGCCGGGCCTCGCCGTCCGGGAGCGGCTGCCCGGCTTCCCCGTACGCCCGCGCGCCCCTCATATGGCAGGCCGCCTGCGCCGACCCGCGCCGGAGGCCCGGCGCAGGCGCGGGAGTTCCGTCCTGCCGGCAGCGACCGGCGGTCAGTTTCCGGCCTGCGCGTGGAGAGCCCTTGCCATGGGAGAGGATCCGTCGGTGACGAAGGATCGGATCTGTGCCAGGTAGGCGTCCCGATCGATACGGCCGTCACCGTCCTCATCCAGTGCGTCGAAGGCTGAACGGGCGTTGCCCACGGGGTTGCCCAGGGCGTGGCGCAGCCGGGTGAACTCCGCCGCGTCCAAGTGGCCGTCGCTGTCGGAGTCGGCCAGGTCGAACAGGGATCCCAGAGCAGGCCTGCAGACCTCGTCGAAGGCCTCCTCGCCCGCCCACGCCTCGTACTCCGCGAAGCTCACCCGACCGTCCTGGTCCGCGTCCATCGACGCGAACACCCTCTCGTGCGCGGTGCGCGCCAAGGACAGGAGCGGGTCGTCGCCGGCCCGCCCCAGGGCCAGGGCCGCTCGTTCGGGCCGGGCCAGGTACTCCTGGCGGGAGATGACCCCGTCGCCGTCGACGTCCAGCATCGAGAAGATGTGCCGCTTGGCCGTGATGGTGTCCACCCGGACCCACTTTCCTGCACAAAGCCGAAGGAGCGGCGGACACCGCTCTCACCCCGCAAACGATCAACCCGGCACCAGGTCACCTGGTGACCACAGCCCCTCACCTCGCGCGCAGGGAAGGGGAGGCGAGGGGAGGGGCGAGGCGGGGCGGGGCGGGACTGGTGGCAGGCGGAGCCTGATCCCCTGTCACCAGGGCGCCCTGCGGGCGCAGCGTCGGCGCCGTGTCGAACATCTGCGTTCGGGCCTGATCCGTGTCGAGCGCGACCAGTGCTGCGGGCTCCGGCAGGCCGCCGCCGAAGCTCGCTCGGTCGATGTGCCCCCACCCTCTACTCGGGGGACCCAGATGAGCCGTGGCCGGGCACGGTCGGAGGGGCGGATCAGCGGAGTCCGGCGAAGAGGTCGTTCTCGGGTACGGCCGCGCCGGTGGTGTCCTTGACGCGTAGGAAGGTCTCCGTGCCCATCAGTTCGCCGAACCTCTCCTTGCCCATCTTGAGGAAGAAGATGTTCTCGCCCTGGCTGGCGTGCGCGGCCAGCGCGTCGAACTTCTGACCGCTGAACGCGGTGGCGTCCACCCATGTGGTGATCTCGTCGTCGGGGAGGCCGATCTCGGCCATCGCGGCGGCCTCGGCGGGATCCGGCTCCGGCATGTCCTCGTGGAACTCGCGCATGATCTCCCCGAACCGCCGCATGCCCGAGCGCGGCATCGTCGTCCAGTACACCTTCGGTGTCAGCTCGGTCATCTCCAGCGCCGCCATCGTGATGCGGTGTGCCTGGATGTGGTCGGGGTGGCCGTAGAAGCCGTTCTCGTCGTAGGTGACCACCACATCGGGTCGGTAGTGCCGCATGAGCTCCGCGAGTCGGGCGGCGCCTTCCTCCACGGGGGTCCGCCAGAAGGATCCGGGGGCGTCGTTGCTCGGCCAGCCCATCATCCCGGAGTCGGCGTAGTCCAGCGTCTCCAGGTCGCTGACCTTCAGTACGTCACAGCTCGCGTCGAGTTCCTGACGGCGCATCAGGGCGACGGCCGCCGGATCGTGTCCGGGATCACCCGGCTTGACGCCGCCCGGTCCGTCACCGCAACGGCCGTCGGTACACGTCACGAGAACCGTGCGGATGCCTTCCGCCGCGTAGCGCGCGAGGACCCCTCCGGTTCCGGTGGCCTCGTCGTCGGGGTGGGCGTGCACTGCCATGAGCGTCAGGGGCCGGTCGGTCACGAAACAATCCTCCTGCGGAAGTACTTCTTGGTCCGAGTGCGTCGCGGCAGGCGTGCCGCGATCGTGAGGGGCCGGGTTCCGGTGGGGCGGCGGACGACTCCGTGGTCCCCGTGTTCCCCGCCCGTGCGGCGCCGGTGCCTCAGTCGATGCAACCGCGCCGACCTGCCCGGCTGTTCCCGGCGCGGCCGCTCGGCCTTCCGGACGGTGCGGGGGCGGACTGCCGTGACCGCGTCGTGCGCCGCGTCGCTTGCGGATTCCCGGCGGGTCCCCCGGCCGAAGTAGCGCGCATCGCCCAGCCTCTCGTCGTCGCCGTCGGCCCGGCCCACCCTACTCGCCGCCGACGCAGGCGCCCCGGCAGGCCCAACGCCGGGGCGTGCGGAACATGCTGGTCGAGAAGCACGGCTGGCCGACGCGCGCTCGATGGAGATCTTCCGCCAGCGGGGCATCGCCGCCGAGGTCAGGGCCAACGCGTTCCCCCGGGAGTTCGGCCGCATCCGCTTCCGCTACACGCGCTGCACGACGGCGACTTCGCCACCGCGGCGATGGTCGGGGGCAACGCGCCGATCCCCGAAAGCCCCCGTGCTCGGCGTGGCGACCTCGCAGGACCGGCTGGAGCCCACCCTGCTCGCCGCGGCGGACGCACCGGTGCGGTTCCCGGAAGGGTGCTGGGACTGGCTGACTCCCACGCCCCTGGATGCGGATCGCGCCGACTGGGCCTACCTCGTCTTGCGCGACCTCGGTTCCGGCGCCGGCCCGGCCTGGCGTGCGAGCCGAGGTATTGCGTCGAACGACTCCGCCCTCGTCAAGGCCCTCGCGGCCCTCACCGGCTCGCCGGCGCCCCCGTAGCCCGTACGAGGAGGGGCGCGCCGGGAGTGCACCCGGCACACCGCCCGGGCACGGCGCGGCCCCGCCGGTGGTTCACCGACGGGGCCGGGCGCTGCGTCAGAGGGCGCTCTTGGTCGCGCTGTCGACGGAGCACTTCTTGTACTCGCTGCCGTCGCCCTTGCCGGTGTACGCGGTCTTGGCCTCGGCCGGTGCGGACGCCCCCGCCTTGACGGTGAGCGCGCTCACCCTGGCCTGCGCGGAGGTCGCGGTCGAGGTGGTGTCCCCGCTGAACTTCATGGTGATGTTGTAGGTGTAGTCCACCGAGCCGCTGTTGGTGACGGTGAGCCGGGCGACCAGGTTCTTGCCGGAGTCGTCCAGCTTGCAGCTGTCGATCCTGATGTCGCGCTCGGCCTTGTTCTTGCTGCTGGAACCGCCGGTGACGGACGTGCTGCCGGAAGTGCTGCTGCCGCTGGTGCTGGTACTGCTGCTGTCGCCGCCGCTGGTGCTGCTGCCACCGGTGGTGCCCCCGCTGGAGCTGCTGTGGCTCGAGCCGTGGCTACCGCCGCAGCTGGCGCCGTGGGAGCCGCGCGCTCCGGTGAGTGCGACGATCGCGATGCCGAAGACGGCGATCGCGCGGACATGGCGAAGCTTCACGTTCTACCCCGTTGATATATCAGTGACCGAAAACAGCCCGCCTTGACGGGCACACGTCACCCTAACAGCGGTCACGGGGTGCCTCGCCCGAGCCCACGCCGGCGGCGCGGCGGCCTGCGGCACTCGGCCGTCTCGACATGCCGTCACCAGGCGGTTCACGCATGATGAGTGCTGTGCACGAGCCACACAGGGGATCGGTCTCTCTCTCGATCGTCGTCCCGATCTTCAACGAGGAGGAGGTCCTGCCTGTTCTGGTGGCGCGGCTGCGGCCGGTCCTGGACGGGTGCGACGAACCGTACGAGGTCCTCGCCGTCGACGACGGCTCGACCGACAAGACCCCCCGGCTGCTCGAAGACCTGCGCACCACCTGGCCCCAGCTGCGCATCGTGGCCCTCCGGCGCAACAGCGGCCACCAGGCGGCCCTCACGGCCGGCCTGCACCGCGCCCGCGGCGCGTACGTGATCAGCATGGACGCGGACCTCCAGGACCCGCCGGAGGTCATTCCCGACATGCTCGCCCTCGCCCGGGCGGACGGCCTGGACGTCGTCTACGGCGTCCGCCTGGACCGCTCCACCGATACCGGCTTCAAACGCCGGACCGCCGCCGCCTACTACTGGCTCATGCGCCGTCTGGCCGGCTCCTACGTGCCGGCCGAGGCCGGCGACTTTCGGCTGCTGACCCGCCCCGTGGTGGAGACCCTCAAGGCCCTCCCCGAGCAGCAGCAGATCTACCGCCTGCTCATCCCCTGGCTCGGCTTCCCCAGCGGCCAGGTCACCTACCAGCGCGCGGAGCGGGTGGCGGGCACCACCAAATACCCCCTGCACAAGATGGTCCTCCTGGCCTTGGACAGCATCACCAGCTTCTCGGCGGTCCCCCTGCGCCTGGCGACGGCACTCGGCGCTTTCAGCCTGGTCGTCTGCCTCGGGTTCCTCACGTGGACCCTCGTCGTCTACGCCACGGGGAGCACCCTGCCGGGCTGGACGTCCTTGATCACCACGATCCTGTTCTTCGGCGCAGTGCAGCTCTTCTGCGTGGGCATGCTCGGCGAGTACGTGGCCCGCATCTACACGGCCGTGCAGGCCCGGCCCACCTATTACGTCGCCCGCGACACGGGCGAGGAACAGCGGTAGGTCACCCCCTCACACCAGCACCCCGGAGAAGAACATCGCGCCCAGAAGGGCGTACTGGACGGCGCAGAGCACCAGCAGCGGCACCTGGACCCACAGGGACATGCGCCTGACCAGGAGCAGCCCGACGAACATCTGCGCGTGGTTTCGGTACCACGACATCTCGGCGCCCGCGAAGAACGGCACCAGGAAGACGGCCACCGTCAAGGTCAGGGCGGCCCATTCCTCGACCTCGAGTCGACGGTGACGGACGAGGAGAACGGCGGCCGTCGCCAGTACGAGCAGCACGAAGACGGCGTTGACCCACAGCTGGGTCCTGTGCGCCGCGAGAGCGTGCTCCACCAGCCACGGCAGGTGTCCCTTGGGCGTGTACCAGTCACGGAACGGGAAGTCGTAGGCGTCCGCCATCGCGGCGAAGGGCTGGTGCAGGCCTCCCTGCCCGTAACTGGATTCCTGGAGGATCTCGTACGCGTCCCAGTGGCCCGTGGCCTGCCACATCAGCCATTTGGCCCAGAGCACGCCGCAGCCCGCGAGGGCAGCCGACAGCCCGGCCTTCGCGAACCGGATGGGCCACGTGTCGCTTCGCCACGCGAAGAGGGCGCTCAGCAGCAGCATGCCGACGGCGACAGCACCGACGGGATAACAGGACGCGGCGACGAAACCTCCGGCGGCGGCGAGTATCCAGGAGCCGCGTTTCACCCCGGCGACGCAGACGAGCAGCGCCAGCGTTCCGGTGGCGATGGGGAACACGGCGTGGAGGTAGATGCCGCCCGGGAACACCGTTCCGATGGCCAGGGTGATGGCCGTGGCCCAGGTGAGCCGGGAGCCGAGCAACCACCACAGGAGCGCGAACATGCCGAGCAGGGACACCTCGGTGATGACCACGGCGGACAGCTCGTAGGAGAGCCCGGTGGCGGAAACCGCCCGGACCGACATGGGATACCCGGGAAACCAGGCGACGTTTCCGCACAGGACGTCGCGGAAGTTCGGATAGCGCTCCCGGCACCAGAACATTTCGTAGCCGGTCTTGGCGATGGACAGGTAGTGGGCGGAATCCCAGCGGCTGCGGCCGCCCGTGGACCAGTAGGCCACCTCGGATCCGTCGCCCGCGACCGATGCCTTCGCGACCGCCCAGGTGACGAGGTTCGCGACCAGCCATGCGCCGACAGGCGGCAGCAGGCCATGGCGCCAGTCGCGGCGCGCCGGCCGGGCAGGTTCCACCCCTGCCGGGTCAGGCATCAGGCACCGTGCCGATCATCTCCAGCTCCGCGGTCCGTCGTCAGCCGGTCCGTCGTCCAGCCCGTACGGTGCCGTGCCGCAGGGCCGGTTTCGTGAACGCCTCGCGGAGCCGCACCGGGAAGTACCCCTCCGGCCGAGCGGGCGCCGGTGGGGAATGGTGAACGGTGCGGCCGCACGCGGCGGACCGGGAGGGCTCGGCCGGTGGTGCTACCGGCCCGCGGGCTCCTCCTGGAACGGGAAGCGGGCGAGCGGGCTCTCGCCGTGGAAGAACGTCTTGGCGCGGACCATCGCGCGTTCGTCGTCCTTCACCTGACCGGGGCGCGAGCCATTGCCGAACAGCACCCCGCCGAACCGCATCCGCATGTAGGCCGCCGAGTTGTTGAGGCTCGCCACCAGGCCGTCGGCGACCACCTCGTCGCGATCGGCCATGACCGTCACCCCCCACAGGGTCCGGCCCGCCATCCGCTGCTTGAAGTCCGATCCGGGCGCCGTCAGCCAGCCCGACCAGTAGTCGAGGTAGCGCTTGGTGTGCGCGGAGAGCGAGTACCAGTACAGGGGAGAGGCGATGACGATGTCCGTGGCCTCCAGGGTGGCCTGGCGCAGCAGTTCCTCGTTCTCGTGGACGGTCCGGGACTCGCTCTCGTGCCGCCCGTCCTCGAAATCGGGCAGTGGCAGCCTGGCCAGGTCCACCCAGCGCCGCGGTATGTCGGCGGGCAGTTGTTCGGCCGCCGCCCGCGCGAGCGTCTCGGTGTTGCCGTCCGCGCGGGAGCTGCCGAGGACGAAGAGGAACGAGCGGTCCGCGCCGCGGGGTGTCTCGGTCTGCATGTCTGCTCCGGTTCTTCGACCCCCGAGTACGGGGGAACGACTGCGATCCTCGCCTCCAACGCCCCCCACCCGCCCGGCTATTCCGACAGACGTACGAACCGGAGGTGCAGCGCGGAGCCGGAGCGGGCTCACGGCGTGGGGCCGGTCCCGGTCCGCGCCGCCAGTCCTCGGCGCAGGCACGCGGTGAGCCGGGCCGCGAGGGTCCCGTCGGGGTCGAGGCCGGGGTTGAAGATCGTGACGTCCAGGCCGGCAGCGCGTTCGCCGGCCAGTGCCGTGCGCAGCACGCTCTCCAGCTCTGCCCAGGTCAGCCCGCCGGGGATGCGGTAGTCGACGGCAGGCATGATCGCGTCGTCCAGGACGTCGACGTCGAGGTGGACCCAGTAGCCGGCGCTCTCGTCGTGCGTGAGGAGGCCGATCGCGGCACGCGCGGCGGTGGCGGCGCCGGCCGCGCGCACGGCGTCGAGGTCGACCGCGTGGAGCCGGGGCGGCAGCGGTTGCATCCCGGCCTCGCGGGACTCGGCGGCGTCGCGGAATCCGAAGGCGACGACGTCCTCGTCGCGCAGCAGGGGCCCGCGGCCTTCGAGGTCGGTGAGCAGCCGGGGGCCGCGCCCGGTGGCGAGGGCGAGTTCCATCGAGGCCACCTCGCCGGTCGGCTCGGCCGAGGGTTGGTAGAAGTCGGTGTGGCCGTCGAGGAACAGCAGTCCGTGGCGGCCTCGGCGGCGCAGGGCGAGGAGGTTGCCGAGCAGGATGCTGCAGTCGCCGCCGAGGACGACGGGAAAGCGGCCGTCGTCGAGGACGGCGCCCACGGCGTCGGCCAGCCGGACGGAGTACCGGGCGATGCCTGCGGGGTTGAGGACCCGGGTGCGGGGGTCCCGTCGCGGGTCGTACGCCGGTGGCTCGACCCGGCCGGCGTGCACCGTGCCGGGGTGGTCCGCCAGACCGGCCGCGAGCAGGGCCGCGGGCAGGTCCTGGACGCCGGAGGGGCGCAGCCCGAGCACGGAGGGTGCCTCGATGATCGCCGCTTCGCGCACGGAACCATGGTCCCGTACGAGGGTGCGAGCTGCCGAGCCGAGCGGGTTCGGGTGGGGTGGGGTGTGGGCGGCGTCCTCAGCCGGTGTCGAGGACGAGGTCGGCGCGGTGTCGGCCCGGCGCGACGAGCCGGGCGTTCGCCTCGTCCGAGCGGGTCACCCACTCGCGTGCGTGCGCCGGCTCCTTGCCGTGCCGCACGTGCCGGTCGACCAGGCGCCGGACGCGTAGTTCCTCGTCCGGGGCGAGGTACCAGACCTCGTCCAGCAGGGGTCTCACCGACGCCCACTCCCCCGCGTCGTGCAGCAGGTAGTTCCCCTCGGTGATCACCAGCGGTACGGCCGGGTGTACGGGGATGCTGCCCGCGATCGGCTCCTCCAGGGAGCGGTCGAAGGCGGGGGCGTACACGGTGGCCCCGTCGGACGCGCGCAGGCGGCGCAGCAGCGAGACGTACCCGGCCACGTCGAAGGTGTCCGGGGCACCCTTGCGGTCGGCCAGGCCCACCCGGGCCAGTTCGGCCTGGGCGAGGTGGAACCCGTCCATCGGAACCACCACGGCCGTCTCCGGCCCGAGCGCCTCGGCGAGCCGGGCGGCCAGCGTCGATTTCCCGGCCCCCGGTGGCCCGGCGATGCCCAGGATCCGCCGGCCGCCCCGTACGGCCGACCCTGGCGGTCCCGCCGCCGCCATGGCGGGCGTGGTCGGCGGGGCCGGGGTGGCCTTCCCGGTCAGCCTGGCCGCCCTCAGTACCAGCTCCGTGGCCGTCTGCACCTGCGTCTGCACTTGCATCTGCACATCCTGCCCGAGGATCACGTGCTCGTGGGCGACCCGTCCTTCCACCCCCAGGCGGTGAGCATGCCCGGTGAGAGGCCGGTGCACCGGGGGGAATCCAGGTAGCGCACGGCCTCGTCGAGCTGCCCGTCGTCGACGATGCCGGTGCCGACCATGGCCTTCCGTGCCCGCTCCCAGGTCTCCGCCCAGAACCGGCTGATCGCGCTGCCCGGCAGGAGCGGTGGTACGTGGATCTCGGCCGCCACGGATTCCAGCCCGGCCTCGCGCAGCAGCTCGGGATGGTGGGGCACCCGAGACACGTCGGTGCCGATGCCGGCGCGCAGCCCCTCCCACATGGCCCGCATGGCGCGGGTGTAGGGGGTGACGGGCGCCGAGGCGGTGGTGAGGTCGACGGCGTCGCTGACGACCAGTACGCCCCCGGGGGCGAGCAGTCCGCTCAACTTGGCGACCATCTGCCGCGGGGACGGCAGGTGCATGAGCACGAACCGGGCGTGGACCAGCTGGAACAGGCCCGGGGCGAAATCGTCGGAGGTGACGTCCCCCTGCAGCACCGTCAGTCCGGGTACGGGGGGCGCCGTGAGGAACCGTACGTCGCGGTCCACGGCGAGGACCGTCTCGACGCCCGCCTCGTCCAGCAGGCGGCGCGCCACGGTGCCGGTTCCGGCGCCCACGTCCAGGCAGTTCCAGCCCGGGCCCGCACCCAGCAGCTTCAGCCGGGCCAGGGTCGTCGCGTCGTAGGCGAGGGCTCCGAGGTCGATCCGGTCGCCCTCGCCCCCCTCGTCGGGCCGGAAGACCCGCTCGCCGTAGCGCCCCTCGCCCGGAGGGTGCGTGTGGTCCGAGGGCAGCTCTGCGCCGGTCATGGGCCGATTGTCCCCCGATCGGTTCCGGCGGGCGCGCCCGAGCGGGGAGGCCACAGCGCTGAGGCCCGCACCAGCTTGCCTAAAAACTGTTGCCTAAAAGCTTTAGGTACTTTCATCATAGGTATAGGCAGACGGGAGAATGATGATGGTGCGTGCAGGACTGACGACGGAACGACTGACCCGGGCGGGGGCGGAGCTCGCCGACGAGGTCGGCTTCGACCAGGTGACCGTCTCGGCGCTCGCCCGGCACTTCGACGTCAAGGTGGCGAGCCTGTACTCGCACGTGAAGAACTCCCAGGACCTCAAGACCCGCATCGCCCTCCTCGCCCTGGAGGAACTGGCCGACCGGGTGGCCGCGGCGCTCGCCGGGCGGTCCGGCAAGGACGCCCTGACCGCGTTCGCGAACGTCTACCGCGACTACGCCAAGGAGCACCCCGGCCGTTACGCCGCCGCCCAGCTGAGACTCAGCCCGCAGGACGCGGCCGCCAGCGCGGGCGTCAGGCACGCACAGATGACCAGGGCGATCCTGCGCGGCTACGACCTGACGGAACCCGACCAGACGCACGCCGTCCGGCTCCTGGGCAGCGTCTTCCACGGCTACGTCAGCCTGGAGCTGGGCGGCAGCTTCAGCCACAGCGCCCCGGACGCACAGGAATCCTGGTCGCGGGTCCTCGACGCCCTCGACGCCCTGCTGCGGAACTGGCCCGCGTCCGCCGCCAAACCGGGGCCGACGTCCTAGGCTCCTCGGCCACTCATCCCCTCAGACAACTCAGATACCTCAGATAACTCAGTCAACTCAGACCGACAGGCTGGAACCGTGAGTACCGCACGCCGCTGGATCACCACCCCCATCACCGCCGACCTCCTGCGCGGCGCCCTCGACCTGGAGCGGACCGCCCACGGCGTGCTGCCGCACCGGCTGCCCGCCCGGGCCCGCGCCCAGAACACCGACGGTCAACTGGCCATGGCCGAGGCCCAGCCCTCCGGCGTACGGGTGGTGCTGCGCACCCGCGCCACCGTCATCGAGCTCGACGCGCTGCGCACCAAGCGCGCCTACCTGGGCGCCCCACCCCGTCCCGACGGCGTCTACGACCTCCTCGTCGACGGACAGCCGGCCGGGCAGGCCTGTGTGACCGGCGGCAACCTGCTGACGGTCGACATGGCCACCGGCTCCGCGGAGACCCGGACCGGCCCGGTCGGCACCGTCCGGTTCGCCGGTCTCCCCGAGCGCGTCAAGGACGTGGAGATCTGGCTGCCGTACAACGAGACGACCGAGCTGGTCGCCCTGCGCACCGACGCCCCCGTCGAACCCGTGCCGGACCGGGGCCGCGCGCGGTGGCTCCACCACGGCAGCTCGATCAGCCACGGCTCCGACGCCGCGAGCCCCAGCGCGACGTGGCCGGCCGTGGCCGGCCTCCTCGGCGGTGTCGAGCTGACCAACCTCGGTCTGGGCGGCAGCGCGCTGCTCGACCCGTTCACCGCCCGGGCGTTGCGTGACACCCCCGCCGACCTGATCAGCATCAAGATCGGCATCAACCTCGTGAACACCGACGTCATGCGGCTGCGCGCCTTCGGCCCGGCGGTGCACGGCTTCCTCGACACCGTCCGCGAAGGCCACCCCACCGTTCCGCTCCTGGTCGTCTCGCCGATCCTCTGCCCCATCCACGAGGACACGCCCGGCCCCAGCGCCCCGGACTTCGAGGAGCTGAAGGCCGGCCGGATCCGCTTCCTCGCCATGGGCGCCCCCGGGGAACGGGCGGTCGGAAAGCTGACCTTGGGCGTCATCCGGGACGAACTCGACCGGATCGTGCGGCAACGGTCGGCCGAGGACCCCCACCTGCACTACCTGGACGGCCGAGCCCTCTACGGCGAGGCGGACTTCGCCGAGCTGCCGCTGCCCGATCAGCTCCACCCGGACGCCGCGACGCACCGTCGCATGGGCGAGCGCTTCGCCGCGCACGCCTTCGCCTCCGGCGGCCCGTTCGCCACCGGCGGGTGAGCGGGCCGCGCTGCGGCGGCTGCTACGGCGGCTGCTACGGCGGCAGCGGCAGCGGCAGCGGCAGCGGCAGCGCAGTCGGACCATATCGGGCGTGGCGTCCGCCTCCGCCGCGCTGAATGCCGATATACCCAGGGGGAGTTCCACCAGGTCCCCTCTCCCCCGGCCCGCGGGAGGCCCCGTGTTCCACCGCCTCGGCCTCGCCGCACTCGGCTTGGCCCTCGTCCTCGCCGCCGGCCCGTCCATGGCGGCCCCACCACCCGCTGCCGCTCCGGGACGGCAGGACGCGGCGGTCAGCGCCGTCACCGCCGTCGCGTCCGCCGCCGGCAGTACGACGGCCCTGGCCGGCTACGCCATCCGGTCGACGGCGGAGGTCACCGACTCGGCGGCCGCCGTCTCCAGCCCCGGATATCCGGCGACCGGCTGGTATCCGGCCGGCGCACGCTCCACCGTCCTCGCGGCGCTGCTCGCCGCGGGCGCGTACCCCGACCCCTTCTACTCCACCCAGCAGCAGCGGATTCCGGCCGCGGACTTCGACGTGCCCTGGTGGTACCGGTCCGATTTCACCGTCGCCGACACGACGGCCCGAACCCATCTGGACTTCAGCGGGGTCATCTCCGCCGCCGACGTGTACGTCAACGGCCACCGGATCGCCACCGCGGACGACGTCGCCGGCGCGTACACCCGGCACGAGTTCGACGTGACCGACCTGATCAAGGAGGGCATCAATACGGTGGCCTTCCGGATCCAGCCCAACGATCCGCGCAAACGGCTCACCATGAGCTGGCTGGACTGGCTCCAGCCGCCGCCCGACGAGAACATGGGCATCGTCCGTGACGTCACGGTACGCCGCGGCGGGCCGGTCGCCCTGCGCGACGCACACGTGGTGACGGCCCTGGCCGTGCCCTCGATGGCCTCCGCCGACCTGACCGTGAAGGCTCAGGTGCGCAACGACTCCGCCGCAACCGTCACCACCACGGTGTCCGGCACCGCGGGTCCGGCCGCCGTCACCCGGACGGTCACCCTGGCCCCGCACGAGACGCGGACGCTGGTCTTCTCCCCCGCCGACCACCCCGCGCTCCGGCTCGGCGCACCCCGCGTGTGGTGGCCCGCCGCGATGGGCGAGCAGCCCCTGTACGAGCTGGGCCTGACCGCGACCGTGAACGGCGCGCCGTCGGACACCGCGCGCCAGTCCTTCGGCATCCGCGACGTACAGGCCCCGCTGAACGCCGACGGTGACCGGCAGTACCGCGTCAACGGCCGCCCGCTGCTGATCAAGGGGGCCGGCTGGTCCCCCGACGAGTTCCTGCGCTGGGACCGCACCTACGTCGAGGACCGGCTGAAGTACGCCCTCGATCTGGGCCTGAACACCCTTCGCCTGGAAGGGCACATCGAGCCCGACGAGTTCTTCGACCTCGCCGACCGGTACGGAATCCTGACGCTGCCCGGCTGGGAGTGCTGCAGCAAGTGGGAGGGCGAGGTCAACGGCACCGAGGCCGGGGAGGAATGGGACGATGCCGACCACCCCGTCGCCCGGGCCTCCATGGCCGCCGAAGCGGCCCGGCTCCGCCACCACCCCAGCGTGATCTCCTTCCTGATCGGCAGTGACTTCGCGCCGAACGAGGAGATCGAGCGGGGCTACGTCGACGCGCTGCGGGCCGCCGACTGGCCGGCCCCCGTGGTCCCGGCGGCCGCCAACACCTCCGCTCCGATCACGGGGCGCTCCGGCATGAAGATGACGGGACCGTACGACTGGGTGCCGCCCGGCTACTGGTACGGGAAGCGGGAGGGCGGCGCCACCGGCTTCAACTCCGAGACCAGCGCCGGCCCGGACGTACCGACCCTCGACACGCTGCGCCGCATGATGTCACCGGCCGAGCTGGAGACCCTCTGGAAGAACCCGTCCGCCGCCCAGTACCATCGCTCCCCGTCCCGCACCTTCGCCACCCTGGGGCTGTACGACGCCGCGCTGACAGGCCGCTACGGAGCCCCGACCGGTCTCGCCGACTACGTGCGCAAGGCGCAGCTCGCCCAGTACGAGAACGTGCGCGCCCAGTTCGAGGCCTACGGGCGCAACGCCAAGGACGCCTCCGAACCGTCGACCGGGGTCATCTACTGGATGTTCAACAGCGGCTGGACCTCCCTGCACTGGCAGTTGGTGGACCGCTTCCTCGACCAGGGCGGCGCCTACTTCGGCGCGAAGAAGGCGAACGAGCCGCTGCACGTCCAGTACGGGTACGACAACCGCTCGGTGTCGGTCGTCAACAACCGGACGTCCACGGCCTCCGGCCTGACGGCGCGGGTGACGCTCTTCGACCCGGACGGCGCGCAGCGGTACGACCGGACGGTGACCGGCCTGAGCGTCGCGGGCGACGGCGCGAGCCGCACCGCGCTCACGGTCCCGGAGCCGGAGTCGGTCCCGGGCCTGTCCACCACGTACCTGGCCCGGCTGCTGCTGACCGACGACGCCGGGCGCGAGGTGAGCCGGAACGTCTACTGGCTCTCCACCCGGGCCGACGTCCTCGGCTACGACGACAGCGACTGGTACTACACGCCCACCACTTCCTACGCCGACCTGCGGGGCCTGAACTCGATGCCGCAGACGGCGGTCGCCGCGACCGCCTCCACGACGGAGGACGGCGCGGGGACGTCCACGACGACGGTGACCGTACGGCACACGGGCGCGGGCGCCACCCCGGCCCTGCTCACCGACGTCCACCTCGTCGGCGCTGACGGCAGACCGGTGCTGCCGGTCCGGTGGAGCGACAACCAGGTCAGCCTCTGGCCGGGCGAGTCGGCGACACTGACCGCGACCTACCGGACCGCCGACCTGCGCGGCTCGGCACCGCGGCTGCGCGTCTCCGGCTGGAACACCCCGACGACCACGATCCGATAGCGTGACGCCATGGACAGGGCGGCTGCGCGCCGTGGTCCACCAGGGCGTCAGCGACGAGGAGTACGTGGCCGCGCTCAAGGTGCTTCTGGAGGGACCGTGTCCTTGCCGAGCCTGCTGGGAGTCTTCGCGCACCCCGACGACGAGTCCCTGCTCGCGGGCGGCGTTCTCGCCCGCCATGCCGCCTCGGGCGCCCGTACGTCCGTCGTGACCGCCACCTGGACGGCGGGCAGCCACCGCGCCGGCGAACTCGCCGACGCGCTCCACGTGCTGGGCGCCGGTGAGCCGAGGCTCTTGGAGTACGCCGATGCGCGCGTGCCGCAATCGGCGCCGGGGCGGCCGCGGTTCATCGACGCACCGCTCGACGATGCGGTGGCACGGCTCGTCCACCACGTACGCGCGTTCCGGCCCGACATCGTGGTCACCCACGACGACTACGGTCAGCTGACCGGGTTCCCTGTCAAGTGGATGTGTTCAGGTTGGTTCCCCGCATCCGATAGCCCGAGGAGAGGTCAACGTGCGGGGGCGCCCAGAAGGGTGAAGTGGTTCCGTTCGCCTTGATCCGCTGCTCCGCTTTGTGCATCGCTATGTGCGCGGCGGTCACCTCCGTGGAATGATCGCCGGGTCGGCCTGGGGGGAGAGTGGACGATGACAGACACGGGTGAGCAGTACGAGGCGTCGGCCTCGGCACTTGGGTACCTTTTTCAGTTTGCGAAGGCTCTGCACATCTGTATCGAGCAATGGATGAGCGGCGGCATGGACTGGGACGTTGCGGTCGAAGCAGCTGACGACATCGAAATCCAGCGGGGCCCGGATAGGAGCCTAATCCAGCTCAAGCAGCGCGCCGAGGGCGTTCGCATGACCGATCTGTCCGAGGACCTCTGGAAGACGTTGCGGATCTGGGCGGAGGCTGCCAAGTCCGGCCGGCTCGCGCTCGCTGAGACGAAGCTGTTCCTGCTGACGACAGCCGAGCTCCCTGAAGGCAGCGCTGCCTTCTGCCTGCAGCCTCGAAGCAGTCAGCATCGCGATGAAGACCGCGCTCTGCACTTGCTCCGCGAGGCCCGTAAGGCGTCGAAGGCGAAGAAGGGGTCCCTTCCAAAGTGTTTTGAGGCCTTCGATGATCTGGACCGGGGGGATAGGCCGCTTCAGCAGTCTTTGATCTCCCGCGTCGAAGTCCTTGGAGGCACTCAGGACATCACCGAGGTCCGAGACGCGTTGAAGGGCCTCGCCGCCTTCGCGGTCGGCCATGATGCGGCCAAGGCTTTCCTTGCCAGGCTGGAAGGCTGGTTCTACGACCGTGTGATCGAGCAGATGCAGACCCCAGGGGGAAGCCCGGTCACCGGCATCGAATTCGACGAGCGGCTCTCCGACCTGCAGCGACAGTTCCGCTACGACAACCTGCCGATCGACTCCGACATCTCCGACATGACTTCCGACGCTGCCCACTCAGCCGACAGGAAGTTTGTCCGCCAGCTCGCGCTGATCGGTGTCGGAGATGAGCGGATCGGTCTCGCGGTGAGGGACTACGTCCGTGCCTTCACCCAGCGTTCCCGCTGGTCCGCCGAGAATTTGCTGCGCGCGGGCGAGCTTGGTAGGTACGAGCGCCGGCTCGTTGAGGAGTGGCAGTCGCGTTTCGCCGAGATGGCGGAGGACCTCGGGTTCGAGGCTTCCGAAGAGGAGAAGAAGAAGGAAGCCAGGCTGATCTACCGCTGGGTCGATCGAGAGGCCCGCTTCCCGATTCGCGCAGATTGTGACGAAATCTTCGTCACCAAAGGCTCCTATCACATGCTCGCCGACGAACTGAAAGTCGGATGGCACCCGGACTTCTCCGCGCGCCTGATGGAGCTCCTTGAGCCGACCGGGGCCCACTGATGCATCTGAGTCGTGAGGAACGGGCCCTATACAACCCTGCGTTCACCGGGGTCCTGTACACCCGCGCTGTTCAAGGCTATGACAGGGAATACGCCGCCGCCTGCCCGCTTCCCGTAGCTGTGACAGCCAGCGTCATGGCTTTGCAGCCCGCCATCCGGGCAGCGCTGCCAGCAACGACTGGCACTGGACTGATGGGGTGGCTCGAAGCGAACGAGCATGTGCGCGTCGAGATGTCCCGCAACGCCGCGCTCCTCGCCGACGTGGTCAGGCCAGGTCTTCTGTTCGCCCTTCAGTCCCGCATCTTGCACTGCACGGCCGCCGGCCTCATCCCCGTGCCCCGCGCGCTGGCCAAGACCCCTAGTGGTGGCACACCACAGACCGTAGACATCCAGCGGGCAGCCCTCATGCTCGGACGCTGGCTTCCCAGCACCGGCAGTCTTGGCACCGTCCTGACCCTCCTCGGAGTCAAGCCGTGACCTTTCAGATCCAAGCGGTCACCATCTACGGCCAGCAGCCCGGCCAGGTGCACACCGTTCCCTTCGAGCCAGGCGGTCTCAACATCGTCACCGGCGACTCCCGCCGCGGGAAGAGCGCCCTGTTGACGATCATCGACTACTGCCTCGCCAGCGCCGGCTATCCAGTGAAGTCCGGCAAGGTCCGTGAATACGTCAGCACGTTCGCGATCACCCTCGTCAAGCCGGGAGAACAGCTCTTCGTCGCCCGCCGCGCCCCGGAAGCCAAGGGAGGCGTGAGCACCGTCCTGTGCATCCTCGCGCAGACGCCCGGCTCGCCGCCGCCGGCCCTGGACGAGCTTCGCTTCGTCACGCCGAGGGACGTGGCCAAGGGCCTGTTGAGCGACTTCTGCGGCATCGACCGCAACATCCGCGTCCCCGCCGTCGGCCGCGCAACACTCATCGCGCCCTCCGTCCGGCATGCACTGTTCTTCTGCTTCCAGGCCCAGAACGAGATCGCCAACGAGGATGTGCTCTTCCACTCGCAGGGCGAAGAGTGGAGGCCGAACACCATCCGGGGCGTCATCCCCTACTTCCTTGGCGCGACAGACCGTGAGCAAGCACTTCTCCGCAGCCGGCTACGCCTCGCCCGCCGGGA
The DNA here is from genome assembly GCF_055588065.1 of Streptomyces sp. NPDC046308. Lineage (NCBI taxonomy): Bacteria > Bacillati > Actinomycetota > Actinomycetes > Kitasatosporales > Streptomycetaceae > Streptomyces > Streptomyces sp. NPDC046308. The sequence goes on from NZ_JBVJFB010000001.1 coordinate 70,690, forward strand.
TCTGTCCGACCACGAAGCCAAGCTGGCCACCGCGAGTAACCTCGCCCCTGCCGCCGGGCAGGCACAGGCCCTACTCACCGAGGCCATCGAAGCCCGTCTCGTCGACCCTCCCCCCGGCCACGAGATGACCGTCGAAGGCATCCAGCGCCTCCTGCGTGAGGCACTCCTCCAAAGGGGCCCACAGCCGGGTCCAGACAGGACCGACGACCCTCTCACCGAGCTGCGCGCCCACCGTGCCGAGCTGCGCGGTCGGGCCAGCAGAGCGCGGGTCCGGATCGCCGACCTCAAGGCAGCCCTGGCGGAGAACAGTGACTTCACCGACCAAGCCAACGAGCAGCGCGCGCGGCTGGCCACCCTTGGCCTACTGAAACGCGATCCGGAGGCGTCAACTGCTGAACAGTGCCCGGTCTGCGACAGCCCGGTGAGATCCGCCCATGCCACCGTCGCGGCGTTGACCGCCGACCTGCTCCATCTCCAAGGCGACCTGCATGCCATCCGCAGCGACACGCCCGCCATCGAACGGATGGTCAACCACGAAGAGGGCCAGCTGCAGGAACTCCGCTCGGAACTCGCCCGCAATCAGGAAGAGATCAACGAGGTCACCGCAGCGTCCCGGATCCTCGACCAAGAGCCCGACGACGTCCGACGTGCTGCCATCGTGCAAGGTCGTATCAGCCTCTACTTGGACACAATGGCGCAAGTTGCTGTCGGCCCCAGGATGGAAGATCGAACCGAAGAGCTCCGGACACGTATTGCCGAGTTGGAGACGCTTCTCAGCGAAGATGTCCAAGGCGACCGCCTAACCAGCTTCCTGTCACTGATCAACGTGGAGATCAGGAAGAAGGCCCTGGAACTCGCCCTTGAGCACTCCAGCTCGCCCATTCGCCTTGATGTCAACCGCCTCACCGTGGTGGCTGACACCGTAGAGGGGCCAGTGCCCCTGAGGGACATGGGCAGCGGCGACAACCATCTCGGGTACCACGTGGCCACACTCCTCAGCCTGCACGAGTGGTTCGCCGAGAACGGCAGCCCTGTGCCGGGCGTACTCATTCTCGACCAACCCTCGCAGGTGTACTTCCCGCCCGATCACGTCGGCGAAGAGGTGCTTGAGAGTGATGACCGGGTCCTGCTTCTGAACATCTTCAACGCCATCCACCGGACGCTCCGCAGGCTCGACGGGAAGCTGCAGGTCATCGTTATGGAGCACGCAGACCTTGAAGATCCGGCCTTCAGTGACCACGTCGTGCATCGGTGGCGTCGGCGCGATGGGCAAGCACTCGTACCTGCCGCGTGGATCCCGTCCGAGGCTGACTGACGAGGCCGGCGCATCCGGCCGCCAGCCCTCATCGATTTGATGTTGCGGAGCGGACCTGAACTGTCGGCGGCACTTACGTGGGGCGGCCAGGGGGCAAGGGTCACCCATCTCTCCGTCGGGTCCGCCGCCGGTGGCACGCAGACTGAGCTCTACCCAATGGGGGTGCTCGGTGGCGTCCACCAGCGCCGTGGCCATCTCCAGGGTGGAGCCGTGACGGAACGGCTGATCATGTCTCCAGGGTGGTGCTCTTGCTGAATCCGCTGGTTTGCTTCCTCATTGCGCTGTCGTTGTTTGACCATGCGTTGGCTGAAGTGACGCTTTTCGCGAGTGCTCGGTGTGAGGTTGCGCGAATGTAGCGTCTGTGCGGACAAGTCTCGCAGCCAGTAGTTGCCTTCGCTATCACGGAAGGCAACCGCTACAGGGGAGGGACCGAAAGGGTCGGCGGAAGGTGCTACGTAGGCCGCACAGGTCTCGCTGGGGCCCAGGACGCGCCGCATGATGTGTCCGATCTTGAACTCAACGGCGACACCGTCCCAGATGAGGATGACGATGTCGTAGACCGGTCGCGTCGCGTTGTTCTGTACGTGGATATTGTCGCTGTGCGGGGGCAGTTTCTCCCTGTCGCGGTCGTGCAGAGAGACCTCCCAGCACGACACCGCACAGGCGTCTGCTCGCTCTGCTTTTCGGTGATCTCGCCAGATGATGCTGATCGTGGCGCTGAGGGCTCCGGTGGAACCAACGGCACTGATCCAAGTTGGGAAGTTACCCCAATCGACGGCAGTCATGCCGCTGATGCTGATGGGCAATCAGGGCTTACGGGGGCGACTTGAGGAGATTCTGAGGTAGCGAGCGATTGGTCGTGATCCAGTCAGCTTCGCACCATTGGGCAATGTTGAGGGTGCCGCGGGCGTCGATGAACTTGAGGGTGGTCGTGCGGAGGCGAGCCGTTTGGGGTTGATGGTGGTGAAGTGGTGCACGGTGGTCTTAGACGGTGGGCGCGCGGAAGAGAACAACGTTCTCAGGTAGCTCGGGGGCCTGGACCTGCCCCGTGGACACCTTCTGATCTTGCGTGAGAACCGCGCTGGCAAGGGTCAAGCGAGTCACCAGAGCGCGAAGCTCCTTGAGCTCGGCGTTCTGGTTCGCGATGGTCTTCTTGAGCTTGGCGACAGTCGCCCGCAGCTGCTTCTCCGCCTCCGGGACCTGCTTGGTCTCCGTGCGGACGCGCTCTTCGAACTCGTTCTTCAGGTCTGCGTGTCGCTTGTAGAGAGCCATGCGGTGGACGCCGGCCTCGGCTGCGAGCGCGGCGGCGGTGAGGCTGCCGTTGGAAGCGGTGGCCTTGCCAGCCAGCAGCCGGTCCATCGCCTCGCGGATGAAGGTGCGTTCGTCCTGGTTCTGCTGGTTCACTTCAGAGCCTCGGCGGTCTGGGCGGTGGCGTCATGGGCGTCGGCCATCTTGCGGAAGTTGTCGGCATTGCGACGCAGCCGGTTGGCGAGCTTCTCCGGGACGAAGGTGGCCTTGAGATCGATCTCGTCGGCCTTTTCCCGCATCTGCAGTGCGTGGGCGTCGGTGCGGACTGCGTTGCCGCAGCTTTGCCGGCAGGCGTACTGCCTCGGCGCGGTCGCTCCCGGATCGGGTTCGCAGAGCGCGGTGTCCCGCTTGAACGCGCAGATCAGAAAGGCGTCCGGGTTGTCGTAAAGCACGACGCCGTCCCGAGCGAGGAACCTGGCGGCCTTCTTCGCGAACGTCGTGGGGACGATCCGGCCCTCGAACCGCGGCGTCATCGCAGCAGCGGTCAATGCCCGGCGAGCGGCCGGGCCAGAGACCTTCTCCCCAGCAGCCACACGGTCGCGCAGGTGGGCGGCGGTGTCAGCGGCCGCCAAGGCCGTCTCGATGTCGAGGACGGAGTGGATGCCACCGCGGCTTCGGGAGCCGTAACCACTCGAGGTCCGGGCATCCAAGATGGTCCGCAGGTGTCCGTACTGGATCGCGAGCGCGACCAGCCCTCCGGGCTGTCGGGCGATATGCCAGGCCAGGGTCCTTCTGAACCGAGACATGCCGAGCGCGCCGTGGGGGTCCTGGGGGATGGACTGGTCCGACAGCGCTTGCACTTGGGCCTCCCGGTTTACCCATACGATGAAGTCCTCGATCCGAAGGTTCAGGGCGTGCTTCTTCAACGCTCCATGGCGGCCTCGTCGTCCCATGAAGTCGTGATGGGTGGCGCTGAACAGCAGCTCACCGTGGGGAACCATGCGTTCGAGAGTTCGGATCGCCCGGACAACAGGGGTGATCGCAACCCAGGGAACAGCGCGTTGTTCACCGGCGGAGACGTGGTTGCCGTCGTCATCGGTGACGTTCTTGAAGTGACGGCTGCAGATCAGGTGGCGCTGGACTGTGCCGTCTGAAGCAGACTGCGGGTCAGGACAGCAGCCTGACCGCAGGGCTGCGACTTCCTGCGGACGCATCCCGTCAAATAGAGGCATATCACCAGGGCGGCGGTTCCGAGATGCCGCATCAACTCGGCGGCTTCGTGGTAGTCAAGGGATTCGCGCCAGGGGCTTCCCTTGATGCGGCCGGTGACCGGTGCTTGCATGGGGCAGGGGCCAGGCCGTTGGGCGGCGAGCGAGGTGAGCCCGTGCCGAACATTCAGCTGGTCGACCTGGGCGAGGCTAGCGCCGGTTGTGCCGGCGAGGTAGGCGCGAGCGAGTTTGTGGGTTCCCTGCCTCCCCATGGCGGGCAGCTGGGCCCCTCCGCGCAGAAGTGGCAGCACCAGAGCCTCCAGTTCGACTCGCCCAGAGAGCGTTGTCCGGTTTGTGGTGGCGAGAGATCGCAAGCGACAGTGTTCAGCCCACCCGGCCAGGATGTCGTCGGCGAAGTCTTCGACCATGCGGATGGCCCAGACCAGCAGTGGTCCGATGACCTGGGGATCGAGCGGCTCGGTCGAGTTCTCGGTCCCGGCACTGGCGGTGTCGGCAGGGGGAAGAAAGTCGTCGGCGCCCTCGGTGTCCCACGGGGGACGGGCGATTCCGGCAGGACGTGCGCTGAGCTGGTCGAACAGCCACAGGTCTATCAGCCGCCCCAGGATTTTCTCGGCTTCCGTCCGGCTGCATCTGTCCGTCCAGCGCTGGGCAATGTACCGCCGCCATGCGTCGGTGTCGCATTGAGCGAGATCTGTGAGCCCATGCGCGTGAAGCCAGCGGGCCAGCCGCATCCATTCACGGCAGGTGACCTGAAGCACGCCGGCGGAGCGGCGAGCTCGCGCCCGTGCACCCCGAGTCTGCAGATACGTGGATCTCAGGCGTCCGTTGATCATGGTCCAGGCGGCGAGTTTCACCTGACCGTGGAGGTCTCGGGGGCATTTCTCCCAGTTGATCGCGGTGAGGTCTACTCCGGGGTTGTCGATGAGCGGTGCCAGCGGCCAGAGCGCGTCCCGGAAACGCGCGTTGTGGTGCGAATTGCCGGGCCGAATCCACTGAGGAAGCACCACCGGTGTGTCGCCCGTGGGCAGGGGCAAGGTGTAGGGGTCGTCCTGGTGGGCGAGGGCGCTGGTCATGGAGCGAGGTTCCCTTCCAGCAGGAGATCAATGACGAGGTGGTCGTCCTCGTCGACCTGGCCCAGGGCGGCACTCCAGGACGCCGGGCCCAACTTGCTGCGCAGGTCGTCCAGCCGGAGCAGGTGATCTTGCCAATGCCTCTTCCAGGAGTCCTCGGGCAGTGCAGATCGCAGGCTGAGGAGGCGTTGGTGCAGATGGGCCAGACGAGGGTGGTGGCCAGGGTGAATGTGAGCGTTGGGACAGGCCAGACAGAGTAGGTAGTCCGCCCCGCAGTCGCCGTCCGCGGCCGGCCAGGGACTGGCCGCCGCGTCCTCGCAGTCGGCCGTTGCCGTTTCTTGGTGCCAGGGCACTCGCTGTGGACTCAGGCGGCCCCTGAACACGACGTCCCGGGCCTGTTCCAGGGCCTCGGCCGCTCCGTCTGCGATGACGCTCTGGGCGGCTCGTTGGACGTGCTTGTCCGGCAGGACGTAGACGCTCTCGTGTGTCCCCTGCGTCTGCTGCAACGGACGGCCTTCGCGAGTCACCGTCGTCCTGCGCGTCCGCTGGAACGGCGATCCGCCCAGTTGGTGTGCCCGCGCCCACCGCTTGCCGTCGGTGCCCGAGACGCCGAAGGCGAGCGGACCGACCGGCATAGGGCGGTCCAGGTTCTCGTGCTCCTGGCCGATCCGGCCTGTGCGGGCGACCATCAGCAGATCAGTGCCTGGGGCCAGGCGGGCGGCCAGATGACGTCCGTGCTCGGTCGCCTCCAGGGCCTGGGTGATCAGTCGCCCGCGAGAGTCGGCCCCGGAGTCGGTGATGTTCTCCGTTGAGTACCAACGTCCGCCGCCACGGCGGCGCTTCTCGATCTGGACCTGGTAGGTCTTGGCTGCTGTCTCTGCCACTGCGGGCGCAGTGGTGGGCGGGGGCATGCGGTCATAGACGGACAGATTCCATCCGAACCTGTCCGTAAGGAGGACGGCCAGCGCCGTCAGCTCGCCGCGGGTGAGGAACAGCCGCCCCCAGGTGACCTCTGGCCTCCTCCCGCCCAGGAGACGGTGGTTCCTCATGAAGGCTTTGCCCTGCGGGCCGACCTTGCGAGGGACGTCACCAGTGCGGGCGACTTCGTCGAGGATCTGGCCAAGCCGCCACTCACGGCTACCTTCGTCAAGCGTGCCGGACCGCCACTGATGCAGCAGCTCAGAATTCTCCCGAATCCGTAGCAGGGCCGCCCGGAACTGCTTCTGCGCGGCCAGCCGCACCCGTTCTCGGTCCTCCTCGTCGTAAGACTGCTTACTCGAACTGGAACTGGGAATGCGCCGGGCAAGCTCCTCGGCCACCGGTCCGTCAGCCAGTCGCGGATCCCGCCAGAGCAGGGCACGGACGAGCTGCAGCGCGTTCCGCCCCGCACTGGAACCAATGTGCTGCGTGCGCTAACGCTTAAGCATGGCCGCAGTCAAGCCGTCCAAGTCCGACGGCGGGTTCTCCAGCTCGGACAGGAACCGCGCGAACAGGTGCAGCTTCTTCCACGTACTCTCCGCCGTTCCGTGGCTCGTCCACCGAACGGACTGGGCGGCGAAAAGGGCAGCCAGGGACTGCTGCATCGGCGCGGCCACGGCCAACTGCGCGAAGTCGAACTCCTTTGCGTGGCCCGCTTTGTTCAGTACGGTCACCACCAGTGTGCCTTGAGCCAGCGGGGCCTCGGCACGGTGCCCAGATGGTGGCAGGGCAGCACGACGCCCGCGCGGGCTCACGGAGCCGCCTCGAGGAGGCTGTCAATGTCCTGGATACCGTGCGTCTCCCGGGCGAGGCGCGCGAAGACATCGTCCAGACTCTCGACGTCTTGGCCGTCGGCAGTGGTCTCCGCGGCCGCCAGGATGGACTCCAGCTGCAGGTGCGACACGGGTGCGAGATAGTGCCGCTTCGTGGTCTCCACGTCGGAGTGACCGAGGAGGGTCTTCACCAACCACCACGGATCGCCGAACAGCATGGCGAAGTCACGCAGGTCCGCTTTCGTCAGACCGTACCGGGCCTCGAACAGCTCGTTCAGCAGGATCAGCATGTAGAGCGCCATGGAATGCCTGGCGGCATGCGGGGTGGCGTACGGGCTCTTGCCGCGAACGTTCGCCAGCCGGAACCTCCGGTCGACCTTCCGTTCCTCCTCGTTGAGCAGGACATCTTCGCAGCGCAGGTTCGCGTTCCTGAACACGCCGTTCCAGCGATCCGGTTCCATGGGCAGGCCCTGCTCAGTCAGCCACAACCAGGCCGGCTCCGGCCCGTCCGGCCCTTCCAGAAACAACCGTCGTCGCTCGCGCCAGCCCAAGAGGCTCAGCTCCTGCCCGCCGACGACGCCGTTGACGTCCACCCATTCCACCTTCGGCTTGATCCCGCGCGTCACGCTCGTGACCAGCCGCATCGTCGTCAGTCGGTCGTAGCGGCCCGCAGCCTGGGCCCGCCGAACGGCCCAGGCCCGCTCCGACTGGACATACGCCTCGACCTGGCCGACAGCGTCCACGGACGCGTAGAACGTGCGGGTGTTCTTCGCCCTCGTCACCGCGCCCGCGATACGGCCATGCAGGTAGCGGCCGTGCCGCAGGTGCTGGGTTGGCAGCTCGAACGTCAGCAGCGAACCGCTCTCCTGCCGACGCAAGCCCGAGCTCAGCAGAAGCTGCACGAAGCTGGTGTTGCGGATCTCCGTCCGCGACTCCCACCCGGGCGCCGCCACCCCGGCCCGGGTGTGGCCGCGCAGCCGACGTCCGACCACAGGCCCCATGTCCGCGGCGTCAGCCACGACACCCGTGCGCTGACCGAGTCTGCGGCCCGGTCCTCTCGCCGCGATATGTCTACCGGCAGAGGGTAGACCTTGCCCCACTTGAACAACTTGGTAAACGCCGCCGCCTCGCGGTTCCACTTCGTCCCGCCAACCCGTTGGGGGTTCTCCACGGCCCGGCACCGCCAGTCGCGGAAGTCCACGAGATCCTGCTCGGTCGCCTGCTGCCAGGCAACTCCGCGCGAAGACAGGAATTCAAGAAGGATGCGAATATCCGTCGCGTAATTTCGCTTGGATTCCCGTTCCAGGTTCCGGAACTCCTTGGAACGGACAAAATCCAGCAGGCCCGAATCGACCATTCCGTCCGGTCGCACGAATACAGGGTCCCCCGGCATCAGCCTGATCTGGGACACCGCCGTCGGCAGGTCCTGTACCCCCAGCACACCACCAGTTGGGAGCGTCCCCCAGTGCTCTGGATCCGGTACCCGCACCACATGCCACGTACTCAACCTGAGCCTCCCCCGATGCTTGAACACGCTCAATCATCAGGGAAACCGGCCACCCCGACCACGTCCACACCCACAGGGTCGCCCTGTTGGCCGTGCACGCCGCCGGCCTCGAACACCTTTACCCCGAGGCGGGCGAACCCTGGCAGCCCGGCTCTCTCTGCCTGGCCACCCATCCGCACTCGGGCGTCGGCGAGCTGGGCGGGTTGCTGGCCGGCGTCGGGAAGGCCGTGCGCAGCGTTCCGGACGAGCGGGTCACCGCGACGGTCGACGTACGTCCGTGGCTGGACCGGAAGTGGGGTGCCATCGCCGCGCACCGGAGCGAGGTGGAACGCCAACGGTCGCTGCCCGGAATCCTTTCCCGCCTCCCTGCCGATGCCCGTCGGCGCGTCCTCGCGACCGAGTGGTTCACCCGCCTGGCCGTTCGTCCGACGCGGAGCGACTCGGGGGACCCGGGTGGGTTGTCCGGCTGAGTCGGCGCCGCCGGCTCGCGGCCCTCACCCGTGCGGGTGGTTCGGGGCGTCCAGTGGGATCAGCGCGGCCAGCCGCACCCGCTCGGCCGTGCCGCTGCCAACAGGCTGTCGCCTGTCACAGGAGGCGGTGGCCCGCTGCGCGGCGGCGAGCGGGCAGGAGGGACTCAGATCGACATGTCCGCATTCCCTTCCCGTCCGAGGCGAACGCCGGGCCGCGCCGGGGTCGCGGCCGCCACTGGCCTGGCCTTCGTCCTGACCCTGCCGGGGGCCGCTCTGGCAGCGCCCGGCGACCTCGATCCCACCTTCGACGGCGACGGGCGGGTCGTCACCGACTTCGCCGGTTACGACGAGAGCCGTGACATGGTCGTGCAGGCCGACGGCAAGATCGTCACCGTCGGCCTCAACAATCCCCCACAAGGCGGCGCCGCCGACTTCGCGGTGGCCCGCTACCACGCGGACGGCAGCCTCGACACCTCCTTCAGCGGCGACGGTCTGGTCCTGAGCGACCTGCGCGGTGACGGTGACGACGTGGCCAACGGCGTGGCGGTGCAACCCGATGGCAAGATCGTCGTGGTGGGCAGCAGCGCCGCGCCCGACAGCGCCGGACTGTTCACCGTGGTCCGCTACCGCAGCGACGGCAGCCTCGACACCGGCTTCGACGGCGACGGCGTCGTTCTCACCGACTTCGGCACCGGGGGCCCGCAGGAGGCCTACGCGGTGACGGTGCAGGCGGACGGCGGCATTCTCGCCGTCGGCATGAGCGGCGCCGAGGTCGCTCTCGCCCGCTACCACGCGGACGGCAGCCCCGACACCTCCTTCGACGGCGACGGCAAGGCGACCACCGCCTTCGCAGGGGGCGCGGCGACCGCCTTCGACGTGACGACGCAAGCCGACGGCAGGATCGTCGTCGCCGGCCGCGCCGGCTACAACTACCCCGCGAACGCCTCCGACTTCGCACTGGCCCGCTACCACGCGGACGGCAGCCTCGACACCTCCTTCGACGGCGACGGCAGGGTGACCACCGCCTTCGCCGAGGCCGACGTGGCCGGCGGGGTGCAGGTGCAGTCCGACGGGAAGATCGTCGCGGCGGGATCCAGCGCGTTCGACTTCGCACTGGCCCGCTACCTCCCCGACGGCACGCTCGACGGCGGTTTCGACGGCGACGGCAAGGTCACCACCGACTTCGGAACCGGCACCCTGGACGGAAGCTCGGACCTCGCCCTGCAACCCGACGGGAAGATCGTCGCCGCGGGCATCAGCCGCAGCGACTTCGCGGTGGCCCGCTACAACGTCAACGGCACCCTGGACAGCGGCTTCGGGACGGGCGGCAAGGTGACCACCGACGTCTACTTCGGCTTCTTCGACACCGCCACCGCGGTGGCCCTGCAGTCGGACGGCAAGATCGTCGCGGCCGGGAACACCGGTGACGACCGCGGCCTGGTCCGCTACCAGGTCGCCGCCGCCCCGCCGCCCCCGCCCGGAGTGAACCTGACCGTCACCAAGACCGGGCCCGCCACCGTCAGCCTCGGCGACCAGGCCGCCTACACCGTGACGGTGACCAACACGAGCACCACGACGACGGCCACCGGGGTGAGGCTGACCGACACCCTCACCGGACCCGGCTCCCTCCTGACCGCCACACCCAACCAGGGCACCTGCACCACGACCGCCACCGCCGCCGACTGCGCTCTGGGCTCCCTCGCCCCGGGGGCCAGGGCCACGGTGCAGGTGGTCGCCGAGCCCCGGGCCACGGGCACCCTCTCCGACAGGGCCACGGCCGGCGCCGCGCAGAGCGACCCCGTACCCGCCGACAACACCGCGACGGCGGTCAGTACGGTCAACAACGCGCGCGGCTGCACGATCGTCGGCACCAGCGGCGCCGACAACCTGGTCGGCGGCTACGGCAACGACGTCATCTGCGCCCTCAGCGGCAACGACGTCGTCAGGGCCGGCTACGGCAACGACACCGTGCTCGGCGGGCCCGGGAACGACAACGCCGACGGCGGCTTCGGGAACGACACCCTGAACGGCGGGCCCGGAAGCGACACACTGACCGGCTACTACGGCGACGACCGGCTCAACACGGTCGACTCCGTCTCCGGGAACGACACCGCCAACGGCGGCCCGGGCACCGACACGTGCACGACCGACCCGGGTGACACCCGCCTGAGCTGCTCCTAGTCCGTCTCTTCCGGAGCTCTTCCAGGACTCCCCCGGATCTCGTGCGGGCCCCGTCCGGCCCGGGCGGGCTCCGAGGGGGCTCGTCCTTTAGGGTGACCCAGCGGATGGTCCGTACGGGACGGGTCGGCAATGGTCGTGGGGACAGGTGGAGTTGGTGGAGTCTTTGCTGCCCGGTGACCCGCCGGAGATCGGGGGGTACCGCCTGCTGGCGCGGCTCGGCGCCGGCGGAATGGGTGAGGTGTTCCTCGCCCGCACCGCCTCCGGGCGGCCGCTGGCCCTGAAGACCGTGCACCGGGACCTGAGCCTGCAGCCGGACTTCGCCGAGCGGTTCGACCGCGAGATACGCACCAACGACCGCGTGCGCAGTGCGTGGACGGTCTCGGTGGTCGACTTCAGCCAGCCGGGCGCGTCCCCGCAGTGGCTGGCGACGGAGTACATCGCCGCGCCCTCGCTGGGCGACTGGGTGCACCGGTACGGGGCGCTGCCGGCGCCGGCCGTACGGTCCCTGGCCCGGGAGCTGTCGGCCGCGCTGGTCTCCGTACGGGCGGCAGGGGTGGTCCACCGGGACATCAAGCCCGCGAACGTGCTGCTGGGCCGCGAGCGGCCGTTCCTCATCGACTTCGGCATCGCCCGCACGGTCCGCGACCCGCGCTACACGCGGACGGGCGCCGTCATCGGCACGCCCGGCTTCCTCGCGCCGGAGCAGGCGACCGGTTCCGTGGCGTCCGCGCCGGCCGACGTGTTCTCCCTCGCCGCCGTCCTCGTGTACGCGGCCACCGGGCGCACCCCGTTCCTGGCCGGCGGCGAGGAACTGGACGTGCCGGCCCTCCTGTACCGGATCGTGCACGACGAGCCCCTGCTCGACGGCGTACCGGAGGTACTTCTTCCGATCGTCCGGGAGTGCCTGGCGAAGGATCCGGACCTGCGACCGACCGCCGAGACGCTGCGAGAGCGGCTCCGTGCGGCCGAGGAGGAACACGACGGCTGGAGCGGGGCGGTGCCCGCGGCCCTGATGACGGAGGTCGGCCGCTGGGAGGCCGAACTCCACTCGCTCCTGACCTCCCCGCCGCCGCCCGCCCACGCCCCTGGGGGTGCGGGGGCCTCGCCACTCGCCCCGCCACACCCCCAGCCCCAGCCGCAGCCACAGCCACAGCCACAGCCACCCGCGACGACTCCGGGCACTCCCCAGCTGGCCCCCGCTCCCGCTCCCGCTCCCGCCGGACGCGTCGGCGGCTGGGCGTCCCGCAGGCCCCGCGTGGTCACCGCGGCCGCCGGTGCCGGCGTCCTCGCCGCGGTCGTCGCGCTGGCCTTCCTGCTCCCGCAGGACGGTGGCGGCGGCAAGGCCGCGCCACCTGCCACCTCGTCCACACCGCCCTCGTCCGCCGCTTCCGCGCCCTCCGCCCCGTCCGCCTCGTCGTCCGCCGGTCCGTCGCTGCCGGCGTCGTGGGTCGGTACGTGGTCCGGTGTCGGCCCCGGGACACCGGAGGCGGACGGCATCACCCGTGCGCGGGCCGGTGAGTTCTCCGTCACGGTCACCCTGCACGCCGCCGCCGTGGGCGAGCTCGTGGGCCGGCAGGTCAGCGACCTCAAGGAGCTCGCGACGGGACGGAACCTCGGCTGCACGGAAGCCCTCCAACTGCGCCAGATCCGCCAGGACAGCGCGGTCTTCGAGGCGGTGACCAGCCACCCGACCGACCAGAGCGCCACCTTCGACTGCCCCAAGGGCAACCTCTACGTGCTGACCATGGCGGACAAGGACCGGCTGACGCTGGAGTCGGAGGGAGCACAATCGGCCGGCGCGCCCGGGGCTCTGACCCGGCGTTCATGAAACGGCGTTGACCTCAAGCGGACTTGAGGTCGTAAACCTGTGCCCATGACTACTCCACTGCGTATCGCACTCGTCGTCGGCAGCACCCGGGAAGGCCGGTTCGGCCCGACGGTCGCCCGCTGGTTCGAGGCCGTCGCCGCCACCCGCGCCGATATCGAGCTCACCGTCATCGACCTGGTCGACGCCGACCTCCCGGCGCACTGGACCCCCGACCTCACGCCGCGCGGCCGGGCCTTCGTCCAACGCCTCGCCGAGGCGGACGCCTACGTGCTGCTCACCCCCGAGTACAACCACTCCTTCCCGGCCTCGCTGAAGCAGGCGATCGACATCGCCGGGCGCGTCTGGGCGCGCAAGCCGATCGGCTTCGTGTCCTACGGCGGCCTGTCGGGCGGCCTGCGCGCCGTCGAGCAACTGCGCCTGGTCTTCGCCGAGCTGGCCGCGGCCACCATCCGCGAGACGGTCAGCTTCCACCAGTTCCCGTTCGACGAGGCAGGCCGGCCGCACGACACCGGCGCGGCCGAGAAGGCGGCCGTGACGATGCTCGACGACCTGGTGTGGTGGGCCGGCGCCCTCCGTACGGCGCGTGAGCGCGACACGGTGTGGAGCGAAGCCTCGTGAGGGCCGCACGCCCCGACGCCTGAAGCGCGGACGCGTCCGTACTAGGCTGCCGATCATGACTGGATCGGGGGCCGAGACGCCCTGGCACGTCCTGGAGAAGGTGCGCGAAGGGCAGGAGGAGATACCGGGCCTGCTGCGCGGGCTGGTGACGGCCGGGAGCGGACGGGTTCCGTGGTCGGAGTTCGACCACCGGCTGCGCTGGTCGGACCCTCCGGAGCTCGTCGTCACCGTACTGCGGCGGCTGCTCGAGCTGCTCCCGCGGCTGGACGACGCGTGCCGGATCGGTGTGTTCGGCCTGGTCGCGGACCGCGCCGTGATGCTGCGGGAGGGCTATCCCGGGGCGGAGGCCCCCGGTATGGCGGAGGTGCTGGTCCAGGGGCAGCGCGCCGCGGCGGAGCTCCTCCACGACGGCAGTGCCGAGGTGCGCTCGTACGCCGCCCGGGCGATCGAGCAGGTCCGCGCCGCCGACTCCACGACCTTGGAGGCGCTGGGACGGCGGGCCGCGGTGGAGGACGACCTCGCGACGCTGGGCCGCTTGCTGATCGCGGCCGGTGAGGTGCTCGCGGCACTCGGCGCGTCCGGGCCTCCCGGGTGGCTGAACCCCTGGCTGGGCCACTCGGATCCGCACGTCCGCCTCGCCGCCCGGAGCGCGCGGCTGACGTCGGGTGAGGCCACGCTATCGGCCCCGGTCACTGCGGCGTCCCTCACCGGGAGCACCGCCGCTCGTCATGCGGCCGTCAAGGAGGCCGGCGCCCTGCTGCGCACCTGGCGGACTCCGCCGGACGGCGCATGGGAGACGGTCCTCGCCGGACTGGCCGACGACGACCTCCTGACCTCGTCCGAAGCGCACGCCATCGTCGCCCGGGGCGGATCGGCGGTCGCGCCGTACGCCGAGCACCTCGTCCCGTTCCGCTGCCGGGAAAGCCGGCGCGCCGAACATCTCGTGCTGGCCCTGACGGGCATCGGCGACCCGATGGCCCTGCCCTGGTACCTCAGGTTCGCCGACACCCCGTGGATGGAGGTCGAGTCCCTGCCGGCGGAGTGGGCCCCGAGCGTCATGCCCGCACTGCTGGTGCAGCTCGCGGGCCGGCGCACGGAACGCGTGCTGCGCATCCTCACCGGCTGGGGTCCCGCCGCCGCACCGGCGGTGCCCGACCTCGTGGGACTGCTCGACAGCCCGCACGCACGCGCGGCCGCGGGCGCCCTGGGCAGGATCGGACCGGCGGCGATCGACGCCGCCGACGTACTGGCCGCCCTCGCCAAGGGCGACCTGCGCCCGCGGCGCTTCGCCGGCAGTGAGTACCGGGAGCCGCGCCGCTGGCACGGCGTGCAGAGCGCCGCGTGGGCGTACTGGCGCGTCACGGGTGACCCGGGGCTCGCGCTCGACGCCCTCGACGCGGCGGTCCGGGGCGGTCTGGCCCGGCCGGTCCTGTCCCACCTGGCCGAGCTGGGCCCGCTCGCGTCCGGGTACGCCGACGCCCTCAGGCCGTTGCTCGGCAGTCTCGGCACGTGGACCCGGGTCGGCGCGGCCGAGGCCTGGTGGCGGCTGACCGGGGACGCCGGGACGGCGGTGGCGACCCTGCTCCCCGAACTGCGCCCGCTGGCGGAGCACCGGGCGGATCCGCTCCTCCTCCGGGTCGTCGCCGCCCTCGGCGCGATCGGCCGGCCCGCCGCGGCGGCCGCGCCGTTGCTGGCGGAGGTCACCGTCTCGGAGCGCCGCTACGGCAGGGACATCGTGCGCGACGAGGAGCTGTGCCGCGTGGTGCGCACCGCCCTGGCGGCGATGGCCTGACTCCGGCATGACACGCCCCCGGGCGCGGCAATCCGCCGGTACGCGAACCGGCCCCGCCTAGGCCGTCTGTTTCGAATCTTGCCTCGCCCGCGCCGCCTGGCACCGCACCTCGCCGCGTTGTCGGGGCACCCAAGTACGTCCAGTACACGGGCGCCCCTCCGCCTTGCGATGCACGGCGGCTGGGGACACCTTCCAGCGGTAGCTGGGGGAACGACGCGGGCTTAACCGACAAGATCCAAAAGCTTTCGGCCTCGGACGCCGGCGGCCCCTCGGGGTCGCCGGAGGTGATGGCCGTACTGCATGCCCAGTTCCACGTGGCCGACCGTGACGGGGACGGATTGATGGACCGTCAGGAGTTTGTGTCGTGGCGGGTGTTCACGGGTGTCACGGCCGGGTCGGCGGAGGCCTCGTTCGCGCTGATCGACTCGGACGGGGACGGTGTGATCAGCTGGAACGACTTCAGCGGCGCGGCGCAGCGGCGCGGCCTGGGCGCGCTGCTGTACGGGCCGAGCTGAACCCTCACCCGCTCGCGCGCCGCCGCTCGGCGGCGCGCGGTCAGCGCAGGTCGAGTCGCGTGAGGACGCGGGGACGCCCGGCCGGCACCGGGGGCCGCACGGCGTCCGAGCACCGCGGAGTCGGCCGGCCCCGCGGTACCGGCTTGCGGGGCGGCGGCGCCTGTCCCATAGTCCGAGGTATGGACGCGCGCGAGGCGGCGTTGCGACGAGCACACGACCATGCCCTCCGCTGGCTGGCCAGCCTGTCCGACCGCCCGGTTCCCGCACGCGCTTCGGTCGACGAGATCGTGCGCGCGCTCGGAGCCGAACTCCCCGAGGGTCCCAGCGCCCCCGCCGACGTGGTCGATCTGCTGGCCACGGCCTGTGAGCCGGGGCTGACCGCGTTCCCCGGCGGCCGCTTCTACGGGTTCGTGATCGGGGGCACCGAACCGGCCGCGCTCGCCACGGACTGGCTGGTCAGCGCCTGGGACCAGAACTGCGTGATGCGCGCCGTCTCGCCCGCGTACACCGCGGCGGAGGACATCGCCGGCGCGTGGCTGCTGGGGCTGCTCGGCCTACCCGGTGACAGCGCGGTCGGCTTCACCACGGGTGCCACGATGGCGAACTTCACCTGCCTCGCCGCCGGGCGCGACGCGGTGCTGCGGAGCGCGGGCTGGGACGTCGCCCGTGACGGACTCGCGGGCGGGCCGCCCGTACGCGTCATCGCCGGTGAGGACCGGCACATGTCCGTCGACGTGGCGCTGCGCTACCTGGGTCTCGGCAGGCCCGAGCTGGTGCGGGCGGACGGGCAGGGCCGCATGGAGCCGGAGGCCCTGCGGGACCTCCTCGCGGACGGCGGCCGGGGCCCCACGATCGTGGTCCTCCAGGCCGGAGACATCCACTCCGGCGCCTTCGATCCCTTCGCCGAGACGATCCGGGCCGCTCGCGGGGCTGACGCGTGGGTGCACGTGGACGGCGCCTTCGGGCTGTGGGCGGCCGCCTCCCCCCGCCTCGCGCACCTGACCGAGGGCTGTGCGGATGCGGACTCCTGGGCGACGGACGCCCACAAGACGCTGAACGTTCCCTACGACTGCGGGCTCGCCATCGTGCGCGACCCGCTCGCGCTGCGGGCCGCGATGGGTGTGAGCGGCGACTACCTCATCCGGCACGAACACGGGGACCCCGCCGACAAGGTTCCCGAACTCTCCCGGCGCGGGCGGGCCTTCACCGTGTGGGCTGCGCTCAGGTCCCTCGGCCGGTCGGGGGTGGCCGACCTCGTCGACCGACTGTGCCGTCACGCCTCCGCGTTCGCCGACGGTATCGCCGCGATCGACGGCGCGAGCGTCCTCAACGACGTGGTGTTCACTCAGGTCTGCGCCGAGTTCGGCGGCGACGAGCGTACGGAGCGGGTCCTCGCCCGGCTGCTCGACGACGGAACGGCCTGGATCAGCGGCTCCACCTGGCACGGCCGGCGCATCATGCGGATCTCGGTGAGCAACTGGTCGACGACCGACGGGGATGTGACGCGCGCGCTCGACGCGATCCGGCGTGCGTGCGCCGGCGCCTGATTCGGAAGCCACCGCGCCGCGACCGGGCCGCGTGCCACCCCTCCTGCACGCCGGTGCGGTCACAGCACTAGCATCTTCCCGCTCCTGCGAAGACGTGGAAGAGCCTTCGGGACCGCGGTTCCAGCGGTCGGACAGAGAAGAGACGCGACACCGTGGTTCCGGAACGTTCGCCGCGCCGCGGCCTGATCCTGGGCCTGGCCATCACCCTCGGCTGCCTGTCCGGCCTCGGCCTGCTGGCCGGGTCGCTCTACCTGCTCTTCTACGGCTCGGAAGGCGCGTGTGAGGAGACAGGCGCACGGGAGCGGCTGGCGCGGGTGTCCGCGGCGGCGCCCGCCGCCGCGGCCGGGACCGCCCCCGTGGCGGAGCGGACCGGTGCGGAGTGCATGGACGACAGCGGGGATCCTTGGATGACCGCGAACAGCGTGTACGCCCACGGCGGGGACGTCCAGCCGCTGATCACCCACTACTGGGACGCCGCGAAGGCGGACGGATGGAAACCGGTGGGCACGCGGCGAGACGCCCCGGAGCGGTTCCGGAGCGTCTCGGGCATGTGTTTCCGCAAGGACCTGGCGGGCGAGCCGGCCCTGCTGCGGGTCGGGTCCGCAGGGCCCGGGGAAGTCCTCGTGGCCGTGGAGTCCGCGCTGGACGGATCCTCGATGGACTGCTGAACCGCGCCCCGGACGTCGCCCCCTGACTGTAGGTCAGTCGAGTGAGGTCAACCCCCTCGACGGTCAGCCCCGGAAGCCCTCGGGACGGACCGGGGAGGCTTCGGCGAGGGCCTTGGTGACCCCGTCGACGCCTTCGCGGAGTCCGTACACGGGGGTCTCGGGCTGCTGGCGCCAGGAGTCGTCGATGCCTCCGGCGTCCACGGTGTCAAAGCCGAGCTCCTCGATGAGGGCGCGGACGGCCTTCTTCGCCGCCTCGTCGTCGCCCGCGACGGGCAAAGCGATCCGGTCGGGCGCGCCGGCCGGGCGGTGCCGGTCGAGGATGTCCTGCGCGTAGGTGCCGTTGAAGGCCTTGATGACGGGGTGTCCGAGCTGCCGCTCGGTCCAGCGGCTCTCGGTCAGGCCCTCGTCCTCGACGCCGGCGATCCGGCCGTCGCGCTGCTGGGGGTAGTAGTTGTTGGTGTCGATGACGGCGAAGCCCTGGGCCGCCTCGTCGAAGAGGCCGGCGGGCAGGTCCGGCACGTTCTTGAAGGGGATGGTCACCACGACGATCTCCGCTCCGCGCGCCGCTTCCGCCACGGTCACGGGGGTGGCGCCGGTCTCCTCCGCGAGGGCCGACAGGGTCTCGGGGCCGCGCGAGTTCGCCACGGAGACGTCGTGCCCGAGGGCGGTGAGCCGGCGGGTGAGGTTGCCGCCGATGTTGCCCGCGCCGATGATGCCGATCTTCATGAGCTCTCCTGTGCCTGCTGGGTCGGTGTCGCGCTCGTGCCAACTTCCGGCGTCGGCGCGGCATTCCGGTCCCGGCCTGCTGTCCCCCGCAAGAGCGACTGGATCGCGCCGCGGCAGGAGGGCCGATCGGCGTCCCGGGCCGTCCGTGACATGCCCGATGCATCCACCGGCGTGACTTTCCGGCCATTTCCAAGCCCTCAGCCCAGCGAACATCGCCGACTTCTACGGTACCTACGTCGACGTTCCGCTGCGGTGGAAGGTCGCGTCCACGGGCAGCGGCACCGAACGGGCGCACGGACGTTCAGTGGATGACGCTGAAGCTGCGCCAGGGCAGGCTTTCGGGTGCCGTCACGTTCGAGAGGGTGGTGGCCACGTAGATGCCGTCCGCGCGGTCGGTCTTCCGGCAGTCCTCCGTGCGGTACAGCACGATGTCGACGAGGGTGTTGTTCTCCACGTGGGTGGCGCCCTTGGGGATGGCGATCTTGTGGCATCCCACGACCGGGGTGTTCGCGTAGCTCAGCTCGACCGGCGAGTCGTGGCCGCGGAAGGTGAGCACGCCGACGGTTCCCCGACCCAGGCCCGAGCAGGCGGTGGCCGACAGCAGCAGCGCTGCGGTCCCCGCGAGGATGCTGATACGTCGCCTGTGGGACATGGTGCGGTCCTCGTCTGTGCGGTGGTGGCGGTCCTTGCACACAGCGTGGCCCGGCCGGACGCGCGTGGCTCGCGCTGCTCGGCCGACCGGATGAACGCGGGCGGCGGATGGCGGGTGGGAGACACCCGCGCGGGGGATCCCTCCGGGCCGACGCGTAACCACGGCGCCGGTGAATCGTTTCTGTATCTGTCGCAGATACACAACCGCGTCCCCCGCGGCGTCAGCGGCACGAGGGTCCGGGGAAGTCCATCACTCCCCGGGCCCTCGGCTCCTCCCCCGGCCGGCGGGACCGGACGCCTGGTTGGGCCCGTCCGGTCACCGCCCCCGCGTTCGGCGGCGCCGAAGCGGTCAGCGGCCGCGGCGGTTGTCGTAGACGGTGAGGGACAGCGCCTTCATCGCGGTCTCGGCCCGCTTCGCGTCCAGGCCCTCGTCGATGGCTTCGAGGGCGGCCGCCGCCGAGGTCTGCACCGGGTGCGGCAGACCCTCGTAGGCGGCGATCCGGTAGGCCATCGTGCGACGGGCCGTACGCTCGGCCTCGGTCACCCCGTCGGGGGTGAGGGGGAAGACGGCGGCCTGGTACGTCGCGATGCACACCAGGGTCGCGTCGGAGAGGCCCTCCGCGTAGCCGTCCGCCGGAACGGCGTCCTCGCGCTCGGGCCGGAGGAAGGCGAAGACCTGGCGACGCGAGAGGAAGGCACCCGTGCCGGCGCCCAGGCCGGCCGCGCCCGCGCAGACCAGCGCCATCAGCCGGCCGGACAGGAGCAACCCGAGGCAGGCTCCCGCGACCGCACCGCACGTCACCAGGACGAAGGTGATCATCAGGTGGATGCGCTGGGCGGGCGGGGACTCCATGCCAGCAGTATGCACAGCGCCGGCGGGCCGCTCGGCGCCACCCCGGCCGGCCCGGCGCCCCGGTCCGGGCCGCCCCCGTCCGGGCCACCACCGGCCGCGATGCGGCGTATCCGGCATGGCGCTCAGCCCCTGCGGTCGGCTGCGTCGAACGCCGCCAGGGACAGGGCTCCGGCGTGCAGGCAGTCCTCCAGCGCGCGCCGCGTCGCCCCGTCCAGTCCGCCCAGCGCCTCCGCCACCTCCTCGGTGGCGTCCCGGGCTATCTCGGCGGCCAGTTCTCCGGGCGGCGTACGGGGTCCCAGCTTGCTCACCGCCGACGCGGCCCGGGCCGGAGTGAGCAGGCCGGTGCCGTGCGCCAGCAGCCAGCCGGGAACACCGGCCGCGCCGTCCGCGGGCGCCCGGTAGGGGCGCGAGCCGTCGAACCGTTCGTCCTCGGCGAAGGCGGGCTGCTTGAACTTGGCCATGGGCCGCCCGGACTCCCCGGTCCCCCCGGCGGGCTTGACGACCAGGCCCTCCGCGAGATTTTCCGGCAGCGGGGGCAGGCCCAGCAGGGCGGGCAGCCGGGTGGGGAAGAGCACGGGCAGTTCCTGGAGCCGGGCGATCGGGCCCTCGGCCAGCAGCGGCACGCAGAGCAGTCCGGCCGCGTCCGCCGCCGCGCGCAGCGTCCGGTCGGCGACCCAGCGCGGGCAGTCCCCGTCCCCGTCCCCGTGGGCGATGGTCGCGTCGAAGGGCAGCCACAGCAGGTCGGGGGCGTACCAGACGCCGGTCTGTACGGGCTCGGCGCCCTGCGTCGGCGGGACGTCGGGGTGGGGGTAGCGACCGCCCGCGAGTTCGCCGTAGAGGGTCACGACCGCCGTGGCCGGCGCCCCGCAGTCCGCACGCAGGGCCTGCGCGCAGCGGATCGCGGCGACCGCCAGGGCGGGCCAGATCCGGCCGACGCCGAAGAACTCGTCCAGCCCGGTGTCGGCGAGGAGTTCTCGCCGCTTGGCCGGATGCGCGCCCGCCTCGTCGCACACGATGGCGAAGTTGGCGCCGTGGATCTTCTCGTGGGCGACCCAGTTCCGTCCGCGGACCTCGCCCAGTCGGCGGTTCGCGGGGATCTTCGGATACGGAGACCAGGGGCGGGGTTCGGGGTGCACCGCGCGATGGTAGCGAGCACCGCGGGGGCGGAGCACGGGATTTCCGCGTCGGCCGATCGCGGTCCGGCCCACGCCCACGCCCATGCCCACGCCCTCGCAACCGGGCCGGGCGCCGGATCCGGAGCCGGAGCCGGAGCCGGAGCCGGAGCCGGAGCCCGGAAAGCATCCCGGCTGCGACGTGGCTGGTCGGCGCCTTCTAGTGTGGCCACGACAACCGACCGGCGCGGAAGGGGAATCCGGACGTGTTCGCTGTGATCTACCGGTGGCGGCTGCGCCCGGGCCTGGAGCAGCAGTTCGCCGACGGCTGGCACCGGGTGACGGCTGCCATCCACGCGCGGTGCGGCTCGTACGGCTCGCGGCTGCACCGGGCGGACGACGGCACCTGGGTCGCGTACGCCCGCTGGCCCGACGAACAGACGCGTGAACGGTGTTCGGCGCCCGACCCGCAGGGGGTGGCCATGATGCTGGAGGCGATCGCGGAGCGCTACCCGGAGACCCGGCTGCAGATCGTCGACGACCTGCTCGCCGAGCCCGAGCCCGAGCCGGAGCCCGAGCCGGAGCCCGAGCCGGAGCCCGAGCCGCTTCGCTAGTGCTTGTCGGCCGGGACGGGCGCGAGCCGGTAGGTGCCCTCGTGGGAGACGACACGGCCCGCGGTGGGCGGCGCGAAGTGGGTGCCGAGCAGGAGGGCGTCCGTGCGGGCGAGCGCGTCGAGCAGCGTGCGGCGCGACGTCTCGGACCGTGCCGGGTCGATGTCGACGCAGGCTCCGATGGCGGGGTGGGCCAGCTGGACGGGGTGGTGGATGCAGTCACCGGTGATCACGGCGGTCCGGCCGCGGCTGGTCAGCTCGACGGCGACGTGGCCGGGGGTGTGGCCGGGCGTGGGGAGCAGGCGTAGGTGCCGGGTGAGGGCGGCGCCCTCGGCGGGGACGTCGACGAGGTCGAGCAGTCCCGCCTCCTCCACCGGGATCACGGAGTCGACGAACATCTGCCTGCGCGCCCCGTCCATGTCGTACCCGGCCCAGAACTCCCTCTCCGTGCGGGACGTGACGTAGCGGGCGCGGGGGAAGGTCGGGACCCACTCTCCGTTCACCTCGCGCGTGTTCCAGCCGACGTGGTCGGCGTGCAGGTGGGTGAGGACCACCAGGTCGACCGTTTCCGGAGGGAAGCCGGCGGCGGTGAGGCGCTGGAGGTAGTCGGTGTTCAGGTCGTGCCAGGCGGGGTTGGCGCGCTCCTTCCCGTTGCCGATGCCGGTGTCCACCAGGACGCGCAGCCCGTCGACGGTGAAGGCGAAGCTGTGGCTGTCGATGTGCAGGACGCCGTCGTCGTCGGCGAAGTGGGGGCGCAGCCAGTCCTGGCCGGCTACGACGGCGGGGGTGGCGTCCGGCAGCAGCCACGGTCCGGTGGCGGGCGGCAGCAGGGTCTCGTCGATGCGGTGGACGGTGACGTCTCCCACGGTCCAGGCGGGGATGGCGGTCGGGCGGGCGGCCGGCGGAGCGCTCATGACGATTCGTTTCCTCGGTGTGTCGTGACGGACGGGCGGCTGGTCGGTCGGGTCGGGCGATCGGGTTACGGGAGGCCGGGTTACGGGAGGTCGTCCGGTGTGCCGCGGACGTCCCTGTGCCGTGCTGCGGCGAGTGCTCCCAGGGCCGCGGCGGCGAGCAGGGCGGTGGCGACGGCGTAGGCGTGGGTGGCGGTGGCCAGTCCGTAGCGCTGGGTGGCGGCGCCCGCGGCGATGGCGGGCAGGCTCATGGAGAGGTAGCTGAGGACGTAGTACGCGGCCAGGGTCGCCGCCCGCTCGTGTTCGCGGAGCCCGGTGAGCGTCATGCGCAGCGCCCCCTGGGAGACGGCGCCGAAGGCGATTCCGGCCAGGGCCGCGCCACCGTGGACGGCGGGCAGGCCGGCGCCGTGCAGACCGCCCAGGGCCAGCGCGCCGGCGGGCAGGACGGCCAGGCTTCCGCCGGTGACCGCGGCACGCGGGGCCGAGCGCCGCAGCGTCCACACGGTGAGCGTGGCCGCGGCGGTGAGCGTGAAGAAGACCATGCCGCCGGCCGACTGCGGGGCGGCGGGGGCCACGAGGTGCACGAGTGACGGGCCGAGGGAGGAGTAGAAGCCGCCCAGGGCCCAGATGGCGACGACGGCGGTGCCGGCCACCAGGATGGCGCGGCGCGCCGGCGGGGCGACGGCGAGCCGCGGGCGCAGCGAGCGCAGGGCGCCGGCGTGCGGGTGGGCCGTCTCCGCGGTGAAGGAGACCGCGACCGCCTGGGCGGCGAACAGGACCGCCGGCACCAGGTACACGCCGACCGCGCCGGCGGGGGCGAGGAGGGAGGAGACCAGCACGCCGACGGCCATGCCCGCGACCGGCGCGATGCTGTTGGTCAGGGCCGACCGCCCCGGACGCAGAGGGTCCTCCAGGTCGAGGAGGGCCGCTCCCGCGGCGCTCGTGGCCGTGCCGGTGGCCGCTCCCTGCAGGATCCGGGCGGTGATCAGATCACCGGCTCCGTCGGCCGTGGCCAGCAGGAGCATGGACACGGCTCCCAGGGCCAGGGCGCCGGCCAGGACGGGGCGGCGTCCGAGGTGGTCGGAGAGGGATCCGGTGGCGAGCAGGGCCAGCAGCAGCGCGAGCGCGTAGGCGCTGAACACCACGGTGATGGTGAGCGCGGACAGTCCCCAGGCGTCCTGGTAGCGGGGGTAGAGCGGGGTGGGCGCGCTGGAGGCCGCGAGGAGGGTGACCAGGACGGAGGCGTTCAGGGCGAAGGACGCCGTGCGGCCGCCGGTGTTTCCGCGGACGGCTCGGTGGGATAACGGCGCGGGTGCGGGTGGCGTAACGGCGGGCATGGGCAGACTCCTTGGCGCTAAACGCAATCGGTTCGCTTTAACTCACCGTAAAGTCATACGGCCGACTAAAGCAATCCCTTCGCTTTAACAGCGCAGACTAGAAGCAATGATTTTGCGTTAAGGTGGATGAGTGAGCAGGCAGATGGTGCGCCCCGGCGGGCGCAGCGCCCGGGTCCAGGCGTCGGTGCACACCGCGGTACGTGAACTCACCGCGGAGCTGGGCCGGGACGCCCTGACGGTTCCGATGATCGCCCAGCGTGCGGGCGTGACCCCGTCGACGGTCTACCGTCGCTGGGGCGACCTGCAGGAGCTGTTGTCGGACGTGGCGGTCGAACGTCTGCGCCCCGAGACCGCGCCCGAGGACCACGGCGCCCTGTCGGCCGACCTGACGCACTGGGCCGAGCAGTTCCTCGACGAGATGTCCTCCCCCGCCGGCCGCGCCTACGTCCGCGACGCCCTGCTCGGCGGTCCGGACGGCAGCAACGCCGGCCGGTGTTCCGCCTACGCGGCCGAACAGATCGGCGTCATCCTCACCCGCGCCACCGAACGCGGGGAGCGGACGCCCGACGTCGAAACGGTCATCGACCAGATCGTCGCCCCCCTCATGTACCGCCTCCTCTTCCGCCCCCAGGGGCTCGACATCGCATACGCACACCGCCTCGTGACGGCGGCCCTCGACCCGACGCCCCCCTGACGCCCGCGCCCCTCCGCACCCCGGGAAACCCGGTTCGCCCCGAGGCACCCGTGGCCTATCGTGGCGCGATGATGCATGTACGGGACATGGATGCGGCCGACATCGAGGCCGTTTCGACGATCCGCGTCCGGGGGTGGCAGGCGGCGTACGCCGGCATCGTTCCCCAGACGTACTTGGACGCGATGACGGTCGAGGCCGATGCGAACATGCAACGGCGCCGGTTCTCCCAGTCCCGCGGGGAGTCGATCGACCTCGTGGCGCACGGCGAGCACGGACCGGTTGTCGGGTGGGTCTGCTTCGGGCCGTGTCGGAGTCCGGTTCCGGGCCCGCAGCGGGTCGCCGAGGTCTACGCCCTGTACGTCTCACCGGACCTGATCGGCCAGGGCATCGGCCGGAGGCTCCTCGGCGAGGCCCATTCCCGGATGGAGGCCCACGGGTTCGGGACGTCGGCCCTGTGGGTTCTGCGCGACAACCGTCGAGCCCGGGACTTCTACGAGCGGGCCGGCTACCGGGCCGATGGGGCGGCTCAGGAGGACGTCTACGACGAGGTCACGCTCGGGGAGCTCCGCTACCGGCGCGGGCTCTGACTTCCCGGGGGGCGAACAGGGACTCAGAGGGGGTCCACGTCCAGGAAGGCGGCGATCGCGGGTTCGGCGCCGCCCGGGGTGCCGGGGAGGAGCAGTTCCGCCCAGATGACCTTGCCCTCGGGGGTGTAGCGCGTGCCCCAGTGTTCGCTGAGCTGGGCCACCAGGAACAGCCCGCGGCCGCCCTCGTCCGTCGTGGCGGCGTACCGCAGGTGGGGGGCGGTGCTGCTGCCGTCCCACACCTCGCAGGTCAGGGTGTGGTCGTGGAGGAGGCGGACGCGCACCGGTTCGCTGCCGTGGCGCAGGGCGTTGGTGATCAGTTCGCTGAGGATCAGTTCCGTCGCGAAGCCCAGTTCGGACAGGCCCCACTCGTCGAGCTTCTTCGCCGCGACGCTGCGCATCGCGCCGACCGCGCTCGGTTCGAACGGCACGTCCCACTGCGCGACCCGGTCCGGGCCGAGGGTCCGCGTCCGCGCGATGAGCAGCGCCACGTCATCGGTGGGCCGGGGCGGCAGCAGCATGTCGAGCACGGCCCGGCAGCTGTCCTGCGGGGCTCGGTCGGGATGGCTCAGGGCCGCCCGCAGCAGCTCCAGTCCCTCGCCGATGTCCCGGGTCCGCTCCTCGACCAGACCGTCCGTGTAGAGGACGAGCTGGCTGCCCTCCTCCAGGTCCAGCTCCGCGGTCTCGAACGGCATCCCGCCGAGCCCCAGCGGGGGTCCGGCCGGCAGTTCCACGATCTCCGTCGTGCCGTCGGGGGCGACGACCAGGGGCGGCAGGTGCCCCGCCCGCGCCACCGTGCAGCGCTGGGACACCGGGTCGTAGATCGCGTAGAGGCAGGTGGCGCCCATGATCCCGCCCCCGCCGTTCGTGTCGTCGCCGTCCCCGTCGCGGTCGTGGTCGATGCGCTGTACGAGGTCGTCGAGCCGGGCGAGGATTTCGTCGGGCGGCAGGTCGAGGGAGGAGAAGTTGTGCACCGCCGTGCGCAGCCGTCCCATGGTGGCGGCGGCGTGCAGGCCGTGTCCGACGACGTCTCCGACGACCAGCGCGACCCGGCCGCCCGGGAGCGGGATCACGTCGAACCAGTCGCCGCCCACTCCGGACTGCGCGGGCAGGTAGAAGTGCGCCACGTCCATGGCGCTCTGTTCGGGCAGGGCGCGCGGCAGCAGGCTGCGCTGGAGCGTGACGGCGAGGGCGTGCTCGCGCGTGTAGCGGCGGGCGTTGTCCATGCTGACGGCGGCGCGGGCGACCAGTTCCTCGGCCAGCGACAGCTCGTCCTCGTCGAAGGGCTCCTTCTTCTCCGACCGCCAGAAGTTGACCACGCCGAGTACGACGCCGCGGGCCATGAGGGGGGCCGCGATGAGCGAGTGGATCCCGTACTCGACGATGGCCTGCGCGCGGGGCGGGTCCTGGGCCTGCCAGCCCGGCGCGTCGGCCAGGTCGGTGACGAGTTCCGCGCGGCCGGTGCCGTAGCCGCGTGCCTGCGGGGTGGACGGCAGGAAGTCGATCAGCTGGCCGACCGGGTAGAGCGGATGGTCGGACCGGATGCCGCTGACCGCCGTGCGCCGCATGTCGGCGCCCGGGGCGGGCTCGTCGCCGTCGAGCACCTGGTCCGCCAGGTCGACCGTGACGTAGTCCGCGAACCGGGGGACGGCGACGGCCGCCAGCTCCTCGGCCGTCCGCACCACGTCGAGGCTGGTGCCGACGTCGCCGCCCGCGTCGTAGAGCAGCTTGAGGCGCCTGCGGGCCGTCTCGGCCCGGGCGGTCAGCACCCGCATCTCGGTGGAGTCGCGGATGGTGACCGCGCTGCCCTCCGGCCGGCCCCGGGGGTGGGTGGGCCGCTGGTTGACCACGAGCAGCCGGTCCCCGCTCTCCAGGACCTCGTCGGTGGCCGTCCGGCCGGAGAGCAGCAGGTCCGCCATCCGGCGGTCCAGGCCCGGCACGTCCGCGATGTGACGTCCGTCGGCGTCCTCCGGCAGCCCGAGCAGCCGTTTGGCCTCGTCGTTCGCCAGCAGGAGCCGTCCGTCACCGTCGGTGATCAGCACCCCCTCGCGGACGGCGTGGAGCACCGCGTCGTGGTGCTCGTACATGCGGGTCATCTCCTGCGTGCCGAGCCCGTGGGTCTGGCGGCGCAGACGTCTGCTGATCAGGGCCGTGCCGACGGTCGCCAGGGCCAGGCCGGTGGCGATGGCCAGGAGGATGACGGGGAGCTGGCGGTCGACGACGCCGGTCACGTTCTTCACGGTCAGGCCGGCCGAGACCAGGGCGACGACCTTGCCGTCCTGGTCCTTGACCGGAACGATGGCCTGGATCTCCTTGCCGAGGGGGCCCTGCACGCTTTCGGTGTGGACCTTGCCCGCGAGGGAGGGCTCGATGGTGCCGACGAACCGTTTCCCGATGCGGTCGGGCTGGGGATGGCTGTAGCGGATGCCGTTGGTGTCCATCACGACGATGAAGTCCACGCCTGCGGCCTTGCGCGTCTCCTCCGCACGGGGTTGCAGGACCTCGGACGGGTTGGACCTCTTCAGCGCGTCCTCCAGGCCCAGGGAGTGGGCGAAGGTCTCGGCCACGGACACCGAGCGGTTGCGCGCCTCCCGGTCGATGTCGTGGCGCGACTGGAGTACGAGGGCCAGGAGTGCCCCGGCCGCGAGCAACACCACGATCGCCACCTGGAGGACGAATACCTGTCCGGCGACGCTCCTGGTTCTGTTGCCTAGCGGTGACCGCACCGACGTGCCCGGCACGGGTGGCGAGGAATGGTCACGAACCCAGTTGTAGCACTTCCGGGCCGCCATGGCTCCCATCGCGCACGGCGCGCGCCGGATCTGTCACACCTCGTCCTGGACGGGCGGTCGGTGCGACGGGGTTCCGCCGAGGGCGGTCGGGCCGCCCCCGGCCGTGCCGGAGGGGCCTACGGGGTACGCGGCGCCGGCGCGGCCTGGGCCATCCCGGCGGCCGGGCGGGGCTCGGGCGTCCGGCGCGGCTCGGGGGTCCGGCGCGGCTCGGGGGTCCGCTCGGCCGCCTGGGTTCCCGGTGCCTGTGAGGCGCCCGGGGTCGGCGGGGTTCCCGGTGCCACCGGGGCGCCCGGGGTGGGCGAGGCCTCCGGGGTACAGGTCACCTCGTCGCGCGGGGTGTAGTGGGTCTTGAACTCCTCGTGCCTGACCTCCTTCCCGCCCTGGACGAAGACACGGCCGACGGCCACGTCGAAGCCCTCGAGCGGGGTCTGGACCTCGCACGTCGGCCCGCTGCCCGTCCGCTTGGCGGGCGGGGTGACGTTCGTGCGCGGCCCCTTGGTCGCACGTATCTCGTCGTACTTCTTCGTGCCGAGGAGGGAGATGGTCAGCGAGGTGTCGGTGGACCGGGCCTGGATGTAGAGGGGGTGCCCGGAGTCGTTGACCCAGCGCAGGTCGAGGGTGCCCCAGGCGACGGTGGCTTCCCGGCCCTCGGGGTACCGCTCGATGTAGAAGGAGTGGGCGCCGTGCTCGACGGGCTTGACCCCCGCGAAGAAGACCGCGTTGTACATGGTGGTGGCGACCGCCGAGACGCCTCCGCCGGGCGATTTCACGTACTGACCGTCGTTGATCATGATGCCGTCGACGAAGCCGTTCTCGGGGGTGCGCTCGCCGACCGTCCGGTTGAAGCTCCACTCCTCCCCCGGCATGACGACGGAGCCGTTGATGAGCTCCACGGCGCGCCCGATGTTGGTGGCGCGGTACGGGGCGGCCGGGAACTCGACGGTGAAGGAGGAGACCTTCTCCTTGATGCCGAGGCGCCGCGCCTCCTCGGCGGACAGCTCCGGCTGGACGGCCACGGTGGCGACCTCGCCGCTGCGGGCGGCGCCCGAGCGGGTCAGCAGGGGCAGCACGGCCTTGCCGAGTGCCGCCTCCGTGACCTGCCGGCCCTCGCGGCCCGGATCGGCGATGACCACCCTGCCGTCCGTGTCGAGACGGGGCACGGCGTCGCGCGGTGCCGAGGTGACCGCCCCGAGGGGGCGGGCCACGGCGGGGTCGGCGAGCAGGGCCTTGGAGTCCAGGGCCGGGACGAGACGGCCCTGGGCGTCGGGCCGCATCTTCAGGTGCTCGCCGAGGACGCCGGGGCCTATGGACAGGCGCTGCCCGGCGACGGTGAGGTTGACGGGCCCGGACATCGCGGGCTGCGCGAACTGGCGCATGGCCCGTCCGGTCTCCTCGGCGCCGATGCGGGGCTGGGTGCGGTCGACGGGCATCACGACGGGGCCGGCGGCCGGCCGCAGGTAGGCCGTGCGGAGGGTGTCGAGGGCCCCGTCCTCGACGAGGGTGACGCCCTGCTGCGGGGCGACGGCCTTCGCCGCGCCCTTCTCGAACGTGATCGCCCCGTCGCGGGCCTGCTGCCCGGCGGCAGCGGCGATGCGGTCGACCGCGGCCCGGGCGGTCTGCTCGTTCATCCGGATCACCGGCTCGACGGCGCGGTCGCCGGAGGCGAAGAGCCGGCCGATGACGGTGGCCGGGCCGTAACCGGTCCGGACGGCGTGGTCGACGGTCGCGGTGGTGTCGAGCGAGAGCCCGAGCGCGGCGGGGTCGGCCTTCTCCACGCGGTCGCCGATCTTCATGGCGACCGGTGCCGCGGCGGCGGGCCCGAGCGCATGCGTGAGCTTGCGCTGAGCCTGCTCCCGGCTCATTCCGCCGATGTCCACTCCCAGGACGCTCGTGCCCTGGTCGATGTCACCGCCGGCCACGAGGCCGGTGACGTAGAGGCCGCCGCCGAGTCCGAGTACGACGGCGCCGCCCGCCAGCGGCAGGGCGATACGTCGGTTGGAGGTCCAGTTGGCCACGCGTCCCATGTCTCTCCCACGGCGCCTACCGGTCAAGCGGATGGCGCGGGCCCCACAAGCGACCCATATACGACAGTTCCAGGAAGCAATGATCCACGGCAAATGGGTGATTCTGGGGTGAATGTAATAGTTCTCACGATGCCGGTCACACCTGGCCCAGTGTGGCCGCGTGATCGGGTACGAGCGTCTGCAGGCCCTCGGGCGGACGCCGGTATCCCGTCGACGGCGGCCGGGGCGGCAGGACGAGCGAGGGCCGGGGCACGGACGCGTACGGGACCGAGGACGGCAGGTGGGCGATCACGGTCAGCTGCCTGCTGCTAATGTCGCCGTCCGTGAGCGACAAGATACGCAAGCGGTACGAGCGGATGCTCGAGCACGTCCACACGGCTGCCGAGCAGCGGGGGTTCACTCTCACACCGGCCCAGCGGCACGCGGCCGAGCGACTCGCCGGGCTCGCCGGCGAACTGGGGGCGCCCCGCGGCCTGTTCCGCCCCCGGCCACCGCGCAGCCTGTACGTCTGGGGACCCGTCGGGCGGGGCAAGAGCTGGCTGGTCGACACCTTCTTCGACGGCCTGCCCGAGACCCGCAAGCGACGGCTGCACTTTCACGACTTCTTCCGCAGGTTGCACGACGGCGTGGCGCGCGAAGGCGTGTCGTACGGGGAACACCTCCGCGGGAACCGGCAGAGCGCTGTCGACCTGGCGGTCGACGAACTGCTCGCCGACTGCCGGATCCTGGTCTTCGACGAGTTCCACGCGCACGACGCAGGTGACGCGATGCTCGTCGCCCGGCTCTTCCGCACGCTGCTGGAGCGGCGCATCACCCTCGTCACCACGTCCAACTACCCACCCGCCGGCCTGATGCCGGACCCGCTCCACCACCACCTGTTCGAGCCGACCATCGCCCTGATCGAAGAGCGGATGGACGTCTTGGACGTGTCCGGGCCGACCGACTTCCGGCGCCGGCCGCAGCCCGCCGGGGGGCGGCGGTTCACCCAGGGCGCGCTCCTCGGCCCCGAGGACGACATCGCGCTCCGTGAACTCGGCCTGGTCCCGCCACAGCCCGCCGAGGCCCGCTGGGTGCCCGCCCACTTGCGTGAGCTGCCCGCGCTGGCCGTTCACGGCGACGTGGTGTGGATGGGCTTCCAGGAGCTGTGCGAGGGCCGGACCTCGGTGCCCGACTACCTGACACTCGCCGACCACTTCGACACCCTGATCCTGGACGGGGTGCCCCCGCTGCTGTCCTGTACGCCGGACGCGCGTCAGCGGTTCGCCAACCTCGTGGACGTCTGCTGCGACCGCGACGTACGACTGTTCCTGATCGGCGCCGACCCGCTGGCCGGGCTGGCCGAGGACTCCGGGCTGATGCGCGACCTGGACCGGACCGCGAGCAGGCTGTCCCTGCTCCGGCGAGCGGCCGTCTCCCGCTAGCCGTCCTCCGCGCCGACCTCCCCGACCACGTCCGTCCTGCGCCGGCGCCCGGCCCGGACCGCCCCAAGTCGGCGCTGGGGCAGGCGCGTTGTGCATGGCGGATCATCGGGTTAGATTTCTGGAAACTCATTCTAATTCGAGCGGGGCGAACGTGTTAGAGCTGACGGGGAGCGGAGCGGAGCCGCTGGAGGCGGGGGATCCGCGCCGGATCGGGGCCATTCCGCTGGCGGGCCGGCTCGGGGCCGGAGGCATGGGGCGCGTGTACCTCGGGGTCCGAGAGGGCCGGTACGTCGCCGTCAAACAGCTGCTGTCCTCCGTCGTCGGCGAGGACGAGGACTTCCTGCGCCGGTTCGGGCACGAGCTGGACAACCTCGCCCGGCTGCCCGCGGAGGCCACCGCGCCGCTGCTCGCCTGCGACCGCACCGCGAACCCGCCGTGGTTCGCCACCGCGTACATCCCCGGCCTCACCCTGCGGGAGGCGATCGCGCTGCACGGCGGCCCGCTGCCCGCGGACGCGCTGTGGCTGCTGCTGCGGGAGGCGGCGTCGGGCCTGGCGGCGGTGCACGCGCTGGACATGGTGCACCGGGACCTCAAGCCGTCCAACGTGATGCTGACACTCGACGGTCTCACGCTCATCGACTTCGGCGTCGCCCGCGCCGCGGAGCAGAGCCAGCTCACCAGGACCGGCATGGTGGTGGGCACGCCCGCCTACATGGCTCCCGAACAGGCTTCGGGCAGGCGGCGGTTGAGCGGCGCCACCGACGTGTTCGCGCTGGGCTCGGTCCTCGCGTACGCGGCGTGCGGCCAGCCGCCCTTCGGCGACGAGTCGGGGCACGGCGTGCTGTACCGCATCGTCCACGAGGAGCCCGACCTGGATCCGTTGCGGGAGGCGGAGCCGGAGCTCGCCGACCTCGTCGCGGCCTGCCTGGCCAAGGACCCCGACGCCCGCCCCACCGCGGCCGAGCTCCTCGAACGGGCCGCGCGGCACGGGCCGTTCACGGAGCCGCTGTGGCCTGCGGCCATCGCCGAACGGCTGACGGAGCGGGCCGCCTTCGCCGCGAACGTGCAGGAGGTCGACGTACCGACGCTCCCGCTCAAGGGTGGGAAGCCGGACCCGGATACCGAGACGGAACCGGAACCGGCACCGGCACCGGCACCGGACAAGGGATCCGAGAAGGCACCGGAGGATCCCGGGCCCGCCCCCACCCCCGCCGCGTCCCGCCCGGAACGGCCCGAGCGGCGCCGTCGCACCGGCGTCCTGCTGGCCGTCTTCCCCGTCGTCGTGGTGGCGGGCGGCACGACGCTCGCCGTCCAGTACCTGCCGCACACCGGCTCGCCGCAGGCCGACGCACGCAGCGACCCGCGTACGTCGGTCACGGCGCCGGCCGACCCGTCATCGCCGACGACGACGGGCGGCAGCCCGGCGGCGACGGCGTCACCCGCGCAGTCACCGCCCCAGGACCCAGCCCAGGGCGGGGCGGGCGGCGTCCCCCCGAACGCGGCCGCCGCGGGCGCCGGCCAGGGACCCGGCCCCGGTGCCGGACCGGGCGGCGGTGCCCAGACCGGTCCGGGCGGTGCGGGCGGCTCGGCCGGGTCAGGCAACTCCGCGAACGCGGGCGGCGCCGGCAGTACGCGCCCCTCCGGCGGTGGGACGTCCACCGCCCCCACGGCCCCGGCCCCGCCGGCACCCCCCGCGTCCGGCACCTACCGCTACCGCAACGGCAACAACAACAAGTGCGTCACCCAGGTCTTCGGGGCCGCGGACTCCGGCGAGTGCTCGGACGGATCCGCCCGCTGGACCGTGCAGGGCAGGGCGGACGGCGGCTTCAGGCTCGTCAACCGGCAGAGCGGCCAGTGCCTGTACTCCAACGGGCTGGGCCAGGCCGTCTTCGTGGGCGACTGCGCCCAGGACATCGGCCGGATCTGGCGCACCGGCGCGAACGGCAGCCTCCATAGCGACCTCGGCGGCGGCTGCCTCGACCTGGGCATGGCCAGCGGCCTGGTCACGACGTCCTGCGGCGGCCAGGCCTCCCAGCGCTGGACCAGGCAGAACTAGGCGGAGGCGCGGCCGCGGCGGCCCTTGCCGGGGCCGCCGTTCGTCGGGGGGTAGCCGGGCTTCGCCGGTATCGACGGGGAGGGCAGCGGCGGGAGCGCCGGTTCGTAGAGCCACGCCGAGAACAGGTCGTCCAGGGGCTCGGCGGTGTAGCGGGCCACGTGGGTGGTGAAGCCGGCGGTGGTCACCACCCCGTTGCGGTGGACCGTGAGCCAGTCGCGCAGCATGCGGAAGAACGCGCCGTCACCCAGGGCGCAGCGCACCGCGTGGACGGCGAGGCCACCGCGCTGGTACAGGCGATCGTCGAACATGAGCTTGCGGCCGGGGTCGGCCAGCCGCAGGTCCTGCGTCCGCGTGGCCAGCAGCCGGTGTGCGGTGACCGCCAGTTCGTGGGCGGTCCGCCCGCCGGAGCGCTCCGACCAGAGCCACTCGGCGTACTTCGCGAAGCCCTCGTTCAGCCAGATGTGCCGCCAGTCGGCGATGGTCACGCTGTTGCCGAACCACTGGTGCGCGAGCTCGTGGGCGATGAGGCGTTCCGAGCCGCGCGCACCGTCGACGTGGTTGGTGCCGAACAGGGAGAGGCCCTGCGCCTCGACCGGTACGTCCAGTTCCTCGTCGGCGACGACGACCGTGTACTCGCCGAAGGGGTAGGGCCCGAACAGTTCCTCGAACAGCTGCATCATCGCGGGCTGCCGGGCGAAGTCGCGGGAGAACCGCGGCAGCAGGTGCGCGGGCACGTGGGCGCTCTGCGGGACGCCGCCGAGCCCGGGGTCGCCGAGCAGCACCGTCTGGTGCATGCCGATGGACAGGCCGACGAGGTAGCTGGAGGTCGGCGCGGACTGCTCGTACACCCAGGTGGTGGTGCTGGCCCTGGTGGTGCGGGTGAGCAGCCGCCCGCCGGCGACGACGGTGTAGGCGGAGGGCGTGTTGACGGAGATCTGGTACGAGGCCTTGTCGGCGGGGCGGTCGTTGCACGGGTACCAGGAGGGGGCGCCGACCGGCTGGCTGGCCACCAGCACGCCGTCGGTCAGTTCCTCCCAGCCGAGACCGCCCCAGGGGCTGCGCACCGGCTTGGGGTTGCCCGCCCAGTGCACCTCCACGGTGAAGGCGGCGCCGGCGGGCAGCGGCTTGGCCGGCCGGATGCGGAGCTTGCCGCCGCGGTGCGCGTAGTGCGGGGCCCGGCCGTTGACGAGGACGCGTCCTATTCTGAACTCGGCCAGGTTGAGGTGGAACTCGGTGAGCGGGGCCCGCCCGGCGATGGCGCTGAGCCGGGCCGTTCCGGCCAGCCGGTTGGGGCCGGGGCGGTATTCCAGAGCGAGTTCGTACCGGTGCACTCGGTAACGGGAGTCGCCGTTGGCCGGAAAGTACGGGTCCGACACCTCTGTCTTCTGGCCGCTCACTGCCGCTTCCGCTCCCTGCGCTGTGCTCGTACGACGTGCTGGTGTCCCGCTGCCGCCGCTGCCGGTCCCGCCACCGCGGGGACGGTCCGGTCAGGACCGCCACGCCTCGATCGGATTGCCCAGCCAGCGGGTGTCGGCGGGGACGGATTCCCCGGCCATCACGAGAGAGGCGGGACCCAGCGTGCTGCGGGCCCCGACCGTGCTGCCGGGCAGGACGATTCCGCCCGGGCCCAGGGTGGCGCCCTCGCGGAGGACCACAGTATCCGTCCTCAAGATCCGGTCGTGGAAGAGGTGTGTCTGCAACACGCAACCGCGGTTCACGCTGACCGCGTCGCCCAGGACGACCAGGTCCATCTCGGGCAGCCAGTAGCTCTCGCACCACACCCCGCGGCCGATGCGGGCCCCGAGCGCGCGCAGCCACAGGGCCAGCAGCGGGGTGCCGGGCACGGATCCGGCCAGCCACGGCACGGCCAGGACCTCGACGAAGGTGTCGGCCAGTTCGTTGCGCCATACGAAGGCGCTCCACAGCGGGTGCTCGCCCGCCCGGTGGCGGCCCACCAGCAGCCATTTCGCGGCCACCGTGACCGCGCAGGCGGCCACGCCGGCGGCCGTCAGGACCGCTCCGGACAGCAGGGCGGCGCCCCAGGTCCCCAGCCCGGTCGCCGTGCTCAGCGCGCAGAGCGCCGCCACGGTCAGGACGGCCAGCGCGGCCGAGCAGAAGACGGGGACGAGTCGGCACAGCTCCACCAGCCCGCGCGCCCACAGCAGGTGCGCGGGTGGGTCGTAGGTCCGGCTCTGGTCGGCGTCGGCGGCGGAGCGGGGCAGCTTGACCGGCGGCAGGCCCAGGTACGAGCTGCCCTTCTTGGCCTTCTTCGGGGTCGCGGACAGCACGCCGACGAGCCCGTCGTCCGGCACGGTGCGGCCCGGGGCGGTCATGCCGGAGTTGCCGAGGAAGGCCCGGCGGCCGATCTCGGAGTGTCCGATGCGTACCCAGCCGCCGCCCAGTTCGCAGGGGGCGGTCAGGGTGTCGTCGGCGAGGAACGCGCCTTCGCCCACGGTGGTGAGGCTGGGCAGCGCGAGGACGGTGGACACCTCCGCGCCCCGGCCGATCTTCATGCCGAGCAGCCTCAGCCACACGGGCGTGATCAGGCCGGCGTAGAGCGGGAAGAGCGTCTCCCGGGACAGGTCCATCAGCTGGGTGACCGTCCAGGCCTGCCAGCCGACCCTGCTGTGCGTCGGGTGGTTGCCGGTGCGCAGGCCGAGGCTGAGCAGTCGTACGGAGACCAGCAGGAGCAGGGCGTACGCGCAGCCGAAGGCGAGGGCTCCCGGGACGACGGCGATGAGCGCTCCGCGCAGGGCCTGGGCGAGCCCGGCGTCGGCGGGCACGAACCGGCTCACGACGATCAGGGCGGGCACGGTGGCGAGCACGGGCAGGGCCGTCAGGCCGAAGCCGGTGGCTCCGTACATGGCCCGCCAGTGGGCCGAACGCGGCGGGCGTTCCCGGGGCCAGTTCCGCTTGGCCTTGCCGAGCTTGCCGGCCGGCGCTCCGGCCCAGCGCTGGCCGGTGGGGATCTGGCCGACGACGGCGGAGCCGGGGGCCACCTCGGCCCGCTTGCCGACGCGGGCGCCGGGGAAGAGGATGCTGCGGGTGCCGACCACCGCGCCGGCGCCCACCTTGACCTGGCCGATCTCCAGCCGGTCGCCGTCCAGCCAGTGCCCGGAGAGGTCCACCTCGGACTCCACGGCGCAGCCGCGGCCGAGTTTGAGCATGCCCGTGACCGGGGGCAGGGAGTGCAGGTCGACCTCGGGGCCGATCTTGGCGCCGAGGGCCCGCCCGTAGCGTTCCAGCCAGGAGCCGGTGAGGGAGGTCGCGCCGGCGTACTCGGCGAGCCGCTCGGCGGTCCACAGCCTCAGGTGCACGCTGCCGCCGCGCGGATGGCGCCCGGCCTTGACCCCGCGCAGCAGCAGGCGGGCGCCGCCGGCGGCGATCACGAGGCGGCCGGGCGGGCTGAAGAGCAGTGCGGCTCCGGCGGCGACGAGCCACCAGGAGGCGGTCGGCGCCCACGGGTAGGGCCCGAACCGGTGCAGTACGTTGCCGAGGGCCAGCAGTGCCACGGTCCAGCGCAGGCCGACCAGGGTGGACAGCGGGAGCAGCAGCAGCGACTGGATCACCTTGGCGCGGAGCGGAACGGGCGCGATGACCCGGGCCGCGTCGTCGTCCTGTACGGATTTCTCCAGGCGGCGGGCCAGCTTGCGCAGGACGGGCTGCTGGTAGATGTCGAGGACGGCCGCCCGCGGGTAGCGGGTGCGCAGCCGGGTGGTGAGCTGGGCGGCTGCGAGGCTGCTGCCGCCGATCGCGAAGAAGTCGTCGACGGCGCTGTTGACGGCCACGCCGAGGGTCTCGCTCCACTGCTCGGCGAGCCAGGCCTCGGTGCCGTAGAGCTGCTCGGCGGGGCCGGGGGTCTCCAGTTCGGGCAGGGGCCAGGGCAGTGCGTCGCGGTCCACCTTGCCGGAGGTGCGGGTGGGGAGCTCGTCGACCGGTGCGAGCAGCGGTACGAGGGCGGCGGGCAGCTCGGAGCGCAGCCGCTCGACGGCGGCCGCGTGGTCCCAGCCCTCCTGGGTGACGAGGTATCCGACGAGGAGCTGGTTGCCGCTGCGGGCGGTGCGTACGGCCGCGGCGGCGCCGGCGACGCCGGGCAGGGCCTGCAGGGCGGCGTCCACCTCGCCGAGCTCGATCCGGCGGCCGCCGAGCTTGATCTGCTCGTCGGCGCGGCCGAGGAAGACGAGGCCTTCCGGCTCTGCGCGGACGAGGTCGCCGCTGCGGTAGGCGCGTTGCCAGCCGAGGGATTCCAGCGGGGCGTACTTCTCGGCGTCCATCGTGGGGTCGAGGTAGCGGGCGAGGCCGACGCCGCCGATGACGAGCTGGCCGCTGCCGCCCATCGGCACCGGCTCGCCGGACTCGTCGACCACGGCCAGTTCCCAGCCGCTCAGCGGGAGGCCGATCCGGATGGGTTCCTCGCCGGTGAGGAGGGCCGCGCAGGCGACGACGGTGGCCTCGGTGGGGCCGTAGGTGTTCCAGACCTCGCGGCCCTCGGTGACCAGGCGCTGGGTGAGCTCGGGCGGGCAGGCCTCGCCGCCGAAGATCAGCAGCCGGACCTCGTTGAGGGTCTCGGGCTCCCAGAGCGCGGCCAGGGTGGGCACGGTGGAGACCACGGTGATCTCCTGGTCCGCCAGCCAGGGGCCCAGGTCGGCGCCGCTGCGGACCTGGGAGCGCGGGACGGGGACGAGGCAGGCGCCGTAGCGCCAGGCGAGCCACATCTCCTCGCAGGAGGCGTCGAAGGCGACGGACAGTCCGGCCATGACGCGGTCGCCGGGGCCGATCGGCTCCTCGGTGAGGAAGAGCGCGGCCTCGGCGTCGACGAAGGCGGCGGCGCTGCGGTGGCTGACGGCCACGCCCTTGGGCTTGCCGGTGGAGCCGGAGGTGAAGATGATCCAGGCGTCGTGCTCGGGGCCGGGCCGCGCGGCGGCCGCCTCAGCGTCCGCGAGGCCGGTGGCGTCGATGCGCCCTGCGGCGCCCAGGACGGCCCGTACGCCGGCCTCGCCGAAGACCAGCTCGGCGCGCTCGTCGGGGTCCTCGGCGTCGACCGGGACGTAGGCGGCGCCCGCGGCGAGCACGGCGAGGATGCCCGTGTACAGCTCGTTGGTCCCGGACGGCACGCGTACGCCGACGCGGTCGCCGCGGCCCACCCCGGCGGCCGCGAGGGCGCGGCGGCGGCGCTCGACCTCGGTGGCCAGCTCCCGGTAGGTCAGGCGGGTGGTGCCGTCGTCCAGGGCGAGTTCGTCGGGGTACGCCCGTACGGAGGCCTCGAAGATGTCGACGAGGGTGCGCGTCGGGGCGGCGGGTCCGGCGGAGAACCGGGCGGACTTGCCGGACTCCCCGCCGGCGTCGGGATCCCCGCTCGCGTCCCCGTACGAATCCCCGCTCGCGTCCCCGTACGCTTCCCCGCCCTCGAGCAGAGTGAGTTCACCTTGCTCAGGTGTTGCAGCCATCGGCCCTCGCGTCTCGTTCCCGGGGTCCCGGGTCGCCGGCGGAGCCCGGGTCTGCCCGGGTTGTTCCGTAGCCAGCGCCAAACAACCCACCAGTCTAGTGCGGCATCAAGGGTCTTCTCCTTGAAGCCTGACGCGTGGCCGGGAAGGAACGAAGGCGCCGCACCGGGGTGAACGGGTCGTGAACGGGCACGAACGGGCCTGTCGCTCAGTGCTCCGCCGTGTACCGGATCCGCGCCCACAACGGCAGGACGAACCAGCACAGGAGGTACCACGCGAGCACGCCCGCCACCAGCCAGGGCACGAGGGCGTCGTGGGTGGCGACCCGCAGGACCAGGAAGAGGGCCGCGGTGCAGGTGGCCAGCAGCAGGACGAGGCCGACGAAGGTGAGACGGGAGGCCCATGCCACCGCCTCGGGCTTGATGCGCCGGCCGGAGACGACGCGGTGGAAGGCGACGGGCCCGATGAGCGCACCGGTCGCCAGCGCTCCGAGCACGACGGTGACGACGTAGATGGTCTTGTCGGTCTGCGGAAGTTCGTGGAAGAGGGGGGTGAACACGACCGTCAACAGGAAACCGAAGAGGATCTGCACGCCCGTCTGGGCGACGCGGATCTCCTGGATCAGCTCCTGCCACTGCCGGTCCGCGCGTTCCTCTCCGCTCTCGTTCCTTCCGTCGGTGGCTTCCGGCATGGCTTCTCCATTCGACGGCGTACGGCTCAACGGCCGAGCTCCCTCTCGAGTTCGGCCTTGCCCATGGAGGAGCGGCCGTGCGGGTTGCGGCGCCGGCGCTCGCGCTTCTGGCTGAAAGTGCGGGGCATGGTACCTCCTTGGTCGACGCCCGGTGTGCGGCGCCTACCCGCTGCGCGCCCGCTCACTCACCGGCCCCTCCCGCGCCCTGCCGCGGCCTCCCCGCGCCCTCAGGCGCAGGCCGGGCACAGGCCGCGGTAGGTGACCTCGACCCCGGACACCGTGAAACCGAAGCGCGCCTCGGGCGGGAGGCCGGCCAGGGGACTTCCGGTCGGGTGGACGTCGCGGATCAACCCACAGCCGGAGCACACCAGGTGCTGGTGCGGGTGGTGCGCGTTGGGGTCGTAGCGCTTGGCCCTGCCGTCGGTGGTGACCTCCGCGACCTCGCCGAGGGCTACCAACTCGCCCAGGGCGTTGTAGACGGTGGCCCGGGAGATCTCGGGCAGCCGCTCCACCGCACGGGCGTGCACCTCGTCGGCCGTGAGGTGCACGTGGTCTCCGTCGAGGACCTCCGCGACCACGCGCCGCTGGGCCGTCATCCGCCAGCCACGCCCGCGCAGCCGTCGCAGCAGGTCACTCATATCGGCTCACCTGTTTCAGGTTGGACGGGCGCCCGACGCCTGTGGGCCGACATCGGGAATCCGACTCAATATGGGCTTGGTGTGCTTCTTGACTTGGAATCCGTCCATCGTAGGATCGGTTCGATGGATAGCCAAGAGACAGGACGTCTCCAGAGCGGCAGGTGACACCGTCCGGGACGGTGACCGCCTCGGCGTCGGGCCGACCGACGGGGCCGAGACCGTGCACGGGGCCCGCGCCCCGTCAATTCCCTCGCATTCAGTTCCTGAACACCGTGATCCGCCTGGTACGGAAGGATTCCCATGTCCGAGAACCATGATGCAATCGTCGTAGACGCCAAGTCGGAGGGCGCAGGCGGCTGCCCGGTCGCCCACGAGCGCGCCCCGCATCCGACCCAGGGCGGCGGAAACCGTCAGTGGTGGCCGGAACGGCTCAACCTGAAGATCCTCGCCAAGAACCCCGCCGTGGCCAACCCGCTCGGCGAGGAGTTCGACTACGCCGAGGCGTTCAAGTCCCTCGATCTCCCTGCCGTGAAGCGGGACATCGCGGAGGTGCTGACCACCTCGCAGGACTGGTGGCCCGCCGACTTCGGCCACTACGGCCCCTTCATGATCCGCATGGCCTGGCACAGCGCCGGCACCTACCGCATCAGCGACGGCCGCGGCGGCGCCGGATCCGGCCAGCAGCGGTTCGCGCCGCTCAACAGCTGGCCGGACAACGGCAACCTCGACAAG
Source organism: Streptomyces sp. NPDC046308 (assembly GCF_055588065.1). NCBI lineage: Bacteria > Bacillati > Actinomycetota > Actinomycetes > Kitasatosporales > Streptomycetaceae > Streptomyces > Streptomyces sp. NPDC046308. Next base: position 111,706 of record NZ_JBVJFB010000001.1, read on the forward strand.
GCCCGCCGACTGCTGTGGCCGGTCAAGAAGAAGTACGGCCAGAGCCTGTCGTGGGCCGACCTCATGATCCTGACCGGCAACGTGGCGCTGGAGCAGATGGGCTTCGAGACCTTCGGCTTCGGCGGCGGTCGCGCGGACGTCTGGGAGCCTGACGAGGACGTCTACTGGGGTCCCGAGACCACGTGGCTGGACGACGAGCGCTACAGCGGCGACCGCGAGCTGGAGAACCCGCTCGGCGCGGTCCAGATGGGCCTGATCTACGTCAACCCGGAGGGCCCGAACGGCACTCCGGACCCGCTGGCCGCCGCGCGCGACATCCGTGAGACGTTCCGCCGGATGGCGATGAACGACGAGGAGACGGTCGCCCTGATCGCGGGCGGCCACACCTTCGGCAAGACCCACGGCGCGGGCCCGGCGGAGAGCGTCGGCGCGGACCCCGAGGCCGCCTCGATCGAGCAGCAGGGCCTCGGCTGGGCGAACTCCTTCGGCACCGGCAAGGGCGCCGACGCGATCACCAGCGGTCTGGAGGGCATCTGGACCAACACCCCGATCACCTGGGACAACAGCTTCTTCGAGATCCTCTTCGGCTATGAGTGGGAGCTGTTCAAGAGCCCCGCCGGCGCCCACCAGTGGCGGCCGAAGGACGGGGCTGGCGCGGGTACCGTGCCCGATGCCCACGACGCGTCCAAGAGCCACGCGCCGACGATGCTGACGACCGACCTCTCGCTGCGGTTCGACCCGGCCTACGAGCAGATCTCCCGGCGTTTCCTGGAGAACCCGGCCGAGTTCGCGGACGCCTTCGCCCGCGCCTGGTACAAGTTGACCCATCGCGACATGGGCCCGGTCGTGCGCTACCTCGGCCCCGAGGTCCCGGCCGAGACGCTGCTGTGGCAGGACCCGCTCCCGCCGGTGACGCACGAGCTCGTCGACGCCGCCGACGTCGCCTCCCTCAAGCAGCAGGTCCTCGCCTCGGACCTGACGGTGTCCCAGCTCGTCTCCACGGCGTGGGCCTCGGCCTCGTCGTTCCGCGGCAGCGACAAGCGCGGCGGCGCCAACGGCGCCCGCATCCGGCTCCAGCCGCAGAGCGGGTGGGAGGTCAACGAACCCGACCAGCTGGCGACGGTGCTGCGCACGCTGACGGGCATCCAGGAGTCCTTCAACGCCGCCCAGTCCGGCGGCAAGCGGATCTCGCTCGCCGACCTGATCGTGCTCGCCGGTGCGGCCGCCGTCGAACAGGGCGCCAAGGACGCCGGTTTCGACGTCGATGTGCCCTTCGCGCCGGGCCGGGCGGACGCGGCGCAGGAGCAGACGGACGTGGAGTCGTTCGCCGCCCTGGAGCCGACCGCCGACGGCTTCCGCAACTACCTCGGGAAGGGCAACCGGCTGCCGGCCGAATACCTCCTGATCGACCGGGCGAACCTGCTGAACCTGAGCGCGCCCGAGCTGACCGTCCTGGTCGGGGGCCTGCGCGTGCTGGGCGCGAACTACCAGCAGAGCTCGCACGGCGTCTTCACCACTACGCCCGGGTCCCTGACGAACGACTTCTTCGTCAACCTCCTCGACCTGGGCACGACGTGGAAGGCGACGGCCGAGGACGAGAGCACCTTCGAGGGCCGCGACGCCGCCACGGGCGCCGTCAAGTGGACCGGCACCCGTGCCGACCTGGTCTTCGGGTCGAACTCGGAGCTGCGCGCGCTCGCGGAGGTCTACGCGAGCGACGACGCGAAGGAGAAGTTCGTCAGGGACTTCGTCGCCGCGTGGGACAAGGTGATGAGGCTGGACCGCTTCGACCTCGTGTGACCCGAAGTCCGGGCCGGCCACCCACTCCGGCCGGCCCGGACGCCCCGCCGGCGGTGCGCGCGGACGCGGCCGGCGGCGGTCATTCCACCCGGGCGATCTCCTGGTCCACGGCGTCGGCCTCCGCCTCGCGGCCCATGAGTACCAGCTGCTGCCTGTAGCGGAGCAGCGCGCCGACGAGTACGGGTGCCCGGCCCGGCTCCATGGAGTGGATGCGGCGGCCGGCGGCGACGGCCTCGGCGCGCAGGGCCAGGGCCGTCTCGGGCAGATGCGCGAACTCCATGCGGCTGTATTCGTAGAGCGCGTGGGACAGCAGGGGCAGATACGCCAGCGGACTCACCTGGGCGAGCACGCGGTAGGCGGCGACCTCCTCACGGACCGACAGCGCCTGTGATCCGAGGAGGGCCACTCGGGCTCGGAGTACCGCGTCGTGACTGGGGTGCGCTGTGTGAGTCATGACGGTGATTCTCAAAGCCGCACAGAGGTCCGAACAAGACGATCCGGCTGTGCCCTTGGTCCTACGAAAAAGCCCTCTGACCTGTCATGATGGTGATGTCTTCACCCCTGCGCCCCGGCTCGGAAGCGTTCTGACGCTCCTTCAACAGCCGAGGAAGGCCAGGCGGACCTGGCGCCGTGGGTTGTCCCGGTTGGTGTCCACCAGGGTGACGGACTGCCAGGTGCCCAGCGCGAGCGTGCCGTCGATCACCGGCAGCGTCGCGTGGGGCGGGACGATCGCGGGCAGTACGTGGTCCCGCCCGTGGCCGGGGGATCCGTGCCGGTGCCGCCAGCGGTCGTCGGCGGGCAGGAGGGACCCCAGGGCCGTCAGGAGGTCGTCGTCGCTGCCCGCTCCCGTCTCGATGACGGCGAGACCGGCCGTCGCGTGGGGCGTGAAGAGGTTCAGCAGTCCGCACTGGCCCCGTGCCACCTCCGCGAGGAAGGCGGCACAGGCAGCGGTCAGGTCGTGGACCGTCTCCCGGTCCCCGGTCGTCACGTCGATGGTGCGCGAAGCGAAGGTGTCGGCCATGGCCCCATCCTCGCGCCGGGGCGCCCCGCCGGCGTGCAGCCACGGCCGGTGGTCGGCGGGGAGTAGTTCGGCGGGCAGGCCCGGGTCGAGGTACGGCAGGCGGCGCCACTGGGTGAGCATCGGGACGTAGGCGCGGAAGGCCTCGCCGCCGTCGATGTCGGGCCGTTCGGCCGGCTGCGCTGCGAGGGGCGTCGCCGAGCAGGCGGCCGGGCGCCGGCCACACACCGGGGGCGATGTTGCCGAAGCCCAGCCAGGTCAGCCGGGTGCGCGGCTGGTAGCGGTACGACCGTTCGGACTCCGGAACGGAGAAGACGGCCATGGCCCAGCCGTCGCTCGGCTTCGCCGGTTCCAGGCCGGCGAACATGCGCCGGTCGCCCTCGTCGAAGACGGGCCGGGCGGCCGCGCTGAGCCGGTAGCCGGTGGCGCCGCGGCGTTCCGGTTCGAGGACGCCCTTCTTCTTGAGCCGGCCCCAGTCCCGTCCGGGCCCGGCCGTCCTCGGGGAGGCGGGGCCCGGGCAGGCCCGGGGTCAGAGGCGGGCGGCCCGTTCGAGGCGGCCGAGGTCCACGAACTTGAAGTCGGTGTCGGTGCGGGTCTCCCCGTCGGGACCGGTGGTCCCGGGGGTGTTGGCCCCGTCCTGGACCACCAGCAGGCCGTTCGGGAACCTCCTTCCCAGCGGGGCGCTGGTGACGGCGGCGCCGTCGCACTCCTGCGACCCGTCGGGCGCGCCGGGCCGGGTGCCCGCCGCGATGCGGAAACTGCGGACGTACCCGTTGCCGCGCTCGCGGTCGAAGACGGCGAAGGTGTCGTCGCCCTGGCTGGAGGCGAGCAGGTAGCCGCCGTGGCCGGGGTGCTCGGGGTCGCGCCAGATGGTCAGGCCCTCCACGTCGGCGGACACGTGCCGGCCGCCGAAGCCGGGGTCCGCGCCCGCGTCGCACTCCTCGGTGGCGGGGTTCCAGGTGCCGGGCACCCCGAAGGAACGGACCTTCTCGATCAGGCGGGCGGGGGAACGCAGGTCGGCGTCCAGCTTCCAGATGCCGACGTCCTCCTGGGCCGCGTAGAGGTCACCGGTGTCGGGATCGATCACCATGCCCTCGACCTGCGGGAGTTCGCCCGGTTCACCGCACGGGGTCCACGCCTTGCCGTCGGGGAGCGTGAAGGAGGACGGCAGTGAGGTGGTGCGGACGGTGCGGTAGCCGACCTTCCCCTGCGCGTCGGGCAGGAGTTCGGTGAGGGCGAGGGCGGTGGCGTGGCGCCGGCTGGTGACGGCGAAGGAGCGGCCGCTGCGGCGGTCGGTGTACGCGGCCAGGCCGTAGACGGTGCGCTGGTCGTTGACCTCGTCCCGGCCGTCGGAGAAGACCTGCGGGGCCGCCGACTCGTCGGTGACGTCGACCAGCGGGGCGGAGGGCCGCCGGGGGTCGATCCGGTAGACGCGCAGCTGGTCGCGGCCGCGGTCGGAGACGACGGCCACGTCGTGGCGGGCGCCGCCGGGGAAGCGGAGCCCGGTGATCAGGTCGACGTTGTTGAAGCGCCCGGGCGCGTCGCCCTCGCGGGGCGGCGGCGGGGCCGGCAGGGACTGCACCTGGCGCCCGTCGAGGTCGTACACGCGCAGGCCGCCCTCCTTGGCGGTGGCGATGACCAGGCTGCGGTCCGGGTCCTTCTCGTTGCGCCAGATCGCGGGGTCGTCCGCGTTCGCGTTGCCGCCGGCCTCGTCGTCGAACAGGGAGGGCGTCTCCAGGGAGGCCTGCACCTGGGGCAGCGCGGGCACCGCGCCGTGGTCGCCGTGGGCGTGCGCCGGCCCGGCGACGACTCCCAGGGCCACGAGGGTCGCCACTGACACGACCGGCGTCCGCGTCCGCCTTTTCCTGCTCACGCTCATGCTGCCTCCTGCTCATGGTATGGGGTGGGGGCCGGGCCGCGGTTCGATCCGCTGGGGGTGCCCCTGACGGTGCTCCCGGTCCGGCGACCCCACGGTGGGCCACCCGCAGGTGGCCGCCATGGAGCGGACATGACGTGCGCATGACTGAGCTGTGAAATCCCCGCAGCCGAGCGGCTTTCTTAGCGGAACGTTAGATCTGCGTGCCGAAGCTTGTCCGGGTACAACGGCCGACGCATGCTCGGGACACTTCCCCGCCACCGGGGCATTTCTCCCTCTCCCCTCGGGGACATCCGTCAGGAGCCGCCATGTCCGCGTCCGCCGTCATGCCCGCTTCACCGCCCGGGGACGAGCGCAGGAAGCGCCGTCTCGCCCTGATCGGCGGGTCGCTCGGCAACCTCGTCGAGTGGTACGACTGGTTCGTCTACGCCAGCTTCGCGATCTACTTCGCCGACTCCTTCTTCCCCGGCGACAATCCGACCACGCAGCTGATGAACACGGCGGGCATCTTCGCCGTCGGGTTCCTGATGCGGCCCGTCGGCGGATGGATCCTCGGCCGCGCAGCCGACCGGCACGGCCGCAAGAGCGCCCTCACCCTCACCGTCTCCATGATGTCCGTGGCCGCCCTGCTGATCGCCGTGGCCCCGACCTACGGGCAGGCCGGCTACTTCGGCGCCCTGGTGCTGCTGCTCGCGCGCCTGCTCCAGGGGATGAGCATCGGCGGCGAGTACGCGGCCAGCGCCACCTACCTGACCGAGGCGTCGGCCCGCAACCGGCGCGGCCTCGGCTCCTCCTTCCAGTACGTGTCGATGACCTGCGGCCAGCTGCTCGGCCTGGGCATCCTCATCACGATGCAGCACACCCTCACCACCGCCCAGTTGGAGAGCTGGGGGTGGCGGATCCCCTTCGTCCTCGGGGCGTTGTTCGCGGTGGTGGTCTTCTGGCTGCGGCGCCGGCTCCAGGAGACCGACGCCTTCAAGGAGGACTCGGCCGGCGAGGACGCCCACGACGACAGCACCCGCGGCACGCTGAAGGCCCTGTGGCTCTACCGGCGGCAGGCCGGCCTGGTCATGGCGCTCACCCTCGGCGGCACCGTGGCCTACTACACGTACACCACCTACCTCACCAAGTACCTGGTCGGCAGCGCGGGCATGCCGAAGACGACCGCCACCCTGGTCAGCTTCACCGCCCTGACGCTCTTCGCCGTGCTGCAGCCCTTCGCCGGGATGCTCTCCGACCGAATCGGCCGCCGCCCGCTCCTGATCACCTTCGCGGTGGGCTGCACCGTGGGCACGTACCCGATCATGACCGCCCTCGGGTCGGCGTCCTCCTACTGGTCCGCACTTGGCCTCTCCCTGCTGGCCCTCGTGATCATCACCGGGTACACCTCCATCAACGCCGCGGTGAAGGCGGAGCTGTTCCCGACCCGGGTGCGCGCCCTGGGCGTGGCGCTGCCGTACGCGATCGCCAACGCGCTCTTCGGCGGCACGGCGGAGTACGTGGCGCTGTGGTTCAAGAACAGCGGCCACGAGAAGACGTTCTTCTGGTACGTCTCCGGGTGCGCCCTCGTCTCCCTCGTGACGTACGTCCTGATGCCGGACACCCGCAACGCCGCGCTCAGCCGTGCCGAGGCCGATTCCGACTCCGGTGCCGGTGCCGCCTCCGGGGCCGGTGCCGGTGCCGGTGAAGCGCCGGAACGTCCGGCGGCGGCTCCCGTAAGCTGAGCCGACGGGGTCACAGGTCGCGAGGGAAATGTCCATGCACGCGCTTCTCGTCGAGGACGACGACCGGATGGCACGGGCGCTCGGCACCGCCCTCGCCCAGCGCGGGCACACAGTGCGCCGGGTGGGCCGGGCCCTGGACGCCCTGCGGCACGTGCACGAGGCCGGATTCGTCCTGCTGGACCTCGGGCTGCCCGACCTCGACGGGCTGGAACTGCTGCGGCGGCTGCGGACGGTCTGCGACGCGCCCCTGATCGTGGTGACCGCGCGCTGCGAGGAGCGCGACATCGTGCAGGGGCTGCGGGCGGGCGCCGACGACTACGTGGTCAAGCCGTTCCGGATGGCCGAGCTGATGGCCCGTATCGACACCGTACGCCGCCGGACCGACCCGCGCTCCGGCCGTGCGGGCGCCCACCCGGACCACCCCGCCGACCCCGGCGGTGTCGGAGGCGGCGTCGGCGGCCGGCCCGTTCCCGTGCGCACCGGCGACGTCGAGGTCGACCTGGCGGGGCGCACCGTCACCGTGGCGGGCGTCGACGTACGGCTGACCCGGCGGGAGTTCGACGTCCTCGCCTTCCTCGCCGCCCGCCCCGACGAGGTCCACTCCCGCGAGGTGATCCTGGACCGGATCTGGGGGGACGTCTTCCTCGCCGCCTCCCGCTCCCTCGACGTGCACGTGGCGGGCATCCGCGCCAAGACCGGCCGCTCCCACCTGGTGCGCACGGTCCGCGGGTTCGGCTACCAGCTGGGCTCCCCCACCGCACCCGCGGAAGGGGGCGGCGCCCGATGAGGCGCAGGCTCCTCGCCGTGCTGATGGTGCTCATGGGGGCCGCGGCGCTGCTGCTCTGCGTCCCGCTGGCCGACGCCTACGCGCGCGGCCGCACCGAGCACCTGCTGCTCCAACGGCGTTCGGAGGCCGTACGATTCGCCGATCTCGCCGACCGGATGCGCACCGCCGCCGACCGGGCGGAGCTCTCGGCCGAGATCGGCCGGTACGCCGAGCTGTACGGAGCGGGCGTGGTGGTGGTCGACACGGCGGGCGAGACCGTCGCGCGGGCCGGCTCGGGGCCCGCGTCGCAGGCCGCCACGGACACGGGTGCCGACCCCGGCGCCGCCTCGGGCGCCTCCTCCGCCGCAGCGGACGCCCATCGCCGCGCCCTCACCGGCCGCTCCACCGACCGGCTGCCCACGCTGCGGCCGTGGGGCCCGAGGACCGTCGTCCTCGCCGAACCGGTCGGCCGGGACGAGCGGGTCAGCGGGGCGGTCCTGCTGGCCGTCCCCACCGACGCCGCCCGCCGGGACGTGGCGGTCCGCTGGTCGCTCATCGCCACCGGGGCGGTCGCCGCCTTCGCCGCGGCGGCCCTGGTCGCGGCGGGCATCGCGCGCTGGCTGATGCGCCCGCTCCTCGATCTGGACCGGGCGGTGGAGCGGTTGACCGCCGGAAGCCTCCGGGCACGGGCCGTGTCCGACACCGGTCCCCCGGAACTGCGGAACCTGCGGCAGCACTTCAACGTCATGGCGGAGGCCATGGCCGACTCCATGGGCCGCCAGCGCGATTTCGTCGCCGACGCCTCCCACCAGCTGCGCAACCCGCTCGCCACCCTCGTGCTGCAACTGGAGAACGTCGAACCGCACATCGTTCCCGGCCCCGGCCTCGCCGAGCACTCCCGCGCCCTGGACGAGGCGGAGCGCCTGGAGGAACTCCTCGACGGCCTGCTGTCCCTCGCGCGGGTGGAGTCCGGGACGGCGGAGCCGGGCCATCAGGACGTGGCCCGGGCGGTACGGGACCGGGTGACGGCCTGGACCCCGGTCTTCCGCGCCGCCGGACTGCACCTGACGGCCGCCGGCCTGCCGGAGGAACTGCCGGCGCGGGCGCTGCCCGACGCGGCGGGCCGCATCCTCGACTCGGTCCTCGACAACGCGGTCAAGTTCGTGCCGCGCGACGGCCGTGTCGAGGTGATCGCCGCACGGGCCGAGGACGGGAGCGCGGTCGTCCGGGTCGCCGACGACGGGCCGGGTGTGCCGGAGGACCAACTGGGTTTGCTGCTGCGGCGTTTCGCGCGCTCCCCCGAGCACCAGAACGTACGCGGCAGCGGTCTGGGGCTGGCCATCGCCGACGAACTCGCGCGCGGCAGCGGCGGCCGGCTGGAGGTCCGCGCAAACGTGCCGCACGGCCTGGTCGTCGAGCTGCGGCTGCCGCCCGAATGACCGCTCAGCCGTATACCGACCGGTAGTAGGCGACGGCCCCCGGGTGGAGCGGCACCTCCCCGGTGGAGATCGCGAACCGGGGCTCCAACCGCGCTCCTGCCGTGACCTCGCGCAGCAGCTCGCGCCACTGCCGGAACACCACCTGGAGCAGGGCCCCGGCGGCGCCCTCCGGCAGGCCCGCGCGGGCCAGGAGGTAGTTGCCGACCCCGATGGTCGCCACCGGTTCCGTGAGCCCGTACACCCCGGCCGGCAGGGTGACCGCCGAATAGGCGGGGGCGTAGCGCTCCCGCAGCGCGCCCACGTAGCCGTCGAGCGGCAGGAACCGCAGCGGCAGCTCGCGCGCCAGGCCCGACAGTGCCGGCGTGGGGACGCCACCGGACCAGAACAGCGCGTCGACCGTACCCTCGCGCAAGGCCTCGACCGAGGCGGCGAGGCCCAGGCTGAGGCCGCGGGCCGGCGCGGGGCCGTCGACCAACCCGGCGGCCCGCAGCACCCGTTCGGCCACCACCTGCACGCCCGAGCCCTCCGCGCCGGCCGCGACCGGACGCCCGGCGAGGTCCCCCACCGCGTGCACCGGCCCGTCCGCCGGTACGAGCAGGTGCGTGTAGTTCACGTAGACCCGGGCCAGCGCCGTCACGGCGGCCGGCCGGGGGAACGACTCCCGCCCCAGTACGGCGTCCTCGGCCACGTCCGCCATGGCCAGCGCCAGCTCCACGGAGCCGTCGTCCAGCTGCCGCAGGTTGTCCACACTCGCCGCGGTGCTCACGGGCACGATCTCGAGCGGCCGGCCGCTCGCGGCGACGGCCTGGGCCAGGGCCTTCCCGAAGGCGTTGTACGGCCCGCCCTCCGGCCCCGTGGCGAGCCGGAGCCTCCGGACCGGACCCGGGTCCCCCGAGCAGCCGGCCAGCGCCGCGGCGAGCGCACCGATCCCGGCGGCCAGCACCTTTCGGCGGCTCGCCTCCACACTGGTCACGACCGAAGCTTAGGCCGTGTTGCCGTGTTGCCCTAGTGGCGGAGGGCGGCTTCGCGGGCACGCATGGCAGAGTCGTCCCATGGTCACTTCGATACGCGGGCCGCGCCGTCGCCGCGCCGCGGCCGCTCTGCTCCTGAGCGCTGCCCTGTCCCTGACCGGCTGCGGCGAGCGCCGCGCCACGGACGCGGCTGCCGGCGCCCCGGACCCGCTGCCGAGCACCGCCACGAGCGCGAGCGCGAGCCCCGACGCCCCCGGCGCCTCCCCCTACGTGGAGCCCGGGGCCGGCGACGGCGCCCCGCACTACGGGGACAACAACGCCCACCGCCGCTCCGGCGAGATGTCCCCCGCCAGCGCGAAGGACGCACGGAAGGAGGCGGACCGGATCGAGCCCGTACTCAAGCGGCTCTGGCAGGCGGGCACTTGGGACCCTGCCAGCGTGCGGGCGGCCCTGGTGCCGCTCGGATACGAGGAGGAGCGGACCGGACCGAAGGGCGAACGGCTCGGCGGAGCGATCAGCATCCGGGAGATGGAGCCGCGCTTCCAGGCCGACCACTACGTGACGCCGGAGGGCACCCGCGTCGGGCTGCGCGTCCACGATGACGCCTGCGTCACGGCGTTCGTGCAGAAGACCAACTACGAGGTCAAGACGAACGGCCCGTACAGGGAGAGCGGCTGCTTCGAACCGCCCTTCGCCCACTGACGGGACCGGCCCGTGCACTATCACCACGTCGATGTCTTCACCGACCGCCCCTACAGCGGCAACAGCCTCGCGGTGTTCCTCGACGCCGCCGCGGCGGCTGATGCGCCAGGGCCGGTTCACCGGGCGCCCCAGCGAGATGACCGTCGTCGCCGAGGGCGAGGGCGGGGACGTCCGCTCGGTGCGTCGGTTCCGTGGTCCGTCCCGGGGGACGGGTACGGCGGCGTGGGCCATTCAGGGCGACCGCCGTGTGTCGGCCCTCCACGGCGGGGCGGGGCTCCTACCTTCCGGAGGTGTACGTTCCGAATCCGCGAAAGGCATCTCCGTGAAGCGAACCGTCCGTACCACCTCCCGCGCCCTGGCCGTCCTCGCCGCCGGCACCATGCTCTGCCTGTTCGCCGGCGCCGCGCCCGCGACCGCCGACTCGGGCCCGACGTACGTGTTCGTCATCGGCAGCAACATCGTCCAGTCGGCCCAGGACGACATCTTCAACGCCGGACGCGACAACACGGTCGGCTCCCACAACGGGGAGACCGCGGCCACCTCCGTCTCGGCCTTCGAGTCCATGGCGACGCTGGACTGGTCGGAGACCTTCTGACCGAGGGGCCGACGGGCCGACGGGCCCACGTACCGGCGATGTCGTCAGCTTCGCCGAGGCTCCACCATCAGGGCCCTTCCCATGCGCTTGCCCTGTGCGTCGAAGACACCGATCCGGACCGCGTCCGCGGCACGCTGGGGCCACTGTCCATACGCCCCTGCGATCGCCCGGGCCTGCAGGTCCGGGTCGTCCTCCTTCGGGTTCAGCTCGGTGTGGATGTAGGCGTACACCGCTTCTCCCTCCACCACGCGCTGCACCGCCTTCACATGGCTCACGACGGACCGGTCCGGGTTGTTCTCGGAGGCTGCCCACGTCCTGAAGAGTTCGCCGTCCCTGGCGTCGTCCTGGTGGTAGAACCCGTGGGGCTGGGGTGCAAGACGGTCGGGTACGGCGACGTCTCCCTTCGGACGGTCCTCCAGCGAGCATCCGGCCAGTGCAAGGAGGGATGCGGTCAGCAGCAGACGGCGTGTGATCAAGGCGAGCTCCTCGGACGTAGGAAGGTGAGAGCCCCCACACCGTAGGCAGTGGTTCCCGCCGTACGGGGGTAGCTGAGCCGGGCAGGTTTCGAGGCAACCGCCCAGCCCCACGGCCACCCGGACCCGAAGCCACCCCAGCGGCCCCGTCCTCTACCAGATCGGCACCCCGGAATCCGCCAACGCGACATGAACTCGTCGCCAACTCTTCGCCACACACGGTCCGCACAAAAGGTGCCCGAGTCAACTGTGTTGTCCGACAGGTGAGTTACCAACAGGAAGTGATGGAACGTCGCACAGAGTTGCGGTACCTTCCTCACGTCGCCGCCACACCCGGGGCACAGGGCCCCATGGGACTTGCGGCGCAAAGGACCCGACACCTGTTGACGACAGCGACCGAAGTCTTCACAGTCCGGCCGTACACCCCGCACTGCCAGGTGATTAGCACCGAAGGCGACCATGCCGTCATTGGCATCTCACCGGGGAACAGCTATTTCTCGGCCCAGCGCGTACTCGACCTCGCCCAATGGGGGATGCGCAACTTCGAGCAGGTCGACCTGATCTACACCGACCTGCACGTGGCAGAAATGTACGAGGCCCTCGGCTACGGCGAGGACGAGGCCCGACGCAAGGCGGTCAAGAACCTGCGCGGCGTTCGCGCCAAGGTGAACAACGCAGCCGCAGAAGCCGACCCCACCGGCACCCGCCTGCGCGCCCGGCCGATGTCCTCCCTCACCGACATCCCGGCCTACCGCGCTCTGCACAACCACCTGAACAGCCTGCTCGACAACGACCCGGAGTTCCGCAGGACCTGCAACTCCCTGGTCGACTCGTTCCTCTCCTCCAAGGTCCTGGACGGGAAGTCCGCCACGACCCGGCAGCGGGAGGTGTGCCTCGAGTACGTCTGTGCCGAGGCGCCGCTCTTCCTCGACACGCCGGCCATCCTCGGCGTGCCGTCCTCGCTCAACTGCTACCACCAGCTCCTGCCGATGGCGGAACTGCTCTACTCCCGCGGTTCGGGTCTGCGCGCCTCGCGCAACCAGGGCCACGCCATCATCACGCCCGCCGAAGGACACCCCGATGCCCACTGACACCCTGCTCGACTTCCCGTTCTCCGCGCGCGGCGACCAGCTCCCCAGCGAGATCGAGGCACTCCGCGGCGAGCCCGTGAAGCGGGTCCGCACGATAGCCGGGGACGAGGCCTGGCTCGTCTCCTCCTATGAACTGTGCAAGCAGGTTCTGGAGGACCCCCGGTTCAGCCTCAAGGACACGTCGGCCCCCGGCGTGCCGCGCCAGTACGCCCTGACGATCCCGCCCGAGGTCGTCAACAACATGGGCAACATCACCGGAGCCGGTCTGCGCAAGGCCGTCCTCAAGGCGATCAACCCCAAGACCGGCGGCCTCGTCGACTGGATGCGCGCCGAGGCCAACGCCCTCGTCGACAGCCTGCTGGCCTACGGCGCGCCGGTCGACCTGCGCGGCCAGTTCGCCAACCCGTACGCCGAGCGCCTCCACTGCCGGATCCTCGGCATCCCGGAGGCCGACGCCCCGCGCCTGGCCGCCAGCCTCGACATCGCCTTCATGAACTCGGCCTGCCCCGTCACCGGTGCCAAGCTCAACTGGGACCGGGACATGGCCTATATGGTCGAGCGCCTGGACGACCCCGCGACCACCGGGCTCATGTCCGAACTCGCCGCCCTGCGCAACGACCCGGAGTACGCCCACCTGACGGACGAGATGCTGGCCACGGTCGGCGTCACGCTCTTCGGTGCCGGTGTCATCTCCACCATGGGCTTTCTGACGATGGCGCTCGTCTCCCTCATCCAGCACCCCGAGGTGTGGGAGCAGCTGCGCGAGGCACCGGAGAAGATCCCGGCCGCCGTGGACGAACTCCTGCGCATCAACCTCTCCATCGCCGACGGGCTGCCCCGCCTCGCCCTGGAGGACGTCACCCTCGGCGACGTCGAGGTGAAGAAGGGCGAGCTGATGCTGGTCCTGGTCGAGGCGGCGAACACCGACCCGGCCGTGTACCCGGACCCGCACGTCGTGGACATCGACCGCGCGAACGCCGGCACGCACCTCTCCTTCGGCGGCGGTCAGCACTACTGCCCCGCCACCGCCCTCGGCAAGCGGCACACCGAGATCGCCATTGAGGTCCTGCTGGAGAAGATGCCGAACCTCCAGCTCGCCGTCCCCGTCGACCAGTTGGTCTGGCGGACCCGGTTCATGAAGCGCCTGCCGGAACGCCTGCCCGTGTTCTGGTAGCCACGCCTGCGCGTGCGTGCGTACGTGTAGGTGTACGTGTACGCCGACCGCCCCGGCCGGAACTTCCGGCCGGGGCGGTCCCCGTGGCGGCTCGCGTGTGCGCGCGCCGAGGTCGGCCTACGGCCGGGTCAGGCGCCCACGTATGCCGCGAGGTGCTCGCCGGTGAGGGTGGAGCGCTTGGCCACCAGGTCGGCGGGAGTGCCCTCGAAGACGATCTTGCCGCCGTCGTGGCCGGCGCCCGGGCCGAGGTCGATGATCCAGTCGGCGTGCGCCATGACCGCCTGGTGGTGCTCGATCACGATCACCGACTTGCCGGAGTCCACGAGCCGGTCGAGCAGGCCGAGCAGGTGCTCGACGTCGGCGAGGTGGAGGCCGGTGGTCGGCTCGTCGAGGACGTAGACGCCGCCCTTCTCCGACATGTGGGTGGCCAGCTTGAGCCGCTGCCGTTCGCCGCCGGACAGCGTGGTGAGCGGCTGGCCGAGGGTGAGGTACCCCAGGCCCACGTCGGCGAGCCGGTCGAGGATCTTGTGCGCGGCCGGCGTGTGCGCCTCGCCGGCGCCGAAGAACTCCTCGGCCTCGGTGACGGACATCGCGAGGACCTCGCTGATGTCGCGGCCGCCGAGCCGGTATTCGAGCACCTCCGCCTGGAACCGCTTGCCCTCGCAGTCCTCACAGGGGGTGGCCACCCCCGCCATCATCGCCAGGTCGGTGTAGATGACCCCAGCGCCGTTGCACGTGGGGCAGGCGCCCTCGGAGTTGGCGCTGAACAGGGCCGGCTTCACGCCGTTCACCTTCGCGAAGGCCTTGCGGATCGGGTCGAGCAGTCCGGTGTAGGTCGCCGGGTTGCTGCGCCTGGAACCGCGGATCGGCGTCTGGTCGACCGACACCACCTGCTCGCGCGCCGGGATCGACCCGTGGACGAGGGAGCTCTTGCCGGAGCCGGCGACACCCGTGATGACGACCAGCGCCCCGAGCGGGATGTCGACGTCGACGTCCCGCAGGTTGTTCGCCGTCGCGCCGCGGATCTCCAGCGTGCCGGAGGGCTCGCGCACCGTCTCCTTGAGCGTGGCGCGGTCGTCGAGGTGGCGGCCGGTGATCGTGTCGCCGGCCCGCAGGCCCTCGACGGTGCCCTCGAAGCAGACGGTGCCGCCCGCCGTGCCGGCGCCCGGGCCGAGGTCGACGACGTGGTCGGCGATGGCGATCGCCTCGGGCTTGTGTTCCACCACCAGCACCGTGTTGCCCTTGTCCCGCAGCCGCAGCAGCAGGTCGTTCATCCGCTGGATGTCGTGGGGGTGCAGGCCGATGGTGGGCTCGTCGAAGACGTAGGTGACGTCGGTGAGCGCGGAGCCGAGGTGGCGGATCATCTTCACGCGCTGCGCCTCGCCGCCCGACAGGGTGCCCGCGGGCCGGTCGAGGGCGAGGTAGCCGAGGCCGATCTCGACGAAGGAGTCGAGGGTCTGCTGCAGGGCGGCGAGCAGCGGCGCCACCGAGGGCTCCTCGAGGGCGCGGACCCACTCGGCGAGGTCCCTGATCTCCATCGCGCAGGCGTCGGCGATGCTGATCCGCTTGATCTTCGAGGACCGGGCCCCTTCGCTGAGCCGGGTGCCGTCGCACTCGGGGCAGGTGGTGAAGGTGACGGCCCGCTCGACGAACGCCCGGATGTGGGGCTGCATCGCTTCCTTGTCCTTGGACAGGAAGGACTTCTGGATCTTCGGGATCAGCCCCTCGTAGGTGAGGTTGACGCCGTTGACCTTCACCTTGGTCGGCTCGCGGTAGAGGAAGTCCTGCATCTCCTTCTTGGTGTACCGGCGGATCGGCTTGTTCGGGTCGAGGAAGCCCGATTCGGCGTAGATCCCCACGGTCCACACGTTGTCCGACTTCCAGCCGGGGATGGTGAAGGCGCCCTCGGCGATGGACTTGGAGTCGTCGTAGAGCTGGGTGAGGTCGATGTCGGAGACCTTGCCGCGGCCCTCGCAGTGCGTGCACATGCCGCCGGTGCGGTTGTAGGTCGCCTTCACCGTCCTGGTCTTGGCGGCGCCGCGTTCGACGGTGATGCCCCCGCTCGCGCGGACCGTGGCGGTGTTGAAGGAGTACGCGCTGGGCGGGCCGATGTGCGGCTTCCCGAGCCGGCTGAAGAGGATCCGCAGCATCGCGTGGACATCGGTGGCGGTGCCGACCGTGGAGCGGGGGTCGGCGCCCATCCGCTGCTGGTCGACGGTGATCACGGTCGTCAGCCCGTCGAGGACGTCGACCTCGGGGCGGGCGAGCGTGGGCATGAAGCCCTGGACGAAGCTGCTGTACGTCTCGTTGATCAGCCGCTGCGACTCGGCGGCGATGGTGTTGAAGACGAGCGAGCTCTTGCCCGAGCCGGAGACCCCGGTGAACACCGTCAGCCGGCGCTTCGGGATCTCGATGCTGACGTCCTTGAGATTGTTCTCGCGCGCGCCGTGCACGCGGATCACGTCGTGGCTGTCGGCACCGTGCGGCACGGACGACCGCGCCCCCGTCCCCGTCCCCGTGGCCTTGCTCATCGTGTCTCCGTCGTTCGGGCGGGGACCGCGTGTGTGCGGTCCCCGTCGGTTTCGCTGTTCCGGACTGTGCTGCGGGTGTGCCTACCGCCTGGGCTGGTTGAAGCGGAGCATGTTGCCGGCCGGGTCGCGGAAGGCGCAGTCCCGAACGCCGTACGGCTGGTCGATCGGCTCCTGCAGCACCTCCCCGCCCGCTGATTGGATGCGCTCGAAGGTGGCGTCGACGTCGTCGGTGGAGAAGATCACGCCCCGCAGCATGCCCTTGGCCAGCAGCTCTGCCATCTGCTGCTTGTCCGTCGGGGAGGCGTTGGGGTTGGCGAGGGGCGGTTCGAGGACGATCTCCACGTCGGGCTGCTCGGGTGAGCCCACGGTCACCCAGCGCATCCCCTCGAACCCGACGTCGTTGCGCACCTCCATGCCGAGGACGTCGCGGTAGAACGCGATCGCCTTGTCGTGGTCGTCGACTGCGATGAAGCACTGCGAGAGCTTGATGGTCATGCCTCCGACGCTACGAGGCGGCGGCCGATTGCGCTTCTCCGTTCCTGATCGGTCGCGTGTGAATTTTCGCGACGCACGCCGGGATCGCCGCACCGGCCTCGTGGCGGCGGGCCCGGTACGCGCTCGGGCTCTCGCCGACCAGCTCCGTGAAACGCGAGCTGAACGACCCGAGCGAGGTGCACCCGACCTCGAAGCAGACCTCCGTGACGCTCAGGTCACCCCGCCTCAGCAGCGCCTTCGCCCGCTCGACGCGGCGGGTCATGAGGTAGCTGTACGGGGTCTCCCCGAAGGCGGCGCGGAAGCTGCGGGAGAAGTGTCCGGGGGACATGAGCGCGACATCGGCCAGTGCGGGGACGTCCAGCGGCTGCGCGTAGTCGCGGTCCATCGTGTCCCGCGCGCGACGCAGGCGTACCAGGTCCTCCAAGGTCATGCACCCAGCATCGCACGGGTGCGGCCGGGGCCGCAGGTGCCTGCGGGAACTCGATCCGAGGGCTGGGAGCGAGGGTTCGGGGGCACTCGCCCCCGGGTCACAGCCAGCCGGCCTGCGCCGCCCTCAGCCCGGCCTCGAAACGGCTTCGCGCACCCAGCCTCTCCATGATCGACGCCATGCTGCGGCGGACGGTGCTCAGGGACACCCCCAGCCGCCCGGCGGCCGTCTCGTCGGTGAGCCCCTTGGCCAGCAGGGTGAGCAGTTCGCGTTCCGGTGCGGTGAGCCCGGTGTCCTCGTCCCTGGCCGGCCGCGCGCCGAGCGGCAGCGCGACCGCCCACACCTGCTCGAAGAGCGTCGACAGTGCGGTCATCGCCCCGGCGGCGTGGAGGAGGACGGCCCCGCGGCGGGTGTCCGACGGGTCCAGCGGGACCAGCGCACTGGCGCCGTCGATGAGGATCATGCGCAGCGGCAGGGTGGGGACCGTGCGCACCTCGCCCCCGGACTCCGTCAGCCAGCGGGCGTAGTCGAGCGTCGGCGCGCTGTTGCGGACGCTGTCCAGGCAGACCGTCCTGAGCTCCACCCCGCGGAGCAGGATCTGGGCGTCGTTGTGCCGGGCCGCCTCGATGGACGCCGGGGAGTGGCCGCCGCCCGGCATGAACGTACAGACGGAGGTGGTGGCCTTGTTGGCGATCTGCTCCAGGCGGCTCTGGATGGCGTCCATGCCGACGAGGCGCTCGCTGTCCGTCTCCCCGCGCCCGGAGTCGCCCGTGCCGCCGGCCCCGCTCGCGGGCTCGGCGATGTCGGCGAGCATGCGAGTGACCGCGACGTGGGTCTCGTCCAGTTCTCGTCGGCGCTGTTCGAGTGCGTCCTGCTGACGGCGGAGCAGGAGCTGGAGCCCGAGTTCGGGGTGGATCGCCCGCCATCCTCCGGGCCGGTCCGCCGACCTGCGCAGCAGGGAGAGCTCGGCGAGTCTGTCCAGCGCGTCCCGCACCCGCTGTTCCTCGAGTCCGAGCCGCTCGGCCATCTGTCCGACGCCCCACCCCTCGGGGCGCGCGGCCAGCAGCCGGTAGACGGCCTCGGTCGATGTGTCGAGTCCCAGTGCGGACAGCATCGCGGAGCTCCTCCCCACGTCGACAACGTCTCTTCCAGGCGCACAGCAGCATGGGGGGAAGCGGGGCCGGCGGTCTTGTAGGAATCGGCGTTCAGGCGGGGTCCGGCAGCAGCAGGCTGGTCACCCGGCCCGCCACCCGGTCCAGCGCCGAGCCGGGCGGCAGTCCGCCCCGGTGGGCGGCGAACCGCGACGGGGTGAGCCCGGTCATCGCCTTGAACTCGCGGATGCAGTGGGCCTGGTCGTGGAAGCCGCCGAAGGCCGCCACCTCGGCCCCGTCCAGGCCGAGCGACTGGAGGCGCAGCGCCCGCTGGAGCCGGGCCACCCTGGCGACGGCCTTCGGCGCCAGCCCCACCTGCTGCCCGAAGCGGGCGCGCAGGTGGCGGGGGCTCCAGCCGACCTCGCTGGAGATCCGGCTGAGGGCTTCCGGCCGGCTGTCCGCGTGCAACCGCCGCAGGGCCTCGCGGACTTCTGGCGAGACCGTGCCGCCCTTGTCACCGCAGGAGAGGAACACGGAGTCGAGGAGGGCGAACCTGGCGGCCCAGGAATCGGCCTCCCGGAGCTGCTCGACGAGGACGGCGGCGGTCCGGCCGAGCAGGTCGGACAGGTCGACGAAGGCCTCCGTGAAGTACCTCATGGGTATCCCGAAGGTCCGGTAGGCGCCGAGCGGCGAGAAGGTCACCTCGATGCCGTGCAGACCTCCGGCGTGCTCGCCGCGCGTGGCGGTGGTGCGCAGCCCGGAGAGGAAGGACGAGGCGCCCTGGGGCGGTCCGCCGGCCGTGAGGCTGAGACCCCCCGCGAGGGCGATGACCACCGTCACCACCCCGTCGGGGACTTCGAGCCGGGACCGGGGCCTGCCTTCCGGCAGCCGGTAGCCGTGGTACGCGATGATCTGACCCCGCAGGGCCGCTCCAGGGCGCGACCTGACGCTCTCGGCACCTCCGGCGGCGGGCTCCGGGGCGCGAACGATCGAGACCATGCCTACCCCCCGTTGGGCGCCTACGGTCCGGACGGCCACCAGGATGCATCAGCGGGAGCCCGATCCACAGGCGGGTCTCGGCACATTGCCGGGTGGGCGGGGCAATTGGCCGGTTCCGAGTGGTGACACCAAGCTCTCGCGGCTGCTTGCTCTCACCCTTCGCCCCTTCCACGGGTCCGTGCCGGGCGGAAGGCTGTTCCACGGGAACACGGCGAGCCTCCGAGGGAGAAGCGCCCCGGATCCCGAGACGCCGTATGTCCGGATTTCAGAATCCCGGATTTCAGAATCGAGGTGTTCCCATGATCTGGGACTGACCGACCCAACCGGTTCGCCCGCGCCCCGTCAGCCCGTCCCCGGTCCCTCCGCCAGCACCTCGCGGATCACGTGCCGGGCGTTGACCGCCATCGTCCGGTTCGTCCTCCGGTAGTACGGCAGCGCGATCAGCGCCTGCGAGAGGGTCCGCCCCCGGCCCCGTCTCCAGGTCGCGTCGTCCACGCCGAGCTCTTCGCGGAAGACCTCGCGCGCCCCGGCCGGCAGCAGGTTCCACGCCGGGAACAGATCGCACGCCGGGTCCCCCGTCCCCATGCAGCCGAAGTCGATCACCGCGGCCAGCCTGCCGCCGTCCACGAGCAGATTGCCCGGCATCAGGTCGGCGTGCAGCCACACCGGCGGCCCGTCCCACTCCGGGGCCCGCAGCGCGTCCTCCCACACGGCGGCCGCCGCGTCGCAGTCGACGCCCTCCTGCGGGATCCCGCGCAGTTCCTCGATCGCCGCCCGGGTGGACGCGTCGAGCGAGGCGACCGGCCCGCCGCGGTGGGCGCGCGGGGCCCCCGGCAGGGTGATGCTCCGCATCGCCGCCACGAACCCGGCCAGGTCCCGGGCCAGCGGCACCGGTTCGCCCAGCGCGCCCGCCTCCGGGTTCTCCCCCGACAGCCACCGGCACACCGACCACCGCCACGGATACCCTTCGGCCGGCTCCCCGGCCCCCAACACCTCGGGGATGGTGGTGGGCAGCGCGGGGGCGAGGCGCGGCAGCCACTCCCGTTCCGTGGGCACATCCTCGGCTCCGCCCGCCGTCAGGGGCAGCCGTACGGCCATGTCCTCGCCCAGCCGGTACATGGCGTTGACCGTGCCGCCGGACGGGAACCGCTCCACCGGCAGCCCCGCCCACCGCGGGAACTGCCCGGCGACCAGCCGCCGTACGAGGTCTTCGTCGACGGGGTGCTGACCGGGATGCATCTGTCCTGTGCTCACGACCGCCATCCGACCTCCGAGGGCCTGACGGGATCAAGCGATTTATCCCGGACGGCGTCGCCGTTGCCCCGGAGGGGTCTTGATCGTTTGGTTGTACGTCGACACGGGAGGCGAGGGGTCTCAATGCGAGTTGCGCGCAGGACGGTGCTACAGGCGGCTTCGGCGGGAGCCGCGGCCGCGCTGCTCGGGCGTTCCCCCGCGGCAGCCGGCCAAGAGGCCGCGGCCGGGACGGGGACGGCCCGGGCGGGGACCGGCGCGGGGACGGTCGGCGCGGGGACGGTCGGCGCGGCGACCGTCGGGCTGCGCTTCACCCGGACGACCAACGGAGCCGCGACCGCCACGACCGCCGGGGACCGGTTCGTCGCCGAAGTCCAGAACGTCCTGTGGTCGCTGCCCCCGGACGGTTCGCCCGCCACGCCCCTCACCCCGCCCGATCTGGAGGCCGGGCGTCCGGTGTTCTCCCCCGACGGCCGCCGAGTGGCGATGAGCGCCTACCGCGGGGGCGTCTTCCACCTGTGGGTGATGAACGCGGACGGCTCCGGTCTGCGCCGGCTCACCGACGGCCCCTTCGACCACCGCGCGCCGGCCTGGTCGCCCGACGGCCGCACCCTCGCCTGCTGTTCCGAACGCGGCGGTGATCCGGTGGCCGGCAGCCCGTACCGCATCTGGACCGTCGACGTCGCCGGCGGCCGCGCGCGCCGCCTGACGGGCCTGCCCGGGCAGGAGGGCCCCGGCCAGGAGGGCGAGTGGGAGGACTCCGACCCGGTCTGGTCGCCGGACGGCTCCCGCGTGCTGTTCGTCCGTGCCACCGTGACCACGGGCACCCCGGCCGGCGACACGCTGACCGCCCGGACCATCGCCTCCGTCTCCGCCGAGGCGCCCGGGCCGGTACGGGTCGAACACGCCGTCGCCGACGGCCGGCTGATGGCTCCCGCGCTCTCCCCGGCCGGCCGCACCGCCTGGCTGTCCGCGGCGCCCGGCCCCCGCAAGGCCGAGACGCTGAGCCTGTTCGTCGACGGCCGTCAGGTCCCCCTCGACGGGGACCTCGCGCCCGCCCCGCCGCGCTGGATCGGCGACGACCGCCTGCTGATCACGCTCGACGGCCGGTTCCGGGTGATCCGCCCGCACCGTGACGAAGGCGAAGGCGAAGCCGAAGGCGAAGGTAACGGTGGCGGTGGCCGGGAGATCCCGCTCGACGCCACCCTCGAAGTGACGCGCCCCCGCTACCGCGTCAAGGAGTACGTCCTGGAGGCCGAGCGCAGCCTCCCGGTCCGCGGCATCCACCTGCCCGCCCTCTCCCCCGACGGCCGCAGCGTGGCCTTCGCCGCGCTGAACGCGCTGTGGGTGGCGCCCGTCTCCGGCGGGGCGCCGCGCAAGATCGTCCAGGCCCCCGCCACGGCCTACGTCCAGGGCCCGGTGTGGACTCCGGACGGCCGGGCCCTGGTCTACACCGACGACCGCGACGGGCTGAACACCGTACGCCGCAGGGAGCTCGACGGCGGCGGGGAGAGCGTGCTCGCGCCGGGCGGCCGGGTCTACGGGGCGCTCTCCCCGGACGGCACCCGGCTCGCCGCGCTGGACCTGGCCGGGCGGCTCCTCGTACGCGACCTCGCGACCGGGACGGAGACCCCGCTGGTCGCGGCGCTGGGCGGGGGCGGCCTGCCCGGCCCGCCCAGCTGGTCGCCGGACGGCCGGCATCTCGCCCTGTGCGACCGCAACCGGCTCAGCCGGCGCTTCCGCGAGGGCTACAACCTCATCCGGATCGTCGACACCACCACCGGCGCCGCCCGCCTGTACCCGCTCGCCCCGCACGCCTCGCTCGCCGACCGCTACGCCTCCGGACCCGTCTGGTCACCCGACGGCCGCTTCCTCGCCTGCGTCAGCGAGTCGGCGCTGTGGCTGCTGCCCGTCGGCCCCGACGGCGCGCCCACCGGACCCGCCCGCCGACTGACCGACGAGCCCGCCGACCACCCTTCCTGGTCCGCCGACGCGCGCACCCTCCTCTACCAGTCCTGCGCGCGGCTGCGCCTGCTCGGCCTCGACGGCGACGGCGCGCCCGCCGGGCCCGCCCGGACCGTGCCCGTCTCCCTCTCCTACCGGCGCCCCGCCCCCGTCGACACCGTCGTGCACGCGGGGCTGTTGTGGGACGCCACCGGCTCCCCGCCGCGGGCCGACGTCGACGTCCTCGTCAGCGGCGGCCGGATCACCGCCGTCGAACCGCACCGGCCGGGCCGCCGCGCCGCCCGTACCGTCGACGCCTCCGACGGCACGGTCCTGCCGGGCCTGTGGGACGCGCACGTCCATCCGTACCCCTACACGTACGGGGCGCGCCAGGGCGTGCTACACCTCGCCTACGGCGTCACCACCGTGGTGTCGCTCGGCGGTTCGGCCTACGAGCAGGCCCGGCTGCGCGAGGACATCCGGGCCGGGCGGCTCGCCGCGCCGCGGCTGCTGGCCGGCGGGGAGCTCCTCGACGGCTCCCGGGTCGCCTACAGCATGGGGCGTGCCCATCGCACCCGTGCGGGGTTCGCCCGCTCGCTGGCCCGGGGCGCGGCGCTGGACTGGGACTTCGTCAAGACGTACGTACGCGCCCCCTGCGAGCTGATGGCCGACGCGGCCCGCTTCGCGCACGACCGGCTCGGCGTCCTGGCCGGCTCCCACTTGTGCGCCCCGGGCGTCCAGGCCGGCCAGGACCTGACGACGCACCTGGTGGCGACCGAACGCGCGGAGTACGGCCACGGGGCGACCCCGCGCGGCCACACGTACCAGGACACCGTGGAGGTCTACACGCGGGGCGGTTTCGATCTCATCGCCACCCCGTTCACCGCGCTGCCGCTGATCGGCTCCGATCCGGCGCTCGCCGACGATCCGCGGGTGACGGCCCTGATGCCGCCGTGGGACGTGGAGGCCGTCCGGGCCGCGGCCGCGAGTGCGCCGAGCGCGGAGCAGAGCGCCGTCCTGGAGCGCGAGGTGGACGTCTACCGGCGGGTCGTGGCGGGAGGCGGCCGGCTCGCGCTGGGCACCGACGCGCCGCTCACCCCCGTGGGGCTCCACCTGCACCTGTCCCTGCGGGCCCTGCACCGGTACGGGATGTCGCCGGCGGAGGCGCTGACCACCGTGACCCGGACCCCGGCGCGGGTGTTCGGTGTCGCGGACCGGCTCGGCACGGTCGAACCGGGCAGGATCGCCGACCTCACCCTCGTCGACGGGGACCCCTTCACCGACTTCGCGGACCTGGTCCGGGTACGGGCGACCGTCCGGGGCGGTGTCGTACGTGAACGCCCGGCCTTGGAGCGTGCCTTTCGCGCCACCGGCGCGACGCCGGACGCGGCTGCCGGGGACTGGGGCGGGGTGCTGCGCCAGATGCTCCGGGACGGCTGCTGCACCGCCCACGAGGGGGATCGCTGAGAGGCGCCGCAGGCGCGGTGGGCTGCGCGGTCAGGGCTGGTCGTACCAGGAGAAGGCGGCGATCCGCCAGCCGTCCGGGGTCCGCACGAACTGGATGGTCTTGGTCCCGCCGCCCTCGAAGGGCTCGCCGTCCAGGATCCCGGACTTGCGGTACTCGCCGAACCGCGAGGCGATGTCGCCGGCGATCTCGGTCCGTTCCGAGGTCTCCCACTCGGAGAACTCGGCCAGCCGGCCGCCGGAGAGCAACAGCAGGCGCGGCTCGATGAACTCGTCCACGGTGTAGGGCGTGAAGTCCGGGCCGGTCTTGACGATGACCGCGCCCGGGAGCATCAGCCGGCGGAGCCGTCCCACGTCGGCGGCCTGGCCGCCCCGGTTGTCGAAGGCGCCGAAGAACTCGGCGGTCACCACGTCAATCTCGGCCTTGGACATGGCGCGACACTAACACCCGTACGGGCGGCGGGCGTCGCACGAAGCCGACGCCACCTCCGTACGTCCGTACGTCCGCGTACGGTCAGGCCGCGAGCGCCGTGGTGATCACCAGGGGCGGCCTCGCCCGCTCCGCCGACCACGGGCGGCCGGCCGCGAGGTCCGGGTCGGCGACGGTGAGGGCCTCGTCCACGGTGGGCCGGTGCTGGACGACGTCCCGGAAGCCCGCGCGCTCCAGCAGGGCCGGGAAGTAGCCGACGGGCCAGGCGTGATTGCGCATCTCCTGCCAGGTTCCGTCGGTGCGCAGCAGCCGTACCGTCAGCTCGTCGCCGGGCCCGTAGACCTCGCCCGGTTCGCCGATCCGCAGCGAGGCGTACTCGATGCCGTTGCAGTTGGGGTCGGTGGTCAGCAGCACGAACAGCCCGTCCGGGCGCAGCAGTCGGCGGATCTCGGTCAACACGCCGACCACCGCGTCCTCGGTCGGCAGCGACGCGAGCACGTGGTTGCACATGACCGCGTCCGCGCAGCCGTCGGCGAGAGCGGTCACCCGGCCGTTCTCGACGAGGTGGTACTCCGCCACCGCGGTCGCCGAGGCGCGGGCGAGCGCCAGCATCTCCGGGGAGGTGTCCACCCCGAGGACGCGCGCCCCCAGCTGCCGCGCCGCGCGGTCGGCCACCTTGCCCGGTCCGCATCCGTAGTCCACCAGGACCGCCCCGGGGCCGATCCGGCGGGACAGGGCCCGGAAGACGAACGGGTAGCCGAGCAGCCAGTCCGTGGCCGCCTCCACCGCCGCGAAGGCCCGCGCGCCGTCACGTCCGGACCAGGCGGCGCCGTCTGCCGCGCCGCTCTGCCCGGGTCCCTCCGACCAGTCGCTCACAGCCCCACTATCGACCCATCCCGACCACTCGGCACGGTGACGACACGACGTCCCGGGCCCGCCGCCGTCCCGCCGAAACGGCCCAGGGCCGGACGGCCCCGTGACAGCATCGTCCCCATGAGCCGAGACGACAGCGACGAGGCGTACGTGGTCGGCCTGTGCAACCAGGTCCTGGGCGCCACGGCCCTCACCCAGCACAGGTTCGACTGGCTGCTGGGCGATCCCGGGGCGGGAGGCCGGCGGGCCAGGCTGCCGGTCGACGCCTACTGGCCCGGCCACCAACTCGTGCTGGAGTACCGGGAGCGCCAGCACGACGAGCCGACGCCCTTCTTCGACAAGCCCCACAGGATGACGGTCAGCGGAGTCCACCGCGGCGAGCAGCGGGCCCGCTACGACGGCTACCGCGACGCGCAGATCCCGGCCCACGGCCTGCGGCTCGTGGTCGTCCGCCCGTCCGACCTCGCCGCCGACGGACGGGGGCGCCTGCGCCGTGCCCCGGAGAGCGACGTGGAGTTCCTCCGGCTGCTGCTCGGCGGGGTGGCGGAGCCGGGCGCTAGAGAGTGATCCAGTAGCGCCGCTTGGGGCCGATGATGGTTTCGCGGACGTCTTCCAGTACGCCGCCGTTGGACTCGATCGTGCGGATCGACGCCTCGTTTCCGGGGTCGCACGTCAGCAGGACCCGGTCCATCCCCAGCAGGCGGGCCTCGTGCCGGACGGCGCCGAGGGCCCAGGTGGCCAGCCCGCGGCGGCGGGCGGAGGGCCGCACGCTGTAGCCGATGTGGCCGCCCGCGTCGAGGAGGAAGCCGTTCAGGTAGTGCCGCAGGTCTATCGCGCCGAGATAGGTGTCGTCCTCGGCGATCCACCAGTACGTGGCGTGGACGCGGCCGTGCTCGAGGGGCGCCGTGCGGTCGCCGTACCGGTGCAGCCGGTCCACCCAGGCCGCGAAGCCCTCGGGGCTGTCCACGTCGTCGTCGGAGCCCAGTCCGGCGCCGTCCAGGTGGGCGTCGGGGCCCGCTTCCCGCTGGGCTGCGAGCCAGGAGCCGTGCAGGCGAGTGGTGGGGCTGATGAGCTCTGGCATACCTCGGACCCTAACAGTCGGATCATCCGACCCGGTCCCGTGGCGCCGGGCGCGGACCTCAGCCGGACGTGGGTGCGGGCGGCTTCGACGTGGGCGGCGAGGCCGAGGTCGAGGGCCTGGGGACCGACGGCTTGTGCCCGGGGTAGACGTGGTCGGGGGTCACGATGCTGGTGATCGCCTCGCCGAAGAGGGTGCTGGGCTCCTGGCCGTCGTGCAGGACGTCGGTGTTGAGGATGACGACCAGGGTCGCCTGCTCCTGCGGCAGGAAGACGCCCAGGCTCTCGTAGCCCGGGAGCGAGCCGTTGTGGCCGATCCAGCCCTGGACGTTGAACAGGCCCAGCCCGTAGCCGGCGCCGGGGATGCCGACCGAGGTGGTCTTCAGGCGCTGGGCCTGTGTCTCGGGCGTCAGCAGCGTGCCCGTGGCGAGGGTCCGCGCCCAGCTGCGCAGGTTCTGGAGATCGGAGATCATCGCGCCGGCGGCCCAGGCCCAGGACGGGTTCCAGCCGGCGGCGTCCTCGATCCTGCCGGAGGCCGTCTGGTCCGTGTAGCCCTGCGCGTGCGGTGCGGGGAACTCCGCGCCCGTCGGGAACAGCGTGCGGCCCAGTCCGGCCGGCGCCACGACGTCCCGGTTGATCACGTCCTTGAGCGGTCGGCCGGTGACCTTCTCGATCAACAGGCCGAGCAGGATCAGGTTGGTGTTGGAGTACTCGAACTTCGCGTTCGGCTCGAACTGCACGGGGTGCTTGAAGGAGTAGTCGAGCAACTCCTGCGGTGTGAAGGGACGCTGGGGGTCGGTGGTGAACGCCTTGTCGAAGTCCGCGTCCTCGCTGTAGTTGAAGAGCCCGCTGCGCATGCCGGCCAGCTCGCGCAGGGTGATGCGGTCCCCGTTCGGGACCCCGGCGATGTAGTC
This sequence comes from Streptomyces sp. NPDC046308, assembly GCF_055588065.1. NCBI lineage: Bacteria > Bacillati > Actinomycetota > Actinomycetes > Kitasatosporales > Streptomycetaceae > Streptomyces > Streptomyces sp. NPDC046308. The sequence goes on from NZ_JBVJFB010000001.1 coordinate 138,831, forward strand.
GCCGATCGGGTCGTCCAGGGCGACCTTGCCCTGGTCGACCAGCTGGAGGACGGCGGTGACCGTGAACGTCTTGGTCTGGCTGCCGATGCGGGTGTTGAAGTCGGTCCGCATGGGCGCGCCGGTCGCCTTGTCGGCCACGCCGAAGGCCCTCACGTAGCTGCCCTTGCCGGGTGCCCACAGTCCCACGATCACGCCCGGCACCCGGGCCTCGCGCATGACCTGGCGCACGGCGGCGTCGAGTCGGGCCGCGACGGCGGGGGTGAGCTCCGGGAAGCCGTCCTCGCCGTCCGGGGTGGGGGCCGCGGGGGCGGAGCGCACCGCGGCGGGCGTCCCGTACGCGAAGCCCGCGACGGCCGGGGCGACGAAGAGGGCCGCCGCGGCGGCGGCCACCCAGGTCCGGCGGAACCGTATGTGCGTCGGAGTCACCACAGGCCTCCTGCCGTACGGGGGTCAAGGCGGGGCGATCACGATCAGCGTAAGGTCGCGCCGGCCGGGCCGCGCGGCGAGCGGTCGGCTGCGCCAGGGCCGCGGCAGGGCTAGGACAGGGACCTGGCGCGGGCGATGACCAGGGCGACGTCGTCGTGGTCGTCCGGCCGCCGCAGGGAGTCCAGGAGCCGGTCGCAGGTCTCCTCCAGCGGGCGTCCGGTGTCGGCGAGCAGGGTCAGCAGCAGGTCGAGGCGTTCGTCGATGGGCTGGTCCCGGGTCTCGACGAGGCCGTCGGTGTAGAGGACGAGTTGATCGCCGGGCGCCATGGCGACGGTGGTGGCCTCGAACGGGATGCCGCCCACGCCGAGCGGTGCGCCGGTGGGCAGGTCGAGGAGTTCGGGGGCATGGCCGGACCGGATGAGGACGGGCGGCAGGTGTCCGGCGACGGCGACCCGGCACTGGGCCCGGTGCGGGTCGTAGACGACGTAGACGCAGGTGGCGATGGTCTCTTCGAGGGCGGCGGTGGTGCGGTCGAGCTGCTGCAGCACCTGGGTCGGGTCGAGGGCCAGTTCGGCGAGGGTGCGGGTCGCGGTGCGCAGTTGTCCCATGCTGGCGGCGGCGTTGATGCCGCTGCCCATGACGTCGCCGATGACGAGGACGGTGGTGTCGTCCGGGCCCGCGATGGCGTCGAACCAGTCGCCGCCGATCTCGCTGCTGGCCGCGGCGGGCCGGTACCGGGAGGCCACTTCCAGCCCCGGCGTGGGCGGCGGGTGGTGCGGGAGGAGGTGGTGCTGGAGGGCGAGGGCGGTGTGGTGCGCGTTGCGGTACCAGCGGGCGTTGTCGATGCAGACGGCGGCGCGGGCGGCCAGTTCCCCGGCCAGCACGATGTCGTCGTCGTTGAACGGCAGCGGGTTGCGGGTGCGTTTGAGGTCGAGGGCGCCGAGGACCTCGCCGCGGGCGATGAGGGGCACGGCCAGGTACGAGCGCAGGCCGGCGCGGGTCAGGAGCGAGGCGGCGGTGCTGTCGCGGGCGATGCGCGAGATGTCCTGGGCGTGGACGTGGGCCACCAGGACCGGGTGTCCGGTCGTCACGGACTGGGTGACCAGCCGGTCCGCGGCGTAGGCGGCGATGTCCCCGGGCGGGTCCGCGGCGCGGACGGCCTCGCTGGGGAAGGCGGAGGCGACGGCGAGGGCACGGAACACGGCGGGCTCGTGGGCCGACGACCGCAGGGTCGGTCTGCCTTCGAGGACGGAGTCGAGGATGTCGACGGCGGCGATGTCGGCGAGTTCCGGTACGACGACGTCGGCGAGCTCGCGGGCGGTCTGGTCCAGGTCGAGGGTGGTGCCGATGCGGACGGTGGCGTCCGCGATCAGGGCCAGGCGCCGGCGGCTGCGGGCGATCTCGATGGCCGCCTGGTGACTCTGGGTGACGTCGACCACGGAGGTGGCCAGTCCGAGGACGCGTCCGGTGGCATCCTCCAGCCGGTAGTACGACACCGACCAGGCGTGCTCGGTGCGCTCCCCGCCGTAAGTGCGGCCGGCCGTGAACTGTTCGAGCAGCGGCGTACCGGTGGCCAGGACCTGGCGCATGGCGGATTCGGCGGCTTCCGCGTCATCGAGGAAGGACAGGGCCTCACGGACGCCCCGGCCGATGTGGTCGGCGGCGGGCAGCCCGTTGATCCGCTCCAGCGTCGGGTTGACCAGCACGTATCGCAGTTCGGTGTCCAGGACGGCGAGGCCGATCGGGGACTGGGCCACCAGGCGCGCCGAGAGGGCGAGGTCCCGCTCCAGCTGCCGCAGCCGCGTGCGGTCGGTCGCGATGCCGAGGGCGTACAGGTCTCCGTGCTCGTCGAGCAGCCGCATGTTGCGGAATTCCACCAGCCGGGTGCCGCCGTCCTTGTGGCGTACCGGGAAGGCGCCCGCCCAGTCCCCCGCGCCGCCCATGACGCGTGCGAAGAGCTCGGTGACGAGCCCCACGTGCTCCTCGGAGGCCAGCATCCGGGCCGCGGGGCGGCCCAGCGCTTCCTGGGCCGTCCAGCCGAACAGCTGCTCGGCCTGGGGACTCCACAGGGCGATCCGTCCTTCGGCGTCGAGGACGACCGCCGCGACGTTCAGGACGTCGAGCAGCCCGCTGGGCGGGGCGATCCCGGGCGCGGTGCGCCCGGCTCCGCCGGCCCCGGACCCGTCGATCGAACCCATCGGGGACGCTCCCTTCCGCCACCTCCGGCCCGGCCCCCACCCGCCCAGCGGCGGCCCGGGGCGCACGGCTCCCTCTCATCGTGCCCCGGAACCCGTCCGGCAGCGTCCGGAGCGGCCCGAACGGCTCGTGCGCCCGCCCGGCCGGCCGGGCCGTGGTCATCGGTCCGGACCGGTTCGTCAGCGCGCACCTCTGCGCATCGGCGCGGCCGCAGGGCGGCGCCGGGACCACGTAGGCTCGGCGGATGGCGAAATACTTCGACGTGCACCCCGAGAATCCTCAGCGTCGCACGATCGGCAACGTGGCCGACATCATCCGCTCCGGCGCGCTTATCGCGTACCCGACAGACTCCTGCTTCGCGCTGGGTTGCCAGCTGGGCAACCGTGACGGCATCAGCCGGATCCGGTCGATCCGCAATCTGGACGACCGTCACCACTTCACCCTGGTGTGCCAGAACTTCGCACAGATGGGCCGGTTCGTCCAGATCGACAACGACGTGTTCCGGGCGATCAAGGCGGCCACGCCCGGCAGTTACACCTTCATCCTCCCGGCGACGTCGGAGGTGCCGCGCCAGCTGATGCACCCGAAGAAGAAGACGGTCGGGGTCCGGATTCCCGACCACGTCGTCACGCAGGCCCTGCTCGAGGAGCTCGGCGAGCCGCTGCTCTCCAGCACCCTGCTGCTGCCGGACGAGGACGAGCCCATGACGCAGGGCTGGGAGATCAAGGAACGCCTCGACCACGAGGTGGACGCCGTGCTGGACTCCGGCGACTGCGGTACGGAGCCGACCACGGTCATCGACTTCTCCGGCGGCGAGGCCGAGATCGTGCGCCGGGGCGCGGGCGACACCTCGCGGTTCGAGTAGCCGCGCCTCCGGGGTCGGCGGCCGGTCACGCGGAGGGTCGTACGTCCGGGTAGAGGCCCAGGTACCGGTACGCGCCGGATTCGGCCCGGTAGAGGTGGGCGATCCGGTCTCCGGTCAGGACGTGGGTGCCCGTGTCGAAGGCCAGCGGTTTGGCCAGGCCCTGGTGGGTCGTCCGGAAGATCCGCCGGGTCAGGCCCGCGCGGCCCCGTCCCTCCTCCTCCAGCCTCGTGAGGGCGGCGGCCAGCAGGCCCACGGCGTCGTACGCCTCGGTGGCCCAGCGGGCGGGCGGCTCCCCGTGCGCCGCGCGGTGGGCGGCGACGAACTCGGCGGCGGCGGGGAGCGCCAGCGGGTCGGTGAAGAGGGCGCTGAACACCCAGCCCTCGGCGGCCGGCCCGGCGTCCGTGAGGAAGGCCGGTTCCATCACGTGCTGGAGGGCGACGCGCGGGCCCGGGAATCCGGCGTCGGCCAGGGCCCGGGCCAGCCGGGCCGCGCGCTGCGGTGAGGTGCCGGCGTAGACGACGGCCTCGGCCCGGGCCTCGGTCAGGGCGCGGACCGCGCCCGCGAAGTCGGAGCCGCCGACCGGGATGCGGTGGACGCTGAGGGTTCCCATCGAGGGCGGGCTCTGCTGCAGGGTGCGGATGAGCGGCCAGGTGGGTTCGCCTCCTTCGACGTCCTCGACCAGGCCCGTGCGCCGGACGGGCTTCACCCGGGTGAGGTAGTCGATCACCGGGAGGGCGAACCGGTCCCCGGCCGGGCGGGTGGCGCACAGTGTCCGCCATTGCGACTGGACGGTCTCCGCGCTGTCGACCGCCACGAGCACCAGGGCGAGGTCGGCCCCGGCGCAGGCGGCGGCCAGCTCGGGCACGGCCGCGTCCCAGGTGGGGCCGGTGAGCGCGGCCACGGCGGGGTCGGCGACGAGTTCCTTGACCACCTGCGCGGCCCGCGCCGGGTCCCCGCCGTCGTCGGCGACGCGCAGGGCCAGCAGGAACGCCGCGTCCTTGCGGCTGTTGTGCCGCTCCACGGCCAGTCTCATGCCGCGCTCGTGGGCCTGGCCGACGGCTCGGCCGGGACCGGTCAGGTCGGCCTGCAGGCCGAGGGTGAGGGTGGCCGGGTCGCGGGCCGGCGGTGGCGTCCCGCCGCGGGCCCGCCGGCGGGTGGCGAACCAGGCGGCCGGTGCGCCGACGGCGGCCAGGCCCGCGCCGGCCACGAGCAGCCGCCGGCGCGTGAGGCCCCGTACCGGTGTCTGTGGCGCGTCGATCCGGGTGGGTTCCGGGGCGGGGAGGTCGAGGGCTCTGGTGGAGCGTTCGGCGATGAGCCGGGGCAGCGGGGGCGGCAGCCAGTCCTCGGCGTCCGCGCCGGACGGGTCGTCCCCGAGTGCGGCCCTCAGCCGGGCCGGGGTGGGCCGGGCGGCCGGGTCCTTCGCCAGGCAGGCCAGCACCGGTTCGAGCAACTCGGCCGGCAGGCCGGTGAGTTCGGGCTCGTCGTGGACCGTGCGGTAGACCACCGCGGCCGCGTGCCCGCCGCCGAAGGGTCCGTGACCGGTCGCCGCGTACACCAGGACACACCCGAGGGAGAACACGTCGCCGGCGGCGCCCACCGCGGGTCCGCCCGCGCGGGCCTGCTCCGGGGCCAGGTATCCGGGGGTGCCGATGACGGCGTCCACGGCCGTCAGGGTGGCCGCCCCCTCGGCGCGCGCGATCCCGAAGTCGATCAGCCGGGGCCCGTCCGGGGCGAGGAGGATGTTGCCCGGTTTGACGTCGCGGTGGACCAGCCCGGCGGCGTGCACCTGTGCGAGCGCCTCGGCGAGCCGCGCGCCGAGGGTCCGTACGGCACGGGCGGGCAGCGGGCCGTACGCCGCCACCGCCTCGGACAGGGCGGGTCCGGGGACGAACGGGGTGGCCAGCCACGGCTCGCGCGCCTCTGGGTCGGCGGCGATCACCGGGACGACCCAGCGCCCGGTCAGCTGCCCGGCGGCCTCCACCTCGCGGCGGAACCGGATGCGGAAGTCCGGGTTGGAGGCGTGGTCGGCGCGGATGACCTTGACGGCCACGAGGGTGCCCGTGGCGGAGCGGGCGAGGTACACCGTGCCCATGCCGCCCGAACCGAGGCGTCCCAGCAGCCGGTTGCCGCCGATCGCCGCCGGATCGGCCGGGGTGAGGGGGCGCATCCCCGGCTATCCCGCCGGGGACGCGGTGGGTGCGGGCTCGCTGGCCGGGCCCACGTAGCGGATGGCGCCGCCCTCCACCCTGTGCTGGAAGTAGATGTTGCCCTTGACCTGCCGGCGGTCGTCGAAGGTGTACTCCTTGGTCAGGCCGCGGAAGGTGCCCTGGGCGAGCGCGGTCAGCAGGTCGGCGCGGTTCGGTCGGCTGCCGCCCGCCGCGGCGGTGACCAGCCGGTCGATGACCAGACGGGTCGCGTCGAAGGCCTCCGCGGTCCAGATGGCGGGGGCCGATCCGTAGGCCGCCCGGTGCGCGCGGGCCACCTCCGCGACCTCGGGGGCCTCGGGGCCGGTGTACGGCGTGAAGAACTGCCAGCCCTCGCCGGCCGGGCCCGCTGCGGCGAGGAACTCCGGCCCGGCGATGGTGTAGTCGGCGGCCCTGGGTCCCTTGAAGCCGGCGGCCGCCAGCAGGCCGGCCGCCTTGGCCCCGCCCGCCGGGGTGCCCGTGTAGAAGAAGCCGTCGACGCCGTGTGCGAGCAGGTCGGCGACGACCGGGGCGAGGTCCTGGGTGCCGCGCGGCACGACGCGCACGCGGAAGGTGGCGTCGGGCGCGAAGTAGGCGATGGTGCGGCCCATCAGCTGGGCCGCCTGCCAGGCGTCGGTGTCCCCGTCGCGGTCGCTGAGGATGCCCATCCGCCGGACGCCCTGTTGTCCGGCGAGCTGGAGGTTGACCGCGGCGGCCTGGGCCGAGGAGAGCGGGCAGCTCTGGAAGAAGGAGCGCCGGTCAGTGACGCTGAAGGTGCTCGCCAGGGCGGACACGGTGACCAGCGGTACGGAGTTCTCTCCGTAGAGTTCGAGGCACGGGATCACGGACGCGTTGCCGGTGGGCCCGATGACCGCGAACAGGTCGCGGTCGGCCATGAGTTCACCGGCCGCCGCGGCCGAGCGCTCGGCCCGCCCGGCGTCGTCCGCGGTGGCGACGACGAGGGTGAAGGGCTTGTCCTCGCGGGAGTTGAAGGCGTCGACGGCCAGCCGCACCCCGCGTTCCTGGGCTTGACCGGCGGCCTTCTGGGGGCCGGAGAGGTCGGCGTGCACACCGATCACCCACCGCCGGGGAGCGGGCGCGGCCGCGTTCCGGTCCTTGCCGTCGTCGCGCAGCGCAAGCCAGGCGGCCAGGCCGCCGCCCGCCGCGAGGACGGCGCCGCCGGAGGCGAGGGCGAGGAACCGTCTGCGGGAGGGTGCGGCCGTGCCGGGCGCCGGGGCGGCGTCCGGGTCGGCGACGGTCTCCTCGATGCCGGGCAGGGCGAGCAGCGCGGCGGCGCGCTCGGCGATGGTGGCGACGACCGGGTCGGGCAGCCAGTCGGTGCCCTCCCCCGGTGTGTCCTCGGTCAGCGCCCGGTCCAGCTCGTTCGCGGTGGGGCGGATGTCGGGGTGCTTGGCGAGGCAGGTCCGCAACAGGGCGTTGAGTTCGGGGTCGGCGAGGACCTCCGGGCCGAACTCGGGCTCGTCGTGGACGGTCCGGTAGAGCACCGCGTCCACGGTCCCCGTGCCGAAGGGCAGGCGTCCGGTGGCGGCGTACGCGAGGAGGCAGCCGAGTGAGAAGACGTCGCCGGCGGGTTCGGCGGGCCGGCCCTCGGCCTGCTCGGGCGGGAGGAAGCCGGGGGTGCCGAGGACGGCGTCGGCGGAGGTCAGGGCGGTGTGCTCGCCGCCGCGCGCGATCCCGAAGTCGATCAGCCGGGGCCGGTCCATGCCGAGCAGCACGTTGCCGGGTTTGACGTCGCGGTGTACGAGGCCCTGCGCGTGCATCACCCCGAGGGCCTTGGCCAGGGCCTTGCCGAGGATCCGTACGGCGCGCAGCGGGAGCGGGCCGTGGGCGGTGACGGCCTCGGCCAGGGAGGGGCCGGCGACGAAGGCGGTGGCCAGCCACGGCTCGGGCGCGTCCGGGTCGGCTCCGGTGATCCGGACGGCCCACGGGCTGTCCACCTCCGCGGCGATCTCGGCCTCGCGGCGGAAACGGGCCCGGAAGTCCGCCTCGTCGGCGTACTCGGCGCGGATCACCTTGACCGCAGCGAGCGCGCCGTCGTCGGTGCGCCCGAGGTAGACCACGCCCATGCCGCCCGCGCCGAGCCGGCCGAGGAGGCGGTACCCGGCGATCCGGGAGGGGTCCGGCGGGAGGAGCGGCTCCATCAGCCCGCCTCCTTTCCGAGCTCCTGCTTGGCCTGCAGCAACATCCGGCTGGTGGCCTGGGCGGCGAGCCCGTTCATGGCCTCCTCGGTGAAGCCGGCGGCGCCCTTGGCGGCGATGGCCACGGTGACCGGGCCGAACTGGGCCTGGGACCAGGTGTAGCGGTAGGGCCCGCCGTCCTGCGCGCTGACGTACTCGCCGCTCTCGCTGAAGGCGTCCTCGGTCCACCCGTTCGCCTGCTCGCCGAGGTAGAAGGAGCCGCCCCACAGGTTCTTGAGCTCCTCGCCCTCCCGCAGCTTCTGGCCGGGGCAGCGCAGCACCTCCTCCATGGCGCGGGCGGTCTCCCAGCCGGATTCCTCGCGGTTGTGGTGGATGGTGACCGTGGCGTTGAGGCGTAGGCGGCCGCGGCCGTCCTTGGCCGGGATGTGGAAGTAGCGGGTGCTCGTGGCGAGTACGTCGTCCGGCAGGGCGGCGGTCTGCCAGACGCAGTCCTCGTCGAGGACGGGCCAGCGGCGGGGATCGCTCTCGAAGGGGGTGCTGCGCACGACCTCGGGGCCGAAGGCCGCCTCGGTGATGACGATCCGGCCGAGCAGGGCGCGGGCCTCGGCGGCCGTCTTCGGCTGCTTGGACTCGTCCAGCGGGGGCACGAGGGGGTTGGCCGTGCCGCTGGGCGAGGCGGCCGGCGTGCCCGCGGCGGAGCCGCCCGGGGCCGGGCCGCCCGTGGCGGGCGACGCGGCCGGGGTGCGGGCCGCGGCGTCGGTGGTCGCCGCACCGCCCTTCGGCGTGCCGTCGGCCGTACACCCGACGAGTAGGAACAAGCCCGCTGCCGCGCACCCGTAGGCGCGCAGCGCGGAGCGCCGTCTGCGTGTCACTGGTCCCCCCACGGCAGGGATCGTACCCCGCCACGAGGGCGCGCAACTGGCCTATGGCGAAGCGAGGTTGGGGGCGCTCCTCGCGGTCGGCTCAGCGGGTGCCGAGGGTCCAGGCGGATTCGTGGCGGGTGAAACCGATGTGCGGGTAGTAGTCGACCGCCGCCGGGGCGGAGAGCAGGACCACCTTCGCCTCGGGCGCCGCCTCCTGCGTGGCGCGGATGAGGTCGCGACCCACGCCCTTGCCCTGGTGGGCGACGTCGACGGCCAGGTCGCTGAGGTACGTCGAGTACGCGCCGTCGGTGATGGAGCGGGCGATGCCGATGAGGGCGCCGTCGTCCGCGCGGGCGACGACGACGAGGTTGGCGCCGGCGAGCATCCGGGCGAACCGCTCCACGTCGTCGACGGGGCGGCGTTCGGCGAGGGTGGAGGCGCGGTAGAGGCCGATGACCTCCGCCACGTCCAGGTCGGCGCCGATGACACGTTCACAGGTCCACATACCGCTGCCACTCCCGCACGTAATAGGCACTATTCGCTGTCGATTATTACATGAGGGGGACGCGTGGAACACAAACCGGTGGACCGGTATGTGAGGCCCCGCAGCCGGGCAGCATGCAGGGGCGTCCGTCCACGGAAGGAGCCCTGTGCCCACTCATGTTCTCGCCTGGTTCCGACGGTTCCTGCAACGTTTCACCGGCACCACCGCTCGTGGTGCCGGCCCGGTGAGCGGCGGGGTCCCGCTCTTCACCGCGGACTTCGGGTCGGAGACCCAGTGGGTCGCCGGCCGCTCCTGGGCATATCCGGACGGCGGTCCCACCAACCCCGGTGACAACAAGCTCGACCACCTCGTGGAGGACCCGTCCTACAGCCGCACCGGCACCTTTCGGGCCACCCGCCGCCCGGACGGCAACTGGAACGCGGGCCTGCTGACCACCGAGGGCAGCGACGAGGGGTTCATGGTGCGGACCGGGGACGTGCTGGAGTCCCGGGTGCGGCTGCCCGTCGAGGCGGGGGCCTGGCCGGCGATCTGGACCTGGCGGGACGGCGGCAACGAGGTCGACGTCTTCGAGTACCACCCGGACAACCCCGACCTGCTGGAGCTCTCCAACCACGTCAGGGGCGGCTCCCGCTACCACCGGGACCTCTCGGTCTCCCCCGGCGGCTGGGTGGACCTGAAGGTCGAGTTCGGGTCGCGCTCGGTCGTGTGGTGGGTCAACGGCACGCGGGTGTACGCCGACCGGCGCGGGGTGGGGCGCAACTGGCGGGCGTACCTCATCGTCAACCTCTCCGTCTGCGCCGGGCGCTACCACCCGGCGCCCGACGCGGACGTGTCAGAGATGTCGTACGAGGTCGCCCACCTGCGCGTGCACCGACCCTAGGCCTGGGCCGGGGCGGAGGCGGCGCAGGCCTCGTGGCCCCAGCGGCTCCCGTTCTTGGCGATCATGTCACCGACGGCGTAGGGCTTCCCGCAGGGGCAGCTGCCGGGGAACTTCGCCTTGATGGGCCGCGGCGCACGGCCGGGCGCGGCGGCCTCGGCCGTGCGCTTCCGTGCCGTGCCCGTCTTCTGGCGCGAGGGCGCGGCCGGGGCCGGTACCGGCAGCTCGGCGTGCCCGAGGGCGGTGCCGGCGGCCTCCTGGGTGCGGGCGGCGTCGCTGGCGGCCTGGTCGGCGATCGCGTTCAGCAGGTCGCCGTCCTCGCGGTGCGCCGGGACGTAGACGAAGGTCACGTCACGATCGGCGAGCAGCAGGTCGATCTGCTCGACGAGCCCGCGGTTGGCGACCGGCTGGCCGGAGGAGGTCTTCCACCCGTTGCGCTTCCAGCCCGGGAGCCACTGCGTCACGGCCTTCATCGCGTACTGGGAGTCCATCCGCACCTCGACGGCCGTCCCGGGGGCGACCGCCTCGAGCAGTCGCTGGAGGGCGGTCAGCTCGCCGATGTTGTTGGTGGCCCGGCCGAGCGGCCCGGCCTCCCAACGCTCGGGGCGTCCCTGGGAGTCGGCGATGACCCAGCCCCAGCCGGCCGGCCCGGGATTACCTTTCGCCGCTCCGTCACATGCGGCAATGATGCGTTCAGACATCCCCCGATCATGCCTCATCCGCCGAGGTGGCGAGCGGTCGGCTCAGGAGCCGGGACCTGCCTCCGCGAGCAGTTGGCACTTGTCGAAGTTCATGCAGCCGCAGGCGAGGCAGTCGGCGACCGCGTCGCGCAGGAGCTGGGTCTGCCGGATGAACCGGTCCAGTTCGGGGAGCTTGCTCTCGGCGAGCGCGCGCCACTGCCGGGTGGCGCCGCGGTCGGTGTCGGCGTCCAGCAGGGCGCGGATCTCGGCCAGGGTGAAGCCGGCCCGCTGGGCCATCTTGATCAGCGCGATCCGCCGTACGGTGCCGGCCGGATAGACGCGCCGGCCCGCGGCCCGTTCGGCGGTCGGCAGCAGGCCGACGCTCTCGTAGTAGCGCAGGCCCGACGGTCTCATCCCGACCTGCCGGGCGAGCTCCCCGATACCGAGCTTTCGCACCTGCCCATCCCCCCTTGACCTCAAGTGCGCTTGAACCAGGAGTCTGACCGGGTGACAGCACCACAGACAACTCGCCTGCTGCCGCCGACCTACCGGCCGCTTTTCGCCCACGCCGGGTTCCGGCGGCTCCTGCCCGCTCTGGCGGCTTCCGACCTCGGTGACGGGATGAGCGTGGTGGCGGTGGCCTGGCTGGCCATCGAGATCGCACCCCCTGGCGGGTCCGGGATGCTCCTGGGGGCCGCGCTCGCCGCCTACGCCCTCCCCGGCGCGGCCGGCGCGCTGCTGTTCGGGCGGTGGCTGCGACGCCTCCCCGCGGCACGGCTGCTGGCGGCCGACAGCCGCATCCGTGCGGTGCTCCTCGGCTGCGTGCCGCTGGCCTGGGCCCTGGACGTGCTGCACCCCGTGCTGTACGTGGCCCTGCTCGCGGGCTCGTCCGTCCTGCACGCCTGGGGCAACGCGGGGAAGTACTCGCTGGTGGCCGGACTGTTGCCGGCGGAGCAGCGGCTGGCCGCCAACGCGCTGGTCAGTTCCAGCACCTCGGCCGCGATCGTCATCGGCCCCGCGCTGGCCGGCTTCCTCGCGGCGGTGGTCAGCCCGGCCTGGCTCATCGGGCTCGACGCGCTGTCCTTCGCCGTGCTCGCCGTCCAGGTCGGGCGGGTGCGCGGTCCGTCCGGGGAGGCCTCGCGGGCCGGTCAGACCGACGGGGCGACCGCGCCCGTCGACGCCGATCTGTCGGCCGCGGGCCTTCACTTGGTGCGCAAGCAGCCCGAACTCCTCGGGGTCCTCGCCCTGACCTGGTTCTTCAACTTCCTGTACGGACCGGCGGAGGTCGCGCTGCCCCTGCACGTCACCGACGACCTGCACGCGGGGGCGGGTCTCCTCGGGCTGTACTGGGCGCTGTTCGGGGCGGGCGCCGTGCTGGGCGGCCTGGCCGCGGGGGCGCTGCGCAGGTTCCCGCTGTGGCCGGTCACCCTGACCATCGTCGCCGGCTGGGGGCTGGCCCTGGTGCCCTTCGGCCTCGGGGCGCCCGCGGCGGTCACGCTCGCCTGCTTCACGCTCGGCGGGTTGATCTACGGACCGTTCACGGCGCTGTCCTACACGCTGTTCCAGGACCGCACGCCGGCCGCCTGGCTGACCACGGTCCTGGCGGCCCGCAGCGCCGCCCTCCTCACCGCCGGGCCGGTGGGCACCGCGCTCGGCGGGCCCCTCATCGCGCTCATGGGGCCCCGGGGGGTGCTGGCGGCGTCGGGGATCGCGACCGTCGTACTCGCCCTCGTCGCCGCCGTGATGCGGGCACGGACCGGTCAGCGGGCAGCGTCCCGGCTCGTCTGAGCCGCTCGCGCCGCCTCAGGGCTCGCCCGGCGGGGTGACGGCGGATCTCGGCGTACAGCCGGGCGGCGGCCCGCGCGGTCGTGGCGCCGCAGGCGGACCGGTCGGCGAGCCTGTGCATCGTGCACGAGGGCCGTGCGGCAGTCGCCGCACGGCCCTGGTGTCACATGTCGGACGTTGCGGCGCTTCGGTGGTCACCTTGGTGACGACGTCCGCGACGAAACGGTTCTCCGAGTGTCCGGAGACTAGGCGGGGGTGATGTTCTCCGCCTGCGGGCCCTTCTGGCCCTGCGTGATGTCGAACGTCACGGCCTGGCCCTCCTGGAGCTCACGGTAGCCGGACGCGTTGATCGCCGAGTAGTGGGCGAAGACGTCCGGGCCGCCGCCGTCCTGGGCGATGAAGCCGAAGCCCTTCTCGGAGTTGAACCACTTCACGGTTCCCGTAGCCATGTTCATGCCTTCCCGTTGACGTACGTCTTCCACACGGCGTGGAAGACGGAGGTGATCGCCCTGGTCCTACGGCACAACACAGCAAAACTGCCCACACCGAACGGCACGGGCAAGGCACTTGGAACCACGACAGCTACCCGTGAAGGTACACGCCTGCACGCACTGTCACCAGGGGGAATGATCTCGCCTTTGACGGCGGGATCCGGCCGGTGCGCGGACAGTACGGGCCCGCCCGTCCCGAAATGTGGCGAGTGGGACCCCTGGAATGCCGTAAGGTGAGGTCCACCGACGCGGGGTGGAGCAGCTCGGTAGCTCGCTGGGCTCATAACCCAGAGGTCGCAGGTTCAAATCCTGTCCCCGCTACTGCTCACGAGGCCCGGATCCTTATGGATCCGGGCCTCGTGCCGTTTCCCCGTACGTTCCCCCCGGCCAAGGGCGGGCCCAGGGCCGGGCCAGTGGCAGCCGCCGCCGGGAAACCGGGCCGACGGCCATGTGACGGCACTCACACGATGATCTGTCATCCGGTGTCGACCGGATGCGGGGCGGTGGGCGTATGCCCCCTGAGAGGTGCACATGGATTCGGGAGCGATTTTTTGACCGTCGAGGAGTTCGAGGAGTTCTACGCGCAAGCGGCGGGACGGCTCACAGGACAGCTGTACGTGATGCTCGGTGACCACCACGAGGCACAGGACGTGGTGCAGGAGGCCTTCGTCAGGGCCTGGGGGCGCCGACGCCGGCTGGACCGGGACGGCAGGCCGGAGGCCTGGATCCGTACGGTCGCCTGGCGGCTCGCGGTCAGCCGTTGGCGGGGACGCCGGCGGACCGCCGACGCCTGGCACCGGACGACGCCCGCGACCCATGTGGAGGGGCCGGGTCCGGAAGCGGTCGCCCTCGTGGAGGCGCTGCGGCAGCTGCCCCCGAAGCAGCGCCGGACGATGGCGCTGCACTACCTGTGCGACCTGACCGTCGAACAGATCGCCGCCGAGACCTCCCTGTCCACGAGCACGGTCAAGACCCATCTCTCCCGGGGCCGGGCCGCGCTCTCCCGCCATCTGCAGGACCCCCGCGTTGAGGAGGCTCCCGATGCCTGAGTCCCACGACCCGTTGCGCTCCCTGTTCCGGGAGGCCGCCGGCGAGGGAGAGTCCCGCTCCGCGCTCCCGCCCGTCGCCGTCATCGAGCTGCGCGGGGAACGGGTCCGGCGGCGCCGGATCGCCGGCCTCGCCGTCGCCGCCTGCCTCGTGCTCGCCGGATCCGGCGCGGCCCTCGCCGCGTTCCTGCCGGGCAGCCCGGCCCCGGTCCTCCCGGCGGGCACTCCCTCTCCCCTCGCCCCGTCCTCCGGGCCGACCCCCACACCGTCCACCCCGCCGTCCACCACCCCGACGACCCTTCCGTCCTCCACTGCGACCATGAGCGCGACCCCGCCCCGCCACACGACGGCGCCGCCCGGCTCTCCCACCGGGACGACGTTCCCGGGCGCGTCCGCCACTTCCTCGCGGCTGCCCGGGTAACCCGGCCCCCGCCACTCCCCCCATCCCCGCTCGCGGACCCCGGCCCGGAACCACCGGCCGGTGGTTCCGCATGCCCTCACAGGGTCAGGAGATCCCGTATGTCCGTTTCTGCCCCGCACCGGCCGGCCGCCGTCCCCGACTCGCGCACCCCAGGGCCGCGCGTCCCCGACGAGGGCCGCACCGGCGCCGCCGACCGCACCGGCCACGCCCGACGCGCCCGGCGGACGCTGCCCCGGCTCGGCCCGGACGACCGCGAGGTGCTGTGGCTCTACCTGCTGACCCGCGTCGGCATCTGGGCCGTCGCGGGAGCCGTCGGCTGGCTGTTCCCCGCCGACGGCAACGCCCGCCGCCCCGCCTCGCCGCTCGCACCCTGGCAGCAGTGGGACTGGACGCACTTCGTGCACATAGCCAGGGACGGCTACTTCCCCGGCCGGGCCGGACCCTGGACGGCGGGCTGGGACAACCGGGAAGCCTTCTTCCCAGGCTTCCCGCTCGCCCTGCGCGCCGTCCACACGGTCGTCCCCGACTGGGCCGCGGCCGGAGCGCTGATCTCGTTCCTCGCGGGCGGCGTCGCCGTCCTGGCGCTCGCCCGCATCGCCCGCCTCCGGATGCCCGACCAGGACGCGGGCCGGCGTACCGTCCTCTTCCTCCTGCTGTCGCCGTGCGCCGTGTTCCTCGCCGCCGGCTACACGGAGGCGCTCTTCCTCGCCCTGGCCCTGCCCGCCTGGCTGGCGGCGCAGCGGCAGCACTGGCCGACGGCCGCGGTCCTGGCCTGCCTGGCCTGTTCGGTGCGCGTCACGGGGCTGTTCCTCGTGGCCGCGCTCGTCCTCCACTTCGTCCTGACCGCGCGCGGCCGCTCCGCCCGGCGCGCGGCGCCCTGGCTGTTCCTGCCCGCCCTCGCACCGGCGCTGTACTCCTGGTTCCTGCAGACGCGGACCGGGGACTGGATGGCCTGGAAGCACGCCCAGGAACGCGGCTGGTACCGGGACTTCCACGCACCGTGGGAAGCCTGGGGGAACACCTGGGACGCCGCCTTCCACCACACCCAGCCCACCGGGTACGCGCTGATGTGGCAGGCCGAGCTGCTGGCCATGCTGGTCGGCGTCGTCCTGACCGGCGTGCTGGTACGGGGCCGCCGCTGGCCCGAGGCGCTCTACACGGCCCTCACCCTGTGGGCCCTGGGCACCTCCTACTGGTACACCTCGATCCCCCGTTCCACCCTGCTGTGGTGGCCGCTGTGGACCTCCCTGGCCGCCTGGAGCCTGCGCCGCCCCCGGGTGCAGTCCGCCTACCTGTACGTCGTCGGCCCGCTGGGCGCCACGGTCGCCCTCACCTTCCTCACCGGCCGCTGGGCCGGCTGAGGGCGCGTCAACCGCCGGGTCCCCGTGCCCTGCGGCGAACGGCCCCCCGCCCGGTCCGCGGGCGCGCATACTCGGTGCATGGCCGACACCACCACAGTCGAGGTCGACACCGATGTGCACGACCGGCTCGCCGTGCTCGCCGCGGACCGCGGACTGAGCCTGCGGGCGTACCTCGCCGAACTCACCGCCGCCCAGGAGAACGCCGCCGCGCTCGCCCGCGCCGCGCTCGCCTTCGAGCAGGCGCTCGAACGGCCCGGATTCCGCGAGGGGTTCGCCCGCGACTTCGGCGGCCCCGTGGCCCGTCGTCCGTCCGGCCCCCGCGCCCGGCCGTAGCCGCCCCCGGCCGTAGCCGCGGGACCAGGTCGGGCGGCGCCCGCCGGCCCGCCCGTTCGAGCGGGGCGTCCCGCCTCCAGCACGGCGGTACGGTCGGCCGGCACCGGCCGCGGCCTCGAGGTCGTGGGTGACGAACCCCAGGGCCAGGGCCTCGTGCTCGCACAGCCCGGCGAGCAGGTCGAGCACGCCCGGCAGCGGTTCTGGCGCAGCCCGGCCGCCGGGGTCCGGGACGCCCGCACGACGGGCGAGCACGGCGCATCCGGGACGGTCCGCCTTCGAGATGTCGGCACCCTGGGGGCTGCCGTGACTGCGCGTTCCGCCCCGGCTGCGGGCCGTGCTGTGACTCCGCCCACCCTCTCTTGACCGATCAAGGAAGGGTTACCTAAGTTCGAATCATGAGCCCGCAGCCCCCCACTCCCGCCACCGGCCCGGACCCCGCGTCCGCCGAGCCCGAGCTGGTCGGCTTCACCGTCGACCTCACCTCCCAGGAGGTCCTGCGGCGAGCCCAGGTGATGGAAGCCCTCGGCCCCGACTGGGACCCGATCGAGGTGCTGCGCGGCGAGGAGGCGGCGTACGACCTGCTGTACTCGGGACTCGACGCGGAGCAGCAGCGCGTGTACGACGACCTGGTCGCGGCGGGCGTGCTCCCCGACCGAGGACACGGCCGTGCTGCCGCTTGACCCGCAGGCCGACATCGGCCGCCGGGCGTGGGTGGCCTGCCCGAACTGCGACGACACCCGCGGCTGCGAACCGTGCGGGAAGCGCGGCGCCTGCTCCGCGCACTGGCGCTACCTGCTCTCCAACACGGGCAGCCTGCTCCACCTCCAGTGCCCGGGCTGCACCCACGTCTGGGTGCACGAGAGCGGCTTCGGCGCCACCCGCTCCACCCTGTGGAGCCGCCTGACCGGCGGTCTGTCCCACCCCTGACCCGCACCTCGGCCCGCGCCTGGCCCGCCCCGCAGCGGTCGACGGGCCGGGCCTTCGGCGGATGCCTATCCTCGAGGAAGGGGCTGCTCCGAGCCCTGGAGGACGGCTGTCATGACCGAGGCGAGCGAAGCGGCCCAGGCGGACCGCACCCTGAAGGCCCGGCACCGCGCGATGTGGGCGCAGGGCGACTACCCGTCCGTGGTCTCCCACGTCATCCCCGACCTCGGTGCCCGGCTCGTGCGGGAGTGCGGCGTCCGGCAGGGCGACCGGGTGCTCGACGTCGCGGCGGGCTCCGGCAACGCCGCCATACCGGCGGCCCTGGCCGGAGCCGACGTGGTGGCCTCCGACCTCACCCCCGAGCTGCTGGAGATCGGCCGGCACCTGGCCGCCGTACGCGGCGCCCGGCTGGAGTGGCGGGAGGCGGACGCCGAGGCCCTGCCCTTCGCGGACGGGGAGTTCGACATCGTGATGTCGTGCGTCGGCGTGATGTTCGCCCCGCACCACCGGCGGGCCGCCGAGGAGATGCTGCGCGTTTGCCGCACCGGCGGCACGATCGGGCTGGCCAACTGGACCCCGGAGGGCTTCGTGGGCCGGATGTTCGCCGCCATGAAGCCCTTCGCTCCCCCGCCGCCGCCCGGCGCCCAGCCGCCGCCCCTGTGGGGGGACGAGGAACACGTCCACGAGCTGCTGGGCGACGCGGTGACCGACGTCGACGCCCGCCGCGAGACGGTCCGCGTGGACCGCTTCGGGGAGCCTTCGGGCTTCCGGGAGTTCTTCAAGGCCTGCTACGGGCCGACGATCGCCGTCTACCGCGCCGTCGCCGGTGATCCGGAACGGGTCGCGGCCCTGGACGCCGCGCTCGACGCCCTCGCCGCCGAGCACACGGTGGACGGGGTCATGGAGTGGGAGTACCTTCTGCTGACCGCCCACCGCCGGGGCTGACCGTCCCCCTGGCCGGCTCCCGGTGGTCCGCCCCGGTCAGTCGACGGCCGGGTGCACCTCCGGGTGGGCGTCCCACCACTCCTTGTGGAACACGTTGTTGTCCACATTGGCCAGGTAGGCCCGTGCCGCGGCCCGGTAGAGCAGCTCCGCCTGCCCGGCGGAGAGCGCCGACCGGTTCCAGGCCAGCCGGATGCGGCCCGTGATGGGGGTGCCGACGAGCGGGCGCATCACCGTGCCCTCCCCCGGCGGCGCGGTCGGCTGGCAGAGCGAGACCGCGCGGCCCGCGGCGATCAGGTCGTGCTGCATCTTGCGGTCGGTGATCCGGTAGCGCAGTGACGGACTGAATCCGGCCTTCGCGCAGGCGGCAACGAGGGCCTCGGGGCCGCCGTCGTCGTCCTCGACCAGGGTCAGCCACGGCTCGTCGGCGAGGTCCGCCAGGTCGATGCGGTCGAGGCCCGCCAGGGGGTGCCGCGCCGACAGCCGGATGCCGAAGGGCTCCTTCGGGATCAGCGTCCTGGCCAGGGTCCCCTCCGGCAGCGGGACCTCGTGGTCGTTGACTTCCCCGTAGACGATGGCGTCGTAGCGTCCCGCGCCGAGCATCCGGGCCAGCGCGGTGACCGAGTCCTCCAGGTCCACGGCGATCTCCCGGCCGGACATGGCCAGGTCGGTCTGGGCGAGCAGGCCGTCGAGCAGCACGAGCAGGATGCAGCCCAGGCGCAGCGGGCCGCCGGCGGACAGGGCCCGCGCGTCCGCTCCCAGGGCGTCCATCTCGCTGAGCACGCGCCGCGCCCTGGCCAGGACGAACTGACCCAGCGCGGTGGGTTCCACCCCGCCTCGGCCGCGCACGAACAGCTCGCCGCCCGTGACCTGTTCGATGCGCCGCAGCTGCGCGGAGAGGGCCGGCTGGGAAACGCCGAGCCGCCGCGCCGCGCCCCCCAGGCTGCCCGCCTCCGCTATCCGGCAGACGGCTTGCAGATGCCTCAACTCCAGCTGCATCCGGGCAGCGTACGCAGCCGGCCGTCCCGGCACCATAACGCGGGCCTTATGCCGGCCGGGATGTCCCATTCTCGTCATGTCCACGCTCATACTCGGCCGCGAACGAACACTCATCCCCGACCCCCCACGATCGGAGTGGACGTTGCAGCCCAGAAGATGGACGGCGGCCGTGGCAGCGATGGCGCTGACCGCAGGACTCGCCGGCACCCTGGCCGGAACGGCATCGGCGGCGCAGCAGCCGCAGCCCGCACCCTCCCCGAAGGACACACCGGCCGCCCGCGCGGTCGCGTCGGCCGACCAGGCCGTCGACAGCGGTCTCGACTCCCTGGTCAACTCCGCGCAGGAGCAGTACGAACGACGTCTCGTCACTCCCTGGGTGAAGGACCTCTACTCCGTCTCGTACGAGCGCAGCTACCGCGGCCTGCCGGTCGTCGGCGGCGACGCGGTCGTGCTCGCGGACGGCGCCGGCAAGGTGCGCGCCCTCCAGTCCGCCTCCTCCGTACGGATCGACGTGGCGACCCGCGCGTCGGTCTCCGCGAAGGACGCCGAGGCCACCTCACGCTCGAGGCTGGCCTCGGTCGACAAGGTCGACAGCAGCCGGCTCGTCGTCCGCCTCAAGGACGACAAGCCGGTGCTGGCCTGGGAGACCGTGCTCAGCGGCCGTACCAAGACCGCGCCCAGCCGGCTGCACGTCTTCGTGGACGCGCGGAGCGGCGCCTTCGTCGACAGCTACGACGACGTGGTGGCCGGCTCCGGCAACAGCAAGTGGAACGGGCCGGGCCCGGTCTCCATCGACACCACCAACTCGGGTTCCACGTACACGCTGCGCGACCCGGTCCGGACCGGCCTCAGCTGCGCCGACTACAGCAACGGCTCGGTCTTCACCAAGTCGTCCGACTCCTGGGGCACCGGCAACCCCACGAGCAAGGAGACCGGCTGCGTCGACCTGATGTTCGCGGCGCAGAAGCAGTGGGACATGCTCTCCCAGTGGCTCGGCCGCAACGGCGTCAGCGGCAACGGCCGCAGCTTCCCGGGCAAGGTCGGGCTGAACGACCTCAACGCCTACTGGGACGGCAGCTCGGTCACCATCGGGCACAACAGCGCCAACGAGTGGATCGCCGGCGTGGACGTGGTGGCCCACGAGTACGGGCACGCCATCGACTCCAACACCCCCGGCGGCACCAGCGGCCAGGAGGCCGGACTCGGCGAGGGCACCGGCGACATCTTCGGCGCGCTGACCGAGGCGTACATCAACCAGCCGGCCCCCTACGACACTCCCGACTACACCGTCGGCGAGGTCATCAACCTCCAGGGCCGGGGCCCGATCCGCAACATGTACAACCCGCCGGCCGTCAACAACGACCCGGCCTGCTACAGCTCCGCGATACCGGGCACCGAGGTGCACGCGGCCGCCGGACCGCTGAACCACTGGTTCTACCTGCTGGCCGAGGGCAGCAGCCCGGGTGGCGGCAAGCCGAACAGCCCGACCTGCAACCAGTCCACGGTCACCGGAGTGGGCGTCCAGAACGCCGGCAAGATCTTCTACGGCGGCATGCTGCTCAAGACCAGCAGCATGTCCTACAAGAAGTACCGTACGGCGACGCTGAGCTCCGCCAAGTCCCTCGACGCCACCTGCGACCTCTTCAACAAGACCAAGAGCGCCTGGGACGCGATCAGCGTGCCCGCCCAGTCCGCGGACCCGACCTGCACCCCGAGCGGCCAGAACAACGACTTCTCGATGGCGCTGAACCCCTCCTCGGGCACCGTCCAGCAGGGCGGTACGGTCACCACGACCGTCGGCACCACCGTCACCACCGGCACCGCCCAGTCGGTGACGCTGACCGCGAGCGGCCTGCCGGCCGGGGTGAGCGCCTCCTTCAACCCCGCCACCGTGCAGTCCGGCCAGTCCTCCGTCCTGACCCTGACCGCCACCGCCAACGCGGCGCCCGGCGCGTCCACCGTCGTCGTCAAGGGACAGGGCGCCGCCCTCTCGCACACCGTCGACTACGCGCTGAACGTCGGCGGGACCCAGCCCGGCAACGACCCGCCGGACATCAGCGTCGCCAACGTGCAGGCGCACCTCTCGCAGTTCGGCACCATCGCGTCCCAGAACGGCGGCCACCGCCGGGCCGGCAGCGCCGGCTACACCCAGTCCCTCGCCTACGTGAAGGGCAAGCTGCAGGCCGCCGGTTACACCGTCACCGAGCAGAACTGCACCTCCTGCACCTACCCGTCGAACAACCTGATCGCCGACTGGCCGGGCGGCCCCGCCGACCAGACCGTCATGTTCGGCGCCCACCTCGACAGCGTCTCGGCCGGCCCCGGCATCAACGACAACGGCTCGGGCTCCGCGACCCTGCTGGAGAACGCCCTCGTCCTCGCCCAGAAGAACCCCACGATGACCAAGCACGTGCGCTTCGCCTGGTGGACCGACGAGGAGCAGGGCCTCAACGGCTCCGAGTTCTACGTCAACCAACTGAGCAGCGCCCAGCGCGCGGCCATCAAGGGCTACTACAACTTCGACATGGTCGGCTCCACCAACGGCGGCTACTTCATCAACAACGTCAACTCCGCGACCGCGGCCCCGCTCAAGGCGTACTGGACCTCGCTGAACCTGGCACCCGAGGAGAACGTCGAGGGCCAGGGCCGCAGCGACGACTACTCCTTCCAGCAGGGCGGCATCCCCACCTCCGGCTACGCGGCCGGGGCCAGCGCCCGCAAGACCTCGGCGCAGGCGGCGAAGTGGGGCGGCACGGCCAACGCCGCCTACGACTCCTGCTACCACAGCGCCTGCGACACCACGAACAACATCAGCGCCACGGTGCTGGACCGCAGCGCCGACGGCGTCGCCTACGCCGTGTGGAAGCAGGCCGTGGGCGGTGAGACGCCCGCGCAGGACTTCTCCGTCGGCGTCAGCCCGTCCGCGGGCAGCGCGGCCCCCGGCGGCTCCACCACGGCCACGGTGAACACCGCCACCGTGAGCGGCGCCGCCCAGACCATCGCCCTGTCCGTCACCGGCGCGCCGGCCGGCGTGAGCGCCACGCTGAGCCCCGCGTCCGTGCAGTCCGGAAGCTCCTCCACCCTGTCCGTCCAGGTCGGCGCGAGCACCGTGCCCGGCACCTACACCCTGACGGTCACCGGCTCCGGCACCGTCAGCCACACCACCACCTACACGCTCACCGTCACCGGCGGCGGCAGCTGCACGCCGCGCCAGCTCGTGGTCAACGGCGGCTTCGAGAACGGCTCGAGCCCGTGGAGCGCGACCGCGGGCGTCATCACCAACCAGTCCGGACAGGCCCCGCACGGCGGCAGCTACAAGGCGTGGCTGAACGGGTACGGGTCCACCCACACCGACAGCGCCGCGCAGTCGGTGGCCGTCCCCTCGGGCTGCTCCTCGTACCGGCTCTCGTTCTTCCTCCACATCGACACGGACGAGGACGAGAGCGTCGTCTACGACCGGTTCACCGTCTCCGTCGCCGGCCAGACGCTGGCGTCCTTCTCCAACCTGGACGCGAACTCCGGCTACGCCGAGAAGTCCTACGACCTCTCCGCCTTCGCCGGCCAGAACGTCACCCTGAAGTTCAACGGCGTGGAGGACCAGTCCCTCCAGACCTCCTTCGTCGTGGACGATGTCGCCCTCCAGGTGAGCTGACGCCCGCCCGGCCCTCCGATGTCCGGCCCGACCCCCGTACGGCGGGGGCCGGGCCGGACGCCTGCCGGCGGGGCTCCGTCAGGCGGATCCGGTCTTGGCGAACTCGGCTTCGAGCACCTCGGTGAAGAGGCCGATCGGGTCGCTCCAGTCGCCGTTGAGGCTCTGGGAGACCAGGTGCTCGCCGTCGCGGGTGCCGAAGGTGTAGCAGAACGATCCGGTGAAGGCGCCGCCCATGCCCCAGACCGTCGCCCCGGAGGACAGGTCCACCGATGCCACGCCGAGGCCGTAGGAGGTGCCCGGGATCCACTTGCCCTCGGGGGTGGGGAACACGGTGAACATCTCACGCTGCTGGGCGGGCGGCAGCAGCCGGCCGGCCAGCAGCGCGCCGAAGAACCGGTTCAGGTCACCGGCGGTGGAGACCATGCCGCCGGCCGTCCACGCGAAGCTGGCGTCGATCTCGGTCACGTCGTGGACCTCGGCATCGGGCGCGGGCAGGTGGTTTTTGCTGTAGAGACGGGTGTGCGGGCCGCGCAGCTCGTGCTGGCCGCCGCCCGGCAGGTAGGTGCCGGTCAGGCCGAGCGGGCGGACGATGCGGTCGTCGAGCTCGTCGGCGAAGCTCCGGCCGGTGGCCTTCTCGATGACCAGTCCGCACAGGACGTAGCCGGTGTTGCTGTAGGTCCAGCCCTCGCCCGGTGCGAAGTCGGGGGCGTGGGACATCGCGACCTCCACCAGCTGCTCGGGGCGGAACCTGTCGTAGCGGTGCTTCAGGAACGCCGGGCCGTAGTGCCGGGACGTCAGCGCTTCGTCCTGGGCGTAGTTGAAGAGTCCGCTGGTCATGCCGAGCAGCTGGCGCAGGGTGATCCCGCCGCCGTCGTTGCCGTTGCCCCGGACCAGACCCGGCAGCCACTGTTCGACGGTGTCGTCGAGGCCGAGCGCGTGCTCGCCCACCAGCTGGAGGAGGAGGGTGGACGTGAACGTCTTGGTGGTGCTGCCGATGCGGAACTGTTCCTGCGGCAGCCGCGCACGGCCGGACGCCTTGTCCGCCACCCCCGCCGCGGCGAACCAGCCTCCCGCGCGGTCCTGGACCTCGGCGACCATCCCGGGAAGGCCGTTCTCGCTCACGGCCCGGTCCAGGACCTCCTGCACGGCCGCGCGTGAACTCGTCCTCTGGGGAACGGACTTGGTCATCTCGGTCTCCTCGGTGCGGCTCCGGCGTTCTTCCCGAAGGGAAAAACGCTACGCCGCGGGGCCCGCGCGGCGCTGGCCCGCTCCCGGCCAACATCGGGGACGACCCGGGCAGCCGGACGGATTCGCCCTCTTTCTCCCCGCGCCTGCAGCTGCTACGGGAGGTCCGCGGGGCGACCGGGACGGCGGAGCGCGGTCACCGGGAAGGGCCGCTCCCGCGCCGCTCGGGGGCGATCATGGCGGTCAGGCCGAGGTCCAGCTCCGCGCCGTCGACGAGCAGCGCCTCGATCGAGCGGGTTTCCGGGTCGATGTCGGCCTCCATGCCCTCACCGCGGTAGTGGGGGTAGCCGGAGGCGCCGGTCTCCCCGGTGGCCTCGACCGTGGCCGCGCGCAGGGCCCTGTCCGCGGCGGAACCGCCGCGCAGGTTCTCGATGTGTTCCGGCACCAGCAGGATCTTGAAGCTCTGCGGCTCAGTGGTCATGGCTCGAAGCTACCGGATCAGGTGCCCCGGAGCGGGCGCGCACACGCCCCACCTCGTACGCTCTCCAGGACCCACGGACGCGAACGAAGAGGCACCACCATGAGCGGCGATTCCCCGAGCAAGATCCTCCTTGTGGCGAAGGACCGCACCCTCCGGACCCTCCTGGAGCGACTTCTGGTGGGCCGCGGGTTCGCCGTGGTCGACGGCGGGAGCGGGGTCGACACCGTCGCCCTGCTGGGCAGCGCCGGACCGATCGCCCTGGTGATCTGCGAGCGCACCGGCCCGGGGCTGGACGAGGTGGCGCTGTTCGAGGAGATCCGCCGCCATCCCGATCACGGGCGCGTGCCGATCCTCGCGCTGCCGCCCGCGGACCCGGAGTGCACGGTCCGCGCCCTGGAGGCGGGGGTGAGCGACTGCCTCGCGAAGCCGTTCCACCCCACGGAGTTCCTGTCGCGCGTCGAACGCCTCGCCCGTCCGGACAGCGCGGCCTGATTCCGCTCTTCGGCCTCCGGTCCGTCGTCGGGATCCGGCCGGTCCGGGTCGGGGCGTGCGATTGGCCGGACATCGCCCTGGTCCGGGCCGCCCGGGGTTCCTACGATGCGGGCACCCGGTCTTCACCCGTCGGGGATTGTCAGGGACATGCCTAGATTCCCCTTCCTGGGCCTGCCCCGTTCCACCCTGCACACCGGTCTGTGACGACCCGGCCCCGCTCTGGCCGGCCGCACCCCCCACCTTCCGGCGCACGGGCACTCCCGCCTGCGCGCCGCCCGGTACCGAAGCAGTGGATCGGAGAACCATGTCCGGTGGATTCCTCGTGAGCGGCGCGATCGGCGCCCTGCTCACCGCCACCCTCCCCACGCACCCCACCCCCTCGACCATCGTGGACCCGCCGCCCGACCGGATCGTGATCGAGGTCGCGACCGTCAACGGCTCCGGGTGCCCCAAGGACACCGCGGAAGTCGCCGTGTCCCAGGACAACACCGCCTTCACCGTCACCTACAGCCAGTACCTGGCCCAGGTCGGCGGCGGCGCACCGCCCACCGCGGCGCGCAAGAACTGCCAGCTCAGCCTGATCGTTCACGTGCCCCACGGCTTCACCTACGCGATCGCCAGCGCCGACTACCGCGGCTACGCCTCCCTGGCGCCGGGCGCGAAGGCCACCGAGAAGGCCTCGTACTACTTCCAGGGCTCCCCGGACACGGCCGCCCGCACGCACAACTTCAACGGCCCGCGCGAGGACAACTGGCAGGCCACCGACGTGACCGACTGGGCCCAGCTGGTGTGGGCGCCGTGCGGCGTGCAGCGCAACTTCAACATCAACACCGAGCTGCGGGTCAACAGAGGCACCTCCGCCCCCGCGTCCACCAGCTACATGACCATGGACTCCACGGACGGCAGCATCAACACCATCTACCACCTGGCGTGGAGGGAGTGCACCGGCAACTGAGCCCGCCCCTCCCCCGCACGTCCGCCTCACCGCGCACGCCGAAGAGCCTCCTGCCCGGTCGGGCAGGAGGCTCCTCGAGGTGGTTCTCGGTGCCCACGCTGACGGCCGTCGGGCCGGTGCGCGCCGGTTGAGGCGTGGATCCGCGGATCCGGGTGGAACAAGCCGGGGCCCCGTGGGCACTCGCGCAGGCGTCGGAGGCCCCGGCTCGCACAAGGGGACTGCGTCAGCTGCCGGCCGAGACGTTGCCCGACAGGACCGGGATGTTGTCCAGGATGTGCGAGAGCGGCTCGTCGCCCTTGGCCTGGGTGGAGTTCTCGGTGCACTGCTGGTTCTGCGGGTTCGACAGGACCGGGATGTCCTGAACGCCGACGTTGACCAGGGCCAGGACGCTCTGGACGTTCACCTTCGCCGGCAGGCCGATGCAAGGCTTGTTCAGGGTGCCCTGGACCACGCTGAGCTGCGGGCTCAGGTCACCGTGCGTCTTCTGGTTGCCGTAGATCTGCTGGGCACCGTTGCCGTTGACGGTGGTGACCCCCTGGTCGTTGCCGATGGCCATGGCCGGGGCGGCAAGGGCGGCGCCCGCTCCGACGATGGATGCGGTGACGGCGGCGGTGGCCATAATCTTCTTCAGCATCAGTGGTCCTTATGTCGCACGAGTGCGTGATGGGTGAGCGCCTTGATCAACGCCCGGGGCGACGACAGGTTCCTCCCCTTCACCCGATTGGCCCCTGCGCTGCTTCGGGGCCGCGTACGGCCAGGCTCAGCACGGCGACGTAGTGCTCCTCCACCCGGCCGTCCGGGAAGTCACGCATGAGGAGGGCACGTTCGTCGGCGAGGAAGGCGTCCGTGCCGGGCCGGCCGACGAGGAAGAGGGAGTGCGTGGACAGCTTGGCCAGATGGGTGTCGACGGGGACGCGGCGCGACCACGTCAGGCGGCGGACGGTGAAGCGCAGCCCCTCCTGCGAGCGGGCGCGCTCGTTGATGTACCAGCCCGGGCCGAACCGCGCCTCGATGCGCGCCTGCTGATCCGCGATCCAGCCGACCGTGACGTCCGGGTCGTTGTGCCAGACCGCCAGCGCCCCGCCGGGCCGCAGGACGCGCAGCGCCTCGGGGCCGGAGCGGGCCGGGTCGGTCCAGTGCCAGGACTGTGCGTACGTCAGCAGGTCCAGGCGACCGGAGGCGAACGGCAGCCGGTTGCCGTCCGCGCGGACGAGAGGGACTCGGGGGTTGCGGCGGCGGAACTCGGCGGCCATGCCCGCGCCCGGCTCCACCCCGATCACGCGGGCCCCGCGCGCCGCCAGCAGGGCGGTGGCGATTCCCGTACCCGCCCCGACGTCGGCGACCCGGGCTCCGGCCAGCGGAAAGCCGGCCAGTTCCGTCAGCGTGTCGAAGAGCGCGGGCGGGTACGACGGGCGATGGTCTGCGTAGCGCGCGGCCGCGGCGCTGAATGAACGAGCACGGGATTCGGTCGTCATGCCCCTCATGATGCCGAGGGCCGCGGGCGCGGTGGAACAGGGCGCGGAGAGGCGGGTCGGCGCGTGGTGGCCGCACGGTACGTCACGGAACTGGTCGGGGCGCTGGAGCGGAACGCGGGCCGGCCCGCGCTCGGGGCCGGCCCGCACGTCCTGGAGTTCCAGGAGGTCCTGGACGGCGCCTGCCGGCTGGCCGGGGTACTCGCCGAGGAGGGGATCGGGCGCGGTGCGGGGCTGGCGTGCGTGGCGGGCACGAACCGGCCGGAGGTGCTGCTGGTACGCATCGCCGCCCATCTGCTGGGTGCGCGTCTGACCCAGGTGCTCGCCGGACCGGCCCTGTACGGGCTGGACTTCATCCTGCGGGACTGTCGCCCGGACCTCGTGGTGCACGAGGTCGCCGTACCCGGTACGGGGGCGCCGCGGCTCGCCCTGGACGAGCTGCTCCGGCGGGCCGCCGGCCGCGAACCGGCGGCGGTGTCCGTGGCGGCGCGGGAGGACGACGTGGCGCGGGTGACGTACACCGGTGGGACCACGGGCCGACCCAAGGGGGTGGCCTCCACCTTCGGCGCGATGGCCGCACGGAACTCCGTACACGCGGAGGGCTGGGCGGAAACCGTGTACCTGTCGGTCACCTCGCTGGCGCAGCGTTCGGGCGGCCGGTGCCTGGAACAGTTGCGCGCCGGGGGGCGGGTGGAGATCCTCGACCCCTTCGGGACCCGGGAGTTCGCGGCCGCCTGCCTGCGGCTGGCACCGGTGTCCACGTACCTGACGACCTCGATGGTGTACCGGCTGCTGGGCGACCCCGTGACGGCCCGCGGTGTCCCCGGGCTGGAGACGGTCTCGTACGGCGATTCGCCCGTCCACCCCGAACGGCTGCGGGAGGCGGTGACCCGCTGGGGCGGCCGGTGGCAGCAGGGCTACGGCATGAACGAGGCGGCGGTGATCTGCCGCCTCACCCCAGCCGACCACGAGGCGGCGGTGGCCGGGCGGCCCGAGCTGCTGGCGTCGGTCGGACGGCCGGTCGCGGTGGTGGAGGTCGAGGTACGGGACGAGCGGGGCACGGCGGTGGCGGACGGTGGCACGGGCGAGGTGTGGGTGCGGTCGGCGGCGATGATGGCCGGGTACTGGGGCCGGCCCGGCCTGACGGACGAGGTGCTGCGGGACGGGTGGCTGCGCACCGGGGACCTCGGGCACCTCGGCGCGGACGGCTACCTGTACCTAGACGACCGGGTCAAGGACGTGGTGATGGTCGACGGGGACAACGTCTACTGCGTTCCGGTCGAGGCGGCGCTCGCCCGGCATCCGGGCGTGGCCCAGGCCGTGGTGGTGGGTCGGCACAGCGAGCTCACCGGCGAGGAGGTGTGCGCCTTCCTGGTGCCGGCGGCGGGATGTGTGCCCGGCGGGGACGTGGCCCGCGAGGCTTGTGACCTGGTGGAGAAGGAGCTGGCCCCGGCGCACCGGCCGACCGTGGTGTTCTGGGAGCGGACGATCCCGCTGACCGCGCGGGGCAAGCCGGACAAGCGCCGGCTGCGGGAGCGGGCGGCCGCCGCTGCCGCCCATGACGGCGGAGGCGGCAGCGGACGGGCGTAGCCGCCGGGCGGCGCTCGAGACCCGGAGACGAAAGGACGAAAGGGCTCAGTCGGGCAGCGCCGCAGTGAGGTCCACTTCGATGAGCTGCCCCGTGAAGCCGAGTTGGGCAACACCCAACAGCGTGCTGGCGGTGGTGAACGCCGGTCCGAGAGCCGAGTCGGTGAGCCGGCGCCAGGCGACGCCCAGATCGTCCCTGTCGTCGCTCCGCACATAGATCACCGAGCGCACCACATGTTTCGGCTCGGCATCAACCGCGGCCAAGGCGGCGAGCGCGTTCGCGACGACCTGGTCCACTTGCACCTCGAGCGATCCGGAACCGACGAGGGAACCACTGCGATCGAGGGGGCACTGGCCCGCCAGGTAGGCCGTACGGCCGGTCTCCACCACGGTGATGTGGTGATAGCCGGGCGTCTCGTGCAGCTGCTCGGGGTTGATACGAGTGATCTTCGCAGTCATGCCCGCGAGTCTGACCGGCGCACGGCCGGTACGCATCGCAATTAGTTCCGCCGAGCAGCACATGCAGTCGAGCGTGTCCTCGACGGGCACGCAGTAGCGGGCGGGCGCGAGGTTCGGCCACGGCGGCCGTGTTCCTGCGCTTCGTGCCGGGTCGCGATGAGGGCCTGGAGGCCGAGGAGTCCAGGCCTCGTTCGAGACGGTCGGCCTAGTGGCGGGCGGCGGCGTAGGTCCAGAACGCCCGCATCACCTCGGGCGGGGTGGGGCTGGTCAGTTCCCGCTGGGTGAGCAGGATGGTGACCGTTCCGGTGGCCGGGACCACGTGCGCGGCGGTGCCGGTGCCGCCGATCCAGCCGTACCGGCCCGGAACGTTCCACGGGTCGATGCGCGCCACGTCGACCGAGCCGCCGAAGCCCCAGCCCTGGCCCTCCAGGAACAGGGTGGCCTCCTCGCGCTGCCGCGCCGTGAGGTGATCGGTGGTCATCTGCCGTACGGACTCCGGCGAGAGCAGCCGTCCGCCCCCGTACGAGCCCTCCGCGAGCAGCATCCGGCCGAAGGCGAGCAGGTCGTCGGCGGTGGAGACCAGCCCGCCGCCGCCGGACGGGAACGGGGGGAGGCTGCTCCACTGGCCGTCGGGAGCGTCGACCCGTTCCAGGGCTCCGCCGTCGGGCGCGGCGCGGTAGCAGGTGGTGAACCGGTGGCGCTGCTCGGGCGGTACGGCGAAGGCGGTGTCCCGCATGCCGAGCGGCTCGAAGAGCCGCTCGGCCAGGAAGTCCTGGAAGGGCTGTCCGCTCGCACGGGCGACGAGCACCCCAAGGATGTCGGAGCAGGTGTTGTAGAGCCAGGCCCGCCCCGGCTGGTGCAGGAGCGGGATGCCCGCCAGGATCGCCGTCCACTCGTCAGGCGTCGCCACCTGCCCGGGGTGCGGCGGTCCCTGCTTGAGCTCGCTGAACAGCGGGGCGACGGCGGGCAGCGAGAAGTCGGCCGGGAAGCCGTAGCCGGCGCGGAAGGTGAGGAGATCGGCGCCGGTGATGGGGCGGTCGGCGGGAACCACGTCGTCGACGGGTGAGGCCGGCGTACGGACGACCACCGGCGCCGCGAGTTCCGGCAGCCAGCGCGCCACGGGGGCGTCGAGGCCGAGCAGGCCCTCCTCGATCAGCACCATGGTCGCCGCGGCGGTCATCGGCTTGGTGACCGAGGCGATCCTGAAGAGGGAGTCACGCGCCATCGGAGCGGTGCCGGAGGTGTCGAGGGAGCCGACGGCCGCGACCTCCACGTCGTCCCCGTGGGCCGCCAGACCCACGGCACCGGGCAGCGATCCGTCACCGACACGGGTCTCCAACAGACTGCGCAGGTCGCTCATGGTCCACCTTCTCGTACGTGCGGATGCTCGCAGGGAAGACTGCTGCCGGGCCGCGCATTCATCGGTCCGACACGCTCCGGTCCCGGCAGGACCACGGGCGCTAGGCGGCCGGAACCACCGAGGCCCTTATGGCTGCGGCCCACTCCTGCAGCAGGGCGGCGTGCCGGATCCGCTCCGCGTCGGAGAGGCGGCCCTCGGCGCGGGCGAAGAGGCAGCGGATGTCGGCGTTGATCTCGGCGAGGGAACGTTCGGCTGCGGGGTGGTCGTCAGGGGTGGGGCTCACGTGATCAAGAGTAGTCGCGGGGTGTGACAGCCGTGCACCATGTCCGTCATCCGGACGCGCCTCATTCCCCGATCCGGGCGGGCCGAAACTGGAGGCGGCGACCCAATGCTGTTGCTTTAGCTGGGCCTGTTCGAACCTGCACCACCGAATGCGAGCCCCGGCGCTCAGTTCGCTGCTGAGTAGCAAGGTTACCGGCCGAAACGGTTACCGCATTCTGGGAACGTCTGCGGGCTGCTGCCCTGAGGAATGTGGGCGAGAAGTAGGAACAGCGGTGCGCTCGTATCGCGCGATGGCAGCCTGAAGCGGTGGCCTGGTCACGCACTCGCGGGTGGCGGGCAGGCCATGTCGGCCGGATGGTGGTCGGCACGGCGGCGACCCGGACGCAGGCCGAATATTTTACCGTGCCCCCCTTCTTCGCCGAGGGCGCAAGCACCGGGGCTCCCACCGCAGCACAGGTCGCAGACCGTTTCCATCTCTGGCGCAACCTCGGCGAAGCCGCCGAGCGATGCATCTCACGCCATCGAGCCTGTCTGCGAGCCCCATTCACGGTCCCCGGCTCCGAGGGCGTCACCACGCCACCGGCTCCTGAAGCAGGCGCGTCGCCTTGGCCGACGGGGCACCGGTTCGCCGACCGAACCCGCGAGAAACACGCCATTGTCCACGGAATACTCGGCGACGGTCACAGCCGTCGGGCGGTCGCCCGCGAACTCCGGATGACCTACCGAACCGTTCAGCGCCTGGCCGACGTGTCAACCCCGGAAGAGCTCTTCCAGGGACACTGGCAGAACCGCAGAACGAAACTCGACGACTTCAAGCCGTACTTGCACGAGCGGTGGGCCGGGGGCTGCACGAAGGCGTGGACCCTCTGGAAGGAGATCCAGAGCCACGGATAAGCAGGTGGTTATGGCGCCGTCCGCGCTTACCTTCGTCCCTTCCGTGACACCGTGCCGGATGGACGGCCGCCGTCGCCCAGGACTGTGGCCGGGTGGATCCTCACCCACCCGGACACCCTTGCGGAGAAGGAGCGATTGAAGCTGTAGTCCGTCCTGGCCGGGTGTCCCGAGTGACTGACATCGGCGCGTCAGGGTGAGCTGTCCCGGGCGATCCGCATGCCGTCGGGCAGGGGTGGGAATAGCCCGGGTACTCAGTCCACAGAGAGAGCAATCCTGGGGGGAACATGACGGGTGACCGTCACGACGCGGCCGGCCCGGCTCGCCGCGTCCGGCGCGAGAAGATGACGGCTTGGTGGGGCCGCAATGCGCTGTGGGTCACCATAGGCGGCTTTTTGCTGATGGTGGCGGTGTGCTTCCTGATTGCGCTCACCAACGAACCCGGCAGTGGCAGGCCGTGCCCGCCCGCCAAGGTCTGTGGTTTCGTCCGTTGAGCTTGCCGAACCGGCCAAGCGAACCCGACCAGCTTGCCCGGCCCCTCCGTGACCTCGTGTCCCGGCCCAACGAGCACGTCCTCCCGTATCGGGCGGGACACCGCTCCGACTGGCTCAAGTACCGCGTGAAGCAGGTTCGAGCGAGTACTTACTTGGCTTGTCAGGGTGACGCTGGGGTGCCGAGGGTCACGCCGGTGCCGGCTATGAAGCCGTCGAGGGTGTCGGGTCGGTACTGCAGGCGTTTGAGCCTGTTGCGTACGAGGGCCTCGAGCCGATCGAGGGCCATGACCGCGAGGTTGGCCAGGCTGCGTTTGACGTGTGCCCAGACCCACTCCACAGGGCTGAGGTCGGGCAAGTAGGCGGGAAGCAGGAACACCTTCAGCCAGGCTCGCTCGGCAATCAACTCGCACATGGCGTGGGAGACGTGTGTGTTCAGACGGTCCCAGACCAGCACGATCGGCGCCTTTACGAGCTGGTGGACGCCGTCGATCAGTGCGATGAAGTCGCGCTCGCCCATCCTGCAGCGGGTGCCTTTGCCCGCAGGGTGGTTGCGCGGGCGGTGGCACAGCGGGTGCGTGAGCCGGGCCGCATGGCGAGGAGCCGGCCACCGACAGGCGTCCCGAGCGGCGGCCACTCACCGTCACGACCGGGGTGCGGCCACGCCGACCCCAGCTGCGTCCTTTGGGCGGACGGCGGGTGAAGCCCGCCTCGTCCTCGAAGCAGAGGGCCGCGCCGGAGGAACCGCGATCATTCTGTGGATTCAGCGATGTCAAGCCGTGTGCTTGTGCATCACGTCGAGGTAGTGCCGATCGCGGTGCGGAACGTGGTGGTCCCAGCCGGGCAGGCTGAAGGCAGCGCAGACCTCGGCGGGCTGGGTGAGGATGCTCGACTGCTCGCCGAAGGTGAGGACGGGGTTGACCTCGTGGTGGCAGGCCGCGGTGTCGAGGCCGCAGCTCTCAGCGAATTCCTCGGTTCCCTATGAACTCACCCGGATGAGACCCGTAGCCGGTAACCCCCCGTAACGGATCACAAAACCTGTGCCAGAACCAGGACCCGGCGGTTCCGCCGCCGGTAGACGGGCCGTCGAAGGTTTTGCCGTTGCTGGGCGAGTCGGGGACATCGAACCTGGGTGCCGTCCAGGGCCAGGAGTCGTAGCCCGCCGCCACCAGGCCCCCGGCGGCGATTCGGTCACCAGTGGGTCGGCCACTTCTCTGAAAATTGGTTCGAGAACTTATTAGCCCAGGTGGGATGTGCTTCTCGGCAGAGCGATGATCTATTGACTCTGCTCAGCGCACGGCTGGCGGGAAGCTCTTGGTCAGCAGCCGCATGACCTCCTCGTGTGGTTCCGGGCGAAGAGACACAGGGCGAGAACGAAGTAGAGGACGAGCCGGCGCGGGCAGGAGCCGTCGTCGTCGCTCTTGCCGTTCCTGCTTGGCAATCACTGCGCCGATCAGGTCCGGTGTGACACGTCTGTGAAGATGCCCAGCCTGGCCTGCGTCGCTGTCAGGCGGCCGGCCCGGTGCGGAGCCGCCGCGCGTCCCGAACGAGCGCGTACGAAGCGCTGAGGAAGATCACGGCTCCAGCCACGAGCCAGAGAACCGAGGCCCCAGAGCGGTACTCGCGAACGGCAAGAGCCAGCAGCATCACGCTGGCAAGGACGCCGAAGGACGAGATCAGAGCGCTGATGCGGTTAGTCACACGGACATCATCAACGACAACTTCGGCCAGCGGAAGTGATCCAAACGAACCGGCCTAGGGTCGGTGGCTCCGCAGCCATGGCGAGCTCGCGGTGCCCCGCACGGGGTGGCTGGCCATCACGGGCGACTGCGTTCCGGACGTGCTTCGGGGGTGGTGCCGGTGGCCACTGGCCGACTCGTTCGACGAACCGAGCGTCGGGGCTCGCATTCGGTGGTGCAGGTTCGAACAGGCTCAGCTAAAGCAACAGCACTGGCCGACAAGCCGCCCCCTTACGCTGGCCCCATGAAGATCATCGACCTGGAGCCGGGGGACCCGCGGCTCACCGCCGACCTGCTGCCCGTGCTGCGCGAGCTCCGCCCCCACCTCACCGAGGAGCTCTTCCTCGGGATCCTCGCGGAGGGGCACGGCCAGGGGCTCCGCTTCACGGCCGCGTACGACGCGGACGGCGTGTGCGTGGGCGCGGCCGGCTGGCGGCTCGTGGCCACCACCGCCCTGGTCCGCAAACTCTACGTCGACGATCTGGTCACCGCCGCCACCGCCCGTTCCACCGGGGTGGGGCACGCGCTGCTCGCGCACCTGGAGGAGCACGCGGTGGCCGCCGGCTGCACCGCCCTCACGCTCGACTCCGGCACCCAGCGCACCGACGCGCACCGCTTCTACTTCCGCGAGCGGATGGCCGTGACGGCCTTCAGCTTCGAGAAGCCGCTCGGCTAGCGGGCCGGGGAGCCCTTGCAGGCGGCCGTGACCGAACCGTCGCCGCCCCGAGGCCGGATCGGGCTCGTCGGCCGCTCAGGGGGTTGCTAGTTTCCTGCGGAAGCCGACCGACTCCGGGGGAACCGATCTCATGTCCGCATCCCGAGGCCCCCGCAGGGGCCTGTCCGCCGCGGCCGTGGCCGCCGTTCTGCTGGCGGGTTCCACGGGGTGCGAGGACAAGGACGCCGCGGACCCGGCGGCCTCTGTCTCAGCCTCGGCTTCGGCTTCGGCTTCCGCCCAGGTGTCGGCGTCGGCCTCGGAGTCGGCGGCCGCGCCCGCGGCCGCGGGCGCGGGCGGTTCGGCCTCCCCGGCCGGCTCCTCCTCCGAGCCGTCGGCCCCGGCCACGGCCCGGGCGGCGACGCCGCCTCCCGCACCGACCCGGCTGACCGTCGCGGTCGACACCCGGGGCGGCCGGCTGGCCCTCGTACGCGGCGGCGTCGCGCAGGAGTTCACCGTCACCCTGCGGAACGGGAACTCCGCCGAGTACCGACATCTGCTGGTCGCCTTCCAGATGGAATCCCTCGTCGGCGAACCCGGGGACCAGCCGGGCAGCGGGCCGGGGTTCCTGCTCGAACGCCTCGACCAGGCCACGGGCACGTGGCGTCCGGCCGACTTCCGCATCGCCAACGACGTCAAGCCTCTGTCCCTGTACACGGGCGGCGCCCCGCTCGCCCGCGAGGCCGTGCGCGTCGAGCGCTACCGGCTGCGCGCGACCGCCGGCGGGCCGACGGGGAGCAGCCCGGTGGTGGTGTCCTTCGTCGACACGGACGCCGACCGGGAGGTGGCCGCCCACGTCGTCCTCGCGCACGCGACCCGCTAGGAGGGCCGGGAGGACTAGGAGGACTGGTACGAGGCTCCCGCGCACGCTTCGCCGGCTGCGAGCGCGGCGGTCCGCCAGGCGGCGGTGACGGCCCGTCGGGCCCGGTCCGTCGCCTCCGGCACCCGGTCGGGCAGGTGCAGCGGGGAGCCGATGTGGACGTGCAGGCAGGGTCGGCGCAGGGGGGCGGTGACGACTCCGGCGAGCTGCTTGGCGCTGCTGCCGGAGCACAGACGACGGGCGCCCGCCTGGCCGACGGGTACGACGGGGGCTCCCGTCGCGGCGGCGAGCCGGGCCAGGCCGCTGCGGAAGGGGCCCGGGGCCGACTCCGCCGCGTCGCGGCGCGACGGCAGGCCGCCTTCGCCGTAGAGCAGCACGCTGCGGCCCGATGCGAGGGCGACGGCGGCGGCGTCCAGGGAGTCGGCGGCGCGGGCGGTGCCGCGGTGGACCGCGATGTGGCCCTCGCGCCGGAGCGCGGAGCCGAGGAGGGGTACGCGCCACAGGCCGCCGGTGGCCAGGATCACCGGCTCGATCCCGTACCGGCGCAGCGCGGCGACGACGACGGCCGGATCGGCGAGGGAGGTGTGGTTGGCGA
The DNA here is from genome assembly GCF_055588065.1 of Streptomyces sp. NPDC046308. Classification (NCBI taxonomy): domain Bacteria; kingdom Bacillati; phylum Actinomycetota; class Actinomycetes; order Kitasatosporales; family Streptomycetaceae; genus Streptomyces; species Streptomyces sp. NPDC046308. The sequence goes on from NZ_JBVJFB010000001.1 coordinate 175,060, forward strand.
CGAGGATGCTGGGCGCGGCGGGCCGCGGGCCCGGGTCGGCGGTGACGGTCAGCCTCCCGAAGGCGGGGACGAGGGCGGCTGCGATTCGGCTGAGCATGGACGGCCCGTTCCGGTGCGGTGGTTGTGGTGGTTGTGGTGGTGCGGTCCATCGTGGACCGGTGGGGTGGCGCGGTCATGAGTAGCCGTACTCAATCGAATATGACCGAACTGTCACAGGATCGAGCGCGCGGAACGGGCGGGGGCACCGCGCACATCTAGCAGTGCGGCGGGGCTCCTCGGGGCCCCGCCGCACGGTATCGGAACGGTGTGAACAGCAAGGCGGGGCAGGGATGAAGGCGGTAACGGTGGCGGGCGGGTCCTCGGACGAACCGGAGATCGAGCGGGGGACCGCCGTCCCGGAGGCGGGGCCTGATGTCGCCCCCGACGTCAGGGACGACCCCATGCGGCCCCCCACCCCCACCCCCGCCCCCCGTGCACAACCCGAAGCCGAAGCAACAGCCCGGCCCACGCCCGAAGCCGAGGTCGGAGCCGGGACCGAGGCCGAGGCCCGGGCCGGGGCCGAGGCCGAGGCCCGGGCCGGGGCCGAGGCCGAGGCCGGGGCCGAGGCCGAGGCCGGGGCATCGAGCGAAGCCAAGGTGACCGGGACCGGGGCAGGGAGCGGCGCGGAGCCCGGGGCGCAAGCCGAGGGCAAGGCGAAGACCGAGGTCGAGCGCGTGGCCGAAACCAACGCCGGGGCGGAGGGCGAGGCCGGGGCGGAGGCGGAGGCCGAAGCCGGGGCCGGCACGAGGGCAGGGGCCCAGCGCATGGCCGAGGCGAAAGACGGGGTCGAGCCGGATGCAACGACTGGCGCCGGGGCCCGGGCGGAGGCTGGGCCGCAGGCCAGGACCCGGTTCCCGGAGGCGGTCGAGGCCGAGCGGGGGGCCGACAGGGTGGACGACGGCGCAACCGAGCGGCGCTCAGCCCTCGCAACACGCGCAGCAGGCGGTCGGGACCTTCAGACAGCACGCGAGGCAGCCGAGGCTACGGCCGGCCCGAAGGGCGACCTTGGCGGCGCAGCCGCACCTGGGCGCGAAGCCAACGCCGGCATCGACGATGTGGCCGAGCCCAAGGTCAAGGCCAGAGCAGGAACAGAGGCCACGGCCGACGGCGCACCCGCAGCCGCGCCTGCGGTCAAGCCCGTTGCCGAAGCCGAGGCAGGGCCGGAGGCCGCGGCTGGCCGTGCCGGGGCAACCGGGCCCGCGAAGCAGGCTGCACCCGAAGCCGACACCAACGGCGAGGCCGGGTCCGGAACGGACGAAGCCGGAGCGAAGGGCGAGTCTGCCGGCGCAGCCGCAGCTGGGCCGGCAGCCCAGACCGCACTCGAAGCGAAGGCCACCGCAGCCAAGGCTGAGGCGCAAGGCGACACGAAGGCAGGACCGGGGACCACTGCCGACCGCGCAGGCGCAACCGCACCCGGAGCCAAGGCCAACACCAAAGCCCAGGCTGAGGCCCAAGGCGACGCGAAGACAGGACCGGAGACCACTGCCGACCGCACCGCGGCGGATGAGCCCGCGAGCCAGGCCGCACCCGCGACCAACAGTGTGGTCAAGGCCGTTGCCGAAGCCAGAGCTGAGGCCGAAGGCGAACCACAGGCAGGGCCGAAGGCCACGGCCGGCCGGGCAGGCGCAACCGCGCCCGCGAACCAGGCCGCGTCCGAAGTCAGCCGTGTGGTCAAGCCCGTAGCCGAAACCAAGGCTGAGGCCGAAGGCGAGGCACAGGCAGAGCCGAAGGCCACGGCCGGCCGCCCAGGCGCAACGACGCCCGCGAACCAGGCCGCGTCCGAAGTCAGCCGTGTGGTCAAGCCCGTAGCCGAAACCAAGCCTGAGGCCGAAGGCGAAGCACAGGCAGGGCCGAAGGGCACGGCCGGCCGCCCAGGCGCAACCACACGCGGAGCCAAGGCGAACACCAAAGCCCAGGCTGAGGCGCAAGGCGACGGCGACGCGAAGGCGGGACCGGAGACCACTGCCGGCCGCGCAGGCGCGGATCAGCCCGCGAACCCGACCGCACCCGAAGCCAAGGCTGAGGCCCAAGCCGACGCGAACGCAGGACCGGAGACCACCGCCTGCCGCACAGGCGCAACCGCACCCGGAGCCAAGGCTGAGGTGCAAGGCGACGCGAAGGCGGGACCGGAGACCACTGCCGGCCGCGCAGGCGCGGATCAGCCCGCGAACCCGACCGCACCCGAAGCCAAGGCTGCGGCCCAAGCCGACGCGAACGCAGGGCCGAAGGCCACGGCTGGCCGGGCAGGCGCAACCGCGCCCGACGCCAAGGCCAACACCACAGCCCAGGCTGAGGCCGAAGGCGGAGCACCGGCAGGGCTGGAGGGTGCGGCCGGGCGGGCGGGCGGAGCCTCGTCCGCGAGGCAGGGCGGGCCCGAAGCCGGGGCCGAAGGCGGAGCACGGGGAGGGGCGGCGGCTGCGGCCGGCCGGGGTCGGGCGACCGCGTCCGCGTCCGCGAGGCAGGCCGCAGCCGAGGCCGAGGTCAGCGCCGAAGCCCAGGCGGAGGGCGAAGGCGCGGCGGACGAGACTCAACTTCTCGTCGTGCCCAGGCCTCCACAGGGCGACGGCGCGCCGAAGGTGCCTTCCTGGGCGCGTCAGGGCGAGGCGGAGGCGGACTCCGAGCGGACGAGCCGGTTCGTGGCGCTCAAGCCGCTCGACGTCGCCCCGCCCGCCGCGCCTGAGCCGGAGGCGCGCGCCCCGCTGCCCCCGCTGGATCTGCCGGCCGGGCTCACCAACACCGCTCCCCCGCCGGAGACCCCGCGCCGGACCGCCGTGCGCCGCGTCAAGGTGTGGACCCCGGTCCTGCTCCTCCTCGCCGGCGCCTACATCGGCGCGCAGATGCTGCGCCCGCTGCCCGCCCCGCAGATGGTCTCCGCCGAGACCGACCGCACCGTCGACGGGCAGTTCTCCATCCCCTGGCCCGGCAAGGGCCAGGGGGCCGTTCGCGTCGTCGGCTCCGGTGACCTCGGCACCTTCGGCGAGCAGAAGCCCGTCCCGACGGCCAGCGTCGCCAAGGTGATGACGGCGTACGTGATCCTCCAGGGGCACCCGTTGCGCCTGGCCGACCCCGGTCCCGACATCACGGTCGACGCGAAGACGGTCGCGGACGGCAAGGCCGAACACGAGTCCCGGATCGTGGGACTCACCGCCGGCCAGAAGTTCAGCCAGCAGGACATGCTGAAGATGCTCATGATCCCCTCGGGCAACAACGTGGCCCGGATGCTGGCCCGTTGGGACACCGGAACCGACTCCGAGGCCGCGTTCGTCGCGAAGATGAACGCCGCCGCCAAGGAACTCGGGATGACCAACACCACGTACACGGACCCCAGCGGTCTGGACGCGGGCACCGTCAGCACCGCCGCGGACCAGCTCAAGCTCGCCGAGGCCGTCATGAAGGACGAGGTCTTCCGCTCGATCGTCGCGCGGCCGAACGACACCATCAAGGGGCTCTCCACGCCGCTCGACAACAACAACGACCTGCTCAACAGCAGCATCCGCGGCATCAAGACCGGCTCCAGCACACCCGCCGGCGGGGCCCTGATGTGGGCGGCGTACAAGACGGTCGACAACAAGGACCAGTTGATCCTCGGCACGTTGATGGACCAGCACGTGGACGGCCCCGACCTGAACGCCGCGAACAGCCTCATCCTCGTGCAGGACAACAGCAAGAAGATCATCGAAGCGGTGAGGGGCGCCCTGGCCTCGGCCCCGGTCATCCGCAAGGGCCAGCCAGTGGGGTACCTGGACGACGGGCTCGGCGGCCGGATGCCGCTCGTGGCCACCAAGGACCTGAACGTGATCGGCGTACCGGGCCAGCAGCTGAAGCTGTCGCTCGTGCCCGGCACCTCGCCGCTGCCGCACACCGCGAAGGCCGGCACCGAGGTCGCGACGCTGACCGTCGGTGAAGGTGACGGGGCCAGGAGCGTGCCGGTGGCCGTCGAGAAGGACCTGGCCGAGCCCTCGTTCGGCACGCGCATGACCCGTATGCGCTAGAACAGTCGGTGACGGCCGGTCATGGCCGGTACAGGCAGAGGCGGTCGCGGCCCGAGGGCCGCGACCGCCTCTGCCGTGCGGTGGGTCAGGCGCCGTGCGGCACCCGCGACGGCCGGCCCGAGCCGCGCGTCAGCGAGTACCCGAACATGCCCGCGGCGGCCGCGAGCACCCCGCCCATGGCGGTCCAGATCCAGCGGTCCGACCACCAGCCGCCCGACCAGCCGTCCTCCGGCTCGCGCAGGGACGCGGTCACCGTGCCGGGGACCAGCGGCGTGGAGAGGGCGCCGTCCACGGCGTGGACGCCTCCGGTCTCCTTGACCTCGGCCTCGACGGCCGCGCGCACCGGCAGGCCCAGGTCCTCCTCCGGCAGGTTCACGACCGTGAGGCGGACGTAGTAGCTGCCGGGCAGCGGGTCGTTGGCCCACTGCTCGGCGTCGGCGCGGACCGTGCGCAGGGTGCAGGACAGTTCGACGGACGCGGCTTCCTTCGCCGCGGCCGCGCTCTGCGTGCCGTAGGTGCAGGCCTGCCTGCGGCGCAGTCCGTCGTACACGTCGAGCTGCCAGGTCGAGGCGCCGTGCCGGGTCGCCGCCGCGGGCAGGGTGACCGCGGCCTTCACCGTGGCGCGCTGCTGCGCGTCGAGCGGCAGCACCCAGTACAGGTAGTCACCGGCGGACGCTTCGGCCGTGGCCTTCTGGCCCGGCCGGAACGCCGCGGCGGTACGGAAGCCGGTGCCCGCCTCGGTCGGGGCGGAGTCGGCCTTGCCCTTGCCGGGGGTGGTGGTGGAAGGGCTCGCCGACGGCGTGTCCGCGACCGCCGTGCCCACGGCCGTCCCCGCCACCGCGAGGGCGGCGGCTCCGGCGAGCAGGGCGGCGGTCAGTGTGCGTACGGTACGCATCAGTTGGTCCTCCAGACGGAAATGCGCCAGCGCGAGATCCATCCCCACACGAGACCGGCCAGCAGTCCGGTGAGCGCCAGTACGGCAAGCAGCCACCAGCCGCGGCCGAGGCCGAAGGCGGCCACGTCGGAGGCGCCGTCGGGGCCGTCCACCAGGTCGATGGTCAGCTCGACGGGCATGCCCGGGGTGGTCTTGACGGACGCGGGAGCGGAGAAGGAGTTGCTGACCTGGATGCACACGGTCTCCGCCGCCGGCTTCCCGTCACCGTCACCGTCCTCGTCGTCGTCGATCTCGGCCTTCGGGTATCTGAGTCCGGTCGAGATGACGTCGGTGCGTCCGTCGCCCGCCTCCGAGCCGCGCACGATCTCGCGTCCGTGGACGGTCGTGGCGCGCAGCAGGACCCCGTAGTCCTTGTTGACGGCGCGGTCGGCGCCGATGCTCACCGAGGCGCGCAGCTCCTGGCCCGGGAGGACGTCCACCCGGTACCAGCGGTGCTCGCCGAAGGTCTCGCGGTCGCTGTAGAGGCCGGCCTTCAGCTGCGGGGCGCCCTCGCACTGCTTGGCGCCCTCGGTCGCCACCGGGTTGACGACCGGGTCGGCGGCCCGGTCGACGAGTTGGCGCACTCTGCTGGAGAGTTCCGCCTTGTGCTGGACCGAGGTGTACGTACCGCCGGTGGCCTCGGCGATGCAGGTCAGCTGGGCCCGGGTCTTCGCGTCGGGTACCAGGCCGAGGGTGTCGATGACCAGGTGGATGCCCTTGGCGGCGATCTCGCGCGCCACTTCGCAGGGGTCGAGCGGGGCGCAGGTGTCCTCGCCGTCGGTGATGAGCACGATCCGCTTGGTGGCGTTGCCGCCTTCGAGGTCCTGGGCCGCGCCCTGGAGGGCCGGTCCGATCGGGGTCCAGCCGGTCGGGGCGAGGGTCGCCACGGCGGTCTTGGCCTCGGTCCGGTCGAGCGGCCCGACCGGGTAGAGCTGCTTGGTGTCCTTGCAGCCGAGCGCCCTGTCCTCGCCGGGATAGGTCGCGCCCAGGGTCCGTATGCCGAGTTGCACCTCGGCGGGTACGGCGTCGATGACCTCGTTGAAGGCCTGCTTCGCCGCGGCCATCCGGGACTGGCCGTCGATGTCGGTCGCCCGCATGGAGCCGCTGACGTCGAGGACGAGATCGACCTTGGGAGGTTCCTTGGCCGTCGGTCCGTCGGCGGCGGTGGCGCTCGCCGGGAAGAGCCCGACGGCCAGGGCGGCGAACAGGCCGCACGCCCCGGCCGCAAGCCGTTTTCTAGTGATCATCGCCGGATCGTATTGAGGATCGTCCGGCAATCCAAAACCGGGTCCCCGTGGTGGCTTTCGGGGTGTGGGCGGCTTTCCGCCGGGTGCCACGGCGGTGGACGGGGTCGGCGGACGGGCGGACCGGCGGATATCCGGGTGCATGGGACGGAGCGCCCGTTCTAGTCTGCCGGGATGAGTACCCGTACCTTCCGTATCACCGTCCGCGGCTCTTTCGACGCTCTGACTGACGGTCAGCGGGCCGAGCTGCTCGCGGCCGCGCCCGAGCACGACATGCTGCGTGCGGAGTTCACCGCCGAGGGGCACCTGACGTACGACCTCGCGGCCCGGCCCTTCTTCACCTTCCGCTTCCTGGACTCGGGCGAGGCGGAGGCGGACATCCTCGACGCGACGGCCCGTGCGGAGCTGGCGGCGGAGAGCTGGCTGACCGAGCGCGGTTACGGCTTCAAGCAGTTGAAGTCGCAGGCACAGGATCTCTCGCAGGCGCCGCTGGGCAAGCGCGGGCGCCGTGAGGTGGCCCGCGCCGACGGCCGGGACTGACGACAAGGCCTGATCCCTGACCGCCGGGGCTGCCGGGCTCGCCGGGCGGGCCCTCGTCGGTCAGGCCTCGCCGTTCGCGGCGAAGACGGCCCCGAGGTGGGCGGCCAGTGACCGCGGGGCGGGCGGGGTGAGGCGGGCGCCGAGGTAGCCGTCCGGGCGGATCACGAAGGCCGTCGGCTGGTCGACCGCGTAGATACGGGCGAACTCGCCGCGGGAGTCCTTGTACACCGGCAGCGGGGCCGCACCGGCCTCGCCGTCGGGCCGGGCACCGGCCGGGGCGTCGGCCGGGAGCACCACGCAGGTCTCCACCCGGCCCCCGGAGGACTCCCGTGCCGTCCGGACGAGTGCGTCGAGGCCGGGCCCGGTCCCGTACAGCAGCAGGAGGTGCTCGCGCTCCCGCAGGAGGTCGTGGAGCCGCAGCGGGTAGGCGGGGATCTCGCCGGTGAGCCCGCCGCAGTCCGGTGCGCGGTCGCCCGGCCGGGGCCCCCGGCCCTCTCCGGGCGCATCCACGACGGGACTTCCCCGGTAGCCGACGAGGAGTTGGGCCTCGCGCAGCATCAAGGTCTCCGGGTCGTCCGGGTCGGCCTCGAATCCCTGCACGGCGTGCCGCACGGTGCGGCCGACGACTTCCTCGCCGACGGGCCGACGCTCGGCGTCGTAGCTGGCGAGGAGGGCGGGGTGGGCCGCGCCGCGGACGGCGAGGGCGAGTTTCCAGGCCAGGTTCCAAGCGTCCTGGATACCGGTGTTCATGCCCTGGGCGCCGGTGGGCGGGTGGATGTGGGCCGCGTCCCCGGCGACGAAGACCCGGCCGTCCCCGTAGCGGTCCACGATCCGGTGGCTGATGCGGAACACCGAGGCCCAGCGGATGTCGGAGGCGGTGGTCGGCTGGGGTGACAGCCGGTCCAGGACGGCCTGGACGTCCGCCAGTCCGGGGGCCCGGCTGCGCTGCAGGCCGTGGGTGACGCCGTCGGCGGCGTCCTCGGCCTGCCGCGCGGTGGAGAGTTCGGGTGGCACCATCATCGACATCCGGTACCGGCCGGGGCCGGGCAGCGGGATGCACACCAGCAGGTCGTCGACGGCGCCGTCGCGGTCGCGGTGCACGGAGCGCACGCCGAACCCGCGCGGTACGTCCCAGTCGACCCGTACGTCGGCGAGCATGTACTCCTCGGGGAAGGCGCCGCCCTCGTAGCTGAGCCCGAGCCCCTTTCGGACGATGCTGTGCGCGCCGTCGCAGCCCACCAGGAACCGGGTGCGCACCTCTTCCTCGGCGCCGGACGGGGTGTGCAGCCGGCAGGTCACGCCGTCGGCGTCCTGCCGGAACGACACCAGCTCGGTGCCGCGTTCGACGGCGGTGCCGAAGCGGGCCAGGAACTCGTCGAGGATGCGCTCGGTCTCGTACTGTGGCAGCGCCGCGAACCCGTAGGGCACTTCGGGCGGCAGGGCGAGGTCGATGCGCAGCTGCTCGACGCCGTTGACGTACAGGTACTGGCCGCGCATCGGGACGGCCGCTTCCAGGGCCGTGCGGACCAGTCCCATGCGGTCCCAGATCTCCAGGGTGCGCGGCTGGATGCCCACGGCCTTGGCGAACGGCAGCCGGGCGGGCAGCCGGTCCACGATCCGGCAGGAGACTGCGCGCCTGCGGAGCTCGGCCGCGGCGGTGAGTCCGACCGGGCCGGCGCCGACGACGAGGACGTCCGTTGCACAGGTGCGTGGCACTGGTGCCTCCCGGCGTGCGGCCCCCCGGGGGATCGTGCCCCTCCATGGTGGCCGCGCGCCGGGTGTCCGGCATCTTTACTCGATCACGAGGTCGACGTCGATGTTGCCGCGGGTGGCGCGGGAGTAGGGGCAGACCTCGTGCGCCTGCTTCACCAGGAGGGCGCCCGTCTCGCCGGCCAGGGACTCGGGGAGCTCGACGCGCAGGGTGACGGCCAGGCCGAAGCCGGCGCCGTCCTTGCCGATGGAGACCTCCGCGGTGACCGAGACCTCGCTGGTGTCGGCCTTGGCCTGGCGGCCGACGAGGCCGAGCGCGCTGGCGAAGCAGGCGGCGTAGCCGGCCGCGAAGAGCTGCTCGGGGTTGGTGCCCTGCCCGTTGCCGCCGAGCGCCGGGGGCATGGCGAGGGCGAGGTCGATCTGGCCGTCGGAGCTGACGGTGCGGCCCTCGCGGCCGTTGGCGGTGGCGACTGCGGTGTAGAGCGCGTCCATGAGAGTTCCTCTCGCAGAAATGAACCGTGGCGGCGGCCGGTGGTCGGCCGCGCTCCACCAGTAGAGCACGCAATTGAGTTGTGCGCAATTAAATGCCGCCCAAGCCCGGTCCGGGTACACTTGCCGTCATGACCGAGCAGCCGACCGCGACCCACCCCGACCAGGACTTCCTGCGCCTGGACGGCCAGATCTGCTTCGCGCTGAACGCGGCGAGCCGTGCCTTCGGCGGCCTCTACCGCGTCGTCCTCAAGGACCTGGGGCTCACCTACCCCCAGTACCTGGTGATGCTGGTGCTCTGGGAGCACGGCGAGCTGCCGGTCAAGGAGATCGGGCAGCACCTCCGGCTGGACTCGGGCACGCTGTCCCCGCTGCTCAAGCGGCTGGAGACGGCCGGACTGGTCCGCCGCGAGCGCAGCACCGAGGACGAGCGCTCCGTCCACGCCCACCTCACCGACGAGGGCGCCGCGCTGCGCGTGCGCGCCGCGGAGGTGCCCCGGCGGATCGCGGCGGCGACCGGCTTCGAGCTCGCCGAGATCCTCGACCTCCAGACCCGCCTGAACCGGCTCACCACCGCCCTCGACGCGGCCGTGCCGCGGGAGGCAGGAGAGGCGTAGCCGCCTCCCACGCCGGACACTGGGTCCGGGAAGGGCAGGAGGTGCGCGATGGAACCGGTGGCGGCACTGGACCGGATCGCCTTCCTGCTCGAGCGCGCGCAGGCCCCCACCTACCGGGTACGGGCCTTCCGCACGGCGTCCGCGGCACTCGCCCGGATGGGCGAGCGGGAGGTGGCCGAGCGGGTCGCGGCGGGCTCCCTCGAGGCCGTCAAGGGCATCGGCCCCAAGACGGCCCAGGTCGTACGGGAAGCACTCGACGGGGCGGTGCCCGCGTACCTGCAGACCCTGGAGGACGAGGCAGCCGCGCTCCCCGAGGGACCGCAGGCCACGCCGGCCGCCACCGCGCTGCGGGCGGCGCTCCGCGGGGACTGCCACCTGCACTCGGACTGGTCGGACGGCGGCAGTCCGATCGAGGCGATGGGCCGGGCGGCGGCCTCGCTGGGCCACGACTGGGCCGTACTGACCGACCACTCACCGCGGCTGACCGTCGCCCGGGGGCTCTCCCCCGAGCGGCTGCGCGAGCAGCTGGAGGTGGTGGCCGAGCTCAACGACACGTGGGCGCCCTTCCGGCTGCTCACCGGGATCGAGTGCGACATCCTCGACGGCGGGGCGCTGGACCAGGAGCCGGAGCTGCTGGAGCGGCTCGACCTCGTCGTCGGCTCGGTGCACTCGAAGCTGCGGATGGACGCGCCGTCGATGACGCGGCGGCTGCTGGCCGCCGTGCGCAATCCGCTGATGGACGTACTGGGCCACTGCACGGGGCGGCTGGTCACCGGCCGCACCCGGCCGGAGTCGCAGTTCGACGCCGAGGCCGTCTTCGCGGCCTGCGCGGAGGCCGGTACCGCGGTGGAGATCAACAGCCGGCCCGAGCGCCTGGACCCGCCCCGCCGGCTGCTGCGCCTGGCCGTGGCGGCCGGCACCTTCTTCGCGATCGACACCGACGCGCACGCCCCGGGGCAACTGGACTGGCAGATCCTCGGCTGCGAACGAGCCGCGGAGTGCGGCGTCCCGGCCGAGCGGATCGTCAACACCTGGACCGCGGACCAGCTCCTGAGCTGGACCGACACGCGGCGCGCGCCCTGAGATGACCGGGGGGCCGGGGCGGCGAGCTCGAAGGCTGGGCAGGTCGTGCTGTCGGAGGGCGACGAGTCGCGTCGGGTTCGGGGCCGTGTGTTCGCACATTCAGCCGAGTTCGTCGGGGGGAAGGGCGGCGGCTCAGGAAGGGCGGAGTTCGGCGAGCAGCAGGGCCACATCGGCTGCGGCCACCGCCATCGTGGTCAGGAACGGGAGTCTTCCGGCGGGCCGGCGGGCGGCGAGGAGCAGCGCGGCCGCCGTCGCGGCCAGCAGCCCCCAGCCGTACGCCGTCACCGGCCCCGGCGGTCCCGCGATCAGGGCGGCCGTCGAGCCGAGGACGAGCAGGGCGGCCAGCGCGGCCGAGCGCCGTACGCCGAGTCGCTGGGGCAGTCCCACCACGCCGGTGGCCAGGTCGTCCTCGATGTCGGGCAGCACGTTGGCGAAGTGCGCGCCCGCGCCGAGCAGGGCCGCGGCGGCCGTGAGCCAGGGCGGCGGCCAGGGCGCGCCCGGCAGACCGAGGGTGACGAAGGCGGGCAGCAGGCCGAAGGCCAGGGCGTACGGGGCCCAGGAGGCGGCCGTGCTCTTCAGCCGCAGGTTGTAGGCCCAGGCGGCCGCGACGCCGACGAGGTGCACGGCGCCGGCGAGGAGTCCGCCGGCCAGCGACAGGGGGACGCAGAGCAGCAGGGCCAGGGCCGCCGCCCGGGTCACGGCGGCGGCCGACACCGTACCGGCGACGAGGGGTTTGTCCCGTCGGCCGGTGGCCAGGTCGCGCCGCAGGTCGGCGCGGTCGTTGCACCAGCCCACCGACAGCTGTCCGGCCGCCACCGCACCCACGGTGACGGCCGCCCCGGGCAGCCCCCGGCCCGCGGCGGCCGCGAGGGCGGCGCTGAAGAGGGTGACGGCCGCCGCGGGCAGCGGGTGGCACGCCGCGAGCAGGCCGGTCACGGTCCTTGTGGGCGCGGCCGGGAGGTCGGCCCCGGTGGGCGCGTCGGCCTCGGCGGGCGCCGTCGTCTCGGCGAGCGCTGTCGTCTCCTCGGGCGGGGTCGTGTCGGCGGGGGTGGTCGTCTCGGGGGTCTGCGGGGTTCGCGCGGGCACGGCGACACGGTATGCGGCGCCGCGCCCGGTTCTCCTGATTCATAACGTTGTGTCAGTTGTTTCCTATGGTGAATCAATGACACGTGTTCTGGCAGTGCGCAGCGTGTTCCCGCCCCATCTCCATCCCCAGGCCGAGATCACCGAGGCGCTCGCCCGCTTCATGCCGTCCGGCTCCGACACCGCCCTGCTGCGCCGGGTCCACGCCTCGGTGCGCGTGGAGCGCCGCCATCTCGCGCTCCCCCTGGAGCGGTACGGGCCGGCGAACGACTTCGGCACGACGAACGCCCTGTTCCTCGAGACGGCCCTGGAACTCGGCGCCCGCGCCCTCGAACTCACCCTCGCCGACGCCGGCCTCGCGCCCGGCGAGCTCGACCTGGTCATGTCGACCACGGTGACCGGGCTCGCGACGCCGTCCCTGGAGGCCCGGCTCGCCACCCGCGCCGGGCTGCGGCCCGACGTGCGGCGGGTACCGCTCTTCGGCCTCGGTTGCGCGGCCGGCGCGGCCGGGGTCGGCCATCTCCACGACCATCTGACGGGCCGCTCCGGCCACGCGGCCCTGCTGCTGTCCACCGAGCTGTGTTCGCTCACCCTCCAGTCCACGGACACCTCGATGGCGAACCTGGTGGCCGGAGCCCTCTTCGGCGACGGCGCGGGCGCCCTGCTGGCGGTCGGCCGCGAGCATCCGCTGCACGCCACCGGTGCCGGGCCCGAGGTGGTGGCCGCCCGCAGCCGGCTCTATCCGGGCACCGAGCACCTCCTCGGCTGGGACATCGGCCACTGGGGGATGCGCATGGTGCTCGGCCGTGAACTCCCCGACCTGGTCAGACTGCACGTGGCCGAGGAGGTCGAGACCTTCCTCGCCGCCCACGACCTCAAGCCCGCGGACGTCGACGCGTGGATCTGCCATCCCGGCGGCCCGAAGATCCTCGACGCGCTCTCGGACGCGCTCGCACTGCCGGAGCAGGCCTTCGCCGCGAGCCGGCGTTCGCTCGCGGCCGTGGGCAACCTCTCCTCCGCCTCGGTCCTGCACATCCTGGACGGCGTCCAGAGCGCGGGGCCGCCGCCCGGATCGGTCGGCCTGATGCTCGGCTTCGGCCCGGGCTTCGCCTCCGAACTCGTCCTCCTCCGCTGGTGACCCGACGAACGCGATGGACCCGGTGACCTCATGAGCTCCTTGCCCTCTCTCCCTTCCTCCCTCGGCCCCTACCTGCTGCTCGTCGGCCTCGTCGTCGCCGAACGCCTCGCCGAGCTGATCACGGCCCGCCGCCACACCGCCTGGAGCCTGGCCCGGGGCGGACGCGAGTACGGCCGCGGCCATTACCCGGCCATGGTCGCCCTGCACACCGCGCTGCTGGTGGGCTGCGTGGTGGAACCCTGGGCGGCCGGCCGGCCGTTCGTCCCGCTGCTCGGCTGGTCGGCCCTCGCCGTCGTCGTGGCCGCGCAGGGCCTGCGCTGGTGGTGCATCGCCACCCTCGGGCGGCGCTGGAACACCCGGGTGGTCGTCGTCCCCGGTCTGCCGCTGGTGGAGCGGGGGCCGTACCGGCTGCTGCGCCATCCCAACTACGTGGCGGTGGTCGCCGAGGGGATCGCGCTCCCGCTCGTGCACTCGGCCTGGCTGACCGCGCTCGGCTTCACCGTGCTCAACCTGCTCCTGCTGCGCGTCCGGATCGGCTGTGAGGACGCCGCCCTGACCGACGGCGGCCGGCTGCGCGCTCCCGCCTCCGTCCCGTCCGCGGGCGCCAGGCCGTGATCGACCTGCTGATCGCGGGCGGTGGTCCGGCCGGGCTGGCCACCGCCATCCACGGCGCCCTGGCCGGCCTGGAGGTGGTGGTCGTGGAGCCGCGGCCCACGCCCATCGACAAGGCCTGCGGCGAGGGCCTGATGCCGGGCGGCGTGCGCCGGCTGCTGGAGCTGGGCGTTCCTGTGGCCGGGCAGCCGTTCCACGGCATCCGGTACCTCGACGGCGTGAACGGCCGGCAGGCGGAGGGTCGCTTCCGGTCCGGCCCGGGCCTCGGTGCCCGGCGGACGGTGCTGCAGGCCGCACTGGCCGAACGGGCCGCGCAGCTCGGCGTACGGGTGATCCGGCAGCGCGTCGACCAGGTGTGCCAGGACGTCGACCGCATCAGCGCGGCCGGCCTCACCGCCCGCTACCTCGTGGCCGCCGACGGCCTGCACTCCCCCGTCCGGCGGGGGCTCGGCCTCTCGGCGCCGGCCGCGCCGCGCAGGCCGGCCCGCTACGGGCTGCGCCGCCACTACCAGGTCGCTCCGTGGAGCGACCTCGTCGAGGTGCACTGGTCGGCGCGGTGCGAGGCCTACGTCACCCCGCTGGGACCCGACCGGGTCGGCGTGGCCGTACTGACCACCGAACAGGCGCCGTTCGACGTACAGCTCGCCCGCTTCCCGCTGCTGGCGGAGCGGCTGGGCGCGGCCGCGGCCGGTACGCCGGTGCGCGGGGCCGGGCCGCTGCGCCAGGGGGCCCGCGTACGGGTGGCCGGGCGCGTACTGTTCGTGGGGGACGCGGCGGGGTACGTCGACGCACTGACCGGCGAGGGCCTCACCCTGGCCGTGACGGCGGCGGGCGAACTGGTGCGCTGTGTGCGGGAGGGCCGGCCGCAGGCGTATGAGCAGGCCTGGCGGGACCTGTCGCGCGGCTACCGCGCCCTCACCGCCTCCCTGCTGTGGGCCCGTCACCAGCCGCGGCTGGCCCCGCGGATCGTCCCGTTGGCCGCCCGGCTCCCGCGCGTGTTCACAGGGGCGGTGAACCTGCTCGCATGACACGGCACGCACGACGCCGCACGCATGACACGGCACCCCGCGCACGGGGCGCGGGGTGCCGGTCGGGCGCAGGGCCGCAGGTCAGGCCGAATTTTCCTGACGGTTCCTCAGGGCCAGTCCGGCGAGGACCGCGCCGGCCGCCGCGCACAGCACGACGGCGACGCCCGCCCAGGCCAGGGTGGAGCCCACGGCGCCGGCCAGCGGGTCGAAGCCGGCCGATCCGCCGAGGACGTGCAGGGCCACCACGCCGGTGCCCGTGACCGCGCCGGCCCGCCACACTCCGGGGGTGTCCCGGAGCGCCACGAGTGCGCCGACTCCCAGGCAGAGCACCGCGACGAGGAGGGGCAGGAAGTCGGCGGGGGCCGCGGACGGCAGGGCCGTCAGGTCGTTCGGCAGGTGCAGGGCGCCGCTGACCAGCAGGGCGAGCGCCACGGGCCAGCGCAGCACGTGCCGCAGGGCCGGGGCGCCGGCCGGTGCGGCGACGGGCGCGGCGCGCCGGCGCGGGTCCTGCTGCCGAACCGGGTGCCGCTCCCGCTGCCGGGCCTGCTGCCGGTCCTGGTACGGCGCGTCGTACAGCTCCGTGTACGGCAGCTCGTACGGCTCCTCCAACCGCTCGTCGTAGGGCTCCTCTTCGGGCTCGTGGAGGCGCTCCTCGTCGTCCTGCTCGGAGGGCCCGGCCCGGCGCTGCCGGTCCGCCGCGCCGGCCTCGTCCTTCCCGAGGATGGTGACCAGCAGGGCCACGTCCTCGATGGACCGTCCGACGGCGGCGGCGCGCAGCGTGATGTCCGCTTCGACGACTTCGTGCGGCGACTCGCCCAGGAGGGCGACCATCCGTTGTACGTCCTCCACGGGCCGGGTCACGGCGGCCGTGCGCAGCGCGTCGCGCCCGGCGTCGGGCAGCCGGCCGTCGCCCTCCTTGAGGAGGCTCACCAGGGCGGTGACCTCCTCCAGGGGACGGCAGGTGGCCGCCGCGTCCAGCAGGGTCCGCATGCGCTGCGTGTGCGCGTCCGGTGCGTCCGGTGCGTCCGGTGCCTCCGGTGCCTCCGGTGCGTCCGGTGCGGTGGAGTCGGGGGCCCCGCGGCGGTCTTCGTGGGGCGTCGTCGCGAGGGTGATGGGGTCATTCATGGAAAGCTCCGTTCGCCGACGCGCGGGTCTACACATCGCGCGCCGGTCATCGTGCGTCATGGGAAGCGCACGCTTTGTTACATTGAGTGCCAGTTCTGCTCACTGCGCCATTCGGGGCGGGCAAACGGGGGTCTCCGCGCCGGCTCGCCGGCCCCTCCGGGTCGCACGGGGAAAGGTCGTCGGCGTGCCCGACATTCGCCAGGTCCGGCGCCGGTGGGCGCTGCTGCTGCCGGTGGTGTTGCTCCTCCTGGGCGCCGCGGCCCCGCCGGAGCGGCCCGCCCGCGACCCGGAACCCGTCGTGAGCACCGACCGGGGGGCCGTACGCGGCCGGGCGCACGGCGCGTACGACACCTTCGAGGGCATCCCCTTCGCCGCTCCGCCGACCGGCGCCCGGCGCTGGCGGCTGCCCGAGCCGGCCCCCGCCTGGGAGGGCGTGCGCGATGCCGGGGCGCCCGGCGCGCGCTGTGTGCAGCTGCCCGTGCTCGAGCCGGGCGGGCCGGTCGGCTCCGAGGACTGCCTGTACCTGAACGTCACCGCCCCGGCGGGCGGCCGGGATGCCGGCGGCCGGCTCCGGCCCGTCATGGTCTGGTTCCACGGCGGCGGCTTCTTCAGCGGCGCGGGCGACACCTACCACCCCGACCGGCTGGCCGGGCGGGGCGGGGCCGTGGTGGTGACCGTCAACTACCGGCTGGGCGTCTTCGGCCTGTTCGCCCATCCGGAGCTCGGCGGGGCCCCCGACTTCGCCCTGGCGGACCAGCGGGCGGCGCTGCGCTGGGTACGGGCGAACGCGGAGCGCTTCGGCGCGGACCCGCGCGCCGTCACCGTCTTCGGGGAGTCGGCGGGGGCGCTCGGCGTCTGCGCGCACCTCACCTCCCCGGCTTCCGCGGGACTCTTCCACCGGGCGATCGTGCAGAGCGGGTCGTGCTCGACCACGGTGCCTCCCCGGGCGCTGCTGCCCGGCCTCGGCAGGTACGAGCCCTTCGTGCCCGAGCGGCGCACGGTCGAGGAGGGCGTCGCCGCGGCGGCCCGACTCGGCTGCGGCCGGCCCGCCGGCGTCCTGGACTGCCTGCGCCGCCTGGACACCGGCGCCCTCGCGACAGCCGACCTGATGCAGCGCTTCTCCCTGGTCTCCTACGGCAACGACACGCTGCCGCTGGAGCCCCGGCGGGCGCTGGAGGCGGGGCGGTTCCACCGGGTGCCGGTGATGCAGGGCGTCACGCAGGACGAGGCGCGCCTCTTCCTCGCGCAAACCCTCGCCGTGTACCCGATCCGCGACCAGGCCGCGTACCGGGCCCGGCTGGAGCAGTCCTTCGGTGCCGCGGCCGCCGACGCCGTGGAGGCCCGCTATCCGGTGACGGCCCACCCGTCTCCGGCCGTCGCGTGGGCCACCGTGCTGACGGACGCGTCGTTCGTCTGCCCGGCGTTGCGGGACGGCTCGGCGCTGGCCCGGCACGTGCCGACGTACGAGTACCGGTTCAGCGACCGCGGGGCGCCCCATTTCACCGGCCTGCCGGAGGCGCCGGGGCTGCCGTTCGGCGCGGCCCACGGTTTCGAACTGCCCTACCTGTTCACGATGGCTCCGCTGAGCGACCCGCAGCGGCGGCTCGCGGACCGGATGACCGGTTACTGGACCGCATTCGCCCGCACGGGCGTTCCGGCGGCGCCGGGGGCCCCGGAATGGCCGCGCCACCGGTCGGCGGCGGCCGTGCTGTCCCTGGCGCCGGGCGCGGGCGGGATCCGTACGGTGGACGCGCGGGCGGCACACCACTGCGCGCTCTGGGACGCGCGGTGGCCGGGGGTCACCACGTCTGGGTGATGACGTCGTAGTCGTGGGCGCGGAGGGTGAGGGTGCCGGTGTCGCCGTAGACCTGGCGCCGCCATGCGGTGAAGACGTCGGCGATGCGGCGGGCGTCCTCGGCGGCGCCCTTGCCCACCTGGCGGGTGGTGAAGGTGATGCGCGCCTCGCCGACCGAGCTGACCTTGCGGACGCGGGTTTCCGTGAGGCGGATGTCGCTGTCCTGGTCGGTGCGGCGCTTGTCGTAGTACGCGTTGAAGTCCCGGGTCATGTCGAACCAGTCGGCCGGGCCGCAGGGACCGCCGCCGTTGCCCATCTCGCCGTCGGTGGGCGGGCCCGCGTATCCGCCGCTCTCCTGGTCGGTCGGCGGACCGGCCGGAGCGCCCGTGTCCTCGTCCGTGGGCGGACCCGCAGGAGCACCCGTGTCCTCGTCGGTCGGCGGACCCGCAGGAGCACCCGTGTCCTCGTCGGTCGGCGGACCCGCAGGAGCACTCGTGTCCTCGTCGGTCGGCGGACCGGCGGGGGCACCCGTGTCCTCGTCGGTCGGCGGACCCGCGGGAGCACCCGTGTCCTCGTCGGTCGGCGGACCGGCGGGGCCGCAATCGGCCGGCGCGAGCGTGGGGACGCCGGCGGGCGGCGCCGCCTGCCCCGCCCTGGTGGTCCCGCACCCCACCAGCACGGCACACAGGAGCCCCGCCACCACCACGCGTCCCGTCACGGACCTCACTGCGATCGTCATGACCATCCCCCTCCCCCTTTGGCCATCAAGAGGTGATCCGGACGGTCCCGGTTCCACCCCGCGCTCACCTGATCCCCCGAGCCGGGCGAGGACGAAGGACTCCCCGACGTGCGCACGCGGCCGGGCGCTGCTGCACCGCGTGGAGCCCGGCCGCGGGCTGGGCGACCACGACTTCAGTGTGCTGTGGGCATGGCTCCGTCCGGAGTAGCCGCCCAGGACGCGGCGACCAGGGAGCGTTCCGCCGCCGCCAGGTGGGTGGCGGCGGCCAGCCAGGCCCAGGCGTAGCCGTCGGGCGAGGGGTCGGTGAGGCGGCCGAAGGCGTTGCGGGGGCGGCGGTCGGCCTCGGCGGCGAGGGCCGCGGCCAGCTCCGCGGCCGCGGTGAGCCCGGCCCGGCGCAGCGGGCCGAACGAAGCGAGGGGCGCCGTACCGCGGGCCGCTTCGGCGACGGCTCGGCGGCCGCCCGCGACCCCGGTCTCCAGGAGGCGGCGTACCCGCCACAGCGGGGAGTCGGCCAGCGGGTCCGGCCCTTCGGCCGCCGGTACGGGCCCGGGGGCGTCGGCCCGCGGCGGGAAGTGGATGCCCTGGAGGCGGTCGTAGCCGAGGTCGGCGCGGCCCAGCCATTCCTCGGGCAGCCGCAGGGTGTACGGCGCGTCGGGCACCGGGCCGACGGCGAGGGGGCGCAACGTGGCGGCGCGGTCCAGGTCGGGGCGGCCCAGGACGCGCAGCCGCAGTCCGGGGAACCCGGCGATCCGGCGCAGGTTCGCCGTGTGCGGCAGCTCGGAGTGGGGGTGGGCGGGCAGCAGCCGCAGCAGCGGCGCGTCCGGGCGTGCCTCGCGGACGAGGAGGTGTTCGCCGGCCGCGCCGACGACGGTGACGTCGCAGCCGAGGAGCGCGGACTCGGCTCCCTCCGGATCGGCCAGCAGCTCGGCGACGGCCTCGGCGGCCGGGCGGGCGAAGAGCCGCGCGGCGGGCTGCTCGGTCCAGGGCGTGCCGGGCAGCGGGGTCGCCCTGACGCCCCGTCCGGCGCCGAGCCGGCCCTCCGCCGACACCGTCGCGCCGACGATGCGCAGGCCGCCGCGGGCCAGACCGGCGTGGTCGAGGACCGCGCCGCCGAGCGCGACGGAGGCGGATCCGGCGCCGCGGGCACGGGCCAGGCCGCCGGGGCGTACGTCGGACACCGAGTAGCGGGCGCCGTCGGGTGCCAGCAGGTGGGTGACGACTCCGCCGTATCCGGTGGCGGAGAGCACCGGTTCCCGGCACAGGCCGTGCACTTGGAGGCTGCCGCCGGGCGCGTAGGCGCGGCGGGCGGTGCCGGTCAGCGCGGGGTCGGCCGCTCCGGAGGCCAGCACGCCGGCGGTGTGCAGGAGCTCGCGGAAGGCGCCGGTGAGGGCGCCGAGCCGCTGTGTGGCCCGGCGTTCCCGGGCGGCTCGCAGGCCGCGTACGACGCGCAGGGCGGCGGCCTCGGCGCGCGGCAGCCCGGCGAGGCGGGCGGTGTGGGCGGCGCGCAGCAGTTCGGCCTGGACCACGGCGCCGCCGGCGGTGACTCCTGCGGCGAGGGCCTCGGCGGCGGCGTGCCAGAGCGCGGCCGCGGCGCCGAGCTGGGCCTCGGTGAGGACCGGCGCCGGCCCGGTGGGCTCGGCGGGGACGGACTGCGCCGGGGCTTCCGGCTCGGGCCGCTCCGCCGGCGGTGGCGGCGGGGCCGCGTCCGCGAGCGGGGCCGCGCCCAGTGCGGCGGCCCGGTGCAGGCACCTGGGCGCCAACAGGCAGCTGCACGTGGCCTGTCCGGCCTCGGTGACCGTGCCCGAAGGGCCGGGGCGCAGGGTGACGACGGCGTCCTCGCCGAAACGGACGGTGACACTTCCGTCCGCCTGCGGGGCGGCGCCCGCCGCGCAGCCCTCGGTGGCGGCGTCCAGCTTCTTGCGCAGGCGGGCGGTGAGGTTCTCGACCGCTTCGGCCAGCACCTCGGGTGCGACGGGCGGCAGTTCGGTGCTCAACGGGACTCTCCACGGAGGCGGTCGCCCACCCAGCGGGCGAGGGCGAGGGGGCTGAGGGCTGCCACGGGCATCCCGGCCGCGACGAGTTGCCGGGCGACCGGGACCGAGTACCGGGGCGTTCCCCCGTCGTCGAGCGCGGCGCAGCCCATCAGGTGGGCGCCGGAGGCGGCCAGCGCGCGGACCTCCCCGAGGAGCCCGCCGATGGGGGCTCCCTCCTCGAAGTCGCTGACCACGACGACGAGGGTGCGGCTCGGGACGGTGATCAGGGTGCGGGCGTGCGCGAGACCGGCGGCGATGTGCGTACCGCCGCCGACGCGGACCTCCAGCAGCAGCGAGAGCGGATCGTCGACACGGTCGGTGAAGTCCACGACCTGGGTGGAGAAGGCGAGGAAGTGGGTGGACAGGGTCGGTACGCCGCCCAGCACGGCCGCGGTCAGGGCCGACCAGATGACGGAGGCCTCCATCGAGCCGGAGACGTCGACGACGAGGATCAGCCGCCAGTCGGCCTCGCGGTTCGCCCGGGTGCTGAAGACGGGCCGCTCGGGTACGACGACGACCGTGCCGTCGGCCCGTCGCCGGGTGTGCGCGAGGTTGGCGCGCAGGGTCCGGGCCAGATCGAGCCTGCCGCCGGGGCGGCGGGTGGGGCGCGGGGTGGCGAGGCCGGAGAGCGCCGGGCGCAGGCGGGTGGCCAGCTCCTTGGCGAGCTCGTCGACCAGCCGTCTGACGAGGGGTCGCAGGCGGGCCAGTTGGGCTTCCGGGAGCCCGCCGGCCAGGGACAGTACGGAGCTCAGCAGTTCCACGGAGGGCCGTACGGCCGCCGGGTCGAGCTGGGCGAGCACGTCGGTGCGGCCCGCCTCGGCGGCGCCGGCGAGCACCTCCTCCCGTACGTCCGCACCGAACAGCGCCTCCAGCTCCTGCGACCACTCTCGGGCCGTGGGGAAGGAGGCCTCCCGGCCGCCGCCCTGGCCGCCTCCTTGGCCGGAGTCGAGGTCGGACGCGCCTTCGCCGCGTCCGGCGCCGTACAGCTCGTCCAGTGCGTGGGCGTAGCGGCGGGCGCCGGCGGGGAGGCGGTCGCGCTCGCGGCCGAGCAGCAGCCGCCAGCGGTCGGCGGGGGCCAGCCGGTGTTCCCCGGCCTCGTGGGTTCTGGCGGGCGGGGCGTCGGCAACGCCCGGGTCCGGGGCGGGCTCCTCCGCCGCGGGCAGCGGGAGGGCCTTGAGCGCGGCGAGCCCGGCGGCGTCGGCGGCGGCCCAGAGGGCGAGCAGGGCCGGCGACGCGTCGAGCGCGAGGTCGATCCGGTCGCCGAGCCGCTCGGTGACGGTGTCGAGCAGCCGGTCTCGGGCCGCGGGCGCGAGGGCGTCGAAGCCGCCGCGCAGTGCGGGGAGGCGGTCCAGGAAGTCCTGGTCGGCGAGGCGCTCGACGCGGGCGAGGAGCGGGGTGAGGGCGGCCGGGGAGGACCCCAGCAAGGGGCCCGCGGCGGTGAGGAGGCCGGCGAGCCGGCGGGTCAGGGCGCGCCGGCTGTCGGCGGTGCCCGCGGCGTCGATCCACCCGGCGGCGCGGTCGCCGAGCCCGGCGGCCGGGTCGAGGTCGAGGAGGACCCGTACGGCCAGGGCCGCGCCCTGCATCAGCGGGGACGCGGAGGCCGCGAGGTCGGCGAGGGCCTCGTCGGTGCGCAGGCCGAGGTGGTGGGCGGCGGCGCGGTCGGCGAGGGCCACGAGGGCGGCCGCGTCGGCGGGGTCGTCGCTGCCGGCGAGGCCGGGCAGCGACCGTACGGCCGCTTCGAGGAGGTCCGCGGTGAGGGCGGCGGCGGTGGCGCGGGACCCGTCCGAGGTGCCGGGGAGGTGGCCGCGGTGGAGGGCCTCCAGGAGGTCGAGGGCGTCCAGGAGTTCGGGCAGGGTCGCCGTCTGCGGCAGGGTGGTGGCCGCCTCGTGGAGGCGTACGTCGACCAGCTCGGGCAGATCGCAGCGCGCGGCGGCGGCCAGCCCGGCGAGGATCTGCGCCGGGGTCGGCCCGCCGTCGGCGGCGGCCCGGCGGGCGGTGTCGCGCAGGGTTCCGGCGGCGGCCTGGGCGGCGGTGACGCCGCGGACTCCGGCGAGATCGAGGCGGGCGGGGACGGAAGGCGTCCAGGACAGCCGCCATTTGGTGCCGAGGGCGGTGCCGTCGCCGGTGGCGGCCACGGTGAGGGGCTCCCCGTAGGAGGCGCCGCACACGAGGAGCCGTTGCAGCAGGATCTCGCGGCGGCCGTCCAGGGCGGAGCGCAACGGGTCGAGGCGGACCTCGCGGGAGGCGGGCTCGTCGGGGCCGGGCAGGCGCAGTTCCGTCAGCTCGGCCTCGACGGAGGGGCCGAGGCCGGAGCGGGGGGCGTGCGGGGTGATCCGTCCGCGGGCGGTGCCGACGAGCACGGCCTCGAGGGCGCGGGCCAGCGCCCGGCCGCGGCCGAGCGGTTCGCCCTGGCCGAGCACGGTGGTGACGGCTTCGAGGAGCTCGCCGCGGCCGGGCGCGGGGAGCCCGCGCAGGACGGCGAGGTCGCAAGCGAGCCGCAGGGTCTCGGCGGCCTCGCCGGTGCCGGCGGTGTGCCCGGCGCGGCGCAGTTCCCGGCAGAGCCGGGTGAGGGCGACGGAGGCCGCGTCCCGCACCCGGCCGGGGTCGCCGCCGGCTTCCAGGACGGCCTGCTGCCAGAGCGGATCCCGGATCCCGGCGGGGTATCCGGAGCGGGAGTCGAGCAGATCGAAGGAGTACGGCACGAACGAGGTGACGGCCCGGTCCGTTGCTGGCGCCGGCCCACCGGACGCCCCGGCCCGGGGCGCCGGCACCGGCCCACCGGGCTCCTGGGCGGGCGCCTGCGGAAGGACACCGCCGGGCCCGGCGCCCGCGCCCAGGCACGCCGGGGCGGCGTCCACGGGCTCGGCCCCGGCACCCGCGCCCGTACGCGACGGGTCCACCACGGCGGGCCCGGTCCCCCCGGCCGCATCCTGGCGGGCACCGTCCGCACCGGCCGGGTCAGTTCCGGCGCCCGCGCCGAGGACGGCCCGGCCGGTAGCGGTCGGCACGGCCGTCGGATCCGCACCCCCGCGGGAGGGGTCCGCTCCGGCAGCACCGGTCCCCGCAGCGGCAGCGCCCGTGCCGGCCACCGCGCCGGCGGCGGTCGGGGCGGTGGAGGTGTCCGTGCCCGGGAGGGCGGGGGCGTGGTAGGCGCCGATCACGGCGGCCACGCGGTGGCCCGCGGCGGTGGCGCCGGCGATGACGGAGCGCATGTGGGACTCGCGGGCCAGGTCCCTGGCCGGTGGGGTGGAGTCGGCGCGCAGCGCCCAGCCGACGCCGAGGGCGGCGCGGCGGACGGCTTCCGGGGTGCAGCCCGGTGCGAGCACCTCGACGGCGCGGTCCCACAGGTCGTCGCCGTCACGGCCGGTACCGGCGGCGGTGAGCGCGTCCGCGAAGGTCCTCCGCCTCGGCGCCCCCGCATCGGGGTGGAAGCCCGGCTCCGCGGGGGTCTGCTCCGCGCCCGCTCGGTCGGGCTGACCGGGGACCGGCCCTGCGGGCCGAGTCGGGTCGGGGCCTGCGGGGGACGGGCCCGCGCCGACGGGCTGCGCCCGGCCCGGGACCGGACCCGCCCCGCCCGCCGGGTCGCGGTCCGGGCCGGTCGGACCGGCCGGGGCCGGCTCCGCGGGCTCGGCCGTCCACCCGGGGGACGGGAGGGGCAGGTCGCAGCACAGGACGGTGGCGCCGGTGCGGCGGGCCCAGCGGATGGCGGCCAGTTCCGGGGAGAAGTCGGCGAACGGGTAGAACGCCAGGCGGCCTTCGCCGTCGGTGCCCGCGAGGGCGACCGGGGCGACGGTCTCCGGGTCGGCCAGGTGCGCCAGCCACGGCTGGAAGTCCGCCGGGAGCTCGACGCAGACCACGTCCGCGCCCGAGGCGTCCAGCAGCTCCGGCACCACCGCGGCCAGCGCCGGGCTGTGGTGGCGCACCCCGATGAGGTACGGCTCGCGGGTCGCGGCGAGGGCTTCCACCGCGGCGCGCGGGTCCGCGCGCGGGTCGGTGTGCGTCAACGCAGGCTCCCGCGCAGGTCCCAGAGGCGGCGCCACATCGCCGAGCCGTCCTCGGCGCGGCGGCGCACCGGGCCGTCCCAGTAGCCGAGGAGACGGCCGTGGTCGGCCGGGTCGTCCTTGCGGACCACGCCCAGCAGGTGTCCCGGCAGCAGGTCCAGCACGTCCCCGCCCGGCAGGTACGCGGCCGCGACCCCGAGCGAGGCGGCCACCTGCACGGCTTCGGCGGTGGACATGACCGTACCGGGGCGCTCCACGTCCCAGCCCTCGGCGGAGCGTCCGGAGCGCAGGTCGCGGAAGACGGTGACGAGCGCGTCGAGGACGGCGTCGTCGACGCCGAAGGCCGCGCCGGCGCGCTCGACGGCGGCGACCGCCTGGCGGCGGATCAGCGTGGCCTCGGCGTCCGCGTCGGCGATCGGTGCGACGGTCTCGAAGTTGAAGCGCCGCTTGAGGGCGGCGGACATCTCGGAGACGCCGCGGTCCCGCAGGTTGGCGGTGGCGATGACGGTGAAGCCGGGGGCCGCGGAGACGACGGCGTCCTCGGTGGCGGTCAGTTCGGGCACGCTGATCCGCCGGTCGGACAGGATCGACACCAGCGCGTCCTGCACCTCGGGCAGACAGCGGGTGATCTCCTCGACGCGGACCACGCGTCCGGTGCGCATGGCGGAGAGCACCGGGGAGTCGACCAGGGCTCCGGAACTCGGTCCCTGCGCGAGCAGCAGTGCGTAGTTCCAGCCGTAGCGGAAGGCGTCCTCGGTCGTACCGGCCGTGCCCTGGACGGTGAGGGCGCTGGTGCCGCTGACGGCGGCGGCCAGCAGCTCGGACAGCATCGACTTGGCGGTGCCGGGCTCGCCGGTGAGGAGCAGGCCGCGCTCTCCGGCGAGGGTGACGACGCAGCGCTCCACCAGGGCCCGTTCGCCGACGAACTTGGGGGCGATGGCCAGCTTGGCGGGGAGCCCGGCGCGGCGCTTCGGCAGGGCCAGCTCGGCGCCGTCGCTGCCGCAGACGAAGGTGACGACGGCGCGCGGGGTCAGGGCCCAGCCGGGCGGGCGGGGGCCGGGGTCCTGGGCGGCGAGGAAGTCGAGTTCGGCGGCGTACCGCTCCTCGGCGGGCAGGACCTGCCGGGCGGCGGGGACGGATGGTGCGGTGACGGTCATCGGGGTCCTCCGGGACGGAAGGGATGGGGGAAGAGGGCGGTAGCGAGAACGGGGTCGGGTGTCGGTGTCGGGTGGGGGGGGGGGGGGGGGGGGCGGGGGGGGGGGGGGGGGGGGGGGGGGGGGGGGGGGGGGGGGGGGGGGGGGGGGGGGGGGGGGGGGGGGGGGGGGGGGGGGGGGGGGGGGGGGGGGGGGGGGGGGGGGAGAGAGGGGGGGGGGGGGGGGGGGGGGGGGGGGGGGGGGGCACCTTGTGGGGGGGGTCCCCCGCGCCGAGTGGGCCGGGACGGGCCCGTGGTTCAGCGGCGGCGGCCGCGGGTGCGCTTCACCTTGAGCTCCTCGAAGCGCGGGACGTCGCCCTCCCGGACCCGCTGCCAGGCCCGGCGGTAGAGGTCCGCGGCCGGTTCGGCCGGGGCCAGCACGCCCAGCAGCGGCCGTTCGCCGGCGCCGAGGCCGTACATCGGCAGCTTCCACTGCTCCACCGGCAGCGTCGGGGAGGCCATCTCGGCCCATCCGCCCGGCAGGAACAACGAGCGCCCGGCGCGGGTACGGCCGGCCGACACCACGAGGTCGGTGGCGGCCAGTTCGGCGCGGGCGGCCTTGAGGCGGGCCGGCTTCCAGCCCGTCCACCGCGCCGTGTTGCGGTCGGTGGGGTCGGGCATGGCGAGCAGCGCGAGGTACAGGGTGGCCGCGTCGGCGCCCAGACCGTACGCGGCGGACACCTCCTCGACGAGCTCGGGGACGGAGCGGCTCGGGTCCTGCGGCCACCAGGTGCCGTCGGCGTCCACGGTGCCCGCCGCCGGGGCGCCCGGGTCGGCGAGCAGCGCGGCGAAGCGCGGGTCGTGGACGGTCCGCAGCGCCGTCTCGACCGCGGAGGGCCGCTGGTCGGCGCCCCGCAGCGCCGGCAGGTAGGGGTCGGAGCCGGTGGAGTCCAGCAGGGCGGGGCGCAGTGCGGGCTTGGGCTGGTCGTCGTGGGTGGCCATGACGACCGCGCCGTAGCGCTCGTAGCCCTCGCCGGTCTCGGTCGGCGTGCCGGCCGCCTTCCGGAAGTCGGGCAGGCTGGTGTAGTGCCCGAGCTCCAGGAGCAGTTCGGGGCCGGCGAGCCGCTGCCGTACGGCGGTCAGGGCGGGCGGCAGGGCCGCTCGTACGGGGTCTCCCGCGGGCAGCCGGTGCGCGAGCCAGGTCGCCGTGGCCACCGTGCCGGTCAGGACGCTCGCGGTGAAGGGGCCGGTGGCGGGCTCGCGGGGCACCACGTGGTCGCCGCTGACCGTCCAGGCCACGTCGACGGAGAGTTCGCGGGAAGCCGCCGGGTCGAGCAGGGCGCCCAGGGCCCGGTGGGAGGCCCAGCCCCGGCCGACGGCGCGGGCGACCTCGGTGGCCAGCCAGTCGGGTACGCGGGTACGACGGCCCACGCGCCGGTTCCACACCTCGGCGGCGGCGGCCACGTCGGGCCCCTCGCTCCACAGCTTCGCCGGGTCGGCGGGCAGCAGGGCTGCGACCACGGCGCGGCGCACCTCGACGTCGAGGTTCTTGAGCTCGTCGCGGGCGAGGGCCGCGTCGGGGGCCTTGACCCCGAGGGCGGTGCGCAGGTCCGTGGGCAGGAAGTTGCGCTCGTAGGTGTCGATGTGCGGCAGTCCGGCGATCACCAGGCGGGCGAGGGCGCCGGAGACTCCGGTGAGTCGGGAGAACTCCTCGGCGGCTTCCGGGTGGAAGGGGGCCGGGCCGTGCTCGCCGAGCGCGGCGAGGAAGTCGGACAGCCAGCCGGCGCCGCGTGCGCGGTCGCCGAGGGGGGCGTGGCCGCGCACGGTGTAGGGGCCGGGGACGGTGAAGCGGCCGGTGGGGTCGTGCAGCAGGGCGCCGAACTCGTGGCCGTGGGGCACGGATTCGGCGTGCTCGGTGAGGGCGAGGACCGCTCCGCCGCCGAGCGGCAGCAGGGCGCGGTGGTAGAGGTCGCGGGCCAGGCCGTCGGGACCGGTCAGGTGGGGGCGGTCGAGGTGGATCAGGACCCGGCGCCAGCGGTCGGCGGAGCCCTCCGCCGAGGCCAGGCCGAGGGCGTCGACCGAGCCGAGCAGGCTGACGAGGGCGGCCCGCTGTTCGTCGGTGGCCGACACGGTGGTGGCGCGGTAGGCGATGGCGGCGGGCTCGTCGAGCAACGGGGTCCAGGAGAAGGTGTAGTGCGGCAGCGGGGGCACGTCGAAGTGGAGCCGGCCGGGCACCTCGGCCTCGTCGGTGCGCGCGCAGGCGGCACGGAGTTGGCACAGGGTGTGGTGGGCGCCGTCCTCCTCGCTGCCCCAGCGACGGTAGCCGTAGCCGATGAGGCCGCTCAGCGCGTCGCCCAGCAGCCCGTCGCTCGGGCCGTGTTCGCGCTCCTCGGCGGGGGTGTCGTCCGGGTGGAGCCGGCCGGCGACCTCGTCCAGGGCCTTCTGCTGGGTGAGGGTGAAACGCAGCACCTCGACGATGCCGCCGATCAGCTCGGGGGCGGTGACCTGCGGCAGGGCCGCGCTCACCAGG
This sequence comes from Streptomyces sp. NPDC046308, assembly GCF_055588065.1. NCBI lineage: Bacteria > Bacillati > Actinomycetota > Actinomycetes > Kitasatosporales > Streptomycetaceae > Streptomyces > Streptomyces sp. NPDC046308. The sequence goes on from NZ_JBVJFB010000001.1 coordinate 202,924, forward strand.
GCGGGCAGGTCGGTGACCTTCTCGGCTGCGGCGGCCGCCTTGAGCAGCGCGGCGACGGTCTCCCGGTCGGCGGCGCGCAGCGCGGCCGAGCCTTCGGCGTCGCGGGGGCGCAGGGCGTACCAGTGCGACAGCGGCGGGAGGTCCACGCTGCCGGTGCCGAAGTCGGAGCGGCGGCGGTCGCCGCGGGAGCGGGCGGTGACGACCCCGTCGGGGTCGGTGATGCTCAGTTCCTGCCAGTGCTGCGTGAGCGCGCGGGGCCGGTCGTCGCCGGGGAAGGCGAGCGCCGCGAGGGGCATGTCGCGGCCCTCGGGCACGGTGACGCTGCGGCCGCCGGTGTCGGCGCCCTGCCAGCCGTGGCCGGGGATCCGCACGGTGCGCCAGCCGAGCAGGCCGTCGGCGGGGGCGCCGAGCACGGAGCCGGCCACGGTGGGCGCCGGGCGCAGCCAGTTGGAGTGACCGCTGCGGCGGGCGTTCTCCGGGTGGGTGCGCAGCGCGTCGGCGAAGAACGCGGGCAGGGAGGCCCGGCCGTAGGCGGCGCCGGTGGGGTCGTACTCGAGCCAGCCGGCTTCGTTCCTCTCGTCGCGGCGCTGCCACACCCAGTAGGAGGTGCCGTCGGACAGCAGCGGCCGCTCGTCGGGGAGCTTGGTGTCGCCGCGGTGCAGGACGCCGCCGCCGGTGGTGCGGCCGCCGCCGGGGAGCGGCAGGGAGATGTGGTCGCTGCGCAGGGACCAGTGGTTGCGGTCGGTGTCCAGGGTGAAGACGGTCTGGGGATCGGAGTGCCAGTAGCCCTCCGTGCTGTTGGTGCTCCAGGCGGACCAGAAGACCAGCAGGTCGCCGTCGACGTAGTGGAACGCGTGCCGGTAGTTGGACCCGGCGGGGACGCGCAGGTCGTGGGTGAGGACGGTGGAGTCGGCGTCGATGACGCGGACCTCGGTCTCGTTGGCGACGATGAGGTACGGCCAGGCTTCGGTGACCGTCAGGCCCCGGTGGTTCCTGCCGGGGCTCAGTTCGGCGAGGGCGCGCTCCCAGGAGGGCCAGGCCAGCTCCTCGAAGAGGCCGCCGCGCAGCGTGCGGGCGAGGGTTTCGGCGAGGTCGGCGGCGGCCGCGGCGGCCACTTCCCCGGGGGCGAGTTCGAGGGCTTCGGTGGGCAGCCAGGTCAGGCGCTGGATGGCGTCGGGGACTCCGGGCAGGCCTGCGGCGATCGAGGCGCGGGCGACTTCGCGCGTCCACTCGGTCAGCAGCGGGCGGCCGCCGGGCGACTCGGCGACGCGCCGGATGACGTCGGGGCCCTCACCTGCGCCGAGGGCGTTCAGCGCCCGGCGGAAGGCGGGGTGGAAGCGCTGGTCGGCGCCGAGGGCGCGCAGGTCGCGGCGCTGGTCGACGGCGGCCCAGCCGGCCAGGTTCAGCTGGTCGTGCCGGTGCCGCTTGTTCTCGGTGTCGGGTTCGGGGTCGGCGACCGGGATCTCCAGGGCGAGCAGCAGGTCGAGGAGGTCGGCGTCCTCGACCCCGATGCGCAGGCCCGTATCCCGGCCGGGCCGGGCGAGTTCGGTGCGCAGCTGCTCCGCGCAGCGCTCGACGATGTCGAGGAGGACGGGGAGGGCGGGACGCACGCCCCAGCCGCTGTGGCGGGCGGCGTGGAAGCGCTCCAGCCAGCCGGCGGCGCCGTCGGGGGAACGCTGCTCGGCGGGCGCTTCCTCGCCGGTGAGTCCGGCGGTGGCGCCGGACTCCTCGAGGATGTCCAGCCACAGGGTGGGGAGCTCCTCGCCGCCGGGCGGGGTCAGGCCGAGGAGCGTGCCGCGTACCTCGGGACGGCGCTGGGCGAGCGCGACGAGGGCGGCACGGTGGGCCTTCCACCAGCCGGCCGCGGCGCGCAGGGTGGCGGGCAGGGGCAGCAGTTCGGCGAGGTAGTCCTGCTCGGCCTCGGTTCCGCTCAGGCCTGCGGCGCGGGCGAGGCGGCGCAGTTCGGTGGCGGCCTGGGCGGAGGGGGCCAACCCGCCGGCGGTGCGGCGCACGCACAGGCGGCGGAAGCGCTCGTGGGCCTCGGCGGGGGTGACGCGGGCGGCCAGGGCCTTGCCGTAGCCGGTGAGCACCTTCACCGGCAGGGCGCCGACGAGGGCGAATTCGAGGAAGACGGCGTCGAGGCGGTCCTCGTCGATGTCCAGCCCGTACTGGGCCTCGGCGGCGCGGGCCCGGCCGAACAGCTGGGCGGCGTAAGTGGTGTTCTCGACGGCGAGGAAGACGCGGGCGGCCTGCTCGTGGAATACGGGCAGGAAGTGCGGGACGGAGGCCGCGAGCCGGTCGGCGAGTTCCTGGCAGGCGTCGAGGGCGGCCTTGGGCTTGGTCTTGGCCTGCCGGGCGATCCGGTCCAGTTCGGGGACTACGGCGAGGGCGTGGTGGCCGTCCTCGGGGTGGTGCACGAGGACCCATTCGGGGAAGCCGAGCGCCTGGCGCCGGCTCAGGCCGACGACGGGGGGCTCGCCCTCGTCGCGTACGAGTCCCAGGAAGCCGGCGGCGAGGTCCTCGGCCGGGCCGAGTTCGGCGGGTGAGAGGCGGACGACGACGCGGTCGTCGCCGAGCCCGGGGTGGCGGTAGGAGCGGGCGGTCAGTTCGACGGCGGTGGGGCCGGCGGCGCCCTTGGTGTCGTGCGGGAGTACGGCGCCCGCCTTGAGCAGCAGTTCGGCCGTGTTCATCTCGGTGTCCCCCAGGTTGGTGCTCATGCGTCCCCGCCCTCCTCGATCTTGCGCCCGGCGTACAGCGCCGCGGCCATCCGCATTCCCTCGGACCAGGCCACCGGTCCGACGGTGGCCAGGGGTACCCTTCGGCCGTCCTCGTCGTGCCAGCTCAGGGCGCCCGTGGTCATCTCGTCCTCGTAGTAGGGCTCGCCGATCCACACCGCGGCCTCCGCGCCGGCGCCCGCGTCCCGGACCTTGCAGGTGGCGTAGCCGCCGGAGACGCGGTAACCGAGGGCGGTGGCGCGGGCGGCGAGGCTGAAGCGGGTGGGGAAGACCCCGCCCGCGTAGTCGCGCACCTCGGTGGCGGTGGCGGTGAGCCCGTCCGGCTTGTGCCAGGTCGCGCGGTGGATCTGCTCGACCCGCTGCACGATGCCCAGCTCGGCCGCGAACTCCCGTACGTCGTCCAGGTCCGGCAGCAGCACCGGATGGGGCAGGGTCACCGTGCGCGGGGAGAGGCGTACGGTCTCGCCGTCGAGGTTGACCACCTTCAGTTCACCGGAGGCGGTGGCGTCGCGCAGGAAGCCCACCTCGTCCGGGTCGTCTCCGACGACGGCCATGTCGCGCAGGGCGTGCTGCCAGGCCTCGTCCGGCCAGACCCGCGCGAGCAGTTCGGTGGGTACGGGCAGCGAGGACACCATCCAGGCGTCGACCTGTGCGACGCACGCGGCCTCGTGCCGGTCGAGCCATTCGGTGAGCCGGCGCAGCCGGTCCACCTCGGGATGGTCCTTCAGCGCCTTCGGCAGCGTCTTCAACTGCCGTCCCGCCGTCCGGCCGGTGGCGGACCTCGCCACCACCCGTCCTTCCACCAGGGCGATCTCGTACCCCTCGCCCGCCGCCAGCCATGCCATCAGCCCGTGCCCCTCCGCCTGTCGCGTCCGGTTCCGCGCAGCCCTGACAGGGGGGAACTGACCCCCCTGAGCTGCGGTATTCCGGGAGACTAGCGAGCCGCACTGACAACGCCCGCCGGAGGGTCAGCATCCGGTTTTATGTCCGATTCTGGGTAGTCTTCCGGGGACAGGTGCGCGGCGCGGTCGGCAAGGGGTGGGGTTATGGGACGTCAGATAGGTGTGCCGGGTGCGATCCTGGCGGCCGTGCTGCTGGCGGCGGGCGCGGCCGGTTGCTCCGGCACGGCCGGGCCGGGCGGCGGGGACGCGAAACCGTCGGCCACGCGGACCGCGCAGCCCCCGGACTCGGATCGCGGCTCGAAGCCGGACTCCAAGCCGGTCGGCGGGGACGTGCTGCCGGGGCTGGTCAGCGCCGCCGAGGCGCGGACCCGGTTGGCGGCCCTGAAGGTGGCGCCGGTGGGCACGATGGCCGGCTACAGCCGGGACAAGTTCACGCATTGGGCCCAGCAGGGCGACAAGTGCGACACCCGTGAGGTGGTCCTGGAGCGCGACGGCTCCGGCGTCAAACGGGACGCGGAGTGCCGGGCGGTGTCCGGCAGCTGGAAGAGCCTGTACGACGGGGTGGCCGTCACCGACGCCGCGAAGATGGACATCGACCACATGGTCCCGCTCGCCGAGGGGTGGCGCTCCGGCGCGGCCGGCTGGGACGCCGCCAAGCGCAAGGCCTTCGCCAACGACCTGACCAACCCTCAGCTGCTCGCCGTGACGGCGGCGTCGAACCGTTCCAAGGGCGACCAGAGCCCGGACCTGTGGCAGCCGCCGGACAGGTCGAGCTGGTGCCAGTACGGACGGGCCTGGACCACCGTGAAGTCCACGTACGGGCTGACCATCACCGAAGCGGAGAAGAAGATGCTCACCACAATGCTCGACACCTGCGCCTCATGACCGGGGGACACCACCGGCGGTGGCAGGACGGGGTGACTCCCGGGCCGGGCGGCGCCATGACCGACGAGGTCGGCGTCATCACCGGCCCGCTCACGCTGTGCACCACCGCCGTGGCCGGGGACATGGTCCGTTTCGACATCCAGTACGAGGGCGCCGACGAGTGGTACACCCTCTCCGGCAGCCCGCTCCCCCACCACGGCGATCCGGCCGCCCTGCACGCCGCCGCGCTCGCCTCGGTCCGCCGGGGCGGCGCGGCGCGGGCTCCGGGGACCGCGCCCGACTGACCGGGGCCCGCTCAGAGGACGGCGATGCCGAGGGGCCTGGCACCCGCCGGGAGGCGGCGGGCGGCGCCCGACTCCAGGTCGACGACCGTGATGCCGTTCCAGTGGCCGTCGCGGGTGTAGCCGCCCGTGACGTACGCGGTCCGGCCGTCCCGGGACACGGCCACGTCCTCGTGCGGGCCCTCCAGCGGGTACACCCGCTCGGTGCCGTCCGGGGAACGCACCGTCAGCGACGGGCCCTTGCCGGCGCCGGGCTCCACCGCTCCCGTGCCGACCACCAGGAGCCGGCCGTCGGCGGTGACGGTGGCGCCGTGCTGGTGGGTGTCCGCGGTCATCGGCTCGACGGTGGTCCGGCCGCTGCGCGGGTCGACGACGGCGAGCCGCTCGCCCTCGAAGGGGAGCAGCAGTTTCCCGTCGGCCGGGCGGACGGCCGCGTAGTGCGGCTTCAGCCAGGAGCCGAGCCCGCCCCCGGTGCCGTACGGGGCGACCTCGATCCGGCGGGGCCGCAGCGACCCGGCCGGGACGACGGTGACGTCGAAGGAGTCGTGGCCCGTGACGTACACCTCGGCGCCGTCGGCCGACACGTCCACGTCGAAGGGGCGCCGGCCCACCGGTACGACGGCGGTGACCCGGCGCGTCGCCGTGTCCACGACCTCCAGGACGCCGGTGGTGCCGGGGACGTTGACCCCGACGAAGGCGTGCGCGCCGTCGGGCGAGAGCGCGACGCCCATGCCGCCGCCGCGGTACTCGCCGTCGATGACCGGTCCGGTGCCCGTGCGGTACGGGACGCGCGCCACCAGGGAGCGGCCGCGGGTGTCGACGACGGCGAGGCCCTCGGCCGTGGCCACCCACGCGCGGCCGTCCGCGCCGACGGCCAGTCCGTACGGGGCCCGGCCCACGGCGACGGAGGCGACCGCTCCGCGCGCCGGGTCCACGAAGGTGACGGTGTCGGCCCCGAAGTCGGCGGTCAGGAGCAGCCCTTGCGGGGTCGGCGCGGTGGCGGGCAGCGGGAAGGCCGCGGACGGAGCCGGGCTCGGCGTCGCGGAGGCCGAGGCGGTCGCGGACGTCGCCGGGGTCCCGGCCTGGGCGCAGGCGGCGAGCAGCAGGGCCGCGGCGAGCGCCGCGAGGGCGGTACGGGCGTCCCGTGCGCGGCGGTTCACCGGCCGCTCCCCGGCTCTTTCCCGGCCGTCCCGCCGGCCCCGTCGGCCGCACCGACCCCGGCCGATCCGGCCGCGCGCAGGATCCGTGCCATGCCCTGGAACCCGCGGCGTACGGCGTGCTCGTACGGGGTCACCCCGTCGTGGTCGGCCAGTTCGGGAGCGGCTCCGGCGGCGAGCAGGAGGGCGACGACCTCCTCGTGGCGGGGCCCGCCGTCGCCGAGGATCACCGCTTCCAGCAGGGCGGTCCAGCCGAGCCGGTTGACGTGGTCGACGTCGATGTCCGTCTCGTCGAGCACCGCCCGCACGTACGCGGTGTGCCCGCGCTCGGCGGCCGGGATGAGGGAGATCCCGCCGAAGCGGTTGAGCTGCTTCAGGTCGGGCCCGGCGGGTAGCAGCAGGCGCATCATCCGGACGCTGCCGGTGACGCCGGTGACCAGCCAGGGGCTGTCCTCCCGGGAGTCCGGGGCGTTCGGGTCGGCTCCGGCGGCGAGCAGCACCCCGGCCGCGGCCAGGTGGTCGCCGAGCGCGGCGAGCAGCAGCGGGGTGCGCAGCTGCTCGTCGCGGGCTTCCACGGCGGCGCCCGCGGCGAGCGCGGCGCTCACCGCCGTCGCGTCGCCGCGGCGGGCGCCGTCGAGGAGCAGTCGGTCGTGCGCGTTCATGGTGTCCCTCTCGGCTCCGGGGCGGGGAGGGCCGCGTACGCCCTCCCGCTCCCCCGGTCCATGCTCGCCGCGCCGGGGCCCCGGCCGGTCCGCCCGGTGGACGGAGCACGGGAGCGGTCCGGCCGACCCGGGGGTCGTCCGATCGGCTGATGCGGGACGGCCGGATCAGGCCTCGTATTCCGTGAGGTCGATGCCGTGGATCCGCACGGACGTCTGGTACCGGGGGTCGGTGGTGTCGCGTTCCATCACCATGCCCAGCTTGCGGATCACGTTCTCGGAGTCGGTGTTGCTCATCCGGTTGATCGCGACGACCCGGTCCAGGCCACGGTCCTGGAGGGCGAACTCCAGGGTGGCGTGAGCGGCCTCGGAGGCGTAGCCCTGGCCCCAGTACTGGCGGCCGAGCCGCCAGCTGATCTGCACGTCCGCCCGGGCGTCCGGCAGGTTCTCGAGGACCGAGAGGCCGACGGCGCCGATGAGTTCACCGGAGGCGAGGAGCTCGACGGCGAAGAGCCCGAAGCCCTCGTCGTCCCACTCCTCCTCCCAGCGCTCGATCTCCTCGGCCGTCTCGTCGAGGCCGAGGGTGGATCCGTCACCGATCCAGCGCATCACCTCCGGGTCGGCGTTGATCTCCGACAGGGGGACGAGGTCGTCGTCGGTCCAGCGGCGGAGGAGGAGGCGGGGGGTACGGATCTCGGTCATGCCCCACATCCTGCCGAAATTCCGCCGACCAGCGGTAATCGGCCGTTGCGGCAGTGTTTCGAGTGCGTGGCCATCGCTCTGGGAAGGTTCCCGCGGCCCGCCCGGGACCTCTACGGTCCGTCGGGAACCGCGACCGAGGAGAAACCCGCCATGCCCTTCGACCTGTCGGACGAGAGCCGGTACGACCGCACGCGCCTGCGGCAGTGGGCCCGCGGCCACGCCCGCTCCGCCGGAGTGGACCGCCGCGACCTGCTGAAGCTGTTCGCGGTCGGGGCGGCCGCCGGATCGCTGGGCGTGGCGACGGGCGCACCGGCCGCGGCCGCGGGCTCGACCGCCGGCTCGGGCTCACCGGCCGCGGCCGCGCCGAACCCGCCCGTCGCCGCGGCCGCCGGGCCCGTCACCGTCAAACCGCTGCCGCCCGAGCTGTTCACGCTCCGCGGCACCAACGCGGAGACGAACTTCGCGGCGCTGCGCGGGACCGGCCCGCTCACCCCGATCGACCGGTTCTTCGTCCGCAACCACACCTCCACCCCGCGCGTCGACGCGGCCGGGTGGCGGCTGAAGGTGTGGGGCGACGGGCTGGCGGGCGACCCGGTGGAGTTCTCGTACGAGCGGCTGCGGGCCCTGCGGGCGGTCGAGCGGACGCTGTTCATCGAGTGCGCGGGCAACGGCCGGAGCTTCTACACCACGCAGCAGGGGCAGCCGGTGACCGGCACCGCCTGGACCCTGGGGGCCATCGGGGTGGCGCGCTGGCGCGGGGCGCGGCTGTCGGACGTGCTGCGGCTGGCCGGGGTCACCCGCGGGGCCGTCGACGTGCTGCCGAGGGGACTGGACGACGAGGTGGTCGCGAACGGGGTGAATTTGGGCCGGGTGCGCCGCCCGCTGCCGGTGGCGAAGGCACTGGACGACGTCCTGCTCGCGTACGAGATGAACGGGCAGCCGCTGCCGCCCGACCACGGCGGTCCGGTGCGCCTCGTCGTACCGGACTGGGTCGGGATCTCCTCGATCAAGTGGGTCGGGGACATCGAGGTGAGCGACGAGCCGCTGTACTCGCCGTGGAACACCGACCTGTACCGGCTGTTCGGGCCCGAGTACCCGGCGCAGGGCAGCGCCCCGCTGACCCGGCAGACCCTCAAGAGCGCCTTCGAGCTGGAGCTGGGGGCCACCGTTCCGGTGGACCGGACCCGGCTGCTGACCGGCCGTTCCTGGTCGGCGGCGGCCCTCGTCACGCGCGTCGAGGTCAGCACGGACGGGGGCGGCCACTGGCGGCGGGCCCGGATGCACGACGCCCCGCGCCGGGGCAGCTGGGTGCGCTGGTCGCTGCCGTGGACCCCGCGGACGACAGGTGCGACGGCGCTGCTGGCGCGGGCGACCGACGCGAGCGGGCGGACGCAGCCCGAGACCTCGGTCCACAACACGCAGGGCTACCTCTTCGACGCGGTCGTGCGGCACCCGGTGACCGTGGTCTGAGCGGCGGTTCAGGGGGTGTGGAAGCGGACCTCCGGCGCGTCGGGCGAGGGGCCGTCGAGAAGGGGCCGCGGGATGCCCTTGAGGTGCTGGTCGACGAAGGCGGCGACATAACGCCGGGTCAGCTCGACGGAGCGGGCTCCGGGCAGCGGGGCGTCCTGGTCGGGGAGGCCGAGCTGCTCGCCGATCGCCGGGAAGTCGCTGAAGGTGAAGTGGCCCGAGTCCGCGAAGGTGATCCAGCGCTTCCAGCCGTCGAGCTTGGGCCAGTTGTCGTCCCACGACGTGATGCCGCCGGGGGCGCTGCGCTGCTCGCCGAGGAACATGAAGGGGCGGCCTCCGAGTCCGGCGTCGGGGACCGGGGTGTGGAGTCCGCCGTCCATGTTCACCCCGGCGCGGATCCTGGGGTCGAGGGCCATCGCGGCGACCGCGGAGGCCCCGCCGATGGAGTGTCCCGCCATCGCGATGCGGCTCTGGTCGATGAGGCCGGCGTGGCGCCAGGCGGGGTGGCGTCCGGTGAGGCGGTCCAGCAGGAAGGACACGTCGCGGCCGCGGGTGTCGCTGACCGTCCGCATGGGCGTGCCCGCCTCGGTCTTCTCGCAGGCCAGGCACTTCAGCACGCGCCCGCCGGGGAAGGCGGTGCCGACGCTCTCGTAGGCGTGGTCGACGGAGGCGACGACGTAGCCGCGGGAGGCAAGGTCCTCGGCGAGCGCGGTGAGCGTGGAGCGGTGGACGGTGAAGCCCGGGGAGAGCACGACCAGCGGGTACCGTCCGGCGAGGGGACGGGCGTGGGTGCGGGAGGCGCTCACCGTGCCGGTCAGGGTCGCGACGGGGATGACCTGGTCGAGTCCGCGGTCGACCAGCAGCAGCCGGGCCTCCTCGTCGGTGAGGTAGCGCGCGGGGCCGCCGGTGTCGCGCCGGGCCGGGTAGCGCATGGTGACCATCAGCTCGCGCGGGCCCGATCCGGCCCAGGGGTCGGTACGGCTGTGGTCCACCAGGTGCAGGTCCTCCCGGCCGACGGCGAACCGGCCGGTGGGGCGCGGCAGTTCCACCGCGGTGCGCAGCTGCGCGGCGGCGGACGGCGAGTCCGCCGCGACGGCGGTACCCGCGCCGGCGAGCGGGAGCGGCAGGAGCAGGGCGACTAGGGCGGCTGAGGCGACAGCTCTGCGTCGGTTCATGAATCCGAGGCTATGCAGCGGCAGTAGACGGATCGTCAACTCGCAGAGGGATCACCCCGTACCTCCCGGGTAGGTCCCGCCTCCGCCTCAGGTCTCATCCGGCCGCTGTCCGGGCCTCAGTCCCTGCGCTTCGCCGCCGGCTCGCCACCGTCTCGGCCCGCCTCCACCGGCTCGGGGTCCGGGCGCCCGGCGCCACCGTCACCCTCGCGGGCGGGGTGCTCGCCGCGGCGTTCCCGACCTGCTCCGGACTGGTCACCTGGGTGCTTGTGGCTCAGTCGAGGCGGTAGTCGAACCAGATCCGGTGGGTGCCGTCCGGATCGACCGCCATGCCCCCGGCGCCGGAGATTCCGGCCAGTTCACCGGCGCCGCTGGAGGGCACGATGGTGAAGAACTCCGCGGTGCGGTCGCTGCCGGAGGTGGTCGCCGAGTGCGCGAAGTTGAACGCCCCCTCCCGGCCGTGCAGGGAGCCCTCGAAGGACTCCATGGCCACATAGGTGCCGACGCCGGTCTCCTGGTCGAACGCGGCGGTGAACAAGGTCGCCGAGCGGCCGGCCACCTCGCCCTCGAACGCCTTCTCCATCGTCGCCACACCCACGGGAAGCCCGGTGGACACCGCGGGATCCGGTTTCAGCTCGGTCGGGACGAACGCCTTGACGCTGAACGTTCCAGTAGCTCTCATGTTCCGACCGTACCGACCCGCACTGACACCGGCTCCGGAACCCGCGTGGTCCGGCTACGGACGGCCGGTGACCGGCAGGGCCCGCACCCAGGTGCGGTCGCCGGTCAGATAGGCGTCGACGGCAAGTCCCGCCTCGCGCAAGGCGAGTTCAAAGCCCTCGGTGGTCAAGGGGCGTGACAGGAACGTCTGGGTCCACCGGACGTCCGGGAAGACATATTCGACGTGGACGGACCGCACACCGGGGCTCACCGGATCGGAGGACAGCACCCGGACGAGACCGCCGGCGATCTGCCGCTCGTGCGGCAGGTTCTCGTGCCTGCCTTCGCCCTCCCGCTGGATCAGTACGCAGCCGTCGTCCGCGACATGCCGTCGACAGGTACGCAGCAGCCCCCGGCGCACTCGCGGATCACCGGCGTGGACGAGGAACGACCCCAGCAACACCACATCGAAGCGCTCGTCGAGTTCCAGTTCCTCGATCGGACTGCACACGGTGCGGGCGCCGTGGACTCGCTCCAGCATCTGGGGGGATTCGTCGACGGCCGTGACGGTGAAGCCGCGCTCGACCAGCGGATGCGTCACGCGGCCCACACCGGATCCCAGTTCGAGGATGCGGGCCTCGGCGGGGACCGCCCGCCCGATGATCTCGGGCTCGTCGCCCACGGGGAGCCGCTCGTACAGCTCGACCGCACACCCGTCCGGCGTGATCGCCCCCGGCCCGGTCCCTTGGTAACCCTCGCGCGTCCGCCTGTTCATATGGCATGAGACCACGACGGGAGCTGCTGCGAAAGACCACCTCTCCCCGCATCCGGCGATGGCGTCGCGGGGCTCAGCCCGGCTCCGTGACGCTGATCGCGTCGAGCTTGCCGCGCAGGTACGTGTGGGAGTCGACGGGGTCGTGCACCACCCGGCCGACGGGGGCGGGGAGGGATTCCACCCGGGTGTGCGCGTCGCATTCGTAGAAGTAGACGAGCGAGATCAGTTCCTCGGCCGGGGTGTCGGCGGGCGGCGGCAGGACGCGGTGGCGGCCCGCGCGCCAGCGGTCGCCCGTCCAGCGGGCCATCAGGTCCCCGATGTTGACGGTGAGCGCGGCCGGGTCGTAGGGGGCGTCCTGCCACCCGTCGGCATCGGTGTGGATCTGGGGCCCGCCCGCGCCGAGCTGCCGGTCGAGGACCGTGACCGTGCCGAAGTCGGTGTGCGCGCCGATGCGGAACTGGCCGGGCAGCGGCGGGCCCACGGTCTCCGTACCGGGGTACCAGTTGAGGTTGAACCCCCAGGTGGGGTGTCCGGTGTGACGCGTGAAGTGGTCCTCGGCGAGTCCGAGGGCGGTGGCGAGGAGGACCAGCAGCTCGTCGGAGAGGACCCGCATCCGGGCCAGGTACTCCGTCACCAGCGGCCGCAGCTCCGGCACCTCGGCGGGCCAGGTGTTGGGCCGGAACCACTCGGCGTCCACGGAGGGGTCGCCGGTGGGGTCGTCCGCCGCGAAGGACCAGGACTCCTTGAGGTCGGGCGGTGAAGCCGTGCCCTCGGCGTAGCTGTTGGCCTCCGCCCCCGGGCCGAGCCAGCCCCGCCCGCCGACGGTGACGGCGTACGGCTCCTTCACGGCGGTCGGCAGCCGGAAGAACGCGCGCGCCGCCTCCCTGATCCGCGCGGGCAGCGAGGGGTCCACGCCGTGGCCGGTCACGAGCAGGAAGCCGGCCGCGCGCAGCGCCTCGTCGACGCGGGCGGCCGTACGGGCGCGTTCCCGCGGCCCCCCGGACCGCCACGGCCCGAGATCGATGACGGGAACCTGGGAACCGGCCATGGGTGACCTGCCTTCCGGCGTGCGGGGTGGCGTCCGCAACCGAGGCTAGCGCCGGACGCCGCCGGGCGGGATCGACACGGAGCGTGGTTCTCGGACACCTTCCGTGTGCGCACGCCGTCGCCGGCCGCGAGGAACGGCACGAAAAGTACCAGAATGAACCGGGGGGCCACAGGGACGGAGCGAGCGGTGGAGATTTCGACGAGGGAGGTCTTCGGGGCGCCGTGCTGGGTGAGCCTGATGACCCGCGACCTCGAGACGGCCCAGCGCTTCTACGGTGCGGTCGCAGGCTGGAGGTTCCGGCCGGCCCGCCTCGGCGAGGCCTTTTCGGTGGCGTACCTGGACCGGGTCCCGGTGGCGGGCATCGGAGCGCTGGCCGGGGACCTGGGCGTCGCGGTGGCCTGGACTCCGTATTTCGCCGTGGACGACGCCGATGTGGCGGTGGACCGCGTCCGGGAGCGGACGGGCACCATCGCCGTCGGCCCGGTCTCCTTCGAGTCCGGCGGCCGTGCCGCACTCGTCGCGGATCCGGACGGTGCGGTCTTCGGGGTCTGGGAGGGCGCCGTGGCCGCGGACTGGGGGGCGGGCAAGGGGCCGCTGCCGGCCTGGCTGGAACTGCGGACCCGCAACGCCCTCGACGCGGCGATCTTCTACGGCGCGGTGCTCGAATGGGCCACGGAACGCCCCGGGTGCTGCGAGGTCTCCTACGAGGAGGACCAGGTCGTCCTGCGGCAGGACGGTGAGCCCGTGGCCCGCCTGAACAGCGGCCCCGTCGAGCTCGCCGCCTACTCCCCGCACACCAGGCCCCGCTGGCACGTCCACTTCCGCGTGCCGAAGCTGCGGCCGGCGATCGAGGCCGCCGTCGCGCTGGGCGGACGCGCCGTCTCGGACATCGCCTCGAACGCCACGGAGCGCTGGGTGACGCTCCGCGACCCGGACGGAGCCCTGTTCACCCTCACCACCTCGCTCGGCGCGGACACCGACCTGGACTGACCGGACCGGCACCCGGCGTGCGGCTCCCGCCCGCGGGCGACCGGAGGAGCCAAGGGCTGCGCATCACGCTCGGTGACGCTTCGAGATGCGCGCGCCCGGCAGTGCTGGTTCGCTGATTCCGCCCGCTCTCCCACTGATGCAAGGAGCCATCATGAGTGTTTCAGGCGAATCCCGCGGCCGGTCCCAGCAGATGCGCGCCAAGGCCCAGGAACTGAACGACGCGGCCGAGCGTTCGACCGACCCGGAAGAGCGCCGCCGACTCAAGGAGAAGGCCCGTCGCCTCCAGGAGCAGAGCGAGCAGGAGGGCCGGATGGACGACCGCGGCATGGACCCCATGTAGCCCTGGAGCCCGTGCCCCGCGTCTCTCCCCCGTACCCCGGCCGGTGGCCGCCGCGATCCGTCGCGCGGCCGCCGGCCGGTGCGCTGCCGCCGGCCGGTGCGCTGCCGCCGGCCGGTCCGCGGCCGCCGGGCACGGCCGGGCCCGCACCGCATGGAGGGGCGGGCTGCGGGTAGCCGCACGGCAAGTCGTCCGGCACGCGGATCCGGCGCGTACGCGTCCGCCCGTCGCGCCGGCCCGAGTGGAAGGGGGGCTGGTCTCATGGTCGGCCAAGTGGCACGTGAGGGCGCGCGGACCGGGTCCCAGGGCAGCACGGGCCGCGAGGTGGTGGCGCGGTGCGGCCTGGCGGCGCGCGGCCTGTTGTACGTACTCGTCGGCGCGCTCGCCGTGCGGGTGGCGTTCGGCGAAGGCGGTCAGGAGGCGGACCGCACGGGCGCGCTGCAGGAACTGGCGGAGAAGCCCTTCGGTGGTTTCCTGGTGTGGGCCGTCGGAATCGGCCTCGTGTGCATGATGCTGTGGCGGCTGTCGGAGGCGGTGTTCGGCGCCGCCGGTCCCGACGGCGGCAAGGCCTCCAAGCGGCTCGCGTCGGCGGCCCGGACCGTCTTCTACGGTGTCGTCGCGTTCTCGGTGCTGTCCTTCGCGGCGGGATCCGGTGGTGGGCGGTCCGGTGACGAGCAGTCGCGCGACGTGACGTCGAAGGTGATGGACACGCCGGGCGGCCCGTGGTGGGTCGGGGCGGCGGGGGCGGCCATCGCCGTGGGCGGCGTCGTGATCGCCGTGCAGGCGGCCCGGCGCTCGTTCCGCAAGCAGTTGGAGATGGGCCGGGTGCCCGAGGGCGTCCGCAAGGCGGTCGAGTTCCTCGGGGTGGCCGGCGGCCTGGCCCGCGGCGCGCTGTTCACGGCGGCCGGGGGTTTCCTCGTCTACGCGGCCGTGCGCTACGACCCCTCGCAGGCCAAGGGCGTCGACGACACCCTCAGGGCCTTCGCCGAGACCCCGGCGGGACCGTGGCTGCTCGTGCTGGTCGGCGCCGGGCTCGTGCTGTTCGGACTGTTCTCCTGGGCGCTGGCCTGCTGGCGCCGGGTGTGAGCCGCATGCGAGGGGCGTACGGGGCGCGGTGCGCCTCAGAGCCTGACCGTCCAGGTGGCGGTGGACCGCAGCGTGCGGATGGTCTTCGGGTCGCGTACCGACGGCGTACGGTCCTCGGCCGTGACCGACAGCCGGTGCGTGCGGAGGTCGAACAGCCACAGCTCCGCCACCGGCACCTCGGTACGGCCCTCGAAGCGCTTCAGCTCCCTGCCGTCGAGGTACCAGCGGACCACCGGCTGTCTGCCGTCCGGCGCGTTCAGCCGCGGTACGGACGCCTTCGCCGTGTGGCGCAGCCGCAGGGTGCGGTCGGTCGGGGTGAGGGGGGTGACGATCCGCGCGTGCTGGTAGAAGCCGGCGATCATGGACTCGACGCCGGGCAGGTTGAAGGGCTTGCCCAGGACCCGCATGAGGGAGCTGTCGGTGGGCCGGTAGAGCCCGGTCACGAAGTAGTTGCCGCCCTCGTGGGCGCCCACGGTGCCGCCGTCGGGTGACTCCTCGCCGAGCCAGCGGTACCACTTGGCCCGCTGCGCGGCCATCGCGTCGGCGGTCAGCGCCGTGCTGTTGGATTCGGCGGGTTCGGGGCCGGTGTACTTCTCGTAGTCCGGGAGGCCGGGGTAGAAGTACTCGTCGGCGAGCTTGCCCAGTGAGTGGCCGGTCTCGTGGATGGCGACCTGGCCGGACTTCGGGTGGCCCGCCGAGGCCGTGGAGATCCCCTCGTAGCCGAGGGTGGCGCTGCGCTCGTTGTAGCCGGCCCCGCCGTACTTGGCGCTGTTGGCCAGGACGATGACCAGGTCGGCCGCCGGCGCCTTCGCCACGTAGGCGTCCACCTTGGGCTGGTCGACGCAGAGCAGCCGCTCGATGGCTTCGCACCAGAAGTAGGAGCCGAGGGCGGTGTCGCGGACGGTTGCGGGGTCGGGGTCGCCGGAGACGCCGGAGTCGTGGGAGACCGCGTCGACCGTCCAGACGTTGAAGAGGTTCCGGTACGTCGTGTACGGCTCGACGGCCGTCACCTCGGCCCACTTCTGTTCGGCGTCGGCGTGGAAGCGCGCCAGCTCGGCGGCGGTGTAGCCGTCACCGATGACGACGACGTCGAGGCGGTCGGCGGTGGAGCCGTTGTCGATCAGCTTGGTGACGGTGCCGTCGGCCTCGCGCTGCGCCGGGGAGAGCCGGCCCGCGCTCTTCGCGGGGCCGCCCGCGGCCGGCACGCGGGCGTGGCCGGATCCGGCGTCGCCGCCCTGCTCCGGCCCCGGTATCTCCACCTTCACCCGGCTGTCGGCGGCCGGCGGGTCGGCCGCGTCGGCGGGCCCCGCGGCCACCAGCGCGGCGGTTGCGCAGACCATCGCGACGGCGGCGCGCAGCGCCGTGCGGACGGCCGGACGTCTGACTCGAACCATGAAGTCCTCCCCCGGGAACGGAAGTTAAGCAGCTTGATAAATCTGCTGAAGTGGTTGCTTAAACTAGGTGGCGCGCGGGTGGTGCGCAATGCCTGCTCCCCCTGAATACTGGGGAGTTCGAGCAACCAGGGGGATTTCATGGACGAACCGGCCCTGATCGGCCGTAGGGTTCAGCGCATGCGCGCTGAACTCGGCTTGACCCAGAGGCAGTTGGCCGAGCCGGCCTACACCTCGGCCTATGTCTCCACCCTGGAGTCGGGCAAGGTCCGCCCCTCCGAGACGGCACTGCGCTTCCTCGCCGCGCGCCTGGGCACCTCCTACGAGGAGCTGGCCACCGGCCGCCCCGCCCACCTGGCCACCGAGCTGCGGCTCGCGCTCACCGACGCCCAGCAGACGCTCGCCACGGGCGAGGCCGCGGAGGCCGCCGTACGCTACCGGCGCCTGATCGCCGAGGCGGAGGACCTCGGGCTCGTCCCCGAGCAGGCGGAGGCCCGGCTCGGGCTCGGCGAATGCGCCCTGGAGGCCGGTGAACTACCGGACGCGATCGCCCACTTCGAGGCGGCCGAGCGCCTGCTGGCCGACCAGCCGCTGCCCCGCCGCGCACGGCCGATCCGCGGGCGCGCCGTGGCCCACCTGCTCGCCGGCGAACTGCGCTACGCCTGCTACCTGCTGGAATCCACCATCGACGAGCTGGGCGCGAGCGGGCTGGCCGATCCGGACGCGCTGGTGCTGCTCCACGCCGCGGTCATCGGCCCGTACATCGACATGGGCGCCCATGCCCGCGCCGCCCACGCCGCCGAGCTCGCGCTCGCACTGGCCCCGCAGGTCAACGATCCGGCGCTGGTGGCCGGGATGCACCGGCAGGTGGCCCGGACCTTCCTCGCCGAGGGGCGGGTGGCCGACGCCGACGCCTCCCTGGCCAAGGCCCAGGCGATCTACGGGCAGTTGCGGCTGCGGACGGACCTGGCGCACTGCCACTGGATGCGCGGCTACGTACAGGCCCAGAACGGCGAGCTCGCCTCGGCGGAACGGGAGCTGCGCACGGCCCGGGACATGCTGTCGGCCCGGCGCGCAGGTCTCTACACGGCCCAGGTGGAGGTCGAGCTGGCCGACGTACTGCGCCAGCTCGGCCGGTACGAGGAGGCCGCCGGGCTGCTCTCCGCGCTGCTGGAGCTGGGGGACCGCCACGGCGCCGTCCACGCGGGCGGCGCGCACCGGCTCCTCGGTCTGATGGCCGAGGAGCGCGGTGACACCGAGGCCGCCGAGGAGCACTACGTGCAGGCGCTGGCGCTGCTGGAGCGCAGCGGGGCGAGCGGGGACCTCGCCGATCTGTGCCGGCTGCTGGGCGACCTGATGCGGCGTACGGGCCGGGTGGAGGCGGCGATGGACGCCTACCGCACGGGCCTGGGCCACCGGGCGGCTCCGGGCACCACCACCCTGGGGCCGGCGCCCGCCGCGCCCGCGTTCCGGCCGGCGCGGCTCAGTGGTTCTCGGTGGGCCGCAGGTCCCGCGGAATGAGCGACCACGTGGTGGCCGCCGCGACGACCGCGAGGCCGCCGGCCAGCAGGAACGCAGGGGTGATGGCCAGGGTGTAGGCCTGCGAGGCGGTGTCGAGCAGGGCCTGGCCGACGGAGCCGCCCAGCCGCTCCGCGGTGTGCGCGGCCTCGCCGACGGAGTCCCGTACGGCGGCGGCGGTGGGGCCGTCCAGGCCGAGGGCGGGCAGGTTGCTGCGGTAGAGCACGGCCGCGGTGGAGCCGAGGACGGCGACGCCCATGGCCGAGCCGAGCTCGTAGCAGGTCTCCTCTATGGCGGCGGCGCTGGAGACCTCGGCCGCGGGTGCGGCGGAGACCAGGGTCACCGAGGCCACGGTGGTCGCGATGCCGGCGCCGGCGCCCATGACGGTCAGGGCCGCCGCGAAGGCCGGGTAGTCCAGGTCGGTGAACTGCTGGAGCGTCCACGGCAGGGCCATGCCGGCGGCCAGGACGACCAGTGCGGCGCCGAGCACGTGACGGATCGCGAAGCGCTGCATCAGCGAAGGGGCCAGCATCGAGGCCGCGATCAGGGCGAGCGGGGCGGGCAGGAGGCGCACTCCGGCTTGGAGCGGGGTGTAGCCCTCGCCGTACTGGAACCACTGGGTGACCAGGAACAGGATCGCGCCCATGCCCACCATGGGCAGGAAGATCGCGGTCGCCGCGACGCTGAAGGCGGGCTTGGCGAACAGCCGGACCTGCAACAGCGGGTTGTCCAGGGTCAGCTGGCGGCGTACGAAGACGGTCAGCGCGACGGCGGCGACGAGGAGCAGGACCCAGGGCAGCGGGTCGCCGACTCCGCTCTTGCCCAGCTGCTTGATGCCGCCCGCGAGGGCGAGCATGCCGACGACGGACTGGCCTACGCCCCACCAGTCCCAGGCGCCACTGCCGCGCGGGGCACGCGATTCGGGCAGGTAGCGCAGGCCGGCCGCGACGATGACGGCGGCGACGGGAAGGTTCAGCAGGAAGGCCGAGTGCCAGCCGTAGTCCTGGACGAGGAGCCCGCCGATCACCGGTCCGAAGGCCATGCCGCCGCCGAAGACGGCCGCCCAGACGGCGAGGGCGAAGGCGCGCTCCTTGGCGTCGGTGAAGACGGTGCGCAGGATCGACACGGTGGACGGCATGATGGCCGCGCCGCCGATGCCGAGCAGGGCGCGGGCGGCGATCACGTGCCAGGCCTCGGTGGAGCACACGGCTATGAGCGAGGCCAGCGAGAAGATGCCGAAGCCCGCCATGAGCAGCCGCTTGCGCCCCCAGCGGTCGCCGAGCGCGCCCGCGGTGACCAGCAGTCCGGACAGGGCGAGCGCGTAGACGTCGATGATCCACAGCTGCTGTACGGCGCCAGGCCGGAGGTCGCCGACGAGCGAGGGGAAGGCCACGTTGAGGATCGTGGTGTCCATGGAGATGAGCAGGAGGCTGCCGGAGAGGATCGCCAGGACGATCCACCGGCGGGGGGCCGGCGCGGGGGTGTGCATCGGGTTCCGTTCGGAGTCGTTCGCGGTGGGCGCACGGGGTGCGCACGATGGCGCGCGGGTCAGGGTTCGGGGTCGCCGGCGGGGGGCCGCGCGGCGGGCCGCGTCCCGCTGAGGAAGGAGGTCAGGACCAGGTGGCCGATCTGGCGGCGGGCGAGGTGCCCGTCGCGTACGCCCTCGGCGGCCGCGTCGAGCAGGCCCCAGAGCGAGTACCAGATCCAGTACGGCGGCAGGTCGGCGCGCAGCCGCCCCAGCCGCTGGCCCAGGGCGAGGAAGGCCAGGGCCCGCTGGTCCTGCCGGTCCACGCCGGCCCGGAACTCCGGGTCCGCGAGCACGGTGGCGTCGCGCGAGGTGAAGCCGTAGAGGTGCGCGGCGGGCAGGAGGGCGAGGACCAAATCCTCCAGGGCGGCGTCGAAGGCGTCCCCGTCGGCGTCCCCGGCCAGGTCGAGCGGGGCCAGGCACCCGTCGACCACCTCGATCGCGCGGACCGCGACGGCCTTCAGCAGCGCCTCGCGGGTCGCGTAGCGACGGCTGAGCGTGGCGCGGCTGGTGCCGATCCCGGCGGCGATCTGCACCATCGAGGCGCTGTGATCGCCGGCGAGCACCCGGGCGGCGCCGTCCAGCAGTTCTTCCTCGTACACCATGACGATGAGCCTCCTTGGCCTCGAACGATACAAGATTGTCTCATCCGAGGCAAAGAAGACCCACCAAGCTACGCCGCAAGGTCACCAGGAGGACTTGGTGACCCCCGGCAGGAATCCCGCGTGCGCCTGTTCACGCACGCGGACGCGGGAGAGACCGAACCGGCGCAGGTGCCCGCGCGGCCTCCCGTCCACGCCGTCCCGGTTACGCACCCGGGTGACACTGGCGTCGCGCGGCTGACGCCTCAACTCCGTGAGCGCGGCGGCGCGTTCGGCCGGGGTCGAGGACGGCCGCCGCAGCACCCGCGTCAACTCCGCCCGCCGGGCGGCGTACCGCTCGACGACCGTCTTGCGCCTCTCGTTCCGCGCGATCTTGCTCTTCTTCGCCATCAGATCCTCACTCCGCACGCCTCGATCCGGGCCGCCGCACTCTCGGCGCCCATGACGTCGACCGCCCGCATCGCCTTCACCCTGAGGGCGAGCCGGATGTGACGCCCCTCATCGAGGGCTTTATTGATAATGGAAACCATTCCCATATACTAGCCGCATGGCACGCAACGAAGTACGCCCGATCGTCAAGCTCCGCTCCACCGCCGGAACCGGCTACACGTACGTCACCCGCAAGAACCGGCGCAACGACCCGGACCGCATGGTGCTGCGCAAGTTCGACCCGGTGGTGCGCCGGCACGTCGACTTCCGCGAAGAGCGCTGACCCACGGTCCCCCCTCCGGTCCCCTCGATCGCCCTGACACCTAGGAGCACAACTCCGTGAAGCCCGGAATCCACCCGGCCTACGGCCCCGTCGTCTTCCGCGACAAGGCCGCCGACTTCGCCTTCCTCACCCGGTCGACCGCCACCAGCGACAAGACGGTCGAGTGGGAGGACGGCCACACCTACCCCGTCATCGACGTGGAGATCTCCTCGAAGAGCCACCCCTTCTACACCGGCACCGCCCGCGTCCTGGACACCGCCGGCCGCGTCGAGCGCTTCCAGCGCCGCTACGGGAGCAAGCCGTGACCCTGCCCGTCGTCATCGTCGGCGGGCTGCACTCGGACGCCCGCCGGAGCGCGGTGCGGGAGCTGCTCACCACCGTGCCCGGCAGTGTCGCCCTGCACCACGACCTCTCCACCGCGGCCGAGGGCACCGTGCGGCGCCTGGTGCGCGACGCCTCGGGCGAGCTGTCCCGGGGCGAGGCGCCGCTCGTCAACGACTGCGCGTGCTGCGCGCTGCGCGAGGACCTCGTCCCGGAGCTGCGGCGGTTGGCCGCGGACGGGGTGACCCGGCTCGCCGTCGTCGAGCTGTGGGACTCCGTCGAGCCGCGCGCGATGGCCGAGGTCGTCGCCGCGCACGGCGGCGCGGCCTTGGACCTGACCAATGTGATCACCGCCGTGGACCCCGCCCTCGTCCTGCCGTACCTGGCCAACGGGGACGACCTGGCGGAGGCGGGGCTCGCCTCGGCGGTCACCGACCAGCGGACCGTCGGGGACACCTGGGCCCGGCAGCTGGAGTACGCGCCGGTCCTCGCCCTCGTCGACGGGGCGGACGCGGCGGCGGAGGACCGCGCCCTGCTGGCCCAGCTGCACCCGGCCGCTCGACGGGTGGAGACCGGGACCGGCGAGCTGGCGCGGGTCGCCTTCGCCGGATTCGACGCCGAGGCGGCCGCCGCCGCCCAGCACCCGGCCTGCGCGCGGCTGCCTCATGAGGCGGACGAGGCCGGAGTGGCCACCCTCGTCTGGCACCGCCACCGGCCGTTCCACCCGCAGCGGCTCTACGAGGCCCTGGAGGACCTGGCCTGTGCGGCGGCCCGCAGCCGTGGCCGCTTCTGGCTCGCCGACCGTCCCGACACCCTGCTGGCATGGGACGCCGCGGGCGGCGCGCTCTGCGTGGAGAACGGCGGCCCGTGGCTGGCCTCGCTGCCGGACGCCGCGTGGGAGATGGTGCCTCCCGTGCGCAGGGCGGCCGCCGCCCTGGGCTGGCACCCCGAGCACGGCGACTGCTGCCAGCACCTGGTCTTCACCTCACCCGGTCTCGACCGCGAAGGGCTGGCGCGACTCCTCGAGTCGTGCCTGCTGACCGACGCCGAGTACGCCGCCGGGCGGGAGGCGTGGAAGCGCCTGCCGACCGCCTTCGGCGCGCTGCTCGACCCCGTCTCCTAGGGGGTGTCCCGCAACCCGCCCCGCAAGCCGAAGGAATCCGCATGGCCCGTCGTCCCGACCCCCACAAGCCCGTCAAGGCCCGTCCCAACCCGCTGGACGCCGCCGAGATCACGTACATCGACTACAAGGACACCGATCTGCTGCGGAAGTTCGTCTCGGACCGTGGCAAGATCCGCAGCCGCCGGGTCACCCGGGTGAACGCCCGGCAGCAGCGCCGGCTGGCCGGGGCGGTCAAGAACGCCCGCGAGATGGCCCTGCTCCCCTACGCCGCCCGGTAACCGGGCACGGCGGTCCGGTCGGCCGGGATGTCTCCCCGGCCGGCCGCCGGGCACGGGACGGGCCCGCGGTGACTACTCGCCACCGCGGGCACGGGCCCCGGAGCGGGTGCGGCCCGCGGTCTGGGCCCGCTGCGGATGGCGGCGTACGTACTCGTGCTCCAGCTCGTTCATCCGCTTCGTATGGGTGACCAGCGCGTCGTCGGACCCGTGCAGCAGGGTCTCGTGGCGCGTGCGGTGGATGGCCTCCAGCTCCTTGAGGAGCTTGCCCTCCTCCAGATTGCGCGCCGCCGGACCGCCGTCGTTCTCCGTCATGGCACGTGCACCTCCTCCGCCGGGCCACGGGAGCACGCCTGGCCCTGTCCCCGGCCACTCCATCATCCTCCGCCCCGCGTCCCGCGTCCTCGTCAGCCGGCGGACCCCGTGGCTGGCGGGTGCACCGGGGCGTCATGGCTGCCTGCCGTGCGCGCCCGGCAGCTGCGGGCGACCTCGTCGGCGAAGGCGAGGGCCGGCGGGGCGAGGGCGGCCCAGCGGCGGACCGCCCAGCCCACCGCGAGCGGCGGCAGGGCGGGAACGGGTACGAGGCGCAGCGGGCCGTCGGCGCCGGGGACCTGCCAGCCGGGCAGCGCGGGCACGACGGCGTGACCCAGGCCCAGTTCGGCGAGGAGCAGGGCGGTGTCCCAGTCGGCCACGCTGGTGTCGGAGCGTACGCGGATGCCGGACTCGGCGAAGGCGGCGTCGAGGTGGGCGCGGGAGGCGGAATTCTCCGGGAGCCGGATGTGCCGGATGCCGGCGAGGTCGGCGGGATCGATGGACGGGCGGGCGGCGAGGGGGTCGTCGGCTCCGACGGCGAGCACCCAGGGCAGTTCCATGACCGGGCGCTGTTCGATGCCGCGGACCGCTCCGCCGATGGTGATCCAGGCGAGGTCCAGGTCGTCGGCGGCGAGAGCGTCGAAGCAGCTGCGGCTGGAGTTCTCGGTCTGGAACTCCAGGCTCACCCCGGGGTGGAGGCGGCGGAAGGTGACGACGGCCTCGGACATGAAGTGCCGCACGGTCGTCGCGCCGGTGGTGACGCGCACCGAGCCGCCGCCGCCCCGTACGAGGTCGTCCACGCGGCGCAGGGCTCCGTCGAGACCGGCGATGCCGTCCGCCGCGGCGGCCTGCAGGATGCGGCCCGCCTCCGTGGGCACGACGCCGCGGGCGTGGCGCTCCAGGAGGCTCGTGCCGGTCTGTTTCTCCAGGCGGCGGACGTGCTGGCTGACGGCCGACTGGGTGCAGCCGAGGTCGCGGGCGACGGCGCTGAGGCTGCCGGCACGGCAGACGGCCACGAACACACGAAGATCGTCGAGGGTCACGAACACCCAAGATATCGCTTGCAGGTGGGGAGTAAACCGGAGGATTGACTTGGGGTTTCGGCTGGATCACGATCGGTGCAGGGCCCGGGCGGCAACCCGTCCCCGCCATCGCCACGGGGTCCGGATCCCCGGCGAAAAGGTGTGGACGGGTGCCGACCCACCATCACGACCGAGGGAGCACCCGTGTCGGAGCGCGCCGTCGCATGGTTGCGGGAGCTCGGTGCGCAGGACCTCGCCCACCCCGGCGGGACCCTGCTCGCGCACCTGGAGCGCGTACGGCAGCTGCTCGCGTCCTGGGGCGCGCGGCCCGCGCTGCAACGGGCGGGCCTGTGCCACGCCCTCTACGGCACGGACGGGTTCCCCAAGGCCCTGCTGCCGCTCGCCCGGCGGGTCGAGCTCGCCGAGGTCATCGGCGAGGAGGCCGAGGCGATCGTGTACCTCTACGCCGCCTGCGACCGGGCGGCCTCGTATCCGACGCTCGCCGACGGGGAGGCCGCCTTCCGGGACCGGTTCACCGGCCGGGTCCACTCCCCCGCCGTGGAGCTGCGCCGGGACGTCGCGGAGCTGTCGGCGGCCAACGAGCTCGACCTGGCGCGCGTCGATCCCGCCTTCCGTGAGGCGTGGGGAGCCGCGCTCCTGGAGTTGTTCGGCCGGTTCGGGGGGCTGCTGAGCGAGCCGGCCCGGCGGGAGTGCCGGGCCGTGCTCGGCGGTTGACGGGGGTCAGGGAGTGAAGGTCCAGCGCTGGGCCGGGGTGTCGTCGCAGGCGGCGCGGGTGAGGGTGGTGCCGTTGGCGGTGCCCGAGCCGGCCGGGGTGAGGCACTGGCCGGCGGTGCGCAGGGTGCTCTGCGGTCCCGCCTGCCAGGTCTGGCCCGGGCTGCCGTCGCAGGTCCGGATGGTGACGCGGGCGGCGTTCGCGCCGTCGAGGCAGACGCCGGCGAGGCCGGTGAGGCGGCCGTCGCCCTGGAGGGTCCAGCGCTGGTTGGGGCCGCCGTGGCAGGTGTACAGGGTGGGTTCGGTGCCCGGGGTGGTGGCGCTGTGCGGCAGGTCCAGGCAGCTGGCGGAGGCCGCGTTGACGAGGGTGGCGTCCGCGGGCAGCGGGGCCGGGCGGCCGGTGAGGGTGATCTCGGCGGCGCTGGTCCAGGGGCCGCGCCCGCCGGCCTCGGTGAGCGCCTTCAGGCGCAGGTAGCGGCCGGTCTTCGGGGTGAGGGCGGCGGTCTTGGCGGCGGCCGTGTCGGGGAAGGTGCCGCTCGCCACCGGTGGCCCCCAGTCGGCGGTGGTGTCGGAGACGTAGACCTCGTAGCCGCCGATCCGGCCGTTGACGCCGCCGTCCTGGCGGGGCAGGTAGCCGAGGCCGTCGACCGCGTGGCGGGCGCCGAGGTCGATCTGGATCTCGTGCGGCAGCGGGGCGGGCTTCGCGCCGGACCAGGCGGAGTGCCACAGCGTGGCCGGGTTCCCGTCGAAGGCGCCCGCGGCGGCGCCGTTCTCGGCGGCGGTCTCCTGGCTGTCGGCGTGGACGAGGGACCAGGCCGACTGGTCGATGGGGGCGGCGGAGGGCAGGGGTTCGGCGGCGGGGAGGCTGGTGCCGGTGGCCGAGACGCTGAAGGCGCCCGCCTTGGGGCCCGTCTTGACCCAGAGGACCCCGGACCGGTCGGCCGGGTCGAAGAACCAGCCCGATGCGGCGGAGTCGTAGGCGGCCTTGGAGGCCAGGCGCACCGACGCGGCTCCGTCCACCGTGAGGGAGCTCGGCGCGGAGGCCACGTGGAGGGTGAACTCGTAACCGCGGGAAGCCGGCTTGCCGGTGTAACTGCCGGTGGGGGCGCCGACGTTGACGGTGACCGTGCCGGAGCCGGCCGTCGGGGCGGCGACGTCGACGCGCTGACGGGCGTAGGCGCCGGACTGGTAGGCGCGGGTGACGCCGTCGTCCTCGTAGAGGCTGAAGGAGGAGGTGCCGCGCGGGTGGATGTCGTAGGTGAGGGTGGAGACGGGCTTCTCCCCCGTGTGGTTCATCTGCGGCCACATCGGCACGATGCCGCCGCCCTTGACGAAGAGCGGGAGGGTGTCGAGCGGTGCCCGGTAGCCGTTGAGGCGGCCCGGGCCCGCGTAGGTCTTCCCCGTCCAGTAGTCCGTCCAGGTCCCGGCGGGGAGGTAGATGCCGTCGCGGACCGAGGTGTCGGAGACGACGGGCGCGACGAGGAGGGAGTCGCCGGCCATGAACTGGCCGCTGGTGGCGTTTCCGCGGGCCACCGGGTCGTCGGGGTACTCCAGGACCATGGCGCGGGTGCTGGGTACGCCGCTCTCGTGGGCGACGCGGCTCATCGTGTACAGGTACGGCATCAGCCGCATCTTGAGCTGGAGGTACTTGCGGTTGATGGAGAGGTAGGGCTCGGCGAAACGCCAGGGCTGTTTGTCCTGGTAGCCGGCGGACGGATTGCTCGCGCCCCACCCGGACATCGTCATGAAGGCCGGGGTGAAGGCCTTCCACTGGAGGTCGCGGGTGTACGTCCTGGGGCTGCCCCCGAAGATCCCGTCGACGTCGCCGGCGGCGTAGTTGAGGCCGGAGAGGCCCGCTCCGGTGATGGCGGGGACGTGCCAGCGCATGTCGTCCCAGGTGCCGTGGGTGTCGCCGGTCCAGACGACGGCGTTGCGCTGGGTGCCCGCCCAGCCGTCCACGGTCCAGACGTAGCGGCGGGCGTCGGAGTTCTTCTCGATCCCGTCGACGGCCTGCCGCACGCCGTCGAAGGCGTACTTGTAGCCGCCGCCGATCCACGCCACGTCGGTCTTCACCCCGCGGCTGCCGGCGCTGCCGACCTCGTCGGCGATGGAGCCGAGGCCGGTGGAGGTCCACAGACCGGTCTGGAATCCCTTGGCCTTGAGCGCGTCCACCGTGGACTTGAGGGGAGCGGTGTAGCCGCAGCCGTAGCCGTCGTTGGGCAGGAACCAGCCCGAGGGCATGTCGGCGGCGCGGGCGTCGTCCGCGTAGCCGACGACGTCGGGGGTGCTCTGGTGGCGCGGCCGGTTGTGATCGCCCTGGTAGTCGGGGTTGGAGGCGTTGAAGCAGTCGGCGTTGCCGAGTTCGAAGCCCCACAGGGGAGCCATGAACGGCTTTCCGCTGACGTCGGTGTACGCGTCGAGCACGGACTTGAGGGAGTCGCCGGTGAAGTACCAGGCGTCGAAGCGCTTCTCGTCGTGGGTGAGGGTGGTGGGGGCCTGGAAGCCGTACGAGCCCGGGGCCCAGGTGTTGCGCATGACGCCGTAGCCGTTGGTGGACATGTAGAAGGGGGCGGGGCTGGCGTTGTCGTTCTCGCGCCACCTGTTGTCGACGGCGATCGGGACGGTCTTGTCGCGCAGCGCCCATTCGCCCAGGCGCAGGCCCGTTCCGTAGAACTGCTCGTCCGCGCCGCGGGCGAGGTACTGGGTGGTCCGGCCGCCGGTCCAGCTGGTGGGCTGGGTCTCCTGCCAGACGGGCGTGGTGTTGTCGGCGCGGTAGACGGAGAAGCGCAGGGGCACCTTGTTGACCCGGATGGAGAGGGCTCCGGTGGTGATCCGGTAGTACGCGCCGGCGTCGGACCAGGACGTGGCCACGGAGCCGAAGTCGGTGGTGGTGGCGAGGTCGGAGCCGGCCGGGTCGTCGGTGAAGGTGCCGTCGGGCGAGAGCCAGAGGCGGAAGATGTCGGCGCGGGCGACGACGACGCGGGCCTTGGCCCCGCCGGACGCCGTGACGGTGAAGGTGTTCCCGGACCGGGTGAAGCCGGTGACGTCGCCCGCGGTGGCCGTGGCACCGGCGGGGGCCGCGGCGGCGGGCGGGGCGAGGGGGCCCGCGGCGGCCAGGCCCGCGACGGCGAGGGCGGCGGCGAGCAGGGCGGCGCCAGGGGTGCGGCGGCGCCGGCCCGCGTGCGCCCGGACCCCTGACCGGCGTGGCCCGTCGTACCGGTCGTGTCGGTGCTGGCTCCTGCGGATGCTCGGCAGTCTCATGGGCAGCTCCTCGTGCGGTCCGCGGGGCGGACACAGCTCTTTGGCATGCGCCCGACAACATAACGCTCCGCCTGCCCTCGATGAAAGATGATGCTCGGAATCCGGCGGAATCACGCAGCTTCGAGCATGCGTCGCGCGTCAGGAGTGTGAACACCAGGGCAACATCCGGCAGGGGCCCGCGCCGGCCGGTCAGGAGAAGGGCACCCGGTCCGGGCGGCAGACCGCGCCGGACGGCGGAAGCGTGCCGTCGACGAAGTAGCGGCTCTCGTACGCGCTGATGCAGCTGCTGCCGTTGTTGAACAGCGCGGTGTGTCCGTACCCGTCGTTGGTGAGCAGGCGGGCGTTCGCCAGCTCACCGGCCATGGCCTGGGCGCCCTCGTAGGGCGTGGAGGGGTCGTACCGGGTTCCGATCACCAGGACGGGACGGGGGGTGGGGGTGTTCCACGGGCCGTCGTAGACGGCGGCGGCCCGGGCCGGCCAGGTGGCACAGCCCTCCGCCGCCCACGTCCAGAAGCGTCCCGCGTCGCCGGCCCGCCGGGCGCTGTCCTCCTCCAGGGCGTGGTACGCGGCGGGGTCGCGCGGGTTCGGGCTGTCGGCGCACCAGACCGCCGCCGCCTGCTCGTCGCCCAGGTACGGGTTCGGCCGGTCCACCGGGGGCGGCGGCGGGTACACCGGGGGCTTGGGCTCCCGGCCCTGTGACAGCTCCTGGAGCCGGCCCGCCAGAGCCGTCCAGCCCGGATCGACGATGTAGAGGCTGTTGACCGTGTCGGCGACCGTCCTGGCGTACGTCCACGGTCCGATCGGACGCTCCCGCAGCCGCTGCATCAGCCTGTCGAACTTGGCACGGGTGGCCTCGGGGCCGCCCGCCGAGAAGGGGCACCGGGCCGCGGGCGCCGATCCGCACAGGGTGAGGAACCGGTCCAGGGTGGCCGCGGCGGTGACGTCCGAGCCCATGCGCAGGAAGGTCGTGGTCCGGGGGGCGCCCTGCCCGGCGCCGTCGGTCCAGGCCCCGGGGGCGATGTTGCTGTCGAGGACCATGGCGCGGACGCTGCCGGGGAAGAGGTTGGCGTAGGTGGCGCCGAGGATCGTGCCGTAGGAGACGCCCAGGTAGTTCAGCTGTCCTTCGCCCACCGACCGGCGGAGCAGGTCGAGGTCCCGGGCGGTGTCGGCGGTCGACACGTGGCGCAGCAGGTCCGGGTCGCGCTTCTCGCACCGCCGGCCGAGGTCCTCGTACGCGTCGATCCACGCCTTGCGCTCCTGCGCGCCCACCGGGAAGCCGCCGGGTGGGCGGGCCGCCCAGGCCTTGGCCTCCTCGGTGGTGTCGAAGCAGTTCACGGCGGTGCTGTTGCCGATCCCGCGCGGGTCCCAACTGACGATGTCGAACCGCTCGCGCAGCTCCTCGGGGAAGGCGTCGTAGTTCTGCGGCACCTGCACGGTCCCGGGGCCTCCGGGACCGCCGGGGTTCACGAAGAGGGTGCCGATGCGCCGGCCGGGGTCGGTGGCCTGCCGGCGGACGACCGCCAGGTCGATGGTGCGGCCCGCGGGGGCGGCGTGGTCGAGCGGCACCTCCGCCGTGGCGCAGTCCCACGGGCTGCCGGGCTTGCACGGACGCCAGTCCAGTGTCGGAACGGTCGCCGAGGGGGACGGCGAGGGGGTTACGGGGGGCGCGCTCTGTGCGGTGGCCGCCCCGGGCCCGGTGAGCAGCGCCGAGCAGGCCAGCGCCACGGTGACGGCTGCCGCACGGCGTCGGCGGCGGGCTGTGGGACCTGGTGCGGACATGTTGCGCCTCCTCCGTCACGGCGAGGGCTCGGTCCGGCGGTCGATGCCACCGCATCGGTGCGCACGCCTGTGTGACCACCAAACCCCGATCGGGCAGGGCGCGCGAGCCGGGCGCCGGCAGCCGTGCGGGCCCGGCCGACGGCTCGCTCCCCGGCGGCGACGGCGAGGGTAGGTTGGACGTGTGATCGACTTTCTCCGGGGCGCCCCGGTTTCAGGCAGTCTCGACGTCGTCTGGCACGCGGGCTGGCCCTCCCCGAAGCACGACCCGGCCCCGGAGATCCAGGTCCACGCCTACTCCGAACACACCGTGATCCTGCGCCAGAACAAGTCCGTGCACTACGAAGCCCCGTTCCTCTTCCTCCTCTTCGGCAATGACCGGGCTCTGCTCCTCGACACCGGCGCGTCCGCCGACCCGGCCCACTTCCCCCTGCGGGAGACGGTCGACCGGCTCGTCACGGACTGGCTGGAGCGCCATCCGCGGCCCGCGTACTCGCTGCTGGTCGCCCACACCCACGGACACGGCGACCACGTCGCGGCGGACCCGCAGTTCGCGGACCGGCCCCTCACCACGGTCGTGGGACCCGGACCGGACGAGGTCACCGCCGCCTTCGGCCTCACCGACTGGCCGCACCGCACCGGCACACTGGACCTGGGCGGCCGGATCCTCGACCTGATCCCCGGGCCCGGACACGAGCGGGCCGCCCTGGTGTTCCACGACCGCCACACGGGCCTCCTGCTGACCGGTGACTCCCTCTATCCGGGGCGGCTCTACATCGAGGACCGGGCGGCCTACTCGGCCACCGTCGACCGGCTGCTGGACTTCTGCGCCACCCGGCCGGTCCGCCATGTCCTCGGCTGCCACATCGAGATGACCACCACGGCGGGCGAGGACTACCCGCGCGGCACCACGCACCAGCCGGACGAGCCGCCGCTCCAGCTCACCGCGGGCCACCTGCACACGCTGCGCAGGGCCCTCGACGAGACGGCGGACCGCCACGGCACGCACCCCTACGAGGACTTCATCCTCGTCTACCGGGACTGACGGACGGTGGGCGCCGCTGCTACGGGCCGGGTGGGGTGACCGCCAGGAGCGGCGGGGCCGGGGTCGACCAGTGGTGGCCGCAGGGGTCGAAGACCAGCGTCACGGGCCGGCCGGGGCGCTGGCGCCAGGAGATGCGTTCGGATGCGCCCTCGCACACGGGACAGCGGGGCAGCGGGCCCGGCTCCGCCTCCGGCGCGCGGGCGGGGGCGGCCGCGAGCGGCGTGGCGTGCGGATCGCGCATGGAGGCTCCCTGGTCGTGCGTGCGGCTGATCGCACTGTGCCATGGCGGCGCCCTTCTCCGCACGGGCGAATCATCCAGTGTTCTGGCTGGTCAGAGGTGCGGTCACCAGGAAAATTCCGGTGCTCTTGCGGGCACTTGGTGATCAACCGCTCGGGCAACCGGCCTCGACCAGGCCGGATTCGTAGGCCGCGATCACCGCCTGCGCGCGGTCGCGGACGCCCAACTTGCCGAAGATGCCGGTGATGTGGTTCTTGACCGTGGAGACACTGATGTCCAGGTCCAGGGCGATCTCGGCGTTGCCCCGGCCGCCGGCCAGCAGGCGCCAGATCTCCAGTTCCCGCGGGGTGAGATCGGCCGGGGTCTCGGCGGCCCACGACCTCGGCCGCACGGGGGTGCGTACGTAGGCGGAGATGAGCCGGGTCAGCAGCCGCGGCGCGACGGCGGCCTCGCCGGTGTGGACGATGCGGACCGCGGCGATCAGCTCCTCCGGGGAGATGTCCTTGGGCAGGAAGCCGTACGCGCCGGCGCGCAGTGCGGCGACCACGTACTCGTCCATGTCGAAGGTGCTGAGGGCGAGGACGCGGGTCGAGGGAACCGTCCGCGCGAGTTCCCCGGTGGCCTGGACCCCGTCGAGGACCGGCATCCGGATGTCCATGACGACCACGTCGGGCCGCAGCTCCCGGGCGAGGGCGACGGCCCGGGCCCCGTCCTCGGCCTCGCCGACGACCTCGAACTCCGGGTCGGGGCCCAGGATCAGGGCCAGGCCGCGCCGCACCAGCGGCTGGTCGTCGGCTATGAGCACGCGGATCATCGCTGCCGTTCCTCTCTGTCGCCGTTCCCGGGGCCCGCGACCGGGACCGGGAGGCGGGCCGCCACCCGGAAGCCTCCGCCGTCGAGTGGGGCGGCCTCCAGGGTTCCGCCCTGCAGGGCGACCCGTTCGTGCATGCCGATCAGACCGTACCCGGGGCGCGCCCCGGACCGGGAGGCCGGTGCCTGCGCTCCCGCCCCGTCGTCGCGCACCTCCACGGCCACCTCGTCCCGGCGGTAGGTGAGCCGTACGTGGGCCTTCGCCCGCCCCGCGTGCTTGCGGGTGTTGGTCAGCGCCTCCTGCACGATGCGGAAGACGGTGAGGCCCACGGTCGGCGGCAGCGGGCGGACCGGGCCGTCCACGGTGAACTCGGTCTCCGTGCCGGCCAGCCGGGACTCGGTGATGATCCGGTCGAGGTCGCCGGCGCCGGGCTGGGGAGCCGGCGGGGTGTGCTCCGGCTCCTCCCCGGCCCGCAGGACGTCGAGGAGCTGGCGCATCTCGCGCAGCGCCATCCGCCCGGAGTCCTCCAGGGTGACGAGGGCCTCCCGGACGACCTCCGGGTCGTGCGCCAGGTTCGCCCGGGCCCCGCCGGCCATCAGCTGCATGGTGGTGATGTGGTGGGCGACGATGTCGTGCAGTTCGCGGGCGATCCGGCGGCGTTCCTCGGCCACCGCCCGGTCCGCGAGCAGGGTCCGGTGGGCCTCCGCCTCCCGCTGCCGGTGGTTGACCACGGCGGCCACGCCGACGGAGCCGGCGGTGCCGATCGCGTTCGCGATCAGGCCCGACCAGCCGAAGGGCAGGGGCCAGCCGGCCTGTCCGAGGGAAATCAGCGGCAACGCCGCGGCCGCCGCGGACGCGGTCACGGCGGGGCGGCTGAACCGGGCCACCGTGTAGAGGGCCACCATCAGGGTGAGGGTGAAGTGCGGGGTCGGCGGGGTGGCCACGTTCACCAGTGCGCCCAGGGCCAGTACGGCGGCGAGCACCGTCACCGGCCGCGCGCGCCGGGCGATCAGGGGCATCGCCGAGAGGACCAGGGAGAGGGCCGCGGTCACGCTCAGGACGCTGCCCTCGGTCTGCATGCCCAGGGAGTAGCCGACGAGGTCGACGGTGCCGGCCCCGACCGCGACGAGGGCGTCGTTACGGCTCCACGGTGAGCGCGCGGCTCCGCGGTCCGCGCCCGGGGCGGCGGCCCGGCCGGTGTCACGGCCTGCGGTGTCACGGCCTGCGGTGGCGGGGCTTGCGGTGGCGGGGCCACCGGCGTCGCGGCCCCCCGCACGGCTGCCGGTGTCGGGGCCCGTGTCCCGGCCCTCCGCGGCGCCCACACCCCCGTCCGTCCCCACGTCCGTCCCCACACCCACACCCACACCCACACCCACACCCACACCCATGCTGCCGGTCCTCCCCCGTCGGCCCCCTCCCGGCAGGTGCCGGGCTCGCGCGGCCGCGCTCTCCGGTGCTCCATTCTGGCACCGCCCCCGTCCCCTGCCACCGGTCCTCGGTAGGGGGCCGTACCAGGACTCCGGTCCTGGTCGGTGCCCCCGTACGGACCCCGGTCCCGCGGTGCGGATCCTCCCCCGCTCCGACGTTTTTCCCGTTCCACGCTGATGGTCTGGGGTCAGGCCGGGAACCCCGGCCGTACCGCACAGACCGGAGGAGACCAGTGATCCGCGCCCTGACCCGATTCTCGACGCGAAGTCCATGGAAGGTCATCGCCCTGTGGGCGGTCCTGGGTATCGCAGCCACCGTCCTGGGCCAGGCGTTCCTCTTCCGTGCCACCCAGCCCGGCAACGGCGGGTTCCTGCCCGCGCACTACGACTCGGCGGCCGCCCTGAAGATCGCGGAGGAGCGGTTCGGCGTGAAGCCGGACGCCAACCTCCTGACCCTCCTGGTGGCCCGCTCGGACGAAGCGCCGCTCGGCGCCGCCGACGAGCAGCGCATCGACGCGCAGGCCGGGGAGCTGGCCCGGAAGCGGGTCGCCATGCCCCGGACCGAGGACACGATGCCCCTGGCCGAAGACCACTCGCAGACTCCCCGGGTCAGCCCCGCCATGACGGCGCCCGACCGCTCCTTCCGCCTGCTCTCCGTCGAGCTGACCGGAAATCCCGCCGACCCCGGGGTGCAGGACACCTACCGCGCCTTCCGGGACTCGGCCCGGGACGCGTTCGCGGCGGAGGGACTGCGGACCGGCTTCACCGGTGGGATCGCCGACCGGGTGGACACGGCGGACGCCGAGAAGACCAGGACGACGGTGGTCGGGGCGCTCATGCTCGGGGTCATCGTCCTGCTGCACGTACTGGTCTTCCGCAGCGTCCTGGCGGCCCTGCTGCCGCTGCTCGCGGTCTCCGTGATCGGCGGCGCCGCGGCCGGCGTCGTGGTCGGCGCGGCGCTGCTCACCGGGACCGGACTGGCCGATTCCACGCCGGGGCTGATCAGCGTGGTGCTGGTGGGCATCGGCATCGACTACTTCCTCTTCCTCCTCTTCCGCTTCCGCGAGCAACTGCGCGAACACCCCGGCCAGTCCGGGCGCGAGGCGGCCGCCGAGGTCGCCGGGCGGGTGGGTACGGCCATCACCTCGGCGGCGCTGACCATCGTCGCCGCGTTCGCCACGCTCGGGGTGGCCTCCTTCGGCCAGTTCCGGGTGCTCGGACCGGCCATCGCCCTGTCCGTCCTGGTGATGCTGCTGGGCAGCCTGACCCTGATGCCGGCCCTGCTGGCGGTCACCGGGCGCAGGATGTTCTGGCCCTCCCGTGCCCTGCGGCACGCGCCCCGGGCCGGCTCCGCCGCGCGGCTGGGCGACCGGGTGGCGCGGCGGCCGGTGGCCCTGGTCCTGGGCTCGGTGGCGCTGCTCGGCACGCTGGCCGCCGGTGCCGTCGGGATGCGCATGGACTACGGACAGGGCGGAGCGGGGGCGGAGCGGACCCCCGCGGTCGCCACCGCCGCGGAGATCTCGCGTGCCCTGCCGGCCGGGGTGTCCGACCCGACCAGCGTGTTCGTCGCGGCCTCCGACGGCGGCACGCTCACCGCCGAGGGCCTGGGCGGGCTGGCCAAGGCGCTCTCCGGGGTCGGCGGCGTGGGCCAGGTCGCGGGGACCGTGCTGAGCGAGGACCGCCGGGCGGCACGGATCGACCTGTTCCTGACCGTCGACCCGCAGGGCAAGGAGGCCCGCGATCTGGTGACCGGCCCGGTCAGGGCGGCGGTACGGGCCCACACGCCCGCCGGTACCGAGGCACACGTGGGCGGTACGCCGGCGCTCTTCGCCGACATCTCGACCGCGGTGGACAAGGACCTGAAGGTGGTCTTCCCCGTGGCCGCCGTACTCATCGCGCTGATCCTGCTCGCGCTGCTGCGCAGCCTGCTGGCGCCGGTGATCCTGCTGGCCGCGGTCGGACTCGGGTTCGCCGCGACCCTCGGCGCCTCGACCCTGGTGTTCCAGCATGCCCTGGACCGGCCCGGAGTGGACTTCACCCTCCCGCTCGTGCTGTTCCTGTTCGTCGTCGCGCTGGGCACCGACTACAACATCCTGATGAGCGACCGGATCCGGGAGGAGATGGAGCGGCCGGGTCCGGCCCGGGCGGCGGTCGGCCGCGCCGTGCGGCACACCGCACCCGCCATCGCCACGGCGGGACTGGTGCTGGCCGCGTCCTTCGGGAGCCTGGCCGTCACGCCCGCCCCGTCCACCCAGCAGATCGGCTTCGCGACGGCCCTCGGGATCCTGCTCTCCGCGTTCGTCCTGTCGATCGTGCTGGTGCCCGCGCTGGCCGCCCTGCTGGGCCGGTCCACGTGGTGGCCGGTGCGGCCGCGCCGACACTCCGGCGGCGCCGCCGGTCCGCAGGAGGCGGCCGACCGCGTCCTGGTCGGCTGAACCGGCCACGGGCCGCACGAAAGGCGCCGGCGTGCGCGGGACCCCGTACGGTCCCGTGCACGCCGGCGCCTTCACCGCTCGCCGTCAGGCGAGCTGGTCGACCTCGGGGTGGTCCCCCAGCCAGGCGCGGACGGCCTCCTGCTCCTTGCCCTTCCCGGTTTCCTGGATCTTCGCCTCCAGGCCGGTCAGCTGCTCCTCGCTGAGCTTGAACGACCGCAGCCAGCGGGCCACCTCGGGCTCGTCGGCGGCGAAGCCCTTGCGGGCCAGGGTGTGGATCCCGTCGCCCTTGCCCCAGGCCGCCTTGGGGTCCTCCAGCTTGGTCAGGTCGTACGTGGAGTACGCCCAGTGCGGGGACCACAGCACGACCGCCACGGGCTCCTTCTTCTCGTAGGCCCGCTTGAGCTCGGCGAGCATGCCGGGCGTGGAGCCGTCGACGACCTGGTACTCGCCTTCGAGGCCGTACTCCTTCAGGACCTTGTCCTTGAGGATGGACATGGCGCCGGCGCTCGGCTCGATGCCGATGATGCGGCCCTTGAACCGGCCGGCCTTGCCCTTGAGGTCGGCGAGCGAGCGGACGTCCTTCATGTACGAGGGCACGGAGAGCTCCAGCGAGGTGGGGCCGTACCAGGACCCGAGGTCCTCCAGCTTGTTCCCGTACTTCTCCCAGTACTGCGCGTGCGTGACGGGCAGCCAGGAGTCGGTCTGGAAGTCGAGCTGGCCGCCGGCCAGGCCGGTGTAGAGGGCTCCGGCCTCGAGCTGGCGGGCGTCGACCTTGAAGCCGCGCCGCTCCAGCAGCTCCTTCCACAGGAAGGTGGAGGCGATGCCCTCGTCCCAGGGGATGTATCCGACGGAGACCGTACGGCCCTTGCCGATGTTCGCCGTGCCTGCCGGTCCGTCCGTGGCGGTGGAGCCGCCGAAGGTGGCGAGGCCGCCCGCGACGAGCGCGAGCACGACGACGCCGCTGAGCGCGTGGACGGGCTGGGGGCGGTGGTTCCACACCTTGGCGGCGCCGGTGGCCGCGGCCTTCGCCTTGGCCAGGGCGCGCCGGCCGAGCGGGGAGACCTGGCGGCCGAGTGCGCCGGTCATCCGGTCCAAGTACATGGCCAGGATGACGATGGAGATGCCGGCCTCGAAGCCGAGGCCGATGTCGACGTTGCCGATGGCGCGGTACACGGCGCCGCCGAGTCCGCCGCCGCCGACCATGCCGGCGATGACGACCATGGACAGGCCGAGCATGATGACCTGGTTGACGCCCGCCATGATCGTCGGCAGGGCCAGGGGCAGCTGCACGCGGAAGAGGGTGTCGCGCGGGGTGGTGCCGAAGGCCTCCGCGGCCTCGACGAGTTCGGCGTCGACCTGGCGGATGCCGAGCTCGGTCATCCGTACGCCCGGCGGCAGCGAGAAGATGATGGTCGCGATGATGCCGGGCACCACGCCGACCCCGAAGAAGATGATTCCGGGGATGAGGTAGACCATGGCGGGCATGGTCTGCATGAAGTCCAGGACGGGCCGCAGGACGGCGCTGACCCGGTCGGACCTGGAGGCCCAGATGCCGAGCGGGATGGCGATGACCAGCGTGACGAGGGTCGCGACGAGGACGAGGGAGAGCGTGGACATCGCGTCGGACCACAGGCCGACGGAGTCGATGAGCGCGAGGCCGGCGAAGGCCAGCAGACCCGCGAGGAGCCCGCGCAGCCACCAGGCTCCGAGCGCGAGGATGCCCGCGAACAGCAGCGGGGCCGGGGCGGAGAGGACGGCGTCGATGCCGTCGTAGAGGCCGGTCACGAGCGCGCTGATGGCGTCGAACAGCCAGGACAGGTGGCTCTGGAGGAAGTCGACACCGCTGTCGACCCAGGCGCCGAGGTGCAGGCGGGGCATCAGGCGGCCACCTCCGCACAGGCCATCGGCGGCCGTTGTTCGTCACCGAGGAAGGCGATGATCCGGTCCTGCGGCACGGATCCGACGACGGCGCCTTCCGCGTCGGTGACGGCGACCGCGTGCGGCACCCGGGCGCTGACCGCGCACAGGTCCGCCAGCGGGGTGTCGCCGTGGACGGTCGGGCAGCCGCAGGCTTCCGCGCCCGCGTCGGGCCGGTCCATGACGGCGTCGGCCGTGAGCACCCGCGAACGGTCGACGTCCTGGATGAAGGAGGCGACGTAGTCGTCGGCGGGGCGGGTGAGGATGTCCTCGGCGGTGCCCTGCTGGACGATCCGGCCGTCGCGCATGACGGCGATGCCGTCGCCGATGCGCATGGCCTCGTTGAGGTCGTGGGTGATGAAGACGATGGTCTTCTTGAAGCGCTTCTGGAGCTCCAGCAGCTGGTCCTG
The DNA here is from genome assembly GCF_055588065.1 of Streptomyces sp. NPDC046308. Taxonomy (NCBI): domain Bacteria; kingdom Bacillati; phylum Actinomycetota; class Actinomycetes; order Kitasatosporales; family Streptomycetaceae; genus Streptomyces; species Streptomyces sp. NPDC046308. Next base: position 240,633 of record NZ_JBVJFB010000001.1, read on the forward strand.
CATGTCACGGCGGATCAGCGGGTCGAGCGCGCTGAAGGACTCGTCCATGAGGAGGAGGTCGGCGTCGGTGGCCAGGGCCCGGGCGAGGCCGACCCGCTGCTGCATGCCGCCGGAGAGCTCGTCGGGCCAGGACTTCTCCCAGCCCTCCAGGCCGCACAGGGCCAGGGCCTCGGCGGCGCGGCGCTCGCGCTCGGCGCGGGGGACGCCCTGCACCTCCAGGCCGTAGCCGGCGTTCTCCAGGACGTTCCGGTGCGGGAAGAGCGCGAAGTGCTGGAAGACCATGGAGATCTTCGTGGACCGTACGCGGCGCAGCTCGCCCGCGCTGAGCGCGGTGAGGTCCTGGCCGCCGAAGAGAATGCGTCCCGCGGTGGGCTCGAGCAGTCCGTTCAGCATGCGCAGCAGCGTGGACTTGCCGGATCCCGACAGACCCATCACGACGAAGATCTGGCCGGGTTCGACGCTGAACGAGGCGTCGATCACTGCGGCCGTGGTGCCGTCGGCGCGCAACTCGTCGCGGTCGGTGCCGCTTTCGAGCGCGCGGACCGCGTCGTCGGGTCGTCGTCCGAACACCTTGTAGACGTGCTCGGCTTGGAGCGTGGACACATAAACCTCACGGGTCGTACGGGGTACGGCGCGCGCCGGCGGACCGGTGGGCCGTAGAGCGGGACGGGATCTGCCCGTGTGGCCCAGCCTCTGGCGCCGAGGCACCGGAGGGCGTGGTTCCGCTCCAGCAGTCCACGATGCCCCGCATTCACCACCGCAAACACCAGCGTGATTCAGGTCACTTGCGCATCGGGGAACCGCGGCCTGTGGGGCCGCACCGGTGGGCCGGGTGGCGACGCCCGGCCGCCGGCACGCAGTTGGGGCGGACCCGCGGCGACCCGAGCGCGCGCCGGGCCCGGCGCGCCGCCGCCCGCGGAGTGTCCGAGCCCACACCTCGCGCCCGGCGGGTGGACCGGCGCCGGGCGGTCCGGGGCGTGACCTACGTCACGCGGAAGCCGGTCGCCGCGGGGTCGCGGCGGTCACGGTGGAAGGTCAGCCGGTCCCACGTGGGGAAGGCCAGGTCGGTGACGGCCAGCAGCCGGCCGGAGCCGTCGTGCAGGGTGCGGCGCACGGAGAGGCCGCAGGCCGGGGAGACGGCCGGCGGGTGGGTGGTGCGGGTCATGGTGATGGTCTCGGCGACCCGGCCGCCCGCGGCGGCGCGGTCGAGCCAGCGCCGCACCGGGGCGAGGTCCTCGTCGCGGAGCGTCACCCCCCGGCCGCGGTAGCCGGCCAGCTCGGGGTCGCGCGCGACGACACCCGGACTGAAGTACGTGACGGCGTCCCGGAGGGTCTCGCCGGCCGGGCCGCGTTCGCGGTGGTGATGGACCAGGGTGCGCTCCCCGCCGGCCATGCCGAGCAGCCCGGCGAGCGAGGGCGGGACGGTGACGAGGGTGAGCCAGCTCCGGGTGAGGGCCGGCCCGGCGCCGGCGGGCCGGACGGCCGCCGGCTCGGCCGCGGGTCCGCCGCCGGGAGCGGCGGGGCCGACCACGGCGGTGACCGCGGGCCGGGTGCCGCGGCGTCCGGTGACGACCAGGCCGTCCTCGCGCAGGTGCTGGAGGGCGGCCCGGATGGTCTGCCGGTTGACCTCGTAACGGGCGGCCAGACTGCGCTCGGAGGGCAGTCTGCCGCCGGGGGTGCGTGCGGCGCGCTCGAGATCGTGGCGCAGGGCTGCGGCGATCCGCTGGTACTTGGGCATGGCGGCCGGGCCGCCGCCCCGCGAAGGGGAGGACATGACTACTCCTCTGACGGGTGGTCAAGGACTGCGCGGTCTGCCCGACCAACGTAGCATTGGTCTATACCTTTAGGTGAGGGGAGAGGCGGTATCCCGGCCCACCTTGGCCGGTTCCGTACGCAACCGGCCCGTCCGGGGGGACACCCCCCGCTCCGGTCTACTCCCGCAGCGGGTTGGGCAGGGGCAGGTAGCGGGCGTCGGCGCCGTCGGCCCGCGTCCAGCGCAGCAGCAGGTTGGTCTTGGCCGGCAGGGCCGGGGCGGTGAGCAGCTCCGCGATCTCGGGGAGCCCGCGCGTGGCGTCGTAGCGCCGGAACTCCTCCCGTACGGCCGGCCACAGGAGCGGTGAGATGTCCGGATACCGTTCGGCCAGCGTGCCCGCGATCTCCGCCAGGTGGTTGACGACCAGGCAGTAGACGAGGCGCTGCCAGGCGTCCGCGCGCGGCAGGTCCGGCAGCAGCTTCACCCCTTCCGCGTCGCGGAAGAGGGCCTGCACGGGCATGCCGTCGGCGTCGACGGCGACCAGCGTGTTCTGGAGGTGGGCCTCCAGCACGACACCGTGGCGTGCGAACAGCTCCAGGACGGGGGGCACCACCTGGCGCAGGTACGCCCGCCACCAGCGGGCCGGGTCGCCGGCCCCGGCCGGCGGGCTCCCGGCGCGGCCCTCGGCGAGTGCGGCGGCCAGCAGCGGCGTGGCCCCGGGCACGGTGTGGGCGTGCAGGCCGTCGCGGACCAGCACGGCGAGCTCCTCGAAGGCGAAGGAGGCGGTGCGGTAGCCGCGGTCGCTCAGCCAGGCCGCCGCCGAGCCGGTCCGGCGCAGCGCGGCGAAACCGGCTTCGACGGCCGCGTCGGCGCGGCGCAGCTTCAGCAGGTCGTGCCGCCACAGCCGGCGCACGTCGTTGGTGATGCGGACGTCGAGGCTGAACTTCACGAAGAGGTCGGCCGCCGCTTCCGGTACGTACAGGGTCCGGATCGAGGCGGTGGGCCAGGCCGGCCGGCGGCTGCGCCCGAGCCGCAGCAGCCGTCCGTCGGCGAAGGCCTCGCGCACCGCGGACCGCTCTCCCACCAGGTCGAGCTGCCAGGGGTGGGCGGGCAGCAGGCGGTAGCCCGCCGGGGCGCGCGGCCCGTCGAGCGCGTCGGCGAGGGAGTCGATCGCGTCGGAGGCGGCCGGGCCGCCCTCCTCGGCGGCCTGGTCCTCGCGCAGCCCGAGGAAGACCAGCGGGAAGCGGGCGTGGGCCTCCGGCGCGTACGGCAGCCAGCTCCCGGCCGGGGCCCCGCCCCGGGCCTTGGGCGCGGGGTGGTGCGGGTGGCCCATCACCAGGGACTGCTCGGAGAGGACGTACGGGTCCCGCGGGGGCTCGGCCCCGGCGCGGGCGGCCAGCAGCGCCGCGATCGCGTCACGGCTGTCGGTGATCTCGACGGGGAGCTCGTCGTTGGGGACGCCGGTGAACCGGCCCAGTTCGTCGGAGACGAGTTTGACCAGTTCGGTGTGGCTGAGCGGGTGCCAGCCGTCGGCCGTCCGCAGTTCGGGGCGGACCGGCCGGCGCCCGCCGCGCACCCGGAGCAGCCGGCCGCTGCCGCGCAGCCGGTGGACCGCGACGCCGGCCCCCGTGTCCGCGCCGTACGCCTCGGCGGGGCCGCCGCCGGGCCGGGCGGGCCCGGCGGGGTCGACGGGATCGGCCGTCTCCCGCAGCAGGCAGTTCAGGAGCGGGGTGGCGGCGTACGCGTCGGCGGCGGCGTTGAGGTCCACTGGTTCCATTCGGTCCATCCGGTGCGCCGGGGGTTCGCCAGGCGTGACCACCGGTCGTGATCGTCGGTATCCGCAATGATTACTTGATCATCCCGTAAAGCGATATTCCGATGTCGGAGCCCAGCATGTACTTTCCCCTCTCGCCGGCCGAAGAGGCCGTCGCCGCCGAACTGGCCGGTGCGCGCCCCTGGCTCGGCCCCGGGCACACCGACGCGCTGAGCGGCGCCAGGGCTGCCGTGCTGACCCGGCTGTGGCGGGCGCTGGCCTTCGAACCCCTGCCGTGGGTCGTGGGCCGGGAGCGCGGACCGGACGGCCTGGCGCTCCTGCTGGCGGGCGGCGCGCGGCTGGAGGGGCCACTGCCGGATCCGTACGCGACCGAGCCGTACGTGAGCGAGCTGCTGCTCGACGGCAGGCCCTACGGGCAGGCCGCGGCCCTGGTCACGGCGCTGGGCTTGGCGCACGGGAAGGAGTTCGCCGCCGAGCTCGACGCCAGTACGGCCTCGCTGGCGCTCTCCAGGGCCGGACAGCCGCCCGCCGGCGAGGATCGGGCCCCTCTGGCCACGTGGGAGTGGGAGCAGCGGGTCGTCGACGGCCATCCGTACCACCCGAACTGTCGTTCCCGCCCTGGCTTCTCGGTGGCCGAGCAGCTGGCGTACGCCCCCGAGCACCGCCCGGTGGTCGACCTCGGCCTGGTCGCCGTCCCGGCAGAGAAGTGCCTGGTCACCGGCGACTGGCCGGAGGCGCTGCGGGACGCGGGGCGGATCCTGGTCCCGGTGCACCCGTGGCAGGCGGCGCACGTGCTGCGGCACGAGCGGGTACGGCCCGGATTCGCGGCGCACCCGCTGATGGCCCTGCGCACGCTGGCGCCCGTCGACGGCGGCCCGCACGTGAAGACCGCGCTGAGCGCCCGGCTGACCTCCTCCGTACGGGACATCTCCGTCTACTCCGTGGAGACGGCGGCGGCCGTGTCCGGCTTCGCCCAGGGCCTGTCCGAGCGGCTGGACGGCCGGCTGCACATCACCCGCACCCTGGGCGCGGCGAGCGCGCACACCCCGGACCTGGCGGCCGTGCTCCGGGAGCCGCCGGAGGTCCACGCCGACACGGCCGCCGGTGAGCGGGTGCTGCCGGTGGCGGCCCTGGCCTCGTTCCCGCCGGCGCGCTCGGCCGCCTGGCGGGCCGACTTCGCCCGTCTCGCGCTGTCGGTGTGCCTGCGGGTGCTGGAGCTGGGGGTGGCCCTGGAGGCCCACGGCCAGAACCTCCTCGTCGTCCTCTCCCCCGCCGGGGCCCCGCTGCGCCTGGTCTACCGCGACCTCGCCGACATCCGGATCAGCCCGGCCCGGCTCGTCCGGCACGGCCTGCCGGTGCCACCCCTGTCCGGCAGGCTGATCACCGACGACGTGACCGTGTTGCGGCGCAAGTTGTTCGGGTCCCTGCTCACGGGAGCGCTCGGCGCCACGGCGGGCTCGGCCGGCGCCTTCGCGGAGGCTCTCGCCGAGGTCGCCACGCTGCCGGCGACCGCCGACAGCGAGGCCCTGCGGACCGGGCCGCTGCCCACCAAGGCGCTCACCCTGATGCGGCTGAGCCCGGGCGTTCCCGGCGACCAGTGGGCCGAACTGCCCAATCCGCTGGCCGGAGGGTGATCCGGAGCACCGCGGGCAGGGGTCCCCCGGACGGATCCGGGCGGCTACTGTCCAGGGGTATGACGGAGACCTCGGACCTGACCTCGGTAAGGGCGTCCTACGACGCCGTCGCCGTCGACTACGCCCGGCTGGTCGGCACGGAACTGGCCCGGAAGCCACTGGACCGGGCCATGCTGGCGGCCTTCGCCGAGTACGTGCGCGCCGACGGCGTGCGCGGGAACGGCTTGCGCGGGGACGGGGGCCGCGGTGGCCGGGCGGTCGCCGACCTGGGCTGCGGCCCGGGCCGGGTGACGGCGCATCTGGACGCCCTCGGCGTACGGGCCTTCGGCGTCGACCTGTCTCCGGCGATGGTGGCGGTGGCCCGCCGGACCTATCCGGGCCTGCGGTTCGAGGTGGGTTCCATGACCGCCCTGGACGTGGCCGACGGGGTACTGGGCGGGGTGCTGGCCTGGTACTCCACCGTGCACACCCCGCCCTCGGAACTGCCCGTGCTGTTCGCGGAGTTCACCCGTGTGCTGGCGCCGGGCGGCTACCTCCTGATCGCCTTCAAGGCCGGCGACGAGAGGATCCGGCTGGAACACGCGTACGGGCATCCGGTCGAGCTCGACGTGTACTGGACGCCGCCCGACCTCGTCGCGGGCCTGCTGGCCGGGGCCGGACTGACCGAGGTGGCCCGGCTGGTGCGCGGGCCGGACCCCCGCGAGAACTCCCCGCAGGGCTTCCTGCTGGCGCGCAAGGGCTGATCCGGCCCAGCGGCCGGCCGGTTGACCGGCGGCCCCTCTCCTTCACCAGCGCAGAGGCAGCCGGGTCACGCCCCGCATCAGCATGCCGGGGAGCCAGTCCCGCGGACCCGCGTCCGGGTCCTCGGCCAGTTCCGGGAAGCGCTCCAGCAGGGCCCGGATCGCGATGCGGCCCTCCATCCGGGCGAGCGGCGCGCCGAGGCAGAAGTGGATGCCGTGGCCGAAGGCGAGGTGGCCCGGGCCGGGGCGGCGGATGTCGAACACGTCGGGTGCGGGCCGCGCGAAGCGGGCCGGGTCGCGGTCCGCCGCGGCGAGGGCGACCAGGACGGAGGAACCGGCGGGGATCAGCGTGCCGCCCAGTTCCACGCCGGTGCGGGCGAAGCGGTGGGTGGCGTGCTGGACCGGGCCGTCATAGCGCAGCATCTCCTCCACGGCGCCGTCGATCAGGCCGTCCGGGTCGGCGCGCAGCGCGGCGAGTTGGTCGGGGTGGGCGAGCAGGGCCCGTACTCCGTTGCCGATCAGGTTCACGGTGGTCTCGTGGCCCGCGACCAGCAGCAGGAAGGCCATCCCGATCAGCTCGTCCGGGGAGAGCCGGTCGCCGTCCTCGTCACGGGTGCGGATCAGTGCTGAGCAGGTCGTCGCCAGGATCGGCGGTCTTGGCCGCGACGAGTTCGAAGAGGTACGCGGTCATCTGCTCCAGGACCCGGCCGTCCGCGGCGACCCCGTCCAGCGGGGCGACGATCTCGTTCGACCAGTAGCGGAACCGGGCGCGGTCCAGGCCCGGCACGCCGAGGAGTTCGCAGATCACGGTCATCGGCAGCGGTACCGCGAAGGACCGGATCAGGTCCGCCCGGCGGTCGGGCCGGGCCGCCATCTCGTCGAGCAGTTCGCCGGTGATCTGCCGGACGCGGGGACGCAGCGACTCGACCCGGCGGGCCGTGAACTCCCGCGCCACCAGGCCGCGCAGCCGGGTGTGGTGGGGCGGGTCCGCGTCCAGCATGCTCGTGGCGACCGCCGGGACGGGTGCGTCCCCGAACAGCCCGGTGCCGAACCAGTCCTTCGACAGGTCCGGGTGGTTCAGGGCCTGCCGGGCTTCCTCGTGGCCCACGACCAGCCACGACCGCTCGCCGCCCAGCACCACTTCGTGCACGGGGCCGGCGGTGCGCAGCGCGGCGTAGAAGGGGTACGGATCGGCGTTGAAGTCGCCGGTGTGCGCGCTGATGTCGACGAGGCCCATGGGCGCAGCGTAGGCCGTCTCCCGCACATCCGGCCGGGTGTCGTCGAGCGGGCCGGTCCGTCCATACGACAAGCCGAACCGTTTCGGCCATGAGCCGTTCGGGGGGCTGCCCGGTGTGTGTGGGCCCGCCTTCACGGCGATCGGGGCGGGCGGTGGCAGGAAGGACGTATGAGCCTCCCTCGCCGCCAAGTCCTCGGCAGCGCCGCCGCGGCGGTCCTCGCCACCGTCGGCGCGACCGCCCGGGGCCCGGACTACGGGGCGCTCGCCCGCGGCATCGACGGGCGGGTGGTGCTGCCCGGCGACCGCGACTACGCCGAGGCCCGCCGGCTGTTCCAGCCCCGCTACGACGCCGTCGCACCCGCGGCGGTGGCCTACCCCGCGCACGCCGCGGACGTGGCCGTCTGCCTGGACTTCGCGCGCCGCTCCGGCGCGGCCGTCGTCCCGCGCGGCGGCGGGCACGGCTACGCCGGCTGGTCCACGCGGGCCGGGGCGCTGGTCGTCGACACCGGGGCCATGGCGGGCGTGGCCGTCGAGGGGGACGGCGTACGGATCGGCGCGGGGGCCCGGCTCGGGGACGTGCACGCCGTCCTCGCCGGGCGGGGCCTGGCCGTCCCGACCGGACTGTGCCCGTCCGTCGGGATCGCCGGGCTCACCCTCGGCGGCGGCCTGGGGCCGGCCTCGCGGGCGTACGGGAGCACCGCGGACCGGCTCACGGGGGCCCGCGTGGTCACCCCCGACGGGCGCGTGCGCGAGGTGGCCGCCGACCGGGATCCGGACCTCTTCTGGGCCCTGCGGGGCGGCGGGGGCGGCAACTTCGGCGTGGTCACCGAGTTCCGTTTCCGTACGCACGCGGCTCCCCGGGACTGCGCCTTCGCCGAACTCCACTGGCCCGGCGGCGACTCCGCGGACGTGCTGCGGGGCTGGCAGCGCTGGCTGGCCGGGCTGCCCGAGCCGTTCTGGAGCCAGGTGGAGTTCACGGTCGAAGCCGGCGCCGACACCGGTACCGGCGCCGGTTCCGAGGTCCCGGCGCCGCCGGCGGTCCGGGTGGTGTGCCTCGACGGACGCGGCGAGCTGGAACGGCAGTTGACCCGGCTGTCCGACCTCGTCGGCGGACCCCCGCGGGACGACTGGACCGTCGTACGCAGTCACGCGGACACCCTGCGGGCCCTGTCGGGCTGTCTGGACCTGACCGCGGCGCAGTGCCGGCTGCCGGGCACCCTGCCGGGCCGGGACCCGCAGGGCCGGCTGGAACGGCACTCCTACGCCGCCCGCTCCGACTTCTGGGCGGGCGCCGGGCTGCCCGACGCGGCGATCGGCACGGTCCTGGACGCGGTACGCCGCTACGGGTCCGGGGCCGGCGTCCCCCGGGGCGGCCTGGCGGTGGTGCAGTTCGACGGGGTCTGCGGCGGCGCGCTGAACCAGGTCGCCGTCGCGGACACGGCCTTCGCGCACCGCGACAGCGCCTTCCTCGCCCAGTACCTCGTGCACTGGCCCGAGTCCGCACCGGCCACCGAGGTGGCCCGGTACGAGGCCTGGCTCGACGGGCTCTGGCAGGACCTGCGGCCCTGGGCGAGCGGCCGCGCCTACCAGAACTACACCGACCCGAAGCTCACCGGCTGGCGCGAGGCCTACTACGGGCCGAACCTCGCCCGCCTGCAGGAGGTCCGGCGTGCCTACGACCCGGACCGGCTCTTCCGTTTCCCCCACGCCATTTAGGGAGTGTCCGGAATGCGACGTATGGTGACGTTGGCCGCGCTGGTGGCTGCCCTGCTGGTGCCCGGAGGTCCGCTGCCCGTGGCCGAGGCCGGGAGCACCGCCGCGGCGAGCGCGGGCCGCTGGTCCGCCCGCGAGGCCGAGTCCTTCTGGACGGCCGAGCGGATGGCCGCCGCCGCCCCGCTGCCGCCCGCGACACCCGAGCCGCCCGAACCCCCGGCGCCCGAGCCGCCGTCGGAACCCCTCGCGCCGCTGGATCCGCTCGCACCCCTGGAGCCGACGGGGCCGACGGAGCCGACTCCCGTCGGAACGCCGACGCCGACCCCGCTCCCGGAGCCGATCGCGGTCCCACTACCGGACACGACCCCGGGCACGGCGGAGCCGTCCGTGACCCCGTCCGCCTCCCCGTCCCCCCTCGTCCCCGTCCCCGTCCCCACGCCCACGTCCGCGCCCACGCCCACACCGACACCGACACCCAGGCCGTCACTGCTTCCCGCCCCGGCCCGTCCCGCGGTTCCCCGGGTGCCGGCCACCGACCCCGGCGTCGGGCAGAACTTCGACGGGATCCCGGTGGTCGGCCGGATGTTCCTCGTCAAGAACGGCGGGTCCTACTTCTGCACCGCGAGCGTGGTCGCCTCGCCCGACCACAACCTCGTGCTCAGCGCGGCGCACTGCCTGATCGGCTCGGACACCCAGCAGGTGGCCTTCGTACCGCGGTACACGAAGGCGAAGCCGCAGCCGTACGGCATGTTCCCCGTCCTGCGGGACGCGGCCGGGCGCTCCAGGATCTGGATCGACCCGCGCTACCGCTCCCAGGGCCCCGACCGCGCCGCCGCCCTCGACGTGGCCTTCGCCCAGGTGGGCCCGGACTCGCGCGGCTTCCGGGTGCAGGACGTGGTCGGCGGGAACCGGCTGCTCACCGGCGCCGGTTACGCGCACGCGAAGGTGTCGCTGATCGGGTACCCGGCCTCCGCCGCCCGTCCGCGGCTGTGCGTGAACAAGACGACGAAGTTCACCAGCAAGGACGCGCGGATCCCCGGATCGTTCCTGCGCATCGACTGCACCGGCTACCCCGGGGGGACCAGCGGCGGCCCGTTCCTGCTCCGCTACGACGGGCGGACGGGGACCGGCGACGTGGTGGGGGTCATCGGGGGCTGGAAGACGGGCGGGGACACCGCCGACACCTCGTACAGCTCCTACTTCGGCGCGGACATCAGGAAGTTGTACGAGAAGGCGGTTGCCGGGGCGAAGGTGCGGTGAGCACCCGCACCCAGCGGGTCCGGCGCGGGTTCCCGACCGTGCGCGGGGCCGCCGGGAGCCCGTCGCCGGTGGCCACGTCGGCGGACGCGAGGCCGAGCCGGCGACGGAGGTCGGCGAGAGCGGCGTGGACGGGTGCGAGGACCACCTCGGCGCCGGGGTCGATGGACGCGAGGGCGTGGGCGGTCGTCTCGATCGCCTCGGCGGCGTCCTCGGCCGCGGTCCGGCTCCAGCCCCCGGGCGCTCCGAAGCCCCAGGGCGCGATGGTGTCGTAGAGGTGGCAGGCGGCATCGGCCACGGCGTCGGCCCGTTCCCCGACGCCCGGCGCCGCGATGGTCGGCAGTTCCATGCCGGGTCAACGAGCCGGTCCCGCCCGGGGGTACGACCGGATGCCCGGCGGGTCGCTCCGTCAGACGCCCGCGGGCTGGGGCTGGGGCTGAGGCAGGCGTAGCTGGGCCTGGCCGAAGAGGAGTGCGTAGCCCTCCGGAAGCTGCTGAAGGACACGAGCGAGGAGATCGGGGCCGGCGAGAGCGGCGACGGCGGCGAGAACCGCCCCGACGTCCCAGCGGGTGGTGGCCGGCGTGGCACCGGTGCGGGCGGCGAGGTCCTTGACGAAGCCCCATCCCGTGAGCTGCTCGGCATCGGGGACGGCCGCGGTCAGGGCGAGGGCCGCTTCGACGGGCAGGCGACGGGCGAGGTCCAGGCGCTCGTCGCCGGTCAGCTGTCGGCCGAGGGCGGACAGGACGGCGCGGACGGCCTCGGCGGCACGTTCGCGACTGGGGTAGGCGCCCTCGTAGCGGACACGCTCCAGCATCTGGTCGTACGTCACGGCCGCGCGGGAGGGTCGCTGTCGGGTCGGGTCGTACATGACGGGGTGTGCCTTTCTCTGCGAGGAGTGGGCGGGAGGGGGCACGGCTGGCTGTTGCGTCATGTGGGCTGGGGGTGGCCGAAGAGCACGTCGTAGCCGGGAGGCAGCTGGAGGAGGACCTCCTGGGTGAGGGAGGCTCCCGCGGCCGCGGCCACAGTGGAGAGGACGGCTCCGATGTCCCAGAGGGCCGTCTTCTCGGTGGCGCCCTCTATCCAGGCCGCGGTGGCGCGGACGAAACGCTCGGCTGAGAGCGGCTCCTTCGCCGCGAGGGGATTGAGCAGGATCAGCGCGAACGCCTCCGGGAGGCGAGAGGCGAGCCGGGCCCGCACCGCGCCGACCAGGTGGGCGCCCAGCAGGGCCAGGACGACGCGGGACACGCGGTCGGCTTCCTCCCGTGTCCCGTACTCGCCGCGCTCCTGGACGTGCGCGAGAAACGACTCGCGGCGCAAGGGCATGGGTCACCTCCGGAGCAGAGGGGAGCGGGGCGGCGGAGGACCCCTGCCGGGGGAATCGGAACCTGGTCCTCCGCCACGGGTGGCAGGGCGATCGGAGCGGATCTCCGGTGCTCCGGCCGGGGCGGTCAGCCGGAGATCTGCTTGCGGCCGGATTCGCCGCCGATGCTGATCTTGCGGGGCTTGGCACGCTCGGCGATCGGGATCCGCAGGGTCAGGACACCCGCGTCGTAGTCCGCCTCGATGTGCTCGGTGTCGAGGGTGTCAGCGAGCATCACCTGGCGGGAGAACACCCCGAGGGGCCGCTCGGAGAGCTCCATCTGCACGCCGTCGGACTTCCCCGTGGGCCGGCGCTCGGCCTTCACCGTCAGCATGTTCCGCTCGACGTCGATGTCGATCGCCTCGGTGCTCACACCGGGGAGGTCGAAGGCGATCACGTACATGTCGCCCTGCCGGAAGGCGTCCATCGGCATGACGGACGGCTTCGACCAGGTCCCCGACGTACCCGAGAGCTGCTGGACGATCCGGTCCATCTCGCGGAACGGGTCGGTGCGCATCAACATCGCGAAACACCTCCAGTTGGTTCGGGCAGGAACTGCCAATGCGCTTCAACGTGCCTCCGTTGTAACATGTCATCGAAACGATGACAAGCCAGCTCGTCACCAAACAGTTGACATCGGAATGAGGCAACGGAATGACGACATCGCGCAGAGAACGGAGAGAGTCGTGAACGAGGCCGAGCCGCCGACGGGCCGGGTCCACTTCCTGGCCGCTGCCACGGCCCTGGAGACCATCAGTCAGGCCGTGCGGGACGCCCGGCAAGCACAGACGGGAGCGGCGTCGGAAGCGTCCCCGTCCGAGAGCGGACCGCACCCGGCTCTGGCCGCCCTGCTGACGCTGCGCGAGGTCCGCGAACAGCTCGCCGACTGGGAATGCGTCCTGATCGAGAACGCCCGCGGTCGAGGGGCGAGCTGGGCCGAGCTCGCCGGTCCCCTCGGGGTCGCCAGCCGTCAGGCCGCCGAACGCCGCTACCTCCGGCTGCGCCCGGGGACGGCCGGCAGCACCGGTGAGCAGCGCGTCCAGGCGACGCGCGACTCGCGCGCCGCGGACCGCACCGTGAGCGCCTGGGCCCGCGACAGCGCGGCCGACCTGCGCAGGCTCGCGGGCCAGGTCACTTCCCTCACCGGCCTGCCGGACACCGCCAGCGGCGCCATCGGCGAACTGAACCAGGCCCTCGCCGACAACGACGCGGCCCGCCTCGTCAAGCCGCTCACCGACACACGCCCCCACCTGCGGCCCGAGGACACCGAAATCGCCGACCGCATCGACGCCATGACGCGGCACACCGACCGCCTTCGCCGGGACACCCACGACCAGCGCAATGCGTGAACCCGTCGGCCGCCCGCGCCCCCCACCCCGCCGGTGCGACGACCCCGCGCCCTGCGAGCCGGGACGTCCCGCCTGCGGGGGCAGACGGCTGCCGACACGTGCACACTGGCAGAACAGCGGCTATCAGGGAGGTCGTATGACCTGGGCATCATGGACGACCCGCGGGATCTTCGCCGGCCGGGACGGGGTCAGGACCAACGAGACGGGCCCTGCCATGACGGGGGAACTCGACGTCCACACCACTTGGACCGAGTCCGACGGGCTGGCCCACGTAACGGTCCAGTGCAGCGGCGCGTCCGAGTGGGTCGAGCTCGCGGGCAGCCCCCTGGCGTGCCCCAGCGAGGCCGCGAGCCGCGCCCTGCACGACGAGGTCATCCACTTCATACGCGCCGGAGCGACCCACCCGCTGGCCGCGGGCCGGGCCCTCGCCGATCCTGCTGCGGCGAAGAAGCCCCCCACCGCCTGATCGTGGTGGCTCCGCCCTGTGTCACTCCGCGTCGTCCCGAGCGAGGCGGAGGGCCAGTTCCTGGAGGATCAGCTCGGTCTCGGGCTCAAAGCCCGTCGCGTCATACGCGTCGGCGACCGCTTCGAATGCCGCGATGAAGCCGCTCACCAGGGCGCTCAGCGGGGCTGCCAGCTGATCCAGGACGGCGCCGCCGATCTCTTCCGCACCGGCGCCGGCCGGGACCGAGAACTGCTCGGGAATCGTCTCCCCCAGCAGTTCGGAAACGAGGCCCTCCTCGACTCCCCCGCGCAGGGCGGTCAGCGCGCCAATGGCCTTGAGCTTGATCTCGTTCTCGGTCATGCCCCGACCCTAAGAGCGGGGGTGGCCGACAAGGAGCTCTGACGCCTATCCGGCGACAGTCTGCAGCCACAAGGGCAGCAGGAGGAGCGACACGAGCGAACTCTTGATCACCAGCGCCGCGGAGAGGTCGACGCCCACGTCGTAGCGCTGGGCGAAGATGAACAGGTTCTGCGGTGTCGGCATCGCCGCGATCAGGACGAGGTACGCCAGCCACTCGCCCCGGACGCCGAAGAGCATCCCGCACACCGCCCAGGTCAGCAGCGGGAACGCCAGGCACTTGAAGCCCACGAGGGCCAGCTCCTCGCGCGTGGTGCCCCGCAGGTCCAGGCCGAGGCCGCCGAGGTGGAGACCGAGGGCGAACAGGGCGACGGGCGAGGCGCTGTCGCCGACGAAGGCGGCGCCGTCCAGGACCACGGCCGGGATCTTCACCGCGAGCAGGTTGAGCAGGATGCCGGCGTTGCAGGCGAGGACCACCGGGGTGGTGAGGGAGGCACCGACGGCGCGGGCGAGGCGCCGGGCCGGGCCGCCCGCGGCCGGGCCGGCACGGCCCAGTTCCATGAGGGCGATGACGACCAGGGACAGCACGCAGACCTGGAACAGCAGGATCGGGAAGATCGGGGCCGCCGTGCCGAACACGGTGATGAAGACGGGGACGGCGAAGTAGGCCGTGTTGACCTGGACCCCTGCCATCACGCGCAGCGCCACGACCCGGGGCTCCCGAATGCCGTGGACGACCGCCGCCACGGCGACGGCCGCGACCGCGAGGGCCGCCGAACCGGCGTAGCCGCCGATCGCCCGCCAGTTGAAGAGGGCCGCGAGGTCACTGGCGTAGATGTTGCCGAAGAGGTAGCAGGGGACGGCGAAGAGGAAGGCGTAGTCGGAGAAGACCTTGGAGGCCTCGGCCGGGACGATCTTGCGGCGTGCGAGGACCACCCCGCCGCCGAAGGCCAGCAGCACCGGTACCAGTTTCTCCAGCGCGGCTGCCCCGCCCATGCTCTCTTCCCCCATGATCGCTTGGCGGGCAGCCTACCCTTGTCCCCGGTACGGTCTCCGGCCGGGCATAGGCTGGTCCGATCATGAGCGACAGATCCCGCACCTGGCGGGGCGGCCGGAAACGCGACCGCACCCACGCCCCTTCGGCCGGCGCTTCCGGTGCCCCTGTGCCCGGCGCGCTGGGCCGGCTCGCCGCACTGCTGCGCACGCCCGCCCGGCCGGCGCAGCCCCTGCTGGGGCAGGCGGCCAAGCGCTGGCAGCGGATGCTGCCGTACCTCGTCGTCGGCGTCTTCGTGGTGACGCTGCTTCCGGTGACCATCGCCGTACTGACCAATGACTACGGGCTCGACGGCGGCTGGGCGGGTGCGCTCGGGGTGGCGCAGACCGTGCCGCTGCTCCTCGCGGTGGTCCGGCCGCTGCCCGCCTGGGGCCTCGTCCTGGCGGCGGACTTCACCGGCGCGGTCCTGCTGGTCGGTGCCGACGAGGTGGCCGGGCACTCCTGGCCGTGGCCGCCGATGACCATCGTCGGGTATGTCGTGCTGATGGCCTGTCTGGGGCTGCGCGAGTCCATCCGGACCCTGGTCGGGGTGTGGCTGGTGACCGGCGTGCTCGGTGCGGCGCTGGGCTTCTCCCAGCCGGACGGCGTGATGAACTCCGCCGCCCTGCTGTTCGTGCTGAGCGGGGTGATGCTGGTACTGACGGGTGCGCTGCGCGGTCTGGGCGACGCGCAGCAGCGGATCGCCGAGCAGGAGAGCATCAGCGAGGCGGAGCGGTCCCGGCGGACGCTGCTGGAGGAACGGGCCCGGATCGCCCGCGAGTTGCACGACGTGGTGGCCCACCACATGTCGGTGATCACCGTCCAGGCGGATTCGGCGCCGTACCGGCTGCCGGGCATGACCGAGGCGGTCCAGGAGGAGTTCGCGGCGATCGCGGCCGGCGCCCGGGAGTCGCTGGGCGAGATGCGGCGGCTGCTGACCGTACTGCGCGGCGACGGGGCGAACGGCGGCGCGGAGGGCGAACGGGCCCCGCAGCCGGGCATCGACCGGCTGCAGCAGCTGGTGGAGGCGACCGTACGGGCCGGACAGCCGGTGGAGCTGTCGCTGGCGGCGGGGGCGGCCGGGGCGGCTCCGCCGGCGGTGGACCTGTCGGCGTACCGGATCGTGCAGGAGGCCCTGGCCAATGTGGTGCGGCACGCGCCGGGCGCGCGCACCCGGGTTTCGGTGACGGTGGACGAGGACGAGGTGCTGGTGCTCGTGGTCAACGGTCCGGCCCGGGACGCCGTGGTGGAGCTGGAGAGTTCGGGCACGGGGCACGGTCTGGTGGGGATGCGGGAACGCGTACGGTTGACCGGCGGGACCCTGGACACCGGTCCGCTGCCCGACGGCGGCTTCCGGGTCGCCGCCCGCCTTCCCCTGAACGCCCCGATCGAGGACGCAAGTTGACCATCCGTGTGATCATCGTCGACGACCAGGCCATGGTGCGGGCGGGGTTCGCCGCGCTGCTGTCGGCGCAGGCCGACATCGACGTGGTGGGTGAGGCGCCCGACGGGCGGCAGGGCGTGCAGGTGGCCCGTTCCACGCACCCCGACGTGGTGCTGATGGACGTGCGGATGCCGGAGATGGACGGGCTCACGGCGGCCCGCGAGATCCTCGATCCCCCGCCCGGGGTCGTGCACCGGCCGAAGGTGCTGATGCTGACCACCTTCGACATCGACGACTACGTGTACGAGGCGCTGCGCGCCGGCGCCTCGGGCTTCCTGCTGAAGGACGCCCCGCCGGCCGACCTGATCGCGGCGGTACGCGTCGTCGCCTCGGGCGAGGCACTGCTCGCCCCCTCGGTGACCCGGCGGCTGATCGCGGACTTCGTCCAGCAGCGGCCGGCTCCGCGCAAGGACCCGGCGCTGCGGCTGAACGGCCTCACCCCGCGTGAGACCGAGGTACTGCAACTCATCGCGCGCGGACTGTCGAACCAGGAGATCGCGGGCCATCTGGTGCTGGCGGAACAGACGGTGAAGACCCACATCGGGCGGGTGCTGGCCAAACTCGACCTGCGGGACCGGGCCCAGGCCGTGATCTTCGCATACGAGGCGGGGCTGGTCCGGCCGGGCGACTCCGCCTGACCGGGCGCCCGCGGCCGGGCGGGGCACGGCGGACCGGGCGGGGCCAGGCGGACCGGGCGGGGGAACGGCGGACCCCCGGCCCTCCACCACCCCCTACCGGGGTATGACACCCGACTTGGCACCACGGTCCGACGTGCGCGCCGACACCTCCTTCCTACCTTCCTCCTCGTCACGAGGAGAGGAGAAGGGGCATGCGCCGCTTCGGAAGGACGCTGGTCACGGCCGCGCTGGCGGTGACCGTCGTCGGGGGGACCGCCGGATGGGCCTCGGGCGAGAGCCAGGAGGCGGTCACCGGGCCACCGCCCGGCACCACCGGCTGGCTGGCCGACACGGCGTCCGGCCGGGCGCTGCCCGACCCGGCGACCGCGACACCGCGCGAGGTGGCCCAGTTCTTCGCCGGGCTCGACGAGACGGCGCGTCGGCGACTCCTGCGCGACCACCCGATGGTGGTCGGCAATCTGGAGGGGGCGCCGCTGGCCCTGCGGTACGAGGCCAACCGGATCGCGATCACCGCCACCGGTGAGTCCCGGTACGCCTCCCTCGCCGCGCCGGACCGGCGGATCCTGGCCTTCGACCCCCGCGGCCGGGGCCAGGTCGCCGAGGTGTTCGGGGACCTGGAGCAGGCCGAGCACGTCTCGGTGATCGTGCCGGGGTCGGACAACGACGCCACCACCCACGACGCGCGGCGCACGCCACACACCGGCCCGGCCGGGATGGCCCGGGCCCTGCACGAGGCGGCCGGGGGATCCACGGCCGTCGTGGCGTGGACCGGTTACACCACCCCGGTCGGTGTCGGCCTGGACGCGGCCGACGGCCGGCTGGCCACGGCCGGGGCGGCCCGCCTGGCCCGGTTCACCGCCGGGCTCGACGCGGTCGGCGCGCCCGACCCGGTGCTGTTCTGCCACAGCTACGGCTCGGTCGTCTGCGGGCTGGCGGTCCGTCACACGGACGCCGCCGACGTCGTGGCCCTCGGTTCCCCCGGGATGCGCGCCGATACCGCGGCCGGGCTCGGCACCGGCGCCCGCGTCTGGGCGGCCCGGGGTCCCTCCGACTGGATCGCGGACGTCCCGAACGTCCGGTTGGCCGACATCGGACACGGAGCCGACCCCACCTCCGCGCACTTCGGCGCCCGCCGGGTGCCCGCCGCCGACGTCCAGGGCCACGCCGGCTACTTCGCGCCCGGCACGCAGTCCCTGGCGGCCTTCGCCGCGATCGCGAAGGGAGCGACCCGATGAGCGCCTCCGCCACCACCCTGGCCCCGCTGCGGAAGGCCGTCGAGCGGATCGACGGGCAGACCCCCGCCCACCGCGACCGGGCGGTCGACGGGCTGCGCGCCCTTGCGCTGCTCGCCGTGCCGACCGGCCACTGGCTGCTCGGCGGCTTCACCCTCGACTCCGACGGCGGGCTGCACAACGCCAGCCCGCTGTCGGCCTTCGGCGCTCTGGCGCCGGCCAGTTGGGTGCTCCAGATGCTCGGCATCTTCTTCCTGGTCGGCGGCTACGCCTCGGCGCTCTCCTACCGGCGCCGCCCCGGCTCGGCCGGTGCGTGGCTGAAGGGCAGGATCGTCCGGCTGGGCCGGCCGGTGCTCGGGGTCACCGCGGTGTGGGCGCTGGCCGCGCCGGTGCTGTACGCGGCCGGGGTGCCGGAGGCCTCGCTGCGCACCGGGGCGACGCTGGTGATCCAGCCGCTCTGGTTCGTCGGGGTGTACGTGGTGGTCACCGCGCTGACCCCGTACTGCGTGCGGGCGGCGGGCCGCCTCGGCGGCTGGGCGGCGGCCCCCCTGCTCGGCTCGGTGGCCGTGGTGGACTTCCTGCGCTACGGGCCGCTCGCCGAGTCCGTACCGTCCTGGCTGTCCCTGGGGAACGTCCTGCCGGGCTGGCTGTTCGCGTACCAGCTGGGCGTCTCGTGGGGCGAGCGGCGGATCGGGCGGCGCGGGGC
Source organism: Streptomyces sp. NPDC046308 (assembly GCF_055588065.1). Classification (NCBI taxonomy): domain Bacteria; kingdom Bacillati; phylum Actinomycetota; class Actinomycetes; order Kitasatosporales; family Streptomycetaceae; genus Streptomyces; species Streptomyces sp. NPDC046308. Next base: position 259,305 of record NZ_JBVJFB010000001.1, read on the forward strand.
CTGGCTGCTGCTGGCCGGCGGGACCCTGCTGTTCGCGGCGCTGCTGGCGGTCTTCCACTATCCGGCGTCGATGGTCGGCGTACCGGGTGCCGCGCGGACCAACTCCCATCCGCCGTCGCTGCTGGTGCTGGCCCTGGCCTCGGCCCAGTCGGGTGCGGCGATCCTGCTGCGCGAGCGGCTGGCCAAGCTGCTGACCCGGCCGGTCCTGTGGGCTCCGGTGGTCGTGATCAACCTGTGCGCGATGACGATCCTGTGCTGGCACCAGACGGCCATGCTGGCCGCGGCCGTGCCCGGCTCGTTCGTGGGCGGGGGCGCGCTGGCCGGGCTGACGACGGCTCCGGACAGCCTGGGCTGGATCGCGGCGCGGGTGGCGTGGATGCCCGTGTTCGCGGCGCTGCTGGTGGGCATCGCCCGGTACGCGCGCCGGTTCGAGCACCCGCCGGAGGGGGTGCGCGGGGGCGGGGCGCTGCGCCGGGCGGCGGCGGGGCTGCTGGCGGCGGGGTTCGCGGTGTTCGCGCTGGGCCTCGCGTAGCCACCGCCTACGACACGACGAGAGCGCCGCTCCCCGCGGGGAGCGGCGCTCTCGTCGTGTACGACTGCTCCGCGTCAGGCGATCGAGGCGGCGACGATCGCGGCCACGGCCAGGTTGCAGGCGGCCGAGACCCAGACCGCCGGGTGGGGCTCCGGGTCGACGACGATCGCGCCGAGCTTGCCCGGGGTCACCAGGTCGAGCACCAGGAAGGCGACCGCCATCAGCAGCAGGCCGAGCACGCCGAACGCCGCGGTCGACGCCAGGCCCTTGCCGAAGTCGTCGTAGGTCGTCCAGATCGAGGTGAAGACGATGCCGCCGATGCCGAGCAGCGCGGAGCTGAGGAACAGGGCCGCGTTGCGGTTGCGCTCCTCCCAGATCTGCTTCGGAAGCTTCCCGGGCGTCAGCACGTCCACGAGGACGATGCCGAGGATCAGCAGGACCAGGCCGAGGGCGCCGTAGGCGCTGGTGCGGCCAAGTCCGTTGATGATGTCGCTCATTGAGAAGCCTGTCTCCGCGTGGGTGGGAAAGTATGTGCCGTGGGGAGGCCGAATCTATCGCACGGCCTTGCGTCGGACCATGGGGAGATCAGGAAATGGTAAAGGTCAGGGCCGCGCGGCCGGCCGAGGCGGGGGCTCTGACCGAGCTGGTCATGCGGTCCAAGGCGCACTGGGGGTACGACGCCGGCTTCCTCGCCGCGTGCGCGCCGGAACTGCGGATAGGCCCCGGTGAGGTGACGGCCCGCAGGATCGTCGTGGCCGAGAACGGGCGGGGGGAGATCCTCGGGGTCGCCTCCCTGGAGGGGGCTCCCCCGCTGGCCGCGTTGGGACTGCTCTTCGTCGAACCGTCGGCGATCGGGCAGGGCGTGGGGCGGCTGCTGTACCGGGACGTGCTGCGCCGGGCCGTGGAGCTGGGGGTGCGCAGGCTGGTGATCGACGCCGATCCGCACGCGGCCGGGTTCTACCGGGCGATGGGGGCGGTCGCGGTGACCGGTCCGACGGACGCGACGGACACGACGGCTCCGGCGGACGCGGCGGCCACGGCTCCGGTATACGCGACGGACACGACGGCTCCGGTGGACGCGGCGGCGGCGACGGCTCCGGCGGACGCGGCGGAGGCGACGGCCCTGGTGCGGTTCGAGGCGGTTCCCGTCGAGCTCGCCGGCTGGGCGCGGGCGTGGACCGGGGGCGGGCGGGCGGTGCACGTGGGCAACGTGGCGGAGTTCAACGCGCAGTTCGCCGACGCCTCCCTCGACCGCGATCAGGCGGCCGCGCACCACTACGCCTGCCTGGCCGCCTTCTACAGTCCGGACCCGGCCGCCCTGGTCCTGCCCCGGCCCGTCCCGAAGGGCTGGACCGAGCTGGTCGGCCGCCAGCTGGGCTGGTCGGAGGTCGAGGTGTACGACGGTCTGGCGGAAGGGGATCCCGGACTGTGCGATGCCGTACGGGGCCGGCCGGCGCTGGCCGCGCTGCTGACCGGTGCCGGGCTGCCCCTCGTACCGTGGGGACGGACCCGGCCGTTCGGACGGCTCGCGGGCCGGCCGTGGCGGGAGGGGGAGCTGCGCTACGAGTCGAAGTCCGCGGCGCACGCGCTGTTCGGGCGGGTCCTGGCGGACGGCGGGCATCCCGGGATCGTGCTGCCCGGACAATGGCGGCCGGCCGGCCGGTGGGCGGCGGCCCGGCTGCTGGCGGCCCGGACCAGGGCGGGCCAGAGCACTGTTCTGAAATCGGAGCACGGCGTCGGGGGTTCGGGCACCACGGTGGTCACCCCCGGCCGGGTCCGGGCCGCGGGTGGGGCCCGCGCCGTACTGCGGCGGCTGCCGCGCGGGCCGCTGCTGGTGGAGGAGTACGTGGCCGGTCCGGCCGAGGGCGAGGGGCCGCGCGATCTCACCTACGACGGCTTCGTGGACGACTCCGGGCAGGTGCACGAGGTCGGCGGGGCGGTGATGGACGTGACGGACGGCTGCTATCAGGGCGCCACGGTCGGCCCCGGAGTGGTGCCCGCGTGGGCGCAGGAGCCGCTCGCCGCCTTCGGGGCGGCGGTGGGCCGGGAACTGGCGGAGTCCGGCTACCGGGGCTGGTTCGACGTGGACTTCGTCGCCGACGGCGCCGGCCGGCTCGCACCGACCGAGACGAACCTGCGGCTGACGGGACCGTCCGTCGCCTTCATGGTGGCCGCCCGGCTCGACGTGCTGCGCGGCGCGGGGCACCTCGTACGGATCGCCGACCGGGTGGAGCTCGGCGCCCGGCTGCCGGAGGCCCAGTGTGACGAGCTGTGCGCGGGCCTGGCCCGGGGCTGCGCGGAGCTGGGGGCCGTGTTCGTCCCGGCCATCCCCACGGGGGCGTTCGAACCGGATCCCTGGCTGGGCGTCCTGGTGGCCGCGCACGACAGGGAAGCGCTGGACGCGGCCGAGGCCCTGGTACGCGCCGCGGCCCGCGCGGTCGGCGCGGACTTCGGCACGCTCACCCGATAGCCCGGCCGCCCGCGGGCCCCCGACCGCTCAGTCGTCGTCTCAGTCGTCGTCCTCGTCGAAGTCGAACGGATCGGCCGGTTTCGCGACGAGGTAGGCGGCGACGACGCCTCCCGCGATCATCAGGGGGATGTTGAAGGAGTAGACGAGCGCGGCCTGCCGCGGCCAGTCCTGCTTGGCCGCCAGCCGGTAGAGGTTGTCCTGCGGCCACCAGGCCAGGAGGAGATAGGACACCGCCACGTGGGCCGCGGCGGTGATGCGGCGGCCGCGGCCCCGGCTCCGCATGCGGGCGCGGCCCCCGAAGAGGAAGACCACCCCGAGACCGAAGGCGGCGCACTCGAACAGGTAGAGGACGGCGAAGAGGGACGCCCAGGGCTGCGGCACCCCGGTGAGGTCGGTCGATCCCGGCCAGAAGAGGTTCGTGAGGATCAAGGCGACGAAGCCCAGGACTCCCCCGCAGCCGCCCGCGCAGGAGGCGGGGAACGATTCTCCCACCGGGCCGGCCCCGTACTTGCCCGACGAGGCCGCCCCGGCGCTCCTCTTCGGCGCGGTGGCGGGCAGGACGGGCAGCGGCAGGGCGGCCCGGTCCTCCCGGCCCGCCCGGTTGCGGGGCAGGGCGCGCAGCCGGATCACGGTGCGCGGCATCTCCTCCCTCAGCACCTTCCCCGACAGGTGCTCGCGGAGCTCCTCGACGTCGGGCAGCAGGGCGGCCGGGCGTACGGAGGAACCGCCGACGGGCGGGGCGACGTAGGCGACGAGGCGGCGCGGGCCGCGTACGCTGTCGACCCCGTTCACGATCACCGAGCCGATGCCCTCGTGGCCGCGGATCGCGGACTCGATCGGGTAGGGGTGGACGGAGCGTCCGCCGGGCAGGGTGATGCGGTCCCCGAGCCGGCCACCGAACTCCAGCAGTCCGTCCTCGCGGAGCAGGCCCAGGTCGCCGGTCGGTATCGCGTCGCCGGCACCGGGCGGGGTGAGGTGGATCTGCCCGTCGCGGACCTCGACGCGGTGGCCCGGGAAGGGGGTGCCGAGCAGGGAGAGCTCCTCCGGGTCGTCGAGCGGGCGGGGCAGCTGCGGCAGTTCGAACCAGGCGCCGGTGCCCGCGCTCTCCGCGAGCCCGTAGACGTTCAGCACCCGGGCGCCGGGCCGGAGCAGGACCTGCAGGGCCGCCTGGTCGTCGAGGTAGAGCCGGTCGCCGGAGACGGCGAGCAGCCGCAGCGTACGGTAGGCGGTGCCCGGCCCCTCCTCCCCCTTCAGCAGGTCGAGGGCGGTGGCCGGGCCGGTGTACAGGACGGTGACGTGCTCGTCCTCCACCGCCGCACGGATGTCCTCGGGCTGCCAGGGGGACCGTCGGGGAAGGACGAGGGCGCCGCCCGAGCACAGGGCGCCGGTCCAGCCCGCGGCGAAGGCGGTGACGTCCGTACCGGCTGTGATCAGGTGCCGGTCCGCGGGGGTGAGCCGGGCCACCTCGGCCCAGCTGTCGTGTGCGGCGAGCAGCAGGCCGTGGCTGACCGGGACGGCGCGCGGCTCGGCCGCCCCGGTGAACAGCAGGGCGGCGCTGCGGCCGGGCGCCGGAGCCTGCGGCAGCGCGGGCGCCTCGGGCTGTTGCGCCGGCTCCCCGCGCTGTCCGGCGATCGCGCCGGCCTCCGCGCCGAGGCGGATCACCTTCAGGCCGCTGCCGTTGTCGAGGGCGGCCCGGTGGGCGGGATGGGTGAGCAGGACGAAGGGCTCGGCCGCGGTGAGCTGGCGCTGCCCGGTGAGCGGGGTCTCGGCGTCGACGACGACGTACGTCCCGCCGGCCTTGAGGACGGCGAGGAGGGCGACGACCAGCTCGGCCTGCCGGGTGGTGCCGACGGCGACGAGGCCGCCGGGCGGCAGGCCGGAGACGAGCAGACGGTGTGCCAGCCTGTCGGCCCGCTCGTCCAGTTGCCCGTAGGTGAGGCTCTCGGGGCCGGCGATGAGGGCGTATGCCCCGGGGGTGTCCCGGGCCCACTGCTCGAAGCGTTGCAGGACGGTGTCGGCGGTTCGCTTGCCGAAGCGTACGGACTCGGATCCCTGCGTCATGAACCGATGATGCCACCGGCCACCGACAGTGGACACGGAAGACGAAAATCCCTCGTACGGAATGGAGTTGGCGACACCTGCGGGCGGTCCGGCACCGAACCCTTGACCTCAGGTCAAGTTGAGGTCCTAGCGTTCCGGTCATGGACATGGAAGTCACCGCCTGGACCTCGCTGCACAGCGCGATCAACGCCCAGCAGGACCGTCGCCCGCTCTCCCGGGCCGGCCTGCGCCGCGTCGCCGCCTTCGCCCGCCCGCACCGGCGCGGGCTCACCCTCTTCCTCCTGCTGAGCGTGGTGACCGCGCTGCTCGCGGTGGCCACCCCGGTGCTCGCGAGCCGGGTCGTCACCGCCATCGTCGACGGCCGGGACGGCGCGGCCGTCACCCGGCTCGCCCTGCTCATCGCGCTGATCGCGGTCGCGGAGGCCGGGCTGGGGCTGCTGACCCGCCGGCTCTCCGCGACCCTCGGCGAGGGGCTGATCCTGGATCTGCGGACGGCGGTCTTCGACCACGTGCAGCGGATGCCTGTCGCGTTCTTCACCCGCACCCGGACGGGAGCCCTGGTCAGCCGGCTGAACAACGACGTGATCGGCGCCCAACGGGCTTTCAGCAACACCCTGTCGGGGGTGGTCGCCAACACCGTGACCCTGCTGCTGACCCTCACCGTGATGCTGAGCATCTCCTGGCAGATCACCCTGCTGGCGCTGGTGCTGCTGCCGGTGTTCGTGCTGCCGGCCCGCCGGATGGGGGCGCGGATGGCGGCGATGCAGCGGGAGGCCTCCGCGCTGAACGCCGCGATGGGCACCCAGATGACCGAGCGGTTCTCCGCCCCCGGCGCCACGCTGGTCAAGCTGTTCGGCCGGCCCGCCGACGAGTCCGCGGAGTTCGCGCGCCGGGCGGCGCGGGTGCGGGACATCGGGATCCGTACGGCGATGGCCCAGTCGGCCTTCATCACGGCCCTCACCCTGGTCTCGGCCCTGGCCCTCGCGCTCGTCTACGGACTCGGCGGGTACTACGCCCTGCGCGGGACCCTGGACGCCGGTTCCGTCGTCGCGCTCGCCCTGCTGCTGACCCGGCTGTACGCCCCGCTGACCGCGCTCGCCGGCGCCCGCGTCGAGGTGATGAGCGCGATGGTGAGCTTCGAGCGGGTCTTCGAGATCCTCGACTTGAAGCCGCTCATCGCGCAGAAGCCGGACGCCCGCCGGGTGCCGGAGGGGCCGGTGACCGTGGAGTTCGACCGGGTCTCCTTCGGCTACCCCGCCGCCGACAAGGTCTCGCTCGCCTCCCTGGAGGAGGTCGCCACCCTCGACGCCCGGGGCGGCACGCAGGTGCTGCACGAGGTGTCCTTCCGCGCCGAACCCGGCCAGATGATCGCGCTGGTCGGCTCGTCCGGCGCCGGCAAGTCGACGATCGCGCAGCTGCTGCCGCGGCTGTACGACGCGGACGCGGGCGCGGTGCGCCTCGGCGGGGTCGACGTACGGGACCTGACGGCCGACTCGATCCGCGAGACCCTCGGCATGGTCACCCAGGACGGGCACCTGTTCCACGAGTCGGTACGGGCCAACCTGCTGCTGGCCCGGCCGGAAGCCACGGAGGAGGAGGTCTGGGAGGCCCTGCGGCGCTCGCGCCTCGACGGGCTGGTCGCCTCGCTGCCGGACGGGCTGGACACGGTGGTCGGTGAGCGCGGCTACCGGCTGTCGGGCGGGGAACGGCAGCGGCTGACCATCGCGCGGCTGCTGCTGGCCCGGCAGCGGGTGGTGATCCTCGACGAGGCCACCGCGCACCTGGACTCCACCTCGGAGGCGGCGGTGCAGGAGGCACTGGGCGAGGCCCTGGCGGGCCGGACCGCGGTGGTGATCGCACACCGGCTGTCGACCGTACAGGCGGCGGACCTGATCCTCGTGGTCGAGGACGGCCGGATCGTGGAACGGGGCACGCACACCGAGCTGCTGGCGGCGGGCGGCCGGTACGAGGAGCTGTACCGCACGCAGTTCGCGGCGGCGGACACGCCCGCCGGAATGGAAACCGACGGGGCGGCACCGCTCCGGGGCGCATGATGCCGTGATGGACATCAAACTGGAACTCGTCGCCGTCCCCGTCACCGATGTCGACCGGGCCAAGGCCTTCTACGAGAAGCTCGGCTTCAACGCCGACCACGACGTCACCGTCAGCGAGGACATCCGCTTCGTGCAGCTGACCCCGCCGGGGTCGGCGTGCTCGATCGCGATCGGCAAGGGGCTGACCCGGATGACCCCGGGGTCGCTGGACAACATGCAGGTCGTCGTCACCGACATCGAGGAGGCGTACGAGGACCTGCGCGGCCGGGGCGTGGAGGTGACGGAGATCCAGGACTTGCCGTGGGGTTCCTTCGTCTACTTCTCGGACCCGGACGGCAACGGCTGGGCGGTCCAGCAGACGACCCCCCGCAAGACGGCGGGCTAGGGGGTGTTGGCCGGCGATCCGGACGCGGCGGCCGCGGCGGCTCGGCTGCGCGCGGTCACCGCCGAACGCGCCGGACGCGTAGTCCGCGCCGTCCGCGCCGGACGCGCCGTCCGCACACCGCCGCCGCGGTGGGCCGGGGGGGCTCAGGCCTCCGCGGCGGCGTGGTGGTGGTCGAGCTCCCACGCGTGGTGCTTGAACTCGTGGCGGAAGTCGGCGTGGTCCTCCCACTGGCGGGCGATGCCGCGCAGCACGTCCCAGTTGTGCTCGACCGACTGGTCGATGACGCGGCGCGTGGCCGGCTCGGCCGTCGCCCGCTGCTCGATGAGGCCCTTGACGGCGGACGCCTCCAGGACGGAGTTGCGCAGCGCGCGCAGCGCACGGGAGGTGTCGTCCATGGCGAAGCCGTACTCGCTGCCCGTCTCGGCGTCGAACAGCGGGGTGAGCCGTGCCTCGATGAACGCGGTGATCCGCTCGAAGTGCTGCGCTTCCATCGGGGGCTCCCTCTCCTGCCGGACCACCACGTGTCCCCGGCGTCTGCGGTGCTGCTGCTGTTCGGCACCATTATCCAGCAGTCGGCCGGCAGCTGCGGCCGGTGGCCGGCCGCCGGCCCAACTCCCCCCTCACGTCCACTGATTTCCTCATGATCTATTTTGAGGATCCGCTGTGAGGGCGGTGAGGGCTGTGTGGGCCGTGAGGAAGGAAGGTAACCCCCGTGGACGACCGTTCCGGCTTGACCGAGCAGTTCGAAGAGCACCGATCTCATCTGAGAGCGGTGTCCTACCGGATGCTCGGCTCGCTCGCGGAGGCCGAGGACGCCGTGCAGGAGGCGTGGATACGCCTCGACCGGTCCGACGTCAGCGAGGTCGAGAACCTCGGCGGCTGGCTGACCACGGTCGTGTCGCGCGTGTGCCTGAACATGCTGCGCTCCCGCGAGTCGCGGCGCGAGGACCCCATCGAGGCCTTCCCCGCCGACCCCCACGTCAGCCGTGAGGACACGGTCGACCCCGAGCAGGAGGCGGTACTCGCCGACTCGGTCGGGCTGGCCCTGCTGGTGGTGCTCGACACCCTCGCGCCCGCCGAGCGGCTGGCCTTCGTGCTGCACGACCTGTTCGCCGTGCCCTTCGACGAGATCGCCCCGCTGATCGAGAAGACCCCGGCCGCGACCCGCCAGCTCGCGAGCCGCGCCCGCCGCCGGGTCAAGGGGGCCCCGCTGGTGTCCGAGGCCGATCTCAGCCGCCAGCGCCGTGTCGTGGACGCCTTCCTGGCCGCCACCCGCGGCGGCAGCTTCGACGCGCTGGTCTCGCTGCTCCACCCCGACGTGGTGCTCCGCGCCGACAAGGCCGTGGGCCCCACCCCCACCCCCCTCTTCTTCACCGGCGCCGTCACCGTCGCCACCGGCGCGATGGCCGCCGTGCAGCGGGCGCGGCACACGCAACTCGCCCTCGTCAACGGGGCTGTCGGCCTGGCGATGGCCCCGCTGGGACGACTGTTCCTGGTGCTCCGCTTCACCGTCGAGGACGGCCTGATCACCGAGATCGACGTCGTCGCGGAGCCGGAGCGCCTCGACGAGCTGGAGCTCGCCGTGCTCGACGCCTGACCCCGGTGCGGGCCGCGGCACCGACCTCGCTCCGCCCCCGCTCCCGCCTCGACGCCGACCGGGAAGCGGCCGTAGCGATTCCGTGCCGCGGCCGCCCCTTCTGGGCCGCGGCACGGCGCTCCCATACTGGCGCCGTGACCGACTACGTCAAGCACGTGCCGACCGCCGCGATACCGGAGGGCGGGGTCACGGCGTGGGGCGTCGACGACGCCCGGCGCTGGCTCCGCGCCCGCGTCCCGGCGGCGTTCGCTCCCGTCGCCGGAGGCCGGCTCCTCGGCGGGCTGGTCGTCCTCTCGATCGTGCCGGCGGCGCTCGCCGACGCCGAGCCCGAGCACGGAGCGGACTGGCGGGGCTATGCCATGGGCGTCCTGCTGATCGCCCTGCCGTTCTGGTTCCGCTCCTTACCCGTGGCCACCCTGGTGGCCTCACCCGTCCTCGCGGTGGACGCCGCCCGCGCGCTTCCCGCCGCCGACCACACGGCGGGCGCGGTCGGCCACGGCCTGGTCCTGGCCCTCGCCGCGTGGGCGTTCGCCGGGGCGCTGGCCCGCCTCCACGCCCGCCGCCGTCAGCGCGCGCTCGCCCTCGCCGCAGCCGGACCCGCCCGTTTCCCGCTGCCGGACCCGCTGCCCGGCGCACACCGGCGCCGCGGGCTGACGGGGATCGCCATCGGCTCCGCCTGCTGCCTCGGGGGCGCCGCGGCCGTCGCCGTCGGCGCCCTCCTCGAAGTACGGGCCTCCCACAGCGCGCACCCCTACGACCCGTGGGGCCTACAGGTCCTCGCCCTCGTGCTCCTGGTCCCCGGTACCACCGTGCTCGGCCGGGGCCTGGCCCGCCGTCTGGCCGCGCGCCGCCTCGACGGCCGGCCGCAGCCCGCGCTCCTGGTCGGCGTACGGATCTCCCGGTCCGGACACCACTGGCTCCACCCGGACGCCGACAGCCCGGCCGGGCCTCCCCTGATCGCCCACCGGGCACGGGCCCGGGACGTCCTCGCCGGAGGGCGGGTCCTCCTCTCCGGCTCCGAACGGACCCTGCGCACGGCCCACCACGACGTCGACGCCCGCGCGGAACCCTTCGAGGCGGTCCAGTACGGACCCCTGCACGAGGGGGCCGAGGTCATCCTGGAGAGCGCGGTCTACGAGGGTGGCACCCGCCTCGTCCCGTACGTCACCGCCGCCTCGCTGCTCCCGCGCCGTCGGCACGGGCTGCGCGGCTGGAAGCCGGCCCGGCGCTCGTACCGCGAGGCCGTGCGGGAGGCGGCACGCCTGGCCGAGGAGAGGAGGCGGGAACGCGAGCGGGCCCGCGCGGAGTCGAAGAACTCGGACTCCACCACGGGTGGCTGCGGCGGAGACTGCGGCGGGGGATGTGGTGGGTGCGGCGGATGCGGCTGCGGCTGACTCCGACCGCCGGCTCCGTCCGTGCCCCGCGCCGACAGGACGATCTCACAGGCCAGTCGGCGTCCAGTGGAACGCTTCGGCCCCGGCAGCTCTCTAGCCTGGTGCGCACCGGTTGGCGGTGCTCTGGACCGGTGGGTCCGGATCGAGACGTCGTAGAGGGTTCCGCTGATCCATGGGTCTGACAAGTAGTGCGCTCCTGTTGTGTGTCGTGCTCTGCACGGCGTTGACGTTCGCGGCCACCGTCTGGCTCTGGCCCCGGCTGGCCCGCGCGAGCGCGCCACGGGTGGCGGGGCGCGCGGGACTGCTCCTCCTGGTGCAGGTGTTCCTGTTCGCGTCGGTCGCGCTCGCGGCCAACCGCAGCCTGCTGATCTACGGTTCCTGGGCTGACCTGGCCGGGCGGGCGCGCCAGGAGGCCGTGCGCCCCGGGGTGGCCGTGGAGGTGCTGGGGCGCCAGGCTCCGGGCGTGCCCGGTGGCGGGAATCCGGTGGTGAGCGGTGTGATCGAGAAGGTGAACCTGCACGGCGAGCGCTCCGGGAGGGCCGCCCAGGCCTATGTGTACCTGCCGCCGGAGTACTTCCAGAAGGGCAACGAGCGGCGGATGTTCCCCGCGGCCGTGGTCCTGACGGGTTACCCGGGCACGGCGGAGAACCTGCTGAAGGGGCTGCGCTACCCGAAGACCGCCTGGACCCTGGCCAAGGAGAAGAAGGCGCAGCCGATGATCCTGGTGATGATGCGGCCCACGGTCTCGGCCGAGAACACCCAGTGCGTCGACGTCCGGGGCGGCGGCCCCCAGAGCGAGACCTTCTTCGGCACGGACCTCCCCAAGGCCGTGTCGAGCTCGTACCGTGTCGGCGGCTCGGCGCGGAACTGGGGCATCATCGGCGATTCCACCGGCGGTTACTGCGCCCTGAAGATGACGGTGCAGCATCCGGAGACCTACGGCGCCGGGGTGGGCCTCTCGGCGGACTACAAGCCGGAGATCGACCAGTACTCCGGCGATCTCTTCCATGGCGACAAGGACGAGGAGAAACGATCCGACCTGCTGTGGCATCTCGCCAACCGGCCGCAGGGCGCGTCCTCGTTCCTCGTGACGACCTCGCTGCAGGGCGAGGAAAACCTCAAGCCGACCCAGCAGTTCATCAAGGCGGTGAAGGATCCGGCCCGCGTCTCGTCGATCACGCTCGACCGCGGAGGGCACAGCTTCAACACCTGGAACCGCGAGATCCCGCCGGCCCTGCAGTGGATCGGCGGCCGACTCACCGCCGAGTAGCCGGCGCCCCGACTCAGCACCGTGCAGAGTCGCCCCTTCACACTGCCGGGCCCCTTAGGGCTTGTCCGGGCGGTCTCGGACGGCCCGTGCGATGAGGTCGTGGATCAGGAACTCTCCGGGTCTGCGGTTCTCCTTGAGGCGGGCGAGGTTGTCGGGGTCGAACCAGCCGTAGGCAGAGTGCTTGGCCCATTCCAGCGTGGGGTGGTCCAAGTCGCCGTCGACCTCGACGAGATAGTCGGCCTCGTGACGGAGTCCACCGCCGTCGTCCCCTGTCCAGGTCGTGGTGCCAAGGAACCGCCGGACGTGGGTCAGGCGCCAGCCGGTTTCCTCCTCAACCTCGCGTGCGAGAGCCTCGAGAACCGTTTCCCCAGCCTCGACGTGGCCGCCCACGATGTCCCAGGTATCGGGGAACAGGCGACGGTCTGGGCTCCGCTTTTGGGCAAAGGCCTGGCCGTCCTGATTGAGGATGACCGCGCCGACGGTCCAGACTTCGCCCGATGCGGGATGGGGCACCTCGACGTCGTCGTTGACGGTGAACGACGGGTTGCGTGCTGGGTGCGCTCGTCCCCCGCGGGCGGTGTGTCGTGGATTCCGGTCATCGCGCGAAGCGTCCCCGATCACGCGATCGATGTCGAGCATTTTTCGACGGCCCCCTCTGTTCCACCCCGGCCCTCGTCCGGGTCGCCACGGCGGTTCGGCGCCGGTGGACCGCCCGCCCCGCAGGGTTCGTCCGGCGGTCCCTAGGGGGCCAGTACGTCCAGCTCCTCCAGTGCGCCCACCGCGATCTGCCGGGTCAGTGCCTCGGCGCGGGCCGCGTCTTGCTCCCGTACCGCCTCGGCCACCTGGACGTGGAGGGTGACGGCCGCCGGGTCGGGGTCGTGGAACATCACCTCGTGTTCGGTGCGTCGGGTCAGGACCTCCGCGACCACGTCCCCGAGCCGCGCGAACATCTCGTTGCCGGAGGCGTTCAGGACGACGCGGTGGAACGCGATGTCGTGGTGCAGGTAGCCCTCGAGCTGATGACCGCGCGAGGTGCGGACCATCCCGAGGGCCGCCTCGGTGAGTTCGGCGCACTGCTCGGGGGTGGCCAGGGTCGCGGCGAGCCCGGCCGCGACCGGCTCGATCGCGGAGCGCAGCACCGTGAGGGACCGCAGCTGCCGGGGCCTGTCGGTGCCCGCCAGCCGCCAACGGATCACGCGCGGGTCGTAGACGTTCCACTCGTCGGTGGGACGGACCGTCACGCCGACCCGGCGGCGGGACTCGACCAGGTGCATGGACTCCAGGACGCGGACGACCTCCCGTACCACCGTGCGGGAGGCGTCGAAGCGTTGGGCGATCTCGTCCGTGCGCAGGACGCTGCCCGGCGGGTACTCCCCCGCCGTGATCGCGAGCCCGAGGGTGTCCAGCACGTGGGAGTGGAGCCCCTGCCCAAGACTGCCTTCGGTGGTCATGACGTAAGCGTACGGTCACACCCCCGTGGGCAAAAGATGCGATGTATGCCACTCGACTCTTGAATAAGTACTACTTAATGCGCTTCAGTGGTGCCGCACGAACCGATGTCGACGAGGACAGCGAGGTAGGCGTGAGCACCCAGCGCGTCATTGTGGTGATGGGCGTGGCCGGCACGGGCAAGACGACCGTGGGCCGGCTGCTCGCGACGGCGCTCGGCCTCCCGTACGCGGAGGGCGACGCGTTCCACCCCGCGGCCAACGTCGCCAAGATGTCGGCCGGCACTCCCCTGGACGACGCGGACCGGTGGCCGTGGCTCGACGCCATCGGCCAGTGGATCCGCGACTGCGCCGGGCTGCGGGGCGGCGTGGTCGCCGCCTCCTCGCTCAAGCGCGCCTACCGCGACCGGCTGCGGGCCGCGGCTCCCGGAGCGGTCTTCGTCCACCTCACCGGTGAGCGTCCGCTGGTCGAGGAGCGGATGGCGGCCCGCAAGGGCCACTTCATGCCCACCACCCTGCTGGACTCGCAGTTCGCCACCCTGGAGCCGCTCCAGGACGGCGAAGCCGGTGTCGTCGTCGACGTGTCCGGGTCCCCCGAAGAGATCACCGAACGTGCCCTGGCCGCCCTGCGCCGGCTGGGCCCGGCCGAACACGAAACAACCGGACACGAAACAACCGGACACGAAACAACGGGACACGGCACACAGGCGGACACGGCACACCCTCGTACCACTCACTCCGGAACCAAGGAAGAAACGTCACCGTGACCAGTCTCAGCGTCGAGACTCTGGCAGCGGCCAGCACCGGTCCGATCACCTCGGCCGGGAACACCCAGCTGGGGATCGCCGTCCTCGCGGGCATCGCCGTCATCGTCCTGCTCATCACCCGTCTCAAGCTGCACGCCTTCCTCGCCCTGACGGTCGGCTCGCTGGCCCTCGGGGTCTTCGCGGGCGCGCCGTTGGCCAAGACCATCGCCAGTTTCACCGCCGGACTCGGCGCCACGGTCGCGGGAGTCGGCGTACTGATCGCCCTCGGCGCGATCCTCGGCCGACTGCTGGCGGACTCCGGCGGCGCGGACGAGATCGTGGACACGATCCTCGCCCGCGCCAAGGGCCGGGCCATGCCCTGGGCCATGGTGCTGATCGCCTCGGTGATCGGGCTGCCGCTCTTCTTCGAGGTCGGCATCGTGCTGCTGATCCCGGTGGTGCTGCTGGTGGCCAAGCGGGGGAACCACTCCCTGCTGCGGATCGGCATCCCGGCGCTGGCCGGCCTGTCCGTGATGCACGGGCTGATACCGCCGCACCCCGGACCCCTCGTCGCCATCGACGCGTTTCACGCGAACCTGGGGGTCACGCTCGCGCTCGGTGTGGTCGTCGCGGTCCCGACCGTGATCATCGCCGGACCGCTCTTCTCGCGGTACGCGGCGCGCTGGGTGGACATACCGGCGCCGGAGCGCCTGGTCACGGAGCGCCCCTCGGCCGACCCGGAGCACCGCCCCCGGTTCGGGGCGACCGTCTTCACCGTGCTGCTGCCGGTGGCCCTGATGCTGGTCAAGGCCTTGGTCGACATCGTGGTCAACGACCCCGCCAACCCGGTGCAGCGCGTGACCGACGTCGCGGGCTCCCCGCTGATCGCGCTGCTCGCCGCCGTACTGGTGGGCATGTTCACCCTCGGCCGGGCGGCCGGCTTCACCAAGGGGCAGCTGTCGGCCACGGTGGAGAAGTCCCTGGGCCCGATCGCGGGCATCCTGCTGATCGTGGGCGCCGGCGGCGGCTTCAAGCAGACCCTGATCGACGTGGGCGTGGGCCAGATGATCCTGGACCTGTCGAAGGGCTGGGCCATACCGACGCTCCTCCTGGCGTGGCTCATCGCCGTGGCCATCCGCCTGGCGACGGGTTCGGCGACGGTGGCCACCATCTCGGCGGCCGGCCTCGTGGCCCCGCTCGCGGCCGGCATGTCCACCACGGAGACCGCTCTGCTGGTCCTCGTCATCGGGGCGGGCTCGCTGTTCTTCAGCCACGTCAACGACGCCGGCTTCTGGATGGTCAAGGAGTACTTCGGGATGACCGTCGGTCAGACCGTCAAGACCTGGTCCGTGATGGAGACGATCATCTCGGTGGTCGGCCTGGGCTTCGTCCTGCTGCTGTCACTGGTGGTGTAGCCGCACGGGCGGTCGGCCCTGCAGTTGGGCGGCGGCGAGGGCGAGGCCGTCGGCCGCCGTCTCGCAACGGGCCGCCAGGTTCGCGACCTCGGCGCGCAGGGCCTCGGTCTGCGGACCCTGCCAGTCCGGCGCGGCGGTGGCCGCGCTCAGCCGGGCCGCGTGCGTGCGCAGGGCGGCGGCGTGGCCGCGCAGGTCGTCGGCCGGCGGTCGCGGCGCCGGCCGGTGCGGCCGGCCCGCGACCCGGCGCCTGGCCGGACGGCGGGTGGGAGCGCGCCCCACCGAGGGCCGTTCGGGCAGGCCCTGGCCGCGGTCGCAGAGGGCCCAGAAGGCGGCGCCGAGCCCGAGCAGCGGTTCGGCGGTCTCGGCCCGGCCGGTGGCGACCTGCCAGCCGGCGTGGTCGTTGAAGGGGTTGGTGTCGGTCAGGGCCTTCCAGGCGAGGATGTCGGCGAAGGACGGGGCCAGCAGGGCGAAGGCGTGCTCGGCGCCCTGGTCGCGCATGATCGTGCGGAACAGGCGGACGGCCTCGTCCTGTCGGCCCGCCCCCACGGCCCGCAGCACCGCCGCCGCGCCGGGATCGTCCGCGAGTTCGGGACGGCCCGCGCTCGCGGCCCGGATCCGGGCCTTGAGTCCGCAGACGGCGATGCTGACGGCCAGGCTCTCCCGGCTCACCAGGATGCCGGCGAGCCGGCCGGCCCTGGCGACGCCCCGGCCGCGCGGGGCCCAGCCGAGGCCCGCCGGGTCGGTCAGCGTACGGAGCAGGGTGCGCCAGCCCCGCCGGGCGCTGCCGCCTCGGGCGAGGGCGGCGGCGGGCAGGCGGGCGCCGAAGGCCAGGCCAGAGGCGTGGCGGGCGGCCTCGCCGACCGCGTCGGCGGCCTCGGCAAGGGCGCGGCACGGGGCGTCGAGCAGGTCGACGTCCGGGTCGGTGGACGCGGAGGTCGCGGCGTCGGGCATGGGATCCTCGTGGGGGTAGGCAGGCTTCGGCCAGTGCGGCGGGCTTCGGCAGGTTCGTGGAGCGGGCAGCGGGCTTCGGCAAGTACGCGGAACGGGCAGCGGGCTTCGGCACGTTCCCGGAACGGGCAGCGGGCTTCGGCACGTTGCGGGGCCTGCGGCAGGTTCGGGGAGCGGGCAGCGGGCGGGGCGCACGTCGAGCGGGATCGGGCTGCGGGGGCAGCGGCGGCGTCGGGTGCGCGCGGTCAGCGGCGGGTGAGCGTGAGCCGGATGCCGTACGGGTCGAGCGCCGCGGGCAGCGGTCCCACCGGGTCCAGGACCGGCCGGGTGGACCGGATCCGATGGCCCCGCAGCACCTCGGCGCAGAGCGCGGCCGTGATCATCAGGCCGAGCTGGTCGCCCGGGCAGCGGCCGCCGCCATGGCTGAAGGGCGCCATCCGGATGTCCTGGTCCGCGCGCGGGTTCTTCCACCGGCCGGGCACGAACACGTGCGCGGCCGGTACCCGTTCGGGGTCGCGCTGGTGGAACGCGGCCGGCAGCAGCACCGAGGTGCCGGCCGGGTAGCGCACGCCCCGCCATTCGGTCTCGGCCCGGGTGACGCGGATCAGGTCGGGCACCACCGGGTACAGCCGCAGGGACTCCCGTACGCAGGCCCGCAGCCGGGGCAGTTCGCCCCGGCCCGGGCCGGCGGCGGTCTCGGCGGCCGCCTCCGCCGCGGCCGCGTCCTGCTCCGCGGGGTGCGCGCCGAGCAGCAGCAGGGTGCGCAGCAGTGTCTCGGGGACGGCGCCCATGGCCAGCAGCCAGTGCTCGGCCTCGCCGACGGGGTCCAGGGAGCCGGTGGGGTCGGTGTGGCGGGCGGCCCGCCCGACGAGGGTGCCGCCGTCGGCGTGGCGGGCGTACTCCTGGATGCGGGCGTGGGCCTTGTCCCGCACCGAGCGGGTGGTGCGGGCGGTGCGCACCCGGCCGCCGCGCAGGCCCTTGCTCTCGGCGCTCAGTTGGGCGAGCCAGCCGGCGAGCTCCTCGTCCGCGGCGGCCGCGTCGCCGAGCACGATCCGTCGGGCGGCCCGGTTCACGGCGTGCCGGGCGCGGGCGAGGTCGAGGGTGCCGGTGGCGGTCAGGTGCCGGGCCTCCTCGGCGACGGCCGCCAGGTAGGGGTCGCAGGAGGGGTGCACGGGCAGACCCGTGGCCAGCACCTCGGCGCTGACCTGCCGCCGTTCCGTGCGGAGTTCGGCCCGTGAGCAGCCGGTGCCGGCGGGATCCGCCGCGTCCAGGCCCCGGCACTTCGCCGGGGGGTCGACCGCGAGGACGCTGACGGGTTCCTCGTAGAACCGGCGCAGGTCCTGGGGGTCGAGGAGGACGAGGACCGTCCGGCCGGAGCGGGTCCGTACGAGGGCGGGGGCGTCGCCGTGCCGGGCGCGCAGCGCGCGCAGCGCGGCGGCGGAGGCGCGCACCTCGCCCGGGCGGCGGCGGGGGCGGGCGGGGGCGAGGCCGTGCAGGAGGGAGCGGAGGACGCCGAGGGTGACGGGGGCGGAGGCCGCGGCGGAGGAGGCGGCGGGCGTATGCCGAAACGATTTCTTTACGAAGGTCCGCCGGTCGGCGGTCTCCGCGCCGAGCCCCTTCCCGGCCGGCCCCCGGTCCGCGAGCGGGGTCCCGCCGCGGGGCGACCTACCGACGCGCCCGGTGCGGCGGCGGGCGGACCCACCGGCCACCCCGACCGTGCCGGGAGCGGACCGCACCGGCAGCCCGGTCCGCTCGGCGAGGGCCCGAACCCGGGCCTTGAGCCCGTCCAGGGCGACCCCTTGGACCGTACGCATCCGTGTACCTCCGCAGCCGGACCGACAACGGTCGGTGACGTCGGCATCACCGTACGTCCCGCCTGCGCACTCCGCGCCCCGACTACGCCATGGGGTCGAGCCCGACGAGCAGTGCCGCGGTGTCCAGTCCGGCGGTGAGGTACGAGGTGAAGGTCTCGTTGTGCAGGGCCCACGGGGAGCGGTGGCGGCGTACGAGCGCGATGGCCTCCGCGGGTGGCAGGCCCCGGTCGACGAGGCACTGGGCGACGACGAGGCCGGACCGGTTGTAGCCCGAGTGGCAGCGGACCAGTGTGGTGAGTCCGCTGTCGAGCGCGAGTCCGGCGGTGCGCGCGAGCCGCTGGACGGTGCGGAGCTGGGCCGCGGTGAGTTCGGCGTCGGGCATCTGCTCCACGACGTGCTCGGCGCGCGGGCCGGGGCCGTGCCCGGTGCGGCTGAAGAGGCTGATGACGAGGTCGAACTCATCGGCCACCACCGCGGGGTGCAGCTCCCCCGCCGGGTCGGTCCAGTAGTGGCCGCCCATCCACAGGCCGGGCGCGATCTCGTCCCACGGCGTGGGCGGCGGCCCGGGCACGTCGCGGCCGCTCGGGCGGGTCTTCTTCACGGGGCCGGGACCTCCTGGTGGGGCGGCACCCAGCATCGCATGGAACGGGCCGTCACCTGGTCGGAGTCGGGGCGAAGACGGCCTCACGGAAGGTGGTGCGCAGCGGGCCGCGGGCCCCGGTCGGCAGGAGGACCGCCCAGCGGCCGTGGCGCGGGGAGACCCACAGCGCGGGGCCGCCGTCCTGCGGGGCGTGGTGGGCCCAGACGCCGTGCGGGGCGGGGTGCCAGAGGAGGCCGCGGGCGGGGGTGAGTTCGCCGGTGCGGATGCGCAGGGACTCGCTGGTCCAGGCGCGGGTGATGCCGGGGGCGGTCTCCGGGGAGCCGTCGGTGTCCGCCGGGGCGAGGAGGCGGCGCAGGAAGCGGACGAGGTCGGCGAGGGGCGCGCGCAGGGTGCCGTCGGCGAACCGGGTCCCGGCCATGCCGAGGGGGTGCCAGACGCGGGTGGCCGCGAGGTCGGCGAGGGGGCTGCCACAGACCTGTTCGGCGAGGCGGGTGAGGAGGGCGGTGCCCCCGGGGCGGGTGAGCAGGTGGTGGGCGGTGGTGCCTGCGGGGGCGCCGGCCGCGGCCGCGTCCCCGTAGGCGGTGAGCGGGGTGTGCAGGTGGATCGCACCCTCGTCGACGAGGCTGCCCACGACCGGCCACAGCGCGAGGACGGCGGCGAGGCCGCCGACGTCGAAGCCCGCGTCGCCCATTCCCGCGTCGCCCGTGCCCACGTCCCCTGCGCCCGCGTCCCCGGCGCCCGCGCCCGTGCTCGCGGCACTCGTGCCCACGTCACCGGCGCCCGTGCTCACGGTGCTCGTGCCCACGTCTCCGGCGCCCGTGCTCACGGTGCTCGTGCCCGCGTCAGCCGTGCCCGCATCCCCGGCGCCCGCGCTCGTGCTCGCCGTGCCCGTGCTCGCGGAGTCCGCGTCCGCGGGGGCCGACCCCGCGTGGACGCCTTCGGCGCCCCCGACGGCCCAGACCGCCCCGGGGTCGGCGGACTCGACGAGAGCCCGGATGTCGTCTGCCTGGTCGCTCAGGAGCGTCATGGTCCCTCACGTTATCGAGCCCGGCCCGGCCCCCCGGCACGTCGTGGCGCATTCGCGTCCCCCGCCACCCGAATGGGGCGGGGACGCGAAGGGGCGGGGCGCCCGTGAGCGCCCCGCCCCTCAGAGCGTCAGCTCTTGTCCGGCCGGTCGGTCACACGCAGGCTGTTCAGCAGGGGCTTGCCGAATCCACTGTGCGTGACGAAGCGGATGTTGAGGACCCCGTCCGTGACCGTGACCGTGTACTGCCGGGTCACGGCCTTGTAGGTGCCCGCCTCCAGGGAGATGTCCAGGGAGGGCAGGACCTGGGTGCCCTCGGCCAGGACGTCGAAGACGCGCTTGTTCGGCCTGGTGGAGGAGAGCTCCGCGAAGCCCAGCTCCACCGTGTAGGTGCCGTTCGGCACATTGTCGAAGCGGTACTCGTACATGCCCTCACGGGCGTTGCGGAAGAGCCGCTGCTCGTCCGTGCCCGCGATGGTGCGGCTGGTGGACTCCACCGAGCCGTTGCCCTGGTAGCCGTACGAGCCGGCCGTGTACTTGCGGTCCGGGGACCAGGCGTCACCCAGGCCGTCCGTGCTCGCGGCCGTGGAGCCCGCGTCCAGGGCGACCTGGTAGCGCGGGACGACGGCCTTGACGGGGACGGTGAGGACCGGGGTCCGGCCGCTCGCCGAGGTGATCTTCAGGTCCGCGGTGAGGACCGTGCCGGGGGTGAGCCCGGTGGTGTCCACCGACAGGGTGAGCGGGACCTTCCCGCCCGTCGGCAGGTCACCGCCGGCCGGCGTGGCCGTCAGCCAGGCCGCGTCCTCGGAGACCGTGAACGCGGTGCCGAGGCCCGGGTTGGTCAGGTCCAGGGTCCGCGTCCGCTTCTGGTTCGCCGGGAGCACGATTTCCACGGACGGCTTGGACGCCGTGACCTTGCCGGTGCGCAGGGACTGCGTCACCGCCGTGACGTCGGCGGCCTTGACGTTGACCGTCGCGGTGGCGGACTCGTACCGGGGCGCCGCGAGCGAGACGGGGAGCGCGCCCGCCGGGCTCTGGACGACGTATCCGCCGTCCGCCGCCGTCGTCGCCGACACCGCCGCGTCGCCGGTGCCGACGGTGACCGTGGCGCCCGCGACGCCGTTGCCGTCGTTCGCGTCGAGCACCCGGCCCGCCACCACACCGCTCTTCGTCGTCCGGAAGGCGATGGACAGGCCGTCGGTGATGACCGCGGTGTTGAACGAGTACTTGAAGGCGTCGGTGCCGGCCGCGTTCTCGACGCCGACCGTGGCCGTGGAGCCGCCCTTGATGCCGGTGCCGCCGGTGCCCTTGTAGGAGTACGAGACGGTGCCGTCCTCGCCGATCGCCGCCGAGAAGGAGAACTTGTCGGCCTGCGCGGACCAGTGGGACACCTGGCGCCACTCGATCACGTAACTGCGGTGCGGGGCGGTGCCGGTGACGCCGGTGAAGACGCCCGAACCGCTGCCCGCGGCGCCGACGACCAGGTCGTCCCAGAACGGGTACAGGGCCGCGTTGGGCGTGGCCGTGCTCGGGATGTCCCCGTTGATGTCACCGGTGTTGTTGCCGCCGAAGCTGACGGTGCCGTTCGTGCCGATCCAGGCCTGCCCGTACGTCTTGCCGTACAGCGGCAGCGGGAACGGCAGGTCGACGCGCTCGGTGGTGTTGTCGCCGGTCAGCGCGAGCTGCCGGCTCCCCTCGGCGTACGGGCGGTCGCCGGCGGTGGCGCAGGCGTAGCCGTATCCGTCGGTGCGCTCGGGGAGGTTGACCGCGACGGTGGCGTCACCGGCGACGGTGACCTTCGCGGTGCCGCCGGTGACACAGCGGGAGGCGTGGGTTGCGTTCACGTCGTACGTGCCGTGCGGCAGGGTGACCTCGAAGCGGCCCTGCGCGTCGGCGGTCGCGGTCACCGGGGTGTCCGCGATGGCGACGGAGGCGCCGGCGGCGGGTCCGGCGGCCGAGGAGACGGTGCCGGTGAGCTTGCCGGAAGGCGCCTGGGTGAGGGTGAAGTCGCCGGTGGCGGTGGCGTTCTCGGTCACCGTGGCCGTCGCGGTCTGCTGCCCGTAGCCGAACTTGGCGGCGGTCAGCGTGTAGTCGCCCACCGAGAGGGACGGGAAGGCGTAGCTGCCGTCGGCGCCCGTGGTCGCGGTGCGGTCGATCGGGCCGTCGGCCGTGATCTTGACGCCCGCGAGCGGCTGGCCGCCGGCGCGGACGACGCCGCCGAGAGCGCCGATCGCGCCGCGCGGGGCGGCGTTCACGGCGGCGAGGACGTCGAGCTTGCCCTCGCCGAAGACGTTGTTGTCGGCGGGTGTGCCGCCGCACTGGCTGCTGTCGGTGTCCTGGGCGGTGCCGTCCAGGAGCGATTCGGTCTGCGCGACGTCACCTTCGAGGGTGGGCGCGGCGGACCAGAGCAGGGCCACGGCGGCCGCGGTGTGCGGGGAGGCCATGGAGGTGCCGGAGAAGGCCTCGTATCCGCCGCCGGGTACGGAGGAGCGGACGTTCACGCCCGGGGCGGCGATGTTCGGCTTGATGATGCCGCCGGGGCCCGCGCCGCGCGAGGAGAAGGACGCGATCGCGTTGTTGATGTCGAAGGCACCGGAGCTGTAGGAGCTCGCGTAGTCGCCCGGGGAACCGCTGGTGGAGCAGCCCGGGCCGGCGTTTCCGTTGGAGAAGGCCGGGAAGATGCCGGCGGCCCGCCAGGTGCCCACGATCTCCTGGTACCAGGTGTCGCCGCCGCTTCCGCCCCAGGAGTTGTTGACGATGTGCGGGGCGAGGTCGGGCCGGGGGTTCTGGCCGTTCAGGTCGGTCGGTGCCACGATCCACTGGCCGGAGGCGAGCAGGGAGGCCTCGGAGCAGGAGTTGGACTCGCAGCCCTTGGCCGCGATCCACTTGGCGCCGGGGGCCACGCCGATCTTGTTGGCGCCGCCGTCGTCGCCGACCATGGTGCCCATCGTGTGGGTGCCGTGGTCGTTGTTGTCGCAGGGGGCCGCGGTGGAGCAGACGCCCGCCGGGTCGAACCAGTTGTAGGCGTGGTCGTACGAGCCGTCCGCCTTCTTGCCGCGGTACTGGTTGTTCACGGCCGGGTGCGTGTAGTCCACGCCGCTGTCGATGTTGGCGACGACGATGCCCTCGCCGCGGACACCGAGCTGGTCCCAGACCTGCGGGGCCTTGATCCGGTCGATGTTCCACTCGACGGCGTCTGCGGCGGCCTGCTCCCGCTTGCCCTCCGCGGGCTTGGGGAGCTCGACCTTGTCGTCGGCGTCGATCCGGGCGACCTCGGGGCGCTGCGCCAGCGCTCCGGCGAGCTTCTCGCTGCCGACGACGCGGACGGCGTTCACGATCCAGTACGAGGTGTACTCGGCCTGGGCGCCTTCCAGGGCCTTGACGATCCCGGCCTGGCTGCGCGCGGCGTGGTCCCTCTTGGTCCGCAGAACCGTTTCGGCTTTGGCGGCGCGGGTCTGCTGCTTCCCCGCGGCGGTCAGGTCGGCGGCACTGTCGAGGTACACCCAGAAGACTGCCTTGGCCGCGCCGTCGAGCTGGGCGCGGAGCTTGGGTTCGATCTTGCGCTCGGCCGCGCTCGGCGCGCCGGGACCGGGGTCCTGAGCCGCTGCGGCGACGCCCGCGCCGAGCGGGAGGAGCAGGACCGAGGTGAGGGCGGCGAGCGCCGCGCGTAAGGACCGTGCGGGCCTTGTCGACCTTGTGGGCCTTAAGGCCCGTGAGGGCCGGTTGTCGCGTTGGGCCACGTGTTGTCTCCTCGTACGCCGTGTGCGGGTTGTGCGGGAAGGGTGCGCGTGACGTGCGCGGGTCATGGTGAAGGAGAGGTCATGCTCATTACAAGAGGGCCTATTGAGTCGGATCGGGCCGTCCCCCGACCCCTGTCCGCGACCCCTGTCCCCGGCCCCGTCCCCGACCCCTGTCCCCGGCCCCCGTGCCCGACCCCCGCCCCCGGCCCCGGCCCCGGCCATGGCCGAAACCCTCCCGGTGGCCCTTCCCGGCCGCGCGGGCCAGCCTGGAGACATGACTGCGCCCGCCGAGCCCTCCGGAGCCGGTGTCCCTGTCGCGTCCACGCGCGGCCGGTGGATCCTGCTGACCACGGTGCTCGGGTCGACCATGGCGATGCTGGACGGGACCGTGGTGAACGTGGCCCTCCCGCGCATCGGGGAGGACCTCGACACGGATCTGGCGGTGCTCCAGTGGACGGTGAACGCCTATCTGCTGACCCTGGCCGGACTGATCCTGGTCGGCGGGTCGCTGAGCGACCGGTTCGGGCGGCGCCGGATCTTCGTCCTGGGCGTGGTGTGGTTCGCGGTGGGCTCGCTGCTGTGCGGGATCGCGCCGAACGCCGGCGTGCTGATCGCCGCCCGGGCCCTGCAGGGCATCGGCGGGGCGCTGCTGGCGCCCGGCTCCCTGGCCCTGATCCAGGCGTCGATCCGGGCCGAAGACCGGGGGCGGGCGATCGGCCTGTGGTCGGGGTTCGGCGGGGTGGGCGCGGCCGTGGGACCGTTCCTCGGCGGCTGGCTGGTGGACGGGCCGGGCTGGCGGTGGGTGTTCCTGCTGAACGTGCCGTTGGCCGCGGTGTGCGTGCCCGTCGCCCTGCGGCACGTACCGGAATCGCGAGATCCGCACGCGCACGGGCGGTTCGACGTGGCCGGGGCGGTACTCGGCGCGACGGCCCTGGGGCTGGTCACCTACGCGCTGATCGAAGCCCGGTCGGGAACGGTGGCGGTGACCGTCGCGGCGGTGCTCGGGATCCTGCTGGCCGTCGCCTTCGTCGCCGTGGAGCGGCGGCGGCCCGACCCGATGGTGCCGCCGGACATCTTCGCGTCCCGGCAGTTCACCGCGGTCAACCTCGTCACCCTGTGCGTGTACGGGGCCATCGGCGGGTTCTTCTTCCTCGCGGTGCTCCAGCTCCAGGTGGTGTCCGGGTACTCGGCGCTGGCCGCCGGGGCCTCGATGCTGCCGACGACCCTCCTGATGCTGCTCCTGTCGGCCCGCTCGGGTGAGCTCGGGGAACGGATCGGACCACGCGTCCCGCTGACGGTGGGGCCGCTGCTGTGCGCGGCCGGGACGCTGCTGATGCTGCGGGTGGGGCCCTCGGCCTCGTACGTACGGGACGTGCTGCCCGCGATGGTCGTGATGGGCATGGGCCTGGTGGCCCTGGTGGCCCCGCTGACGTCGACCGTGCTGGCCTCGGTGGACCCCGGCCGGGCGGGCCTGGCCAGCGGCATCAACAACGCGGCGGCGCGCGTCGCCGGGCTGCTCGCGGTGGCGGCGCTGCCGCTGCTGTCCGGAATGGGGCCGGAGTCGTACCGCTCGGCGACCCAGTTCGACGCCGCCTTCGGGCGGGCCATGCTCTGGTGCACCGGGGCGTTCGTGGCCGGCGCCGCCGTGTCCTGGGCGACCGTACGCTCCCCCGCGCCCGCCGAGGCGTGCCACCCGGAGTGCCGAACGTTCTGCGCGGTGACGGCCCCGCCGCTCGAAGCGCCGCGGGAGGGGGAGCGGGAGCTTGGCTGAGGTCCCGGCCGGGTCCGGCTGATCCCCGTGTGCTGGAGCGCGACGGCCGATCTGGTGGCGGGCACGGTCATCGCCGCCGTCGGGGCCGTGTGCGTGGCGCGCGTGCGGCGGGCCCGCGATCTGCCGATCGCCGCGCTGCCGCTGCTGCTGGGCGCGCACCAGCTGGTGGAGGCCGCCGTCTGGGGTTCCGGCGGCGGCTGCTCCGCGGCCGCCACGGCGTGGGCGGCGATCGCCCTGCCGCTGCCGGCGCTCTGGGTGCCGGTGGGGGTGCTGGTCGCGGCCGCGCCCGGGACGCGGCGGCGCCTGTGGGGGCCGGTGGCCGTGGGTCTGGCCACCGCCGCGGTGCTCGCGTACTGCCTCGCGACCCGGCCGGTGACCACCGAGATCCGGGGCCGCACCATCGGCTACGGCGTGAATGTTCCGTGGATGCCGCTCGTCCTGACGGGCTACCTGTTCGCCACGCTCGGCGCCCTGCTGCTCGCCGGGGACCGGCGGCTGCGGATCCTCGGTGGGGTGCTGGCCGCCGGGGCGCTGGCCTGCTCAGCGCTGTGGCGGCTGGAATTCGCCTCCACCTGGTGCGCCTTCGCCGCGGTCGCGTCGGTGCTCGTCCTGGGCTGGGTCCGGCGCCGGGAACCTCCTTCCCCCGCCACGCGCTGACCGAAAGTTACCTAGACGTATGTAGTGACTTCACATGCACGCGGCAGTAGAACTCGTTCCCATTCCACCGAGAGTGAGGAACGTCACATGGGCGACAGAACCCTGCCCGGAAGTGGCCCCAAGGGCATTTCCCGTCGTGGATTCATCGGTAGAACTGGTTCTATTTTGGGAGCCGTGGCCCTGGCGGGCCACATCACCCCGGCCCAGGCCGCTCCCGCGGCCGCCCCGATCGCCGACGGTGCCCGCGTACCGGTCCTGGTCGTCGGCACCGGATACGGCGGCTCCGTCGCGGCGCTGCGCCTCGCACAGGCCGGCGTGGACGTGCAGATGATCGAGATGGGCATGTCCTGGGACACCCCGGGCTCGGACGGGAAGATCTTCCCGAAGGTGACCAGTCCGGACTACCGGTCCTTCTGGCTGCGGACCCGGACCAAGGCGCCGCTCAGCAACTTCCTCGGCTTCCCGATCGACAAGGACGTCCCCAAGTACACCGGAATCCTCGACGCGGAGGACTTCGCCGGGATCACGGTCTACCAGGGCCGCGGCGTGGGCGGTGGTTCGCTGGTCAACGGAGGAATGGCGGTCACGCCCAAGCGGGCCAACTTCGCCGCCGTCCTCCCGTCGGTGGACGCCGAGGAGATGTACGCGACCTACTACCCCCGGGCCAACGCCGGTCTCGGGGTCGGCATGATCGACCCGGCGTGGTTCGACACGGCGGACTGTTACCAGTTCTCCCGCGTCGGCCGCAAGCACGCCCAGCGCTCCGGATTCGCCTGGACCTTCGTACCCGACGTGTACGACTGGGACTACATGAAGCAGGAGGCCGCCGGCACCGCCACCAAGTCCGCCCTGGCCGGCGAGATCCTCTACGGCAACAACCACGGCAAGAAGTCGCTGGTGCAGACGTACCTCGCCCAGGCCAGGGCGACCGGCAAGGTCACCATCTCGGCGCTGCACAAGGTCACTTCGGTCTCCCCCGCGGCGGGCGGCGGCTACGCGGTCACCATCGACCAGATCAACACCACCGGCGACACCGTGGCCACCAAGACGGTGACCGCGGACCGGGTGTTCTTCGCGGCCGGCAGCGTCGGCACCAGCAAGCTCCTGGTCAAGCTGAAGGCCACCGGGGCACTGCCGAACCTCAACGGCGAGGTCGGCAAGGGCTGGGGCGAGAACGGCAACGTCATGTGCGGCCGCGCCAACCACATGTGGGACCCGACCGGCAAGCTCCAGTCGACCATCCCCTGCTCCGGCATCGACAACTGGGACGCCGGCGGCGCCTTCGCCGAGGTCGCGCCGCTCCCCACCGGGATCGAGACCTACGCCTCCTTCTACCTGTCGATCACGAAGAACCCGAACCGCGGCGAGTTCACCTGGAACGCCGCGACGGGCACGGCCGACCTGAACTGGCAGACCGCCTGGAAGCAGTCGTCCATCGGCATGGCCAAGACGATCTTCGACAAGATCAACTCGAAGGAGGGGACGATCTACCGGACCGACCTGTTCGGCGGCAACAAGATCTGGAACGACACCCTCACCTACCACCCGCTCGGTGGCGCCGTCCTGAACAAGGCCACCGACAACTACGGGCGCCTGCACGGCTACACCGGCCTGTACGTGATCGACGGAGCGCTGATCCCCGGAAACGCCAGCGTCAACCCGTTCGTCACCATCACGGCACTCGCCGAGCGCAACATCGAGAAGATCATCGCAACCGACCTCCGGTAGGGCCGCGTCCTCCCCCCAGCGGCCGGGGCCGTTCGGACTCACCGAACGGCCCCTTTTCACGGCCCGTTCCGCGCGGCTCGCAGCGGCGCGGCTCCGCTCAGTGGCCGGGCAGCACGCACACGCTGTCGAGGCCGAGCACGTGGTTGAGCCGGCCGAAGGCCAGCCAGGACCCGATGCTCATCGTCAGCTCAACGATCTCCAACTGGCTGTAGTGCGCGGTCATCCGGTCCCAGAACTCGTCGTCGAGGCCGTGGTGGTCCAGGGTGTACCGCTCGGCGTACTCCGCCGCCAGCCGGGTGCGCTCGTCGAAGCGGTCGGTGGTGCGCCACTCGGTGACGGCCTCGGAGAACTCCTCCTCGACCTTCTCCCCGTCCCGCTCGGTGCGCCAGTCGAGGCAGAAGACGCACCCGTTGATCTGCGCGACGCGCAGCCGGGCCGCCTCGAACTCGCGCAGGCCCAGGGTGGTGTGGGCGTACACGGACAGCGAGAAGTTCGCGGCGGCCATGCCGATGCCGGGGACCATGTCGCCCCAGACGTACTCGATCGGGTGCTGGCCTTCGGGGATGTCGATCCTCATGACTTCGTCCTTCCGAGTCTGCCGGTGGCGGGGCGCAGCGGGATGTCCAGGGCGTCGTAGAGTCCGGGCTCGGCCTCGGTGAGCCAGTCGATGGCGCCGACGAGGCGGCCGACGGCGGTGGCGTTGCCGCCGGCCGAGCGGTTCTCGCCCTCGTCGGTGGCCTCGATGGTGACCTCGATGCGCGGCCGGCCCTCGATGACGACCCGGTGGGCGCCGTCGCCGCCGCCGGGCGGCACGGGCCAGTCCGGTGCGCACGAGGCGTGGATGCGGGTGACGTGCTCGATGACGATGCGGGGCTCGCCCTCGACGATGCCCTGCACCTCGAAGCGGATGGCGCCCTGGGTGCCCGCCTCGAAGTCGCCCATGGTGCGGGTGGTCACGGCGGTGTCGAGGGCGCGGCGCTCCGACGTCTCGCGGATCTCGTCGAGTTCGACGCCGAGGGCCCGGGCCATCATCCGTATCTGCCCGCCCCAGACCATGGTCGGGATGGAGGGCATGAGCATCATCGGCTCGTAGTCCATGGGGTGGCCCATGCCCACGAGGTGGCGGACGGAGTCCGGCTGGTCGTAGGTGGAGTAGTCGAAGATCTCCTGGCAGCGGATGACGTCGATGGTGGTGCCGAGTCCGCTGAGCAGGAGCGGGAGCACGTCGTTGCCCCAGCCGGGGTCGACTCCGGAGGCGAACAGCGAACCGCCGCCGTCCGCGATGGCGGCGAGCACCGGATCGCGGAACTCCGGTGGGGCGCTGCGGTGGTCGTAGAGCGGATAGAGGGCGGGGCTGACGACGACGGCGCCGGACCGGATGGCCCGGGTGATGTCGGCGAGGGCGTCATCGGGCCGTACGTCACCGGACGCGGCGTACACCACGGCCCGGGGGCGGGCGGCCAGGACGGCCTCGATGTCGTCGGTGGCCGCGACCCCCGACAGGTGGTCGAGGCCGCCGAGTTCGCCCGCGTCGCGGCCGACCTTGGCCGGATCGTGGACGATGACGGCGGAGAGTTTCAGCGCGGGATGGGCCTCGACGGCGCGGATGGCCAGACGGCCGACGTTGCCGGTACCCCAGACAACCGTGGAAATCATGCGCGGAGGGTAGCCACAGGGCCCTCACGTTGCCAGAGCCGCGCGGCCCGAACTCGTCCGCCTGCCGGGTTACTGGTTCTGGCCACCCAGGACGAAGAGGAGGTAGACGAAGAACGCGAAGAGGTGGCCGACGAACAGGTAGGCGATCAGCCGGATGATCAGACCACGGGGGAACTTCGACTCGAAGCGGGCCCGGATGGTCGTGGGCGCGGGCTTCTCGGCTTGGGACATGGGTACGGCTCCTCCGCTATCGGTGGTGCGTGGTGGTGGTCGTGCCGCCGAGGCACAGCCCGGCGAGGCTGCTCTGCAGCAGGGTGTGGACGAACAGCAGGTCGGCGCCGCCGGAGGAGGCCGCGCCGATCCGGTGCGGGGTGAGCGAGTCGAAGTGCGCGCTGTCCCCCGGTTCCAGCAGGTGCTCGGCCTCCCCCAGGTGCAGCCGCAGCCGCCCGTCCAGGACGTAGAGCCATTCCTCGCCGGGATGTACGCGGACCAGCTCGCCCTGGCTGCGGCCGTGGGGGACGTGCACGCGCAGGGCCTGCATGCCGCGGCCGGAGCCGCCCGCCTGCCAGTACGTCCAGCCGTCGGCCTCGCGGGCGCCGGGACCGCCGGCCCGTACGATGGGATCGGCGGCGGCCGGGGTCTCGCCGAGCAGCTCGGAGACCGTCGTGCCGTAGGTGCGGGCGAGCCCGAGCAGGAGCGGCAGCGAGGGCTGGCGCCGGCCGGTCTCCAGGCGGGACAGGTGGGCGGGCGAGAGCCGCGCCCGGGCGGCGGCGGCCTCCAGGGTGAGTCCGGCGCGGCGGCGCAGCTCGCGCAGTTGCGGGGCCACTGCGGGCAGCTCGTCGGCCGCGTCTTCGGGACCGGCGGGACCGGGGTCGGGACCGGGTTTCATGCCCCGATTGAGCCAGAGCTTTGCCTTTCTGGCAATTCGCTTTGCCTCTGAGGCAAATCCTTCGCCGCCCGCCCGGTACGGCTGTCAGCCGGTGATCAGGGGCCGCTTCCCTCGCCGAGCACCGTCTCCACGGTATCGGCCTGCTCCGCGTCCTTGTCCGGGCGGTACCTCAGCACCCGCGCGAACCGCAGCGCCACCCCGGCCGGGTAGCGCGGGGAGCGCTGCAGCCCGTCGTAGGCGATCTCCACCACCAGTTCGGGCCGCACCCGCACGGTGAAGCCGTCGTCGGAGGTGGCGAGCGCGCGCAGCGCCCCGGTCTGCCAGCGCAGCATCTCGTCCGTGAGCCCTTTGAAGGTCTTGCCGAGCATGGCGTAGCCGCCGTCGGCGGCCCGCGCTCCGAGGTGCAGGTTCGAGAGCAGTCCGGTGCGCCGCCCGTGGCCCCATTCGGCTGCGAGGACCACCAGGTCCAGGGTGTGCACCGGCTTCACCTTCAGCCAGTGCCGGCCGCGGCGGCCGGCCGCGTAGGAGGAGTCCAGTGCCTTGACCACGACCCCCTCGTGGCCGCGGCGCAGGGTCTCGGCCCAGAATTCCTCGGCCTCGGCCGCCTGCGCGCCCGGGTCCTCCACCACGAGGCGCCGGACGCGGGCGTTCTCGGGCACGAGGGCGGCCAGGGCCTCGTACCGCTCCCGGACCGGGAGGTCGAGGAGGACGTCTTCGCCTGCGGCCAGGACGTCGAAGAAGCAGGGGACGACCGGGAGCGTCCGCCGTGCGGCCTCGACGTCGACGCGGGAGCCGACCCGGCTCGCGATCTCCTGGAAGGGGACGGGCCTGCCGTCGGCCGCGCGGCCGATGACCTCCCCGTCGAGGATGAACCGCTCCCCCGGAAGCGACCGGGCCAGTTCCGTCACCTCCGGGAGCCTGCCGGTGATCTCGTCCAGGGAACGCGTGTACACCCGTACGTCGTCCCCGTCCCGGTGGACCTGCACGCGGATCCCGTCGAGCTTCTCCTCCACCGCGCACGGCCCGAGTGCGGCCAGTGCCTCGGCGACCGACGGGGCCGTGCCCGCCAGCATCGGCTGTACGGGCCGGCCGACGCGCAGGGTGACGGCACCCAGGGCCTGCGCCCCCTCGGCGAGCACCGCGGCCGCCACCCGCGGCAGTGAGCCGTCGAGCATCACCGCCCGGCGCAGTTCGGCGGCCGGTACTCCGGCGGCCGCGGCCACGCCCTCCAGGGCCACCGCGTCCAGCGCGCCCTGGCGGACCTCACCTGACAGCAGACTGCGCAGGAACACCTGCTCGGGGCCGGTGGCCGCGGCCAGCAGGGTCTCCACGATCCGGCGCCGCTCCGCCTGGGCGCCGGGGCCCGCGACGGCGGCGAGTTCGGAGACCGCCGCGTCGACGGCGCGGACCGTCAGGGTGGGCTCCGTGGCGGGTGCGGTCTCCTGGGCGAGGGCGCGCCAGCCGATGCCCGGGCGGCCCTGCGGGAGGCGCCCGGAGAGGTAGGAGATCACCAGAGCGGCCTCGTCGGGCGGCGCGGTGGCGAAGAGCTCCGCGAGCAGGGCGGTCTTGCGGGAGCGGGCGGCGGTCCCGGCGACCTCCCGGGACACGCGTGCGACGTCGGCCAGCAGCATGCGGTCATCCTCCCGCCTCGGGACCCGCCGCGCAGGTCGGGGGCGCGTACCGCAGGTGCGGTACGCGCGGGGCGCGGCATGGTCCTTGAGAAGGGCTGGGGTTACGCCTGTGGGTGCTCGGACCCCGGGGACCTGCCCTTTAGGGTTCCCATATGAAGCTCCGAATGCCCCGGCGCCGCCGAGACCGCCTCCTCGCGGGCGCCGCCGCGCTCGCCGTCGTGGCGGGCGCCGGCACCTGGACGGCCGCGTCGGCGGCCGGTGACGCTCCGGCCGTGCACCGCCAGGACCAGGTCCTGGACATGCCCGGCGCCGCCGTCGACACCTCGTACTTCACTGCGGGCGGCGGGGCGGAGAAACGTCCCGCTGTGCTCCTCGGACACGGTTTCGGCGGCAGCAAGGACGACGTGCGCGCTCAGGCCGAGCGGCTGGCCCGCGACGGGTACGCCGTCATGACCTGGTCGGCGCGCGGCTTCGGCAGCTCCGGCGGCCGGATCGGGCTGAACGACCCCGAGAACGAGGTCAAGGACGTCTCCCGGCTCGTCGACTGGCTCGCGGCCCGGCCCGAGGTACGGCTCGACGCGGACGGCGATCCGCGCGTCGGCGTCTCCGGGGCCTCCTACGGCGGGGCGATCTCGCTGCTCGCCGCCGGGTACGACAAGCGGGTCGACGCGATCGCTCCGCAGATCACCTACTGGAACCTCGCGGACTCCCTCTTCCCGAACGGCGTCTTCAAGAAGCTGTGGTCCGGCATCTTCTTCACCACCGGCTCGTCCGGCGGGATGCAGCAGGCCCGTCCGGGACGGCCGGACCCGTCGGCCGCTCCCGGCTGCGGACGCTTCCAGCCCGAACTGTGCGCGATGTACGAACGCGTCGCGGTGGCAGGCAAGCCCGACCCCGAGGCGCGCGCCCTGCTGGAGCAGCGCAGCCCCTCGGCCGTGGGCGACCGCATCAAGGTGCCGACCCTCATCGTGCAGGGCCAGGACGACTCCCTGTTCCCGCTGGACCAGGCCGACGCGATGGCCCGGGCCATCGCGGCGAACGGGGCACCCGTCTCCGTGGACTGGGCGGCCGGCGGGCACGACGGCGGCATGCGCGAGGCGGACCGGGTCGAGGACCGGGTGGCGGCCTGGTTCGACCGCCACCTGAAGGGGGACGAGGCCGCGGACACCGGCCCGGCCTTCCGGGTCTCGCGCTCGGGCGGCATCGATTCCACCGACGGCGAGGTCACCCTGCGCGGCGCGAGCGGCGACACGTACCCGGGGCTGGTCTCCGGCCCGCGGCAGTTCGCCCTGACGGGACGCGAGCAGACCTTCGCCAATCCGGCGGGCGGCGCGCCTCCGGCGCTGTCCTCGCTGCCCGGCATCGGCGGTCAGCTCGCCGCCTTCGGGGCCGGGTTCTCCCTGGACTTCCCCGGGCAGAACGCCCGGTTCGAGTCGGCTCCGCTGACCGAGGACGTACGGATCACCGGGACCCCGACCGTCACCCTGAACGTGAGGTCGACAGCCGCCGACGGATCGGCCGTGCTCTTCGGCAAGGTGTACGACGTGGCGCCCGACGGCCAGCAGCAGGTGCTGCCCAACCAGCTGGTCGCCCCGGTGCGGGTGGAGAACGCGCAGCAGGGCGTGAGCGTGAAGCTGAGCCTGCCCGCGATCGACCACTCCGCCGTGGCCGGGCACCGGCTGCGGCTCGTGGTCGCCGCCACCGACCTCGGCTACGCCACCCCGGCCGCGCCCGCCGCCTACACGGTGGCGGTGGAGGGTCCGCTGGCCGTTCCCGTCGCGACCGGGGTGCGGACGGCCGCGGCCGGGCTGCCCGCCTGGACCTGGTGGCTGCCGCTGGGCGCGGCCGCGCTGGCCGCGGGGCTGCTCGGGATCCGCAGGACCGGCCGGGGGGCCGCGGGGACGCGGCCGGGCCCGGCGCAGCCGGACCCGGCACTGGCCGACGTACCCCTGGAGATCACGGGACTGACGAAGCGGTACGCGAAGGCGCAGGACCGGTACGCGGTGCGGGACCTGTCGTTCCGGGTGGAGAAGGGTCAGGTGCTGGGGCTGCTCGGGCCCAACGGCGCCGGCAAGACCACCACCCTGCGCATGCTGATGGGGCTGATCTCGCCGGACGCCGGGGAGATCCGGGTGTTCGGGCACGCGGTGCGGCCCGGCGCTCCGGTGCTGTCGCGGGTCGGGGCGTTCGTGGAGGGCGCGGGATTCCTTCCGCATCTGACCGGCCGCGCCAACCTGGAGCTGTACTGGCAGGCCACCGGCCGCCCGGCCGAGGACTCGCACATGGCGCAGGCGCTGGAGATCGCGGGACTGGGCGACGCGCTGGAGCGCGCGGTGCGCACGTACTCGCAGGGCATGCGCCAGCGCCTGGCGATCGCGCAGGCCATGCTCGGCATGCCGGACCTGCTGATCCTCGACGAGCCGACGAACGGTCTGGACCCGCCACAGATCAGGGAGATGCGGGACGTGATGATCCGCTACGCCGCCGGCGGCCGGACGGTCATCGTCTCCAGCCACCTGCTGTCCGAGGTGGAGCAGTCCTGTACGCACCTGGTCGTCATGGACCGCGGACAGCGGGTCGCGGCGGGCGAGGTCGCCGAGATCACCGGTGGCGGGGACACGCTGCTCGTGACGCTGGCGGAGCCGGTGGACGCGGTGGGCCTCGAGAAGGTGGCGGCGCTGGAGGGAGTGGGTTCCGTGGTGGCCGCCGACGACGGGCTGCTCGTGCGGCTCGACGGCGCGACGGCCGCCGGGCTGATCGCCGAACTCGTACGGCTGGAGGTGCCGGTCACCGGAGTGGGACCGCACCGGCGACTGGAGGACGCGTTCCTCACCCTGATCGGAGGTCCGGCGTGAGCGCCGTACAGGAGGTGGCCCCGGGCTACCGGGCGAGCCGTACGCTGCCGCTGCGCGTGGAGGCGCTGCGGCAGTGGCGCCGGCGGCGGACGCTGGTGATGGGCGGGGTGCTGGCCGCGCTGCCGTTCATCCTGATGATCGCGTTCGCGGTGGGCGGCGGCCCGGGCAGCCGGGACGGCGGGAACGGCCGGGTCACGCTGATCGACACGGCCACGGCCTCGGGCGCGAACTTCGCCGCGACCTGCCTGTTCGTCTCGGCCGGGTTCCTGCTGGTGGTGCCGGTGGCGCTGTTCTGCGGGGACACGGTGGCCTCGGAGGCGAGCTGGTCCTCACTGCGCTACCTGCTGGCCTCGCCGGTGCCGCGGACGCGGCTGCTGTGGAGCAAGCTGGTGGTGGCGCTGGGCTTCAGCCTGGCGGCGATGGTGCTGCTGCCGGTGGTGGCGCTGGCGGCGGGTACGGCCGCGTACGGGTGGGGGCCGCTCAAGCTCCCGGCCGGCGGGGCGCTGGCGACCGCGGACACCGTGCCGCGGCTCGCGCTGGCGGTGGCCTTCGTCTTCGTCTCGCAGCTGGTGACGGCGGGGCTGGCGTTCTGGCTGTCCACGCGGACGGACGCGCCCCTGGGCGCGGTGGGCGGGGCGGTCGGCCTGACGATCGTCGGCAATGTGCTGGACGCCGTGACCGCGCTCGGGTCCTGGCGCGAGTTCCTGCCGGCGCACTGGCAGTTCGCGTGGGCGGACGCCTTGCAGCCGCAGCTGGAGTGGGGTGGGATGATCAAGGGGACGGTGGTGTCGGTCTCGTACGCCTTGGTGCTGTTCGCCCTCGCCTTCCGGGGATTCTCCCGCAAGGACATCGTGTCCTAGGGATCGGGGCCGGCACCGTGCCGCGGGAACGGCCGGGCGCCGTGCGCGGAGGTCGCTCTCGCGGCGGGGCGGCACGGGGCCGGCGGAAACCCCTGTCGACGGGAGGCCGATCGGGGGGTTCTGCCGGCCGCTGTGGTGCCGGCTGTCAGCCGAGGACGCGCACGGGTGAGCCGTCGAGGAACGCCCGGATGTCCTCGACCGCATCGCCGTAGTACGTGGCGTAGTTGGACCGTGTCACATAGCCCAGGTGCGGGGTGGCGAGCAGCCGGGGGGCGCTTCGCAGGGGGTGTCCGGCCGGCAGCGGCTCGATGTCGAAGACGTCGATGCCCGCGCCCGCGATCCGGCCCGCGTGCAGGGCCTCGAGGAGTGCCTGCTGGTCGACGATCGCCCCGCGCGAGGTGTTGACGAGGTAGGCCGTCGGCCGCATCAGCGCGAGCTCGGCAGCGCCGATCAGGCCCCGGCTGCGCTCGCCGAGGGCGAGGTGGACGGAGACGAAGTCACTGCTCGCCAGCAGCTCCTCCTTGGACGGCGCGAGCGTGACCCCCACCTCCGCGGCCCGTTCCGCGGTGAGGTTCGGGCTCCATGCCACCACGTCCATGCCGAAGGCGAGCGCCACCCGGGCGACCCGGCTGCCGATCTTGCCGAGGCCGAGCAGTCCGAGCCGCCGGCCGTGCAGGTCCGCGCCGACGCCCTGCTGCCAGGGACCGCCGTCGCGCAGGGCGGTGCTCTCCCGCACCAGGCCGCGGGCCAGGCCCAGCAGCAGGGCCCAGGTCAGCTCGACGGGCGGGGTGGACGAGCTGCCGGTGCCGCACACGGTCACTCCGTTGCGTGCGGCGGCGGCGTAGTCGATCACCGAATTGCGCATGCCGGACGCGATGAGCAGGCGCAGGCGCGGCAGCCTGTCGAGGAGCGAGGCGGGGAAGGGAACGCGTTCGCGCAGGGTGACCACGATGTCGAAGTCGGCCAGCCGTCCGGCGAGCACGTCCTCGTCGTCCGTGTGGTCGGTGAAGCTCACCGTTTCGACGCGGCCGGCGAGCGGCGACCAGTCCGCCGCGCTGCTTCCGACGTCCTGGAAGTCGTCGAGGAGCGCACAGCGCAGCGGCCGCCGCCCGCCGCCCGTCACGCGCCGACGCCCGGGGCGATGGCGTCGATCTCGGCGAGCAGCTCCGCGTCGAGCGGGCGGTCGGCGACGGCCGCGTTGGCACGCACCTGCTCGGCCGAGGTGGCTCCGGCGATGACGGAGGCGCAGCCGGGCTGGGCGGAGAGCCAGCCGATGGCGAGTTCGAGGACGGTCCGGTCGTGCTTCTCGCCCAGCGCGGCCAGCGCTTCGACCACGTCGAGGCGCGCGTCGGTCAGGTACGCGTCGCGGCCTTCGAGGCGGGATCCGGCCGGGACGGGCGCGCCCCGGCGGATCTTGCCCGTCAGCAGCCCGTTGGCCAGCGGGAAGTACGGGAGTACGCCGACACCGTAGTGCAGGGCGGCCGGGACCAGCTCGCGCTCGGCCGACCGCTCCAGCAGCGACCACTCGTTCTGCGCCGACACGAAGGGGACCGAGCCGGTCTCGCGGGCGACGTGGGCGGCTTCGGCGAGCTGCCAGCCGGTGAGGTTGGAGTGGCCGATGTAGCGGACCTTGCCCTCGGCGACGAGCTCGGTGAGCGCGGCCAGGGTCTCGGCGATCGGGGTGGCCGGGTCGGGGCTGTGCAGCTGGAGGAGGTCGATGTGGTCGGTGTCGAGGCGGCGCAGGGACTCCTCGACGGCCCGGCGGATGTACGCGCGGCCGCCGCGGGATCCGGCGGCGGGCCCGTACTTCATGTCCACGCCGTCGTAGCCGAACTTGGTGGCGAGGACGACCTGGTCGCGGCGGCCCTTGAGGGCCTGCCCGAGGTGGACCTCGGAGCCGCCGGCGTTGCCGTAGATGTCGGCGGTGTCGAGGAGGGTGATGCCCGCCTCTAGGGCGGCGTCGACCACGGCGCGGGTGGCCTGGGCGTCGAGCCGGCCGCCGAAGTTGTTACAGCCGAGGCCGACGGCGGAGACCTGCAGACCTGAACTGCCCAGGGGGAGAGAGCGCATGCGTTTCGTTCCTCAGCCTCGTCGGGTACATGATCAACCGCGGGTCAGTCTAGGCGGCCGGGTCCGGCGGCGGTACGGCGTCGGTGCCGTGCCACGTGAACACCATGTGTCGCGAGCGCCGCCACCACGGCGCCGCCCAGGGCCCAGACCACGGGACGGCCGGTGACGCCTCCTCCCCCGTCACCGTCACCGTCACCGTCACCGTCGCCGCCTTCCCCGTCACCGTCCCCGGCCACGACGGTGATCGTGCCGCCTCCGGCGACGTACGGGCGGCTCCCCGCGGTGTCGTCGGAGTCGAGCGGGTTCACGTAGTCGAAGGTGACGGACAGCGGATACTCTCCGGGCCGCGCGTCGGATTTGATCCGCACCCAGCCCAGGTGGGAACGGCCGTTGTAGCCCATCTGGTTCCGCCGAGTCCTCCGCCAAGACCGGGCTGCTCACCTTGACCACGCGCAGCTGCCGCCCCTTGGGAACGCGCGCCTGGTGCTGCGGATCGTCCTTGGCCAGCACCGGTACGAGTTCCCCCGCGCGGCCGACCTGCTCCGAGGAGGCCCACCCGCTCGCCCGGGACGGCGCGGCCGCTACCGCGAGCGCCAGGGCCGCGGCGCACGCGACGAAGGCGACCGCGGGCACGGTGCGGCCGATCGTGCGGCTCCGGCCGAGCGTGCGTTTCCGGCCGAGTGTGCGCTTCCGGCCGACGCGACTTCCGATGTGGCTGTCCACAAGGCGGTTCGTGCGACCGTCCATGCAGCTGTTCGTGCGGCTGTTCATGTCCCCGACTCCCCGTGTCCCGAGTGACGTTCCGTCAAGGAGGAGGGACGTCGGGGAGCTCAGGTTGCCTCGGCCCGGCCGTGGAGGGGGCTACTGGAGCGTGACGACGGTCGTGCGGCCGAGGTCGGGCTGGTCGCGCAGCGGCAGTTCGGTGCCGGGACGCTCCAGTTCGAGGACGACGATCTCGTTCTCACCGTCGCGCCACAGAGGGCCGGGGGCGTAGAGGGTGCGCTGCGGGCCGCGCGGGGTGTCGTAGTGGCCCAGGAGGAAGCCGTTCAGCCAGACCAGGCCGGTCCCCCAGCCGGACATGTCGATGAAGGCGTCGGCCGGCCCGTGCCCCTCGTCGAGGGCGTGGGTGAAGCGGTGGAAGGCGGGCCGTCCGGCCGGTCGGTCTCCGGCCCGGTCACCGGACTCGTCGCCCCAGTCGAGTCCTGTCGGGTCGGTGAGGGGCAGTAGCCGGATCTCCCACTGGAACAGCTGCTGGTGGCCGTGGCGCACGCCGCGCCAGATGCCCTTGCGGTCGTCGAGGAGCGGGCCGTAGTTGACCCGCCCCTGGGCCCGTACGAGCACGTCGAGGACCACCCCGTCCTCACCGACCGCCAGGTCGAGCCCCTCGTCGGGGGTGTTCCGGTCCAGGACGCCGAGGGGCACCCCGTCGGCGAACACGTACGCGCGGTCGCCGAGGCCGTCGATCCTGACGGGCATGGCGGGCCGCGGCCCCGTGACGGCGGTGCGGTAGTGGACCATGCCGTGGCTCTGTCCGAGCCGCTCCATGGGCTCGGGGGCGGGGCGCAGGACCGGGGGCCCGGCGAGGACGTCGAGGCGTTCCAGCAGCTCCGCGGTGCCCGCGGGGACGGCGAGGGCGGGGGTGATCCGGGGCGGCGGCTCCGGCAGCGGGGTGTCGGGGAGCGGCACGTACTTGCCGATGACCTCGCGGAACGCGTGGAACTTGGGGGTGAGTTCGCCGGCTTCGCCGATGGGCGCGTCGTAGTCGTAGCTGGTGACGGTCGGCTGGTAGCCGGGGTCGCCGGGGCGGGATCCCGCGTGGTTGGCACCGGCCCAGAAGCCGAAGTTGGTGCCGCCGTGGGCCATGTAGAGGTTGACGGAGGCGCCGGTGGCGAGGAGTTCGTCGAGGGAGGCGGCCGCGTCCTCGACGGCGCGGACGTGGTGGTCCTCGCCCCAGTGGTCGAACCAGCCGATCCAGAACTCCATGGCGGCGAGCGGGCCGGTCCGCTGGTAGCGGCGCAGTGCGTCGAGGCGTTCGGCGGGCCGGGCCCCGAAGGTGGCGGTGGCGAGCCGGCCGGGGAGCATGCCGCCCTGGAGCATGGCGTCCTCGGGGCCGTCGGCGGTGAACAGGAGGCAGTCCACCCCGCGTTCGACGAGGGCCTGTTCGACGTGGGCGCGGTAGCGGGTGTCGTTGCCGTACGAGCCGTACTCGTTCTCGATCTGCACGGCGACGACGGGGCCGCCGCGGCTCGCGAGCAGCGGCAGCAGCTCGGGGACGACGAGGTCGAACCAGCCGTCCACCTCGGCCTCGAAGCGCGGGTCGGAGCAGCGC
Organism: Streptomyces sp. NPDC046308; assembly: GCF_055588065.1. NCBI lineage: Bacteria > Bacillati > Actinomycetota > Actinomycetes > Kitasatosporales > Streptomycetaceae > Streptomyces > Streptomyces sp. NPDC046308. The sequence continues at coordinate 299,250 of NZ_JBVJFB010000001.1, forward strand.
AGGTGGAGGCCGTCGACGGCGAGGAGGCGGGCGGGCAGGCCGCCGAAGTCCCACTCGGCGCAGATGTACGGGCCGGGGCGGACGACGGCGTCGAGGCCGAGGTCGTGGGCGAGGCGCAGGAACCGGCCGAGGTCGCGCCGGCCGGTGAAGTCGGCCTTGCCGGGGGCGGTCTCGTGGAAGTTCCAGGGGACGTACGTGTCCACGGTGTTGGCACCGAGGGCGCGCAGGCGCGTGAGCCGGTCCTCCCACAGGTCCGGGTGGACCCGGAAGTAGTGCAGGGCGCCCGAGACGATGCGGTGGGGGCGGCCCGCGCGCCGGAATCCGTCCTGGTCGTACGTGAGCATGCGCTGACTCCCGAAAGAGGTCGAGATGCCGGGAAGTACGGAACGCCGCCGAATATATGAACGCACCGTCCGGGCGTCAATGACCAGTTGATCGGATTCGATCGAATCGAGCTAGTCGATCGAATCGATTCCCTATGATGGCGCCGACAGCACGGCGTCGCTGAAGCCGGCCACGGCGGCCGACCCCAGGGGGACATCTTGAGAAGACACGTGAACCAGCGTCAGGCACAGGTGCTCGAGCTCGTCCGGGCACGCGGCAGCGTGCGCGTGGCGGAGCTGGCCCGGGAGCTCGGCATCTCGCCCGTGACCCTGCGCCGGGACATCGAGGCGATGGCGGCGCGGGGCGAGATCCGGCGGATGCACGGGGCGATCAGCCGGGTGGACCCGGGCTCGGCACCTGCGACCGGTTCGGCTGCTTCGACGGGCGCCGGCTCGGGTGGAGGCGGGGGCGGAGGCGGGGGCGGACGCGGAGGGGCGGCGGAGGGGCTGGTGGTCGGAATGGTCGTCCCGACCACCGAGTACCACTACGCCGAGGTGGTACGCGGGGCCCGCGAGGCGGTCGAGGCGCGGGGGGCCTGGCTGACCGTGGGGCTGACCCGGTACCTGCAGGGCGAGGACCGGACGCAGGCGGACCGGCTGCTCTCCACGGGGGCGCACGGGCTGCTGCTGACACCGAACTGGGAGGCCGGGTCGCCGGGGCCCGGCGAGGGTGCCTGGACCGCCGAACTCCCGGTGCCGACCGTACTGGTGGAGCGCTGGGCACCGCCGGGGCATCCCGCGGCCTCACTGGACCGGGTGTCCTCCGACCACGCGCACGGCGCGGCCCGGGCGGTGCGGCACCTGGTGGAGCAGGGGCACCGGCGGATCGCCCTCGCCAGCCGGGCGACCCCGACCACGGCACGACTGCGGGCCGGCTACGAGGCCGCCGTGTCCGCGCTCGGCCTGGAACCGGCCCCGCCGTGGCCGCCGACCGGACCGGGTTCACGGTCGGAGGCGGACATGTTCGCCCGGACGCTGGACTACCTCTGCGCGGCGGTGACGGCGGGCGGGGTCACCGCCGCCCTGGTCCACAGCGACACCGACGCGATCATGCTGATCCCGCGGCTCCAGGCGCGCGGGGTGCGGGTACCGGAGGACCTGGCGGTGATCACGTACGACGACGAGGTGGCCGGGATGGCCGACGTACCCCTCTCGGCGGTGGCGCCGGCCAAGCACGAGGTGGGCGCGCGAGCGGCAGCCCTGCTGCTGGACCGCCTGGCGGCCGCGGCCCCGGACGCCGCTCCCCGCCAGCACCTGGACCTCCTCCCCCGCCTGACGCTCCGCTCATGACCTGCGCCGGGGTCTCTCCGTACGCGCGGGGGATCCCGGCGGCGGCGTTCGACGTGTCGAGGAAGCCGTCGGTCTGTCGGCCTGCTTCACCCACGGCCCGTCCGGCACGAAGGCGCACCACAGCCGTACGCGGGGGGCAGCCTTCAGCGGGCGAGGGAGACGGCGAAGGGCTTGAAGCCGTGGCGGCGCATGACGTGGGGCACGGTCAGGATCATGGCCTCGGTGGCACGGGCTGTGGTGATGTCGCCGAGGTCCTCGATCCATTCGGGCCGCCAACCCAGGTCCCCGAGCAGGCCGCTGACGGTCTTCTTCGCGTCCTCGCCGTCGCCCGAGAGAAAGGCGGTCGGTGGGACGGCCAGGGATTCGGGGGCGGTCATGACCATGAACAGCATGGTGTTGAGGGTCTTGACCACATGGGTGTCGGGGAGCGCGGCCTGGAGCTTCTCGGCGAGGCTGCCGCCCGGATGGCAGAGGTCGCCGGGCAGGCCGTCGGCGGCGTCACGGGTGGCGTTGGAGACATCGATGAGGATCTTGCCTGCCAGTTCGGCGCGCAGGGCGGTGAGGCGCTCCAGGGAACTGTCGCCGGGCGTCGCGTTGATCACGACGTCCGTGGTGCGGGCGGTGGTGCGCGCGTCGGCGAAGGCGATCCGCGGCGCGAGTCCGGTGGTGCGGGCGGCGGTGTCTTCGGGGTTCCGGCTGCTGAGGGTGACGCGGTGTCCGGCTGCGGCGAGTTTGCCGGCGAGGTTGGTTCCGACGCGGCCGGCGCCCAGGATGCCGATGTTGGTCATGCGGTGATGCTCCTTGCGGTATCGGGTGGGAAGAGCGGAGGCGTCCGGTCAGGCGATCTGCGAGAGGACCTTGAGGGTGGCGGCGTGGAGGCCGGGGGCGGCGGCGAGGAAGTCGCGGCTGCCGGTGTTCCAGGGTTCGCCCGCAAGGTCGGTGACGGTGCCTCCGGCCTCGGAGACCAGCAGGGCGCCGGCGACGAGGCCGGAGCGGACGTCGGAGAACTGCCAGAACGCGTCCATGCGTCCGGCGGCGACGTGGATGAGCTGCATCGTGGCGGGAACGGACACGCGTACGACCAGGCCGTTGACGAGCATGGCGGTGACGGAGTCACCGATCCGCCGGAAGGTGCGCTCGGCCTCGCCGGGCTTGGCCTGGCCGGTGCCGATGAGCGCGGCGCCCAGGTCGGTCTTGGCGGACACCTCCAGGGGGCGTTCGTTGAGGTGGGCGCCGCCGCCGGCGACGGCGGTGTAGGTGTCGCCGGTCAGCGGCAGGTGGACGACGGTGAGGACCGGCTGGTTTTCGCTGACCAGGGTGGCGGTGACGGCCCAGTCATCCAGGCCGTGCACGTGGTTGATGTTGCCCTCGGCGGGGTCGACGACCCACCACTCCCCGGCCGGGAGCGCCCCGCCGGCCAGCTCGTCCTCGGCCCACTGCGACCCCGGCCGGGCCCGCAGCAGCGGTTCCCGCAGCACGTCCAGCACCGCGTCGTCGTTGGCGTGGATCTGGGCGACGACCTCGTCCAGGCTCACGCCCCGGGCGTGCGGGGTGTGGCGGTCGCGCAGCGTGCGGCCGGCGGTCTTCACCGCGGCGGTCACGTCGGACAGGAGCGTGGTACCGGCGTCGAAAGGCATGGCTGTGCTCATGGTGGGCTCCCTGGGGGTCTGTCGATCCAGTCGGATCTGTCGAAGCGGGGCGGTGTTCTCGCCCCCGCACTTCGAAGGTAGGCCGCCCGATCATTAACAACAAGTGCATGCTTGTCACTTGTAGAGTTACAGCCATGCAACTGGACCTGAATCTGCTCACGGCCCTGGACGCCCTGCTGGAAGAAGGCAGCGTCGCCGGCGCCGCAGCACGCCTCCACGTCACCTCCCCGGCGATGAGCCGCTCCCTGGGCCGCATCCGCAAGGCCACCGGAGACCAGATCCTGGTCCGCACCGGCCGCAGCATGGTCCCCACCACCCGCGCGTTGGCCATGCGCGCCCAGGTCCACACCCTCGTACAGCAGGCCCACCAACTTCTCTCCGCACAGCAGGAACTCGACCTGGCGGATCTCGACCGGGTGTTCACCGTGCGCTGGCACGACGCCCTGACCGCAGCCTCCGGCACCGCCCTCATCACCGCCGTCCACCGACGGGCTCCCGGCGTCCGGCTGCGCATGTCCGCCGAACCCGGGACGGACGACGCCGAGTTGCGCCGGGGCGAGGTCGACCTCGAATCGAGCTCCAGCACTCCGACGCTCCCCGACATCCGGCACCGCCTCGTCGGCACGGACCGGTTGGTCGTCGCCGTCCGGCCGGGCCACCCGCTCACCGAAGGCCCGCTGAGCCTCGAGCGCTACGCAGCCGCCGACCACCTCACCGTTTCGCGGCGCGGAAGCCTGCGCGACCCGATCGACGACGCCCTGACCACACGCGGCCTAAAGCGCCGCGTCGTCGCCGCCGGGCCCACCGCAGCCTTCGCCCTGCAACTCGCCCTCGACACCGACCTGGTCGTCACCCTCCCCGACGCGGTCACCCGCACGGCACGGGAACAACTCGGCCTGGCCACACTGCCGCCGCCGCTCCCCCTGCCCGACGTCCCCCTGTACCTGCTGTGGCACCAGCGCTACGACAACGACCGCGCCCACAGCTGGCTGCGCGACCTGGCCACCGAAACCGTCCGGGCACTGTTCACTCCACCGACCAGCCCTGACCACCCCCTCCCCGACCGGACCGCGCCGTGACGAACAAGCCGATGCCCGCGAACTCGTCGACGACATCCCCCTGATCGGCCGGCGCCGGCCCCCTCAGGCCAGGACGTTCACGGCCCTGGCGACGACGAGGCCCAGGATCATGAGGGACAGGATGGACTGGATCGTCATGACGCTCTTGGCCCACGGGGCGAGTGGCATGACGTCGGTGGGGCTCAGCGCGGTGGAGTTGGTGAACCCGAGGTAGAGGTAGTCGATGTAGTGGGGGCGCCAGTGCGGGCTGCTCAGTTCGGGACTGAGCTGTTGGGGAAAGGCGAGCGCCGGTGTGTGGGGCATGTGGTGGGCCCGGGCGGCCGGCCCGCCGCTGTCGAGTTCGAAGTACAGGAGGGAGAAGGCGAGAACGGTGGTGGCCCAGACGCTGCCGCCGGCCAGCAGGAGGGCATTGGCGGAGTTGGTCTCGCTCCCGCCGTGGATAAGATCGTCGAGCAGCTGGACGGTCGACCACATGGCGCTGCCCGCGAGCACGACGACCAGGGCGATCGCGACCGAGCGCAGGACCGTGGAGCGGCGGCTGATCCGGCCGGGGTCTCCGGAGATCAGCGCCACCAGCAGGAGGGCTTCGGTGACGGGAAGCGCCCATCGGGGTCCGAGGCGCAGGTCGTCGGGCAGGAGCAGGGTGAGGACCGCGGAGGCGATGACCGCCGCGGCCATCGGCCAGCGGCTCTCGGTGTGGACGGCGGATCTCGGCCCCGGCTCCCGCGGGCTCGTACGGTCCGTGTCGGACGTTTCCTGTCCGGTCACGGCCGACCGTTTCCCCGGCCAGGTGGCAGCTCGGATCGCATCGCTGGTCGAGGTCAGACGGCGTAGGCGTCGGCGTAGGCGTGCGCCTTGCGTACGGTGCCGGTCGTCCCTGATGTCGGGCTCATGTGCCGCTCCTCGCGGGTGAAGGCGTACGGGACGACGACTGCCCCGACGGACTCGGCGACCACGCCTGGGACCCGCGCTGTCCGGGGCGGCCCGGCGCGCCGGACCTCGGATCCACCGTAGACCGGGGTGATCAAGGCCCGTGGCCGACACGCTCCGCATTCACACGCCCGCCGAAGGGGCTGCCCGACGGGACACGGTGACGAGCCGGACGACAGGCAGCACGCGCCCCGGTGCGCGCCATCAGCCGTCCTGCGCGGTCAGGAGCAGGACCAGGGCCCGGGAAGAGGTAGTGCCGAGCGCGGTGGCCACTGCTTCGGCGGACATGCCGTCGTCACACAGCGAGGCGGCAGCCGCCCGGCTCACGCGGGCGGCGATCCGCTCCAGCACTCCGGCGGCGCGCAGCGCGGCCAGCGGGGCGTCCGCGGCCGTGCAGGTCAGCTGCTCGGTGATCCGGACGAGGAGGGCGGCCAACGGTTCGGACAGCGGCATTGCGGCATCGCGGACGACGGACAGGTGCGCGGTCCAGTCCGCGAGCGGTCCGGTGAGGTCGACGCCCGCCTCGTACAGGGGTAGCTCGCCGATCCTGTCCCAGTCCAGAGGGTACTGGGCCGGGCTCCGCCATCCGCACGCGCACACCGCCCGGATGGCCTCGGCGGGGGGCGGCGCCTGCCGTCGTACGCCGACCCGTGCGTGGTCGACGGCCCGGCCGAACCGCTCCCGACGTCGAAGTACACCGGACCCGGCTCGCGGCCGCCGACGAGCACACCCGCCGCGCCCGCGTGCGCGTCCCCGAAGTCCACCGTCCACCAGTCCCAGTCCACCGGCACACCGCCCTCCCCCACGTCCCCGCCGGCAGCCCGGCCGCATCCCGTCTGCGAGCCTGCCCCCTCCACGCCCCCGCCCACACCCCGGCGGCCCCAAACAAACGGTGCCGTTGGGTGCGCGGTCCCGCGGCAGAGCCCGATACCGTCCCCGCAGCCGCAGCCGCAGCGGCACACGGGGGGCAACCGGCACGGCACCCGCGTTCACGCCGCCACGCCGCCACGCCCAGCCGCCAAGCCCGACCTCCCGGGCCATGGCGACCGCCGGTGGGCGCCGCCGCTGCCCGCCGGAGTGGACGGTGGCGGCAGCCACGGCCGGGCAGGGTGCTCACGTCACCAGGCGCAGCGACGTTTCCGCGATGCCCAGCCGTACGCTCTGACCCCAGGTCAGCTCCAGGGCGTCGCTCTCCATTCCGTCGCCGAAGACCACGATCCGGTCCGACTCCACGGTCAGTCGCAGCCCCTGCCCCCACCCCAGCTCCCCGGCGACCTTCGTCGTTCCGGTCGCGGGGGACGGCCAGGCCTCGCGTACGAACCACAGGAGCCGCCTGTCGCGGGACGCGGGCAGCCCCAGGGGGCTGCCGCGCTCCAGCCACAGGGACCGCAGCCATCCGGTGGCGCCCGTGCCGGTGCCCACCAGCACCCCGGAGGACGCCTGGGCCTCGCCCGGGCCGTCCTCGCCGTCGGAGCCCAGGCGGTAACGGGCCGTCTGGTGACCGGGCGAGCCCAGGTAGATCTCGTTCAGCGCGAGAAGGCGCTGGGTGTCGTCGGCGACGGCCTCGACCATCGTCAGCTCCTCCGCCCGGCCCCCGGCGTCGGTCGCCGCGCGCAGCAAGGCGGCCGCGTCGGTGCAGCGGTGACGGACCAGGACCCCCGGGTTGCGCCCCGGGTCGGTGTCGATGCCCACCACCGGCTGTCCGCGCAGATACTTCGCGGTGTTGGCGACCAGGCCGTCCTGGCCGACCACCACCACCACGTCCTCCGGGGCGAACAGGAAGCGGTCCAGGTCCGCCCGCTCCACCCGGGAGCTGCGCCAGGTGAGCGGCACCGCCGCCGTCACCTCCCGCAGCGCCTGCCGCGTGCGCTCGTGGCGACGGACGACCTCGTCGATCGACCGGCCCCGGCTGGAAAGGAAGAAGGCGGCCTGCCCGTGCGTCCCGTGCCGGGCGAGCAGTTCCTCGTACTCGGTCCTGCGGTGCACGAGCACCGCTCGCGGGGCCAGGCTCACGCGCCCGCGCCGCCTTCCGCACGTCCGGTCCTGGTGCCGCCTTCCGGACGTCCGATCCTGGACAGGAGCCCGGTGAGCACGTCGGGAGAGAGCGTGATGCTCTCGATCCGCGGCAGGTTCTCCGCCAGCCGCGTCGCGGCCAGGGCGTGCAGGGTGCCCGGACCGGCTTCGTCGTGCACCCGCAGCCAGGCGGCCTGCACCTCGGCGCGCGCAGCACCCGTCTCCCGCGCCGCCTCGGCGTCCGCGCGGGCCAGGCGGACCTTGCGGGCCGCCTCGGTCTCGGTCCGGATGCCGTCCGCCGCGGCCTTCTCCTCGGCCTCGCGGCGGGCGTTGGTGCCGCGCTGGTCGATGAGCTGCTCCTCGCGCCGCGCCAGTTCGATCTGGCTGGCCAGCTCGTTCTCGGCGATGGCGCGCTCGCGCTCCACGGCCACGGCCCGCCGTTCGTAGGTGGCCCGGTCCGCCTCCTGCTGGATCTGCTCGCGGGCCGGGGTGCGCAGGGCGCGCTCCACCTCGGCCTCGGGGCGGATCGCCACGACCCGCACCGTCACGACGTCGATGCCGGTGGCCGCGAGCCTGGGCTCGGCGGCGAGACCGGCGGCGACACTCCCCCGTACGGAGGCGACGCCGTCCACCAGGGCGACGGCCAGCGGGGTCCGGGCCAGCACGTCCAGCGTGTGCTGCTGCGCGGTCTCGGTGAGGAGAGTGGCGATCTGCTCCAAGGGGGCGCCGCGCCAGCTCCCGGTGTCCGGGTCCACGGAGAAGTCGAGGCGGTCCGCGGCCTGGGCCGGGTCGCTGATCCGGTAGGTGACGGTGGCCTGTACGGCGACGTCCTGGAAGTCGGACGTACGGGCGTGGAACGCCATGGCCAGCTCCCGGTCGTCGACGGGCACTTCGGAGAGCGCCGCCGACAGCGACCGGTACCAGAAACTGAGCCCCCGCCCGTCGTGGACGAGTCGGCCGCGCTTGTGGTGGCGGATGTGGGCCGTGTGCGCGGAGCGCAGATGACGCCAGCCGAAGCGGCGGGTTATGTCGGCCATGGCGAACCCCCTTCATTTCGTCAATGCGACGATAACGAGACACCCCCCATATCGTCAAGAGGACGAAAAGAAGCTTCCGGTACTGCAGCAGACGCGGAAGGCCTCGCCCGCTTCGCGATCGCCATCGGCCGGACGGGGAACCGGCGCGCAGCGGGGCAAGGTTCCCGGGGAAGGGACTCTTCAGAGGATTCGACTGTCGAAGGAGTGTGCCGTGGCCCTGTCCCGTACCGAACGTGAGCAGTTCCTCGCCGAGCCCCACGTCGCCGCGTTCGCGGTGAACGCGGGAGCGGAGGGTGACCGGGCGCCGCTCGCGGTCCCCATCTGGTACCAGTACGCACCGGGCGGCGACATCTGGATCATGACCGGACGGGACTCGCGCAAGGCCGATCTGATCCGGGTCGCGGGCCGGTTCACACTGATGGTGGATCGCCTGGAGCCCACGCCCCGGTACGTATCGGTCGAGGGACCGGTCATCTCCACCGTCCCCGCCACGCGCGAACAGCTGGTGGAAATCTCCACCCGCTACCTGCCGGCGGACAAGGTCGCGGGCTACGTCGACTTCGCCTGGAAGGAACACGGGGAACAGCTCGTGATCCACATGCGTCCTCAGCGGTGGGTGAGTTCGGACCTCGGCACTCTCTGAGAACCGGGCCCCCGCGCTGTCGGACGGACGCCGCGTGAACCCCGGACCGCGAAGGCGCTGCGGGGTGCTGCCGTCGGCGGGACGAGGCAGCCCCCTGGCGTGACCGGCTCGCTCCGTACTGCCTGCGTCCACGAGGGCCCGCAGGACGGGCACCGTGCCGTCACGCCTGCGCGGCGAGGGTGAACTCCTTCACGAACGTGGTGCAGAAGGCGTCGAGGTCGTCGGGCTTGCGGCTGCTGATCAGCGTTGCCGGAGCCGCGTGGCACACCTGCACTTCCTCGTCGACCCAGGTGCCTCCCGCGTTGCGGATGTCGGTCGCCAGGCTGGGCCACGACGTCAGCGTCCTGCCGCGTACGACGTCGGCTTCGATCAGGGTCCAGGGCGCGTGGCAGATCGCCGCGACCGGCTTGCCCGTGTCGAAGAAGCTCCGGACGAAGCCGACGGCGCGTTCGTTCATGCGCAGTGCGTCCGGATTGGCGACACCGCCGGGCAGCACGAGCGCGTCGAAGGCGTCCGAGGTATCGCCGGCCAGCAGGTGGTCGACGGGGTAGGTGTTCGCCTTGTCGAGGTGGTTGAACGCCTGCACCCGTCCGGGCTCGGTTGATACGAGCTGCGGGGTCCAGCCGGCCGTCTCGACCGCCTTCCACGGCACGGTGAGCTCGACCTCCTCCACACCCTCCGGGGCGGTCAGAAACGCGATGCGCATGGTGCTCACTCCCTTCGTCGGGGCGGCGGTCACCTCGTCGGGTGTCGGTCACCCACGGTGGACCGCCGCGGTCGCGTCGGAGCGGGGCGGCTGCGCGCCGCCTCGCGCCCGGCGTTCGGCTCTTGCGCGCCTTCCCCGCCGGGCGGTCCTGAACCGGAGGGCACAAGATCCGCATCCGAGCGTCGATCCCGGCCGGGCGCGTCACTTCCTCCGTCGCGGCGCACGCCTGGTCTTCGACGCCGCCGATGAAGGGCCACGGGCCGTGCACGCCCACGATGGCTCTGTCACCAGGCCGCAGGCACCGGATGCGTCTTCTCTCCGGGCGCCCGTCCTCCGTGCGGGGCGACGGCTGGTCCGCTACGTTGCGCGGTCGTACGGCGGGTACACGGGCGTTCCGACGGCGCTGACGACTCGGGCGGCGCCCCGCCGGGGCCAACCGAAGCACTGCCGAGACGGTCACGCGCGGGGCCGGGCCGCCCGGCTCGCCGACAGCCGGCGGCAGCCGCACGCGGTGGTGTCCGACGTCCCCCCATTCCCGCGGCCGCCCGCGGTCCGGTCTCCCGGTGCCCGAACCCGCGTAGATCACCGAATCGCTCCTGTCGGCGTTGACACCGGCCGGGGCCGACGATGCCGGCCGTCCCGGTCCACGCGTCCGCCGCGCGGACGCCGGCCGTCTGCTGCCGGGGAGGCACGGCCTGCTGGGGCAGCTCGAGGAGTGGGCTGCCGGGGGGCGGGTAGGCGCCGGACAGCCCAGGCCGACCTGCCGGAAGGGCGGACTCGGCCTTTCGCGGTGAGGAGTCAGACATGTCCGCACCCGTTCCACACCCGAGCCCGCAGGGCACGCCCCCACCGCAGGGTGGCGTACCGCCGGGCGAGACTCCGCCCGGCGAGTCGAGCACCGGCTCCGGCGCGGGTCCGTACCGCCCCCTTACCCGCGGCTGGGCCATGGGCCCTCTCGTGCTGATCTGCCTGCTGGCCCTGGTCTGCGCCCTCTTCTTCCTTGCCTACGCCATATTGCTGGACCTCTGAGCGGTACCGACGGGGCCGGCCCGGCCGGATGCCATTTGACGCGCTGACACGGCCGAACGAGGGCAGGCGCGAGGTGCGAGTTGCGAGTACTCGTGCCTCCGTCCCGCGGCGAAGGAGGAGATGATCGTGTCCTCAGATCCCGCACCAGCTCCACACTCGGCGTACCGGCCCTCCTCGGCCTCAGCGGCAGGGTGTCGACTGCTGCTGGTCCGCCATGCGAAGGCCGTGCCCAAGCATGTGGCCGAGGACTTCGAACGCTCCCTGAGCGACCGCGGACGAGCTGACGCGCCGCGAACGGGCCGTTGGCTTGCCGAGTCGGGCTTCGAGCCCCATCTGGTGTTGTGTTCGCCGGCCCGAAGGACGCGGGAGACATGGGAGCTGATCGCCCCGGCGCTGCCGGACGCGCCGCCCGTCGTCTGGGACGACAGGCTCTACAACGCGGCACCGGACGTGCTGGCCGCCGTGCTGGCCGAGCAGGGAGCGGGGCGGAGCCCCGTGATGCTGGTCGGCCACAACACGGGCATCCACGAGCTGGCCACGTCTCTGTGCGGGGACGGCCCGCCGGACCTACTGGAACGGCTGAGGGAAGAGCTCCCGACGTCCGGCGTCGTGGTGGTAGACCTTCCGGGCCGGTGGGAGGACCTGACCTCGGGTGATGGTCGCGCAGGTCACCTGACTGCCTTCTGGGCACCCGCCCACCGCGATCCCTCCGCCAAATGATCACGTGCCGGGCGTGACACCCGCCGGACCCGCCCTCCGCGCCCGGCACGGTCGGCTCGCCCCCGCCGATACGCCGGCCGCCCCGGGAGGACGGGCCGGCTCGAATGAGCGTGCGACGGCCCGTGCCGGGAGCGGCGCCGGTAGCGGTGCTGGGTGTGCAGGAGTGAGCGCACGGACCGGCTCGGGTTGCCGGTTCGGGGTCATGCCGAGGTCAGCTGGGTCGGGGTGCGATATGCCGGCGGGCACGATCCCAGACCTCCTCGAAGCCCGCAGAGGTGAGTTGCTCAGGGTCATGGCCGTCCCATTCCGAGACGGGCAGCTCGGCTGTGGTCCCGAACCTGCTGTCGTACCCATCGAGGCAGCCGGCGTCGCAGGCCCGCTGCCACTCGGCGAGAGAGGCAGCTGCGATCGGGGTCAGCTCGGGCCCTTCGAGTTCGACCTGCCGGGTCACCCAGCCTTCGGCATCGACCTCGAAGTAGAACCAGACGTCTTCCTCGTCCCAGTAGCAGCGCATCCATGTTGTCACCAACCCATGATGCGCCCGCCCGCCATAGTGGTCGCTTCCTCCTTGGGCGGCCCGGATGGACCCGGCGCGGCGCAGCTGGTGGGTGCCGTTCCTGAGGACCGCGAGTCGGACGGTGGCGAGGCTGGCTGGTCCGTGCCCGCTCTCGTGAGGGTCGGCAGCGCTCACCCCTGGTCGTCGCCGCGCCGCCAGGGCCGGTTCCCGGGCCGGAGCAGCGTCTCCGGAGGCTTGCCACTGGCCCGTCGTCGGCTGGCGGTTGACGCGCCCACGAACAGGAGCGTCCCACGACAGGGCGGCTGCACGGTCGGGGTGTACGGCGGCGCGGTGCGCCCCCGTGTGCGCGCCGGAGCACCCCTCGGAGCGGCCGGGGAGTTGGGGCGCTGGGGACGCCGACGAAGTGTCAGGACACGTGGGCCCGGACTGACTTACCAATGAGCCCGTCGGGGAACGTGACGGACTTCGGCCTGCACGACCCGTGGCCGGTGATCGCGCCGGTCACGTTTCGCCCGGGGCGAGCTCCACCGTGGCGATCCGGTTCTCGTCCGCCCCCAGCTCGGCAACGCGCTTGGTGCCGTTCGTGTCGGTGATCGCGAAGTGCAGCGGGTTGACATTGATCGGCTCCGACGAGTTGTTCGTGACCGTCACCCACACACCCGTGCAGTCGCTGCCCTGGGCGATGACGCTGCTTTTCGGACCTGCCTTCTTCGCCGCCACCACGGCCTCAGCCTTCTTCTGGGCCTCTGCCGACGACGGCTTGGTGTCCAGGGCCTTCGACGTCTTGTCCTGCTGCCGACGATGCCGAGGCAGCCGAACCCGATGATCTTCCCAGTGTTGGACTTCTTCGGCGGGGCGGGTACCCGTAGCCCTTCCCGCCGCCCGGCCGGGAGATTCAACGATCCCGCTGAGGGCCCCCCGGACCTCGCCCGGCACCGGGTCAGCTAAGAGGTCGTTTCTCTTGGTCAGCTGTTCTACCGTCGCCCAAGCAACCGGCCCTGCTGCTGCTTCAGGCCTGCGAACCCGTGTCGTGCGTATGCGGCTATCTCCTCACTGGGGAAGGGCACCACGGACAGGTGCTCGTCGTAGCTGCCCTGTTCCCACCGGGCGGCCGTGATCTCGTAGCCAGAAACGTGTGCGCACAGCTGAAGCAGGATCGGCGGCATCTCTGGTTCACTCAAGAGGTCAGCGCGCTTGATGACGAGGTCGCGCATCGCCTGAATGTTCGGGAGGAAGACGGTCCTGACCCACAACCGCCACTCGGCAAGTTCCTCTTCGGAAGGCGGTATCTCATGCACGAAGGGCGACCTGCCGTCGGGACGAGCGTTGCGCTCCATGAACGCGCCGAAGATACGGCTGTTGGCCTCCGTGAGGGCGAACAGCGGTCCGTAAAAATCGCTGAGCTGCCGATTCAAGCGGGCGATGCGTTCTTGCCGCTGCGACAGGCGCAAGCCGTTGAGATAGGTGGCTACATAGCCTGCGAACGCCAGTGCGATGGTAACGACTACTGTGATCATGGGGGGCGATGCTAGTGAGCATCGCCTCCTTTGGTCAGCCTGCGGCAGCAGATCAGGGTCGCCGCGATCCCGGCGAAGGCGAGGAAGTGCTCGGCCTTGCGCTCGTAGCGGCGGTGGAGTCGGCGGCAGCCGGCGAGCCAGGAGACCGTCCTCTCGATGACCCAGCGGTGACGGCCCAACCGCTGTGAAGACTCGATGCCCCTGCGGGCGATGCGGTGTCGAATACCTCGCTTGCGGAGCCAGCAGCGGAGATGTTCGTAGTCGTAGCCCTTGTCCGCATGGAGCTTGCCAGGGCGCCGTCGACGAGGCCCTCGGCGGGATCGGATCGGTGGAATGCCACGCACGAGCGGTTCGAGGCCCTGGCTGTCGTGCATGTTGGCGCCGGAGATGCCCAGCGACAGCGGCAGTCCGTTGCGGTCGGTGATCAGGTGGATTTTCGATCCTGACTTGCCGCGGTCGGTCGGATTCGGTCCGGTCAGTGGCCCCCTTTTGCAGCCCGCAGGCTGACGGAGTCAATCGCGCAACGAGACCAGTCCAGTTGTCCTCTTGCGCCAAGTTCGTCGAGAACGACGCGATGGAGGCGAGCCCAGACGCAGGCCTGGCCCCACTGGGCGAAGCGCCGGTAGACCGTCTGCCAGCTCGGGCCGAACACCGGTGGGAGCCGCCGCCAGGTGCAGCCCGAGGTGGCCACGAAGATGATCGCGGCCAAGGCCTCGCGGTCACCGGCCCGGCGCCGGCCTCCACCCTGCCGACACCCCTCGGAACGGAATCCCCAACGCGTCCGGCACTAGCCGCTCAACGAGATTAGTCATGCACGGTTCAACGTACGCCTACGCCATAAGAAACGACGTCTAAGCCGCGAGGGAGCATCGCGCGGAATCGCGCCTGCGGACCGCGAGAATGAACCTGAGAACGTGACCGTGAAGGCGCTGCCGAGCCACCCCCCAGCCCTACTGCCGTACAGCAAGGCCCAGACTGCCTGCGATCGGGCACGGCGCGCCTATGGCTCGACGAAATCCCAGTCGACCAGGCCCAGCCTCCTCACCGCACTCACTCGTACACATGCGGCTTCCCACCTTGCCAGGCGATGACCTCGGAGTCGCCGAGGACCAGCGCATCCGGATCGGGGACGTCGAGTCGCCGCAGGAACTCGATCAGGTCCCCGTCCGAGTGAGCGATGCCCAGGACGGTGTCGACGCCACGGATCCGGATCACGACCCGCCGGCCGCCCGACGCGGAAATGCGGTGCACGAGGATCGGCGCATGCTCCATGGCTCCAGACTGCCGCCGACGACCTGCCAGAGCATCCGGAGCAGTCACTCGCTCCACTCCTCCGGGCCCCCGCCCAGCCACCGGATCGGGGGCCATCCCTCCGCCGTCGCCAAGCCGGCCGCGCGGAGCAGCTCCACCACACCGGGGAAGCTGTGCGCGACTCCCAGGGCCCGGTCTTCGGCGTGGACGTGCGCCACGACGGACCGGCCGTCTCCGGCGAGCGGGTGGACGACGATGTACACGCTGTCGGCCATACCTCCAGGGTGCGGCTGTCCGGTCACTCCGGCACGCCAAGCGCACGACCTCCGGCCGACCGGCCGTACACACCTCACCGCTCTCGGCGGCCGCCGGCGGCAAAGCAGAGCGAACGTGCATTCGAATTTACGCGCGCCGGGAACCTTCGCCGGCCCCCGGCTCCCAGAGGTGACCGACCGCCTCACGGCGATCGGTGCCGCACCCCCTGCACTGCACCCGGGCCGACGTCACACCGTCCTCCGTGGAGAACTCGCTCCACTCCACATCCTTCGAGTCCTGGCTCCCGCACACTTGGCACGGCCACCAGCCAATCGAGTCCGTCACGACGCCTCCCGTAGGCTTTCCGACCGCCAGGCACCCACCTCTCAGCGTGCGACAAGCACGCCCGAATGGCATGCGGAGCGGGTTGTCCACCCGGCCACGTCTTCCGTTGTTCCAATTCGGGCCCTAAGCCGGAGAGACAGGCGATCGACCGATCGTTCTTCCAGCGGCGCGACCGAGGCGTTCGCCGGACTCGATGCCGCGCCGCACGATGCGCGCGACCAGCCCGCGCTCGCCCAGCCAGACCACGTGTTCGGCGGAGAAGTAGGCCCTGCCCGCGCGGAGTTCGACGGGGCTGCGCCGCCGTGGTCCCCCGGCGCGGTCCGTTCCACCGCGCCCCGGGCCTCGAGTTCGCCTCCATGCCGGGAGCAGCGATGCGCGGGCGGATGAGGGCAGCAACGAGGCTACCCGCTAGCAGAGTTCGAGGACCAGACACTTCGATAGATCAGCACCCGCGACGGGCACCAGGCCGCACGAACATCACGTCACGTGAGACACCCTGTGAGCCTTGAGTGGTGCGGCCGACCTGGCGGCTTGCTCGATCTTCGCGCAGTGGGCTGCACGCGCTTCCTCGTCGATCTGCGTCTCGTGTTCGGCGCGCAACCCGGTCCGGCCGTCAAGGCCCTCACGCAGGATGTCGGCCTGCCCGGCATGCCGGATGGACTCGCCGAGGACATGGACCATGATGGCGAACAGGTTCGTCTCGGCATGAGGCTCCGGCCACCACGGCACGTGGCCGGGGGCGTCGAGGGGAAGCTCGTTGATCGTCGCGTCCGAGTGTTCCCACGTGCGCCGGTAGAACCCGATGATCTGATCACGGGTCTCGTGCTCGGTCGCCCACAGATCGCTGCCGTCGGAGTCCTGCCACCGCGGCAGCGGATCCGGGGAGGGGCGGTCGAAGACCTCGCCGAAATACCTGGCCTCGACGGTGGCCAGGTGTTTGACCAGACCGAGGAGGTTCGTACCGGTCGCTGTCAAAGGTCGGCGGGCATCGTATTCGGACAAGCCGTCGAGTTTCCAGAGCAGCGCCTTGCGGTCCCGCCGCAGTCGCCCGTGCAGGGTGTCCTTCGCGAATTCGTCGATCATGCGGCACGAGCCTGCCATGGGCTCCGCATGGTCTCAAGATCCCGTACGTGGGCCCCAACGACTGGCGGCCGGCGCGCACCGATCCGCCCCCAGCCCCGGAACCAAAGGGGGCCGCCGACCACCAGGCGGGCGACGAGATCTGCCACGCGGTCTCGGCCTGGTGCTGGAGTGCGGGCCAAGGCGCACGCGGTGGACGGCCGCCCGGCTTCGACGAGGACCGATACAAGAAGCGCAACACGGTCGAGCGGGCGATCAAATGAGCTAGGTCAGAGGCCGACGTATTCGTACACGCCCCCGTGAGGGTGCCGCAGCACCGCTCGGCGGCCGTTGGGGGTGGGTTGCGCCGGCATCACCACGGTGGCACCAGCTGGGAAGGGGCCGACGCTCGCCAGGCGCCCACCCGCGAAGTCGAAGCGGTCGGCCACCTCGCCGGTCAATCGCTCGCAGGAGGGGATGGCCGCCTCCAGGTCGTCGACCCGCTGTCGCGCGACTACTGAGTTGATCGTCATCGGCGTGCCGGAGTACCTCGTCCGTCAGGGTCTGTGGTCAACACCGTTGGGTCTCTCGCAGTCGTTGTTCTGAGACCGGGATGGCCGGAGCCGGACGGCGCCGGCCACGCCGGGTCTACGAACGTCAGCCATCGCCACGGCTCTGCCAGGCGGCGCGCTGGCGCAGCGAGATCCGGTTGCCGTCGGGGTCCACTGCCTCGATGCGGACCCCGTACCCGTAGTCCTCCGGTTCGGGCTGGTCGAAAGCAACCCCGCGGCCCCGGAGCACCTCGAAGTCTGCGTGCAGGTCGTCCGACTCGAGGAAGACCGGGCCGGGTGTGGTGCCGGGCTGAAGCTCGGCCGGCTGCCCAGCGGCCGTGGGGTGGGGCCAGAGGATGATGTCGAGCGGGCTGCCGGGGACGCCTATGGTGAGGAAGCGTCCGTCAGGCCCCGGGTAGTCGACGCGCTTCTCCAGGCCGAGCTGGTCCGTGTAGAACCGCAGCGCGCGCTCCTGATCGGTGACATAGAGCGTCACGTACATGATGTTCGTCAGCATGGTGCTCCTCCAGCGGTTACCTGAGCCCCTTCGGGCCCGTCATCCCTCATGACGGAGCGGATTCAGGGAAGGTAACAACATGTTCGAGACCGGCTCGGCGGACCCGGTGGCCCAGGCGTTCGAGGTCCAGCGCGACCGGCTGCGTGCGGTCGCCCACCGCGTGCTCGGATCGCACGCCGACGCCGAGGACGTGGTCCAGGAAGCCTGGCTGCGGCTCTCCCGCCAGGACCCGACCACCATCGAGAACCTCGCCGGCTGGCTCACCACCGTGGTCGGCCGGATCAGCCTCGACGTCCTCCGCTCGCGCCAGGCCCGCCCCGAGGCATCCCTGGACGACCGTCTGCCCGATCTCGTGGTGACGCTCGACGACGCTCCCGCCCCGGACGACGACGCGGTGCTCGCGGACTCGGTCGGACTCGCGCTCCTCGTCGTCCTCGAATCGCTTCGGCCCAGCGAGCGGCTGGCGTTCGTGCTGCACGACCTGTTCGCGGTGCCCTTCGATGAGATCGGCCGCATCCTCGGCAAATCCACCGACGCCGCCAAGATGCTCGCCAGCCGCGCCCGCAGAAAGGTCCGGGCAACCGAGCAGCCGGCCCGCGCACACCGGGAGCAGCGCCAAGTGGTGTCCGCCTTCCTGGCGGCCGCCCGCAGTGGAGACTTCGAGGGTCTGCTACGTGTGCTCGACCCCGAGGTGCGGCTCGCTGTCGACACCCCTGGCGGCTTGGTTGTCACCCTCGGCGCCACCAAGGTCGCCGCCGGCGCGCGGCTGGCCGCCGGCGCTGCCATCCAGGGCCGGGCGGCCCTCGTGGGCGGCCTTCCCGGAGTCGTCTCCTGGCGCGAGGACGGGACCCCTCTCTCCGTACTCGCGTTCACCGTCACAGACGGCCGCATCACCGCCATCGGCGCCGTGGTCGACCCGGCCAAGCTCGCGCGGATGAACCTGCCAGACCCGGCGTGAGCAGCTGTGTCATGCCGCCCCCGTGACGCTTGACCAGGGCACCACGTCCGACTTCGCGCAACCACCGGCCCACACGCCTTTCGCCGACGCTTGCGCCTGCGCCTGCGCCTGCGGGAACGCGAGCGTCAGTTCGTCACGCAGACCGTCGAACAGGGCCCCTTAGTACTGCAGGTGGACCAGGCCCTCGCTCAGCAAGTGGTAGTCGAGGGTGCTCGGCAGCAGCGCGCCGTCGACGAAGGCGTGCGTGCCACTGTCGGCGGGGAGGGGCGAACCGAGCCCGGCTAGGCGCTGTCCGGCGGATCATGCTTCGGGGTCAAGGATCCGGAGATCGTAGAGGTAGGAGCGATCGCCTTTGAAGCTGCGCCAGACGGTGGCCGGGGGTTCGGGTTCGTCTGCGTGGCTATTGAGGGGATGGGCGGTGACGAGGCCGTCAGCGATCTCGCAGTGCCAGCCGTCGGTCGGCGACCAGACACACCGCACGTTCCCGTCCGTTCGGCGGTAGGCAGGACGGCCATTGTGCTCGCCGTCGCGTTCGAAGTGGTAACGAAGCCCGTCTATGTGGCGCACGAAGGTGAAGGATGAAAGTGCCGTCATACCTTCGGCACTGTATGAGACAACGCTGCTGGCGGCTAAGCAGTTCTGGGCGTACCCAGATGCAGGGCGCATCTCACGGGCGGAGCCAGAGCCGGATTGCGGCGGCGGTGACCGTGCCGTGGAAGACGTAGGCCCTCTTGTCGTAGCGGGTGGCGACAGCCCGGGAGTTCTTGAGCCGATTGATCGTTCGCCCGACCTCGTTGCGGCGTTTGTAGATCTCGCTGTTGAAGCCGGCGGGCCGACCGCCCTTGCTTCCGCGTCTTGTGCGCTTGGCCCGCTGGTCCTTCGGTTCTGGGATGGTGTGCTTGATCTGGCGTCTTCGCAGGTAGCGGCGGTTGCGGCGTGAGCTGTATGCCTTGTCGCCGCCGAGGTGGTCCGGCCGGGTGCGCGACCGTCCGCCCTGCGGTCGGGGAACGGCGACGCGTTCGAGGACCTCAATCATCTGCGGCGCGTCGCCCCACTGGCCCGGCGTGAGCAGGAAGGCCATGGGCCGGCATCCGCCCTCACCGGCGAGGTGGATCTTGCAGGTCAGACCGCCCCGGGACCGTCCGAGTCCTTCGTCGGGGCGGTGGTGCCGGCGCGTCCTCCTTTTTTCGGGATCCGCGGCTTCTCCTTCCGGGCTCCGGCGGCAATGCTGATGAGCACGGCATGACGTCGAATCGACGCTGACCATGCTCCAGTCGATCCGGCCCGCGAGGTCGGCGTCCGCCTGGACGGCATGCAGGATTCGGTCCCACGTGCCGTCCGCCGACCAACGCCGGTGCCGCTCGTAGACGGTCTTCCAGGTGCCGAAACGCTCAGAAAGGTCCCGCCACGATATGCCCGTTCGCGCCCGGAACAAGATCCCGTTGATCACCCTGCGGTGGTCGTTCCACCGGCCGCCACGCTGCCCCGACGCCGGCAGGTGCGGCTCCAGTCGGCCCCACTCGGTATTCGTCAGATCACCCCGCCCCATGCCGGGAACAACGAGCCGGCAATCCGACAGTCACATGATCCGCCGGACAGTGCCTAGGGCGGTGCAGCGGTTCCGGGGTCCGCGCCCCGGGTCAGGACGAAGCCGGGCACGACCGCCGAGTCGTGGACGCCACCTTTCCGTCCGCGCCCCACACGACGCTGGTCGGGCGAAGCGAGCGGGGTCCGGGAGGTGCCTGTCGGGATTGCCCCTGGAGGGCCGATTGCGAAGGGGACGTTCAGCGCCCTCTTGGGTGGTGGCGTCGACCAGGCGGGTCGGCTTCGGGTTCAGGCGCGGAAGGCTTTCCTCAGCATTTCGCCGAACTCGGTGGGATGCGTGGTCATGCCGGTGTGCCCGCCGGGGAGGTGCAGGAGTTCCGTGCCGAGACGCTCGGCCAGGAAGACGGCCGGACGGTACGGCAACTCGCCGCGCGATTCCTGGCCGCAGGCGAGCACGAGCCGGTCCGACAGGGCTTCCAGCCGGTGGATGTCCGGGGTGTAGGACATGAAGCTGGGCACGATGCGCCCGATGAAGTACGGCAGGTCGGCCATCGTCTGCTCGGCCCGTGCCGCTGCCTGCGGTGGAAGCCTGATCTCGGCCTTCGCCGCGCTGGTGGCGCCGTCCTTCTTCAGACCCGCAGCGAACATTGCCATCGCCGCCATGAGTCCCTGCGCACGGAAGGTCTCCTGCACGCGCGCGATGAGTGCGCGGTGTTCGGGGGCGTCGGGCAGGACCTCCACCACCGGTGGCTCGTGCGCCACGAGGCGTTCTACGCGTTCGGGATGGGCGGCGAGCAGGTGCAGGCCGGCGATCGCACCCGAACTGGCGCCGAAGACCCGCGCGGGCTCTCCGGGCGACAGCAGTTCCAGGAGGCGGTACGCGTCGTCAGCGTGCTCGGCGACTCGCTGCTCGGCCTCGGGGTCGTCCAGCGTGCTTCGGGACATGCCGCGCGGGTCGTAGGTCGCGACGGTGTATGCGGCGGCCAGGTCGGCGGCGATGCCGTCGTAGGAGGCCGCGCCGCCCGCTCCGCCGGGGATCAGCAGCAGGAGCGGGCCTTGGCCGCGTACCACGTAGTGCAGGGTCGCGCCGTTCACGCGCAGGCCGCCACGGGTCGGGGCAATCATGAGGAGTCTCCTTCTCGGAACGGGGGCCAGTGCTCCAGGAGGGTGTGCAGGGCGTCGAGGGCGCGGACCCAGGAATGCTGGGGCGAACGCTCGTATGCGAAGCCGCCCGCGGCCTCCAAGGCGACGAACCCGTGGAACGTGCTGCGCAGCAGCCGGACCGCGTCGGTCAGGTCGGGCTCGGCCAGTCCGTAGCCGCGCAGCATGCCGTAGGTCAGCTCGACCGCGCGTCGCGGTCCGGCCGCCTTCGCATCCAGCTCCGGGTCGATCTGGATCGGGGTCTGCGTCGCGGTGTAGCGCCCCGGATGCTCGTGGGCGTACTCCCGCCACGCGTTGGCGAAGGCGACCAGCGCGTCCTTGCCCGCCCGCCCCGAGGTCGCCTCCGCGATACGGATGGTCTTCTCGTCTGCCGCCAACAGCGCGATCCTGCCGCGCAGATCGTCCAGGCCGCGGACGTGCGCGTAGAGGCTCGCGTCCTTCACGCCCAGCCGCCGCGCCAACTGCGACATGGTCACCTGGTCAAGCCCGACCTCGTCCGCCAACTCGGCGCCCGCGATCGTCACCCGCTCCGCCGTCAGCCCTGCCCGCGCCATGCACCCTCCCGCTTCCTAGGGCCCCTAGATATAACCTAGGGGTCCTAGGAAGAGCAAGCGGAGGCTTGTCCACGCAGGACGAGGCCGTCGAGGCAGGCCGTTGAGGCGAGGCCGCTGAGGCGAGGCCGAGCAGAGCCGTCCTGGAGCCCGAGGAGGTCCGCCGCGCAGCCGGAGAGACGCGGTTTCGCATCGGCTCCCGGCCACCCGGGCCCACACGGGCGGTCGATCGCGGAGCGAACCACCACGGCTCCATTACCGTCGGCTACGAGCACGAACGAACTCGCCCAGCCTGACGAGCGGGGCACCGGCCGCTGCCGACCGTGGCCGTGGCCGTGGCCGATCCCGGGTGGCGGAACAGGGGATCTGCGCGGGCGTCGCGGTGCTCCACGAGGCGCCGCGTCGGGGGGCCGAACGATGGGCTGGCAGGGGGAACCCGAATCCGTGTCGGACGCCCGGGGACGCATTCTGCTCACAGCCGTCCATAGGTTTGCGGCGCGGCCGGGCCTCCGGCAGGCAGGTCCCGGGGACCCCCCGGATCCACACGGTTCAGGACGGCCGCCCGCCTGGACCTCTGCGTCGTCACGGCTATCCGACGATCCAGGCCGCGGTCGACGTCGCCGCCCCCGGTGACCGGATCACCGTCCGGCCGGGTGTCTACCGCGAGCAGGTGGTGATCGGCAAGGACGTGTCGATCACCGGCTCGGGCGATCGCAGGACGACGATCCAGGCTCCGCAGACCCTGACCCCCGGCGACGACGGCAGCAACTCGATCGTCGAGATCCACAACGGTGCGTCCGTCTCGCTGTCCCGGCTCGCAGTCAGCGGACCGGGCCCCGGCACGTGCGCCGACGGCGCACTCGGCTCCGGCATTCGCGTGCTCGGGGGCGCTCGTCTCGACCTCGGCCATGCTGCCGTCACCCACATCACCGACACCCCCGCCGCGCCCTGCTTCCGCAGCGCGAACGCCGTCCTCGTCGGGAACCTGCCCACCGGCACGGGCTCCGCGACCATCCACGACACCAAGATCACGGGCTACCAGGGCGCGGGCGTGGTCGTCCTCAACGAAGGGTCCACCGCCACCGTCGAGCACAGCACCGTCACCGGGCACCCGACGCTGTCGACCGACGGCATCGAGTTCGTGTCGGGCGGTCGGCCGCGTCACATGGAACACCATCAGCGACAACGAGTGCCGGGAGCCCGACCCGGACTGCGGCCCGGACTTCTTCAACGAGTTCCAGCACGCGGGCATCGTCGCCGACGCGCCCGGCACTGTCCTGCAGCACAACCGGATCGTCGGCAACCAGGTCGGGATCTACGTGGCAGGCGTGGGGATCGACATCGCCCACAACGACATCCAGCGGAGTTCGTACGTCGGAATCGCCCTCCAGGACGGTTCGTTCACGGTCCGCAAGGACCGGATCAAGGGTGGGGTGCACGGCGTCGCGGTCATCGCATCAGTGGTCGACACGAACGCGGTGCTCGAAGGCGTAAGGATCACACAGACGTCGGGCGCGCCGGTGCGGACCTTCGAGTGCTGCGGGTTCACCGCCACAGCGACCGTGAAGCCGTAATCGGCCGGACGCCGTGGCATCCCCCCACCCGGTGCTCGGCTCTCCGGAGGTCCGAGCACCACCCTCCCACCCGACCGCCCACACACCGAAACCCGCTCCCGACGGGTCACCCAGGAGCACCTCGTGACCTGCGGAGATGCCGCTCGTTCCGACATGTGGCCCGATTCCCACCGGCCGGCCTCAAGGGGGGTATCGTCCCCCGGTCACGGACGGCAGTCGGATCGTCCGTCCAACCCAAGGGAACCAACATGACGGATCTCAAGTCGTTCCGGGCGAGCCTCGCGTCAGGTGAGCACCAGTTCGCCGACACCCTTGCCTTCGTCGCTGCGCACTACGACTATCAGCCGCAGGCGTTCCGCAACGGAGAAGTGGAAAACGCCGCAGGTGAGAACGAAGGGTCCTGCAAGACGCTGGGCCTTGCCCTGTTGGAAGGGTTGAGCGACCAAGAGGCCCTGCAGGCGTTCGGTGAGCACTACCGCAGCGTGCTGGCCACGCCGAACGACACTGATCACGGCAACATCCGCAACCTCGTGGCCCATGGCCTGGCAGGGGTGAGCTTCTCCGGGCACCCGCTGACCCGCAAGAGCTGAACAGCGGATTCCGTGCGACCACCGGCCTCAGGGGCGGCCCTGCTGACAGCTGCGCTGAGAGTGCCTGGAGCCGGTCCCGGTCGGCCTGATGACGCACCTCACAGAGCGGCTCAATGCTACGGAAGTCACGCGTCGTGGCGTCGGCTTGGGCGCTCAGAGTGAGGGTGGCGGGTGGAGCAGCGGGCGCCGCGGGTGGCCCCGGGGCCGGCGCGCCGCCCGGGAGCGAGGCAGGACTCCTTCTGGTCCCGGCTCGACTTCCGTGGCCCTGGTGCAGGGGGGGTGTGCCGGTACTCGATAAGCGCTCGCTGCGCAGAGGATGCTCCTCTACGGTGAGCCCCAGCGGGACGGCGCGCATTCTCGCAGGCTGCGGTGCCGTGGCAGAGCGGTCCATTGCGATCGCCGTGGGCGAGGTCCCGCCCACGGCGACTGACGGGGACGGGGCGGACCTGCCCCCATCTGTCCGCGGGTTCGAATCCCGTCGGCACCGCAGCCGACCTGGAAGTCCGTCCAGCGCACACACCTCGCCGTCGATCCAGGTCCAAGGGGCGCAGCCGGAACCCGAGTTCGTAGGCACCGCGGCCGCGGTCGCCACGGTCCAGGCGGGCCGGTTTCCCGGCACGCCGAGGGCCGGGTCGCGCGAACCGCCCGCGCACGTACCCCTACGCTGGTCCCCGCGGATCTTCGACAGTGCGGCGAAACGGAGTGTGACAAGTGGCGGGGGCGAACGGCGCGGAGCTGGTCGGCAAGGCGCTGGGCGGGCGGTACCTCGTGACCGCGATGATCGGGCGCGGGGGCATGGGGGTGGTCGCCCGGGCGGTGGACCAGCTGCTGAACCGCGAGGTCGCCGTCAAGGTCCTGCGGGCCTATACCGACGCCTCCCCCACCGAGCTGGCCGATCTGCGGGTCAGGATGCAACGGGAGGCGCAGGCCGCCGCGCGTATCCGGCACGGCGGTGTGGTCACCGTGCACGACGTGGTCGAGGAGCAGGGCCTGCCGGTCATCGTCATGGAGCTGGTCGACGGGCCCTCCCTCGACGACGTGCTGACGGAGCGCGGCCCGCTGGACCCGCGTGAAGCGGCCGCGATCGGCGCCAAGCTGATGGACGCGCTCGACGCGGCGCACCGGGCCGGGGTGCTCCACCGGGACGTCAAGCCCGGCAACGTACTGCTTGAGCGCAGCGGCCGGGTCGTACTCACCGACTTCGGCATCGCCAGTATGGAGACCACCGACGACGAGGCCCTGGCCAAGCTGACCCAGAGCGGTCAGATCGTCGGCTCCCTCGACTATCTGCCACCGGAACGCGCACAGGGCCGGCAACCGGGTGCCGCGTCGGACATCTGGGCGCTCGGCATGACGCTGTACGCGGCCGTGGAGGGCTCCTCGCCCTTCCGCCGTACGTCGGTGTGGTCCACGCTGGCGGCGATCGTCGGTGAACCGCTGCCGGAGCCCCGGCGCGCCGGACCGCTCACCCCGGTGCTGCGGGCACTGATGGCCAAGGATCCGCTGCAGCGGCCCGACGCCGGGCGGGCGCGCGACATGCTGGAGGCGGTCGCCGGGGGCAGGACGGTGGACCTCGCGCCACCGCCGGCCGCGCAGCCCGTCCCTGCGCCGGCCTTCGGTCCCCCCGCCGCGCCGTTCTCCCAGCCCGCCCCCCAGCCCGTCGCCTCCTACACGCCGACCGACGTCTACGCCGCCCCTCCGCAGCAGGGCGCCGCGCATCCGGGCACGCCCCCCGGCATACCCGACGGTCCCGGCAGCCGTTCCCTAACCCGTGCCACGATCGTCCGCACGGGGGGCCGCCGCACCCGTACCGTCGTCGCGGTGGCGGCCGCGACCGTCCTCACCTGCGGCGCAGTCGCCTACGCCTTGATGGACGCGCGGGGCGACACGGGCGGCGGATCGAACCCGGCGCTTCCGGCGGCGGGCAGCGCGGCCGGCGGTGGGACGTCCGGCGGCCAGGCTGCCCCCGGAGGTCCGACGTCCGCCACCCCCTCGAACAAGGACAAGAACGGGCAGACAGGTCCCACGCCAACGCCCGGGAGCGGCGGCTCGGCCGCGAAACCGTCCGGCTCGCCGAAGGCAACGAACAGCTCCCCGGTGAAGGAGCCCGTCCCGGTGTCGACGGCGTGCACCGGCTGGGCCCACTCGAACCGCAGCGACGGCTACGGGCTGGCGGCCCGGGACACCCACCTCTACACCGGCCCGTACGCCGAGTGCTCGTACGTGACCGCGCTCAAGGCCGGCGTGAAGGTCTACTACCACTGCTACGTCACCAATGCCCACGGCAACAAGTGGATCTACGCCCGTATCGAGGGCACGAACACCGAAGGCTGGCTGGTCGGCGACAAGTCCACCCTGAAGAGCGGCACACTCGCCCGCTGCTGAGACCGATCCGCGCTTCACCAGGGGGTGAGCGGCTCGGACCACGCCGTACGGAATCCACTCGCCCCTGATCGAGGATCCTGGCAATCTGCCCCTCATGCATCCGGACCCCACCGACCAGGCGCGGCGTCTCGTCCGCAGCCGCTTTCCCGACGCGCTCTCCGTGGTCCTCGCCGGCTCCACGGCCACCGGCCGAAGCACTGCCGGCAGTGACCTCGACATCGCGGTGCTCGTCGAGGACGGCGGCGTGACCTACCGGGAGACGATCCGGTTCGAGGAACGACTCGTCGAACTCTTCGTCCACACCCGGACGGGCCTCCGCGAACTCTTCGCGGCAGACGTCGCCGCACGGCGGGCGGTCCTTCAGAACATATACGTTTCGGGCCTCGTTCTGGTCGACTCCCATGGCGAGGCCGGGCGCGCTCGCGCCGTGGCCGAAGCGGACCTTCGCACGGGTCCGCCCGCACTGGGACCGGAGACCGTCGAAACGAAGCGCTACGCCCTGACGGACGCCCTGGACGACCTCACTGACGCCAGTGACCCCCTCGAGCGCCTGGCCGTGGCCGGGTACGTGGTCGCTACCGCCGCCGATCTGCTCTGCGACCACCATCACGCGTGGATCGGCGGCGGGAAGTGGTTGCCCCGCCGCCTGCTGGAAGCCGACCCACGACACGGAGCCGCCCTGCTCGAGGGGCACCACCACTTGTGCGGTTCGGGCGACACCGCAGCACTGATCAGCGCGGCGTGGAAAGTGCTCGACCTCGTCGGTGGCCCGCTCCGCGAGGGATACCGCAGGACCTGGCACGGCACCGTCGACTCGGTCGCGGCGGCGCGCTGACTCGCGGTGCCGGCAGCGCAGCCGGCCACGGACAGCCGGGATCCCCCGTGCTCCGTGTCAGCGCGGGCTGAGGACGCAGAACTCGTTGCCCTCCGGGTCGGCCAGGACCGTCCACGGCACGTCGCCCTGGCCCACGTCGGCGGGCGTCGCGCCGAGAGCCTGGAGCCGGGCCGCCTCGGCCGCCTGGTCGTCATCCGGGTACGGGCGGAGGTCGAGATGGATGCGATTCTTCACGGTCTTCGTGTCGGGTGTGCGGAGGAACTCCAGATACGGGCCGACACCCTTGGCGGAGCGCAGCACCGCACGATCGTCGGTCACCTCGTGCAGGGTCCAGTCCATCGCCTCGTCCCAGAACCGCGCCATGGCCCGCGGATCCACGCACTCGACCACGACCGCGGCCATCGGCCCGGTGTCCCGGTAGATCGATCGCGGCTCGAGCACGCAGAATTCGTTGCCCTCCGGGTCGGCCAGGACCGTCCAGGGGACGTCGCCCTGGCCGACGTCGGCGGGGGTCGCGCCGAGGGCCTGGAGGCGCGCGATCAGCTCTGCCTGGTGGGCCGCGGAGGTGGTGGCGAGGTCGATGTGCACGCGGTTCTTCACCGTCTTGGGTTCCGGGACGCGAATGACGTCGACGCAGACGGCGATGGGGTCGGGATAGACGAAGCCCACGGGTTCGAGATTGGTCACGCCGGGCGCCTCGCTGTCGATGCTCCAGCCGAGCGCCTGCGCCCAGAACCGGCCGAGCGCGGAGTCGTCCCGAGCGTCCATCGCAATCTGAACAAGTCGTGTCGCCATGCCGCCGACCCTATGCACACCCCCCTGCGACGGCCAACGCATGGGGCGTCGTCGAACAGAGCTCAACCCGCTCGCCGGTGAGCCGGGAAACCGGAGGTCGGTCGCCGACCTGTCGGCAGGCTGGTGTGGGGCCGTCGGGGGGCGTCAGTGCAGTGCGGCCGCGCGCGCGAGGACGGCGCGCAGGGCGCGCTCGACGGTCTCCTGGTTCTCGCCGACGGGGGCCACGTAGTCGAGGACGTCGCGCGCGGCCTGCTCCCCGAGCACGCGGGTGATCACCCATGTGGCGAGGTACTGGGACGCCAAGCAGCCACCTGCCGTGGCGATGTTCCCCTCGGCGTGGAACGGGGCGTCCAGCACGGTGACGTCACAGGCTTCGACGAAGGGCCGGCTGGTCCTGTCCGTACAGGCCGGCATGCCGGCCAACAGCCCGAGCCGGGCCAGGACCAGCGCGCCGGAGCACTGTGAGCCGATCAGCTGGCGCGTGGGGTCGAGCGACAGCCTGGAGATCAGCTGGTCGTCGGCGACCACATCGCGTGTGCGCACCCCGCTGCCGATCAGCACGACGTCGGCTTCGGTCACGAACTCCATGGGGCGCTGACCGGTCACTTCGACGCCGTTCATCGATGTGACCCGGGGCGTGGGGGTCGTGATGAAGGCTTCCAAACCGTCCTTGCGGCACCGGTTGATCAGCGCGGAAGCGATGAAGCTGTCGAGTTCGTTGAACCCGTCGAAGGTGACCACTGCTACCTGCATGACGACTCCCTTGAGTGCGGCAACGATCAGAGTGGCACTCTCACCGATGCGTCGTTTCGGAGGGAGAGCCAATCAGCGGACAGTGGCATGCCTTCGGCCGCCCTGTGAACGTCCCTCCGTACGAAAGGGCCCCGACCAGCCGGGGGGGGTGGGCTGGCCGGGGCGGGCCCGGCCAGCGGGGGGGGTGCCGGCCGGGGTACGTGGGGCGGAGCCGCGGGGCCGTCACTTCGCAGCGGATCCCTCGACTCCAGCCGTACCATCCTCGCAGGCGAACACCCGACGCGCGCGGGGCATGCCGAGAACGCCGTCTGGTTCTGGGCGGATCACGTCCGGTGCACGCCCGTACGCCTCTCCGGCCGGCGCGGCGGGGTTCCCCTCACCCTGGCGCCCGTGGATCGGAGGCCGGTCACCGTGAGCAGCACGGCCCGGTTCGGGCGACTGCTTGGGGACGCAGGCGATGCCGCCATGGGGAACGACGCGCAGTCGCCGACGCCGGACACGGGGAGCCTGGCCGGCGATCTGCGCACCTACGCGGCCAACGTGGCGCGCGAGATCACCGGACCCGGTGCGCCTGGCCGTCGCCCTGTCGGGCAACGGCCGGCAGGGCCTGCGGGCGGGTGCCGAACCGTACATCCGCGTCCTGTTCGGCACGGAGCTCACCCCGTACTACGTCGACGGGCTGGTCGACCGCATGCTGTGACCTCAACCCCGGTTCCCGGGATCAGTGCTCTCTCGCCGGAGCTGTCAGCCGCCGTCGGCCGCCGTGCGGGCCCGCACCTCCTCCGGGGTGAGGTAGTGGTCCGTGTACTCGAAGTCGCGCAGCGTCCCCGGCTTGTACGTCTGGAAGCCGGTCCGAACGAAGTCGTCGCCGGCCACGGCGTTCAGGAGCCAGTTCGTCATCACCCGGGTCTTGGCGGCCCCGGTGCGCAGCGCCGCCCAGTGGTAGCCGCGGGCCACGGCCTGGGCGGGCATCCCGCGCAGGTCGATGCCGAGCGGCCGGGAGACGCCGTCGCGGCCGCCGAGGTCCACGACCAGCCCGAGGTCCTTGTGGACGTACGGGCGCAGCGGCGTGCCCCGCAGCGTGGCGACGAGGTTGTCGGCGGCGACCCTGCCCTGGCGCGCGGCGTGCTGCGCGGTGGGCGGGCACACCGCACCGTCCCCGCCGCCGGCGAGGTCGGGCACGGCGGCCGCGTCACCGAGCGCGAACGCGCCGTCCGCGCCCGGCACCCGCAGGTCCGGTGCGACGACGAGGCGGCCGCTCTTCGCGGTCTCGGCGCCCAGCGTGGCGATGAGCGGGCTCGCGGCCACGCCGGCGGTCCAGATGAGGGTGCGGCAGGGCAGCACGCGCCCGTCGGTGAGGGTGACGTCCTCGGGGCCCGCCTTGGCGACGGACGCACCGAGCGAGACCTCGATGCCGCGGCGGCGCAATACGTCGAGGGCTGCCCGGCCGAGCCGGTCGCCGAGCTCGGGCATCAGCTTCGGGGCCACGTCCACGAGGTGCCAGCTGATCTCGCGCTGGTCCAGCCGGGGGTAGCGGCCGACGGCGTTCTTCGTGAGCCGCTCCAGGGCGGCGGCCGTCTCCGTGCCCGCGTAGCCGCCGCCCACCACGACGAAGCCGAGCCGTGAGGCCCGCTCCGCCGAGCCCGGTGCGGCGGCGTCGGCCAGGTCGAGCTGGGCGATCACGTGGTCGCGCAGGTGGGCCGCCTCGGCCAGCGTCTTCATGCCGCGGCCGTGCTCCGCCAGGCCCGGGATGTCGAAGGTGCGGGTCACGCTTCCCGGCGCGAGCACCAGGTGGTCGTACGGCTGGTCCACCAGCTCCCCGGTGATCTTCCGGATCACGCAGACCTTGGCCCGGGTGTCGACGCCCACGGCCCCGCCGGGCACGATCCGGGTCCGGTGGCGGCGGCTGCGGCGCAGTGACACCGCCACGGACTGGGGGGTGAGCACTCCGGAGGCCACCTGCGGCAGCAGGGGCAGGTAGAGCTGGTAGGAGAACGGAGTGACCAGCAGGATCTCCGCCTCCCCGGGTGACAACGTCCGCTCCAGGCGGCGTACGCAGGAGACGCCGGCGAAGCCCGCGCCGACGACCACGATCCTCGGTCGTGCCATGGTGTCCGTCCCTTCTCGGGTGTACGGGTCCCCGACACGCCTTCCCCGGCAGGCCGTTCCATGCACGCGCGAACGGGGACGGAACCGGATCCGGAGGGCCTGGACGGCCACCGAAACGGCCCCGGGCGGCCCCGGACGCCCGCCGGAACGGCCCCGGATGGCGCCGGACGCCCCCGTATGGCGCCACCCCGAGGCGCGGGAGTGCGGTGCGACGCACCGCCGGATCGGGCCGCCGCCCCGGGGTCACCGCCACACACGCGCACCCGCTTGTCCCACAAGGGAGGTGTGAGATCCGCCCCGGCCGGTTATCCCGAGGGGTGGTATGTCGCGATTCCTGGACAAAGGGGCAACAGTGGCGCATCCAATGGAGGAGACCCGCTCCCGCGTCGGGCTGCAGGTGAACGGCCGGCGCCACGAGCTCGACGTGGACCACCGGGTCACCCTGCTGGACCTGCTGCGGGAGCACCTCGGCCTGACCGGCGCCAAGAAGGGCTGCGACCACGGCCAGTGCGGTGCCTGCACCGTCCTGGTCGACGGCCGGCGCGCCAACAGCTGCCTGCTGCTCGCCGTCGCCCACGACGGCAGCCAGGTCACCACCGTGGAGGGTCTGGGCGACGACGAAACGGGCCGGCTGCACCCGTTGCAGGAGGCCTTCATGGAACGGGACGCCTTCCAGTGCGGCTACTGCACGCCCGGCCAGCTCTGCTCCGCCGCCGGCCTGCTCGCCGAGGCGGCCGCCGACCCCGCAGCCGCGGACCTCAGCCGCTCCGGGATCGCCGAGGCCATGAGCGGCAACCTGTGCCGCTGTGGCGCGTACCCCCGCATCGTGGACGCCGTACGGGACGTCGCCGCGGTCCCGCAGGCCGCCGCCCCAGCCGAGACCCCGGCTCCCGCCCCGGCTCCCGCCCCGGCTCACGGTGACGGTCGGGTGGGCGCGTGAAGCCGTTCGCGTACGTGCGCGCCACCGATCTCTCCGAGGCCATCGCCGCCCACGGCGCGCGGCCCGGCTCCCGCTACCTCGGCGGCGGCACCAACCTCGTGGATCTCATGAAGCTCGGGGTCGAAGCCCCCGACACCCTCGTCGACCTCACCGGCCTGCCCCTCGGCTCCGTGGAGGAGACGGCGGACGGCGGCCTGCGGATCGGCTCCGCGGTGCGCGGCAGCGACCTCGCGCTCCACCCCCTCGTCCGCGCCCGCTACCCCGCCCTGTCGGAGGCGCTCCTGGCCGGTGCCTCCGCCCAGCTGCGCAATGTCGCCACCACCGGCGGCAACCTGCTCCAGCGCACCCGCTGCCCCTACTTCCAGGACCTGGCCAAACCCTGCAACAAGCGGGAGCCCGGCACCGGGTGCGGCGCCCGCGACGGAGTCCACCGGGACCACGCCGTCCTCGGCCACTCCCCGCAGTGCATCGCCACCCACCCGTCCGACATGGCCGTGGCGCTCGTCGCGCTCGACGCGGGCGTCGAACTCCAGGGCCCCGGCGGTGCCCGTACGGTGCCCGCGACCGCCTTCCACCGGCTGCCGGGCGACCGACCCGAACGGGACACCGTCGTCGAGCCCGGCGAGATCGTCACGGCGGTCACGCTCCCGCCGGAGCGCGCCGGCCTCCCGTCGCGTTACCGCAAGGCCCGCGACCGCGCCTCGTACTCCTTCGCGCTCGCCTCCGTCGCCGCCGTGCTCGACGTCTCCGGAGGACGCGTCCGCCATGTGGCGCTCGCCTTCGGGGGGCTCGCGCACCGCCCCTGGCGCGCCACCGCCGCCGAGGAACGGCTGCTGGGCGCCGCCCCCACCGCGAGCGCCGTACGGGAGGCCGTCGAGGCCGAGCTGGACGCGGCGGAGCCGCTGCGCGACAACGCCTTCAAGGTCCCCCTCGCCCGCAACCTCGCCTGCCACGTGCTCGACTCCCTCGCCGGGAGTCCCCCCTCCCGCGGCCCGCGCTCCTGAAACGTCCCTCCGCCCCTCCCCCGATCGTGAGGACCCGCCATGGACTCCAGCCCCGCCGCCCCGGCGCCCTCCCTCGGCAGCCCCGTCACCCGCCTGGAGGGCCGGGAGAAGGTCACGGGAAGGGCCCGCTACGCGGCCGAGTACGCCCTGCCGGACCGGGCGTACGCATGGCCGGTGCCCGCCACCGTGGCGCGCGGACGCGTCACCGCCGTCGACACCGCCGGCGCGCTGGCGCTGCCCGGTGTCCTCGCTGTCCTCACGCCCTACGACGCACCCCGGCTGGGCTCCTCCGACGACCCCACCCTCCGCGTGCTTCAGGACCCCGAAGTGCCCCACCGCGGCTGGTACGTGGCCCTGGCCGTCGCCGAGAGCCCGGAGGCCGCCCGGGCCGCGGCCGCGGCCGTCCACGTCCGCTACGACGTCGAGTCCCACGACTGCGTGCTGGACACCGGCCACCCGGCCGCCTACACGCCCGAACAGGTCAACGGCGGCTATCCGGCCCACCGCGAGAAGGGCGACGCGGCCGCCGCGTTCGCCGCCGCGCCGGTGCGCGTCGACTGCGCGTACGCCGTACCGCCGCTGCACAACCACCCCATGGAGCCGCACGCCGCCACCGCCCACTGGGAGGCCGACTCCGGCACCCTCACCGTGTACGACTCCAGCCAGGGATCCGGACTCGTACGCTCCACACTGGCGGCCCTCTTCGAGCTGCCCGCGGACCGCGTCACCGTGGTCTCCGCACACGTCGGCGGTGCCTTCGGCTGCAAGGGCACCCCCCGCCCGCACGTCGTCCTCGCCGTGATGGCCGCACGGCACACCGGCCGCCCCGTCACCATCGCCCTGCCCCGGCGTCACCTCGCGGCCGTCGTCGGCCACCGCGCGCCCACTCTGCACCGCGTGCGCCTGGGCGCCCGTACGGACGGCACGCTCACCGCGCTCGCCCACGAGGTCACCACCCACACCTCCCGGGTCCGGGAGTTCGTCGAACAGGCCGCCGTGCCGGCCCGCGTCATGTACGCCGCGCCCGCCCTGCTCACCACGCACCGGGTCGTGCCCCTCGACGTGCCCACGCCGTCCTGGATGCGGGCGCCCGGCGAGTGCCCCGGCATGTACGCCCTGGAGTCGGCCATGGACGAGCTGGCCTGCGCCCTCGGCATCGACCCGGTCGAGCTGCGCGTCCGCAACGAGCCGGACGCGGAACCCGACAGCGGCCACCCGTTCAGCAGCCGCCATCTCGTGGAATGCCTGCGCGAGGGAGCCGCCCGGTTCGACTGGGCCGCGCACCGCACACCGCGCCAGGACGGGCCGCTGCTGATCGGCACCGGAGTCGCCGCCGCCACGTACCCGGTGTACGTCGCGCCCTCCTCGGCGCGGGCGCACGCCCTCCCCGACGGTACGTACCTCGTGCAGACCAACGCCACCGACCTCGGCACCGGCGCCCGCACCGTCCTGGCGCAGATCGCCGCCGACGCGCTGCGGGTCCCGCTGGACCGGGTGACGGTGGAGATCGGAGACTCCGGGCTGCCGCAGGGCTCGGTGGCCGGCGGTTCGGCCGGGACGGCCTCCTGGGGCTGGGCGGTCCACGACGCCTGTACGAGCCTGGTCGCCCTGCTCGCCCGCCGCTCCGGCCCGATCCCGGAGGCGGGAGTGTCCGTCCCCGCGGATACGACGGCCTCCGCCAAGCAGAAGTCCCCATACGCCAGGCACGCGTTCGGCGCCCACTTCGCGGAGGTGCAGGCCGACACCGTCACGGGTGAGGTCCGGGTCCGCAGGCTCCTGGGCGTCTTCGCCGCGGGCCGCATCCTGAACCCGCTCACCGCCCGCTCCCAGTTCGTGGGCGGCATGGTCATGGGCCTGGGCATGGCCCTCACCGAACACAGCACCATGGACCCGGCCTTCGGGGACTTCACCGAGAACGACCTCGCCTCCTACCACGTCCCCGTCCACGCCGACGTGCCCGACATCGAGGTGCACTGGCTGGACGAGCACGACAAGCACCTCAACCCGATGGGCGGCAAGGGCATCGGCGAGATCGGCATCGTCGGCACGGCGGCGGCCGTCGGCAACGCCTTCCACCACGCGACGGGCCGCCGGATCCGCGAACTCCCGCTCACCCCGGACCGGGTCCTGGCGGCCCTCGGCTGAGGAGGACCGGGCGCCCGCGCGCCGGGCCCTGCCGCGCAGGCTGCGGGTCAATAGGTGCGCGCACCCCTCACGCAGTGACCCGGGCGGGC
Organism: Streptomyces sp. NPDC046308; assembly: GCF_055588065.1. Taxonomy (NCBI): domain Bacteria; kingdom Bacillati; phylum Actinomycetota; class Actinomycetes; order Kitasatosporales; family Streptomycetaceae; genus Streptomyces; species Streptomyces sp. NPDC046308. Next base: position 334,175 of record NZ_JBVJFB010000001.1, read on the forward strand.
GCGGTCGTCCGCGGCGCTCAGTGACGGTAGGCGGCTGCCGCGATCTCGATGAAGGACCGGACCAACGGGTTGGTGTCACCTTCGTTGCACACCGCCACCACCCGGCTTGGCGCCATGTCGACCAGCGGCACCACGGCCAACTCCGCGGGCAGGTCGTGTCCGAGGGGGGCCAGGCCGACCGTGCCGTTCCACAGGACGGCGTGCAGGCATTCCTGGACGGCGCGCACCACCGGGCCCTCGCGCGGCGTGCCCCCGTTCCAGTACGACTGCCAGATCGGGTCGGTGCCCTGCGGGAACTGGAACCAGCGGCGGTCGCTCAGCTCGGCCAGCCGCAGCGTGTCACGCCCGGCGAGCGGATCGTCGGCGCGCAGGACGACGCCGACCGGGTCGGTTCGCAGCGCACGCACCGTCAGGGCGGTCTCGTCGAAGGGCGCCCGGGTCAGGGCGACGTCGACCAGTCCGGCGCGCAGCCCGCACGTCGGGTCGGTCAGGTCGGTGTCGCGGATGCGGATGTCGACGCCGGGGTGGGTGCGGCGGAAGGCTGCGGCCAGCCTGGACACTCCTGGGTCGGGTACCGTCGCCCAGGATGCCGACGGTGATGACCGCGGCGCCGGCCGCCGCGCTCACGCGTACACGGACGCGGTCGGCATGGTCGAGCAGGGCCCGCGCCTCGTCGAGCAGCACTGCGCCCACCGCAGTGAGCGTGACGCCGGCGGGTGAGCGGGCGAACAGCTGGGCCCCGACATCGGCCTCCAGCCTCTTGATCGCCCGGCTCAGCGGCGGCTGGCTCATGTGCAACCGGTTGGCGGCCCGGCCGAAGTGGAGTTCCTCCGCGACGGCCACGAAATAGCGCAAGGTACGTAGCTCCACGCTGCAACGATACCCACGAGGTATCAGCGCTGCGGAACGGGTCTTGGACACGGGCAGGCGCCCGGCGGTGCACTGGTCCGCATGAGCGAAGAACGCGCGGCCCAGGCGCCGCAGACCGACCCCGCCGTATCGGTCGTGGGTCCCGGCGACGGTGAGACGATCGTTCTGGGCACCACGCGCATGCGCGTCCTGGAGGACGGCAGCCACACCGGGCACCGCCTCGCGATCACCGAGTCCGTCCTCGCCCCGCACACCCAAGGACCGCCGCAGCACCGCCACGCCCGGCACGACGAGGGCTTCTCCATCCTCTCCGGCACCGTGCGGTTCACCGTCGGGGACCAGGCCTACGACGCCACCGCGGGCACGCCCGATCTGTACGTGCAGTACTTCCGGGACCTCCGGGAAGTGCGCGCCGGCGGCTCGCCGTTGACGCCCCAGGCCAACATCGACGCGATGAGCCGCTACGCGACCGAGCCCGCCACGGATCTCGGCTGAACCAGTCGAGGGGACCTCCGTGAACCGATCACCCATGAACGGGAACCATGAACATCGCCTACTGGCTCGTCGCGGGACCGCTCGCGCTCTTCTACGCCTACGCGGGCACGCTGAAGGTGGTCCGCAGCCGTGATCGGCTCCGGCCGATGATGGCCTGGGTCGACCGCGTGCCGTTGCCCGCCCTCAGGGCGCTGGGAACGGTCGAAATACTCGGTGCGACGGGCTTGGTCCTGCCGCCGCTGACGGGCATCGCGCTCCCGCTGGCGCCGGCCGCGGCCGTCGGCTTCGTGCTCCTCCAGGCAGGTGCGATCGTCGTCCACCTGACCGGCGAAGACCGCCGGATCGCCCTCAACGTCGGACTCACCACCACGGCGGCCATGACCGTCTGGCTGGCCACCAGTCTGTGAGGGAACACGGTCGGGTCAGCCCCCGTAGCGGCTCACCAGGGTGCGCGCGGTCTCGGCGATGCGGTCGCGCAGTTCGGCCGGTGCCACCACCTCGATGTCGGTGCCCAGGCGCAGGAACTCTCCGTGGGCGTGGTCGATCGACTCGATGGGCACCCGGGCCTGCGTCCATCCGTCACTCGTGGGTGTCACGCCGAGGCGGCGGGCGCCCTCCGGGGTGAGCCGTACGAGGGCTTCCGCCGTGTGCAGCCGCGCCCGGAAGTCGGCCAGATGGCCGTGCCAGTGCCCGGCCAGGTCGAACCCGTCAGGAACGGCGAACTGCTCCTCCAGCGGACGGAGTCCGAGGATCTGGTCGATCCGGTAGGTGCGGATCCCGGAGGGCCCGCCCGCGACCAGGTACCAGCGGCCGGCCTTGAGTACGAGCCCGTACGGCTCGACCCGCCGCTCGATCTCCTCCGGCGCCCGCCAGCGCCGGTACCTCAGTACCACCGCCCGCCGTGCCCACACCGCGGCGGCGACCGGGGCCAGGTGAGGCGTATGGTCGGCGTCGCCGTACCAGCCGGGAGCGTCGAGCAGGAAGCGTTCCTGGATCTGCCCGGCGTGCTCGCGCAGCTCGGCCGGAAGGGCGGCCCGCAGCTTGAGCTGGGCGGCGGCGAGCGCCTCGCCGAGGCCGAGCTCGGCGGCGGCGCCGGGGAGCGCGGCGAGGAACGCGGCCTGCGCCTCGTCCGCGGTCAGTCCGGTGAGCCGGGTCCGGTAGCCGTCGACCAGCCGGTAGCCACCCGCGTGTCCGGCCGCACCGAACAGCGGGATGCCGGCGGCGCCGAGTGCCTCGACGTCCCGGTAGACCGTACGGACGGAGACCTCCAGTTCCTCGGCCAGCTGCCGGGCCGTCATCCGGCCGCGGTTCTGGAGCAGGAGAAGCAGGGTGACCAGCCGGCTCGCACGCATGCCGCACAGTATCCACTGACAGTGGATGTCAGTGGAGTGCCCCTAACCTGCGGTGCATGAACGACTTCGACTTCCTGCACGGCTCCTGGGACGTGGCCAACCGCCGTCTCACCGCACCGCTCGGCTCAGACCCCGCCACGTGGGAGGAGTTCCCCGGTCACGCGGTGGTCCGACCGCTGTTCGGGGGCGCCGGCAACATCGACGAGATCACCTTCCCCACGCTCGGCCGCCAGGGCGTGAGCCTGCGGCTCTTCGACCGCGCTACGGAGCGCTGGTCGATCCACTGGTCCGACAGCCGGACGGGCCGCCTGGATCCGCCGGTGGTCGGCGGCTTCGCCGGTGACCGCGGGGACTTCCACGGCGAGGACACCTACGAAGGCCGCCCGATCGGAGTGCACTTCACCTGGTACCGCCTCGGCCCGGACACCGCCCGCTGGGAGCAGGAGTTCTCCTCCGACGGCGGCCGCACCTGGGAGCTCAACTGGACCATGGACCTCACCCGCAGCGGACGCGCCGGCGCATGAGCATCGTCGAACTCCGCCAGTACACGCTGCGCCCTGGAGCCCGGGAGACGCTGATCGAGCTGTTCGAGCGCGAGTTCGTGACCGGTCAGGAGGCGGTCGGCATCACCGTGGGCGGCCGGTTCCGCGACCTGGACGACCCGGACCGCTTCGTCTGGCTGCGCGCGTTCCCCGACATGTCGCGCCGCCGGCGCTCGCTGGAGGCCTTCTACACCGGCCCGGTCTGGCGGGAGCACCGTGAGGCCGCCAACGCCACCATGATCGACAGCGACGACGTCCTGCTGCTGCGCGGGCCGGGCTTCACGCCGGAGCCGGGTAGCCGTGAGGTGGTCGCGACCGTCTGCCATCCGGCCGACGCGGCCGCCTTCGGCTCGTACGCCGCCCGCCACCTGGGTCCTTGGCATGCGCTGCACCGCACCGAGCACGCCGAGAACGACTACCCCCTCCTGCCCGTCCGCACCGGGGAGGACGTCCGGGTCTGGTTCGACTCGCCGAAGTCACCCCCACGCGCGCTGCCCTGGCCGACCCGGCGGCTGCGGCTCGAACCGGTGACGCGCACGTAGGGCGCGCTCACCTTCCACCCGCGCCCGCGTTCGTCCTGGATGTCGTCGGCGGGGCTGGGGTGGATGCTCGCCGGCTCGCCGAAAGCGGCTACGGGGTCCTCGTCGTGGACCCGGTGGACAAGCGCGTACGGTCGGTCGGCCTGCCGCGAGGGGCGGCAGCCGCTTCTGCTCCGGCTCGTTCGTCGGCGGCCCGCTCCTGGTCCCTGCCGAGTTCAGGAGCCTTCGATCGGCCCGGACCGATCCCATCCGGGCGCCCGCACGTCGATCGTGAGACCGCCCGAGCCCGCCTCCTCACCGCAGGTCCGGCACGTCGGCTTCAGGTCGAGGTCGTGCTCGGCCTCGTGCTCGGAGCCGGGCCCTCCGCGATGCCGGAAGGCCACCGGCGGGGTGTCCACCGCCCAGCGATCGCCCCAGGCCAGCAGCGCGTGCATCACCGGTGCGAGATCGCGGCCGGCCTCCGTGAGGTGGTATTCGAAGCGCAGGGGGCGCTCGCTGTAGGGGCGGCGCTCGACCACGCCCGCCTCTTCCAGCGCGCGCAGTCTGGCGGCGAGGCGGTCGCGGGGCGCGCCGGTGTTGCGGACGATCTGGTCGAAGCGCTGGTTGCCGTAGAAGATCTCGCGGATCGCCAGGAGGGCCCAGCGTTCGCCGACGAGTTGCAGCGCGGCGGCCGCAGAGCACGGCCGACCAGGCACTTCGGGGTGCGGAACCGCGTTCTCGCCCTGCTTCGCGTTCGACTTCACGTCCCCATCCTCTCGTTCACGTCCCCATCCTCTCGCGAGTCCGTTGCGTTTTCAAACCCGCACGGCTAGCCTCTCGCCCATGAGAGTTGGATTTTCAAACCCACAAACGGCATCCCGAGCCGTGTTCGCGACGGTCGCCACCGCGGTCTTCATGTCGAACCTCGACCTCTTCATCGTCAACGCGGCCCTCCCGGCGATCGGCGACTCCTTCGGCGGGAGTGGCCTCGGCTCGCTCTCCTGGGTCCTCAACGGCTACGCGATCGTCTTCGCGGCGCTCCTCGTAGTCGCCGGCCGCGTCGCCGACCGCTCCGGCCACAAGCCGGTCTTCCTGACCGGATTGGCGGTGTTCACCCTCGCCTCGGTCGGCTGCGCACTCGCTCCCGACGTCGGGACGCTGGTCGCGGCACGGCTCGTACAGGCGGCGGGCGCCGCCCTGCTGATGCCGACGTCGCTCGCGCTGCTGCTCGACACGACGGCGCCCGAGAAGCGCGCCGGGGCGGTGCGGGCCTGGGCGTCGATCGGCGGGATCGCCGCCGGACTCGGGCCGGTGGCCGGCGGGCTGCTGGTCGAGGCCGGCTGGCACTGGGTGTTCATCGTCAACGTGCCGGTGGGGATCGCGGCGTTCGCGCTCGGTGTCAAGGTGCTGCCGTCGCCCGGACGCGCGGGGGCGCAGAAGAGTCCGCTGCCCGACCTGTTCGGCGCCGCCCTCCTCACCGGATCGATCGCCACGCTCGCGCTCGGCCTGATCAAGGCGCCCGACTGGGGTTGGGCGAGCGCCCGCACCCTCGGCGTCCTGGCCGGCGCAGTGCTGCTCGCCGTCTGGTTCGTCCTGCGCTCGGCCCGCCACCCCGTGCCGATCGTCGAGCTGCCGCTGCTCCGGGTCCCGGCGTTCGCATCCGCTGCGGGCGCACTAACGCTCTTTACCATCGCGTTCGCCGGAATGCTGCTCGGCGCGGTGCTGTGGTGCCAGGGCGTGTGGGGCTACTCGGCCCTGCGCACCGGCTTCGCCATCGCGCCGGGCCCCCTGCTGGTGCCGCCGGTCGCGTTGCGGATCGGGCCCGCCGTCGCCAGATTCGGCGCGGGCCGCGTCGCGCTGGCGGGATCCGTCCTGTTCGCGGCCGGCATCCTGTGGTGGGCCGCGACGCTCGACACCGGCTCGGCGTACGCGGCCTCGCTCCTACCCGGCATGATGCTGACCGGACTCGGCGTCGGCATGACGCTCCCGGTCCTGACCGGGGTGTCGGCGGCCGCCCTGCCGCCGGCCCGCTTCGCCACCGGCTCGGCCATCACGTCGATGGGCCGCCAGATCGGCGCGGTCCTCGGTGTCGCGATCCTGGTCGGCGTCCTCGGCACGGCGGCGCCCGGGCAGACCGTCACCGCGTTCCGGCACGGCTGGTACGCGGTCGCCGCGGCGGCCCTGCTCGCGGCGTGCGCGACGCTCCCGCTCCTCCGCAATCCGCGACCGGCTGCCGACGGCGCCAAGGCGAGCAACGTCGCTGAGGCGGGCGACGCCGCAGAGGCCGCGAGGGCCGGCGCCGCCTGAGAAGCGAGCGAGTCCCGTCCGTCGACGAACGGACGGGACGGTGTCTCCGAAGGGGAGATCCAACCGCGCCGGCCGACCCGTCCCCGGCGCCGGCAGGCCGCGCTACGTGACCCGGCCTTCACGACGCGCCGCGGGCCACGTGCCCCCGTTCCACTCGGCGACGGCACGTGGCTCCCCACGACCAGGACACGGTCCAGCGCCGGACAACCGCCTGGCCCTGGACCGCCGTCCGCCTCTCCTTCCCCCACCCCTTGCCTCATCTATCGAGATTCGATAGATTTCCACCGTAACTCGATGGAAGGATGGGTCGTGGGGAAGCTGACAGTACGTGCGCTGCGCGCCGTGCTCGTGGTGGTGATGGCCGGCACCGTGTTCGTACAGGCAGGCATGGTGTGGACGTTGGTCAGCGGGAACGACCCGGAGGACGGGTCGCTCCCGCTGACCCCGCTGCGAGTGATCACGATCCTGGGCATGGTGTCGGTCCAGGTCGCCCTGGTCTGCGTATGGCGGCTGGTGACGATGGTGCGACGCGGAACCGTGTTCTCCCACGCCGCCTTCCGCTACGTGGACGGCGTGATCGGCGCCATCGTGGCGGCCGCCCTCCTGTGGTTCGCGGTCACGGCCGTCAACGCGCCGGGCCAGCGGGAGGATCCGGGCGTCACCGTCATCATGGGCGGGGTCGGCCTGGCCATCCTCGGGGTCGCTCTCATCGTCCTCCTGCTGCGGATGCTGCTCAGCCAGGCCGTCGCGCGCGACGTCGAAGCGTCGCAGATGCAGGCCGAGTTGGACGAGGTCATCTGATGCCGATCGCCGTCGACATCGACGTGATGCTGGCCAGGCGGAAGATGTCGGTGGGCGAGCTCGCGGACCGGGTGGGGATCACTCCCGCCAACCTGGCCGTACTCAAGAACGGCCGCGCCAAGGCCGTGCGCTTCGCGACGCTCGCCGCGCTCTGCGAGGTGCTCGAGTGCCAGCCGGGCGACCTGCTGCGCTGGGAGGCCGAGGACACCGCCGACGGATGACGTGCCCGGGGCAGGCGTGACGGCACCCGACACCCCAGGCTCGTGACCGGTATTGCCCTCCGGACAGCACCGGGGCACTGCGAGGAGCCCGGCCCGGCTCCGCGCTCCTCGCCCGCATCGGCTCCAGGTCCGGGTCCGGGTCCGGGACAGCACTGACACTCCCCCGGCCTACGAGGGCGCGGGAGCGGTGGGAAGCGGTTGGTCGGCGTCCGGCTCGTGCGGTGGTTCACTGAGCTGCTCGCGAAGGTAGTTCCAGACGACGGCGACGAGTGCGGCCGCCGGTACGGCCAGCAGGCTGCCCACGACGCCGGCCAGGCTGCCGCCCAGCGTGACCGCCAGCAGGACCACCGCCGCGTGGAGACCGAGGCTGCGGCTCTGGATCATGGGCTGGAACACGTTCCCTTCGAGCTGCTGCACCGCGACGATGATGGCCAGCACGATCAGCGCGTCCGTCAGACCGTTCGACACCAGCGCGATGAGCACCGCCACCAGGCCGGCGAACAGGGCTCCCACGATCGGCACGAATGCGGAGACGAAGGTCAGCACTGCCAGCGGCAGCACGAGCGGTACGCCTACGATCCACAGGCCCAGGCCGATGAACACGGCGTCGAGGAGGCCGACGAAGGCCTGGGACCGGACGAAGGAGCCCAAGGTCTGCCAGCTGCGCGCGGCCACGACCGGGATGTCGGTCGCGAGCCGGCCGGGGAGTTGGCGGGTGAGCCACGGCAGGAAGCGGGAGCCGTCCTTGAGGAAGAAGAACATCAGGAAGAGCGCCAGGACGGCGGTGACCAGACCGTTGAACACGGTGCTCACGCCCGTGACGACGGTGGAGACGGCGCTGCCGACGCTGTTCTGAAGGCGGTCGATCGCGGCGTCGGAGGCACCGGTGATTTGCTCGTCGCCGATGTTCAGCGGCGGCCCGGCCGCCCATTCGCGCAGCCGTTGGATGCCCTCGGACACGCCGTCGACGAGTTCGCCCGACTGGGAGGCCACGGGTACGGCGATCAGTGCCGCGATGCCTGCGGCCAGGAGGAGGAACAGCACGGTCACCGTGGAGGCGGCCAGAGCGGGCCGCCACCCGCGCCGGCGCAGGAAGTCGGCCAGGGGCCAGGTCAGGGTGGTGATGAACAGGGCGACTATGAGCGGCCAGACGACCGACCACATCCGGCTCAGGATCCACAGGGCCGCCGCCGCCATGACCAGGACCACCAGCAACTCGGCGCAAACCCGTGCCGACGTACGGAGTGCGGCGGCGGCCTTCGTGGAGCTCAACGTGACAGACATGGGGTCACCCTATTCACAATTCCCCACGCACCTGGGAACCACCGATGACAGCCACGGCCCCTGTGCCCGGGACGGGCCCCGGCCAGGTCAAGAGCGGCGCCCGGCACTGCGGTTCCCCGGTTGACCGCCCTCGGCTGTCACGTGGCGGGGCAGGGCGGGTCGAAGTCGACCGCCGTGAAGTACTGGTCCCATTGGGCTCGGGTGATCCGGGGGTACGCGCTGTCGCAGATGCGGGTGGTGACCTGGTCCAGGCCGGTGTCCCGCAGCCGGATCGTGAAGTCGTTGCCGCCGGTGGCCAGGGTGTTGCCGTCCGGGCTGAATGCCACGGCCGGTACGGGGTTCGAGTGGCCGGTGAGGACGGTGGGGGTGGCCGCACCGCTCAGGTCCCACAGCAGCGCCTTGCTGTCCCCGGCGCCGGCTGCCAGTCTGCGGCCGGCCGCGTCGAAGGTCAGGGTGTAGAGCCAGGAACCGGAAGCCGGCAGCTGCGCGACCTTCGCCGGGCGTCCGATGTCGCTGACGTCGATCAGCCAGACCGTCTTGTCCGTACGGTGGAAGGCGGCCAGCCTCCGGTTGTCGGCGCTGAACACGCCGCCGGTCAGAGGGTCGGAGCGGAACGGTGACGGCCGTTCCCGGGGGTTGCGCGGTTCGCTGATGTCCCAGAAGCGCAGCGAACCGGACTCGCCGGTACTCGTCACCAGCGTGCGGCCGTCCGGCCGGAACGAGGCCATGGTGACGTGCGGCCCGTCCTCGGCGATCCGGCTCAGCGGCCGCGGGTTCCCTGGATCGGTCAGGTCCCACAGTCCGGCCGTGGCTTGTGCCCAGACGGCCAGTACATGGCCTCCCGGGCCGAAGGCCGCACCGGCGACCTCGCCGCCGTCAGGGGTGAGGACCGATGTCAGCCGCGGCTTCCGCGGATCCGTTACGTCCCACACGCGGACGGTGCCGTCCTCGCCGGCGGTGACGAGGATGCGCCCGTCCGGGCTGAACGCCACGCACCGGACGAACTTGGTGTGCCCGCGCAGGACCGACAGGGGCCACAGGGCCCGGCCGCCGGTGACCTGCCACAGCCGTGCCGTGCCGTCCCAGCTGGCGCTGGCGAGCAGCTGGCCGCCGGGGGCGAACGCCAAGGAGGTGACCACGTCGTCGTGGGTGGCGAGCGACAGGTCCCGCAGGTCCAGGAGCCGGTCGGCGTTGCCGAGCATGCGGCCGTCGGAGCTGAACACGGCTTGGTAGAACCCGCCCTGAAGCGTGCTGGTCCGCTTCGGGTTCGCCGGGGCGGCGACGTCCCAGAACTGGGTGGACCCGCCTACCGAGACGAAGGTGCTGCCGTCCGGGCTGAACGCCACCGACCAGACGATCGCGGGATGCCCGGACAGGACGGCCAGTGACTCCGCTCGCCGACTGCCACTGCTAATGCCACTGCTACTGCTACTGCTACTGCTACTGCTACTGCCGGCGATGTCCCAGACGCGTGCGGTGCGGTCCCAGCTGCCCGTCGCCACCGTCCGGCCGTCAGGGCTGAAGGCGGCCGAGGTCACGGTGTCGGTGTGTCCGCGCAGGACGTCGAGGAGGAGCGGACGTTCGGGGTCGTCGACGCCCCACAGTCGGGTGGTGGTGTCGCCGGTGGTCGCCACCGTGCGGCTGTCCGGGCTGAAGGTCACCGAGGTGACCGTGCCGGAGTGGCCGGGCAGGGTGGCCAGCAGCCGCGGGTGGCGGGGATCGTTCACGTTCCACAGCCGCGCCGCACCGTCGGTATGGCCGGTGGCGATGAGGCCGCCGGCCCCGCACGCCACCCACGTCGGCGCGGACCGCTGGTCCGGCAGGGTACTCAGCTCGGCGGGCGCCCGCCGGTCCGTCACGTCCCAGAGGCGCACCGAGCGTTCGCTCGCCGTGGCCAGTACACGGCCGGCGCCGTCGAAGGCCACCGCCATCAGCCGCTCCGGCTGGTGCACGACGGCCAGCTGTACGGGGTGGTGGGCGTCCCCGACGTCCCACAGCCTTGCCGTGCCGTCCCAGCTCGCCGTGGCCACGACCATGCTCTTCGGGGCGAAGGAGATCGAGACCACGTCGGATGTGTGACCCGTGAGCCGGCTCGTGTACGGCGTCGCGAACGCGCTCATGAGCTGGTCGCGGACATCGCCGGTGACTGCCAGCCGGTAGGCGGCCAGGTTCAGCTGCGCCGCGAGCGCGGGGTTGTGCTGCCGCACCTCGGCCGCGTCGGCGGCTGCCTTCCGCGCGATGGCGACGTTGCGCTGCCGGAGGGCGGAGTCGCGCGAGTCGACGGCCAGCCCGCCCGCGGTCGCCGCGACGACCATCAGCACGGTGAGCAGCGTGACCAGCTGCCGCAGGCGGACCGTCCGACGCCTGGCCGCGGCGATCTCGCCGGCCTCTGCTTCCCGGCTCGCGTCGAGGAAGCGCCGTTCCCTGGAGGTCAGCCGACTGCCGTCGGCGGCGGCCAGGTCCAGGGCCGCGGCCAGGCGGGCGCCCCGGTACAGGGCGTGTCGGTCCTGGTCCAGGGCCTCCCAGCCGGCGGCCGCGTCGGTGAGCTGCCGGTGCAGCAGCAGCCTGTCGCGGTCTTCGGTCAGCCAGCCGCGCAGCCTCGGCCAGCACCGGATGATCGCCTCGTGGGTGATCTCGACGCATTCCCGGTCCAGCGTCACGAGCCGTTGCCGGGCCAGGGTTTCGAGCACGTGGACGGTGTCGGCGCTCGGGTCCAGCTCGTCCCTGGTGATCCGGCGCCTGGTGTCCTCGGTGCCGTCGCCCAGCGCGGTCAGCCGGAGGAACAGGGACCTGGCGAGGTCTTGCTGCACCGGCGACAGGGCCCCGTAGGCGGACTCCGCGGTGTGGGCGAGCGCGTGCTGGATTCCGCCGGCCGCCAGGTATCCCTCCAGGGTCAGGCGCCTGCCGCAGCGCCGGCGCCAGGTCTCGACCATCGCGTGCGAGACCAGGGGCAGCGCACCCGGCTGACCGGTCGCGTCGGCGACCACGGCCGCCAGCAGCGGGCCGGTCACCGTGCAGTCGACCAGCGCGGCGGGGCGGGTGATGGCCTCGCGCAGTTCCTGGCTGCTCATCGGACCGACCGCGATCTGCGCGTCGCGGATCGCCTCGACCAGCCGGGAGTCCTGGACGCAGTGGCCGTAGAAGTCGGCGCGCACGCCGAGTACCACCCGGGTTCGGCTGGTCGCCGCCGTGGCCGCCGCGAGCAACATGGCGATGAACGTGTCGCGTTCGTCCCGGTCCGCGCAGAGGGTGAAGACCTCCTCGAACTGGTCGACGACGATCAGCGTGTCGACGTCCGGTGCGCGGTCGACCATGGCCTGTCGGATGCGCAGGTGCAGTGCCAGGGGATCGTCCAACAGCTCGGTCACCAGCGCGCCGGGGGCCTCTCCCGTCGCCGCGGCCAGGTGGATCGCGCACTCCTCCACGGGATGCGGGCGCGGCGTGAACAGCATCACGGGCCACCCCGACGCCCGTGCGCGGGCGACGAGCCCGGCACGCAGCAAGGAGGACTTGCCCGATCCGGACGGCCCGAAGACGGCCAGGAAGCGGCGGTCGTGCACCTTCGCGAGCAGCTCGCCGGTCAGGCGCTCGCGCCCGAAGAAGCGGTCGGCGTCTTCCGGCTGGAACGCCGACAGCCCCGAGTACGGCACGTTCCGTCCGCTGGTTTCCCAGGGTTCCTCGCGACGTGCGCTCGCGGCGACCTCGGCGGCGGCCGCATGCCATCGGGTTTCCCATGCGCGGCGGTCGCCCTGGCACGCCTCGACGTAGGCGAGCGTGACGGCAAGGCTCGGAAAGGTGTGCCCGCCCGCGGCGTCCGACAGGGTCGTGGACGAATAGTGCGCCCTTTTCGCGAGTGCCCGGTAGGGCGGCCGTCCCGCCGCCTCGCGCAGCTTCCGGAGGTCGGCCGCGAAGCGTGTCACAGGACCTGAGTCCGGGTCGAGCGGGCGTTCGGGGCGTGGCATTGCCTTCCTCTCTGCGGCTTTCCGCGGCCGTGTTGGGTGGTGTTTGTCCAGCTTTTGATGTCCGGAACCCTCGTTCCGGCGCCGGACATCAATCGGTGGCTAGACAGGGGTCAGCGCAACCGCGCAACGGTGATGGGAAGGGGAAATCATGAGGTCCGTACGACGACTGATGCTGCTGGCGGCGGTCACGGGGCTGCTGGCCGGCCCTGTCTTGACGGGCTCGCCGGCGTACGCCGCGGCCCCGCTGCTCAAGTCCAACCTGAACGGGAGGTGCGCCGACATCTTCATGTTCCACCAGGAGAACGGGGCCTCCACCGTGACGTGGGACTGCCACGGCGGCACCAACCAGCAGTGGTACTGGGACGGTGAGCAGATCCGTTCCAACATGAACGGCAAGTGCCTGGAGATCTACGGCCCCCACCTGGGTGACCAGGGCTCGGTGAGCATGTGGGACTGCAACGGCGGTCTCCACCAGAAGTGGTACCGGAACGGGAGCGAGATCCGTAACCGGGTGAACGGAAAGTGTCTCGACATCCTGGCCGGACGGCCGGACATCGGCCAGCTCCTCGTGAGCTGGAGCTGCAACGGCGCGCGGAGCCAGAGCTGGGACTTCTGAACGCCTGCCCGGTCCGGCACCTCGCGTGCCGGGCCGGGCGGGCCCACGACTGGGGAGAACCGACCGCTCAGAGTCGAGGCTGCAGCCCGCGATAACCGGCCGTCCGATTGTCCGCCGGGGCCTGTCCCGCCACCAGGCTCTGCAGGTACTCCCGTCCTTGCGTGAGCTGTGCGGGCAGGTCGGCGGCGTCGGGGTACCAGCGTTTCTCGTACTCCCAGCAGAGCCAGCCGTCCGGCGGTGCGGCGGCCACCACTTCGGGGAGGGGGAGCACTCCGGTGCCGAGAGCCATCGGGGTGAGGTCCCGCACTGACCGTACGTCCTTCACCTGTACGTAGCCCAGGTGCGCGGCCAGGGTCCGCCGGGACCGGGCCGGGGGTTCGCCGCCGAGCCAGGTGTGCAGGACGTCCCACACGGCGCCGACGGCCGGGTGGGCGACGCGGTCGAGCACACGGGCGGCCGCGGTCGCGGTGCGATGGGAGTCGTGGGTCTCCAGCAGGATCCGTACGCCGTGTCTCTCGGCCCAGGGCGCCGCGGCGAGCAGACGGCGCACGGCGTGGGCGTCGGCGGTCTTCTCGGGCTGGTCGGCGCCTCCCGGGAAGACGCGGACGTACGGGGCCTGCAGATCGGCGGCGAGGCGGATCAGGGAGCGCAGTTCGGCGAGGACCGGCTCGTCCTCGCCGGGGGCGGCCACCCTTGCGTAGCCCGCGACCGCGAGGGCGGTGATGCCTGCGGCGGTGAGGGCCCGCAGCCCGGCGGCGCGCTCGGCGGCCGGGCTCTCGGGATGCAGGGGCTCCTCGGGATGGGCACGCAGTTCGAGGCCGTCGAAGCCGTGGGAGGCCGCGAGGGCGGCGCTGCGGTCGAGCGGCACGCCCGGCAGGCCGAGCGTGGAAAAGGCGTACTTCACGAACGGCTCCCCTCGGTCGACGGATCCATGGTTCCGGGGTGCTGCGGAGATGATCGAACGCTACCGCGAGCATGTGGACCGGGCCGGCGGGGTCAGCCCTCGTAGTCGTACTTCATGCCGATGCCCAGGGTGCTCTGGGTCGGGAGGAGGCCGGCGCCGACGATGTCGAGGACCGGCGGGAGGAGGAGTTCAGCGAGCCGGGCCGTCTCCTGCGGGGTCAGCGCCGACCAGGGGCCGGAGGCGAGTTCGTCGGTGAGCTTCTCGACGGCGGTGCGCAGTGCCAGTCCGGCTCCGGTGGCCGTGCCGTCCTCGGCCAGCAGGTTCCGGGCGGCGAGCCGCTCGCGGGCGGCGTTCCACTCGTCGGCGGACCACTGGCGGCTCTCGAACCACTCGGCCGGGGCGGCGCCCGCACCGGAGTGCAGGACCAGCGACTCGACCGCGTCGAGGTGGTGGGCCTGGAGGGCCGCGAGGTGGCCGTCCCCGCGGTGCTCGCGCAGGATCGTCGCCGCGTGCCAGAGCACGGCGTGCGGAGCGTCGGGCCAGGGCAGGGCGGTGTTGGCGGCGGCCAGCGGCCGGCCGGCCGTGGCGGCGGCCTCGGCGGCGCGCCGGGCGAGCATCGCCGCCTCGGCCAGGTCCGGGGATGCGGTCCGCTCGCCGAGGAGGGCCCGCAGGGAGCGGTCCGCGGCGACGGCGCGGACCGCGAGCACCCGGGCCGGAGGGGCGGTGTGCCAGGACCGCGCGACGTACCGCTCCACCATTCGCGGGCTGAAGCTGAAGAAGAGGGCGTTCACGAGTTCCGGTCCGGCCGGGCCGAGAGGGGCGGCCCGAAAGGCGAAGTACATCGGCCACCGGTCGTCGGTGGCGTAGCCGAGCGCGCCGGCCTCCTCGTAGGCCTCGGGGGCGAAGTAGACGATGGCGTGTACGGGTTCGAGCAGCTGCCACAGCTGCCTGACCGCACCCGGTCCGTGTACGCCGCTGTACGTCATATCGCTTTCCCCCAGGGTCAGTTAATGCCCGCCACGACTGGAGGTCAGCGTAGGTCAGGAGGGGTCGGAGGGAGTGGTGAGGGGGTGGTGAGGAGGGGGTCTCAAGGGTGACATAACGTGCCCACCATGGATCAGGAGCACATAGCCGGACCGGCCGGTGACGGCGAAGGCGCAGGCAGGCGGCGGTTCCTCGCGGTCGCGACGGGGGCGGCCACGGCTGCCGGGCTCGGCGCCGTGGCCGGCTGCGGGGGCGGGGACGGCGGCGCCGACGGGCGGGGCGGGGACCGGACCGGCGGGTCGGCGGCGCCGGGCGGGAAGCCGTCGGCGGCGAGTGCGCGGGGTTTCGACGTCAAGGCCGAGAACGCGAAGCAGGGCCACGCCGACTGGCCGGTCACCAAGGCGGGGCCGGCGCGGGCGATCGAGGGCTTCGCGGACAAGGTCAGCGTCCTGCCCGGCGAGTCCTTCGGTCTGCACGTGTCGACCACCGCGCCGCGGTTCACCGTCTCCGCCTACCGGATGGGCTGGTACGGCGGGGCCCGGGCCCGGCTGGTGTGGCGCTCCGAGGCCCTCCCGGGGGCACGTCAGCCGGAGCACACGGTGGACCCGGGTACCCGGATGGTCCGCACGCGCTGGGCCCGTACCGCCACGGTCGAGACCAAGGACTGGCCGGAGGGCTGCTACCTGCTGCGGCTCGACGCCCAGGGCGGCGAAGGGCAGCGCTTCGTGCCCGTGACCGTCCGGTCTGCGGCGACGGCCGGGCGTACGGTCGTGGTCAACGCGGTGGCCACCTGGCAGGCGTACAACCGGTGGGGCGGCTACGGCAGCTACGACGGCCCCAGCGGCGGCTACGCCTCGCGCTCGCTCGCCGTGACCTTCGACCGGCCGTACGAGTACGACGACGGCGCGGGCCTGTTCCTGGTGTACGAGGCTCCGCTGATCGCGCTGGCCGAGCGGCTCGGCATACCCCTGGCGTACGCGACCACGACCGACGTGGCTCGGGAGAAGCGACTGCTGGAGGGTGCGGCAGCGGTGCTCTCGCTCGGGCACGACGAGTACTGGTCCCCGGAGCAGCGGGCCCATGTCACGGCCGCCCGCGACGCCGGCACCAACATCGCGATCCTGGGAGCGAACTGCTGCTTCCGCCGGATCCGGCTGGAGGCCTCCGACCTGGGGCCGGATCGGACGCTGGTCTGCTACAAGTCCTCCTACGACCAGGACCCGGGGTTCAAGCGGGGCCATCCGGCGACGGTGGACTTCCGTTCGGCGCCCGGGGCGGACCCGGAGAGCTCGTTGCTCGGCGTGATCTACGACGGCTATCCGGTGGACGCCCCGTACGTGGTGACCAGCCCGGGCCACTGGCTGTTCGAGGGCACGGGCGCGCGGGCCGGCGATCGCTTCGAGCACCTGGTCGGGGTGGAGTACGACAAGGTCAACACCGGTTTTCCGACGCCTCGGCCGATCGAGATAGTGGCCCACTCACCCGTGGTGTGCGAGGGGCGACCCAGCCACCAGGACACGGCGTACTACACGGTGGCGAGCGGGGCGGGGGTGTTCGCGACCGGCACGATGCGGTGGGTGGAGGCCCTGGACGCGACGGGTGACGGCCGCGGTGGGAAGAACCACGGGCTGGACGCGCGGTCCGGGGCGCTGACCACCCGGGTGACGGAGAACCTGCTGCGGGTGTTCGCGGCGGGCCCGGCGGGCCGCTCGCATCCGGCGCAGGACAACGTCAAGGCGGTGTACGGGGGTTCCTGACACCGGTGGCGTCCGGGACGGAGGCACGGGGTGGACTTGGCGCGGACGGGATGCCTAGGATCGTGATCACGGCATCGCGTGTCGGTCACCGGCTGGGTGAGGCATGGAGGCGCCCGTGACGTGCCTTTCGGAGGCATTCACTCATGTCCGTGCATCTGAACCACACGATCATCCACTCCCGTGACAACCGGGAGTCCGCCGCATTCCTGGCGGACATCCTCGGCCTCCAGGTCGGGGAGGAGTGGGGACCCTTCCTCCCCGTCGAGACCGCCAACGGCGTCACCCTGGACTTCGCGACCATCCCGGCCGGCTCCATCACCCCGCAGCACTACGCGTTCCTCCTCTCCGAGGAGGAGTTCGACGTGGCGTTCGAGAAGATGCGGGCCGCGGGCGTTGCGTACTTCGCGGATCCGCACGGCAAGCACCCCGGCGAGATCAACCACAACGACGGGGGCCGCGGCGTCTACTTCACGGACCCCGCGGGGCACGGGATGGAGATCATCACCCGCCCGTACGGCTACCAGGAGCCGGGCACCGACGGCTGAGCCCCGGGTCCACCTCATGAACCGGTGGCGGTCATGCGGTCCGTGACCCGCCACCGGGGGAGCCGGGTTCCGGGCCGCCGCCGACAACCGGAGGTCGGCCGCGGCGCGCACCCCGGGCGTCGAGTCCGGTTGGGCGAGGGTCAGTTGCCGCCGCTCCTCCTCAGCCCGGGCCGTAGGGACACCGCGCGGCGTACGTCGCCGTCCGGGTCGGTGGCCGGGAGCTCGACCAGACGCGGTCAAGGTAGGGGTTCTCGGAGCCCCGCCATCGTGTGGGGCTCTCGTGCGTCACAGACCTGTCACGGCCGCTCCACGGCAGCCGGCGTCCCGGCAGAGTGGCGCGATGCGCACACACCACACCTTCACCCTCCTCGCCGCCGCCGCATGCCTCGCGCTCACCGGCTGCGCGGACGCGGACGCGGACCACGCAGGTATGAGCGACGAGGGCAAGCCGGCCGCCTCGTCACCCGCTCCCCGGCAGAGCGCGGCTCCCGAGGCCCCCGGCTCCGCAGCCTCCGCCGCCGGCATCCCGCCCAGCCCCGCCCCCGAGCAGCGCGTCATCTACCTCGCGGCGCTCAACAAGATCGACCCCGAGATCGTCAACGGCCAGGACGACAAGGCCATCTCACGGGGCCTGAACCAGTGCCAGTCCATGAAGGACGAGAAGGATCCGACGAAGCGCGTCGAGTCCACGAACAAGCGTTTCATCGGCCCCAACCACCCGGACGGCTTCGGCCCCACCAAGGCCGCGTTCATCCTCGCCGCCGTACAGACCAACCTCTGCCCCACGTACTGACGGGGCCACCGAGCGCGGGGTCATCGCCGGGGCGGACGTAGAACTGCGGGACCAGCCCCGCCGGTCGCCCGGCGGGGCTCTCGCACTTTCCCAGTACAGCAGGGGCGGCAGGATTCGAACCTGCGGCCTTCGGTTTTGGAGACCGGCGCTCTGACCAGCTGAGCTACACCCCTTCGGTGGGTCCAACCTTGGCACGGCCCGACCCCGAGATCCACTGCATTTCTCGTTCCACCGGGGGCGAGTCGCTCGCCGGTGTCCGCTCCGTGCGACAGCAGACAGCGCGCCGTGGGCAGCCGGCCGCCGTGGCGAGCCTGCCGGAAGGCGCTGGTGACGTCCTGGCGGGAGGCGCCGGCCTCGAGGTCCTCGACCGTGGCGAGCAGCCCGAGGGCGGCGGCTTCCTGCAGGTCCGGGCGGGCTCCGAGGGCGAGCAGCCGGCGCGCGGCCCGCCACTGGCCGAAGCCGCAGGCGTCCGCGAGCGGGGTACCGCCGCCGAGGACGGCGCCCGGCGCGTCGACATCGGTGGCGATGTGCAGCAGGCTGCGCCCGTCGGCCACCGCACCGCGCTTGACGATGCGCGCGGCGGCGAGTCCAGGGTGGGCGTCGAGGAGGTCCCGCGGGCCCGGCAGGTCGTCGCCCCGGATCGCGGCGGTGACGGCGCCAGCGAGCGGGTCGGCGGATCCGCGGGACCGCGTGGACCGTCCTTCCTCGGCGTGGCGCCCCGCCTACGGGGCCGGGGCGGCGGGGCCATGGGACGGCGCGGGTGGCGGGGGCCGCGGGCGGGGAGGATCGTGAGCAGGGTGAACCGTGCGACGGGGGGTTCGTCCGTGCCCCGGAGCCGGGATACGGGCCGCCGCCCGGGCCGCCCGCGCCGTCCGGGTCGTGCGGACCCGCATCGCGGCCGCCTCCGCGGCGCCCTGGTGGCGCTGGCCCTCCTCGCCCCCGCCCTGCTGGGCGCGGCCCCCGGCGGCTCCGGCGAGACGATCTCCCTCGCGGGGAACGAGCCCGGCCAGCGGCTCGACGTCACGCTGACGCAGGTGGTCGACCCCGCGAGCCCGGTGGCCGACCCCACGGCCGAGGCCGAGCCCGACGGGCCGGATCGGCTCCTCGCCGTCCGCTTCCGGCTGGAGAACACCGGTACCGCCGTCTACCGGGACTCCCCCGCACCGGCCACGCACGTCCTCGATACCACCGGGCAGCGGTTCACCGGGCTCGACGTCCCCACGACGGCGGGCCCGAGCTTCCCCGACACCGTCACGCTCGAACCCGGCGGCAGCGCGGAGGGCTTCGTCACCTTCCGGCTCCCCGAGGACGCCGGCGCGGCCGCGGTGCAGTTCGCCCTCAACACCGGCCTCGGCGACGACGTCGGTCAGTGGAGCCTCCCGTAGGGCTTGCGTCCCCGGCGGCGGGTGAGTTTCGGCCGCCCCCTTGACCACCCTGGTCCAGACCAATAGTTTCCGGCATGCACCGCGCACGCGCTCACGCCCGTTCCCGCCTCCGCAAAGGAAGCCCATGCGCCGCAGCATGCTCGGCAGACTGGCCGTCGCCGCCTGTTCCCTCTCCCTGCTCACCGCCTTCGCGCCGGCCGCCGGTGCGGACGGCGGTGGCGGGGCGAGCGGACCCGCCCGCTCGTACAAGAAGGTCGGCTACTTCACCCAGTGGGGCGTCTACGGGCGGGACTTCCAGGTCCAGGACCTCGAGGCGAACGGCTCCGCCGGCAAGCTCACCCACATCAACTACGCCTTCGGCAACGTCAGCCCGCAGGGCACGTGCTTCACGGGGAACGTACCGGGCGAGGCCGACGCCTGGGCCGACTACGTCCGGCCGCTGGACGCCGCGAACTCCGTCGACGGGGTCGCCGACACCGCGGAGCAGCCGCTCGCCGGCAACTTCAACCAGCTGCGCGAGCTCAAGGCCAAACACCCCGGCCTCAAGGTGCTGCTCTCACTGGGCGGTTGGAGCTGGTCCACCCACTTCTCGGACGCCGCCCTCACCCCCGCCTCCCGCAAGGCCTTCGTGGCCTCCTGCATCGACCTCTACATCAAGGGCAACCTCCCGCAGGACGGCAGCCGCGGCGGTGCGGGTGCGGCCGCCGGTGTGTTCGACGGGATCGACCTCGACTGGGAGTGGCCCGGTTCCGCCGGCGACGCCGACACGAAGTTCCGGCCGGAGGACAAGCGCAACTTCACCGCACTCGTCAAGGAGTTCCGCACCCAGCTCGACGCGTACGCGAAGAGCCAGCGCAGGAAGACGAAGTACGAGCTGACCGCCTTCGTCCCGACCGCCCCCGCCAAGATCGACGCGGGCTTCGACGTCCGCCGGATCATGCGCGACCTCGACTTCGTGACCCTGCAGGGCTACGACTTCCACGTCTCCGGCGAGCCGAGGACCGCCCAGCAGTCCGCGCTCTACGCCCGGGGCGACTTCAGCGTCGACGGCACGGTGGACGCCTGGCGCGAGCGCGGGGCGCCCGCGCACAAGCTGGTGATGGGCATGCCGTTCTACGGGCAGGGCTGGACCGGCGTCAGCGGCGGCGGGGACGGCATGGGCCAGCCCGCCACGGGCCCGGCGCCGGCCACCTGGTCCGCCGGGTACGAGGACTACAAGGCGCTGAAGAAGCTGGCCGACTCCGGCACGTACCAGCTCCACCGGGACCGGCGCGGGGGCCATGCCTGGCTGTTCGACGGCACCACCCTGTGGACGTACGACGACCCGCAGGTGCTGGGCGCCAAGACCGGCTACGTACGCGAACACGGCCTGGGCGGCGCGATGTTCTGGTCGCTCGACGCGGACACCGCGGACGGTGAGCTGATGACGGCCGTGGACCGGGGGCTGCGCGGGCACTGAACCCGCGTCGCCGCCGACCCCAACGGCCGACCCCACCAGCCGGCGCCACCGACCGGCGCCACTGACCGGCGCCACTGACCGGCGCCGCCGGGCCGCGGAAATCCATCCGGCCCGGCGGCGCCCCTCCACGTACGCTCCCGCGCATGAGGAACTCGACTGTACGGGCGGTCAATCGGCTGACGACGCGCTGGGCCGCGGCCGCGCAGGCCCCGGCCGGCGACGGGGGCGAGGACGCGGACGGGGACGGGAACGGGAACACCGTGTTCACCGCTGCCGGGCTCTGGCCGCTGCTCGCCCTGCTCGCGGACGGCTCGGGCGGCCCGGCCCGCACCGAACTGGAGCAGGCCCTGGGCATACCCGCCGAGGCCGCGGGCCGGGCTGCCCGGGAACTGCTGGCCGCACTGGCCGGCGTACGGGGTCTTCGGACGGCCACCGGCCTGTGGACCGGTGCCGGGCTCCCACTGGAGGAAGACTGGGCGGCGAGGCTACCGGCCGGCGCCCGGGGGACGCTGACCGGGGACCCGGACGCCGATGGCAAGGTGCTCGACGCGTGGGCGTCGGACCGGACGGACGGGCTGATCGAGCGCATGCCGGTGGTCCTGGAAGAGGGCACCCTGATGGTCCTCGCCTCCGCGCTCGCGCTGCGGCTGCGGTGGATCCAGCCGTTCGACGAGTGGCCGGGGGAGCCGCACGCCGGGCCGTGGGCCGGGCGTCGCGTGCGCGTGCTGCACCGCAGCACCTCGTTGCTCGACCGGGTCCGGGTGGCCCACGGCCCGTGCGGTGCGGTCACCCTGCTGGAGGTCGTCGGGGCGGCGGGCGTGGACGTCCACCTCGTGCTGGGCGCGCCCGAGGCGCCGGCCGCGCACACGCTCACCACCGGGATCGCCGCCGTCACCAAGGTCCTCCCCGCCACGGGAGCGAGCCTGCTCCCCGACGGGCGCCCCGGTCCGGGTCTGGCGGTCGGCACGGTGGCCGCCCACTCCGCGGAACCCCTGCTGGACATCGAGACGGTGGCCTTCGCAGTGCGTGCGGAGCACGACCTCCTGGACCACTCCCGGCTGTTCGGGCTGGAGAGCGCCACCGACACGGATCACGGCCACTTCCCCGGCGTCAGCTCCCAGCCGCTGGCGGTCACTTCCGCACGGCAGTCCGCGCTGGCCCGGTTCGACGCCGAGGGCTTCGAGGCCGCGGCCGTCACCGCGCTCGGCATGGCGGCCGGCTGCGCCGCGCCGGCGCGGCCCAGGTACAGGGCCCGCCGGGCCGAGGTGCGCTTCGACAGGCCGTTCGGCTTCCTGGCCGTCCACCGGACCTCGCGGCTGGTGCTGGCGGCCGGCTGGGTCGCCGAGCCCGACCTCCTCTAACCGCCCGCGCGGTGGGCGGCGGCCAGGGCCGCCGTGTCCGGGAAGGCGGGAACGTGGCCGGTGCCGCCGCGGCCGGAGACGGAGAGGCAGGCCGCGGCCGTGCCGTACGCCACGGCGTCCGCGAGGGTGTCGCCGAGGACGAGCCGGGCGGTGGTGGTGCCGGTGAAGCAGTCGCCCGCGCCGGTCGCGTCCACCGGCGCGGGGTTCACGGGTACGGGGTGGTACGCCGCCCGCGTGCCGTCGTGCAGCAGCAGGCGGTCCGCGCCGGAGGTGACCGCGACCGTACGGGCGCCGAGCGAGCGGAGGCGGTCCGCGGCGGTGCGCGGATCGGCGGTGTCGACGAGGGCCGTGGCGTCGGCCGGGCAGGAGGTCTTGAGCAGCCCGGTCAGCGGGGCGATCCGGGCGAGCAGCTTCCGGGCCTCGGCCCTGCCGGTCAGCCGGGGGCGGAAGTTGGGGTCGTACGAGAGGTGCCCGCCCGCGCCGTGCACGAGGTGCGCGGCGGCCAGTACGGCGCCCCGGCTGCTCGGCGACAGGGCGCCGGTGATGCCGCTGGTCACGAGTGCCCCGCAGCGGGTCAGCAGCTCGCGCCAGGACTCGACGTGCGCGGGGCCGAGGGTGGAACCTGCACTTCGGGTGCGCCAGTAGACGAACTCGCGGTCGCCGTCGGTGTCGGCGCAGAGCAGGTAGGCGCCGTTGGGGTGCGGGGCGCGGCGCACGTGGGCGACGTCCACGCCGAGTTCGGCGGCCCGGCGCAGCAGCGGGGTGCTGAGCTCGTCGTCGCCGACCACCGCGAGCAGGGCGGTCCGGGCTCCGGCCGCCGCGGCGGCGGCGGCCGCGTTGAGTGCGTCGCCGGAGTAGGAGATGCGGGCCGGGGTGCCGTCGGCGGCCTCGCGCAGGGTGGTGCCCGCGTGGATCTCGACGAGCACCTCGCCGAGTACGAGGACGTCGTAGGCCGTGGCGGGTCGTCGGCGCACGGTCAGCGCTCCCCTGCCACGTCCACGTCCACGTCCACGTCCACGTCCGCGAACACGTCCACGTCCACGTCCGCGCCCGCGAACACGCCCGCGAACACGGCGGCCAGTTCACCGGGGTCGTCCGGCAGGCCGTTGCCGACGCCGACGGCCGTCGCGCCCGCCGCCAACCAGTCGGGGACCTCGGCGGGCCGGATGCCGCCGGTCGGGATGAGCACCGCCCCGGGCAGGACCGCCTTGAGGGAGCGGAGGAACCCGGGACCGCCCACGTGCGCCGGGAAGATCTTGGCGGCGCCCGAGGCGCGGACGGCGGCCGCGATCTCTCCGGGGGTGAATCCGCCCTCGATGAAGACGGCTTGGCGGCGCCGGGCGACCTCGCGTACCTCGGGGGCCGGGTACGGGGAGATCAGGAAGGCGGCGCCCGCGTCGAGGGCGGTGCCGGCCTGTGCGGCCGTGGTGACGGTGCCGACGCCGATGAGGGCGGGCCGGCCGTGCGCGTCGCCGAGGGGGGCGGCGCGGGTGAGGGCCTCGGCCCAGCCGGGGGTGGAGGTGGTCAGTTCGACGGCGCGGCAGCCGGCGGCGAGCAGGGCGGTGGTGCGGCGGACGGCCTCGTCGGCGTCGGAGACGCGCAGCACCGGCAGCAGCCGCTGGGCCGCCAGCACCTCGTACGGGTGCCTCGGCGGGTGGTGGGCCGGGTGGTTGGACACGGAATGACCTCCCGTTGTTCCACGTAGCGGAACGCCGTATCGTAGGGCGGAACCGTTTGGTCCAGACCCTACCCACCCCGGGAGTTGGCGTGTCAACGGATGTGGACGAAGTCCCCGACGGCCCGCGCGCCGGGCGGACCTCCGCCGCCGGTTCCGCGCTGGAGAAGTCCCTGCGCGTGGTGGAGGCGGTCGCGGCTCCCGGCGGACCGCACCGGCTCACCGACGTGGCGGCCGCGGCCGCGGTGCCCAAGTCGAGCACCTTCCGCATCCTGGCCTCGCTGGTCGAGCAGGGCTTCGTACGCCAGGAGGCCGAGAGCCGGTACGGGGTGGGGCCGCGGCTTCGCGAACTGTCCGCCCTGGTCGGCGGCGGGGAGCCGGCGAGCATCGGACGCATCCTGGGCGAACTCCAGCGGACCACCGGCCAGACGGTCCATCTCGCCCTGCACAGCGGGGAGACCATCACCTACATCCGCAAGGTGGAGGGCGACCAGCCGTTCCGGACGGCCTCACGGATCGGCATGCGCATGCCGCTGCACTCGACCGCGATCGGCAAGAGCATCCTGGCCCGCCTGCCCGCCGCGGAGGTGCGGGCCCTGATCACCGCCACCGGGCTGCCGCGCCGGACGCCGCACACGCTCACCACCGCCCGCGCGCTGGAGGCGGAGTTGGCGGCGGTCCGCGCCCGGGGCCACGCAGTGGACGACGAGGAGAACGAGGCCACCATCCGCTGCATCGGCGCCGCGATCCCCGGGCCGACGGGTCGGCCGGTCGGCGGGGTCAGCGTCACCACGGTCACCTTCCTGGTCTCCCGCGAGGAGATCGAGACGTACGCGCCCGCCCTGCGCGCGGCCGCGGAGGCGCTGGCTCCGCTGCTGTGACGGGCCCGGCGCCCCAGCGGGTGCGTGCGGCGGGGGGCTGCTCTAGCGTCGAAGGTGGAAGGGGAGGCTCTGCCGAGCCGGTCCGGTGCGGGGGCCCGGGCACAGTGGCCGTACACCGGCCGCGTGCGCTCGGCGCCGTTCCCGCGCGGATCCCGACGCACCAGGTCCCGGGCCGCGCGACGATCCCGGAGAGCAGGTGCATTCCATGCGCACGTCGACCCGTATCGCAGGTGTCCTCACCGGCCTGACCCTCGCCCTCGGTGGCGCGGCCCTCGTGGCCCCCGCCGCCCACGCGGACGTCTCGGCCTGCATCAACCAGGTCGAACGCGAGCTGCAGGGCGGTGAAGCCTCGGCCGCCATCCGGACGGCCTGCTACGACGCACAGTCCGGCAACCACGAGAAGTGCGTGACCGGCCTGACCAAGAGCAGTGTGACCAACGGAACCGCGGTGAGCGCCTGCAAGGTGGCCCTCAACTAGCCGTACCCGGCGGACAGAGCGCTGCCCTCGGCCGATCGGGCCGGGGGCAGCGCCGCGTCACGCCCCGCCCCGGCGCCGCCTCCCGACGGGGTCCGTGCTTCCATGTGGTTCCGCGTTCCTTCGCCCGGACGGCCCGCTCCGGAGGCCGGGGAAACGACTTCCCGAAAAACTTTCGGGAGAAGTGTTATCGGGGCCCCCGTCGACGGTCTCCCATGTATCGGGCATCATCGACCGCCGGTACGGACAGGGAACAACACATGAGTACTCAGCACACGGCAGCGCTGGTGGCAGCGGCCCGCGCGGGCGACGCCCGCGCGCAGGACGAGCTCGTCAGCGCCCATCTCCCGCTCGTCTACAACATCGTCGGTCGGGCCCTCAACGGCTCGTGCGACGTGGACGACGTGGTGCAGGACACGATGCTGCGGGCGCTCGACGGGCTGGGCGCCCTGCGCGCGGACGAGAGCTTCCGGTCCTGGCTGGTGGCGATCGCGATGAACCGGGTGCGGGCGCACTGGCAGGCCGGCCAGAGCGGCTTCGGCGAGAGCACGCTGGAGGCGGCCTACGACATCGCCGACCCGGGGGCCGACTTCGTCGACCTGACCGTCGTACGCCTCAACCTGGCGGGCCAGCGGCGCGAGACCGCGCGGGCGACGCGCTGGCTGGAGCCCGAGGACCGGGCGCTGCTGTCGCTGTGGTGGCTGGAGTGCGCCGGCGAGCTGACGCGGGCCGAGGTGGCTTCCGCGCTGGAGCTGTCCCCGCAGCACACGGCGGTCCGCGTCCAGCGGATGAAGGCGCAGCTGGAGTCGGCACGGGTGGTGGTGCGTGCGCTGGAGGCCAATCCGCCGTGCGAGGAACTGCGGGCCCTGATGGCGGGTTGGGACGGCCGGCCCTCGGCGCTGTGGCGCAAGCGAATAGCCCGGCACGCGCGTGAATGCGTACGGTGCTCCGGTCTGTGGAGCGGACTGGTCCCGGCCGAGGGACTGCTGGCGGGGCTGGCCCTCGTACCGGTCTCGGCGGCCCTGCTCGCAGGGGTACGGACGGCCGGGGCGGCAGGCTTCGCCGCCGAGGCCGCTGCCTTCGCCGACGGCGGCGAGGGGGGCTTCGCGGACACCGCAACGCAGCTCACCGCGGTCGACAGTGCGGGCGGTGGCCGGGGCGCGCTGCGCAGGCGCCGGCGCAGCGGGCGCCGCCGGGTGATCGGTGGTGCGGTGCTCGCCGCCTGTGTCGCGGGCGGTGGCCTGGTGTACCTCGGGGGGTTCCCCGGTTCCGGTCAGCCGAAGGACGGCGGCGCCGCGCCGGCTGCCCCGCTGGCGCTCTCGGCGACCGAGTCCGCGCTGCCCTCGGAGTCGGCCTCCCCGTCGCCGTCGGCTTCCCCCTCGCCCTCCCCGTCGGCCTCCGCCTCGCCCAGCCCGTCCGCGAGCCCGAGTCCGACGCAGAGCCGCAGCACCTCGCCGAGCCCGCGTCCCTCGGCGCCCAAGCCGGCGCCCGCCCCGCCGGGGATGGCCGGGCAGGTCCTGGCCCTGGTCAACACCGAGCGGGCGGCCGCGGGCTGCGGCCCCCTCAAGGAGGACCCGCAGCTGCGTGCGGCGGCTCAGGGGCACTCCGACGACATGGCGGCGCGGGACTTCTTCTCGCACACCAACCCCGACGGCGCGGACCCGGGGCAGCGGACCACCTCGGCCGGATACCGCTGGTCGACCTACGGCGAGAACATCGCCAAGGGCCAGCAGACCGCGCAGTCGGTCATGGACTCCTGGATGAAGAGCCCGGGCCACCGCGCGAACATCCTCAACTGCTCGTTCAAGGACCTCGGCGTGGGCATCCACCAAGGTGCCGGAGGCCCTTGGTGGACGCAGAACTTCGGAGCCCGCTGACGTACGGGGCGCCGCCCGCGTTCAGGGGCTCGGCCGGAGGCCGCGCAGCTTCTCCGGGTTGACGATGGTGCGCAGCGCGGTGATCCGGCCGTCGACGACCTCGAGGGTCATCGCGCCGATGTTCACGCCGTCGAGGACGAGCAGGATTCCGGGCTCGCCATTGATCTCGGCGACGCGCAACTCCCCCTCGGCGGCCTGGGGTTTGGCCAGGACGCCCAGCCACCAGCGGGCGACGTGGTCGGCGCCGTGCACCGGGCGGCGCGCGGCGGTGACGACGCCGCCGCCGTCCGCCCAGCTGACGACGTCGGGGGCGAGGAGTTCGAGCACCGCGCCCATGTCTCCACCGGCGCAGGCCGCGCGGAACTTCTCGGCGATCTCCCGCTGTTCGGTCGCGCCGGCGGTGAAGCGGGGGCGGCGGGCCTGGACGTGTTCGCGGGCCCGGTGCGCGCACTGGCGGACGTTCGCCTCGGACTTTCCGACGACCTCGGCGATCTCGGCGTACGGGTACCCGAACACCTCGCGGAGCATGAACACCGCGCGTTCGGTCGGGGTCAGGGTCTCCAGTACGACCAGGACCGCCATGGAGACGGTGTCGGTCAATTCCGCCTCCTCGGCGATGTCGGGCGAGGTGAGGAGGGGTTCGGGGAGCCAGGGCCCGACGTACGCCTCGCGGACGGCCTGGGCCGACTTCAGCCGGTTCAGGCTCAGGTTGGTGACGGTGCGCACCAGGTAGGCCCGGGGGTGCTCGACGGCCGTCCGGTCGGTGCGGTTCCAGGCCAGCCAGGCGTCCTGCACGATGTCCTCGGCGTCGGCGACGCTGCCCAGCATGCGGTAGGCGGCGGCGAACAGCACCCGCCGGTGCTCCTCAAAAGGATCATTCATGACCGACACCGTGGCATCAGCCTCCTGCTCGATCAAGTGGGGTTCCCATGCCGGCGGGCGCGCGGCCCGTTCTTCGTCTCGTTCATGTCCGGGAGACAAGCGGCCGGCGCCGGACGTGACATCCGGGTGGGGTGACCCGCGTCTCACGGGCGGCGGCCCCGGACCGCCCAGGCGCGGGCGGCGAGGGGGACGGAGCCGTCCGGGCCGGTGGGGAGGGTCTCGGCGAGCCGGGTGCGCAGCCGGTGCCGGTCGGCGGGGGCGAGGGTGGCGACGTAGCCGGGAGCCGGTCCCTGGCCGGACAGGAAGGGCTCCCACAGGTCCGCGAAACCGCTGAAGACGGTGGGCACCTCGATGGGGGTGACGCTCACGTCGAGCAGCCCCGCCCCGGTCCAGAGCGCGCGCAGCGCGTCCGGGCGGCACAGCGGGAACCGCCGGCCCTCGTCCCGTGCGGCGGCCGCCGGATCGACCGAGGCGGCGGCGTCCCAGAAGTGGCGCAGGAGGCCCATCCCCTCGGCGTAGTCCCATACGTACGCCGCGACCAGTCCGCCCGGGCGGACGACGCGGGCGGCTTCCGCGACCGCGGGCCCGGGTGGTTCCAGGAAGTTGAGGGCGAGCCCGCTGACGGCCGCGTCGAACACCGCGTCGCGCAGCGGCAGCGCCGACGCGTCGGCCAGGGCGAAGCGGGCCTGCGCGGGCGCGGCGGCCCGGGCCGCGCGCAGGAATCCGGGGGACCGGTCCAGTCCCACCACGGCGCGCGGCCGGCACCGGGCCGCGACCGCCCGGGTCAGCGCTCCGGTGCCGCAGCCGACGTCCAGCCACCGCAGACCGTTCCGGCTGCCGAGGCGTGCCACGAACACCTCGGCGACCTGACGGCTCCACCGGCCCATGTACCGCTCGTAGGCGTGCCCCTCCTCCCACACGTCGGACGGCCGCTCCGCCATGGGCCGGCTAGTGGTGGAATCCGGAACGGGGCGCTTTGGTGGGTGCGGGCGGGGGTGAGGCCGTCAGGTGCTCCACGGACCGGCGCAGGTCGGCGACGAGCAGCGCGATCTGGTCCCGGGTCACGCCGTGCCGGACGAGGACGCGCTGGATGACGGTCTCCTCCCGGTCGGCGGGCAGCGGGTACGAGGGCACCTGCCAGCCCCTCATGCGCAGCCGCTCGGAGAGGTCGTAGAGGGTGAAGCCGGCCGCCTGCGGGTCGGTGAGCTTGTAGGAGACGGCCGGCAGGCCGCCCTCGCCGTCGTAGAGGAGGGTGAAGGGGCCCATCGCGGCGATCTCCCCGGCCAGGTACTGGGCCGTCTGGGCGCAGGCCTGCTGGACGCGCCGGTAGCCGCCCCGGCCCAGGCGCAGGAAGAGGTAGTACTGGGCGATGATCTCGCCGCCGGGGCGGGAGAAGTTCAGGGCGAAGGTCGGCATGTCGCCGCCCAGGTAGTCCACGTCGAAGACGAGGTCCGCGGGCAGCAGGTCGGCGGTGCGCCACACGATCCAGCCGACTCCGAGCGGCGTGAGTCCGTACTTGTGGCCGGAGGTGTTCACGGAGGCGACGCGCGGCAGCCGGAAGTCCCAGACCACGTCGGGGTGGAGGAAGGGCGCGACGAAGCCGCCGCTGGCGCCGTCCACGTGGATGGGGACGTCCCAGCCGCTCTCGGCCTGGATCCGGTCGAGTTCGGCGGCGATCTCGGCGACCGGTTCGTAGACGCAGGTGTAGGTGACGCCCAGGATGGCGACGACGCCGATGGTGTTCTCGTCGACGTACGCGGCGAGCTGATGGGGCAGCAGGCCGTTGGCACCGGGCTCCAGGGGGACCTGGCGCAGCTCGACGTCGAAGTAGCGGGCGAACTTCTCCCAGCAGACCTGGACGGGGCCGCACACGAGGTTCGGGCGGTCCGTGGGGAGGCCCGCGGCGCGGCGGCGTTCGCGCCAGCGCCATTTGAGGGCGAGGCCGCCGAGCATGGCGGCCTCGCTGGAGCCGGTGGTGGAGCAGCCGGTGGCGGTGGCGCCGGCGGGGGCGTTCCACAGGTCGGCCAGGATGTTGACGCAGCGGGACTCGATCTCGGCGGTCTGCGGGTACTCGTCCTTGTCGATCATGTTCTTGTCGAGGCAGTCGTTCATCAGGCGGTGGACGCCCTCGTCCGACCAGGTGGTGCAGAAGGTGGCCAGATTCTGGGCGGCGTTGCCGTCCAGGAGGAGTTCGTTGCGGAGCAGTTCGTAGACGACCTCGGTGGGCGAGTGGTCTTCGGGCATCCGGTACTTGGGGAGGACCTCGCCGCTCAGCGCGGACGCGAACACGTCCGTGTCGGCGTCACCGGAGCGCGCGTCCTTCGTCTCATGCAGAGCCATATCGGGACTATAGGTGACGAAGCCGCTCAATTCGGGATGAGATCGGAGCGACGCGAAGGACGAATGACGCTCCGCTTCCGGCCGACTCTGCGGTGTGACCTTCCGCATACACGCGTCAGCAGTCCGAAGAAATTACTGTCGAGTAGACTCACTTCCGCAGATCTTCCCGTTCGAACCCCAGGAGCCGGTCCGGACGGGAAGATCATCCAACTTGTTCTACGCGCAACATATCCGCCGATGTCCGGATAGCGGTCTGTCGTTCGCCCGGCCCTGATACCTCTCTGGCCATGAACAAGATCACCCGCCGTCAGGCCCTGGGCACAACTGCCGGTGCACTCACCGTGCTTGGCCTGACCGCCACCGCCGCGAGCGTCGCCACGAGCGCCGCCGCGACCCCCACCGCGTCCACACCCCCGGGCGCGGTCGACGAGGTCTACCAGGGCCGCCGCATCCAGATCACCCCGGGCGGGGGCGGCCATCACGGCGGCCACCACTCCCCCGGCCAGCCCACCGTACGAATAGACGGCCGCGAACTGCACGTGATGCGCAACGCCGACGGAACCTGGATCAGCGTGATCAACCACTACGAGACGTTCGCCGACCCGACCCTGCTCGCCCGCGCCGCCGTGCGCGACCTCCAGGGCGCCGCCCTCGCTCCCTTCGGAGGTGCGGCATGACCGTCCGCAAGAACCAGGCCACGCTGACCGCCGACGAGAAGCGCGCCTTCACCTCGGCCCTGCTGGAGCTCAAGCGCACCGGCAGCTACGACCGCTTCGTCACCACCCACAACGGCTTCATCATGAGCGACACCGACGCGGGCGACCGGGTCGGCCACCGCTCCCCCTCCTTCCTGCCCTGGCACCGCCGGTTCCTGCTGGAATTCGAGGCGGCGCTGCAGAAAGTGGACGCGAACGTCTCGCTCCCCTACTGGGACTGGACCGTGGACCGCACCTCCCGTTCCTCGCTCTGGGCCCCCGACTTCCTCGGCGGCACCGGACGGGCCCGCGACGGACAGGTCCTCGACGGCCCCTTCGCCTACTCCACGGGCAAGTGGAACGTGAACGTACGGGTGGACGGCCGCGCCTACCTGCGCCGCACGCTCGGCGAGGGCACCGCCCAGCTGCCGACCAAGGCCGAGGTGGACAGCGTGCTCGCCATGCCGGTGTACGACGCCGCCCCCTGGAACAGCTCGTCCAGCGGCTTCCGCAACCACCTCGAAGGCTGGCGCGGCGTCAACCTGCACAACCGCGTGCACGTGTGGGTCGGCGGCCAGATGTCCACCGGGGTCTCCCCGAACGACCCGGTGTTCTGGATGCACCACGCCTTCATCGACAAGCTGTGGGCCGACTGGCAGGCGCGCCACCCGCAGTCCACCTACCTGCCGGCCGCCGGCACGGCGAACGTCGTGGACCTCAACGACACGATGCGGCCGTGGAACGACGTGACCCCGGCCGACATGCTGGACCACCGGAAGTTCTACACCTTCGACACCGAACCGGCCGCCGCCAGCCAGCGGTAGTGCAGTTCGGGGCGGCCGACCTGGCCGTACCGGGGGGTGCGGTCCGCGCGGCCGGTGTCCACCAGGTGCTCCAGGTAGCGGCGTGCGGTGATCCGGGAGATCCCGGCCGCCTCGGCCGCCGCCGCCGCGGTCAGCCCCTCGGGCGCCGACCGCAGCAGGGCGGCGACCCGGTCCAGGGTCGGCGCGCTCAGCCCCTTGGGCAGCTCGGCCGGGCGGGGTGCACGGAGGGCGGCCATCGCCCGGTCCACGTCGTCCTGGCCGGCGGCCTCGCCCGCGGTCGCGCGGAACTCGGCGTAGCGCAGGAGCCGTTCGCGCAGCGTGGGGAAGGCGAACGGCTTCAGCACGTACTGGACCACGCCGAGGGACACGCTCTCGCGCACCACGGCCAGGTCCCGTGCGGAGGTCACCACGATCACGTCGACGGGATGTCCGGCGGCGCGCAGCCCGCGTGCGTAGCGCAGGCCGTGCCCGTCGGGCAGACCGAGGTCGAGCAGCAGCAGGTCGACGCGGGTCCGCTCCAGGACCCGGGTGGCCTCGGCGAGGGAGTGGACGGCTCCCACGGCGCTGAAGCCGGGCACCCGGCCCACGTACAGCGCGTGCGCGTCGGCGGCCACCGGGTCGTCCTCGACCACCAGGACGCGTACGTCGCCCGCGCTCACCGCGGACCCCCTGCGGCCGGATCCGCCGCGCCGCCCCGCGGGGACGCGGCCCGATCGGGCTCCGCCCCCTGCGGGGCCGGCAGCCGGACGGTGAACTCCGCCCCGCCGCCGGGGCCCTGCGCGGCGGTCACCGTGCCGCCGTAGCGTTGGGCCACCTGCTGGACCAGGGCGAGACCGAGGCCGCGCCCCTCGCCCTTGCCGGACCAGCCGCGGCGGAAGACGTCCACTCCCTCGGGCAGCCCGGGCCCGTTGTCGGCGACCCGCAGCAGCAGCTCGTCCCGCTCCGGCCGCAGCGTCACCGCGATCCGCGCGCCCGGTACGGCGGTCACGGCGTCGACCGCGTTGTCGATGAGGTTGCCCAGCACCGTGACCAAATCACGGGCCGGCGGCAGCCCGCCCCCGTCGGCGAGGCTGCGGCTGTCCGCGGTGACGACCAGCTCCACGCCCCGCTCGTGCGCCTGCGCGGCCTTGCCCAGCAGCAGCGCCACCAGCACCGGCTCGCCGACCGCGGTGACCACCTCGTCGGTGAGGGCCTGGGCCAGTTCCAGTTCGGCGGTCGCGAAGTCGACCGCCTCGTCCGCGCGGCCGAGTTCGATGAGGGAGACCACGGTGTGCAGCCGGTTGGCCGCCTCGTGGGCCTGGGAGCGCAGGGCCTGCGTGAAACCCCGCTCGTGGTCCAGCTCGCCGGTCAGCACCTGCAGTTCCGTGTGGTCCCGCAAGGTGACGACGGTGCCGCGGCGGCCGCCGCCCGCCACCGGAGAGCTGTTGACGACCAGCACCCGGTCCGCGGTCAGGTGCACCTCGTCCACCCGGGGCCTGTCGGCGAGCAGGGCTCCGGTGAGAGGGGCCGGCAGGCCGAGGTCGGCGACCCCGGTGCCGGTGATCTCGCCGCCGGGCAGGCCCAGCAGTTCCCGCCCGGCGTCGTTGATCAGGGTGATCCTGCGCTGCCCGTCGAGCATGAGCAGCCCCTCGCGGACCCCGTGCAGGGCTGCCTGGTGGTAGTCGTACATCCGGCTGAGCTCGGCCGCGTTCATGCCATGAGTGTGGCGGCGCAGCCGCGCGTTGACGACGTACGTGCCGGCCCCGCCGAGGGCGAGGGCGGCGGCCGCGACCCAGCCGAGGGCGGTGAGCTGCGCCCCGAGCCGGTCGCTGATCGCGCGGACGGTGATCCCGGCGCTGACCATGCCGACGATCCGGCCGTCGTCCTCGAGTGGGGTGACGACGCGGATGGAGGGGCCGAGGGTGCCCGTGTAGGTCTCGCTGAAGGTCTCGCCGCGCAGCGCGGGAGCGGTGTTGCCCATGAAGGGCTCGCCGATCCGGCGCGGGTCGGGGTGGGTCCAGCGCCGCCCGTCGGGGGCCATGATCGTCACGAAGTCCACCCCGGAGTCCGCGCGGACCTTCTGGGCGTAGGGCTGGAGCTCGACCGACGGATCGCTCCCGCGGGCCGCTCCCCGTACGGCTTCGCGTACGGAGGGTGAGTCGGCGACCGCGTGGGCCACGGCGCCGGCCTGCCGCCGGGCGGCCTCCTCGGCCTGGCCCCGGGCGGTGGCGTACGCGTAGACGGCGCAGCCCGCGACGACCAGCGCGACCAGCAGGACCTGCATGGCGAAGAGCTGGCCGGCGAGGCTGCGCGGGGGTCGGGGGAAGCGGAACATGGCGCTCAGTGTGCACCGGGTCGTGAACTCAATGAACGCAAGGGTGACCGGGGTCACAGCCCTGGGCGATGGTCTCCCCGAACGCAATCACCACCGGGAGGCATCGTGGCCGCCAGACGCGACAGAACGCACTATCTCTACATCGCGGTGATCGGCGCGGTGCTGCTCGGCATCGCCGTCGGCTTCGCCGCGCCCGGCGTGGCCGTGGAGCTCAAGCCACTGGGCACCGGTTTCGTCAACCTCATCAAGATGATGATCTCGCCGGTGATCTTCTGCACGATCGTGCTGGGCATCGGCTCCGTCCGCAAGGCCGCCAAGGTGGGCGCGGTGGGCGGTCTCGCCCTCGGCTACTTCATGGTCATGTCCACGGTGGCGCTGGCCATCGGCCTGCTGGTGGGCAACCTCCTGGAGCCGGGCAGCGGGCTGCACCTGACCGAGGCGGCGCGCAGCGCGGGCGAGGCGCAGGCCAAGGCGGGCGGGGCGGAGAGCACGCCGGAGTTCCTGCTCGGGATCATCCCGACCACGATGGTGTCCGCCTTCACCGGGGGCGAGGTGCTCCAGACGCTGCTCGTGGCGCTGCTCTGCGGGTTCGCGCTGCAGGCGATGGGCACGGCGGGAGAGCCGGTGCTGCGGGGCATCGGACACATCCAGAAGCTCGTGTTCCGCGTCCTCGCGATGATCATGTGGGCGGCCCCGGTGGGCGCCTTCGGAGCGATCGCGGCAGTGGTCGGGGCGACCGGTATCGACGCGCTGAAGTCCCTCGCCGTCATCATGATCGGCTTCTACACGACCTGCCTGCTCTTCGTCTTCGTGGTCCTGGGCACCCTGCTGCGGGTGTGCACGGGGGTCAGCGTCTTCGCGCTGCTGCGCTATCTGGGCCGGGAGTTCCTGCTGATCCTCTCGACCTCCTCGTCGGAGTCGGCGCTGCCGCGGCTGATCGCGAAGATGGAGCACCTGGGGGTGTCGCGGCCGGTCACCGGGATCACCGTGCCGACCGGGTACTCCTTCAACCTGGACGGGACCGCGATCTACCTGACGATGTCCTCGCTGTTCGTCGCCGAGGCGATGGGCAAGCCGCTCGCCCTGGGTGAGCAGATCTCGCTGCTGCTGTTCATGATCATCGCCTCGAAGGGCGCGGCCGGGGTGACCGGCGCGGGCCTGGCCACCCTCGCCGGCGGACTCCAGTCGCACCGGCCGGAACTGGTGGACGGGGTCGGCCTGATCGTGGGCATCGACCGGTTCATGAGCGAGGCCCGGGCCCTGACCAACTTCGCGGGCAACGCGGTCGCGACGGTGCTCATCGGGACGTGGACGAAGGAGTTCGACCAGGCACGGGCCGCCGAAGTCCTCGCGGGCCGGCTGCCGTTCGACGAGACCACGCTGGTCGACGACGGGCACGGGGCGGAGCCGGCCGGGACGCGGCCCGCCGGGACGGAACCGGCCGGGTCCGACACGACGCCGACCGCCATGCCCGCTCCCTCGCACGGCCCCAAAGACGGCGTACCGGTCTAGGGGCGCCCGCACGGGCCGGCCGGGCAGGGCTCGCCCCCACGGTGCCCAGCCCGGCCGGCCCGCCGCAATCTCCGCACTTGTACCCATAGTCGGTATTCGGCCACCGATAACCGAACCCCCAGGCTGTAAAAGGTACTTCCGTAACCGGCCGCGTGCATGACATCTTGCGTCCACCACTTGTTTCGTTCGACCCGGCCTGACCACCGGGTCTTCGGAGGACGCATTGATACCCCACATATCCAGCCGACCTCGACGTACCCTCGTGCTGGCGGCCACGCTCGGCGCGGCACTCGCGTTCGGGGCACCCGCCGCGCTCGCCGGCACCGCCCCCGTCTCTCCCTCCGGCTCCCCCGCCTCCGCCCCCGCGGCGGCGGCCCCCAAGGCCGCGGCCCCGACTTCCCAGAGTGCGACCTGGGTTGCCGGCACCCGCGCCTACCTCGTGATCACCGCCCCCGGTGACACCACGGCGGTACGGAACGCCGTCACCGCCAACGGCGGCACGGTGTTCCAGTACTACGACGCGATCGGCGTGATCGTCGCCCACTCCGCGTCCGGCACCTTCGCCACCACCATGCGCGGTGTCAGCGGCGTCCAGCAGGTCGGTGCCACCCGGACCTCGGACGTCCCCGCGGACGCCTACAACCCGGCGCTGCCCGCCAACCCGGCGCAGGCCACCACGCCTTCGGGCGAGCCGAACCGCGTCGACATGACGCAGATCAAGGCCGACCAGGCCTGGGCCGTCACCACCGGTTCGTCCTCCGTCAAGGTCGGCATCCTGGACACCGGTGTGGACGACCAGCACCAGGACCTGGCGCCGAACTTCAACGCGGCGGACTCCGCCTCCTGCGCCTACGGCAAGCCGGACACCCGTACGGGCGCCTGGCGCGACGTCGGCACCCACGGCACCCACGTGGCCGGTACGGTCGCCGCCGCCAAGAACGGCAAGGGCGTCATCGGCGTGGCCCCGAGCGTGAAGATCTCCTCGGTGCGCATCGCCGAGCCCGGCTCCTCGCTCTTCTTCGCCGAGAACACCGTGTGCGGCTTCATGTGGGCCGGTGACCACGGCTTCAAGGTCACCAACAACAGCTACTACACGGACCCGTGGCAGTTCAACTGCCCGGACAACGCCGACCAGGCCGCGATCATCGAGGGCGTCAAGCGCGCCCAGGAGTACGCCGAGGGCAAGGGCTCGCTGCAGGTCGCGGCGGCCGGCAACTCCAACATCGACCTGGCCAACAAGACGACCGACACCGAGTCCCCGAACGACTCGACCCCGGTCACCCGCACCATCACCAACGCCTGCCTGGACATACCGACCGAGCTCCCGGGCGTGGTCACCGTCGCGGCGAACGGCACCGGCACCACCAAGGCCTCGTTCTCCAACTTCGGCCAGGGCGTCATCGACGTCTCCGCGCCGGGCAGCAACGTCTACTCCACCGCGCCGGGCGGCACCTACGCCACCATGAGCGGTACGTCGATGGCCAGCCCGCACGTCGCGGGTGTGGCGGCGCTGATCGTCAGCGCCAACCCGGGCATCACCCCGGCCCAGATCCGCGCCAAGCTGGCCGCGCAGGCCAACGACGTCGCCTGCCCGTCGGACAGCCGCTGCAAGGGCACCGCGGCCAACAACGGCTTCTTCGGCGAGGGCCAGGTCGACGCCCTGAAGGCGGTCGGGTCCACCCCGCCCCCCGGCAAGTACTTCGAGAACACCGGTGACTTCGCCATCGGCGACAACACCACCGTGGAGAGCCCGATCACCGTCAGCGGGGTGACCGGCAACGCGCCGGCCACCCTCAAGGTCGGCGTGAACATCGTCCACACCTACATCGGTGACCTCAAGGTCGACCTCGTCGCCCCGGACGGCACCGTCTACACGGTCCACAACCGGGCCGGCGGCAGCACCGACAACATCAACCAGGTCTTCACCGTCAACGCCTCCTCCGAGGTCGCGAACGGCACCTGGAAGCTCCGCGTGAACGACAACGCCGGCGGCGACACCGGCAGGATCGACTCCTGGAACCTGACCTTCTGAGCAGGCGGTCCTAGGACCTGAGCACATCCGCGAGCCAGTCGAAGACGACCTCGCAGTGCTGTTGGGGGGCCATCGGGGAGCAGTGCAACTGCGCCCCGGTGGCCTCCTTCATCTTCACGTACTCCTTGCGGGAGGTCAGCAGGTCGTACATCTGCCGCGGCTGGCCCGGGTAGAAGGTCTCGAAGTCGTAGTCGAGGACGAGCACCGGTGCCTTGATCCGCGGCACGACCTTGGTGACGTCGAGGCCGATGGCCACCTGGGACGGGGTCCAGACGTCGGTGAGGACCTTCCCGGCGCGGGCCTGGAGCAGGGCCTGGCGGTCGAAGATCTCGAAGCGCTTCTTGACCGTGAAGGCCAGCTGCGGGGTCAGTTCCGGGACCACGTCCTCGTTCCAGACCCGGTTGGTCTCCTCCTTGTCGGCCGTGACGATGTCGCGCAGCTCCTTGTCGAAGCCGAGCCACGGGCTGACGCAGCCCGGCTGGCAGACGACCGCCGCGAGCCGGTGTTCGAAGGCGGCGGCGCGGGCCACGAGGTTTCCGCCCATGCTGAGGCCGGTGAGCGCGATCCGGGCGCTGTCCACGTCCTTGCGCGCGTCCAACCAGTCGACGATCGGGCGGACGACCTCCTCCCACTTGGTGGTGAAGGGCATCTCCTCCACGAAGAGCAGCTGACCCTGGCCGGGGCCGTCGTAGACGAGGGCGTTCCAGCCCCGGTCGAGGGCCGCGGACACCCCGTAGGTCCACATGTCGACGTTCTGCCCATCGCTGCCGTTGGTGAGGATGACGGTCGGGCGGGCGGTCTCGGGACCCTCGGGCCGGAAGAACCAGACCGGCAGGTGGGTGCGGCCGTACGGGACCTTCGCGCGGACGGCGGCCGGGGTGCAGAGCCGGGAGAACGTGTCCCACGCCGTGCGTCCGGCCTGGTAGACCGCCTCCTCGTCCCCGGGGTGGTCGGTGCCGAGGACGTAGAACAGCGCCTGCGCGTAGTACTGGGCGGCGCGCAGGGAGCGGAAGCGACGGGTCTGCGAGGGCGTCTCATGGCCGCCGCGGACGGCGGCCGGCGGTGCGGCGAGCCTGTCGCCCCACGAGCGGAAGGTGTCGCTGAAGCTCTGCTCCGACAGCCCGGCGGCGTTGATCGCGTTGACGGCGGTCAGCACCTCGCCGACCTCGGAGGCGTGCATGCCGGCCCCGCCGAGGGCCAACAGGCCCGCGAAGTTGAAACCCGGGTCGGCGAAGAGCTGCATCGCTCCCGGCGCGGGGTCCGGGGCCGCGGCGGACGGCTCGGCCGAGGTAGACGGTGGGGGTTCGGCGGCAGCCGCGGGGGCGCCGCCGCTCAGGGCGAGCGAGCCCGCACCGACGGCGAGTCCGGTGAGCGCGGCGCGGCGGGACAGCTCGGACGGCTGGTGCGGTGAAGGATCGGTCATGCTGCGGACCGTAGGAGCAGACCGGTGGCGCCGCAGCCAGCCACACCCGGCGCTCATCCGAACGGCCGCGCGGCCGGCCGGCCGGGCCGTTACCGCGTCCGCAGCACGCAGTCCCCGCAGAGCCCGCCGCCGGGCACCTGGTAGTACAGGCAGCAGCTGCGCCGTACGAAGGCCACCCCGAGCCCTTCCTCGTGGAGGAAGGTGCCGGTCCCCGCGAGGGCGCCGCCCTCGGCCAGCAGGGCGCCCGCCAGTGCCACGGCCGCACCGCCCGGCACCCGGTCGAGCAGCACCCGCAGCGCCCCGACCAGCCCGGACGCCGTGTTCCCCCGCAGGACCTTCGACGAGACCCCGAACCGCTCCCGCAAGCCCGCGTCCAGCACGGCCAGGTTCCCCAGGACGCTCTCGCCGAGCGTCTCGGCGGGCCGGTCCGCGGGCTCGGGCAGCCACAGCTCCAGCGAGCCCGCGTCCGGCAGCCGCCACCACACCCGGTCGGCGGCCAGGTCGGGCACCCGCCCGGCCAATGCCGCGCAGCCCAGCCCGAGCGACCACAGCCGGGAGGCGATCCCGAGCTGGGCGGTCGAGGCGGCCACCCGCCCGGGGCCGCTGCCGATCCGCCGGCCCACCTCGGCCACGTACGGCCCCAGCCGCTCCCCGTACAGCGCCGTCAGCGGCCGGAAGCCGGGCCCGGGCGGCTCCGCCCCGTACGGGACGGTGAAGAAGGGCCCCACGGCGGCCAGTCGCCGCAGTACGTCGTCCATGCCCGCCATGATCTCAGGCGCCGCCCGCGGGTCCCACGGCCGCGGCCGGGGCGGCGGTGAGCGGCCGGCTCAGAGCCCGGCAAGGAACTCCAGCAGCGCCCGGTTGAAGGCCTCCGGCTGCTCCACGCCGGGCAGGTGGCCGGCTCCCTCGATGACGGTGAGCACCGCGTTCGGCAGCAGCGCGTGCAGCGCCTCGGCCTCGGCGACCGGGGTGTAGACGTCGTCCGCGCCGACCAGGACCAGGCAGGGCTCGGCGGTCCCGGCGAGCACGGGCCGGTAGTCGGGGCGCTCGGCGCGGCCGCGCAGGGCGGCGGCCGCGCCCCGCGGGTCGGTCGTGCACATCATGGCGCTCACCCGAGCGGCTGCCTCGGGCATGCCGGTCACGTTGTAGGGCGCCAGCATCTTGTCCATGACCTCCTCGGCGTACGGCCGCATGCCCTCGGCGATCAGCCGTTCGGCCGTCTCCCGGCGCAGTTTCGCGCCCTCGTCCGTCTCCGGGACGGGCGAGGTGTCGGAAAGGACGAGGGCCCGTACCAGACCCGGGTGGCGCAGTCGGAGCT
The DNA here is from genome assembly GCF_055588065.1 of Streptomyces sp. NPDC046308. Taxonomy (NCBI): domain Bacteria; kingdom Bacillati; phylum Actinomycetota; class Actinomycetes; order Kitasatosporales; family Streptomycetaceae; genus Streptomyces; species Streptomyces sp. NPDC046308. The sequence continues at coordinate 374,579 of NZ_JBVJFB010000001.1, forward strand.
CCATCGCGATCTGACCTCCCATGGACACACCACCGACGACCACCCGTTCGATGCCCAGGCGGGCGAGGAGGGAGGCGAGATCATCGGCGAGATCGGCGAGCAGGGCCTTGCCCGGCACGACCGGGCTTTCCCCGTATCCCCGCAGGTCAGGGGCGATCACACGGTATCCGGCGGCGGTGAGCGCGGCCGTCTGGGGGGACCACATCGTGCGGTTGAAGGGATGTCCGTGGATCAGGATTACGGGCGCTCCGGCGCGGGGACCCAAGTCCTCGAAAACCAGCGTCACACCATTGCCAAATTGGGGGTTCATGAGAGGACATTAAGGGGCTACATTGAGCCACTCGCGTTCACCTGACAGCCGGTTGCCTTTCACTCGTGTTTTGCACGGGGGGCGACGTCATGGACGCAGACTGTGCAACCACCCCACCGCCCAGAAGGACCGAAGGCTCCGTGCCCGTACCCGTACACCTCGCGGGCCGCACCGTGCGGCTCGAGCCCCTCGCCCCCCACCACACCGAGGCTCTGGCCGTGGCCGGGGCCGAGGATCGTACGACTTACGCCTTCACCCCCGTACCCCATGGGGTGCAGGCGTCCCACGAGTACATCGACCGTGCCCTCGCCGATCAGGCGGCGGGTCGATCGCTCCCCTTCGCCATCGTCAGAGCCACTGACGGGCGCGTCGTCGGTTCGACCCGGTTCCTGGAACTCGACTACTGGCAGGGGCCGCTGGTGTGGCCCGCCGTGCCGGGCGTCCCGTTCGGCGATCCGGCGACGGCGATCCCCGATGCCGCCGAGATCGGCAATACCTGGCTGTCCCCCACCGCCCAGGGAACCGGCATCAACACCGAGGCGAAGCTGCTCATGCTCCGCCATGCCTTCGAGACCTGGGGTGTGAGGCGCATCTCGCTGCGCGCCGACGCGCGCAACGGCCGGTCGAGAGCCGCGATGGAACGTCTCGGCTTCACCTGCGAGGGGGTCCGCCGGGCCCATTCGCGGGGACTGGACGGCGCCGTACGCAGTACCGCCTTCTACTCGATCCTCGACGAGGAGTGGCCGGCCGTGCGGTCGATCATCGAGCTGAGGCTGTCGGCCGGCGCGCAGCGCAAGCGGCGCCGCAAGACGCTCATCCCGGCCTAGTCGGAACCGACAAACGGAAAAACGGTCCTGCCCCGGCCCCGGCCTGCCGTCTGCCGGTCGTGGGGGTGGGTGTTACCGGCCTCGCCGCGGCCTCCTCATCCGAGGAAGGCCGGGGCGAGGGCCGAGTCCATGAGCCGGGCGGGGGCCCCGCTCCCGTCGGCCGGTACGGAGTACAGGTCGGCGCCGAAGTCCCCCGGCAGGGCGTAGACGACGGTCCGGTCGTCGGTCCACACCACCTGGTCGTCCACGCTGCGCTCCTCACCGAGCGCGGTCTCCGCGCCCGAGGCCAGGTCCAGTGCGTACAGCCGCCACGGCGCCTCGGCCGGCAGGCCCGGCACCCGCTTCTTGAACACCATCCGGGTCCCGTCGGGTGACAGCGACGGGCACTCGACGTTCTCGCGCAGGGTGGTCACCGTGCGCGCTCCCACGTCCCCGCGGACCAGGTGGGTCCGGCCGCCGGTCGCCAGCGTCGCGTAGAACGTCCGCTCGTCGGCCGCGAAGGTGACTCCCCAGAAGTTCACGTCGGCGCTGCGGTACGGCTTGCCGTCCTTGACGATCGTGAAGTCCTCCAGCGAGGCGTCGAGCCGGCCGGTGCGCAGGTCGAGCACCGAGGTCCGCGTCGAGAAGTTCGTACCGGCGTAGGAGTCCCCGCCGACGAAGACGGTCCAGGCGGCGAGGTGCCCGCCGGGAGAGACCCGGGCCCGGGTGGGAACGCCGTTCAGCGGATGCGCCGACACCTCCTTCAGGCGGGCGTCGAGGACCACGGCCCGGTAGCCGTCCTGGACCCCGCTCCGGTCCGCCTGGAGGCAGATCCCGGTGCCGCCGGCCGCGTGGAAGCGCAGGCAGCTCACCCCGGACGCGGTGCGGTCCGCCCCTGGCGTGCCGGCCGGGACGGTGGCGAGCTCGTCGCGGTGCGGGCCCCAGGCCATGTTCCGGAACACGATCCGCCGGCCGCCCTCGCCCGGGGCCAGCGAGACCGCGCCCGCCGAGATCAGCGGGCCGCCCGGCCGGGCGTGGTCCTTCTCCTCGGCGCGGGACGACGCCCGCAGGACGGCGAGCACGCCGACGGCGGCGAGCAGGAGCACCGCGGTCGCGAACAGCAGGATCCTGCGCTGGAAGGTCATGGAAGCGGCTCCGGGCGGGGTGGGGGTCCGGGGGCTCGGGCGGGGGCACCATACCCAGCGGCCCCCGCATGGGCCAGGGACGTGCGGCGGCGGGTGGGGGAACTCCATGTGTCGTACGGGCGGCAGGCAATGACCTGCCCCAGGGCACCCCAAGAGAAGGAAAAATGCGGAACCCTGACATGCTTTCGTTCATCCTTCGAACGGAAGGATCCAGCTTCCAGACCACCCCGCCCCTCTGGGGCAGCACCAGCCGGAGAGCCACCGCACATGTCGTACGCACCCGACGGGCAGCAGTACCAGCCGTACCGGCCGCAAGGGCGGAGCCCGCAGCCGCCCTACGGCGACCAGTACGGCCAGCCGTACGGACAGCAGCCGTACGGGTCCGGGGGCGGGCAGCAGCAGCCCCCCGGCCGACCGCAGCCTCCGTACGGGCAGCAGCCGCAGTACGAGTACGAGCCGCAGGACCATCAGGACTACCAGGAGCAGCCCGAGCCCCCGCGCCGCAAGTCCCGGGGCAAGCGCTGGGTGATCGCGGGTGCCACCGTCCTCGCACTCGCGGGCATAGCCGCGCTCGTGATGAACCACTTCGAGATACCCCCCTTCACCGACAAGGGCTCCGCCGTGTCCTTCGGGCAGCCGTCCGCGGGCGGGGGCAAGAAGAACGACGCGCCGCAGCAGGCGGCGAACTCGAAGATGCTGATGCCGACGGGTCCGGCCGCCGACTTCAAGAACTCGATGACCCTGCCCGACGGCACCCACGTGGCCGTCACCACGCTGGACGGCAAGAAGTCGGGCTTCAAGGGCAAGGTCTGGGTCTGGGCGCCCAAGGAGTACAACGACCCGAAGTTCGCCAAGAGCGGCTTCCCGGTCATGATCGCCCTCCCGGGCGGCGCCGGTTACCCCAGCAACTACTGGATGGGCACCGACCTCGGCCTGCAGACCAGCATCAGCAAGTGGTACGCCGAGGGGAAGAGCAAGCCCTTCATCCTGGCCATGCCGGTGCTCAACCCGGCGCCGGACGACAAGGGCGTCTACTGGGACGGCTCCGACATACCCGGCCAGCCGAAGATGGGCACCTGGCTGACCGAGGACGTCCCGGACCTGATGAAGGCGAACTTCCGCACCGTCAAGTCCCGTGACGGCTGGGCCTTCATGGGTTCCTCGACCGGCGGGTTCGCGGGTCTGAAGGCCGTGCTGAAGCACCCGGACAAGTTCAAGGCCGTGATCGCCTCCGGCCCGGACGTCGTCCCGGACTCCTCGCTGTGGAAGGGCCACGACAAGGAGAAGGCCGAGAACAACCCGGAGGTGCTGGCGAAGCAGCTCATCGACAGCAAGGGTCCGGACGTCTACCTGGCCTTCCAGGTCGGCGACAGCGAGAACAACAAGAAGACCCTGCCGGACGTGCAGAAGTTCATCGCGACATACGGCAACAAGGGGCCGGTACACGCCGAGTTGAGGGTCATCAAGGGCGGCCAGCACAACGCCAAGACCTACGTCCCCAACATGGGCGAGGGACCGGTCCAGTACATCAGCAAGGTCATGGAAGGACCCGTCGAGTAGCCACGGGCGCCTCCGCACGATCGAGCTCCGGCCCGCCGAACAGCTTCGGCGGGCCGTTGCCGTCCCAGGCCGCCCAGCCCGGGTCGCCCGTCACCGCGAACCGCACCCAGGCCGCGTGCATCTCGTCGGCCAGCGCCTGCGGGGCGTCCGACCCGGCCAGCCAGGAGGCCTCCGGCGCCGACAGCGTGTCGAACACGAAGCCGATCTCCAGGGCGTGGCAGGCGCCGAGCCCCGGGACGCCGGAGGGCCAGCCGAACTCGTACAGGAAGCTCGGCGCCGCCCGCCGGGCCCCGGCGAGCCGGCGCAGCGGGTCGCGCAGCAGCCGGTCGGTGAGCAGCTGGCCGACGAGCTCGGCCGGTCCCGCCCCGGGCCGTGCGGTGCGCAGCGCCCGTACGTCGGCCCGCTCCTTGCCGGCGCGGGCCCGGGCCAGCGCCACGGCGAGCGGGCCCAGCCGGTCCAGCAGCCGCATCCCGCCGGTGGGGGCGAGCCAGAGCCGGTACTCGTCGCTGGTCCATCCGAGGAGCAGGGGAACGTCGCCGGAGACGGCGGAGCCCACCAGGGCGTCGAGGGGGTCGCCGGGGACCGTGCCGGGATCGGCGACCAGGCCGAAGGCCGGTCCGCCGAGGAGCGGGCCGGAGCGGCGCAGCACGGCCGCCTGGGCCGCGAGCAGGGTGGGCAGGGCGGTGGCCGTGAAGGCCTCGGCGGTGGCGTCGACCTTGAGCAGTGAGGCCATCCGCCGGACCATGGTGCGCACCTTGTCGCGCGGCAGGACCTCGGGGGCGCCGCTCTGCAGGACGGCCCGGGTGAAGAGCCCGGTGGCGCGCGGGGCGGCCAGGAGGGCGCCGATGCTGATGGCTCCGGCGGATTCGCCGAAGAGGGTGACGCGGGCCGGGTCCCCGCCGAAGGCCTCGATGTTGTCGCGGACCCATTCCAGGGCGGCGATCTGGTCGAGCAGGCCGCGGTTGGCGGGGGCGTCGGGAAAGAGGCCGTAGCCGAGGACGCCCAGGCGGAAGTTGCAGGAGACGAGCACGACACCGTCGCGGGCGAAGGCGGAGCCGTCATAGACGGGGACGGCCGAGGAGCCGCGGGTGTGCGCCCCGCCGTGGATCCACACCATGACGGGCAGCCGGGCCCCGGGCGCCGGCTCGGGGGTCCACACGTTCACGCTGAGGCAGTCGTCCCCGGGGATCACCGGGTCGGGCAGCAGGGCCGCGAACGTGTCCGGGTAGGGCACCTTGGGCGCGGTGGGGCCGAAGGCGGAGGCGTCGCGCACGCCGTCCCAGGCGGCCGGGGGCCGGGGCGCCGCGAAGCGGAGGGGGCCGACGGGCGGGGCGGCGTACGGGATGCCGCGGAAGACGGCGGTCCCGTCGGCCCCGGTCCGGCCCTCGACCACGCCGGCCGCGGTCCTGACCCTCGGCCGGCCGCCGTCTGCGGCTCCGGCGTCGCCCACTGCGCTCATCCCGTCCTCCTGAACTCTGGTGCCGGGCGCACGGTCGCACAGCCGTCCAACGGGTGACAAGGCGTGACCGTGCCCGTGCCCGCCCAGGTTGGACGGGCATGCGATTCCTGCGTATCCACCACACCACGGCGCCCGTCCTGCTGCTCGCGGGCGCGGCGCTCCTCGGCGGCCCGGCGCTGGCCGCCGCCGGTCCGGATTTCCAGTACGTGGGCCAGGACGACCAGGTCCACGGGCTCACCGCGCCGAAGGGCTGCGTCGGGGCGGAGGGCGGTGGCGCCCGGGCGGTCACGAACGGGACCCGGGGCACGGCGACCCTGTACCGGGACCCGGGCTGCTCGGGCCGGGTGGTCGGGGTGCTGCGCCCCGGCGAGGTCAGTCAGGTGCGGCCCTCTTTCGCCTCGGTGCGTTTTCCCGTCACCGGGTAGGCCCAGCGGCCGTGACCCCTCGGCCGCCCCTGCGTTGTATGCCATGTCAAATGCCGCAGATGCTGCGGCGCCCCATATCTCACGAGGAGATCTTGATGTCGCGTATCGCGAAGGCATTCGCCATCACCGCTGTCACCGGTAGCGCCGTGGTCGCCGGTGCCGGTCTGGCCGTCGCCGATGCCGGAGCGCACGGTGCGGCGGTCGGCTCCCCCGGTGTCCTGTCGGGCAACCTGCTCCAGGTTCCGGTGCACGTCCCGATCAACGTCTGCGGCAACACCGTGAACGTGATCGGCCTGCTGAACCCGGCGTTCGGCAACACCTGCGTCAACGCGTCGGGCCACGACGACGACCACCACACCGAGGGCGAGGGCTACGGCCACTGATCGCCTGATCACCGGAAGGGCCCCCGCCGATCGGCGGGGGCCCTTCCCGTGTGTCGTCCTGTGCGATGTCACTCGTAGCGGTAGAGGTGCTGGTGGCCGAGGATCTCGCGCGGGGGGATGTTCCACGGTGGCATCGGTTCGTCGAGGGAGATCACCCGGCCCTGCTGGAGGTCGCCGCGGGCGAGGGGCGTGGCGGGCAGGTAGCCGGCGGTGGGGTGCTTCTGCTGCCAGCGGTCCCAGATCAGGTCCACGAAGGCGTGGTGCAGCCAGAAGGCCGGGTCGTTGGGCGCCGTGCCGCCCGTCATGTGGCCGCCGATCCACTGGTGGACCTTGTTGTGGTTGCGCCAGCGCTCGCTCTTGGGGGCGGCCCAGCCCTCCAGCTTGTTGCGGAAGCCGCCCCCGGCGGCGGTGGAGTCCCACGGCGCGCTGTCGTAGACCGGGTCGTCGATCGCCCACTGCAGTTCGGCCGCGGTGGGCAGCTTGATCGGGTTCTGCGGCCGGCCGAGGTTGCGGGTGAGGAAGGCGGACTCCGTGATGCCCACGGTCACCGTCCAGTTGCCCCCGTCGTAGGCGAACGGCCCGGTCATCACCTTGCGGTCGCTCGCCCGGCCGGTGCCGCCGAGGAAGTCCTCGGCCCAGAGGGAGGAGACCGGGCTGCTGTCGGTCGTCCAGTCCCAGTACGGGATGGACACGCCCGGGTCGATCTCCTGCAGCTTCCGCTCGAACTCCAGGAGGTAGAGCCGGTGCCAGGGGAAGAAGGAGGGCGACATGTGCCCGACGCGCAGCTTGCGGTCGCGGTCGGGCACGAAGTACTTGTCGTGGGTGCGCACGAACGTGTCGTACGTGCCGTTGCGTTTCAGCTCCAGCACCGCCGTCGTGAACCGCTTTTTCTGGGCACTGGTCAGGTTCTTCTGGTTCTGCCGGATGTGCAACGCGGGGCTCCTCCCGTTCCCGTGGGTGTGTCAGCCGTGGTGCGGGGCGGCCGCGAACGCCAGCTGCGCCGTGCCGAGTTCGTCGACGGCGGCCCGGGCCAGTTCCATCGGCGTCTCGTAGGACTGGAAGTGGTTGATCCCGCTGAGGTAGCTGCCGTCGGCCCGCCGCATCACGTGCAGCGGGCGGCCGTCGATGCGGACCCCGGCGACGTCGACGGCGATGTGCCGGCCGCGGTACGTCTCCTCCTCGGCGAGCGGCGCCGGGGTGAGGGTCTGGCGGGGGCGCCGGGCACGCAGGACGGGCGCCAGGGCCGCGGCCGTACCCGCGAGCACGGCCGCGGTGAAGGCCGTACGCAGGACCGCGCGGCGGGTCGGTGGTACGGCGTCGGATGCAGCGGACATACGGTCTCCCTCGCTCGGTGGCCGGCGGCTACGGGTCTAACGCCGCGCGGCGGGCGAGGTCACCCGTGAGCGTTACCGGGGCGCTTGTAGTAGAGGGTGGTGGGGTGCAGACGGCCGGCCGGATCGGTGGCGTAGTCGGGGATGGTGCCGACCTCCGTCCAGCCCGCGCAACGGTAGACGCGCTCGGCGGGGCTGCCGGTCTCGGTGTCCAGGAACAGCAGCACCACCCCGGCGCGAGCGGCCGCGTCCTCGGCCTCGGCGAGCAGCGCGCGGGCGGTGCCCCGGCCGCGGGCGGCCGGGTGGACCATGAGCTTGCGCAGCTCGGCGCGGTGGCGGCCGTTGGGCTTGGACTCCCGGTACCAGCTGACGGTGCCGTCGATGCGGCCGTCGCCCCCGCTACGGGCGACCCACAGGGCCAGGGAGCCCTCCTCGACGGCGGGCAGCAGGGAGTCCCACCAGGCGGCGGCGCCTTCGTGGTCGAGGCCTGCGAGGAACCCGAGCGAGGAGCCGGCGGCGACGATGTCGACGAGGAGGGCGGCGAGTTCGCCCCGGTGGGCACGGAGGCCGGAGGCGGACAGCGCGGTGATCACGGCGGTCATGCGGCGAGCATAGGGATCGGCCGGGGGCGTGCCGCGGGCGGGGCACGTGCGCGTGGCGGAAGCGCGGCCGACCGCGGTGTGCCGGAGACCGCCGGGCCCCGCTCTCCCGGCCCGACGGGGCGGGCGTGTCGAGCGGGCGCGAACGCTCTCGCGGGAAGGCGACAAGTACGGGGTGAGGCCGCTACGACACGCGGCCGGGGAGGGGAACGCGTGTGGACGCGGACGACGAAGAACTGTTGACCAGATCGACCCGGGACACGGAGGCCTTCGAGGCGCTGGTGGTGCGCCGGTCGGCGGCCCTGCACGGCTATCTGGCACGACGCGCGCCGGACGCGGCGGACGACCTGCTGGCGGAGGTGTGGCTGCAGGCCTTCACGGGGCGCGCCGGCTTCGACGCCCGCCGGGGCCCGGCTCGGGCCTGGCTCTTCGGCGTGGCCAGGAACGTACTGGCCGGGCACTGGCGGCGGCTCGCCCAGGAGCGGCCCGAGGGGCACCGGCACGAACCGGACAGCAGCGACCCCTGGCACGCCGTCGACCAACGACTGGACGCGGCTGCCCTGGCCCCACAGCTGCGCGACACCCTGGCGGGCCTCCCGGCCGTGGAGCGCGATCTGCTGCTGCTCGTCGCCTGGGAGCAGCTCACCCCCACCGAGGCGGCGGGCGTGGTCGGGATACCGGCCGGAACGGCCCGCTCGCGGCTCCACCGCGCCCGCAGGCGTCTGCGGACCGCCCTCATTCCCCCGAACTCCCTTCGCCCCGTTGGAGACATGGCATGACCGACCGACCGAAGGACCCCCGCGCCCCCATGGCCTTCCCCTGCGCCGAACGACTGCGCGCGGCCGGGGAGGTCGCGCCACCCGGCCCGGCGGTCCTGGAGGCCGCCCTGTCGGCCGTGCGGGCCGCCGCGGCGGCGGAGTCCGCAACCCCGCGCGAGGTCCTACCGCTGCGGCCGCGACGCGTCGTACCGCGCAGCCGGAAGTTGTTGGTGTCGGCGCTGGCGACAGCCGCGATCGCGGTGGGCGTGAGCGTCTACCCGGTCGCCGGCCTGAAGGGGTCCCCGCCCCCGGCCACCGCCGGCGCCTCCGACTTCCTGCGCCGGGTCGCCGCGACGGAGGCCAAGGGCACCGCCACGGACGCGCCGTACTGGAAGACCCACACGGTGCAGTCCTTCTGGGGCAAGCCCCACTCCGACCTGGGGTACTCCGAGACGCCGGCCGTCGAAGACGTGAGCATCTGGTCGGCGGCCGATTCCCGTTTCCTGCAGCGCGGGGCGGACGGGGAGATCGTCAAGACCTCCGACTCCGGGCGTGCGTGGATCAAGCCCCTCCCCGACACCCGCACCAAGGGCCTCAGCTGGGAGGAGGTGAAACGGCTTCCCTCCGACGCCGCGGCGCTGAAGGCGGTCCTGGAGGGGTTCTACCCCGGAGGACCCGGGCCGGACGGCGACGCCGCCCAGTACCGGGCCTACTTCTTCACCCTGACCACCCTGCTCGAGTCCGCACCCCTCGCACCACCGCAGCGGTCCGCCGTGTACGAAGTCCTGGCGGACATGCCGGGGCTCCGGCTGGTCGGTCGGGTGAAGGACAGCACCGGCCGTGCCGGGACCGCCGTGGAAGCGGACATCGACGACTGGCGCATCCGCCTGGTCATCAACCCGGAGGGGGGCGGCCTGCTGGAGGAAACCGGCCACTTCCGCGGCGGGGAGCAGGACGGGAAGATCGGCTATCGCACGACGGTCCTGTCCAACGGCCCCCAGCAGAGCATCCCGCCCTACCGGGAGATGTCGGAGAAGTCCAAGGTCCAGCCCCAGGAAATCACCCCCGCACCCTAGTGCGGTGAACCTTGCCGGTCACAGCACTAGGGCGCCGGGAGCTCCGCGAAGTCGGCCACCAGCCCGTGGTGGTGGCCGGCCGTGCCGAACGCCAGGGAGTCGGCCTTGGCGCGCTTGAGGTAGAGGTGGGCGGGGTGCTCCCAGGTCATGCCGATGCCTCCGTGGAGCTGGACGCACTCCTCGGCCGCGCGGACGGCCACGCCCGAGCAGTACGACTGGGCGACGGCCACCGCGAGCGGGGCGTCGGGGGCCCCGGTGGCCAGGGCGTCGGCCGCCGCCCTGGCCGCGGCGCGGGCCGAGGCGACGTCGAGCCAGAGCCGGGCCAGTCGGTGCTTGACGGCCTGGAAGGAGCCGACGGGCCGGTTGAACTGGTGCCGGGTGCGCAGGTAGCCGACGGTCTCGGTCAGGCACCACTCGGCGATCCCGACCTGCTCGGAGGCCAGCAGTCCGGCTCCGGAGAGCAGGGCCCCGGCGACCGCCGCGCGGGCGGTGGCGGGGTCGGCGAGCAGGGTGCCGACGGCCCCGTCGAGGGTGACGGTGGCCGGCGGGCGGGTCAGGTCCAGCGGGACCTGGGGCGTCAGCCCGGCGGAGGCCGCGGGGACGGCGTACAGCCCGGTGTCGGCCAGGACCAGCAGTACGTCGGCCGCCACCGCGTCCGCGACGGAGGTGACCGCGCCGCTCAGGGTCCCGCCACCGGAGTCCCGGACGGCGGCCGGCAGGGGGGCGCCGGGGGCGAGGGTCAGCGGCACGGCCGGCACGCAGACCCGGCTGCCCGAGGCCAGCTCCCGCAGCAGTTCGGCGGCTTCCGGGGTGTCGCAGCCCAGCAGGATGTCGGTGGCGAGCACCGAGCTCGTCAGGTACGGAAGGGGGGCCACCGCGCGGCCCAGCTCCTCCAGGACCACGGCCGCCTCGCGGTGGCACGCGCCCTGGCCACCGAGCTTCTCGGGCACGAGGAGACCGGCGGCTCCGATCCCGGCGGCTAGGGTCTCCCACAGGGCCGGGTCGTGCGGCCTGCCGGTCTCGGCGCGGGCGAGGACCGCCGTACTGTCGCACCGGTCGGCGAGCAGGGACCGCACGGCGGAGCGCAGTTCCTCCTCCGTCTCGGAGTAGAGCAGGTCGCGGGTCATCGGGCCAGGTCCTTCCACGGGAGGTCCTTGTCGTCGCGGGGCTCGGGGGGCAGCCCGAGGACGCGTTCGGCGACGATGTTGAGGAGGATTTCGCTGGTGCCGCCCTCGATGCTGTTGCCCTTGGCGCGCAGGTAGCGGTAGCCGGCCTCGCGGCCGGTGAAGTCGACGCCCTCGGGGCGGCGCATGGTCCAGTCGTCGTACGACAGGCCCTCCTCGGCGAGGAGTTCGACCTCCAGGGCGCTGATCTCCTGGTTGAGCCGGGCGAAGGTGAGCTTCATGCCCGACCCCTCGGGGCCGGGCTGCCCCGCGGCGAGCTGCTGGCGCAGCCGCTCGCCGGTCAGGCGGGCAACCTCGGCCTCCACCCACAGTGCCAGCAGACGCTGGTGGAGGGCGTGGGTGCGCAGTTCGGGGCGCTCGCGCCAGGTGGCGGCGACGAGTCCGATCATGCCGCCCTCGCGAGGGATGCGCATGCCGCCGATGGAGACGCGTTCGTTCATCAGGGTGGTGCGGGCGACGGCCCAGCCCTCGCCGACGGCGCCGAGGCGGTGCGCGTCGGGGATGCGGACGCCGGTCAGGAACACCTCGTTGAACTCGGCCTCGCCGGTGATCTGGCGCAGGGGCCGGACCTCGACGCCGGGGGCGCGCATGTCGCACAGGAAGTAGGTGATGCCCTGGTGCTTGGGGAGGGCGGGGTCGGTGCGGGCGATCAGGATGCCCCAGCGCGCCGTGTGGGCACTGGAGGTCCACACCTTCTGGCCGTCGACCACCCACTCCCCCGAGGCCTCGTCGAGGACGGCGCGGGTGGCGAGCGCGGCCAGGTCGGAGCCGGCGCCCGGCTCGCTGAAGAGCTGGCACCAGACCTCCTCGCCGACCCACAGGGGGCGCAGAAAGCGGTTCTTCTGCTCCTGCGTGCCGTACGCGAGGATCGTGGGCGCGGCCATGCCGAGCCCGATGCCGATCCGGCGCGGGTCGTTGTCGGGGGCACCGGCAGCCTCCAGCTCGGCGTCGACGACGGCCTGGAGGGTGCGGGAGGCGCCGAGGCCGCCGAGGCCCACGGGGTAGTGGACCCAGGCGAGTCCCGCGTCGAAGCGGGCGCGCAGGAAGTCGGCGCGGTCGGTGTCGGCGGGCGGGTGGGCGGCGAGCAGGTCCCGTACCCGGGCGCGCAGGTCCTCGGCGGTGGTGGCCGCGGTGGTCATCGCGGGCCTCCGTCCTGCGCCGGTACGACGACCAGCCGGCCGGTGGTGGTCCCGTCGGCGAGGCGCTGCACGGCGTCGGCGGCCGCGGAGAGCGGGACGCGTTCGCTGACCAGCGGTTTCACGGCGCCCTCGGCGGCGAGGCGGGTGAGCTCGGTGTGGCAGGCGAGGATGGCGGCGGGCTCCTTGGTGGCGTAGAGCCCCCAGTGCAGGCCGAGGATGGCGTAGTTCTTCACCAGTGCGTGGTTGAGGGCGGGGGCCGGGATGGTGCCGCTGGCGAAGCCGACGACGACGATGCGGCCCTCGAAGGCCACGCACTTGGCGGAGGCGGTGTAGGAGTCGCCGCCGACGGGGTCGTAGACGACGTCGGCGCCGCGCCCGCCGGTGAACTCCTTGACGCGGGCGACGAGGTCCTCCGACGTGCGGTCGATCACCAGGTCGCAGCCGAGTTCCTCGGCGGTGCGGGCCTTGGCCTTGCCGCCGACGACGCCGATGACGGTGGCCCCGGCGGCCTTGCCCAGCTGGACGGCGGCGCTGCCGACCCCGCCGGCGGCCGCGTGGACGAGGAGGGTCTCGCCGCTCCGCAGGCGGGCGCGGCGGTGCAGGCCGAACCAGCCGGTCTGGTAGCCGATGTGCAGGGCGGCCGCCTCGGCGTCGTCGAGGCTGTCCGGCGCCGGGAGCAGGGCGCGCGCGGGCGCGGTGACGTACTCGGCGAAACCGCCGTGCGGCAGGCTCGGGTTGGCGATGACGCGGCGGCCGTCCTCGGTCTCGCCGCAGATCTCGACGCCGGGGGTGAAGGGCAGCGGGGGCCGGATCTGGTACTGCCCGCGGACGAGCAGCGCGTCGGGGAAGTTGACGTTCGCCGCGAGCACCTTGAGCCTCACCTCGCCCTCGCCGGGTACCGGCTCGGGAACCTCTTCGAGGCGCATGGCCTCGCGGGGTTCACCGGGGGTATGTACTCGCCATGCCTGCATCCGGGGCCTCCAGCCGCCGTCGAGGAATCACGCTCCGCGCGCATACTAAGCGGTCGCTTGCCCTTCTGTGAACCCATCGCCTTCGAAGGTGTGTGCAGGGCCCCTGTTTGTCGTGCAGCATGGGTCCGTTGATCAACAAGGATCGACATCGATCAACCGGCAGATGCCGAAGGGCATATGACCCGCACCACCGGGGGGACTCGCACCATGAACAGAATCGGGATGAGAAGCGTGACGGCGGCGGCGGGGGCCGCCGCCGTCCTCGCAGGGCTGATCACCGCCGCCGGACCGGCCTCCGCGGCCGCCGGCGCCGCCGCGTGCAGCCCCGCCGTCGAGCTGCTGCCCTCCCTCCCGGGGCTGAGCGGAGACACCGTGGCGGGCTTCGGCACCGGCGGGCTCGTGGTCGGCGAGAGCGGTGGCCGGCCCGCCTACTGGACCGGCGCCGAGCACACGGTCCACGCCGTTCCGCTGCCCGCCGGCTTCGACCGGGGCAGCGTGAAGGCCGTCAGCGCCAAGGGACTGATGGTGGGCACGGCTACCCGCGACGCGGACGGGGCGAGCATCGCCTTCACCCACCAGCTGGGCGCCGCGGCCTCCGAGGCCCTGACCACGGCCCTGCCCGAGTGGCAGGCCGTCGGCGTCGACGTCAACGAGTCGGGCCGGGTCGTCGCCGTGGACGACGGCGTCGCCAAGGAGTGGGTGAACGGCGCGGTCGTGCGGGAACTGCCGGTTCCCGAGGGCGAGATCCCCGGCACCAGGATCACCTCGCTGAACGGCATCAACAAGCGGGGCGACATCGTCGGCACGGCCACCGGCTCCTACTTCGACGCCGAGAACGACATCACGGTCACCAAGACCTTCCCGGTCGTCTGGCCGGCCGGCGGCTACCCGCCCTACAGCCTCCAGGTGTGGAACGGCTACCACCACTCGTTCTCCACGATCGGCAGGGACATCGACGACCGCGGCCGTGTCGTCGGCCTGGAGGACTACTACTACCGCAACGACCCGAAGCTGACCCCGGCCGTCTGGAAGAAGCCGTACGACGCACTGCCCGCCGACCCGGGCCGGCTGAACGGCTACCACGACCTGGAGCTCTCGGGCAGCAGCCCCACCACGAACGTGGCCGTCGGCACCGCCACCACCTTCGAGGAGAGCCGGCCCAGCCACTTCCAGGCCGTCTACTGGCCCGGCAAGGGTGCTCCGCTGGCGCTCCCCTTCCCGGCCAGCGGCCCGGGCGCCGTGCCGCGCACCCGTGCCTTCGCCGCCACCGACGACGACCGCGTCGGCGGCACCGTCAGCGACCGGGAGACCGGGGCGAGCAGCGCCGTCATCTGGACCTGCGCGAGCAAGCAGGCGTACGCACCGAAGAGCTGATCCTGTCGGGGCCATGGCGATCTCGGCGCCCGCGCGCTATCGATGCCCCATGACGGACGAGATCCCGCGCGGCCTGCCCGCGCCCCCTCCGCTCGGCGCCGCCGCCCTGCCACCCGGTACGTACGCGGGTCAGGTGGTCCTCGTGACCGGCGGCGGCACCGGGCTGGGCAAGGCCATCGCCACCGAGTTCGCGCGGCTCGGAGCCGATCTGGTGATCGCCGGAAGGCGCTGCGAACAACTCAAGGCGGCGCAGGAGGAGCTGGCGGCCGTACCCGGCGCGGGCCGGGTCACGGCCGCGGTCTGCGACATCCGGGACCCCGAGCGGATCGCGGAGGTGTTCGACGCGGCCGAGGCGGCCGTCGGGCCACCGGACGTCCTGATCAACAACGCGGCCGCGAACTTCCCCTCGCCCGCGGAGGACCTGTCGCCGAACGCCTGGCGGGCGGTGGTAGACATCACCCTGACCGGGACCTGGTTCGTGACCCGCGAGTTCGGCCGCCGCCACCTCGCCGCGGGCACCCCCGGGTCGATCGTCAACATCGGTGCCTCGTACGCCTGGACGGGCGGGCCCGGCTTCGCCCACAGCGCCGCCGCCAAGGCCGGGGTGAAGAACCTCGTGGAGACGCTCGCCGTCGAGTGGGGCCCGTACGGCATCCGGATCAACGGGCTGGTGCCGGGGCTGTTCCCGCACGCCGACATGACCGAGGACGTCCGCGGCGGCCTGGAGCGGGCCGCGCCCGACTCCAAGGACGCCCGGCAGCCCGCGCTGCGGGTCGGCGCCCCGCGCGAACTGGGCTGGGCCGCCACGTTCCTGGCCTCGCCGTACGCCCGCTTCGTCACCGGCCACACGCTGGTCGTCGACGGCGCGAACTGGCAGCGCCGGGCGGTGGTCAATCCGGCGGTCGTCCCGGTGCGGGAGCAACTGGGGCGCGGCCCGTTCAACCCCTGAGCCACGCCGGTTGTCAGTGCCGGGTGCGAGGATCGGATCATGTCTCTCGCCGATCTGACCCTGGACCGCTGGCGCTCGCTCGACCCGGCCGCCGCCGGACGCCTCGCGCACGAGGCCGCCGCGCAGGTGGCGGCCGGGTGGTGCTGCTCGACTCCGTGGAGCACCTGGGCGGGCCGCTGCACCGCGTCCGCATCGAGCGCGAGGGGCAGGAGTTCGCCCTCATACCCGGCGGGACGGTGCGGCTGGGGTTCGACGCGGACGCCTTCACGGCGACGCCCGCGCAGAGCACCGACTACGCGCAGAGCGTGGACGAGGGGTACGGGTACGGCCACCCGGACCTGAAGTCCTATCTCGCCGAGGTGCTCAGCCCACCGCGCACCGCGACGCTGGCCACCGTGCTCATGGCCGTGGAGGACGAGACCCTGAGCGACCGTCCGGCCGAGCTGCCGGGCGTCCTCGCGGCGCGCGGCCTGCGGATGCCCAGCGCGGACGAGTGGGAGCACGCGTGCGGTGCCGGGACGGGCACCCTGTTCCGCTGGGGGAACGAGTGCCCTCTGGACGAGCCCTCGTACGGGGGCAGCGGTGGCCTGCGCCACGAACCGAACGCCTTCGGGCTGCACATCGCCTACGACAGCTACGGCACGGAGCTGAGCGCGGACCCGACCGCGGTGCACGGCGGCGACGGCGGCGAGGCCGTCTGCGGGGGATACGGCGACCTCCTCGGCTGGCTGCCGCTGGCCACCGCCAACCGCAACCCGTCCATGGCCGAGTTCGTGTACGGGCCGGAGGGCGAGGGCATGTACGGGGAGTTCTCGACCCGTCCGGTGCTCAGCCTCCGCTGAAGCGCGGGGGGCGGCGGGCCGCTTTGGCGCCGTAGCCCTCGCGGCAGTCGTCCGAGGTGAGGGTGAGGGCCGCGGTCATCGCCACCCGGTCGAGGGCCGCGGGCAGGGCCGCGTCGGCGTACGCGTCGACCGCGCGCTTGATGCCCTGGACGGCGAGGGGCGCGTTCGCGGCGATCTCCGCGGCCAGGGCGCGGGAGGCCGGCTCCAGTTCCTCCTCGGGGACGAGCAGTTGGACCAGGTTCAGGCGGTGCGCCGTCGCCGCGTCGATCCGGCGTCCGGTCAAGGCCAGGTACTTGGCCCAGCCCGCGCCCGCCTCGCGGGCGATGCGGAGGTCGCCGCCCGCGTCCACCGCCACGCCCAACCCGGCTTCGGGCAGGGCGAAGACGGCGTCCTCGGCTGCCACCCGGATGTCGGCCATCAGGGCCAGTTCGAAGCCGAAGCCGAGGCAGTAGCCCTGGACGGCGGCCACCACGGGCTGCGGGAGCCGGGCGAGGACCGCGAAGCGCTCGTGCACCCAGCGGATGCCCTCGTAGTAGTTCCGGGTGCGCTCGGCGGCGGATCCGCCCGTGATCCCGCCACCGGGGGCGGTCACGTCGATGCCCGCGCAGAAGGCCCGGCCCTCGGCCCGCAGGAGCACCGCCCGGACGGACGCATCGAAGCGGATCCGGTCCGCGAGCAGGCCGAGCTGGCGGGTGGACTCCCAGCTCCAGCCGTTGAGCTTGTCCGGGCGGCAGAGGGTGAGGACGGCGAGGCCGTCCGCGACCTCCAGCCGGATCCGCTCCTCACCCTCCGCGATCTCCGTGGAGATGGTGTCGATCACCGTGTCCCGCACCCCCGGCTCGATGGCTGACGAACAGACGCACAGACGCACAGACATACAGAAGAACTGACGAGCCGTCAGAGTAGGGGTGGTGGGTCAGCGGGGGAAGACCTCGAAGGGCACGGCCGGACGGCCGCCGAAGCGGGCCGCCGCCTGCTGGGCGTTCCCGGTGAGGAAGCTGCGGACGTACTCCTCCGGGTCCTCGTCGGTGAGCACCTCGATGTACGCCTTGTGCTCCAGCAGGGACTTCACCGACCGTTCCAGCCCGGGACCGGCGTCCGCCGCGTGCGTCGGGGTGGCGGATCCGGCCACCGCGACCCAGCGCACGCCGTTCCACGGCTCCAGGCCCTGCTCGATGAGCTCGGGGAAGATCCAGCGGTTGCCGGCGTCCCCGGCCGCGTCCAGGACCGCCCTGCCGACGGCCTTGTGGTCGGGGGTGTTCCAGTAGCCGCCGCCCTGCGCACCACCCCACGTGTCACGGTGATTGAGGGTGACGACCAGCTCGGGCCGGTGCCGCCGAATGGCGGCGGCGATGTCCCGGCGCAGGTCGAGGCCGTACTCCAGCACGCCGTCGCGGTAGTCCAGGAACTCCACCTCGGAGACGCCCACGACCGCGGCGCTGGCCCGCTGCTCGGCCTCCCGCAGCGGCCCGCAGTCGGCGGGGGCGATGCTGTCGATGCCCGCCTCACCGCGCGTGGCGAGGACGTAGACGACCTCCCGCCCTCCGTCCGTCCAGTCCGCGATGGCGGCCGCGCACCCGTACTCCAGGTCGTCGGGGTGCGCCACCACCGCGAGAGCGCGCTGCCAGTCAGTGGGCATGGGCTGCAAGGGGGTCTGCTGATCAGATGGTTCGCTCATGATCACACCCTAGAAGACCCGGCCTCCCCAGGGCGGGTGGCGGCGCCGCGGGACGCCCGGGCGGCGCCGCCACGGCCGCCTCAGGCGTCGTCGCGCACGAGGGCGAGGAGCCGGTCCAGGACGCGGGTGCCGCTCGCGCGGACGCCGTCGTGCTCGAACTCGTCCGTCACCCAGGTCCGCAGCCCGCGCACGGCGCGGGCCGTGGCCAGGGAGTCGGCGGTGTCCACGTACATGTCGTCGTGGTAGACGGCGGCCGCCACCGGCACCTCGTTGGCCGCCAGGCGCGCCGGGTCGTAGAGCGGCTGCCAGCCGGTACGGGCGGCCAGCAGTTCGGCGGTCTCGCGGAGCGGGACGAGGGCGGGGTCGGTGGTGAAGTGCCAGGGGTGGATGGTCTCGCCGGTGAAGAGCAGCGGTTCGTCGCCCGCGAGGGCCTTCGCGGCGTCGAACCGGGGGTGTCCGGCCCGGACCCGTTCGGCGGCCCAGGCGGTGGGCGTCGCCGGGTCCTGTGCGTAGATCGCCTCGTGGACCAGGGCGTAGAGGGGGTGACCGGCGAAGGACAGCAGGGCGCGGGCGCCCTCAAGGAAGGCGTCGGAGAGGGCCGGGCCGGCCGGGGTCGGCACGAAGGCGTCCTCCAGCAGGTAGTGGAGCTGGTGGCTGCCGTCCCCGCCACCGAGGAGGATGCCGAGGGACTGGAAGGCCTCGACGGTGAGGCGGTGCCCGCCGGGGAGTTCGGCGGGCCGGTCCTCGAGGTGGGCGGCGATCCGGCGGGCGCGCTCGACGTCCATCGGGTAACGGGCGTAGTGGGCCAGGTTCTTGCGCTCGATGCGGGGGAACGCGGCTGCGTACACCTCGTCGGCGGTGGCCGTGAGGGAGGGCAGGCCGCCGGTGATCAGGGCGGCGCTGAGGCCCTCGGGTGCGGTGGAGAGGTAGTGGGTCGCGCAGAAGCCGCCGAAGCTCTGGCCCAGCACGGTCCAGGGCGCGCCGCCGGTCAGGCCGGGGCGGATGGCCTCGGCATCGCGCACGATGGAGTCGGAGCGGAAGTGGGCGAGGTACTCCGCCTGCTGGGCGGGGGTGCCGCGCAGGGGCAGGGTCTGCCGGTTCAGCGGGGTGGACCGGCCGGTTCCGCGCTGGTCGAGCAGGAGCACCCGGTATTCGGTGAGGGCGCGCGCCAGCCAGGCCTGCCGGCCGACGAAACGGCGGGCGCCGAAACCCGGACCGCCCTCCAGGTACAGCAGCCACGGCAGCGTCTCGGGGTCCTTGCCGGTGGCGACGACCTCACGGGCGTACAGCTCGATCCGTTCCCCGTCCGGGCGGGCGTGGTCCAGGGGGACGGTGAACCGGTGGTCGGTGAGGACCGTGCCGGGCTGGCGGTAGCTGTGGGCGATGGTCACGGGCGGCCCCCTGGGGTGCGAGGTGCGGAGTCGTGCGCCCCGGCCGGGTGGCGGCGGGGCGCGGTGGTGGCGGTCGGCCGAGTCTATGGGGTGCCCGGCCGGCCGGGCCGGGCCCCTCGGGGACTTGCGGCCCGGTGGGTCCGGGCCGGCCGGCGGGGCCGGTGTCAGAACTCGACGACCGAGCGGAGCACCTCGCCGCGTTCCATCCGGGCGAAGGCCTCCTCGACCCCGTCGAGCGGGATCCTCTCCGAGACGAAGGCGTCCAGGTCGAGCCGGCCCTGGAGGTAGAGGTCGATGAGCAGGGGGAAGTCGCGCTCCGGCAGACAGTCCCCGTACCAGGAGGACTTGAGGGCGCCGCCGCGGCCGAAGACGTCGAGGAGCGGGAGTTCGAGCTTCATCTCCGGGGTCGGCACGCCCACCAGGACCACCGTGCCCGCGAGGTCGCGCGCGTAGAAGGCCTGCCGGTAGGTCTCGGGGCGGCCCACCGCGTCGATGACCACGTCCGCGCCGTTGCCTTCGGTCAGGCCCTGGACGGCCTTGACCACGTCCTCCGTGCGGCCGTTGACGGTGTGGGTGGCGCCCAGGCCGCGCGCCCACTCCAGCTTCCGGTCGTCCAGGTCCACCGCGATGATCTTCGAGGCGCCCGCCAGGCGGGCTCCGGCCACCGCCGCGTTGCCCACTCCCCCGCAGCCGATGACGGCGACGGAGTCGCCCCGGCCCACGTTGCCGGTGTTCAGGGCGGCGCCGAGGCCGGCCATCACCCCGCAGCCGAGGAGTCCGGCGGCGGCGGGGGACGCGGCCGGATCCACCTTGGTGCACTGGCCGGCCGCGACCAGGGTCTTCTCGGCGAAGGCGCCGATCCCGAGGGCCGGGGAGAGCGGGGTGCCGTCCTCCAGGGTCATGCGCTGGGTGGCGTTGTGCGTGGCGAAGCAGTACCAGGGCCGCCCGCGCTTGCAGGCGCGACAGGTGCCGCACACCGCACGCCAGTTGAGGATCACGAAGTCGCCGGGGGCCACGGAGGTGACGTCCGGGCCGACGGATTCGACGATCCCGGCGGCCTCGTGGCCGAGCAGGAAGGGGAACTCGTCGTTGATCCCGCCCTCGCGGTAGTGCAGGTCGGTGTGGCAGACCCCGCAGGCCTGGACCCTGACGAGCGCCTCGCCGGGTCCCGGGTCGGGCACGAGGATCGTCGTCGTCTCCACCGGTGCGCCCTTGCTCCGGGCGATGACCCCTCGTACGCGATGCGTCACGTCGTACCCCGCTCTGATCGAATCGGTCTGGATCAACGAACGTACACGGGCGGCACGCGGTACGGGAGTTGTGTCACGTTTCGGCGCGCGACGCGACCAGATCCGGCGGTACGGCGGCCCGGAGCGCCGCGCCGAAGGCGGCCACGGCGGGATGGGCGCCGGCCCCACTGCGGAAGGCGAGGCCGGTACGGCGCCGCACGGGCAGCCGGGTGAGGCGGACGGCCGGGTCCGCGGGGCCGGTGACCCCGAGCTGCGGTACGAGGGCCACGCCCTGGCCGGCCGCGACCAGCGCGAGCACGGTGGCGAACTCGTCGACCTGGTGGCGGACCCGCGGTGTGAAACCGGCGGCCTCGCAGGCCCGTACGGTCATGGCGTGGCAGAGGGTGCCGGGCGTGGCGGTGATCCAGGGCGCCCGCGCGTGTGCGCGCAGGGCCGTGCCCGCGTCGGGCCCCTCGGCCGGCTCGGGCGTCTCCCCGGCGGGCGCGGCCAGGTACATCGCCTCGGCGAAGAGCGGCTCGGTGGCCAGGCCGGGCTCCTGCGGTGCGGGGACGAAGTCGTACTCGTGGACCAGGGCCACGTCCAGGTCGCCGGCCCGCAGGGCGTGCGCCACCGCGGCCGGATCGGTCTCGGAGACCATCGGTTCCAGGGCGGGGTGGCGCCGGGCGAGGGCGGCCAGCGCGGCCGGGACGATGGCCCGGGTGGCGGTGGGGAAGGCGCCGATCCGCAGGGCTCCGGCCAGGCCGCCGCGCGCCTCGGCGAGGTCGGCTTCGGCCTGCTCCAGCCGTTCGAGGACGGCTTCGGCGTGCCGGACCAGGTTCTCCCCGGCCGGGGTGAGCCGCACCCGGCGGCCGGTGCGTTCCAGCAGGGGCAGGCCGGCCTCCCGTTCCAGCACGCCGAGCTGCTGGGAGACGGCCGAAGGGCTGAACGCGAGGGCCTCGGCCACGGCGGCGATGGTGCCGCGGCGGCCGAGTTCGCGCAGCAGGCGCAGGCGTCGGACATCGAGCATCGGCTCAGCTTACGGTTCCGATAAGAAACACGAACTGGATTTGACGCTGCGGGCGGGTGAGGCTCTTCGGCATGGCACAGGACACGGCACAGCACCTGACGCACGACACGGCACAGGACAGGGCACAGGAAACGGCACAGGGCACGGCACGGGGCATCACGCCGCAGACCTCCGGCGACCTCTCGCTCCAGGGGATCCACGTACCGCTGGTCACTCCCTTCACCTCCGCGGGGGACGTGGCCGCCCCGGCCCTGGAGGCACTCGCGCACGAGGTGCTCGACGCGGGCGCCACCGGGATCGTCGCCCTCGGCACCACCGCGGAGGCGGCCTGCCTCGACGAGGCGGAGCGCGATCTCGTGACCGGCGTGTGCGCCGAGGTCTGCCGGGAGCGGGGGGCGCTGCTGACCGTCGGCGCCGGGGCGAGCGGCACCCGGGCCGCCGAGGCCTCGCTGGCCCGCCTGGCGCGGTGGCCGCAGGCGCGGGCGGCGCTGGTCACCGTGCCGGCGTTCGTACGACCCTCGGCGCCGGGGGTACTGGCGCACTTCGCGCGGCTGGCGGAGGTGAGCCCCGTGCCACTGATCGTCTATCACATCCCGTACCGCACCGGGCAGCCGCTGGACGCGGCCGCGCTGCGGGCCCTCGGGGCGCTCTCCGGGGTCGCCGGGATGAAGTACGCGGGCGGCGGCATCGACCAGGACGCGGTGGCGCTGCTCGGGGACCCGCCGGCCGGGTTCGAGGTGCTGGCGGGCGACGACGCGTACCTGTCGCCCCTGCTGGCGCTGGGCGCGGCCGGCGGGATCCTCGCCTCGGCGCACCTGGCGACGGAGCGGTTCGTGGAGCTCGCGGCGGCCTGGCGGGCCGGCGACGTGGCCCGGGCGCGGCCGCTGGGACACGCGCTCGCCCGGATGTCGGCGGCCGCCTTCGCGGAGCCCAATCCTTCGGTCGTCAAGGCCGTGCTGCACGCGCAGGGCCGCATTCCGAGCCCCGGCGTACGGCTCCCGCTGCTGCCGGCCTCGGAGGCGGCGGTGACGGCCACCCTGGAGCGGCTGGGCGAGCTTCCGGCCGGCCCGCCACAGTAGGCGACGGGCGCCGGAAAGAGTCCGCAATGGGCGATTCGACACTTTAAGCGCCCGCCGCCCGAATGAGGAGCATCCAGGCCGAACTTGACCGTATTGCGCGCCGGGGGCCCGACCCGTGATGTGAGTCACGCGGGAGAGGTCAACATCATTTCCACGGAACGGCCGATCCCCTTTTCCCGGAAAGGGAATCGGCTATTTCACCGCAGGGCCTTCATGGTCATTTAACGGGCCGATAGCGGGATGTCGATCTATGGGTGGAATTCGGGGCTTGTTCCCGCCCTCAGCACTCACTTACCTTCACCTCACTCCAGGTGGTCCGCTCGCCGAATAGGCCGCCACCCGGGCTCTTCCGTCCCCCCACGCGAGGAATTCCGCCATGCCTGCAAAGGGTAAGCACCGCCGGCCGAAGCACCACCCGATCACCCGCAAGCTGGCCCTGGCCGGCACCGGTGGCGCGGCCCTCACTCTGCCGCTGATCAGCGCGACCACCGCAGGTGCGGTGCCGGCGGCCACGGCTCCCGCGGCTCTGACCGCCGCCCCCGCGGCCGGCACGGCCACTGCCACGACGTATTCCGTGGTGGCGGGCGACACCCTTTCGGGGATCGCCGCGGACCATTCCGTGAGCGGCGGCTGGCAGCAGCTCTACGCGGCGAACCGGAGCGCCATCGGCGACAACCCGGCGATCATCCGGCCCGGCATCAAACTGAAGCTCGGCACCGAGGCGGAGCCCGCCCGTGCGAGCCGGTCCGCGGCCCGGCCCGCCCTCGCGGCCGCCGCCAAGCCCGCCGCGAAGCCCGCCGCCAAGCCGGCCGGCGCGTACCCGAACAACCTCGACGGGTGGATCCGCGAGTCCCTCGACGTCATGGCCAAGCACGGAATTCCCGGCAGCTACAACGGAATTCACCGCAATGTGATGCGGGAGTCCTCGGGCAATCCGCTGGCGATCAACAACTGGGACATCAACGCCCAGAACGGGATCCCGTCCAAGGGTCTGCTCCAGGTCATCGACCCGACCTTCAAGGCCTACCACGTGCCCGGCACCTCGCTGAACTCCTACGACCCGGTCGCCAACATCACCGCCGCCTGCAACTACGCGGCAGCCCGCTACGGCTCGATCGACAACGTCAACGGGCCCTACTAGAACCCGCCTCGGTGACGGACGGCGCGGACCGACGGGCGGCGCGGACGAGGATCCGCAGGGGCGCCGCCAGGCCGTAGCCGACGTCCCGGCGCAGGGCACCCACGCCCGCCCGCTCCACGCGGGTCAGCTGGTGCTCCATGAGCTCCCTCATCGTCGCGATCACGGGACGCAGTCCGGGTTCGGCGAGGTCGAGGATGCCGTGGGTGGCGTCGAGGGCCGTGCGCGCACGCCGGCTCTCGCCGGCGAGGAGGGCGCGGACGGCCGGGGTGTCACGGGCCTGTTCGAGGTCGGCACGGGTCACGGAGTGTTCCGCGAGCCGCTCGCGCGGGATGCAGAGCCGGCCGTCCGCGAGGTCCCCGCAGAGGTCGGCGAGGAAGTCGACGCGCTGGGCGGCGTCGACGAACCGCCGCCAGCCGGCGGCCTGTTCCCGGTCGGGGCCGCCCCGGTACTGGAGTCCGGTGAAGACCAGCACGCCGGGCAACGCGTAGGCGTCGAGATAGGCCTGGAAGTCCTCCTCGGCGGCGAAGCCGTCGAAGGCGGCCTCGGCGGTGGCGGCGCCCTCCAGGAAACGGGAGACCCAGTGCGCGGGGAGGGCGCGGGAGTCCACCGCGTGGGCGTAGGCGCGCAGCACGGGGTCCGCGCTGTCCCCCGATGACAGGGCCGCATCGGTGCGCCCGGCCAGCGCGGCGAGTCCCTCGGCCCGCTGCTGCGGGGTGCCGGTCTCGGCCACGTCGTCGACCAGGTTCATGAAGGCGAGTCCGGCGGCCAGGTACGGCACCAGCGGCGGCGCGGCGAGCAGCCGCAGCGCGAGGTACGGGGCCGGCTCACGGCGGAGCACCCGGCGGGCGGCGTGCGTGTAGTCGTCCCGCAGCCGGGGGCCGGGTATCCCGGCCGCGGTGAGGGTGGTGCGCCAGCTGGGCACGGTGGTCGAACTCCTCGGTGTACGCGTGGGCGGAGGGAAGGGCGCGTGCGTGCGCGCCCTCCCCGGCTCCTGTGCGGCCCTGTACGGGCGCGCGGGATCAGGTGACGGTGACCTTCCTGAGGCTGCCGTCGGTCTTCCACAGGATGTAGCCGCCGCGCCCGTACTCGTCGCTGAGGTACGTGCGGATGGAGGGGACCTGGTCCATCATCCACGGGTCGACGATGACGTGGCGCGAGGTCGGCTTCTCGACCTTCAGGTCCTTCTTGGACTGCTCCAGCATGCCGGGCAGCGCGTCCCAGTTGACCGTGGCCATGTCGATCAGCGGCTCCCCCTCCTCGACCGTGCCGTCCGGGCCCGTGCGCGATGCGGCGCCGTCGCGGTACTGCCAGGAGTCGACGGTCTCGGCACCGGCGGCGGTGGGGATGGAGGCCAGGATGTAGCCGTCGTAGAGCGTCATGTCGACGAAGGTGGTCGTCCCCGTCTCCTTCTTGAACGCCGCGAGGGCGGTACGGATGTTCTCCGGCGTCATCATGCTGCCCCGGGGGGCGTCCGCCTTCTGCGCGCTCGCCTTGGGGGCCGGGCCCGAGGACGCGTCCCGCCCGGGCGGGGTGGCGGAGGTGGCGACGGCCGGGCGGGACGCGGCGCCGCCCTTCGCGCCGTCGTCGCCGGAGTTCCCGTCGGGCAGCAGCTGCACGATGCCGACGACGCCGGCCGCCAGGACCGCGGTGATCGCGGCGCCGATCAGGGCCGGGCGCCTGCGCGCGGCGGACGTCACCGGAACGGGCGTCGTGGCCGCGGCGTACGGCGAGCCACCGGAGCCGTACGGCGGCGGGGTGGGCGGTGCGCCGGCCGGCGCGTACGGACCGAACTGCCCGTACGGGTTCGGCACGACCGGGGAGGCGACGGGCGGCGGGACGACGGTCCCAGGACCGGTACCGGAACCGAGAGCGGCGCTCGCGTCGCGGAGCAGCCGTTCCAGCTGCGCTCCGTCGGGCCGCGCGGCCGGGTCCCTGACGAGCAGTCGTTCCAGTACGGGTCCCAGCGGGCCGGAGCGCACCGGCGCCGGGATCGGCTCGTCGAGCACGGCGACGACCGTGGCCAGGCTGGTGGCCCGGCGCAGCGGATTGGTTCCCTCGGCGGCGACGTACAGGAGCATGCCGAGCGACCACAGGTCGGAGGCGGCCAGCCCCTCCTCCCCGCGGACCCGCTCGGGTGCGATGTACTCGGGTGAGCCGATCAGCACTCCGGTCGCGGTGAGCCCGGTGGAGTCGTGCAGCGCGGCGATGCCGAAGTCGGTCAGGACGGCCGACCCGTCGGGGCGCAGCAGGACGTTGGCGGGCTTCACGTCGCGGTGGAGGATGCCCTCCGCGTGCGCGGCGCGCAGCGCGGACAGGACGTCGAGGCCGAGCCGCACCGCTTCCGCGGGCGGCATCGGTCCGGACTCCAGGCGGTCGTACAAGGAGCCGCCCCTGACCATCTCCATGACGATCCACGGGTGCCCGTCGGCGCCTTCCGGCGGTTCGACGATGTGGTGGATCGTCACGACGTGGGGGTGGGCGAGGCGGGCGAGGGCGCGTGCCTCGCGGACGGCGCGCTCGCGCATCTGGTCCGCGAGGCCGGGCTGGGCGGCGGCGGTCGCCGGGTCGGGCGGGCGTACTTCCTTGAGGGCGACCTCTCGGTGCAGGGCTATGTCGCGCGCCCGCCAAACGGTTCCCATGCCGCCGCTGCCCAGGGGCGCGACCAGTTCGAAGCGCCCGTCGATCAGCTGTCTGCCGGCCTCACTCGTGTCCATGGCGGATCATCGTAGGCGCCGCCACCGTCAGCAGCGTCGGCGGTCCACCGTGACCGTTCCCTGGACGGTGCCCACCGTGCGGTCGTAGCACCCGCCCGGTGCTTGTGACCCGTACAGCCGGTGGCGGGCGGAGGTGGTCGCGACCGCGTGCCGCTGGTCGCGGGGGACGTTCGCCGTGTAGGTGGCGTCACCCGTGTACTGGTCGTCGAGCCGGGAGGATTCCACGGGCCGGCCGCCGCGCAGGGTGACGGTGTCCGTTCGGTCGCCGAGTGAGAGGACGGTGCGCAGCCGGTCGCCGGCGCCGAGGGTGGTCTCACCGTCCATCGTGTAGGTGCGGGCGGTCCGGGTGGTGGTCGGCCCGTGCGTCACGCTCTCCTCGTCGGTCCAGGTGGCGTCGAGGGCGTCGAGGTTCTCGCCCTCGGTCCAGCGGTGGACGGAAGTGCCGTGCACGGTGCGGGTGACGGTGGTGGCCACCCGGCCGTGGGAGGTGTCCAGGTGTCCGGCGACGGTCAGCCGGTGACGGCCCTCGGTGTCCAGGCGGTGCTGTCCGCCGGGTGCGGCGGGCGTCCAGCGGGAGTGGCCCGCCGGTTCGCTCTGCTCGTGCCGGGTCAGGGCGCCGGTGACGACCTGCCGGGCCTCGTCCTGCCACAGCAGCAGGTTGGTGGGGGTGCTCCAGCCGCTCTGCCCGGCCGGCACCCCCGCGACGGACACGTCGATCCGGTGTGGGCGGCCGTCGTTGAGGAGGGCGGCATAGGGGGTGAGGTCGTAGCGGATCGGCTGGACGTCGAAGGCGCGCGGGCCCGGAGTCACGTACCAGAGGAAGGGGTTGGACCAGCCGCCGGTCCAGACGGTGGGGAAGGGGGCGGCGATGCCTGCGAGTTGCCCGTCGACGAGGACGCGGACCTCGCGGTGGGGGCCGTCGGCGGCCTTGCAGGAGTACGGGGCGGCGTCCGGGGTGGTCATGTACCAGTACTCCTCGCAGCCGCCGCCGGAGCCGGTCGCGTACACCTCGGCGACGAGGCGCTCGGTGTTGCGCGGGGTGGTGACCGACGGGGAGGTGAGGGGCAGGACGCGGTCGGGGGTGTCGGGGGCCGCGGCGCCGCCCTCCGCCGCGTAGAAGGTCAGGGTCACCCTGACGTCGATGACGCCGGTGTAGGTGTCGTCGACGACGTTGCCGATGAGCATCTCGACGGGCTGCGGGCGGGCGAGGGTGTCGCGGTAGCGGGTGACGTCCTTCTCCACGGACCAGGTGATCCCGTCGGGCGAGGGCTGGGGGGTGGAGGTCCGCAGGATCTCGACGCCGCCGAGGGAGAGGTGGCCGAGCCTGTCGTACTGGCGGCCCTTGACCTTGCCGTCGAGGCGCAGGACCACTTTCGCCCAGGGGCCGGTGCCGCAGGCCGCGGGCGGCGCGTAGCTGCCCTGGTACGGGGTGAAGTCGCGGAACTGCGCCTCGGCGAGGGTCACCTCGCAGGACCGCGTCGCGGGGCGGGTGACGGGCGGGGCGGGGGTGAGCGGGTCGTGCCAGTCGGTGCCGAACTCGGCGGGCGGCGGGTCGGCCGGGGTCACGCCGTGCGCGGGCGGCGGGTCGGCCGGGGTGAGGCCGTGCGCGGGTCCCGCGGCGGCCAGGGTGCCGGCGGCCAGCGCGATCGCGCCGAGCAGGCCCGTGATCCTGTGTCGTCTCATGGGCCCGCAGTGAAACGCGGGCCGGCCCGGCCGGGCCAGGGCCGGTACGCGGGCCCTGGCCTGTTCTCGCCGTCAGCCGCGCAGGAGGACCACGCCGTCGTCGTCGGCGTGGACCGTGTCGCCGGGGCGGAAGGTGATCTCGCCGATGGTGACGGGCTCGTCCACCGCGCCCTCGCCGGTCTTGCCGCTCTTGCGCGGGACCGTGCCCAGCGCCTTGATGCCGAGGTCGAGGCCGCCGAGGGCGACGCTGTCACGGACCGAGCCGTTGATGATCAGGCCCGCCCAGCCGTTGCTCTCGGCCGCGCCGGCGAGGAGGTCGCCGACCAGGGCGGTCCGGGGCGAACCGCCGCCGTCCACGACGAGCACGGCGCCCTGGCCCGGCGTGTGCACGAGGGCGCGCAGCAGGGCGTTGTCCTCGTGGCAGCGGACGGTCCGTACGGGACCGGCGAACAGGCGGCGGCCGCCGAACTGACGGAACGCGGTGGTACAGATGCCGAGGGACTCGCCGTGCTCGTCGTACAGGTCGGCCGTCGGGACGGGGGTGACGCTCATGTCGTACCGGTTTCCTCGCTGCTCGTTCTCGCCCCTCGCGTGGTCCGGCCAGGGTAGTGCGGCCTTCGGGCGACGCGGCGCGGGGTGCCCGGCCCCGTCCGGCCCGGACATCGGCCGGAACCTGACGGGTCGTGGTGCGGGCGCCGGCGCGCGGAGCCGGGTCAGTCCCGGGAGTTGCCGAAGAGGATCCGGTAGCCGATGAGCAGGACCAGCGAGCCCGCGATGGCGGAGCCCCAGGTGGCCAGGTCGAAGAACTCCGTCTGGATGGGCTTGTCGAGCACCTTCGCCGAGAGCCAGCCGCCGATGAAGGCGCCGGCGACGCCGATGAGGGTGGTGCCGATCAGACCGCCGGGGTCCCGGCCGGGCAGCAGTACCTTGGCGATGCCGCCGGCCAGCAGTCCCAGGATGATCCAGCTGACGATCCCCATGCCCAGTCACTCCGCTTCGGTGGTTCGGTCGTTCGGTGGTCGTTCCCGCGCGTCCGGACGTTCCACGGGTCCGGGCGTTCAGCAGGGAGGACGCGGCCGTGGCCGAAACGGTTCTCTCAGGATCAGGCCGCCATGCGGCCGGCCGGCACGGCGGGCTCGGCGGCGGCCGGAGCCGCCGTCGGAGCCGGTGTGGGAACCGCCTGCGGGAGCGCCACCCCGGCGGGCGGCGTCCGGGTCAGCAGGACCACTCCGCGGGCCGCCAGCAGGGCCCCGGCCGCGGCCAGCAGCACGCCCGGCGCTCCGCCCTGGAGGCGCTCGCCGAGCAGGACCATGCCGATGGCGGCCGCGGCGAGCGGGTTGGCCAGGTTCACCACCGCGAGCGGGGCGCCGAGGCCGCCACGGTAGGCCCGCTGCGAGAGGAGCATCCCGCCGACGGCGAAGAACACGACGAGCAGGGCCACCGCGACGACCCGGAAGCTGAGCAGGGCCCCGCCGCGGCCGCCCGCCACGGCCACGGTCTGGGTCAGGGCGGAGGCCGCCGCGGAGGCCAGCCCGGACGCCGTCGCGTGCCGCAGCCCCGAGCGCGGGTCCTTGGACGCGGTCAGCGCGAGGATCACGGCGGCCGTCGCCCCGGACACGGCCAGCGCCTCGGCCAGGGTGAGGGTGTCGTCGGGGGCCGGCCCGGAGGCCGGGAGGAGGAGCAGGCCGAGCCCGGCGACGGTGGCCAGGGTGCCCCGCCATTCGGTGGCCGCCACCCGGCGTCCGGAGCGCCGCGCGCCCAGCGGGACGGCCGCGACCAGGGTGAGCGCGCCGAGCGGCTGCACCAGGGTGAGGGGGCCGTACCGCAGGGCCGCCGCGTGCAGGAGCGCGGCGGCCGCGTTCAGCCCGGCCGACCACCACCAGGCGCCGGAGCCCATCAGCGCCTTGGCACTGCGCGCGACGGCCGCGCGGGCGAGGCGCTCCTGGGCGACGGCGCCGGCCGCGTAGGCCACGGCCGAGGCGAGGCACAGCGCGAGGGCGAGGACGGTGTCGTTCACTGCCCTGCCCCTACGGCGGCCGCGGCGCTCTGCCGGTCCGGCAGCCCTCCCGCGGCGGCGTCCGCATCAGCGTGCGCGTCGGAGTCCGTACCCGAGTCGGTGCCCGGGTCCGAGTTCGCGCCGGGGTCCGAGTTCGCGCCGGGGTCCGTGCCGGGGCCGGCCGCGCGCGGGCGGGGCACCAGCAGCAGGGCCGCCCCGAGCAGGACGGCGGCCACGACCGCGTCGAGCCAGTAGTGGTTGGCGGTACCGACGATCACCAGCAGGGTCAGCAGCGGGTGCAGCAGCCACAGCAGGCGCCACCGGGAGGGGGCCTTCCCGGCCGGGGACGGGGTGCGGGTGGCGGCGATCACGCCGAGCGCGAGCATCAGCGCCCAGCCGAAGTGCAGCGAGGGCATCGCGGCGAACTGGTTGGCCAGGGTGTCGGCGTCCGGCGCGGCCCGGTAGACGGTGGGCCCGTAGACCTGCCCGGTGTCGATGAGCCGTGCGGCTTCGAGCATCCGCGGGGGTGCGAGCGGGAAGGCGAGGTGCAGGACGAGGGCGGCGCCGGTGAGCACGGCCAGGACCCGGCGGGTCCACAGGTAGTGCGCGGGGCGGCGGACGTAGAGCCAGATCAGGAAGAGCGCGGTCGCGGGGAAGTGGACGACCGCGTAGTAGGTGTTCGCGGTGTGCACGAGGGCGTCCCCGTGGAGCAGCAGCCGCTGCACCGCGCCTTCACCGGGCAGCCACAGCGCCCGCTCGGCGTCCCATATTCGCTCCGCGTTGCGGAACGCCTCCCCGGTGCGGTCGGTCGAGAGCAGCCGGCCGGCCTTGTAGACGGTGAAGAAGCCCGCGACGAGCAGCAGCTCGCGTATGAGGCGACGGCGCGCGGCTCTCGGTCCGGCTGGCCCGGCCTCCGGCCCGGCAGGTGTGGTGTGGGAGGTCATCCCCCGGTCTCTCTTCCTGTTTACGCGCACTGCGACACGCCAGTGTATCGATACATTGGCGTATCGATACGCTGGTGTACCGATACGGTCGCGTTCCCGTACACTTCGTGGTGGAACCGCCGCCGAGGAGCCCCCGAGGAGAGCCGCAGCCCATGACGTCGACGCCGCCCCCCGCGCGCCGCTCCAAGATCACCCCGGAGCGGGAGCAGGAGTTCTACGACGCCGTCCTGGAGCAGCTGCGCGAGCACGGCTACGAGGCGCTGACCATGGAGGGCATCGCCGCCCGGGCCAGCTGTGGCAAGTCCACGCTCTACCGGCAGTGGAAGACCAAGCCCCAGCTCGTCGCCGCCGCCCTGCGCGCGGGCCGTCACGGCACCCTCGTCGCGGTGGACACCGGCACGCTGGCGGGCGACCTGCGCGAGGCGGCCCGGATCGCGGCCGGCACCTCCGGGCGCGACACCCGGCTGACGCAGGCGCTGGGGCACGCCGTGCTCAGCGACGAGGAGCTCCAGGCCGCCCTGCGCGAGGCGCTGGTCGAGCCCGAGCTCGCCGCGTTCGACGTGATGGTGCGGCGGGCCGTGGCACGCGGCGAGATCGCCGCCGACCACCCGGCCGTGGAGTTCCTGCCGGCCCAGCTGATGGGCGTGCTCCGGATCCGGCCGGTCCTGGAAGGGCGGTACGCGGACGCCGACTACCTGGTCCGGTTCGTCGACGCCGTCATGCTCCCGTCCCTGGGCCTCGCACCCTCCCACCCCGCCCGGCACCCGGCCGGACGGACCCCCTGAACCGGCGGGCCGCCGTCCCGATGACCTGACGGCGACCCGCCCGCGCTGCCTCGTGGGGACGGCGGCAGCGCGCCACCCGGTCTGTGCGGCAGCGAGACCGCCCCGGCAGCCGTGTTCAGCGGGCCCCGCCCATGACCCGGGCGAACTCCTCCGGATCGGTGTCGAAACCGCGCAGTCGCGCCTCGAACGACCAGGCGCCCGACGCGTCGCGGGTGAACTCGACGACGGTGGCCGCGGTGGCGGAGGGCACGGACGCGAAATCGCCCTGGGCGAGGTCGGTGTGGCCCTCGCGGATCCGGAACCCCGTACCGTCGATGTCGGCGAAGGTCTTCGCGCGGGCCCCGGCGCCCGTGTCCGCGCCCACGCTCTGGATGACCACGCCGACCACCACCCGGCGCAGATCGGGCCCCATCCGGTCCAGCTCGAAGGTCATCACCTCGTCGAAGCCGAAGCCCTGGCCGGTGTGGCTGTCCCGGTTCAGGGTGATGGTGCCGTCGGGCGAGCGGCTGCCGAAGTGGACCAGCTGGACCGGCGTGCCGTGGAGGTCCGCGGCGCCGTAGACAGCGGCCACTATGTCGAGGTCGCTCGCGGGCGTGCCCGTGGGACTGGGGTCCCACCGCAGCGCGACCTCCACCTTGGCCAGGCCCTTGCGTACACCAGTCACCGAACTCCCCCTTCGTTCACCAGGACTTGCCCCCGCATGATCCCACGGGACCCCGCCGCGGCCCGAAGGACCGTACGTTCCCGGCCGTTACGCATCGCCGTCCTGTACGGGTTTGCCCGGCCTCGGCGCGTTCCCGGGCGGCGTGGCCCGACCCGGCGACGGCTCCCCCCGCGGGTCGTGGTCGTCGCCGAGCCACTCCCCCACCGGCTGGACCCCGCTCAGGGCGCCGGCCGGCGCCAGGGTCGGCGACCGACTCGTCGTAGGACGGGAACCAGGGCAGCCCGGCCCCGTCCTGCCCACAGGACGGGGCGCGCCGGGAGCCGGACCCGGCCGCGCCGTCATCGGCGCGGGCACCGGGCCGCCGTGGCCGGCGAAGGAACCGGCCGAACCGGTGGAGCCGGGAGCGGGCGGAGCCCCGTAGAGCCCCGTGGGGCCGGCCGGCCGCGGCGGCGCGAGGCGCGCCCGCTCGGCCCGGCGCCACCGGGCCGGCGCCGCCTCCCCGAGCGGGAAGGCCCGGAGCTGGATCCCCTCCAGAACGGGCCCCTTTCTCCCGCACCGACCCGGTTCAACCGCAGGATCTGTGGCTGAACCGGATCGTTATCCTCAAGTTTTGCTCAAATCTAGTGACGGTGTGCCCGCGGGCTTCCTAGCTTCCTCGTACACACGTCTCGACGTCACCGACGTCTCCGCGGTTCCACCTGCCCCGGCGATCCCGGTGGCGCATTCCGCGTTACCCCAGGAAAGAGTGCAGCATGAAGGTTCCCCAGGCCGGTGCGGTCGCCGCAGTGATCGCCATCGCCCTGACCGCCTCCGGGTGCGTCTTCGGCGAGGACGAGGACCAGGGGACCCTCTCCATCGGCATCAAGTTCGACCAGCCGGGCATCGGCATGCGGGAGACCGGCGGCGTCTACTCCGGCTTCGACGTGGACGTCGCGACCTATGTGGCCAAGGAGCTCGGCTACAAGGCGGACCGGATCGAGTTCAAGCAGGTCCTCAGCAACGACCGCGAGCTGCTCCTCCAGTACAACGAGGTGAAGTTCGTCGTCGCGAGCTACTCGATCAACGAGAAGCGCAAGGAGAAGGTCGACTTCGCCGGCCCGTACTTCGTCGCGCACCAGGACCTGATGACCCGGGCCGACGACACCTCCATCAACAAGGCCGAGGACCTCAACAGCAAGACGATGTGCTCGGTGACCGGCTCCACTTCGGCCGAGAACCTCAAGAAGAACCTCGCCCCCAAGGCGGCCCTGCTGGAGCTCGGCGCCTACTCGGACTGCGTCGTCGCCCTCCAGGAGAGCCGTGTCGACGCCATGACCACGGACAACGCCATCCTGGCCGGGTACGCCGCCCGCAAGGAGAACCAGGGCAAGTTCAAGCTGACCGGCCAGAGCCTCAGCACCGAGAACTACGGCATCGGCGTCAAGAAGGGCAACAAGGATCTCCAGCGCAAGATCAACGACGCGCTGAAGAAGATGGTCCAGGACGGCTCCTGGGAGACGGCCGTGAAGAAGAACTTCGGCCCGAACTACAAGTACGAGCCCGCTCCGGCGATCACCCCCGTCAACTGACGAGCGCCGGGACGGGGGCCGCTCCCCCCGTCCCGGCCCCGGCCCCGGCCCCGGTCCTTCAGACCACCGGGGCCTTGCTGCGCAGTACGGTCAGGAACTCCCTCATCCAGCGCGAGTGGTCGGGCCAGGCCCGGGCCGAGACCAGGGTGCCGTCGACCACGGTCTCGGAGTCCTCGAACTCGGCCCCGGCCGCCTCCATGTCGAGCTCCAGCGCCGGATACGCGGTCACGCGGCGGCCGGTCAGGGCCCCGGCCGCGGCGGTGATGAGCGGCCCGTGGCAGATCTGGGCGATCGGCTTGTCGGACTCGGCGAAGGCCGCCAGGATGCGCCGCACCTCGGGATCGTTGCGCAGGTACTCCGGCGCCCGGCCGCCCGGGACCACCAGGGCCGCGTAGTCCTCCGTGACCACGTCCGTGAAGGCCAGATCGGCCGGCCAGGTGTAGCCGGGCTTCTCGGTGTAGGTGTCGAAGCCCTCCTCGAAGTCGTGGACCACGAACCGCAGCTTCTTCACCTGCGGCGCCGCGATGTGGACCTCGTAGCCCTCCTCGCGCAGGCGCTGGTACGGATACAGGACCTCCAGCGATTCGGCCGCGTCGCCGGTCACGATGAGGATCTTCACTGCCATGGGCTGCTCCCGATGGGGCTGGTCGTGGTCGGTCCGGCCCCGCCCGGGGCCACCGCTACCCTGCCCGCCGCGGACGGCCGGCACACACGAAGATCGCCCACTCTCGACACATGGTCTTCACCTGTTCGATACATGACAATGTGACCCTCGCTCTGCCACTGACACCCCGCCAATTCCCCAGGCGGGGACGGTGCGTATTGGAGAGGTACCCCCCACCCGATGAGAATCTCGCGCCTGACCCCCTGGGCGGCCGCCCTCGCCGGCGCCGCCCTGTTCGCCGTACCGGCGGCCGCGGCCGCCGGCCAGCAGCGTACGACCGCTCCCGCGAACCCGGCGGCCGCCGCCGCTGCGGACCCGTACGCGGACTATTACGCGAGCGCCCAGGGCAAGACCGGGGCCGCACTGAAGACCGCACTGCACGACATCATCAAGAACCAGTCCAAGGTGACCTATGACGGGGTGTGGAACGCCCTGAAGGTCACCGACCAGGACCCGGCGAACCCCAACAACGTCATCCTCGTCTACTCGGGCCGCTCCCAGTCCAAGTCGTCGAACGGCGGCGGGGTCAACGACTGGAACCGCGAGCACGTCTGGGCCAAGAGCCACGGCGACTTCGGCACCGCCACCGGACCGGGCACCGACCTGCACCACCTGCGCCCGGAGGACGTGACCGTCAACAGCACCCGGGGCAACAAGGACTTCGACAAGGGCGGCAGCCCCGTCAGCGAGGCCCCCGGCAGCCTGACCGACGCCGACTCCTTCGAGCCGCGCGACGCGGTCAAGGGCGACGTGGCCCGGATGCTGCTCTACATGGCCGTCCGCTACGACGGCGGCGACGGCTTCGCCGACCTGGAGCTGAACGACAAGGTCAACAACGGCTCCGCGCCGCTCTTCGGCCGGCTCAGCCTGCTGAAGCAGTGGAACCAGATGGACCCGCCGGACGCCTTCGAGCAGCGCCGCAACCAGGTCATATTCGACACCTACCAGCACAACCGGAACCCGTTCATCGACCACCCGGAGTGGGTCGACTCCATCTGGTAGTCCCGGCGCGGCCGCCTCGCGGCGGCCGCCCGTGCGGACCCGAGCGCCCGCTCAGAGCCGGTCGGCGAGGGCCTGGAAGCCGGACCAGGGCAGCTGGGGTGTGCGCGAGTCCCAGACCTTCTGGGAGAGCGCGGCCAGCGGCAGCCGGATGCCGTCCGCCACCTGGGCCTGGGTCTGGGCGCCGGAGAGGTCGGCCCAGACGGCGAGGCGCCCGCCCAGGATCTGGTTCCCGTACGAGGCCGGGACGGGGGTGGTGCCGCGCAGGACCAGCGGGGTCCACTCCTCGTAGATCCGCCGGCCGGTGGGGTAGGTGAACTCGTTCGGCTCGCCGACCACGTAGTAGAGGAACTCGTCGTTGAGGTTCACCAGTTTGCGGCCCTCGCGCAGGTACTCCAGCGGCGGCCGGGCGCCGATCTCCTTGCCGGTCCAGTACTCGACCTGGAGGTCCTTCGCCGCGCTCGTCACCCCGCCGGCGAAGAAGCCGTCGTTCCACGCCTTGAGCGCCTTGCCGGACGGGCGGACCGTGTCGGCGCGGTCGTTCAGCCAGCCCGTGGCCAGGTCCTGCACGCGCGCCGAGGGGCCGTACCGCTGCTGGGCCGCGCGGGCGAGCTGCGGGAAGGAGGCCTGCGGGTCCCGGTAGACCAGCGCCTGGTACTCGTCGGCCCCGAGGTGCCAGGCTCCGCCGGGGAACAACGGCTGGTACTCGCGCAGCAGTTCGTCGACGAGTTTCGCGGCCGCCGGGTTGGATATGTCCACCGCGCCCTTGACCGCCTTGCCCTGTACGTCGCGCAGTTGCAGGTCGGGGTGGGCGCGCAGCACCGCGCCGAGGTGTCCCGGCGAGTCGATCTCGGGGACCACCGTGATGTGCAGCCGGGCGGCCAGCGCCGTTATCTCGCGGACCTGCGCCTTGGTAAGGTGCGGAGTCGAGACGATCTCGGGGTGGGTGTCGGACTGGATGCGGAAGGCCTGGTCGTCGGAGAAGTGCAGGCCGAGCTGGTTGAGTTTGAGGTCGGCCATCTCCCGCAGCCGGCCCTCTATCCAGTCGGGGGTGAAGTGCTTGCGCGCTATGTCGAGGTTGAGGCCGCGCTGGGGCTTGGCCGGCGCGTCGTTCACGGTGCCCTCGGGGGCCGAACCGGCGCTCTTCACCGCCTGCTTGAGGGTGCGGGTCCCGTAGAAGACCCCGGCCTCGTCGGGGCCCTTGATCCGGACCGTGCCGTCCTTGACGGTGAGGGTGTACGACTCGGGCTTCCCCGCGCCCTCCACGGAGAGCTCGACGTCGCCGGCGCGCGGCGCCGCCGAGTCGCCGTATGTGAGGCCCAGTTCCCCGGCGAGCAGCTTCGCCTCGTCCGACAGGGCGGCGGCGTCGCCCTGCGCGACGACCACGCGGGCGTCGGGGGCGGGCTTCCAGCCGGGGCCGCGGGCGGGCACGTGCTCGCGGACGGCGGGGATGGTGCGCGGGGCCGTGGACAGGGGGTAGGACGGCGTCGGGGTGGGGGCGGGCGGCACCGGGGCGGCACCGGTCGGGGTGGCCGGCGTCGTGGCGGAGCCCGGGGTGGCGGGGGCGCGCGCCTCGTCCGAGGCGGCCGAGCAACCGGGCACGGCGAGGGTGACCAGCGCGGCGGCCGTTGCCGTCGCGATGGTCCGGACCCTCCTGTGAAGCCTTGGTTTCCGCATCATGCACCCGTGTCCCCCGTACCCAACCTGGCACGGGGGACACGGGCGCGCGACCCGGAGGTCTCGGACCGGGCTTCTCAGACCAGGGCGTCGAGCGCCGCGGCGGCGAAGGCGTGGTCCTGCTCGGGGGCTCCGCCGCCGACGCCGATCGCCCCGACGAGCCGGCCGTCGCGGTGGACGGGCAGCCCGCCCGCGATGAACAGCAGGGGGCGGTCCAGGGCCGTGGGCAGCGTGTGGAAGGGGCCTCCCGGGCGCACCGCTTCGACGAGGTCGGCGGTGGGCGCGTTCAGCTGGAGGGCGGTGTAGGCCTTGCGGGTGCTGGTCTCTCCGGAGATCAGCACGGCCCGGTCGTCGCGGCGGAAGGCGAGCAGGTGGCCGCCCGCGTCGAGGACGGTGACGCTGACCGTGGCCCCGGCCGCCTCGGCGGCGGACCTGGCGACGCCGACGAGCAGCTCGGCGTCCTCGGTGGTCAGGGCGGCGACGGCGGTGCGGGGGGTGGTGGACATGCCGGTTTCTCCTTGCGGGGGGTGTGTACGGGGAACAGGGGGGGTCAGTGGCGGGCGGGTGCGGCGGCGGTCGCCTCGCGGGCCGCGGCGGACGCGACCACCCGGCCGGCGGCGGCACGACCGGTCGTACGGCGTTCCAGTGCGCCGGAGGCGAGGGCCAGCGCCAGGGCGGAGGCGGCCAGCGCCGCGCCGACCCAGTTCGGGGCGGTCCAGCCGAGGCCGGCGGCGATGACGAGCCCGCCGAGCCAGGCGGCGAGGGCGTTGCCGAGGTTGAAGGCGCCGATGTTGACGGCGGAGGCCAGGGTGGGCGCCCCGGCGGCCTGGTCGAGGACCCGCTTCTGGAGCGGCGGCACGGTCGCGAAGCCGAGGGCGCCGATCAGCACCACGGTGACGGCGGCGCCCGCCTTGGTGTGGGCGGTGAGCGTGAAGACGGCCAGGGTGAGGGCTAGCGCGCCGAGGGACACGTACAGCATCGGCATGAGGGCGCGGTCGGCGTAGCGGCCGCCGATGAGGTTGCCGGCGACCATGCCCAGGCCGAAGAGGACGAGGAGCCAGGTGACGGAGGAGTCGGCGAAGCCGGCGACGTTGGTCATCATCGGGGTGATGTAGGTGACCGCTGCGAAGACGCCGCCGAAGCCGAGGACGGT
Source organism: Streptomyces sp. NPDC046308 (assembly GCF_055588065.1). Lineage (NCBI taxonomy): Bacteria > Bacillati > Actinomycetota > Actinomycetes > Kitasatosporales > Streptomycetaceae > Streptomyces > Streptomyces sp. NPDC046308. The sequence continues at coordinate 413,282 of NZ_JBVJFB010000001.1, forward strand.
CATCGCCATCGCGAGCAGCACCTGGACGTTGCGGAAGGCGGCGAGTTCGCGGCGGATCCGTACGCCGCCCTCGGGCCGGGGGAGTTCGGGCACGAGCCGGGCGATGCCGAGCAGACCGGCGACGCCGAGCGCGGCGACGATCAGGAAGGTCACGCGCCAGCCGAGGGTCTGCCCGACGAGGGTGCCGAGCGGGACGCCGACCACGTTGGCCACGGTCAGGCCGGTGAACATCATCGCGATGGCTCCGGCCTTCTTCTCGGGGGCGACGAGCTCGGCGGCCACGACCGCGCCGATGCCGAAGAAGGCGCCGTGGGCGAGGGAGGCGACGACGCGGCCGGCGAGCATGACGCCGAAGGAGGGGGCGAGGGCGGAGAGCACGTTGCCGGCGACGAAGAGGCCCATGAGGAGCATCAGCATGCGCTTGCGGGGGATGCGGGTGCCGAGCACGGTCATGAGCGGGGCGCCGAGGACGACGCCGAGGGCGTAGCCGGTGACCAGGAAGCCCGCGGTGGGGATCGAGACGCCGTATTCGCCGGCGACCTCGGGGAGCAGGCCCATGATCACGAATTCGGTGGTGCCGATCCCGAAGGCCCCGACGGCGAGGGCGAGGAGTGCGAGAGGCATGGGGGGAGGTGCCCTTCAGGGAGAGGGAAGCGCTGGTGCGGGGTGCGGTCCGGCCGCCGAGAGTACGATTGCGGTCGCCGCTTACGTGCGTCCACATTAATTGCAGACGCGGGATATTTGCAAGCGCGGGCTATTGCAGGCGTGGCCTATCCTGGGACCACACCGCTCGCACGGCACGCTTCGACGGAGGAAGCCCATGACGGCCACGGACAGCGCGCTGACCGCCCTCTCCCAGGGCTGGTGCGCCCTCTCCCTCCTGCACGGGCGGATCGAGTCGCACATCGAACGGGCCCTGCAGGCCGGGCACGGACTGAGCGTGCGCGAGTACTCGCTCCTCGACGTCCTCAGCCGCCAGCACAACGGGCCGGGCGGGCACCTGCGGATGCACCAGGTCGCCGACTCGGTGGTGCTCAGCCAGAGCGCGACGACCCGCCTGGTCAGCAGGCTGGAGGACCGCGGCCTGCTGAACCGCTACCTCTGCGACACCGACCGGCGGGGCATCTACACCGACGTGAGCGAGGCGGGCCTGGCCCTGCTGGCCGCGGCCCGGCCCACGAACGACACGGCGCTGCGCGAGGCCCTGGACGAGGCCGCGCGCAACCCGGAGCTCGCGCCGCTGGTGTCGGCCGTGGAGAACCTCCGCCGCTGACACCTGGCGCGTGCCGACTCCGCACGCGTAGCGACTCCTGACGCGTGACGCATAGCGACTCCTAGCGCGGTCCTCCCGTGGCCGGCGGGGAGGAGGTGACCGCCCGGGCCGGCGGGGTGGAGGGGACCGCCGAGGGCGACACCGACCCCGCGCCCTTCGACGCGGAGGGCGAGGACGGGCCGGGGCTCACCGACGCGGTCGGGTGCGACGACGTCCCCGGGCTCCCCGACGCGGACCCGCCCCGGCTCGGCTCGGCCGGCCCGGCGGACCGCCGGGAGGGCGACGGCGAGGGCTCCGGCGACGGGCCGGACGGGCCGGGACCCGTGACCTTCGGCGGCGTGGCGGGAGGCGTCGGGCCGGGCGTGGGATCCGGAGCGAGCAGCAGGTAGCCGACCCCGGCGGCAGCGGCCGCGGCCAGCCCCGCCAGGGGCAGCGCGAACCGCCGCAGCCGCTCCACGGGCACCCGCCGCACCTGCGGTCCCGGCGGGTCCGCGGGGCGCAGCCGGCGGACGTCGATGCTGTCCGCGCGCGCGTCGAGGGCCTGCCGCAGCCGCCGCTCGACCGGCCGTTCGGCGAGGCGTTCGCCGTCACGCGTCATATCCGTCCCTCCAGAATCCGTTCCAGCGCGTCCAGGCCGCGGCTCGCGTTGGACTTGACCGCTCCCCGGCTGATCCCGAGGGTGGCCGCGATCTCCGCCTCGCTGAGGTCCGCCCAGTACCGCAGCACAAGGACCTGCCGGCGGCGCGGTGTCAGCCGGCCGAGCGCGGCGAGGACCTCGCGGTGCGCCTCGTCCAGGACCACGTGGTCCTCGGCGGACGGTACGTCGGCGGGCGGTGGCGGGGTCCAGGCCCGTACGGTGCGCCGGCGGCGCAGGACGGAGCGCGAGGTGTTGACGACCGCGGTGCGCAGGTAGCCGAGGGCGTTGTCGACCTCGGCCACCTGCTCCCCGTGACGCCGGTACAGGGCCGTGAAGGCGTCCTGGACCACGTCCTCTGCCGTGGCGAGGTCGTCGACCAGCAGCACCGCCAGCCGGACCATCCGCAGCCGGTGCGCGTGGTAGAGCTCGGTGACGGTGGGCGGCTGCGGCTCGCCGTGGCCCGTCGGCCCGTACGTGCGCGAGGAGCCGTACGAGGCCCCGTACGGGTCTTGGTACGGGCGCGGGGAGGCCGGCGGGGCGGAACGCTCGCCGCGCAGCAACGACCACAGGCCCCGCCACGCCCGGCCGAAGCCGGGCGTGAGGGGGCCGACGGGTGGTGCGAGGTGGAGCACGGAATTCCTCAGTTCGCGCGGCGCCGCACGGCGTACAGGGCTGCCGCGCCGGCCAGAACCAGACCGGCGGCGCCCGCCCCCAGGGCCGTGGTGGTGGCGGAGGAGCCAGTATGCGCGAGCTCGGCCGCGCCGTCGGCGGCGGCGGGGCCCGGCTCGGACGGGGAGGCGCTGGGCTGGGGACCGGCCGTCCCCGGGCTCGACGCGGAGACGCTCGGCGCGGCGCTGGGGGCCGCGCTGGGGGCCGCGCTCTTCGCGCCCGAACCCGCGCTCGGCGGGGTGCTCACCGAGGGGGACGGCCTGGCCCCGCCGTCACCAGCAGAGGCACTGGCCGGAACGCTGATCGAGGGAGCCGGCGCCGGCGAGCTCCCGCTCGCGGCGCAGGCCGGCCCGGCGAGGGAGACGGCCACTGCGGCCGCGGCGGCGGTGACGGCGGCCCGGCGGACGGCCAGGGGGACGCTCTGGACACGCTGGACACGCTGGACGCGCTGGACGCGCTTCAGGTTCTTCAAGGTGGTTCTCCACGGTCGGGTCGAGGGCACGGAACTGCGCCCTTCACCCCCGCACGACGCGCGACCCCCCGGGAGGTTGCCGCCGATCCGGAAAAACTTTCCGGCCGGTTTCCGCCGGCCCGCCCGGGCCGCCGCCCGGAGCGCCCCGCAGGGCCGTGCCCAGGGTGGCGACGCCCTCCTCGATCTCCCCGGCGGAGCCCGCCGCGTAGCCGAGGACCAGGCCCGGCGGGCCCGGCCGGACGCGGTGCCAGGACAGCGGATGGGCCTTGACGCCCAGGGCCAGCGCCGCCGAGGCCAGGGCCGTGTCCTCGAAGCCGGCGCCGTCGAAGGTGACCATCAGGTGCAGGCCGGCCGCCGCGCCGTGCACCCGGGCCCCCGGCAGGTGCTCGGCGAGCGCCCGGAGCATGACGTCGCGGCGGCGGCGGTGGCGGCGCCGGACGTGGCGCAGGTGCCGCTCCAGCTCGCCGGAGTCCATCAGCCGGGCGAGGACCAGCTGCGCGAGGACCGGGTTGCCGAGGTCGGCGTAGCGCTTCGCGGCGGTCACCGCGTCCCGCAGCCGCGGCGGCACCAGGAGCCAGCCCAGGCGCAGGGCGGGGGCGAGGAGTTTGGAGACGCTCCCGGCGTAGCAGACGGCCTCCGGCAGCAGGGCGCGCAGCGCGGGGACGGGGGCACGGTCGTAGCGGTGCTCGGCGTCGTAGTCGTCCTCGATGACCAGGCCCCCGGCGGCGGCCCAGCCGAGCAGGGCCCGGCGCCGCCCGCCGTCGAGGACCACCCCGGTCGGGAACTGGTGCGCCGGGGTGAGCAGCACGGCCCGGGCCCCGCTCGCGCGGAGCCCGGCGACGTCGAGCCCCGCCTCGTCCACCCGTACGGGAACGGTCTCCAGCCGCCCGTGCTCCAGCTGCTGCCGGGCGCCGAGCGAGCCGGGGTCCTCCACCGCGACGCGGTGCACGCCGTCCTCGCGCAGGACCTGCGCCAGCAGCCCCAGGGCCTGGGCGACGCCCGCGACGATCACCACCTCGTCGGGGTCGGCGCGGATGCCGCGGTTGCGGGCCAGCCAGCCGGCGACCGCCGCGCGCAGGGCGGGCGCGCCCTGGGGATTGCCGTAGCCGAAGTCGGCCGGGGTGAGGCCGGCGAGCACCCGGCGCTCGGCCTGCAGCCAGGCCGTACGGGGGAAGGCCGTGAGGTCGGGGACCCCGGGCGAGAGGTCGATCCGGCAGGGCACGGCGCGCAGGGCGTCCACCGGTCCGCCGCGGTCCGGGGCGGGCGTGGGCCCCGCCGCCGGGGGCGGTGCGGCGACGACCACGGTGCCGCCGCGGCCCCGGCCGCGGACCTGACCGCTCTCCGCGAGGCGCTGGTAGGCCTCGGTGACGAGACCGCGGGAGACGCGCAGTTCGGCGGCGAGGACGCGGCTGGCCGGGAGCCTGCTGCCGACGGGCAGCGTGCCGTCGGCGATGGCGGCGCGGAGCCGGCCCGCCAGCCAGTCGGTGCGGCCGCCGGGCGGGGCCTGGCCGAGGTCGAGCTGGAGGAAGTCCGAACCGCTGGGGTCCGCCGGCTCCTCGGGCCGCGACCCCGCGGCTGAGGGCCCGTTCGTTTTGGACCCCTGGATCACGCCTTCATTGGACCTGCTCACGGGTCCATTGTGGAGCCACGCTGGATCGCATGGAGAGAACTTCCGCCTCGAACACCACCGCGCGCTCCGCCGCCTTCCGGGATCTGGCTCCCGGGGTCACGGGCATGGCGCTGGTCGGCAGCAGCGTCACCGTGTCCCGTTCGCTCGTCGACGCCCCGCTGTTCGCCACGCAGGCCGTCCGGTACGCGGCCGCCGCGCTGTTGCTGGTCGCGCTGGCCCGGGCCGCACGGGTGCCGGTCCTGCGGCCGCGCGGCCGGGAGTGGCTGTGGCTGGCCGGGATCGCGGCGACCGGGCTGGTGCTGTTCAACGTGGCCGTCGTGCGCGGGGTGGCGCATGCCGAACCGGCCGTCATCGCCGTCGCGGTGGCCTCCGTACCGATTCTGCTGGGGCTGATCGGCCCGTTCCTGGAGGGGCGTCGCCCCAGCCGTCAGGTGCTGGTGGCGGCACCGGTGGTGGTGGCCGGGGCGGTCCTGGTCGAGGGGACGGGCCGGACGGACGCCGCCGGGGTGGGCTGGGCCGCGCTCGCGCTGGGCTGCGAGGCGGGGTTCACCCTGCTCGCCGTCCCGGTGCTGCGCCGGCACGGCGCGTGGGGGGTGTCCGTGCACGCGGTGTGGCTGGGGGCGCTGACGCTGGCGGGGCTCACGGTGCTCTGCGAGCACCCCGCCGACCTGGGGACGCTCGGGCCGGCCCAGTGGGCGGCGGCGGGGTACCTCGCCGTCATGGTGACGGCGGTGGCGTTCCTGCTCTGGTACCGGACCGTCGTGGCCGTCGGCGCCGGCCGTGCCGGGCTGCTGACCGGCGTCGCGCCGGTGGCCGCGGCCGGCGCCGGGGTCCTCGCCGGCAGCGGGGTCCCGGGACCGGCGGTGTGGCTGGGCCTGTTGGTGGTGGTCGGGGGGCTGGCCGTGGGTCTGCGCCCGGGCCGTACCATCGGAGCGGCCGTGCGCACGCCCCGCGGTGACCGCGCGGCGGCGTCCCCGTGAGGGCGCCGGGGCTGACGGATCACGGTTCGCAGATGCCGGCGCCCGCTCGCCACGCGGCCCCGTACAGCAGCCGGCAGTCGGTCCGGGGGCCGGTCCGCCGAGCCGTCACCGGCTCCGGCGCGCGTAGCAGAACAGGTGCTCCTCGGGGCCCGCGAGCGGGTCGGCCGGCTGGAACGACGCGGTGTGGTGGTGCAGGACCTCGAGGCCGCGGTCGGCGAGCCGGGCCAGGTGGTCAGCCGTGGACAGGCTGCTGACCGTCACCTCGTGGCCCATCCATTCGATGTCCAGGCCCCGGATGTCCCCGGGCACGGTGGCCATCACGAAGTACCCGCCCGGTGCGAGCCAGGAGGCCATGCGGTCCAGGGCCCCGGCGACCTCCGGCTGGTCCATCACCAGGAGGGGGAAGAAGGAGCACACGGCGTCGAATCCGCCCGGTTCGGGGGTGTACGTCCGCACGTCGGCCTGTTCGAAGCGCGCTCCCGGGACCCGGGTGCGGGCCAGGGCGACCATGGCCGCCGAGACGTCGATGCCGGTCACCTCGCAGCCGGCCCGGACCAGCGCCTCGGCGGTGGGCCGTCCGGTGCCGCTTCCCACGTCCAGCACGCGGGCCCCGCCGGGCAGCCGGGCGGTGAGCCAGTCGAGCGCCGCGAGCTGGCCGGGCACCCGCCCGAACACCTCCTCGTAGCGCTCCCCCAGCGCGTCGAACACCTCTGCCGCCGACTTGCGTTGCCTCATGGGTCCGCCCTTCGTCTCGGGGGAACCACCGTACTGAGTGCGGGGGCGGGGCGCGCCTGCTTCGTCATGGCCGGTCGCCGGCGATGCGTCCGTTGACCACGACCGCGCCGAGCGGGCCTCGTTGCCGTGCAGTACGTCCCCGGTGGCGCCCCGGACGCAGGGGTGTCCCGGGAATCAGGTGGAGGCGGGGACCAGGACCACGGCCGTCCCGTACGCGCACACCTCGGTCCCGGCGTCGGCGGCGTCGGTGACGTCGAAGCGCATCATGAGCACGGCGTTCGCGCCGCGCGCCTTCGCCTGCTCGATGAGCCGATCCATGGCCTGGTTGCGGGTCTGCACCAGGGTCTTGGTGAGGCCCTTCAGCTCGCCGCCGATCATCGACTTCAGGCCCGCGCCGATCTGGCTGCCGAGGTGGCGGGAGCGCACGGTGAGGCCGAAGACCTCGCCGATGACCTGCTCGACCCGGTAGCCGGGGACGTCGTTGGTCGTGACGACGAGGACGCCGGTCTCGTGTGCGCCGGCTCCGCCGCCGTAGTCTTCGATACCCATGGCCCCCACTCTCGCCCGGGCCGCGGCCGCCCGCATCCGGGGGAGCCGCGCGGTCAGCGCATTCGGGCGGCGAGGCCGAACTCGTGGGCCACGACCACGGCCTGGGCCCGGCTGGACAGGGCCAGCTTGCTCATGCAGCGGTGGACGTGCGTCTTGACGGTGGCCGGGCTGAGGACGAGCCGTACGGCGATCTCGGCGTTGGGCAGGCCGGCGCCGACCAGGGCGAGCACCTCGCGCTCGCGCGGGGTCAGTGTGTCCAGGCCGGGGTGCGGGGCGCGGGCGGCCGGGGCGGCGTAGGCGTCGATCAGTCCGCGCAGGGCCCGGGGGCTGAACAGCATCTCGCCGGCGTGCACGGTGGCGATGGCGGCGAGGAGCCGCTCGGGCGGGGTGTCCTTGACGAGGAAGCCGCTGGCGCCGACGCGGAGCGCGCGGAAGACGTGCTCGTCGGAGTCGAAGGTGGTCAGCACGAGCACCTTGGGCCCGCCGTCCGCGGGGTCCCGGCGGCCGGCCAGGATCCGCTCGGTGGCGGCGATCCCGTCGGTGCCGGGCATTCGGATGTCCATGAGGACGACGTCGGGCCGGGTCTCGGCGGCGAGGCGGACCGCCTCCTCGCCGTCGCATGCCTCGCCGACGACCTCGTAGCCGGGTGCGGCGGTCAGCAGCGCGGTCAGTCCGGACCGGATCAGGAACTGGTCGTCGACGACGAGTACGGACGGCATCCGCGTCACCCCCTCCCGGTCACCGTGCCGAGGTGGATCATCGCCCGTTCGGACATGACGATCAACCCCTGGCCGGCGGTTGCGTCGCCTGCGGTGTCGTGGACGAAGCGCACGTCAATCCCCCTTGTGTACAACCCTGGTTGTACAGCGTCGACACCCAAGGGGGTAGGCCGGTCTCACCCCCTGGATGGGCGCGGCCGGGAGCGGTCCGCCCGTAGGTTCTTGCGTGCACCGGTCCACCGGCCGGTGCCGGCCCTGTCCCCCCGGGGCCCCGCTGCGCGGCCGTGCCCGTTCGGGGGCGGGCACGGCCGCCGCGCCGCGGTAGGACAGATTGGTCATATCGGGCTAAAAGCCGGTGAGGCACCGGAGCTACGGCCTCCACCCTCGTCATAGTCGTCCCTGGCAACCGCCTGGTTGCCGCCACCGCGCCGCGCGACGCGGCGGGCGGACGTCTTCGTAGAGGAGCCGGCTCATGCTGAAGCCCACCAGAACCACCCTCGCTCTCGCCGCCGGAAGCCTGGTTCTCGGTCTGGTCGGAGCGGGCGCCGCCGTGGCGGACGACGGTGACAACCAGACGCCGCGTGAGATCGTCGTCGGCGACGGCCAGCCCGGCACGTACCCGGACTACAAGCACGCCATCGGCAAGGTCGTTTCCAAGGGCCCGCTGAAGGTCCGCAGCAAGCCGACCACCCAGTCGAGGTCCGTCGGCCACGTCTACCCGCACAACAAGCTCGAGATCGAGTGCAAGAAGTACGGCGAGAAGGTCGACGGCAACCGCATCTGGTACCGGCTGTACGACGAGAACGAGGACGAGAACTGGGACAACGGGTCGGAAGGCCCGAACCGCGCCGCCTACGAGAAGGAGCGCTGGGTCTCCGCCCGCTACGTCGAGAACCTCTCCAAGGTGAGGTACTGCCACTGACCCGGGGTCAGTCCGCCGGGCGTACGGTACGGGGTCCCACGCACTCCGCCCCGTACGCCCGGACCCGTTCGCGCAGTTCCCGGTCCGCCGTCACCACGACGCAGCCGCGGTCCGCATGGGCCGCGGCCAGTTCCACGATCCGGTCGTCGCCGCTCCCGGGGGCCGCGTCCACGCGTACCCCGGGAACGGACTCGACGCCGCGGGCGGCGCCCTCGACGACGAGGATGATCTCCTCGTCCCCGCCGCGCCGGGCCAGCTGGTCGCGCAGCCGCTCGGCCGCGCCCCGCCGGTCCCGCCACCAGCCGTCCGGGACGGAGCCGACGACGTTCGCGCCGTCCACGATCAGCACGCCCGCCATGACGGCTAGAAGTCCCCGTAGTTGACCTGCCAGGTGGGCAGGCCCATCCGGCGCCAGACCGCGACCACCCGGTCCCGGTCGTCGAGCGAGACCCGGACGGCGTAGCGGTGACGGACGTGGGCGTCGAACAGCTCCGCCTTCACCACGTCGTCGCGGCGCGTGTCGCCCGCCGCCCGCATCCACAGCTCGTCGTACGGCACCCGGTGGCGCCGCAGCCAGGACTCCGTCTGCGGACGGTGCTCCTCGCCGCGCCCCGACAGCAGCACGATGACGTCGCCGTCGGCCCGCTTGAAGGCGTCCAGTGCGTGCCGGACCGACTCGTTGAGCAGGTCGAGCTCGCAGCGCGAGAAGTCGTACGGTCCGCGGTCGCCGGTCAGCGCGAGCGTGCCGTCGATGTCGCACATCACCGCCGACGGCAGCGCCGGGTCGGGGACGTACGCGGTCACGGGCGGCACGGCCGTCGCGCCGGACGTCCCGTTCAGCCACTCGGCCGTGAGCCGCCAGCCGCCCTTGCGGGCCTGCTTGTGCTTCTCGGCCAGGATCCGGATGATCTCCTCGCCCACCTGCCGTTCGCGGGCCGCGTCGCGGCGCAGGCACTCCTCCAGCGGCACGTCGGTGAAGTCGTGCACGACGAAGGTCGCGAGCCCGCCGACGGCCGCCTTGAGCCGCTTCGGGATGTGCTTCGTCAGGTGCGTGTTGTCGACGACCACGTCGAAGCCGCCGGCCACGGCCGCGCGGACGGCCGCGTCCTGGACCTCCAGCACGGTCTGCTCGTGCGCCCAGGACCGGCCCCGCTCGGGGTCCGGCAGGTCGAGCATGGCGCGCAGATCGTCCAGGTTCACGCGCCGCATCCGGCCGCCGGACTGCGCCTGGAGGGCGCGGGCCGCGGTGGTCTTGCCGGAGGCGGGCAGGCCGGTCATGAGGTGGACCACGGGCAGCGGGGGCTCCTGCGCCGCGTGCTCCGCGGCGGCCTCCTCCACGGCGGGCGCCGGGACGCGCGGGGCCGCCTTCCGCGCGGACGCGGGTGCGGTGGAGGCGGGCGCCGACGCGGGTGCGGGCGCCGACGCGGGTGCGGTGGACGCGGGTGCGGGCGCGCGCTCCTCCTCGGACACGGTCCGGTTCTCCTCGTCGCTGATGTAGGGGTCGGCGGCCTCCGGCCGCACCTGGCGCCAGGTCGTGAGCTCGGTCGTCCGGCCGTCCAGCCGCATGAACATCGCCGGGCGGATCGTTCGGTCGTCCAGCTCCTTGACCGCGCGGGCGAAGGCGCCCCGGTCGGCGGCCAGGTGCGCGAGGCCCGCGAAGGCCTCGTCGATCGCGCGCTCGTGCCGCGCGGCCCGCTCCTCCAGGCGGGCGATGACCTCGCGCACCCAGTGGTCGAACTCGTCGGGCACCTGCTCCAGCAGCGCGTCGAGCGGCTTTCCGCCCGACGCCTCGATCTCGGCGACCGTGCAGTTCAGCCCCTGGGCGAGCTGCTTGGCGGGCAGGCCGGCGAAGCGCTGGATGCCGTGGCCGCGCCAGACATCCCGCTCGGTGACGCCGGTGAGCACCTTGTGCAGCCGTACGTACTCCGACAGCTTGGCCTTGGCGCGCACGCCGGAGGCGAAGCGCAGGACGAAGCCCTCGGCGTCCATTCCGGTCGCGGTCGCGCCCCCGGGCAGGGTGTTGGACTCGGTCAGCGCCATCAGCTCGTCCAGCGGCATGGCGGGCCACACCGTGACGACGGAACCGATGCCCTCCCAGTGCGGCGCGGCCTCGGCGAGCGGGACCTCCGTGCCGTCCGGCCCGAAGGCGGCGAGCAGGACGAGGTCGCGGCGGTCGCCGTAGTCGACGACGATGCGGTTCTGCGGGTACAGGATCTCCGCGAGGTACGTGGTGCCCGGGCGCAGGGCCGCGGTGTCCTTCGCGTCGAGCCGGCGCTGGGCCCAGGTGGCCTGGGCGCTGATGAAGGAACCCTTGGAGGCGACCCGCCAGCGGCCCGCGTAGTGGAAGACGACCGCGAGGCTGCCGTCGACCTTGTCGTACACCTCGAACGGCTCGTCGGGGAGCGCGGGCGCGTACGGCATGCCCGCCTCGTGCTCGCCGACGTTGAAGAACTTCGGCAGCGGCAGGGCGACGATCGCGCCGGTGGTGTCGTCGGCGACGAGTCCGCGGCAGCGCGTGGTGACCTCGTCCCAGACGCGCTCGTACTGGGCCGTCCTCGTGTACGTGTAGATGGACAGCGGCAGCTCGGGGTGCGACTTGCGGGTCACGTACCCGGCGTCGATCGAGGCCGCCAGCGCCTGGGCGGGCAGCAGGTCATGCAGAGTCAGGGTCTCCTGGCTCATGGGTTCCTCCCGGATTGAGATGGCTCATTCTCACCTGCGGGAGGGGCCGGCCGGTACTCAGTTTTGCCTGGTCGGGGCAGCGCCCAGACGGTTGATGTCCGCGGGGCGCAGGACGTGGCCGGGCACCGCGGTGCCGGGCGTCGCGACGGCGATCATGGCACGGCCCAGGGTGTCGGAGGTGATGACGAGGTTCGGCGCGATCCGCCGCAGCGGCGGGACCAGCGGTGCGGTGACCGCGTAGAGCAGCCGGTAGAGCCGGGTCTTGGAGGGCACGCCGCGCACGGGCTGGACGATGCCGGGGCGGAACATGTAGGCGCGGAAGGGAAGTTCCAGGAGGTCGTTCTCGGTCTTCCCCTTGACCCGGGCCCACATGAAACGGCCCCGCTCGGTGCTGTCGGTGCCCTCACCGGAGACGTAGACGAAGGTCATGCCCGGGTTGGCGGCGGCCAGCGGCCGGGCCACGGCGAGCGTCAGGTCGTGGGTGACGCGCCAGTAGTCGTCCTCCTTCATGCCGACGGAGGAGACCCCGAGGCAGAAGAAGCAGGCGTCGTACGCGGCCGGGTCGACCCCGGCGGCGGCCAGGTCGGACGGGTCCGCCTGGACGCGCTCGCGCAGTTTGGGGTGGCTCACGCCGAGCGGGGTGCGTCCGACGGCCAGGACGCTCTCGACGGAGTCGTCGCGCAGGCACTCGCGCAGGACGCCCCGGCCGATCATGCCGGTCGCGCCGAAGAGGATGACGTTCACGGGGGAAGCCTAGGCGCGACTAGTGGGAGACGCAGAGCTCGTTGCCCTCGGGGTCGGCGAGTGTCGTCCAGGTGCTGGGGCCCTGGTTGCCTTCGTGGAGGTGGCGGGCGCCCTTGGCGATGAGGCGTTCGACGACGGCGCGCGGGTCGTCCTCCCCGGTACGGACGTCGAGGTGGACCCGGTTCTTGACGGTCTTGGGTTCGGTGATGGACTGGAAGAGGATGCGGGGGGCGCGCTGCAGGCCCTCGGGGTGTCGGATGCCCGCGCCCGCCTTCCAGACGAGGACGCCGTGGTGGGTGGTCGTGTCCGCCTCGGTCGCCTGCCCCTCTTCGACCATGCGGCGGATGAACTCCTCGTCGCTGGGCTCCACTTCCCACCCGAGGGCGTCCGCCCACCAGTCGGCGAGCTCGTGCGGGTGGGCCGAGTCGATGGTCACCTGGAATGTGTATGCCATGCCGGGACCCTACTGAGGGGGCACCTCGGCCGCCACCTGGGGTGAGGCGTCGTCATCGGGCCGTTGTCCCGGGACCGGGCGGGCGCCCCGAGCCCGGGCGGGCGTTGAGGTGGGAGGTGACCAGCGCGGCGAAGGTCAGCAGCCAGGCGCCCGCCGCGACCCAGAGGAGGACCTCGCCCAGCGGGCGCAGCCAGCCGATGCCGGCGGGGCCGGCCACCGAGAGGCAGGCGACGGAGGTCATGCCGAGCGGGAAGACGGTGGCCCAGCGCCGGATGTCGTAGCGCGGGCGCGGGTGGCGCAGTTCGGCGGTGAGGAGGACGACGTACCAGACGAGGGACAGCGCGAGCACGGCCAGGGTGACGCCGCGGAGCACCGTGTGCGCCGAACCCGTCCACACGGGTGACGCCGTGAGCTTGGATCCGGCCAGGGCGGAGATGGAGAGTGCACCGCCCGCGACCCAGTGGTCGCCCGCGCCGCCCACCACTTCGCGCAGGTCGAAGCGCAGGAAGGCGGCCACGTAGAGCACCAGCCCGAGGCAGAAGGCGGCCAGCGCCGCCCAGGCCAGCCAGTCGTGGCCGCCGGCGACGGCAGCGAGGGTCGCCGCGAGGACGGCCAGACCCTGGGTGGCCACGCAGCCGAGGAACGCCACCCCCGGCATCCGCCGCCCCCAGTGCCGTACGACGTTCAGCAGCAGCCCGGGCCAGAGCACCGCGGCGAGCGCCAGCAGGGCGGCCGCCAGGGTCTGCCAGCCGAGCATGGAGAGCCGGGCGCCGATGACGGTGGTGGCGGCGACGGCCGTCAGCGCGGCCGGCGTGTCGGCCTCGGCGCGGAACCGCCCCCGGTCGCCCAGCAGCCGGGCCGTGAAGTCGGCGGCGAGCACGACCCACAGGGCGACGGCGAGGACGAGGGCGACGAGCGAGGACGGCTCGTGCCCGGTCAGGTGCAGGCCGATGGAGATGATGCCCGCCGCCAGGACGGCGGCTCCCGCCGCCGGCGGGAGTCCGGTCCACCAGCCGTTGCCGGGAGGGATGCTCACGCCTCCAGCGGACCCCACCACTCCGCGCGGCGCCAGTGGGCGGGGCCGACCGGCTCGCGGTAAGGCGCCGGGCTCCGCCCCGCACCCCGCCGGGGGGCTGAGGAGTGCGGCTCAAAGCCCGGGGCTCCGCCCCGCACCCCGCTCCTCAAACGCCGGAGGGGCTGAATTTGCGCGCCCCGGAGATCGCCGAGCGGGGCCGGCCGCACCCTGCACCGGCTCCATGCCGCCCGCCGGCCGTGACCCCGTGGCGTCAGAGTGTCTCGCTGAGCGAGTCGGCCGGCCGTCTCCGTGCCGCCCGCGTCGCCGGCAGCGCCGCAGCCGCCACCGCACCCAGTACCGCTACGACGATCACGGTCGACAGCACGGCCGGGGACGGCAGTTGGGCGATGCCCGCGCCGATCCCGCTGGAGGCCCCCTGGGTGTCCACCAGCCATCTGCCGGACAGGGCCCCCAGGGCCGTGCCCACCACGGCGGACGCCAGCGCCGTCAGTCCGGCGGCCGTCACGATCATCGAGCCGATCTGCCGGGGCGTCAGCCCGATCGCCTTCAGCGCGAGCAGATCCCGGCCCCGGTCCCGTACGCCCGTACCGATCAGCGTCAGCAGCTCGATCAGCCCGATCAACGCGAGGACCGCGATCAGGGCGGCGATCACCGCGCGCGCCGGTTCCAACCGATCGACCGGGTTCGGCGTCTGGCGGACCTCCAGGGCGGTGCCCGCCGTCCCGGCGAGCGCGGTGCTCACGGCCACCGGGTCCGCGCCCTCGCGCAGTACGAGGGCGTGGAAGTCGGGGCGCAGCTCCGGATCGCGCTCCCGCAGTGCGTCGATGGTCGTGGTGATCACCCGGCCCCCGGATTCGGGTTCGATGGTGCGGCCGACGACGTGCAGGATCTGCGGGCGTCCCTCGACGGTCATCCGTACCCAGGCGCCGACACGGACCCCGAGGAGGTCGAGCAGCCCTTGCCCGGCAACCGCTTCGTCCGGACCGCTGACGGCGCGGCCTTCGACGACCTTGGAGGGGTACGGGTCCTGGGCCGTGCCCAGGCCTCGGAGCGTGATGGTGCCGGTCTGTCCCGGCACGAGCGCCGCCATCTCGGCGCCGGGGTGGACCGCGGCGACGCCCTGGACGGCCGCGAGGGCCCGCTCCTGTTCCGCGTCGTTCACCCCGGCCGACTGTCCGGCCCGTACGGTCAGTGCCGCGGGCAGTCCCATCTGCGCGGGCCGGGTGCGGAACTGGTCGAGGGTCGACCAGGCGACGAGTGCGACGGTGATGAGGACCAGCGGCAGGGCGAGCCGGGCCACGGCGGCGAGCGTACGGCCGCGCCGCGGAAAGGCCGCCCGCCATCCCAGGACCAGGGCGGGTGGCACGCGTAGGCGGAGCGCTCGTCTGCCGAGCGCGGTCATCGGCGCGGCGGACGGCAGCGCCGCGCGGGCCACCGGCACCGGGGGGACCCGGCCGGCCCGCCAGGCCGAGAGGCCGGTAGCGGCGGCGATCAGCAGCACGGCGCCGCAGGGGATGCCGATCATGAGCGCGGTGTGGCCGGGCAGGTCCTGCCATACCGCGGTCGCCTCCCCGATGCGCCCGGGTATCCGGGAGCCGAGCAGGGCGAGCGCCGCCGCGCCGAGGGCCACGCCGAGCAGGGCGAAGGCCAGGTGCTGTACGAGGAAGCCGCGGGTGACCTGGCCGGGGGTGAAGCCGACGGCCTTGAGGACGGCGATGTCGCGGAGCTGGCCGCGGACGCGGGCGCCGATCGCTCCGGCGGCGGCGAGCGCGGCCGCGAGCAGCGCGCCGAGCCCGAAGACGGCGAACAGCTGTCCGAGCAGCCGGTCGTCGCCGCCCGCCTCGTCCCGTGCCTGCTGCCACTTGGTGACCTGGGCGACCCGGTCGGCGCCGAGGAGGGTCACGGCCCGCTGGACGGTGAAGTCGGTGTCGTCCGGATCGCTCAGGCGCAGGCCCACGCTCTGCCCGGTGTCTCCGTGGGCGACCTCGTCGAGGGTGCCGTCGAGCACCCAGCCGATGCCGGGCCGGCCGCCCGGGTGGTAGCGGGGCTCGGCCACCTCGGCGATCCCGCTGACCTCCAGTGCGTGCGGCGCGCCGTCCGGGCCGATGATCCGTACGGTGTCGCCGGGTGCAGCCCAGAGGGCTCGCGCGACCGAGGCCTCCAGTACGACGGCGCCGTTACCGGTGCCCGTACCGGCCGCGGCGGTGTCCGGTCGGGTGAGCCAGCTGCCGTCGGTGACGAGCGGCCGTCCGGTCTCCGGAGGCGCCGCCCCGGCCGCGCGCAGCGTCACGCCGACCCGGGCGCCGCGTGACTCGATCGTGGTCGCCGTCGTGCGGTAGGGCCCGGAGAGGGCGGCGACCCCGTCCACGCGGGAGAGGGAGGCGGTGTCCGCACCGGCGCGGGTGTGCAACCAGATGTGTGCGCCGTGGGACTGGTTGAAGACGCGTTGCCAGGGGTTGGCGGCGTAGCCGAACAGTGCGCCGGCCAGCAGGAGCGAGGCGATGATCCCGGCGCTGGCCAGGACGACGAAGAGGGCTTCGCCGCGGTGTGCGCGGAAGTCGGCGTGCGCCCAGCGCAGCGTGGCCCGCACGCTCACTCCTTCAGTTCGAGTACGCCGCGGACGCCGTCGGCCGGCTCTCGGCGCCCGGCGCCGAGCTGCGCGTCGTCGGCTATGCGCCCGTCGAAGAAGCTGACGACGCGGTCGGCGGCGCTGGCCATCCGGGCGTCGTGGGTGACCATCACGATCGTCTGGCCGCGTTGGTGGAACCGGGAGAGCAGCCGCAGCACCTCGCGGGTGCCCTTGCTGTCGAGGCTGCCGGCGGGTTCGTCGGCGAGGAGCAGCGCGGGGTGGTTGACCAGGGCGCGGGCGAGTGCGACGCGCTGCTGTTCGCCCCCGGACAGCTCGCCGGGCATCGAGCGTTCGCGACCTTCGAGGCCGAGTTCGGCGAGCAGTTCGGCACGGGATGCGCGGGCGGCTTTCGGGGAGGCGCCGGCGAGCAGGGCGGGGAGTTCGACGTTGTCCGCGACGGTGAGGTTGGAGACCAGGTTGAAGAACTGGAAGACGACGCCGATGCTGCGGCGCCGCAGGACCGCCCAGCGGGCCTCGCGGTACTGGTCGACCCGCTCTCCGCCGATCCACAGTTTTCCGCTGTCGGGGCGCTGGAGGCCGCCCATGAGGTGCAGCAGGCTGGATTTCCCGGCTCCGGAGGGGCCGGTGACGGCGACGAACTCGCCGGGCCGGACGGACAGGTCCACCCCGCGCACGGCGTGCACGGGTACGCCCTCGCCGTGGTGCGTCTTGGTCAGGCCCTCGGCGCGCACGATGGGCTCGGCGGAGTCGGTGGTGGACCCGCCGGACGCGCCGGACCCGCCGGACGCGCCAGGAGCGGCGGTGGTGGCGTCGTCGCTCATTCCAGCTCCTCCTGGCAGCGTTCGAGCCAGTCGAGGTCGGCCTGCAGGTGCAGCATGGCGCCCTCGATCAGCAGTTGGGAGATCTTGTTGTCGCGGTCCTCCGCCGCGGCCAGCTTGGACAGGTCCCGCATGGTGTTGAGGTACTGCCGCCGCTGCTTGTTGATCAGCGCGACCGGATCGGCCAGACCCGACCGGGGTGCGAGGGCGAGTTTCATGAAGAACTCGTCCCGTACCCGGGGTTCCTCGGCGGTGTCCTCGAACCAGGCCTGCACGGCTTCGCGCCCGGCGTCCGTCAGTCGGTAGGTGCGCTTGTTGGGGCGTCCCGACTGCTCGACGTCCTCGCCCTCGATCAGGCCGCTCTTCTCGAGCCGTCCGAGGGTGACGTAGATCTGGCCGACGTTGGGCTGAGGGTACGCGGCGCCCAAGAGCTTCTCAAGGTCCTGCTTCAGCTCGTAACCGTGCGCAGGGCTACGGGTGAGGAGCGCAAGGAGCGCCAGCCGCACTCGCTCTCCCCTCCTTCCCGCTCCGTAGTCAACGGTTCACTCGCCAGCGGGCGGAGTTGCGCCGCCGTCCGTCTCGTCTGCCTGGGCGTCTAGTATCGCCCATGCCTAACGGGTATATATAGGCCACGATGGCCGGCGACGCAGCCGGATCGTGCACTGGGAGGAACCTATGCGGTGGATGCGTGCCGCGGGTAGAGCTCTCCTGGTCGGGGCGGTCGTCCTGGCGGGATACACCGGTCTCGGCGCCCGCGCTGACGCGGGTCCCGGCTCCGAGGACCGCGGCCCGCTGACGCTCGTGACGGCGGGCGATCTGACGAACTACCTCCCCCCGCTCCTGGAGGACTGGAACGAGGCCCGTCCTGACGAGCGCGTCACGCTCGTCGAACTGCCGGACTCGGCGGACGAGACCCGGGCCCAGATGATCAGTGAGCTGCGATCGGGGCGCGACCGGTTCGACGTGTTGAACATCGACGTCGCCTGGACCTCCGAGTTCGCGGCGGCCGGTTGGATCTCCCCGCTCCGGCGTGAGCGCTTCCCGTTGGATTCCTTCCTGCGGCCCGTCGTCGACACCGCGACCTTCGACGGCCGGCTGTACGCGGTCCCGTACGTCACCAACGCCGGGCTGCTCTACTACCGCAAGGACATCCTGGATCGGGAGGGCGAGCAAGCGCCGCGCACCTGGGACGAGCTGGCCCGCCAGGCGCGCACGATCGCCCCGAAGTACGGACTGGACGGTTACGCCGGCCAGTTCCTGCCGTACGAGGGGCTCACGGTCAATGTCACCGAAGCGGTGCATTCGGCGGGCGGATCGATTCTGCGCGACGACGGGGCCCGCGTGAGCGTGGACTCGGACGCGGCGCGCGCCGGACTGCGGTTCCTCGGGGACGGGGTGCGGGAGGGCTGGATCTCCCGTGACGCGCTCGGCTACAAGGAGGAGGAGTCGCGGCGGGCCTTCCAGGACGGCCGGCTGCTCTTCCTGCGGAACTGGCCTTACGTGTACGCGGACGCGAGCGCGCCGGAGTCCAAGGTGGCGGGCAAGTTCGGTGCCGTACCGCTGCCCGGACCCGACGGGCCCGGCACCAGCGTGTTGGGCGGCTCCAACCTCGCCGTGAGCAGCCATGCGCGGCATCCGGCGTCGGCGGCCGACCTGATCTCCTACCTCACCAGTGAACGGGTCCAGAGGCAGGTGCTCACCCAAGGCTCCCTGCCTCCGGTGCGCGCCGCGCTGTACGAGGACCCCGAGCTGGTCGGCGCGTATCCGTACCTGCCCACGCTGCGCCAGAGCGTGCTGTCGGCGGTGCCGCGCCCCAAGAGTCCGCGCTACGACCAGGTGAGCCTCGCCGTGCAGGCCGTGGCGCAGGACCTGCTGGCACTGCGCCAGACGCCGGAGCAGGCGGCGGCCCGACTCGCGCGCGAGCTCGACACCATCTCCCGCAAGGGCTGATCGCACTCTTCCGGTCCTTCCTCAAGGGTCTCTACTTACATGTTAAGTAGAGACCCTTCGTTGTGCATGCGGTCATTCAGGCACAAAACACCCCAGCTTTGCGCTGTTTCTGGACACATCGTTGACACCTTCCTGTCGCTGCTACTTAACATGCATGCATAACAGCGCACCGATCCGGGGCGCTCTCGCATTCAGTAGACAGGTCGACGCGAGATGCTCAGCACCCTTCCGGCCGCCACCGGCCATCCCTCCCCCGCCGCCACCACCTCGGCTCCTTGGTGGCGCGACGCGGTGATCTACCAGGTCTACGTCCGCAGCTTCCTCGACAGCACCGGGGACGGCATCGGCGACCTGGCCGGCGTCCGGGCCGGGCTCCCCTACTTGCGCAAGCTCGGTGTCGACGGCATCTGGCTCAGCCCCTTCTACCCGTCGCCGCAGCACGACCACGGCTACGACGTCGCCGACTACCGCGACGTCGACCCGGTCTACGGCGACCTCGCGGAGTTCGACCGGCTGGTGGCAGACGCCCGGCGCCTCGGACTGAAGCTGCTGCTCGACATCGTTCCCAACCACTGTTCCAGCGAGCACCCGTGGTTCCAGGAGGCGCTCAGCGCCGAGCCGGGCAGCCCGGAGCGCGCCCGTTTCCACTTCGCGCCCGGCCGTGGCCCGGACGGGGCGGAGCCTCCCAACAACTGGCACGCCATGTTCGGCGGTCCCGCCTGGAGCCGGGTCACCGAACCCGACGGCACCCCCGGCGAGTGGTACCTGCACCTCTTCACGCCCGAGCAGCCCGACCTGAACTGGCGCGATCCGGCCGTGGGCGACGAGTTCGAAGGGGTGCTGCGCTTCTGGCTGGAGCGCGGGGTCGACGGCTTCCGCATCGATGTCGCCGCCGGACTGTTCAAGCACCCCTCGCTGCCCGACTCGGACGACCCCGGAGCCGACGAGCGGGCCCGCGACGCCGTCAACCAGCTGGCCTGGAACCGGCCCGAGGTGCACGGCGTATGGCGGCGCTGGCGCTCGATCTGCGAGGAGTACACAACCCGGGACGGCCGCGAGCGGCTGTTGGTCGGCGAGGTGTCCGTGCCCACCGCGCGTGAGCACGCCGAGTACGTCCGCCCCGACGAGCTGCACCAGGCGTTCTTCTTCGACCTGCTCAGCGCTCCCTGGGACGCCGACGCCTTCCGGGCGACGATCACCGACGCGATGCGCGACATCGCCGGCACCGGCTCCACCGTCACCTGGGTGCTCAACAACCACGACCAGGTCCGCACGGTCACCCGCTACGCCGGCGAGCCCGGCGTGGAAGGCAGCGGCCTCGGGGCGGCCCGCGCCCGCGCCGCGGCCCTCCTGATGCTCGCGCTGCCCGGCGCCGCCTACATCTACCAGGGCGAGGAGCTCGGCCTCCCCGAGGTGCTCGACCTGCCCGACGAGGTGCTCACCGATCCGATCTTCCGCCGTACGGGCAGCCGCAAGCACGTCCGTGACGGCTGCCGCGTGCCGCTTCCCTGGTCCGGGCACGCCTCCCCGTTCGGCTTCTCCGAGGCGGCGGCCGGCGCCAAGCCGTGGCTGCCGCAGCCCGAGTGGTTCGCCGAGCACGCCACCGACCGCGCGCTGGCCGACACCCGTTCCTTCTGGCACCTCTACCGCGACGGACTCCAACTGCGGCGCACCCTGCCGCAGCTGGGCGAAGGCCCCCTGCGCTGGCTGGACACGCCTCCCCAGGTGCTCGCGATGACCCGCGGCGACGGCCTCGTCTGCGCCGTGAACTTCGGCACCGAACCGGTGGCCGCCCCGGTCCCCGGCACTCCGCTGCTCGCCAGCGGTCCCTGCCCCGACGGGGTGCTGCCCGCGGCGACCGCCGCCTGGTGGACGGCCGACTGCCCGACCCCCTGACCCCCGGCACCTGACCACTCCTTCCCCTTCCTCCTCCCCCTCCCCTCCCTCCTCCTCCCCCTCTCCCCTCCGCCTTCCCCTTCCCGCGCACCCCTCCGTGCACCTCCGGACCCCGCCCCGCGCCCGGACCTCCAGACAAGGACCCCCTCATGCGACGACCCAGCAAGACGACCCGGCGGACCACGGCCACCGCCTCGGCGGCCCTCACCCTCGCCCTCGGGGCCACCGCCTGCGGCGGCGGCACCACCGGACCCGCGAGCGGCGGCGAACTCAGCGGTCAGACCGTGACCGTGGCAGGTGTCTGGACCGGCAGCGAGCAGCAGAACTTCAAGAAGGTCCTGGACGCCTTCACCGAGAAGACCGGCGCGAAGACGGTCTTCATACCCTCCGGCGACAACGTCTCCACGTTCGTCGGAAGCAAGATCGAAGGCGGCAACGCGCCCGACGTGGTGATGGTCCCCCAGGTGGGTGTGCTCCAGCAGTTCGCCGGCAAGGGCTGGCTCCAGCCCCTGTCCGACCAGGCCGCCGCCAAGGCCGGTTCCACCCTCGCCCCGGTGTGGAAGAACTACGGCACCGTCGACGGCACGTACTACGGCCTCTACTTCAAGGCCGCCCACAAGTCGACCGTCTGGTATGCCCCCGAGGCCTTCGCCCAGGCCGGTGTCACCGAGCCCACCACCTACACCGACATGCTCAAGGCCGGCCGCACTCTCGCCGACTCCGGCCGTCCCGCCTTCGCCGTGGCCGGCGAGGACGGCTGGACCCTCACCGACTGGTTCGAGAACGTCTACCTCTCCCAGGCCGGACCGGAGAGGTACGACCAGCTCGCACAGCACAAGCTCAAGTGGACCGACGAAAGCGTCGTCAAGGCCCTGACCACCCTCGGCGAGCTGTTCAAGGACAAGCAACTCGTCGCCGGCGGGGCCCAGACGGCGCTGGGCACCGACTTCCCCACGTCGGTCGCGCAGGTCTTCGGCCCCGAGCCCAAGGCGGGCATGGTCTACGAGGGCGACTTCGTCGGCGGCGTGGCCAAGGACCAGTTCGGCAAGAAGCTCGGCAAGGACGCCAAGTTCTTCCCCTTCCCCGCGGTCGACGGCGGCAAGGCGCCTGTCGTCAGCGGCGGTGACGCGGCCGTGGTCCTCAAGGACGCGAAGAACGGCAAGGCCGGCATGCGACTCCTCGAATACCTGGCCGGCTCCGAGGCCGCCGAGGTCTGGGCCCGCGCCGGCGGCTTCCTGTCGCCGAACAAGGAGGTCGACATCGCCTCGTACGGCGACGAGATCACCCGCAGCACCGCCAACTCGCTCGTCGCGGCGGGTGACTCGATCCGCTTCGACATGTCGGACCAGGCGCCGGCCGCGTTCGGCGGCACCAAGGGCGCGGGTGAGTGGAAGCTCTTCCAGGACTTCCTGCGTGACCCGTCGGACCCGCGGGGCACGGCCGCCAAGCTCGAGGCCGAGGCCGCCAAGGCCTACGGGAACTGAGGCGACTTCCATGGCTGACACCGTGACCGCTGCCCGCGGCCCGGCCGACGGGCGGCGCCGGGCCCAGCGCAGGAAGCGCCGCCTCGCGGTCGTCTTCGTCCTGCCGGCCCTGATGCTGCTCGGCGCGCTGGTCGTCTACCCGGTCCTCTTCTCCTTCGGCCGCAGCCTCTTCGACGCCGACGGCGACCGTTTCGTAGGGGCCGCCAACTACGCGGCGATCGTGGGGGACCAGGCCACGCTCAAGGCGATCCGCAACAGCGCCCTCTGGGTCGTCGTCGCCCCGACCCTACTGACCGGACTCGGGCTGATGCTCGCCGTGGTCACCGAGAAGGTGCGCTGGGCGACCGCGTTCAAGCTCGTGCTCTTCCTGCCGATGGCCGTGTCGTTCCTCGCCGCCGGCATCATCTTCCGGCTCGCCTACGACCAGGACCCGTCCCGGGGCGTGCTCAACGCCGCCGTGGTCGCCGTCCACGACGGCTTCGCGGACACCGCCGCCTATCCCACGGCCCGGGCCCGGGAGGGCCACGGCCTGACCGGCGGGGCGGGCGGCCCCTACCGCACCGAGGGGACCGTACGTCCCGGCCACGCGGTAGGGCTCGGCTTCATCGGGGTGGCTCCCGACGCGATGCCGGCCGAGGCCGAGGCCGCGGCCCCCGCGACGGCCGAGCCCGACACCATCGGGGGCGTCGTCTACCTCGACTTCGCCCCCGGCGGCGCCGGTACCCCGGGCCGTATCGACCCGGGCGAGAACGGGCTGCCCGGCATGACGGTCGAGGCCGTACGGGACGGCCGGGTGGCCGCCACCGCCGTCACGGCCGAGGACGGGTCGTTCCGCCTCACCGGGCTGGCCGACGGCCCGTACACGATCAGACTGCCCGCGGCCAACTTCGCCGCACCGTACCAGGGGGTGAACTGGCTCGGTCCGGCACTGGTCACGCCGGCCATCATCGGCGCCTACCTGTGGGTGTGGACCGGCTTCGCGATGGTCCTGATCGGCGCCGGCCTCGCGGCCATCCCGCGAGACGCCCTGGAGGCCGCGCGGATGGACGGTGCCTCGGAGGGCCAGATCTTCCGCAAGATCACCGTGCCGCTGCTCGCTCCGGTGCTCACCGTCGTCTTCGTGACCCTGGTGATCAACGTGATGAAGGTCTTCGACCTCGTCTACATCATCGCGCCCGGACCGGTCCAGGAAGAGGCCAACGTACTGGCCACCCGCATGTGGCTGGTGTCCTTCGGCGGCGGCAACGACCAAGGGCTCGGGAGCGCGCTCAGCGTGGTGCTCCTCCTGCTCGTCGTCCCGGCGATGGTCTTCAACATCCGGCGCTTCCGAAGGAGTGGAGCATGAGCAGCGGCCACGGCACGATCGAGCGTCGACGGCCTCGGCGGACGGCGGACGTCCACCCGGTCCCCGGCCCGTCGGCGAAGGGGCCCGGCCCCGGGCGCCGGCGCGGAAAGCGGCTGTCGCGCCTGCTGAGCAGTTCCCTCGTGCAGGGTGCGCTGATCCTGGTGGCCCTGGTGTGGATCACCCCGCTGGCGGGCCTGCTCATCTCCTCGCTGCGCTCCGAGGGCGACAACGCCTCCGGCGGCTGGTGGACCGCGCTGGGCGACCCGTCCCAGCTGTCCCTGGACAACTACGGCGCCTTGCTGAAGGACTCCGGCATCGCGGAGGCGTTCGGGAACACCGTCCTGATCTCCGTGCCGGCCACCATCCTGGTGGTGGCCATCGCGGCACTCGCCGGATACGCCTTCGCGTGGCTGGAGTTCCCCGGCCGGGACGCCATCTTCCTGGTGGTCGTGGGCCTGCTGGTGGTGCCCGTTCAGATCGGGCTGCTGCCCGTGGCCAAACTCTTCGGTGCGGTGGGGCTGTTCGGTACGGTCGCGGGGGTCGTCCTGTTCCACGTCGCCTACGGGCTACCGTTCGCGATCTTCCTGCTGCGCAACTACTTCGCCGAGATACCGCGCGAAATGCTGGAAGCCGCCCGGATGGACGGCGGCAGCGAGTGGCGGATCTTCTCGCGGCTGGTGCTGCCGCTCGGCCGCCCGGCCATCGCGAGCCTGGCCATCTTCCAGTTCCTCTGGGTCTGGAACGACATGCTCGTGGCGCTGCTCTTCGCGGACAGCGGGTCCCAGCCGCTCACGGTCGCGCTGCAGTCCCAGATGCGGCAGTTCGGAAGCAACATCGGCGTCCTCGCGCCCGGGGCGTTCCTGTCCCTGGTGGTCCCGCTGATCGTCTTCTTCGCCTTCCAGCGGCACTTCGTCCAAGGGGTGATGGCGGGCTCGGTGAAGTAGCCGCCGCCCCTTGCCACGGGAGCGGGCCCTGCGGCCGGTCGGGAGACCGTGTCCCCTGGGCCCGCCGCCGCGGTGTCGTAGCTCCGCGACCTCGACACCCGCGACCCCGCGCAGTGGCCGTCCGGGCCGCTGAAGCCCTACCGCTTCGTCTACTCGACGTTGGCGACCTCGGCCGAGTTCTCGTCCTCGGGTACCAGCGACACCACCGTGGCCGCCAGGATCATCACCGCCGCGCGCGGCGCACTGCTTCGATGTGCCGGCCGATGTCTCCTCGATGGCCAGGCTGGTCCGCCCCCACAGCAACCCGGTGGCCGCTCAGAGCAGATTGCGGTGGCCCTCCGGCTCGTCAGGACCGTCGTCGGCAGCTACGCGGACGGTGCGATGGGCGTGATGCCTCTGACGCCCCCATCGCGCCCGCTCGCCCACACCCTCGACGAGGACCAGCCGACCCGCCTCAACGGGCACCTCCAGCGCCTGGGGGACGGATCGCCTCTGGAGCTCGCGATGGAGCGGGCCACCGAAGGCCGGCGTGCCTTCCGGCGCGCCGGCGAGTATCTGGCTTCGTTCACGAGCACCGCGGTGGTGAACTGGCTTCGGCGGCACCCGACTTCCCGGTGGCCGGTACGGACGTGCACCCGCGGGGCCTACGATCGCCGCCTTGGTGCCGGCCGCGGCCGGAGGCGCTACGCACCGGTTCCGCTTCAATGACCCGTGGCTTTCCCTGGCCGGCGACGCGGCCGGCGAGGACTGCCTGTCCGGCTGGACGCCGACGACCTGGCGTGGACGCCGGCGAGCGCCCTTCGCCGTGCGGAAGCCGCGATGAACGTGATCAATACCCCTAGATCGGCAGGCCGAGCAGGCCCCACCCCCGCCGCTCTGCCTCGTCGACCACCTCGGCCCAGCCTGTCACCAGCGCGGCGAACTCCTCGAAGCCGGCGACCCACTGCCCCGGCTCGCGCCCCGCGAGCTCCGCGTACGGGACCCGCAGAGCCTCCAGGCCCGGGGCGGCCTCGTGCCACCTTCGCCGCAGACGTGCCACCGTCGCCGGACTGCGCACGATCAGCGGCCCGGACCTCCACAGATCCTCCGGCGAGGCGAACACCCCGGGGTCGACCTGTTCCGCATCGACGTCGGCCCGCGGCCCCCACCAGATCAACCCCTCCAGGAACTCGTCCAGCGCCGTCCGCACCCCGCCTCCGGCGGCGCCCCGGACCTTCTCCCAGCCCTCCGCAGCCCAGAAGTGCGGCTTGTACGAGCCGAGCGTGCCCGGGAATTCGTACCGCCCCAGCCAGGCCCGCTCCGACCCGGCGGCCGGCCACACCCACCCGTCGACGACGTCACCGCCTCCGTCGGGGTCGTCGTCCGCGTACGCCGACTCCTGCACCACCCGCAGCCGGTCCTCCGGAGCCAGAGCCATCACATGCGCCCAGTCGGCGACCAGGACCGTTATGTCCACACCCATGGGGCGATGCTAGCCACCGGCCCCGGCGCACCGGGATCGGATCGCCTCGGCCGGTGGCCGAATCTCGCGCTTGCGTGGCCACTTAGGTCTACCTAACCTATGGCTCGCTCCGCTGGAGCATCTCGGCACGACTTCGGGACCCGTCCCCAACCGAAGGAGCCTCCCCCCGTGAGCACACGTCTCCACCATGCCCAGCCTTACGCGGTCGGCCTGTTCCGCATCGTCATCGGGCTGCTGTTCGCCTCCCACGGCGCCGCTTCGCTCTTCGGCGTCCTCGGCGGCGCGCACGGCGGCGGCACCGTCGCCACCGGCGCCTGGCCGGGGTGGTACGCCGCCGCGATCCAGCTCGTGGCCGGCGTGCTGGTCCTGCTGGGCCTCGGCACCCGCTCGGCCGCCTTCGTCGCCTCCGGTTCGATGGCGTACGCCTACTTCACCGTGCACCAGCCCGGCGCGCTCTGGCCGCTGCAGAACGGCGGCGAGGCCTCCGCGATGTTCTGCTGGGCCTTCCTCCTGCTGGTCTTCACGGGTCCCGGCGCCCTCGCCGTGGACGGGCTGTTCGCCTCCCGCCCGGCGACGTCCCCCGGACGCCGCGACGAAGCCCGCACGGACACCGTGACCGCCTGAGGAATCGTTCCTCCCACCCGCTCCGGCGCCCGGGCCCCGCGGTCCCGGGCGCCGAGCTTGGCGAACAGCCGCGACACGTGCGATGTGGCCGTGGCAGCCGAGATGAACAGCTCCTGCCTGTCTCTGCGTTCGAGCGGCCCCGCCCCACCAGGGTGCGGACCTCCCGCTCGCGCTCGGTGATACCGGCGACGGCCCGCGGGACCGGCTCCGCCGCCGGGGTCCCCGGCCGCCGGACGAAGTCCGCGATCAGCCGGCGCGTCACGCCCGGCGCGATCAGGGCGTCTCCGGCGGCGACGACCCTGATCGCCGCGAGGACTCCAGGGCCATGTCCTTCACGGCGAAGCCGCTCGCGCCGGCGCGCAGCGCCCCGTACACATGGTCGGCCTCCGCCCCCTGCCGCGAAGGCCGACGTCGGCTTCGGCCCGGGGCCGTCGGCGCCCCGTACGCCCTGCTCAGCGCTGTCGGGGTCCGACGTACGCGCGTCGGCGCTCTCGGCACGCTCCGTGCTCTTGGTGCTCTTCGCGTTCCTGGGTGGGGTGTCCATGCCCGCGACGGTAACCAGCACCCCCGGGTGGGGGCGCCCCCGTCCTTGCCACCGACGGCCCGATGCCCGAGGGCCGGGTCTCCCGGCAGGGTGGGCCCGGTGACCGAGGTCAAGGAACTCAGCAGGATGCACGGCGGCCGGCCCGCCGTCGACCGGCTGTCCCTCACGGCAGGGCCGGGGACGGTCACGGCGGTCCTCGGCCCCGCCGGGTCCGGCAAGACCAGCGTGCTGCGCCTGATCCTGGGGCTGGACTCCCCCACCGCGGGCACGCTCACCGTGTGCGGGGTCCCGCCGCGCGGCCGCCCGCAGAGCCCGCACCCGATCGGGACGCTGCCCGAGCCCGGCGCCCTGCCCCGCCGGCGCACCGGGCCGGGCGGGCGCTGGCCCGCGGGCACGGCATCGGGTCCGGCCGGGTGGCCGAAGTCCTGGCGGAGACGGGCCTGTCCCGTGAGCCGCGGCGGCGCGTGGCGACGTACTCCCCCGCCATGCGGCAGCGGCTGCGCATCGCCGCCGCGCTGCTCGGGGATCCGCCCGTGCTGCTGCTCGACGAGCCGTTCGCCGGTCTGGACGCCGAGGGGGTGCGGTCGGCCCGCGGGCTCCCGCGCACGCTGGCCGCGGAGAGCCGTACGGTCGCCATCACCGGCGAGCGCGCCGCGGAGGCGGCGGACACGGCCGACCGGATCGTCGCCTCGGGCGGGGCCGGGTGGTCGGCGCGCAGAGCGCGGACGAGTTCGCCGCGCGGGGCGCCGCGACGCACCGCGCCGAACTGGCCGCCGTACTGGCGGCAGCGGCGCCACGGTCGTCCGGGCCCGCCTGTCGGGGGCCGGACGGATCGCCGTGACCGGCATGACGGCGGAACGCGTCGGCGCGCTCGCCACCGAGCACGGCATCGTGGTGCTCGAACTCGACACCCGCAGAGCCTCCTTGGAGGAGGTGCTGGCGAGCTCGCCGCAGGCGGCCGGGAGATAGCCTGAGCGCATGGACGAACTGGGCGGGGTGGAGATCGTCGGTTTCGCGGACGCCGAGGCGTTCGAGGGCTGGCTCGCCGAGAACCACACGCGGCACGAGGGCGTATGGATCAAGGTGGCCAAGAAGAAGTCCGGCATCCCGTCCGTCACCGATGACGAGCTGGTCGACATCGGCCTGTGCTACGGCTGGATCTCCGGCCAGCGGCGCGCCCTCGACGCGCTCCACTACCTGCAGCGCTACGTGCCGCGCCGCCCCAAGAGCCTGTGGTCCCGGGTGAACGTGGACAAGGTGGCGGCGCTGACGGCCGCGGGGCGGATGCGCGAACCCGGGCTCGCCGAGGTGCGCAGGGCGCAGGCGGACGGGCGGTGGGCGAGCGCCTACGCGTCGCAGAGCACGGCGGCGGTGCCGCCCGATCTCGCGGCGGCCCTCGACGCGGATCCCGAAGCCCGGAAGGCGTTCGAGGCGCTCGACAGGACAGGGCGCTACCAGCTGATCCTGCCGCTGCTCCAGGCCCTCACCCCGGAGAGCCGGAAGACCCGGCTCGGCAAGGCCCTGCGTACCCTGACCGCGGGCTAGGGCCCTCCGGGGGGGCGGGAAAGGCGTCAGGCCCGGCCTCCTCGGGGGAGGCCGGGCCTGACGGAGAGCGGAGCCGCAGGTCAGGACTCCTGGCCGCGGGCCTTCTCGGCCCGCTCCGCGTTCTTCTCCTTGATCCGGACCGCTTCCTTGCGGACCTCGGCCTGGGTGGCGCGTTCCTTCTGCAGCCACTCGGGAGATTCCTGCTTCAGCGCTTCGATCTGCTCGGTGGTGAGGGGCTCGGTGACTCCTCCGCGGGCGAGGCCGGCGATGGACACGCCGAGCTTGGCCGCGACCACCGGCCGGGGGTGCGGACCGTTGCGGCGCAGCTCCTGCAGCCACTCGGGCGGATCGGCCTGGAGCGCACTCAATTCACTGCGCGAGACGACACCCTCCTGGAACTCTGCGGGGGTGGCCTCGAGGTACACGCCCAGCTTCTTCGCCGCGGTCGCGGGCTTCATCGTCTGGGTGTTCTGGTGCGACGTCATGGTGTCAAGAGTATCGAGCGTGTGCGCTACCTCCGACCACGCCGGGTAACCTGGCGGGGTGACAGGCTCGGAAGTACCCCATTCGTTCCGGCTCGCTTATGTCCCGGGGGTGACACCCGGCAAGTGGGTGCGGATCTGGAACGAGCGGCTGCCGGACGTCCCGCTGACCCTTGTCGCGGTGTCCCCCGGCGAGGCGTTCGGTGTACTGCGGGAGGGCGGCGCCGACGCGGGATTCGTCCGCCTGCCGGTGGACCGTACGGACCTCAGCGCGATCCCGCTGTACACCGAGACCACGGTGGTGGTCGTCCCCAAGGACCACCTGGTGGCAGCGGGCGAAGAGGTGTCCACCGAGGACCTGGCCGACGAGATCGTGCTGCATCCCCTCGACGACACCCTCGTCTGGGAGCGGCTGCCGGGGCGGCCCGCGATCGAGCGACCCGCGACGACGGCGGACGCGATCGAGCTGGTGGCGGCCGGGATCGGCGTCCTGATCGTCCCGCAATCGCTGGCCCGTCTGCACCACCGCAAGGACCTCACCTACCGGCCGGTCTCGGACGCGCCCGAGTCGCGCGTCGCGCTGTCGTGGCCGCAGGAGGAGACCACCGATCTGGTGGAGGAGTTCATCGGGATCGTCCGCGGCCGGACGGTGAACAGCACGCGCGGCCGCCCCCCGACGCCGCCGCAGCCGAAGGCGAAGCGCAAGCGCCCCGAGACGGGCTCCGGCTCGGGTTCGGGTGCCCAGCGGAAGACCGCGTCCGGCAAGGCCACGGGCAAGAACCCGCGGGGTGGATCCGGCGGCGCCAAGGCGGCCAAGGGCAGCGGCAAGGGCGGCAAGCCCCGCCGACGACCGTAGGACCGGCGCGGGCACGGACGGAGCGGCGCGGGCACGGACGGAGCGGCGCGGGCCGTCGTGCGGCTCGATCCGAACCACAGCGCCGTTGCCCCGACGGCCAGGCTTCGGGGATCCGGATCGCCTCGCGGTGTATGCAGGTGGGATGGATCTCCGGCCGGCACGCCTCCCTCACCACCGAGCCCTGCGGGTCAGCCACGCACAGCTGGCGGTCCCGTTCACGCTGATCGCCCTCGTGACGCTGGTCGACGTCCTCGCTCCGCCGGACGTTCACCTCGGGCCGTTCCTGGTCGCCGCACCAGCGGTGACGGCCTCGTTCGCCGGGCCCTGGATGACGGGCTTCGTGGGCCTGGTCGCCGTGCTGGCCCAGGTGGTCGTCGCGACGGTGCGCACCAGCCTGACCGACCTGAACCACACCTTCCAGGTCATCGCGCTCGTCATGATCTCGGGGTTCGTGGCCTTCTTCGCCTACCTGCGCGAGGTGCACGAGAAGGAGCTGGTCCAGCTGCGCTCGGTGGCGGAGACCGCCCAGCAGGTGGTCCTGCGGCCGCTGCGCGAACGGATGGGGCCGCTGAGCGTCGCCTCGGTGTACCTCGCCGCGGCGGCCGAGGCCCGGATCGGCGGCGACCTGTACGCGGCCGCCCGTACGGCCGCGGGGACGCGGCTGATCATCGGTGACGTCCGCGGCAAGGGCCTGGACGCGGTCGGGGACGCCGCGCTCGTACTCGGCGCCTTCCGGGCCGCCGCGCACCAGGAGGCCGAGCTGCCAGGCCTGGTGAACTACCTGGAGGCGGCGGTCTCCCCGGATCTGGACGGCTCGGAGGACGACGGCGGCAGCGGAGTCCCGGGTGAGGACGGCGAGAGCTTCGTGACGGCGGCCGTCCTGGACGTTCCCGACGTGGAACCGGTGCTGCACCTGGTCAGCTGCGGCCATCCGCCGCCGCTCCTCCTGCCCCGCACCGGCGGGGTCGTACGCCTGGAGGTGTCCCAGCCCGGGCCGCCCCTCGGGCTCGCCGGTCTCGTGGCCGCGCCCGTCACGGCGCAGACCTTCGCGTTCGCGGCCGGTGACGTCCTGCTCCTCTACACGGACGGCGTTCTGGAGGCACGTGACCGGGAGGGCGCCTTCTACCCGCTCGCGGAGCGCGTGGCCGCCTGCTCCGGCATGCACCCGCGGGCCCTGCTCGACCACCTGTGCCGGGACCTGCTCGCCCACGCGCCGGGCAGCACCCTGGGCGACGACGCCGCGATGGTGGCGATCGAACGACCCCTGTAGGGGGATCGGGGTTTGCCAGAATCGGATCATGCTGACCATCGGAACGATCGTCATGGGCGCCTCGGACGTGCGGCGCGCCACGGAATTCTGGAGCCGGGCCCTGGGCTACGTCCCGCGCGACGGCGAGGTCGACGAGGACTGGACGGTCCTGGTCCCCGCGGACGGCGGCGGGCCGGGCCTTGCGCTGGGCCGCAGCGTCACGCCCGTACAGGAACGCCCGCGCGTCCACCTCGACCTGTACGCGGCCGACGCAGACGAGCAGGCGGCGGAGGTGGCCCGCCTGGTGGCGCTGGGTGCCCGGCGCGTCGACTGGGACTCCTATCCCGAGGACCCCGATTTCATCGTGCTGGCCGATCCCGAGGGCAACCGCTTCTGCGTGATCGACGCTACCCACGGAAGCCCGAGCGGCACTGCGGACAGCGCGAGTTGAGGGACAGTCAGAGGTGGCCAGGCATGATCGAATTCGAGCTAGAGTATGCCTTTCCAGCCAACAACTTTTCCCTGGGGGACCCTTGCGCCTCAAGAGCAGCCTCGTCGCGACCGCCGCGGCCCTGGCCACCGTCGTGATTCCGCTCATCGCCAGCCCCGCGGCCGCGGCGTCCGGCACCGAGGCAACGGTCTCGACCAACTCGTACTACGGGCGGATGGTCATCGGCTGGCGGATCAACCCCTACCGCCTCGACCCGATCCAGATCGTCGCCCAGGACCGTGCGACCGACGGCTACGTCGTCGGCATCCGCCTCGTCACCAACGGCGCGAGCGGCCACAAGGTCTGGAGCATGCGGACCGTGCCCAGCGGCCAGACCACCGCCTCGTGGACCACCTACCTGGAGGCGGGCTGGATCGACAACGCCTACTTCGAGGTCTGCCAGATCGGCGCCAGCAGCGGTGTGATCGCGCGCTGCGAGTCCTCGAGCG
Source organism: Streptomyces sp. NPDC046308 (assembly GCF_055588065.1). Taxonomy (NCBI): domain Bacteria; kingdom Bacillati; phylum Actinomycetota; class Actinomycetes; order Kitasatosporales; family Streptomycetaceae; genus Streptomyces; species Streptomyces sp. NPDC046308. Next base: position 445,512 of record NZ_JBVJFB010000001.1, read on the forward strand.
TGATGAACAACCCGTTCGACGACTCCTCCGTCTAGGACGCACGACGAGGGGGTGTCAGCCGCATGCGGGTGACACCCCCTCGTCGCAACGCCGCTTCCTCAGCCCCCGCTTACCCCTGCCTTAAGCGGAACCTAAGACTCATGAGGGGCGGGCCGAAACGAACGAATGTCCGTTTCGGTGTCGCTAGCGTGCTGCCGCATACCCCAACTCCCCAGTAACACAGAGGCAGGCACGCGATGGGCAGCACAGTCGGGCACCGGCGCAGGACGAGCCGCAAGGCGAAGATCACGGGAGCGATCGTGGCGGCGGCCGTGATCGGAGGCGCGGCCTTCGCCTTCACCGGGACCGCCCAGGCGGCCTCCGTGGGCGCCGTGTACACGAAGTCCAGCTCGTGGAGCGGCGGTTACACCGGCCAGTACGTCATCACCAACCACACCGGCCAGGCGCAGTCGGACTGGACGCTGCAGTTCGACCTGCCGGCGGGCACGAAGATCGACTCCCTGTGGAACGGCACCCACACCGTCTCCGGTCGGCGGGTCACCGTGAAGCCCGCGAGCTGGAACCGGGAGCTCGCCGCCGGGGCCTCCGTCACCGTCGGCTTCGTCACCAGCGGCTCCGGCTCCCCCGGCGATCCGACCGGGTGCCTGATCAACGGGGTGAAGTGCTCCGTGGACCAGGGCGCGACGGCCCAGCCCAGCGGGCGGCCCACCGCCCGTCCCACCGTCACCGCGACCGCGCCCGCGACGCCCACCGCGCCCGCCACCTCCGCCGCGCCGACGAAGACCGCGTCGCCCTCCCCCACACCGACCCCCACCGCCCCCGTCCCCGCGCCGGGCGGCAGCGGCGCGCGCTTCGCCCCGTACGTGGACACCTCCCTGTACCCCGCCTACGACCTGGTCGACACCGCGGCCAAGACCGGCGTGCAGGAGTTCCACCTCGCCTTCATCACCTCCGGCGGCGGTTGCGCGCCCCTGTGGGGCGGTGTCACGGACCTCGCGAGCGACAAGGTCGCCGCGCAGATCGGTGCACTGCGCGCGAAGGGCGGCGACGTACGGGTGTCGTTCGGCGGCGCCGCCGGCCACGAACTGGCCCTGAACTGCGCGACCGTGGACGAGCTGGCGGCCGCGTACGGGAAGGTCGTCGACCAGTACCGGCTCACCAAGGTGGACTTTGACATCGAGGGCGCGGCCCTGCCGGACACCGCGGCCAACGCGCGCCGTGCCCAGGCCATCGCCCGGTTGCAGAAGTCCCACCCCGGCCTGGACGTCGCCTTCACCCTCCCCGTGATGCCCGAGGGGCTGACCCAGCCGGGTGTGGCGCTGCTGGCCGACGCCAAGAAGAACGGCGTGCGGGTGGACGCGGTCAACATCATGGCGATGGACTACGGGCCGGCGTACAGCGGGGACATGGGGCAGTACGCGATTCAGGCCGCGACGGCCACCCAGGCCCAGCTCAAGGGCGTGCTCGGGCTCTCCGACGCGGCGGCGTGGAAGGCGGTGGCCGTCACGCCGATGATCGGCGTGAACGACGTCGCCAGCGAGGTGTTCACCGTCGCGGACGCGACGCAGCTGGTGGAGTTCGCGGCGTCGAAGGGGATCGGCCGGCTGGCCATGTGGTCCTCGACACGTGACAAGCAGTGCGCGGCCGGTGCCGTCAACTACGCCGATGCCACGTGCAGTTCGATCCTCCAGCAGCCGCTGGCCTTCACCAGGGCGTTCGCCGCGCTGAAGTAGCCGCGCCGAACGGCTCACGGGCCCGCCGCACGAGACGAGCGGCGGGCCCGTCCGGTGTCACGCGAGGATGCCCGCGCGGGTGGCGAGGTCGAGCGCCACTTCCGGCCGCGGCTCGGGGCGGCCTTCGGTGTGGCCCGGTGCCAGCAGGGCCGCCACGGCGTCCGCGTCGGCCTTGCGCTCCCGCGCCAGCGCCTCGAACCGGGCGACGGCCTCGGCCAGGCTCCGCGCGCGGTCGTACGGGGCGTCGTACGAGGCCACGGCGAGGTCGAGGAACGCCTTCTGCGAGCCGACCCAGGGGGCGGCCCCCTCCAGCCCGTCCTCCCTCATCTCGTCGGGGTAGGGGATCCGGTGCCAGGCTCCGCCCTCCCACCAGTAGACGAAGCCGAAGAGGTTCCCCTCGGCGTCGTCCCGCAGGAGCTCCCAGGGCAGCCATGCGGGGCCGCCCGCCAGGAAGTCGATCTGCTCGCCGGCCGCATGGGTGTGGCTGCCGTCGGGGTCCTGGCCGCAGAACACGGCGCGTTCCCCGTCGAACAGTGTCAGGCGCCACCAGCCGCCCGCGCCGGTGGAATGGCACCACAGGCCGTCGTCGTCGAGGGAGAACTCGGTGCTGGTCGAGCATGCGGCGTCGACCATGGCCATGGTCACCGCCCTCGCCCACAACAGCTGGGGATGGTCGAGGTCTTCGGGTCGGCTCGGCGTGTGCATGGTGTGGTCTCCTCCCTGTGCCGGACACAGCCTCGCATGCCGCGGCCACGGCCCCGAGTGCGGGCACGGCCCGGGCGCCCCTCGGTCCAGCGGTCCTCGTGCGTCGGCGGCCATGCCGATGGTCGGGCGGCCCCGCGTGCTGGGACGCAGATACGGCGCGTCCGGACCACTTCCGGCCATTCCCCTCCCCGCACTTCCCTCCAGTGCCTCCAGCACGACTGCCCCGTCCCGCGGTCCGGGAGCGCCGAGAACGGCGGTGGCCTCGGCCGGGCACCGTTCAGGAGCTGACGTCGTCCCCGACGGTCCGGCCCCACGCGGCCGGCAGGGCCGTGGAGGCAGTCGGCACCCGGCGGCGCACGCACAGGCCGCCTGACCGACTCCCCACCAGGATGTCTTGCTTGCAAAAATATTTTGGTGTGCGGCGGCTTCGCGGAAGATTCCGCTGGGGCGCCCCTAGTGACACCGAGCGGATCCCGCCACCACCCTCGCGTCCCCAACTCCACTGCCCACAGCCGGGGTTACCGTCCGCCCATGTCTTCGAACACACGGACCCCCGCCGCCGTTCCGCGCAGTCGCCGCGCCCTGCTGCGCACCGCCGTGGCGGGCACGGCGGCCGCCGGGGCGGGCCTGACCCTCGGCTCGGCCTTTCCGGCCTCCGCCGCCCCGCGGGACGCGGAGAGCGCCGGGCGCGTCACCACGCCCGCGCAGGCGCTGCGCAGACTGGCGGCCGGCAACCAGCGCTGGCGCACGGAGCGCCAGGAGCACCCGCACGAGTCCGCGTACCTGCGGCGCCGGCTCGTCGAGGGGCAGCAGCCGTTCGCGGTCGTGCTGGGCTGCGTGGATTCGCGGGTGCCGCCCGAGCTGGTGTTCGATCAGGGTTTGGGTGACCTGCTGACCGTACGGTCGGCGGGCGAGGTGCTCGACGAGGCGGTGCTGGGGAGCATCGCGTACGGGGTTCTGGAACTGCGCGTACCGCTGGTGCTCGTCCTGGCCCACCAGTCGTGCGGAGCGGTGGCAGCGGCGGTCCACGCCGATGAGACGGGCGATCCGCTCCCCGCCCACATCCGGTACCTGGCCGATCAGATACGGCCGTCCATAGATCACGGACAGCACGGTGACGCCCGCGTCGACGCGACGATCAACGCACACGTGCGGGAGGTCCGTCGCCGGCTGGCGGCCGAGCCCGACCTCGCCGGGAAAGTCGCGGCGGGCGAGCTGGCCGTGGTCGCCGCCCGCTACGAGCTGCGCGACCAGCAGGTGCGCACCCTGTCGTGACGGCGGGGGTGGGACGGCTCATCCCGGCGCTGTCCGCGACCGGGATGAGCCGGGGTTCACGACCCTCAGGCGTTGACGCAGACGTTGCCGGCGGCCGGGTTGAGCGCACCGATCAGGTTGATGCTGTTCCCGCACACGTTGATCGGGATGTGGATCGGGATCTGGACCACGTTGCCCGAGAGGACGCCGGGCGAGCCGATTGCGACACCCTCCGCGTGGGCGTCCGCCGACGCCGAGGACGCACCGCCGATGACCGCCAGGCCCAGCACCAGGGCAAGGCCTGCACTCTTCAGAACACGCGACACGTGACATCTCCTTGTTACCGCACAGCGGTGCCGGAGCACCGCGCGGCCCCGAGGGGGACCGCCCCCTTTCATTCGGCAGCTGACCGCCGCGCGACCTGGTTCAGGAGCCCGGTTCCCTCGAAGGGGTACCCTCGCGGCCCCCGTTTGGGGGCATCGGAGGCCGGCGGCCGCGGGGCCGTTCGACGGAGCCCTGTTCGAGAGGGGCGGCGCAACGTGCTTCCGGGTTCGGGTACCGCCCCTTCCCCGAGACTCACCGGGCCCGGCCGGATGATGTGAGGCCACCGCCCCGATGCCGGCGATGGCGGGCATCGGCGGCACCGTTCCCGCGTGCTGGAAACGGTCGTCGGGGCACCTCCCAGCCCGGCACCGCAGGCGGGGGTCAGCAGGGCGAGGGACACCGCTGCGGCCACCGCGCCGTAGGCACGCGTGGCGCATCCGTATCCGCATCCGCGTGGGCAGCCGCTGCCGGTCACGCGGTCCGGTGGAGGTCCGCGCGGTGGACCGGGTGCGCGAACGGCAGTCCGGCGGCGTGGCGGGCGATCTCCTCGATGGCGGAATCCGCCATCCTGCGGAGTTCGTTGCCGAGGGAGCCCGCGATGTGCGGGGTGAGCAGCACGTTCGGCAGGTCGTACAGCGGGGAATCGGCCGGCAGGACCTCCGGCTCGGTGACGTCGATGACCCCGTGGAGCCGGCCGGAGGCCAACTCGTCGGTGAGCGCCGGCCCGTCGACCAGGGAGCCGCGGGCCGTGTTGATGAGCGTGGCGCCGTCGCGCATCAGCGCCAGCCGACGACGGTCGATCATCGACCGTGTCTCCGGCAGGGCGGGCGCGTGCAGGCTGACCACGTCGGAGATCCGGCAGAGTTCGTCGAGCCCGACGCGGCGGGCACCGAGATCGCTCGCCTGACGATCGCTCAGATGGGGGTCGTGGAGGAGGAGGTGGAGGTCGTACGGACGCAGGAGCTCGATCACCCGGCGGCCGATCCGGGAGGCGCCGACGATGCCGACCGTCCGGCGGTAGTTGCCCACGTCGCCGTAGCGCAGGTACCAGTCGTGGGGGGTGCCGCGCACGCGGCGGTAGTCCTCCCGCAGTTGGAGCACGCGTTTGTTGGACAGGAGGACCATGGCGACGGTGTACTCGGCCACTGGGCGGGAGTTGGCCAGGGCGGCGCAGGAGACGACGACGCCACGGTCCCAGCAGGCATCGGTGACCAGCTGTTTGACGGAGCCGGCCGCGTGCACGACGGCTTCGAGGCGCGGCGCGGCCGCCAGCGCCCGGGCGTCGACGGCGGGCGCGCCCCAGAAGGTGAGCAGGACCTCCGCCTCCGCCAGTGCCCGCACGGCCTCGGGTTTTCCGAAGTCGTCGGCGACGAGGTCCGGGTCGACGTCGGCCACTTCGGCGAGCCGTCGGGCGGTGGCGTCGTCCAGCAGGCGGGACCGGAACTCGGGGGCCATCGCGAGCAGGGTCCGTGGGCGGCGAACGGGCATCGGGGACTCCTTGCGGCTGGGTGAGGCCGCGCCGACTCTAGGAATCCGGATTCCGAGCGTCAAGATCTGTGCAGCGGGGCAGGATGTCGCCCGTGACGGGCCCGGATCCGAGGCACGAGGAGGAACCGCCATGTCGTCCACCCCTTCCGGCGAACCACACGGCACGGCCGCCCTGTTGGTCAATCCGCGCGGCCAGTACCTGCTCCACCTGCGCGACGCGAACAAGCCCCACATCTGCGACCCGGGGACGTGGAGCATCCCGGGCGGCGGCCGCGAAGGGGACGAGACCTCGCGGGAGGCCATCGCTCGGGAGCTGAGGGAGGAGACCGGCCTGACGGTCCCGCTGGAACCGTTCACGGTCGTCGACAGTCACGGACCCGGCGCCGCCGAAGGCAGGATCCAGGTCTACCTCGGCGCCTGGGACGGCGATGCCGACGCCCTGCCGCTCAGCGAGGGGATCATGCTGCGCTGGTTCGACGCCCGTACGACCGCGCACCTGACGATGTGCCCGTGGACGCGGCAGGTCATCGACCAGCACCGGGCGCTGGTGGCAGCGACGGAACCGGCCCCGCGCCCGCCCGCGTCGGCCGCGGCCCCCGTCGGTCGCCCGGGCGGCGGAGCCCTCCTCAACGTCGTCGGGGCCCACCTGTACCTGGAGCGCGACGGCCGGATCCTGCTCGGACTGCGTCACCCCGACTCGGCGTTCGGCGCCTCGCACCACCACTTCCTCGCCGGCCACTGCGAGCAGGAGTCCGCGGTCGCCTGCCTGATCCGCGAGGCGCGGGAGGAAGCCGGCCTGGTGCTGCGGGCCGAGGACATCGAGCTCACGCACGTCGTGCACCTGGTCGACCCCCCGGGCTCGCGGCCACGCCTGCAGCTGGTCTTCCGCGCACGCCGGTGGGAGGGGACGGTGGAGGTACGCGAGCCCGAGAAGTGCGTCAGCTGGGACTGGTGGCCTGCCGACGCGCTGCCGGAGCCGATCGTGTCGTACGCGCGGGCGGCGGTCGAGGGCATCCGGGCGGGACGCCTCTACACCGAGATGGGCTGGCTGTGACCACCGGCGACCACCCCGGAGCGGTGGGCCGGTACACCCTCCCGGTGGACGTGCACCTGATCCTGCGCCGCGACGGCGAGCGGGGGCCCGAGGTCCTGCTGTCCCGGCGGGCCGGCCCGGTCTACGCGGCCGGGATGTGGCACCTGCCCTCCGGGCACCTCGACGGCCCGCACGAGGACGTGGTCCAGGCCGTGGTCCGCGAGGCCCGGGAGGAGACGGGCGTCCTCATCGCCCTCGGGGACGTGGCCTCGGCGGTGACCGTCCATCACCGCGGCCCCCTCGGGCACGCCCGCCTCGGGCTGTTCTTCGAGGTCAGGCGCTGGACGGGCACACCGGGGGTGCGGGAGCCGGAGGTGTGCGACGCGATGGGCTGGCACCGGCTCGACGCCCTGCCGGAGCCGATCATCGCGTACTGCCGGGCCGGACTCGACGCGTACGCGGCGGGGCGGCCGGCGGCCGTCCACTTCCAGCAGCTGGGGGACCCGATCCCCTACCGCCCCGACGGCCCACGGCGCACCCGGCTGCTGGACGGGGCGGCGCCCGAACGCCCCTGACCCCTCGTCACCGCAGCGCACCCCGCTCCTCCTGCGCGTGCGCGACACCGGCCTCCCCAGCGGAACCTCCCCTTGTTTCCGCGGCGGGCCACGGGGAGCGGGAGCGGGGGCCGCGGCGAAAACCGCTTCGGGCGCGACGGCGGCGCCCCCTACTGTGACCTGGTGACGACTCAGGTGATCATGTTGAACGGCGGGTCCAGCTCGGGCAAGTCAGGGATCCTCCGGTGTCTGCAGGCGGTCCTGCCCGAGCCGTGGCTCGCCGCCGCGGTCGACTCGCTGGTCGAGGCGGTGCCCGCCTCGCTGCGGGCGTCGGACGCGGGGATCGAGTTCGCCGCGGACGGCGGCGTGCAGATCGGATCGGAGTTCCGGCGGCTGGAGGCGGCGTGGATGGCGGGAGTCGCCGCGACGGCCCGCGCGGGCGCCCCCGTCATCGTCGACGACGTCTTCCTCGGCGGAGCCGCCTCCCAGGAACGGTGGCGCCAGGCCCTCGACGGCCTGGACGTGCTGTGGGTCGGCGTCCGGTGCGAGAGCACGGTCGCCGCGGCCCGCGAGATCGCCCGCGGGGACCGGCCCCCGGGGATGGCCGCCTCGCAGGCCGAGCTGGTCCACCACGGTGTGGCGTACGACCTGGAGGTGGACACCACGCGCACGGAGTCCCTGGACTGCGCCCGGACCATCGCCGCCCGAGTCACCTGACCGGCACCCCGCTCGCGTACCCCCGTGCCCGCCACCATGGCCTCCGGCGACCAGACGATCGTGTTCCGCAGCGAGCCTGGGGCGGGGGCCGGCGTCAGGTGTCCTTCTTGGCCAGGAACCCGCGCAGCCGGGTGAGCGGCCAGGTGTTGATCACGTCGTCCGCGGTCAGCCAGCCGCGCTGCGCGGTCGCCACCCCGTAGCGCATGTACGGCAGATGCGTGGTGGCGTGCGCGTCGGAGTTCACGGCGAACTTCACGCCGTACCGCTTCGCGCGCAGGATGTCCTCGTCGCAGAGGTCGAGCCGTTCGGGGTGCGCGTTGACCTCCAGGGCGGTGCCCGCCCTGGCGCACGCCTCGAAGACCGCGTCGAAGTCGGCGTCTATGCCGGGGCGTTTCCCGATCCGGCGGGTCGTGGGGTGGCCGATGACGGCGACGTGCGGGTTCTCGCAGGCGCGGATGAGGCGGCGGGTGAGTTCGCTCCTGCTCTGGTTGAAGTGGGAGTGCACGGAGGCCACGCAGATGTCGAACCCCGCCAGGAACTCGTCGGGCCAGTCCAGTGCGCCGTCCGGGCCGATGTTGAGCTCCGTGCCGTGCAGCAGCCGCATCCTGCGGTGCGCGCGGTCCAGTTCCCGTACGCGCTCGCGCTGGGCGAGCATCTTCTCGCTGGTCATCCGCTGCATGGAGAGGTTCGGGGCGTGGTCGGTCACCGCGTAGTACGCGTATCCGCGGGCGGCAGCGGCGGCGACCATGTCCTCCAGCGGGGCCAGGCCGTCGGTGAGGTCGGTGTGGGTGTGCAGGTCGCCGCGGATGTCCTTCTCCGTAAGCAGGTCCGGGAGTTCGCCGCGCAGCCCGGCCGCGATCTCGCCGCGGTCCTCGCGCAGGGTCGGGGGGATCCAGGGCAGTCCCAGCCTGGCGTAGACCGCCTCCTCGGTCGCGGAGGTGAGGTTCTCGCCGCTCTCGGCGTCGAAGAGTCCGTACTCGGAGAGCTTGAGGCCCTGACGCACGGCGATCTCGCGGGTGCGGATGTTGTGCGCCTTGGATCCGGTGAAGTACTGGAGGCCCGCGCCCCAGGAGTCGGGGGGCAGGACGCGCAGGTCGACCTGGAGGCCGGTGACGGTGCGGACGGAGGTCTTCTTCTGCCCGTGCGCGATGACCTCGGCGGTCTGCGGGAGGGCGGTGAGGGCCTCCATGAACGGAGCCGCCCGCCGTGCCGCCACCAGGATGTCGACGTCGCCGATGGTCTCCCTCATGCGGCGCAGGGACCCCGCGTACGTGCACCGGACGCAGCCGGGGACCTCCGAGAGTGCGGCGACCAGCTGCTCGGCGACGTCCATGGCGGCGCTGACGAGGATCCGGCCCTCGCCGGCCTTCTGCAGTACGGAGATGCCGTGCAGGATGTTGTCCTCGGTCCGCTCGCCGAAGCCCTTCAGGTCGCGCAGCCGTTCCTGGCCGATGGCCTCGACCAGCTGGTCCACGGAGCTGATGCCCAGCTCCTCGTAGAGCACCATGGCCTTGCGGGGCCCGAGCCCCGGGATCGCGACCAGCTCGCGCACTCCGGCCGGTACGTCGGCGCGGGCTTCGTCGACCACGGTCATGCGGCCGGTCCGCAGGTACTCGATGATCTTGTCGGCGACCGATCTGCCGACGTGGGGGATCTCGCGCAGGCCCTTGGCGTCGAGCGTGGACACGTCCTCGGGGTGGCCCCCGACGGCCCGGGCGGCCTTCTCGTAGGCGCGCGCCTTGAAGGCCTCCCCGCCCCGGATCGCGATGAGGTCCGCGTATTCCTGGAGCAGAGCCTCGACCTGGTCGTTGGCTCGGGCCATGCCTCCAGGGTGCCCCGCGGGCCGCGCCCGGGCACGTCGGGCGCGGCCCGCCGACGTGCCCGACGTGCCCGGGGTCAGAGCATGACGTGCTTGGCCTGGGTGTAGTCCAGGAGACCGGACAGGGAGAGGTCGCTGCCGTAGCCGGAGTGCTTGACACCGCCGTGGGGCATCTCGGAGACGGTGGTGCCGTGGGTGTTCACCCAGACGATGCCGGTGTGGAGGGCGCGGGTGGCGCGCATCGCCCGGTCGTGGTCGGTGGTCCACACGCTCGCGGCCAGGCCGAAGCGGACGGCGTTGGCCAGGTGCAGGGCTTCGGTCTCGTCGGCGAAGGGCTGGACGGTCACCACCGGGCCGAAGGTCTCCTCCTGCACGATCTCGTCGTCCTGGCGGACGCCGGCGACCACGGTGGCCTCGTGGAAGAAGCCGGGGCGGGGTGGCCGGCCGCCGCCGGTGACGATCTCGGCGTGGGCCGGCAGCCGGTCCAGCAGGGCCTGCACCGAGGCGAGTTGGGCCGCGTTGTTGAGGGGCCCGAAGTCGACTCCGGTACGGAGTCCGGCCGCTTCGGCGGCGAAGGCCGCGAGGAAGGAGTCGTGGATGCGGCGGTGGACGAGGAGCCGGGTGGGCGCGGTGCAGTCCTGGCCGGCGTTGTAGTAGGCGACCGCGGCGAGGGCGGCGGCGGTGGCCGCCACGTCCACGTCCTCGTGGACCAGGACGGGCGCGTTGCCGCCCAGCTCCAGGTGGACCCGTTTGAGGTCGGCGGCCGCGGCCGCCGCGATCTCCCGGCCGGCCCGGACGCTGCCGGTGACGGCGATCAGGGCGACCTCCGGGTGGGCGGTCAGGGCCCGGCCGGTGTCGCGGTCACCGCAGACCACGTTGAGCACCCCGGGCGGAAGATGGTCGGCGGCGAGCCGGGCCAGGAGCACGGCGGAGGAGGGGGTGGTGTCGGCGGGCTTGAGCACGGTGGTGTTCCCCGCGGCGATCGCCGGGGCGATCTTCCACGCGGCCATCATCAGGGGGTAGTTCCAGGGGGTGATCTGCGCGCAGACGCCGAGCGGTTCCCGGCGCAGGAGGGAGGTGCGGCCCTGCGTGTACTCGGCCGCGGCGGCGCCCGGGAGGTTCCGTGCGGCGCCGGCGAAGTAGCGGACGGCGTCCGCGATCGCGGGCAGTTCCTCGGTGCGGAACTGCTCCGGGGGTTTGCCGGTGTCCGCGGTCTCGGCGGCGGTGAGGGCGTCCGCGTGCGCCTCAATGGCGTCGGCGATGCCGAGCAGGGCGCGCTGGCGGGTGGCGGGGGTGATGGTGGACCAGTGCGCGTACGCCGTGGCCGCCGCGGCGCAGGCCGCGTCCGTGTCGGCGGGGCCGGAGCGCGGGGCGTGGCCGTGCACCCGGCCGGTGGCGGGGTCGGTCAGGGCCGTGGTCGCGCCCGAGGCGGCGGGGCGGTCCGCTCCCCCGATGTGGTTGGTCAGGAGGTCAGCCACGGCGCAGCGCCTCCTCGGCGGCGGCGCGTCCGGTGCGGACGGCGCCTTCCATGTAGCCGGCCACCCACTGGTCGGATCCGCAGACGTAGAAGGGTGGTTCGTGGGTGCCGTGCCGGGGGCCGACGGCCATGACGTCGCCGGGGGTCCACTGGGTGACGTACCCCTGGGTCCAGGGGTCGGTGCCCCACAGGCGCAGGTACGAGGCGAGCGGCCGGTGGGCCTCGTCGCCGTAGAGGCGGGCGATGTCGGCGAGCAGTTCGGTGGTGCGCAGTGGGGCGGGCGTGCCGAGGAGGACGCCGTAGCGTTCGGGCGGGACGAGGGCGGACAGGATGCCTTCGCTCTGCGGCCAGGTGCTGCCGAGGACCCCCTCGCATTCGGAGAGGCCGCTGAGGCCTCGTTCGCGCCAGAAGGGGCGCGCGTACGCGGCGGTGAACTTGGCGGCGAGGGCGTGGCGTTGGCGGTGCAGGGAGGCGAGGCGTTCGTCGGACACGCCGGTGACGGCGACCGAGCGCAGCGGGCCGACGGGGAGGGCGCTGACGACGGCGCCCGCGGTGAGGGTCTCGCCGCCGGCCAGGCGTACGGAGCAGGGGCCGGACGCGCGGACGGCGACGGCCTCGACGGGTGAGTTCGTACGGATCCGTCCGGCGAGCCCCTCGGCCATGCGCAGGGCCACGGTCGCCGATCCCTCGGCGACCCGCAGGCCCTCCCAGGCCTCGTACTCGTAGTGGCCGCAGCCGGGTACGGCGGCGTGCTTGCGGAGGGCGGCGAGCAGGGAGCTCCGTTCGCAGGAGCCGTCGGCGAGGGCGAGTTGGCCGATCTCCCAGAGGCGTACGACGGACGGGCCGGCGTCCTGGGCGCGCAGCCAGTCGCCGACGGACAGCCGGTCGAGGGCGGTGGCCTCGGGGTGCGCCCAGGGGTCGTTCGGGTCGACGGTCGCGGCGAGCGCGGTGAAGGCGGCGGTGACCTTGGCGTGGCAGGTGTCGTCGCCGGGGCCGAACCAGTGCGGCGGGTCGGCGGCGGAGACCCCTTCGGGGGTGGCGCGGACGAGGGCGCCCGGTTCGGCTACGTAGCTGGGTACGAGGGTGAGGCCCAGTTCCGCGACGAGCGTGGTGTAGGCGGTGTGGGCCCGGCCCGCCACCTCCCCGCCGAGCTGGACCAGCCGGCCGTCGGGGAGGGTGGTCTGTTCGACGCGTCCGCCGACCCGGTCGCGGGCTTCGACGACGAGGACGTCGGCCCCGCCCGCGGCCAGGTCCCGGGCGGCGGCGAGACCGGCCAGTCCTGCGCCCAGCACGATGACGTCGTGGTTCATGGAGGTGCTTCCTTCGATCGGTACCGGCCAGTGGTACGGGGGCGGGAGCGGCGGCAGGTGCGGCGGCGCGGGCTCAGTCGAGGACGAGGCAGTGTTCGGGCTTCCAGCCGACCTCGACCTGCTCGCCGCCGCTCCAGCGGTCCTCCATGCGGGAGCGGACGGTGTTCTGCTCCAGCACGGACACCGTGACGCCGGGGGCCAGTTCGATGAGGTAGGTGGTGGTCGGTCCGCCGTAGACGGTCTCCCGGACGACTCCGCTCACCTTGGCCATGCCCGGTTCGAAGTCGGAGAGCCAGATCTTCTCCGGGCGGATCGAGAGGCGGACCCGGGTGCCGTCGGGCACGTCGGACCGGGGGCCGACGGGCAGGGCGGGGCCCTCGTCGAGGACGACCCGGCCGGAGCGGTAGGTGCCGGGGACGAGGTTGGAGGTGCCCATGAAGGAGGCGACGAAGCTGCTCGTGGGGCGCTCGTACACGTCCTCGGGCGTGCCGCACTGCTCGATGCGGCCCTCGTTCATGACGGCGAGGCGGTCCGACATGGTCAGTGCCTCGTCCTGGTCGTGGGTCACGAAGACGAAGGTGATGCCGACCTCGCGCTGGATCTGCTTGAGCTCGACCTGCATGCGGCGGCGGAGTTTGAGGTCGAGGGCGGCCAGCGGCTCGTCCAGCAGCAGCACCTGGGGGCGGTTGACGAGGGCGCGGGCGAGGGCGACGCGCTGGCGCTGGCCGCCGGAGAGGGTGGGCGGCTTGCGGCCGGCCAGTCCCCCGAGCTGGACGAGGTCGAGCATGTCGGCGACGCGCCGGCGGATCTCGTCGCGGGCGACGCCCTTGCGCTTGAGGCCGAACGCCACGTTGTCGGCCAGCGAGAGGTGGTCGAAGAGGGCGTAGCTCTGGAAGACGGTGTTGACGTTGCGCTTGTTGGGCGGCAGGCCGGTGACGTCCTGCCCGTCGAGCAGCACGCTGCCTTCGGTGGGGTCGGCGAAGCCGCCGGTCATCCGCAGCAGGGTGGTCTTCCCGCAGCCGGAGGGGCCGAGCAGGGAGAAGAACTCCCCCGGGGCGATGTCGAGGGTGACGTCGTGGACGGCGTAGGCCTCGGAGTTCGGGTACCGCTTGCCGATCCGGTCGAGCCGGACGGCGGGGTGGTCGTACACGGGGGTCGGGTACATGGGTGTCACTTCCCGGAGAGCAGATCGAGGCCGCCACGGCGGCCGAACAGGCGCGGGATGGCGAGCGCGAGGACGACGAGTCCGATGGAGCCGACGAGCATCAGGGTGCCGACGGCGTTGATGGTGGGCTGCACGCCGAACCTGATCGCCGAGTAGATGCGGACGGACAGCGGCTGCGGATCGACGCCGGTGGTGAAGTAGGCGAGGACGAAGTCGTCGAAGACGAGGGCGAAGATCAGCACCCCCGAGGCGAGGATGCCGGGAAGCAGCGCGGGGAGCGTCACCAGCCACAGGGCCTGTCTGCGGGTGGCGCCGAGGTCCATCGCGGCCTCTTCGACCTCGGGGTTGAGGGCGGCGATGCGGGAGCGCAGGATGACCGTCACGTACGAGATGGAGAAGGTGATCTCGGCGAGCATCACGGTGCCGGTGGACAGCGTGATGCCCAGCCCCTTGAAGAGCAGCATCGCCGCGACGCCGGTGACGATCTCCGGGGTGATCAGCGGGACGAGCATGACCAGGCCGGCGAAGGAGCCGAGGCGGCCCCGGTTGCGGACGAGGCCGAGGGCCAGGGCCACGCCGAGGACGAGCGAGCCGGCCATGGCGACGAGGGACACCCGCAGGCTCATGCCGAGCGAGCCGAGGAGCACGTCGTCGTGGAGGAACGCCGTGTACCAGCGGAGGCTGACGCCGTCGAAGACGGTGAGGGACTTCTGCGCGTTGAAGGAGAAGAGGACGACGACGGCGACGGGGAGGTAGAGCAGCGCGAAGAAGACCGCGGTGACGGCGATGGCGAAGCGGGGCCGGCGCTCGGCGCCGCGGCGCGGGCGACGCGGGCGTGGGGCGCTGGGCCGCGGGCCGCCGGCTCCGTGCGGCCCGGCCGGGTCGCCGGGGCGGGGGGTGGCGTCCCCGGTCGTGCCGCGTGGCGACGGAAGGGCCGTACGGGAGGCTCTGGGCCCGGGTCGGAGGGTCATCGGGCCGCCTCCGCCTCGTCCTTGCGGGTGCGGCGCAGGTAGCCGAGCATCCCGAGCAGCAGGACCGCCATCAGCAGCATGGTCAGGGCCGAGCCGAGCGGCCAGTTCTGGCCCTGGAAGAACTTGTCCTGGATCAGGTTGCCGATCATGATCTGGTCGGGACCTCCCATGAGCTGGGCGCTGACGAAATCGCCCATGGCGGGCAGGAAGACGAGGACGCAGCCGGCGGCCGCGCCCTGCCGGGTGGCGGGGACGGTGACGAAGAGGAAGGTCCGCAGGGGGCCGCCGTAGAGGTCGCGGCCCGCTTCGATGAGCGAGGTGTCCATGCGTTCCATGGCGGCGTACAGCGGGATGACCATGAAGACGACGAAGCCGTAGACGAGTCCGGCGATGACGCCCGGCCCGGTCTGGAGAATCCTGGTGCCGTCGTCGGCGAGGCCGATCGCGCGCAGGGCCTTGAGCAGCGGCCCGTCGTCGGAGAGCAGCACGGACCAGCCGTACATCCGCACCAGGTAGTTGGCGAAGAACGGGACGACGATCGCGGCGATCAGCAGGTTCTTGAAGCGTCCGCCGTACAGGGCGATGGCGTAGGCGACCGGGTAGGACACGGCCAGGCAGATGACACAGGTGATCAGCGCGTAGCCGAGGGAGCGCAGTAGGACGGTGCGGTAGGCCGGGTCGGCCAGCGCTGCGAAGTTGTCGGGGTTGAGTCCGAAGCGAGGGTTTCCGAGGGGGTCGGTGGTACCGAAGGCGAGGGTGGCCACCAGGAGGAGGGAGGCGAGGAGGAAGCCGGTCATCCAGAGGGTGCCGGGGAGCATGAGCCAGGTCCACAGCCGCGCCCCGGACGCTGCGGCCGTTCCTGGGCGGGGGCGGGCGGCGGGGCCGGATCGATCGCGTCGCAGCATGTCAGCCGGCCTTCACGTCGGTCCAGGCGGCGTCGCGGCGCTGTTCGCCCTCCGCGGTGCCGTTGCGGAAGTAGCTGTCGTCCTTGAGGTCCCGCGCGGTGACCTGGCACTGGGGGAAGGGTTCGACGAGCGCGGTGTAGGTGTCCTCGGTGCCGCGGACCGGCATCGGGTAGCCGATGTACTCGATGTTCTTCTTCACGTTCTCCGGGCGGAGCATGTAGTCGATGAAGAGCATCGCGGTGCCGGGGTGCTCCGCGTTGGCGGGGATGGCGTAACAGTCGGAGTTGACGGGGGCGCCCTCGCGGGCGACTTCGAAGCCGAAGACGGTGGGGTCCTCCGCCTGGGCGAGCATGGCGGCCATGTCCCCGCTCCAGGCCTGGGTCATGTCGGCGTTGCCGTTGAGCAGGTTGTTGTAACTGTCGCTGGAGAAGCCGCGCAGACGGGGGCGGAGGGAGCGCAGGGTTTCGGTGACGCGTGCGAGGTCGCCCGGATCGCCGGTGGTGAGGTCGAGGCCGAGCTTGAGGGCGCCCATGCCGAGGACCTCGTCGCGGTCGTCGAGGACGAAGACCTTTCCCTTGGCCTGGGCGTTCCACAGGTCGTCCCAGGAGCCGGTCAGGTCACCGAGCCGGTCGCGGCGCCAGCCTATGCCGGTCTTGAACATGGTGAACGGCACGGTGTGGGCGGATCCGGGGTCGTACCAGGGGTCGGCGAAGTAGTCGTAACCACCGAACACGGCCTCGGCGTTCTTCAGCCGGGTGTGGTCGATCGTACGCAGTCTGCCGCCGGCGGCGAGGCGCTGTGACCACTTCGCGGTGGGGAAGATGACGTCGTAGCGGTTTCCCGCGTTGAGCTTGGCGGCCATGCCTTCCATGGAGTCGAAGTTCGACTGGACGACCTTGACGCCGTACTCCTTCTCGAATCCTTCGAAGACGGCGGGGTCGACGAAGTCGGCCCAGTTGAAATAGACGAGGTCGCCGTCGACCTTGACGTCGATGGGCGCCTGACCGGCCGCTTCGCCGGCCGGGTCGGTGCCGGAGGCGAATCCGCAGCCGGCGGCGGCGAGGCCGAGGACCGTGGCGGTGCCGGCGCGGAGGAAGGAGCGTCTGGACGGGCGGAGTGCCTCGGGGGACATGGGGGTCCTCTCCGTAGGGGGCCTCGGGGGGATGGGGGCGCCGGGGTGGTGACCGGGGGGCGGCGCGGACGCTGTACGGCGGGGGGCGGTGTGCGGTGGTGCCGGGGCGGTGCGGGGTGGTGCCGGGGCGGGCCGCCTAGGGGGTGCGGCCGGGGGGTGGCCGTACGGGGGTGCCGGCGGCGGGCCTTCGGCGGGAGCGGCTCACTGTTGCGCGGTGTCGAGGTCCGCCCGGATGCGGCCGGCGAACCAGCCGACCGCCGACTCGCGGCGGGACAGGGGCCCGGGCTCGAAGCCGGGGGTGGAGAGGCCCTTTTGGACGCGGGCGACCAGTTCGGCGTCCTCGTCGTTGGTGATCCAGCCGATGTGGATGTTCAGGCGCCGGGCGAGCCGGGTGCGCAGGCCGGTGCCGCGCCGGGTGTAGAACGCGCCGGGCACGGCCACCCGGTCCACCGCGGTCGGGATCGCGGTCCAGGCCAGTACGTGGTCGGGGTAGAAGTCGATGAGGGTGTTCGGGTAGATCACCGCGTACCGCCAGACCCGTCGGTCGGCCTCGGCGAGGCCGGGCATGGGGGCGGCGATGCGCTGGTAGAGGCGTTCGGCCCAGTTCGAGGACGGTTTGTCCCGCAGCGGCGAGGCGAACAGCGCGTACGAGTCCTCGATCTCGCAGGTGTAGCCCTGGTAGTCGAGCAGCCGCATCAGCCCGGGGTGGGCCACCGGGACGTGGTAGCCCTCCAGGTAGTTGTCGACCGCCACCTTCCAGTTGGCCTGCTGCACCTCGGCGCCGGCCAGGTCGTGGATGCGGCTGCGGCCGACGGGCACCAGGTCGGCGCCCGCGTAGTGGCCGACCGCTTCGGCGAGCCCGGCGCACTGCTTCGCCAGGGGTACGGCGTCGGGGTCGAGGTTGACGAAGACGAAGCCGAGGAAGGATTCGACGCGGGCCGGGAACAGGCCGAGCGCGGGCTTGTCGAGGCAGGGGATCTGTCGGGCCTCGGGGGCGCCGACGAGGCTGCCGTCGAGGCGGTACGTCCAGCCGTGGTACGGGCAGCGGATGGCCTTGCCGTCCGGTTCGGGGACGGTGACCAGGCGTGTTCCGCGGTGCCGGCACACGTTGAGGTGGGCGGCCAGGCCGCCGTCCTCCGTGCGGACGACGAGGACTTCCCGGTCCGCGACCGTGGCGGCGAGCCGGGCGCCCGGGCCGGGCAGGTCGGACTCGTGGCAGACGAGCTGCCAGGACCTGGCGAAGACCTGCCGCGTCTCGGCGGCGGCGGTGCCGGGGTCGGTGTAGTAGCGGGCTGACAGTGCGTGCCCGGGGGCGTCCTGGACCGGCTGCTGGTCGGGGCCGGCGGGGGTTCGTTCAGGGGCTCTGGAGTACATCGGGTGACTCCTCCGTGCCGGCGGTGCGGCGATCGGTTCGGCGTCCGGTTCAGAGAGGGATGGCGAGACGACCCAGCGGCGGGCAGCAGGCCGCGGCGGGCGCCGCAACCTTGCTGACCGATTGGACAGTCAGATTGCTGGCTGATTTCCGCCGGGTCAAGACTTGTACGCTGACCGATCGGTCAGCTAGCGTAATTCTCGTCGCTGCACCGGCGTTCCTCCACTTCTGGGCCTTTTGTCGGGCCGGACGCAGCCCCGCCTCACGGGCACCCGCCCCGGCCGCACCCCTCTCCCTCCCTCCCTGCTTGCCGTACGTCTTCGGCCTCACCGACGTCACCGACGTCACCGGTCAAGGGAGCCCCCCTTCCCCGCCCCCTCCTCCACCCCACCCCACCCCTCCCGGAGGCACGCATGAGCGGTCGTCGGCGTCTGGACTGGCTCGGGCTCACCCCCGAACCCGAGCGGGAACTGCCTGCGGCGGTCGCCGCCCTGCGCGCCTCCTCGCGACGCCCGCCCGTGGCGCCCGCCGAGCTGGCGGCCGCCGAGCGGCGCCGCGTCGAACGCCTGGTCCTGCGGGGCAGCCGGCACAGCTGGCTGCGCTACCTGGCCGAGGTCACCGAGCTGGTGACCGCCGTGGCCACCGGCCCCGATCCGGGGCCGGGGCAGGGCGACCGTGCGGCCGCCCTGCTCGCCGCCGAGGTGGTCCTCGACCACCACCGCATGCTGATCGGCCTCCCGGGACCGGGGTACGGCCGCACCGCCAGGGACCGCGCCGCGCTGGAGAGCGCCGTACGGACCCTGCGGACCCCTCCCCCGACAGGAGAAAGCCGATGACCACGATCCGCCGGCCGGCGCAGCCGCCACCGGGCTCCGTGCTCGGAGCGTCACCCCACGCGGTCGAGAGCGCCGAGGCGTACCGCGCCGCCGGGGGCTACACCGCCGCCACCGGGCCGGACGAGCTGCTGCACCACCTCACCGCGTCCGGCCTGCGCGGTCGCGGCGGGGCCGGCTTCCCGGTCGGCGTCAAACTGCGCTCCATACGGGACCGGGGCGGCCGCCCGGTGGTGGTGGCGAACGGCGAGGAGGGCGAGCCGGGTTCGGTCAAGGACCGCTGGCTGCTGCGGTCCCGGCCCCATCTGGTCCTCGACGGACTCGTCCGCGCCGCCGCCGTCACGGGCGCCGTCCGCGGCTACGTCTACCTCTCGGACCCCGAAGCGGGCGCCCGCGTCCGCCGGGCCCTGGCCGAACGGGACCCCGGTCTGCCCGTCGAGGTCGTCGAGACCGCCCCAACCTATGTCGCCGGGGAGGAGAGCGCGGTCGTCCGCCGGATCGACGGCGGACCGGCGCTGCCCACCGTCAAACCGCCCCGTCCCTTCGAGCGGGGGGTCGGCGGCGCGCCGACCCTCGTCTCCAACGTCGAGACCCTCGCCCGCATCGCCCTCACCGCCGCCCGCCCCGGCCTGCGCGAGCGGATCGCGGACTCCACCCTGGTCACCCTGTCGGGCGGGCCCGCCACCCCGGTCCTCACCGAAGTCCCCATCGGCACGCCGCTGCGCACCCTGGCGTCCCTGCTCGGCGTCCCGGAGGCCACCGGCGCGCTGATGGGCGGCCTGTTCGGCGGACTCCTCGACTCCGACGCCGTGGCCGGGCTCCCGCTCGAACGCGGCGCGCTGACCGCCGCCGGCAGCGCCCTGGGCTGCGGAGCGATCCGCTTCCTGTCGCCCGGCACCTGCCCGGTGGCCGCCGCCGCCGACGCGGCCGGCCACCTCGCGGCCGAGAGCGCCCGCCAGTGCGGGGTCTGCGTCTCCGGGACCAGGGCCGTGGGCGAGGCCCTGTACGCCCTCGCCGCCGGGACGGCCGGGCCGGACACCGCGGACGGCCTGCTGCGCTGGTCGCAGGGGCTGCGGGGGCGGGGCGCCTGCGGCCTGCTCGACGCCGCCGCGGGCATCGCGGGCAGCCTGCTCCGCGCCTTCCCCCGGCTCGTCCGCTCCCATCTGGCCGGCCCGTGCCCGGTCTGCGCGGGCTCCGATCCCGCGGACGGCCGCCGACGCCTCACGGTCGCCGTGCCCGACGTGGCCCCGCGCACAGGGTGCGCGTCCGCCGCGGCCGTGCCGAAGGCCGTGGCCCTCCCGACCCCGTTGCCCGCCCTGAAAGGAACATCGTGAAACTCCTGCTGGACTCCACCCGCTGCCAGGGCTACGGGCTGTGCCAGGAACACGCGCCCGGCCTGGTCGAACTCGACGAATGGGGCTACGCGAAGGTCATCGCCGTCGCGGTCCCCTCCGGTACCGAGGAAGCGGCGCGCGCCTGCGCCGAAAGCTGCCCCAACTCCGCACTCCGACTGGAAAAGTGACATGGGACGCGATCTGAGCGCCCTCTTCGACCCCCGCTCCGTCGCCGTGGTCGGCGCGAGTGACGATCCCGCCAAGTACGGGCACGCCGTGGCCTCCCAGGCCCTGCGCGCCGACGGGCGGAGGCGGCCGGTGCACCTGGTGAACCGGCGCGGCGGCACCGTGCTCGGCAGACCGGCCGCCCCGTCCCTCGCCGCGATCGGGGAGCCCGTCGAACTGGTGGTGGTCTCCGTCCCCGGCGACGGGTTCGAGGCGGCCGTCGACGACGCCCTGGCCTGCGGGGCGAGGGCGATCGTCGGCATCACCGCGGGGTTCGCCGAGGCCGGCCCGCAGGGTCTGGCCCGCCAACGCGCGGTCGTCGCCCGCGTCCGGGAGGCCGGAGCCGTCCTGGTCGGCCCCAACTGCCTGGGCATCGCCGACAACACGACCGAGCTGTACCTCGCCTCGGACCGCTTCGCGCCCGGCGGTGTCGCCCTGCTGAGCCAGAGCGGCAACCTCGCCCTCGAACTCCAGCTCCGCGGCGCCCCGCACGGCCTGGGCTTCTCCCGGTTCGTCTCGCTCGGCAACCAGGCCGACGTGACCCTCGTGGACCTCGTCGAGGACTGCGCCCGCCACGAGGCCACCACGTCGATCGCCGTGTACGCCGAGGACTTCGGCGACGGCAGGGCCTTCGCCCGGGCCGCCGCCGCGGCGGGCAAGCCGGTGGTCCTGCTCACCGCCGGGCGGGGCACCGCCTCCGCGCGCAGCGCGCAGTCGCACACCGGGGCGCTCACCACCTCGGCCGACGTGGTGGCCGCCGCCTGCCGCGACGCGGGAGTGGAACTGGTGCGCACGCCAAGGGAGATGACGGTCGTCCTCGCCGCCCTGAGCGCCCGGCCGGGCCGGCCGCGTACGCAGGGACGCGCGAGCGGCGCCCGTACCGCGGTCTTCACCGACGGCGGCGGCCACGGCGCCATCGCCGCCGACGCCGCCGAGGACGCCGGACTCGACGTGCCGGAACTGGGCGCGGCCACCCAGGCACGGCTGCGGACCGTGCTGTGGCAGCAGTCAGCGGTCGGCAACCCCGTCGACCTGGCCGGCATGGGCGAGCAGGATCCCCTCTCGTACGCCGACGCGGTCGCGGAGCTCCTCTCCGCCGACGAGGTCGACGCGGTCCTGATGACGGGCTACTTCGGTGGCTACGCCGCCTCCGACGGGGGCCTCGGCGGCGGCCCGGCCGGCGGCTCCGTCCTCGCGGAGGGCGAGACGCTGGCCGCGGAGAAGATCGTCACGCACCTCGCGGCCGCGCCGAAGCCGCTGGTCGTGCAGTCGATGTATCCGAGGTCGCAGAGCTGCCGGGTGCTGGCCGAGGCGGGGGTGCCGGTGTTCGCCGCCACCGAGGACGCGGCCCGCGCGCTGTCGGCGCTGACCGGCCGGGGAACGGCGGGCGGCGCGGCGGAGCTCCCGGAGTTCCCCGCGCTGCCCGCGCCGGACGCGCCGCTGCGGGACCCCGGGTACCACGGAGTTCGGGCGCTCCTCGCCGCCGCCGGGGTGGCCTTCCCGGCCGCGCGGGAGATCACCGACGAGGCCGGACTGCTGGCCGCGGCCGAGGAGTTCGAGGGCCCGTACGTGCTCAAGGCCCTGCACCTGCTGCACAAGTCGGACGCGGGCGGCGTCGCGCTGCGGTTGGCCGACCGGGAGGCGCTCCTCGTCGCGTTCCGGGAGATGCGCGCCCGGCTCGGCGCGCCCGCCTACTCGGTCGAGGCGATGGCCGACCTCTCGGACGGAATCGAGCTGATCGTCGGCGTGAACCACGACCCGCGGTTCGGGCCGGTGGCCATGGTCGGGCTCGGCGGCGTCCTCACCGAGAGCCTGCGCGACGTCGCCTTCGCGCTGGCTCCCGTACCGGCAGGGCGGGCCGAGGCCCTGCTGCGCGGGCTGCGCACCGCAGCTCTGCTGGACGGCGTCCGCGGCCGGCCGGCCGTGGACGTGGCCGCCGCGGCCGCCGTGATCGAACGCATCACCACGGTGGCCGCGGCCCATCCGGAGATCGCCGAGCTGGAGGTCAACCCCCTGCTGGTGCGCCCGGACGGCGCGCTGGCCCTGGACGCCCGGGCGGTCCTCGGCTGACCCCGCCGATCGCCGTCTCCCCCGCTCCCCTGGCTCCGCCCTCATCCCTTCCACCGGAGGACACCCCCACCATGGACTTCCGCTACACCCCCGAGCAGGCCGACCTCAAGGCCCGTGCCGCCGCCTACGCCCGGCTCCTGATGGAGTACGAGGACCGGTCCGAGGAGGCCGGCGGCCCGCTGCCGGCCGACACGGTCCGCGAACTGACCCGCGCCGCCATGGACGCCGGTGTCTACGCGATCAACATGCCCGCCGCCTGGGGCGGGGCCGGCCTGTCCCTGCTCGACCAGGTCATCGTCGAGGAGGAGTTCGGCAAGGTCACCAACTGCCTCTGGGACATCCCCTGGCGGCCCGCGAACGTCCTCGCGTACGGGACCGAGGCCCAGCGGGAGAAGTACCTCCTGCCCGTCATCCGGGGCGAGCGGTTCGACGCGTTCGCGGTCACCGAGCCCGGGGCGGGCTCCGACCCCGGCTCGGGCACGAGCACCGCGACGCGGACCGCGGACGGCTGGCTGTTGAACGGCGAGAAGTGGTTCGTGACCTGCGGCGACATCGCCGACTTCCTGCTCGTGCAGGCGGATGCGGGCCCGGAGCGGGCCGCGACCCTCTTCTTCGTGGACAAGCACGCACCCGGGGTCGAGATGACGCGGGTCCCGCGCTTCATGCACTCCGCGGTGAACGGGCACCCCGAGTTCACCTTCACCGATGTGTTCGTCGCCGACGACGACGTGCTCGGCGGTGTCGGCAACGGATACGAGCTGACCAAGGAGTGGTTCACCGACGAGCGGCTGATGATCGCCGCCCGGACCGTCGGCGCCGCCGAACGTGCCCTGGAGCTCGCCCGCGACTGGGCCGTGCGGCGACGCCAGTTCGGCTCGCCCATCGCCGACTTCCAGCTGATCCAGGGCATGCTCGCCGACTGCGCCGTCGACATCGCCGTCAACCGCGCCTACACCCACCAGGTCGCCTGGGAAGCCGACCAGCCGCACACCGACCGCAAGACCCTGCACGCCAAGGCGTCGACGGCGAAGCTCGCGGCGAGCGAGGCCGCCGGACGGGTCGTCGACCGGTGCGTGCAGATCTTCGGCGGCCGCGGCTACGACCGCTCGTACCCGGTCGAGCGCATGTACCGGGAGCTGCGCGTGGACCGCATCTGGGAGGGCACCTCCGAGATCCAGCGGCTGATCATCGCCAACGAGCTGATCAAGCGCGGGACCCGGGCCCTCGCCCTGCCCGCCTCCTGACCGCTCCTGCCGCCGCCTGCCCCGCACCGCACCCGTACCTGCCCCGCACCCGCACCCGCACCAACACCCGACCCGCGATCACAAGGACCACAGACATGGACTTCCGTCTCACCGCCCGTCAGGAAGAGCTCAGGGAATCGGCGCGCGCCCTCACCGAGTTCATCACGAAGTACGAGCTCGACTGCGAGGAGAACAACGGCCTGCCCCCGCGGGCCCACGCCGAGATCCGCGACGCCGTCCTCGAGAGCGGCCTGCAGGCCGTCAACATGCCGGCGCAGTGGGGCGGCGCCGGTCTCACCATCCTGGAGCAGGTCACCGTCCAGGCGGAGCTCGGGCGGCTCACCGGCGCCCTGTGGGACATGGTGTGGCGGCCCGCCAACGCGCTGTCCTTCTGCACGCCCGAGCAGCGCGAGCGGTACCTGGTCCCCGTCATCCGGGGACAGCGCCGCGACTGCTACGCGGTGAGCGAGCCCGAGGCCGGCTCCGACCCGCAGAGCCTGCGGACCACGGCGACGCGGACCGCGGACGGCTGGGTGCTGAACGGCGAGAAGTGGTTCGTCACCGTCGGAGACCACGCCGACTTCATGATCGTGCTCGCCTCGGCCGGGGACGAGGGGGCGCCGACCCTGTTCCTCGTCGACAAGGACACCCCGGGCATCGAGATGACCCGGGTGCCCCGCTGGATGCACACCTTCGTCTACGAGCACCCCGAGTTCACCTTCACCGACGTGCACGTCCCGGCGGACGCCGTGCTCGGGGGAGTCGGCAACGGATACGACATCACCCGCTCCTGGTTCACCGAGGAACGGCTGATGATCGCCGCGCGGACGATCGGGGCGGCCGAGCGCGCCCTGGAGCTCGCCCGCGACTGGGCGGTGGAGCGACGGCAGTTCGGCTCGCCCATCGCCGACTTCCAGCTGATCCAGGGCATGCTCGCCGACTGCGCCGTCGACATCGCGGTCAACCGCGCCTACACCCACCAGGTCGCCTGGGAGGTGGACGAGGGCGGGCTCGACCGCAAGACGCTGCACGCCAAGGCGGCCATCGCCAAGCTGTCGGCGAGCGAGGCGTCCGGCCGGGTCGTCGACCGGTGCCTGCAGATCTTCGGCGGCCGCGGCTACGACCGCTCGTACCCGGTCGAGCGGCTCTACCGCGAACTGCGCGTGGACCGCATCTGGGAGGGCACCTCCGAGATCCAGCGCCTGATCGTCGCGGGTGAACTGGTCAAGCGCGGCACGGGAGTCCTGCAGCTGCCGGTGACCCGGTGACCGATGTGGAGCGCGTCGGGATCGTGGGCTGCGGGCTGATGGGATCCGGCATCGCCGAGGTCTGTGCCCGCGCCGGACGGGAGGTCGTGGTGGTGGAGGCGGACCGGACCGCCGCGGACGCCGGCCTGGATCGGATCGAGCGCTCCCTGGCCCGGGCCGCGGCGGCCGGGAAGCTGCCGGCCGCCGACCAGCAGGCCGCGCTCGGCCGGATCACGCTGACCACGGACGTGTCCCTGCTGGCGGACCGGGACCTGGTCGTCGAGGCGGTGGCCGAGGACGAGCGGGCCAAGCTGGAGGTGTTCGCACGGCTGGACCGGGTGGTGGAGCGCCGGGACGCCGTGCTGGCGACGAACACCTCGTCGATCCCGGTCATCCGGCTGGCCGCCGCCACCTCCCGGCCGGCCCAGGTCGTCGGCCTGCACTTCTTCAACCCCGTCCCGGTGCTCCCCCTGGTGGAACTGGTCCCCTCGCTGCTCACGGGCGAGGAAACCGTCCGGCGCGCACGGGACTTCGCCTCCGGTGTGCTGGGCAAACGGGTGGTCCGCGCCCAGGACCGGGCGGGCTTCGTCGTGAACGCGCTCCTCGTGCCGTACCTGCTCGCCGCCGTGCGGATGGCCGAGTCCGGGATCGCCTCGGCCGAGGACATCGACCAGGGGATGACCCTGGGCTGCGCCCACCCGCTGGGGCCGCTGGCCCTGGCCGACCTGATCGGGCTGGACACCGTCCAGGCCATCGCCCGGTCGATGTACGCGGAGTACCGGGAACCCCTGTACGCCCCGCCTCCGCTGCTGGCCCGGATGGTGGACGCGGGCCTGCTCGGCCGCAAGACGGGGCGGGGCTTCCACACCTATCCCTGACCCGATGGGGGCCACGCCCGCCCCGCCCCGCCACCGGCCCCGTCCCCGGCCGCCGCGGTCCAACGGGCGGGGACCGGGGGCCCGATGCGCGAGGATGGTGGTCCGGCGGGTCCGCCCGCCGGGCCTTCCACCCGCCACCCGCTCAACCACCCACCCACCGACCCCACCGACCCGACGGGCGTCGCCGACACGGGGAGCAGCCAACGTGACCAAGGCCGAGCGCGCACTCGAAACGCGGGAACGCATCCTCACGGCCGCGTGCGAGGTGATCGCGGACATCGGTTTCGAGCACGTCAGCATGCGCAAGGTCGCCGAGCACGCCGGTGTCTCGAAGGCCCTGCTGCACTACCACTTCGACACCCGGGAGAAGCTGTTCGCCGAGGCGATGACGCACTCGTTCGCCCGGACCGGCACGGACACCGGCAGCGACACCGGTACGGACCCGGCCGTGGTCGTCCTGGCCCGCATCGTGCGCAGCATGCTGCCCACGGACGAGGAGCTCCGCCAGGACTGGAAGCTCTGGCAGGAGCTTTGGGTGCGCGCGCTGCGCGACGGCACGGCCCGGACCCTCGCCGTCGACCTGTACGACCAGCTGCACGCGTGGGTCGCCGGCACCGTGGAACGGGGCATCGCGTCGGGCGAGTTCACCGAGTGCGACGTCGCCGCGATCGGCACGCTGGTGCTGGCCCTGTGCGACGGCCTCGGCATCCGCCTGATGCTGGACGACCCCCGGGTCGACCTCGCCACCGCCCAGTCGACGGTGTGGCGGGCCATCGCGCCCGCCCTCGGGATCGCGCCGGTGTTCCCGGAGGTGTGACGGCGCCGGGCCGGCGGAATGTTCGGGGAATGTACGGGCGGCGGCGCGCCCGCCGGAACACCGGGTCGACGGGGTTAGCATCGACGGTGTTTCCGCACGTGAGAGGCAGTGATGACGGGTTCGGAGTCCAAGGGCCTCGTGCTGATCGTCGAGGACGAGCGGCACATCTCCGACGTCCAGAGGCTCTACCTGTCGCGCGAGGGCTTCGGTGTCCACGTCGAGGCCGACGGGAACGCCGGGCTCGCGGCCGCGCGGCGGATGCGTCCGGTGGCCATCGTGCTGGACATCGGCCTGCCGGGCACGGACGGCATCTCCTTCTGCCGGGCCCTGCGGGACGCGGGCGACTGGACGCCGGTGCTGCTGGTCACCGCGCGCGGTGAGGAGGCCGACCGGATCCTCGGCCTGGAGCTGGGCGCGGACGACTACCTGACCAAGCCGTTCTCGCCGCGCGAACTGGTCGCGCGGGTCAAGACCGTACTGCGCCGGGCGGCGGGCCCGCCCGTACGGCCGGCCGAGAGCCTCGGCGGGCTCAGCGTGGACCCGGTCAGCCGGACCGTGCGCCGCGACGGCGAGCCGGTGGAGCTCACCGCCACCGAGTTCAACCTGCTCGCGCACCTGCTCCGGCACGTGGGGCAGGTCTTCACCCGGGAGCAGCTGCTCGCCCAGGTGTGGGGCTACCCGGGCTACCGCGACACGCGGATGGTCGACGTGTTCGTCTCGCAGCTGCGCGCCAAGCTCGGCGACGCGAGCCCGATCCGTACGGTCCGGGGCGTCGGGTACGGCGCGATCGCTCCCCGCACGTGAACCGCCCCGGCCCCCGTCCGGGCCCCCGTCCCGGCCACGGCCCCGGTACCCGCGGCTCCCTCGCGCGCAACATCGTGGTGCTGACCACCGTGGTGGCGGCGCTCGCCGTGGCCCTCACCGGTCTGATCGCCTGGCAGACCGCCGCGCACGGCGCGGAGCAGCGCGAACGCGACCAGCTGGCGCGTCAGGCTACGGTGCTCAGCCGCCTGCCGGCCCTGTCCGAGGCGCTCTTCGCGGGTGCCCAGGTGCTGGCGGGGCCGAACGGTGTGCAGCTCGCGGTCATCAGCCCGGACGGCGCGGTGAGCGGGACCGCCACCCCGGCCGTGGACCGGGCGTCGAAAGCGACGCTGCTGACCGGGAAGCCGGTCTCGACCACGGGCGTCCTCGGCGGCGAGGAGGTGCTGCTGGTGGGGCGGCCCGGCGTGCGCGGCGGCGCGGTCGTGCTGACCGAGCCGTACGCGGTGGTCGCCGAGAACACGAACCGGATCCGCCGCAACGTGGTCGTGCCGCTGATCGTGGGCATGCTCGGCGCGGCGCTGGCCGGGGCCCTCCTGGCCCGGCGCATCGCCCGTCCCCTGGTGCGGGCCGCGCGGATCGCGCACCGGCTGGCCGACGGCGAACGCGGCGTACCGGCCCCCGTCGACGGGCCCCGGGAGACGGCGGACATCGGGCGGGCCCTCAACGTGCTGGACGAGGCGCTGGCGCACAGCGAGAACCGGCAGCGGGAGTTCCTGCTCTCCGTCTCCCACGACCTGCGGACCCCGCTGACCGCGTTGCGGGGGTACGCCGAGGCGCTCGCCGACGGGCTGATCGAGCCGGAGCGGGTGCCCGAGGTGGGCGGCGTGCTGGCCGACGAGACGCGGCGCCTGGACCGGTTCCTGGGGGACCTGCTGGACCTGGCCCGGCTGGAGGCGGACGACTTCCGTCTCGACATGGCCCCGGCCGACCTGGGCGCGGTCGTCGCCGAGGCCGCCGCCTTCTGGACCGGCCCCTGTGCCCGTCACGGTGTGGGGCTCCGGCTGGAGCGGCCCGGGCGGCCCGTCGTCGTCGAGACGGACGCCTTCCGGGTACGGCAGCTGATCGACGGCCTGGTGCAGAACGCCCTGCGGGTCACGCCCGAGGGCGCACCGCTGGTCCTCGCCGTGCGCGCCGCCCCGGACGGCGGGGCCGCACTTCAAGTCCGCGACGGCGGACCGGGCCTCACGGACGACGACGTGCGCGTCGCCTTCGACCACGGCGCCCTGCACGAGCGCTACCGAGGCAGCCGCCCTGTCGGCTCCGGCCTGGGGCTGGCCATCGCCCACCGGCTGACCGGCCGCCTCGGCGGCGCGATCCGCGTCGAGGGGCACGGGCCGGAGGGCGGTGCCTGCTTCACCGTCACCCTTCCGCCGGCGCCCGGGAGCGTGTGAGCGGGCCGGGCTCCTCTTCGCCGGGGGCGCGCGGGTGTCCGTACATTCCCCGAACAATGCGCCCACGGCCCCCTTACAGACCGCGCGCACCGTGAGCTCCCATGAACACTCCATCGGCCGTGAGGCCGGGTCTCCTCCATCGGATCGGAAGCCGGTGTGCCCGGCACGCCTGGCGGGTCGTCGCCCTGTGGGTGGTGCTGCTGGTCGGTCTCGGGGCGGCGAACCACGCGTGGGGCGGCTCCTTCGCGGACAGCTTCTCCCTGCCGGGCACCTCCACGCAGACCGGCGCCGACCTGCTGAGGGCCCACACCGTCGGCTCCGGCGGCACGGCCGCCCCGATCGTGATCACCTCCGACGGGGGTTCGGTCACCGGGCACCGGGCCGCGATCGAAGCGTCCGTGGACGGCCTGCGCCGGCTGCCGGACGTCCTGTCCGTGGCCGACCCGCTCACCACGCCCGGCGCGGTCTCCGCGAACGGCGGGACCGCCCAGATCACCGTCCGCTTCGACGGCAATCCGGCGACCTTCGACCCCTCCTACCTCGCCGGGGTCGACAGCGCCGTCGAGCCGCTGCGCGCGGACCGCGTCACCGTCGAGTACGGGGCCCCGCTCGGGCAGCTGGCCGCGCCCAAGGCCGCCGACCACACCTCGGAGGCCATCGGTCTGGCCGTCGCCGTGCTGGTGCTGCTGATCGGCTTCGGCAGCGTCGCCGCCACCGGTCTGCCGCTGCTGACGGCCGTGCTCGGGCTCGCCGTCGGCCTGGCCGGTCTCGGACTGCTCGCCGGGTCCTTCGACTTCGCCCAGGCGTCGCCGACCCTGGCCGCGATGATGGGCCTCGGCGTCGGCATCGACTACGCGCTGTTCCTGGCCACCCGCTACCGGGCGCTGCTGCACGCGGGCACGGAGCCGGTCGAGGCGGTCGGGCGTACGGTCGCCACGAGCGGGCGTGCGGTGCTGGTGGCCGCCGCCACGGTCGCCATGGCCCTCGGCGGGCTGGGCGTCTCCGGTGTGGGCTTCATCGGCACCCTGGGCCTCGCGGCCGGGATCAGCGTGGTCGTGGCGGCCGCCACGACCGTGACGCTGACTCCGGCCCTGCTGGGCCTGCTGGGCAGCCGCATCGACCGCCTCCGCGTGCGCACGCCGGTTGCCGAGCCCACCGGCGAGGGGGACGTCTGGCACCGCTGGGCCGTCCGGGTCAGCGGGCGCCCCTGGCCGGTGCTGGTCGGCGGCCTGCTCGTGCTCGGGGTGCTGGCCGTCCCGGTCGCCTCCATGCGGCTCGGGCACGTGGACGCCGGTGCGCAGTCCACCGCCAGGACCGACCGTCGGGCCTACGACCTGATGACCGAGGGCTTCGGCCCCGGCGCCAACGGCCCGCTCACCGTCGTGGCCCACCTCGACAGCCGGCAGGTCGCCGACGGGGCCCTGCGCCAGGAACTCGCCGCCTCGCTCCGGCGGGAGCTGGCTGCCGTACCGGGCGTCGCCTCGGTGACGCCCCCGGTGTCCAGCCCGGACGACGTCCTGCTCATCACCACGGTCACCCCGGCCACCGGACCGCAGGACGGCGCCACCGCCGACCTGATCCACACCCTGCAGGACGAGACGGTGCCGGGGGCGCTGGCGGGCACAGGTGCCACGGGCTACGTCACCGGCACGGCCGCCGCCACCCAGACCTTCACCGACACCCTCGCCGCCAAACTGCCCCTGATCATCGGGGTGGTCGTGGCCGCGGCCTTCCTGCTGCTGCTCACCGTCTTCCGCAGCCCGCTGATCGCGCTCAAAGCGGCCGTGCTCAACCTGTTCTCCATCGCCGCCGCGTACGGGGTGGTCGTCGCGGTCTTCCAGTGGGGCTGGGGCGGCGGGCTGTTCGGTGTCGCCGAGAAGGTGCCCGTCGAGTCGTACGTGCCGATGATGATGTTCGCGATCGTCTTCGGGCTCTCCATGGACTACGAGGTCTTCCTGCTGTCCCGGATCCGCGAGGCGTGGCTGCACCGGGAGGACAACCACCTGGCCGTCGCCACCGGTCTCGCCGCCACGGCCCGCGTCATCACCTGCGCGGCCCTGATCATGACCAGCGTCTTCCTCGCCTTCCTGCTCTCTGCGAACGTCGCCGTGAAGATGCTCGCCCTCGGCCTGGGCGTGAGCGTGATCATCGATGCCACGGTGGTCCGTCTGCTCCTGGTACCGGCGTCCATGTACCTCCTCGGGCGGGCGAACTGGTGGCTCCCCGGCTGGCTGGACCGGCTCCTTCCGCATCTTGACCCGGAAGGCCCGGCCTCCGCGCCGACCCCGTCGCCCGTGTCCGCCCCCACGCCCACGGCCGCGGTCCCGGCGGCGACCGATCGAGGAGACCGCCGATGAAGCAGCGTCTGAGGAAGCAGCGTCTGAGGAAGCCGCGTCTGAGGAAGGCCCGCACGGCCCTGCGCCGCCACCTCGTCCTCAGCGTCACGGCCGCCGTGGTCCTCTCGGCCGCCGTCGCCGCGGGCGCGGCCGAGTTCACCGCCCGCGCCGTGATCCGGAACCACGTCACGAAGGCGGCGCCCGGCCTCGGCGGGGACGTGGCGGTCGGCGTGGCCGACGACTGGGCCCTGTGGGACCTGGCGCGGGGGAGCATCCCCCGTCTCGACATCAGCAGCGACGACGCCCGGGTCGGGCGCCTCCCGCAGGTCCGCGTCCGTGCACGGCTGGACGACGTCCGCCTCGGTGACGGGGGCGCCGTCGGCGCGACGCACGCCGAGGTGACCGCCTCCGCACAGTCCCTCGCCGCGGCGATCCGGACCGCCGTGCCCGCCGTGCAGGTGTCCGCGGTCACCACCGATCCGGCGCGCGGGACCGTCCTCGCCGCCGTCGGCCCGGGCGGCGCCGGACAGCTGACGCTGCGTCCCGTCCTGAAGGACGGCAGGGTCACCCTGACCGTGGACGGGCTCACGGTGTTCGGCCGCTCCGTCCCGACCGGCCGGCTCGGCGTGGGCGACGGCGCCTTCGGCCCGGAGGCGGGTGCGCCGAAGGAGTACCCGCTCGGGCTCAAGGCCACGTCCGTACGCGTCCGGGCCGACGGCCTGCACGTCGACCTGGCGGGCGGCCCGGCTCCCCTGGCGGGTGTCTGACAGCGGCCGGATCGGGGGCCGGCCCGCGCGTCCGCTCGCGTACCGGAGCAGGCCGGCGATCCTGGGGCGACAAGCCCTACGGACCCTGGAGCGCTGATGCGCGCATGAGCCACGACCCCGCCGACGCCCCCGGCTCCCGGCCGTCCCCCGCTCACGGCAACGGGCCCGCCGTCTCCCGCCGGGAGTTCGACGCGCTCTTCGAGCAGGTCCGCACATGGGGCCGGTGGGCGGCGGCCGACCGCGGGGCCTGGAACGGGGTGACGGCGGACCACGTGCGGCGGGCCGCCGCCCTGGTCCGGTCCGGGACGGTCGTCCCGATGGGCCGGCCCTGGGACACCCGGCCCGGTCCGGACAACGCGAAGCCCGCCCTGCACCACATGTCCGATCTCGGCGACGTGGAGGCCCCGGAGCCCTCCGTCTACAAGGACTTCCTGGCCGTGGACTACCACGGCAAGGGCGTCAGCCACCTCGACGCGCTGTCACACGTCGCCTACCGGGGGCGACTGTACGACGGCCGTGCGGCGCGCGAGTCCGTCGATGCCGGGGGCGCCCGCTTCGGCGCGGTGTCGGCGCTCGGCCCGTTGGTCACCAGGGGCGTACTGATCGACCTGCCGGCCGTCCTCGGGACCGCGTGGCTCGATCCCGGGCGGGCGGTGCACGCGCGGGACCTCCTCGCGGCCGAGGAGGCGCTCGGTGTGACGATCGGGGACGGCGACGCGGTGCTGCTGCGCTCCGGCGCCTTCCGCCGCCGAAGTGAAACGGGCCCCTGGGACCCCGGCGAGGCGAGCGCGGGCTGGCACGTGGACGCCGTGCCGCTGCTGGCCGAGCGCGCCATCGCGCTGCTCGGGGGCGACGGGGACAGCGACGTGCGCCCGTCTCCCGTGGAGGGGCTGCACTCCCCCGTGCACACGCTCGCCGTCACCGCGATGGGAGTGCCGCTGCTGGACAACCTCGATCTGGAACCGCTGTCGGCGGCCTGCGCCGAAGCGGGCCGATACGCCTTCATGCTCGTCGTGACGCCGCTGAACGTCCCGGGCGGGACGGGTTCGCCCGTCAATCCCGTCGCGGTCCTGTGAGGGCGATCCTGTCAGGGCGAGCCCGAGGAATATACTCAAATCTGACAAATCCGAGCATTCCGGTATGTACACCGAGCGCCGAGGGCCGACGACCGTGGGCCGAGGGAAGTGGTGCAGATGGGGGTGGTGGAAGACCGCATCGGGCCGGTGCGTCCCCGTGACCGGTTCCTGCACGGCGAGTCCGTCGAAGGGAGCGTGAGGGGGCCGATCCTGCACTCGTGGCAGCGCAGCCAGCTGCTGGGCATCTCGCCCGACCAGTCCGAGCTTCCGTTCACGCAGGACTTCGACCCGGAGGGCCGGCTCGTCCGCGCCGCCAGGCCCGTACTGGACCGACTGGAGGCGGTCTTCGCGGGCAGCCGGATGAACATCAGCCTCGCCGACGGCCACGGCACCGTCCTCGAACGCCGTTTCGGCGAGAAGTCCATGGTCAAGCACCTCCCCCCGATCCAGACCGTCCCGGGCTTCGTCTTCGCCGAGCAGTTCGCCGGCACGAACGGCATCGGCCTCACCCTCGCGGAACGGCGGCTCTGCCAGGTCTTCGGCGCCGAGCACTTCGCCGAGCGGTCCCAGTCGAGCGCCTGTACGGCGATCCCGCTGCGCGACCAGCTCAGCGGGCACATCGAGGGCGTCCTGTGCCTCGGCTATCCCTACACCGACGCGGACCCGGCCCTGGTCCCCGTGGTGCGCAAGGCGGGCGAGGCCATCGAAAGGCGGCTGATGGAGCAGAGTTCGGCGCGTGAGCGCGGCCTGCTGCACGCCTATCTGGAGGCCGCGAGCCGGACCGGGGCCGAAGACCACAGCGGCAACGGGCACGCGCTCGCCATGTCCGAGCTGCTCCAGAGCGAGCTGGAGCAGAGCGATCAGATGACGCTCAAGGAGAAGGCCACCGAGCTGATGTCCTCGGCCCAGTGGGCGGCCGCCGAGGTGTCGCTCTCCCGCGACCGGTGGGTCACCCTCGTCAGCCGTCCCGTGACGAGCCCCTCCGGGGTGGAGGGCATCGTGATCGAGGCGCTCCTCCCCGACGAGGACGAGCGGCACGCGCCCGCCCCCACCGGCCCGCCGCCCGGCCCCCTGTCCCGCGCCACGGCCCGTACGCCGACGAGGGCGGCCCGCGCACCCGGCACGTCCGCCACATCCCCCGCAACCGGACCGGCAGACGCGGCCGGCTCCGAGGACACCGCGGGCGGCACGGTCCGCGGGCTGGTGCTGGTGGGCGAGCCCGAGGTGGGCAAGTACGCCGTCGCGGCGCGGCGACGGCTGGAGCTGCTGGCCGAGGCCAGCAACAGCATCGGCACCACCCTGGACGTGGACCGCACCGCCTGGGAGCTCGCCGAGACAGCCGTCCCCCGGCTGGCCGACTTCGTCACCATCGACGTGCCCGAGGCCGTCCTGCGCGGCGACGAGTCCGCCCACCCCAGCAGCGAGATGCGGCGTACGGTGGTCCACGGAATCCGCGAGGACTGCCCCTTCTACCCGGTGGGCGAGCTGCTCACCCTGCGCCCGACCACGCCCCACATGCGCTCCCTGGTCACCGGTCAGCCCGTGCTGGAACCCGATCTGAAGGCCGCCTTCGGCTGGATCGCCCAGGACCCGGAGCACGCCGAGCTGCTCCTCGCGCACAACATCCACTCCCTCATCACCGTCCCCCTCTTCGCGCGCGGCGTCCTCCTGGGCATCGCGAGCTTCTACCGTTCGCAGGACCCGGCCCCCTACGGGGACGACGACCGCTCCCTGGCCAAGGAGCTCGCCGCCCGCGCCGCCCTCTGCATCGACAACGCCCGCCGCTACACCCGCGAACACACCCTCGCCCTGGCCCTGCAGCGCAGCCTGCTCCCCCGCGGCCTCCCCGCCCAGGACGCCGTGGAGGTCGCCCACCGCTACCTGCCCGCCGAGTCCGGAGTGGGCGGCGACTGGTTCGACGTCATCCCCCTGTCCGGCACCCGCGTCGCCCTCCTCGTCGGCGACGTCGTCGGCCACGGACTGCACGCCGCCGCCACGATGGGCCGGCTGCGCACCGCCGCCCGCAACTTCGCCGAACTGGAACTGGCCCCCGACGAACTCCTCACCCACCTCGACAACCTGATGGTGCGCCTCGACCGCGAAGAGGGCGGGGACAACCCGGCCCTCGGCAGCGGCATCGCCGGCGCCACCTTCCTGTACGCCGTCTACGACCCCACCTCACAGCGGTGCACCATGGCCCGGGCCGGCCACCCGCCGCCCGCGCTGGTCCACCCGGACGGCACCGTGACGCTCCTCGAACTGCCCGCGGGCCCCCCGCTCGGCCTCGGCGGTCTGCCCTTCGAGTCGGTCGAGATGCGGCTCCCCGAACACAGCCAGCTCGTCCTCTACACCGACGGGCTCATCGAGGACCGCCACCGCGACGTCGACGTGGCCCTGGACGAGCTCGTCCGCGCGCTGGCCCACCCGGACCGCGCCCCCGAGGAGACCTGTCGGGCGGTGCTCGACGCCGTGGCGCCCGAGCACCCCGGTGACGACATCGCCCTCCTCGTCGCCCGCACCAACGCCGTGCCCGCCGACCGGATCGCCTCCTGGGACCTGGGCGCCGACCCGGCCATGGTCGGCGAGGTCCGCGCCGCCGCCGTGAGCCAGCTGGACCGGTGGGGGCTGGAGGATTCCGCGTTCGCCACGGAGCTGGTGCTCAGCGAGCTGGTCACCAACGCCGTCCGCTACGGCACCGCACCCATCCGGGTACGCCTCGTCCTCGACCGCACCCTGATCTGCGAGGTGTACGACGCCAGCAGCACCGCCCCGCGCATGCGCCACGCCGCCAACACCGACGAGGGCGGCCGCGGCCTGTTCCTCGTCGCCCAGCTCGCCCAGGCCTGGGGTACCCGCTACACCACCGGGGGCAAGCTCATCTGGGCCGAGTGCGCCCTCGCCGCGGCGTGACGGCGTCGCCCACGACGGGCACGTCCCGGCGAGTTCAATGCCGGACATACGCGGCAAGATCGGCATAGAATCCCCCAAGCAGTCGGGAAGAACTCGGAGGCCGACCCCCCGGAGAAGTCTGTGCGTGACGCTCCCGACACCTCGATGAGCCCGCCCCCTCCCCCGGGTGGCGAACCGCTCGTGCGCCTGCGCGGCCTCGGCAAGCGGTTCGGCGGCACGGTGGCCCTGGCCGCGGTCGACCTCGACATCCACCGGGGCAGCGTCCTCGCCCTGCTCGGCCCCAACGGCGCCGGGAAGTCCACCCTCATCAAGGTGCTCGCCGGGGTCCACCACGCCGACGAGGGCGAGGTGAGCGTGGCCGGCCACCCGCTCGGCTCCCACGCCGCCGCCCGGACCATGTCCTTCATCCACCAGGACCTCGGTCTCGTCGAGTGGATGACGGTGGCCGAGAACATCGCCCTGGGCACCGGCTACCCGCGCCGGCACGGACTGATCTCCTGGCGGCGCACTCGGGAACGCTGCGACGAGGCCCTGCGGATCGTCGCCGGGCACCTGGACGCCGACGCCCGCATCGCCGACCTCGCCCCCGCCGAGCGCTCACTCGTCGCCATCGCCCGCGCGCTGGCCACCGACGCCGAACTCATCGTGCTCGACGAGCCGACCGCCACGCTCCCGGCCGCGGACTGCGCCCGGCTGTTCGCGGTCCTGCACGCCCTGCGCGACCGCGGACACGGCATCCTCTACGTCAGCCACCGCCTCGACGAGGTGTACAAGGTGGCGGACACCTTCGCCGTCCTGCGCGACGGCCGCGTGGTCGAACACGGTCCTCTCGCCGGTTTCGGCCCCGCCCGGCTGGTGCGCGCCATCGTGGGCCACGAACCGGCCGCCCACGCGCCGACCGCGCCCCGCCCCGCCGCCGGCCGGCCCCTGCTGAGCCTCGACCGGGTGCGCACCGCGTACGCCGGACCGGTCAGCCTGGACCTGCGGGCCGGGGAGGTCCTCGGCATGGTGGGCCTGACCGGCGCCGGTCACACCGACCTGGGTCGCGCCCTCGCCGGCGCCCGGCCGATGCTCGGCGGGCGGGCGCTGCTCGACGGCCGGCCGTACCGCCCCCGCCGGGTCTGCGCCGCGCTCGACTCCGGCGTCGGCTTCGTGGCGGGCAACCGTCAGGAGGAGGGCTGCGCCGCCGAACTGACCGTTCGGGAGAACTTCCTGGCGAACCCCCGGGCGGCCGGTGTCCCGGCGCTGCGGTGGACCGGCCCCCGGCGCGAGCGCGCCGAGGCGACCGCCCTGATCGACCGCTTCTCGGTGCACCCCCGCGACAGCGAGGTGCCGATCGCCACCCTGTCCGGCGGCAACCAGCAGAAGGTGATGGTCGGCCGGTGGCTCCGCGGGAACCTGCGCCTGCTCGTCCTCGAAGAGCCGACCGCCAGTGTGGACGTCGGCGCCAAGGCGGTGATCCACCGGCTGCTCGACGACGCGCTGGCCTCGGGGCTCGCGGTCCTGCTCATCTCCACCGATTTCGAGGAGGTCGCGGAGGTGTGCCACCGCGCGCTGGTGTTCGTCCGCGGGACCGTGAGCGCCGAACTGACCGGTGCGTCCCTGACCGTCGGCGAGCTCACCCGGACCGCCTCGGCCATGCCCCCGATCACCGGGACCGCGAAGAGCCGATGACCCGATCCCCCTCGCCCCGCCCCCTGCTGGGCCACCTCCGCGGGCACCTCGTCGGCGGCTACGGTCTCCTGGCCCTGGCCGTCCTGCTCTTCCTGGTCTTCTCCCTCACCCTGCCGGATACCTTTCCCACCCGGGACAACATCTCTTCGGTCCTCTCCAACCAGTCGATCCCCGCCCTCCTGGCGCTCGGCGCGACGGTCCCGATCGCCGCCGGCAAGTTCGACCTGTCGATCGGATACGGTCTCGGCCTGGCGCACGTGCTGGTGATGCAGCTCATCGTCAACGAGGGCTGGCCCTGGCCCCTCGCCTGCCTCGTGGTGGTCCTCGGAGGGGCGGTGTCGGGCGCGGTCAACGGCCTCATCGTCGAATTCGGTCGGATCGACTCGTTCATCGCCACGCTCGGCACCGGCAGCATCATGTACGCCTTCTCCGGCTGGATCACCGACGGCGGCCGGATCGTGCCCGGCCCGGACGGCCTGCCGGCCGCCTTCACCGGCCTCTACGACTCCCGGTTCCTCGGCCTGCCCGTTCCGGCCTTCTACGTCCTCGCCCTCACGGCCGTCCTCTGGGTGGTCCTGGAGCGGCTGCCGCTCGGCCGGTACCTGTACGTCATCGGCTCCAACCCGCGCGCCGCCGGCATCGTCGGCATCCCCACCCACCGCTACTGCGTCTACGCCTTCACCACGTCGGGTCTGATCGTCGGCTGCGCCGGGGTCCTCCTCGCGGCGCAGCAGCAGACCGGCAACCCCAGCGTGGGGCTGGAGTACCTGCTGCCCGCCTTCGTCGGCGCCCTGCTCGGCGCCACCACGATCAAACCCGGCCGCGCCAACGTCCTCGGCACCGTCGTGGCCGTCGCCGTCCTCGCCATCGGCCTCGCCGGCATCGGACAGCTCGGCGCCCAGTTCTGGGCCACGCCGCTGTTCAACGGCGGCACGCTGCTCATCGCCGTCGGCCTCGCCGGCTACTCCGCCCGCCGCCGCCTGCGCTCCGGCGCCACGGCGGCCCGCCGGTCCCCCGCGGAGCGGTCGGCCGCACCACCGCAGGACAGCCACCCGTAGCAGACCTCGTACGCGCACCCGCGCCAGGAGCACCGTGTACCCGAACCGCAAGACCACCCCCACGGCCGCAGCCCTGCTGGCGGCGGCCACGGTCCTCGTCGCCGGCTGCGGGAGCGGCCCGTCGACGGGCGCCGGGCCGTCCGAGACCGGCTGCCCCGCCGCCCTCGCGAGGGCCGAGGCGGCCGTCGGGCAGGCCGAGAAGTCCGACGCCGCCTGGCACGGCCCGACCGACGGGCCCTCGGCGGCGTCCGGCAAGACCCTCGTCTACGTCGCGCAGACCATGACCAACCCCGGTGTCGCCGGCGTCGCGCAGGGCGTCGAGGAGGCCGCGAAGGCCATCGGCT
The DNA here is from genome assembly GCF_055588065.1 of Streptomyces sp. NPDC046308. Taxonomy (NCBI): domain Bacteria; kingdom Bacillati; phylum Actinomycetota; class Actinomycetes; order Kitasatosporales; family Streptomycetaceae; genus Streptomyces; species Streptomyces sp. NPDC046308. The sequence goes on from NZ_JBVJFB010000001.1 coordinate 484,497, forward strand.
GGAAGCTCCGGGTGATCGACGGGGACGGCACCCCCGCCGGCATCCAGGCGGCGCTCAGCCAGGCCATCACGCTCAAGCCCTCGGGCATCGTCATCGGCGGCTTCGACCCTCGGCTGACCTCCCAGCAGATGGCGCGGGCCGAGGCCGCGCACATCCCGGTCGTGGGCTGGCACGCGGTCGGGTCGCCCGGCCCGAGCGAGCAGCCCCGGCTCTTCACCAACGTCACCACGAAGGTGGAGGACGTGGCCCGGATCAGCGCGGACTGGATCATCGCCCGGTCCCGCCGCGACGCCGGAGTCGTCCTCTTCACCGACGACTCGATCCCCTTCGCCAAGAACAAATCCGAGCTCATCCGCCGGGAGCTGGCCACCTGTTCCGGAGTGCGCCTCCTGACGACCGAGAACATCCCCATCCCCGACGCCGCCGGGCGCACCCCGCAGGCGGTCTCCTCCCTCCTCTCCCGCTTCCAGGACGACTGGACCCACTCCGTCGCCATCAACGACCTGTACTTCGCGGACGCGGCCCCGGCCCTGCGCGCGGCCGGAAAGCCGCCGGCCGGACCTCCCTTCAACATCGGCGCGGGCGACGGCGACCCGTCCGCCTTCCAGCGGATCAACAGCGAGCAGTTCCAGGCCGCCACCGTGCCCGAGCCGCTGTCCCAGCAGGGCTGGCAGATCGTCGACGAGTTCAACCGGGCCTTCGCCGGCCGGCCCGCCAGCGGCTACGTGGCCCCCGTCCACATCGCGACGGCCGACAACAGCCACGGCGCCACGTCCTGGGATCCGTCCGGCTACCGCGAGGGGTATCTGAAGATCTGGGGCAGGTGACGCACGCCCCCGGCCACCGCCGGGGGCTGCGGCGCGGCCTACTGATACGGGTCGAAGGGGATCCCCGCCGGCTTGGCCTCGGCGAGGTGAGAGGCGAAGGAGTCGTCCCTCAGCCCGAAGTGCGCACTGCCGAAATCGGCCTGGCTGAGCTTGTCGCGCAAGCCGGCGGGGTAGCCCGACCATCCGACGAGCGGGGGGAACTGCCAGGTGCCGCGATGGTTCTCGGGCGGCTCGTCGTTGGTGTTCGCCGCGCGGAAGCAGTGCGTACCGACCCCGTCCTTGTGGTACACGATCTTGGGGTGGGTGCCGTCCCAGCGGATCTGGTCGCGGGTGTGGACGTTGAAGTCGCCGTGGGCGGAGGTCGCGACGTACTTGGCCTCGTTGTTCTGGATCCACACCACCACGTGTTCCCAGTCGTGGCGGTGGCCCCCGAGGGAGATGCCGGCGAGCGCCTGGTCCTTCTCGAAGTAGAGCGCGTAGACCACGGCGCACCAGCCGTTGTTGCACTTCCAGCGGGAGTAGCCGTTGGTGTTCTGCAGGTCCGAGGCGTCCCGGCAGCTGCCGTTGAGGGCGCCGGTGGGTTTCAGGCCGCCGTTCAGGTCCCCGCCCGGGCCTATGGCGGGGGTCGGGTAACAGCCGTCGGTGTCGTAGTCGTAGGCGGGCTGGAAGGTCCGCTCGATCGCCTCGGCCTGGCCGGGCAGGGCCGGGGGCGGGGCGGCGAACGCCACCTGGGGGATGCCGACGACCAGCGCGAGGGCTGCCCCGACGACCACGGTTGATCTCCGGATATGACGGTTCGTCCGCAAAACGGGCTCCTGACCGGTCGGCTCGACGAGGCCTGGCGCATCCGGCCGCCTTCGGCCGACACGCCCGGAGCATCATTCGCGCACCGCGGTCGGCACGGCAAGAGCCCCGGCGACCCCTCTTTCCGCCTTCGAGCCGGACTCAACAGCGTTGCGGACAAAGCTATGTGACTGAATGTCAGGACACGTGGCGGTCCGCCGCCTCACGACCGCGCACCCGCCCGCCCGGCCGCCCGCGCGGAAACCGCGTGAGGTTCCGGCCGGTCCCTGTTGGATGTGTGGCATGACGAACCCCTGGCGCGAGCGCCGGAGCCGGGAGCGCGGCACTCCGCTCCGATACGTGGTGGTGGAGGAGCGGGACCACGGCCCGGAGGGCCGGGGCGTCCCCTACGCCCGCGGGTACGACCTGCCGGCGAAGTGCGCGGACGTGACGGGGCTGTTCGCTACGGCTCCTGCGCGGCGGCGCCCCGGCTCTTCGAGCCGCGGAAGCGTCCGGAGCCGGTCCGGCTCGGGCTCATGGGCTGCGACCCCGACGCCCCCATCCTGGCGCGGCACTACGGCACCACCCGGCTGGAGACCATCGCCGTCGACCGTGCGGGCCGGGTCATGACCGGTCGGACCGCCGAGGCCTGCATTGCGCGCTGGGAGAGGCGCTGGGCGGCCCCGGCGCTTCCTACGGACGGTGCTGGAACTCGCTGTTCGACTGCCTGTCCGGCGGTTTCGGCGCCGTTCCGCCCTTCACCCTGGTCCCGCACGACTTCGAGGTGGCCCGCGGCGCCCTGGCCGCTGAAGGGATGACCGCGGACTCCTACGCCGAGGAGGTCGTCGGACTCCTCAGGGGCTTCGGCGCGACCGTGGAACTCCGGTAGGGAGGGTCATGTCCCGACGGCGTTCATCAGGACGATGGCGACGAGGTTCAGGAGGATCACCGCGATGACGCCGCCGATCATGATCCAGGCCCTGCGTGATTCGTCCATGCGTACGAGTCACCTCCCGGCTCGCTCGGCCGCACCCTCGCGGGAGGGTTCCGTCGGCCCTCCCGCCATGATGACCCCGTTCCGCGCGTGCCACAGGTCGGGCACCCCGACCGGGTGGTGACCGGTCAGGCGACCCAGGTCCCGGTCATGCCGACGACCGCCGAGCCGTCCTGGTCGGCGAGCTTGTTGCCGGTGAAGTCCCGGGCCCACTGCGAGGTCTGGATGCGGAAGGCGGGCCGCTCCACGGTCAGCGCCTCCATCACGGACTCGGCCGCGCCGGCCGGGGTCTGGGCGCCGTCCAGGAACTGGCCGACCGTGCGCTCGACGTAGTGGCGCAGCGCGTCGGCGTACGGGCCGGCCGCGGCGATCCGGCCCTCGATGTCGAGCCCGATGTTGTTGACGAACTCGGTGGCCACGGCGCCCGGCTCGATGACGGTCACGCTGACGCCGACGGCGCCCGCGACGGGGGCCAGGCTCTCCATGTACCCCTCGACGGCGAACTTCGCGGCGCAGTACGCCTCGTTGAAGGGCTGGCCGATGACGCCGCCGACACTGGTGACCGTGATCAGGCGACCGCCGGTGGCCCGCAGGTGCGGCAGCGCGGCCTTGGAGACGTTCAGCACGCCGAAGAAGTTGACCTCCATGACCTCGCGGACGTCGGCGACGGTTTCGAGTTCCAGGGTGCCGACGTGTCCGGCGCCCGCGTTGTTCACGACCGCGTCCAGCCGGCCGTAGTCGGCGATCACGCCGTCCACGGCGGCGGCGACGGAGGCCTCGTCGACGACGTCGAGCCGGCGGATGTCGAGCTCGACGCCCGCCTCGGCGGCCGCCTTGCGCAGGGCGTCGGCCTTGCCGGTGTCACGCAGCGTGGCGATCGTGCGCCAGCCGGCCCGGGCGGCGGCGATGGCGGCCGCCAGGCCGATACCGGAAGAGGTACCGGTGATCAGGACGGTGCGGAGGGAGGCGTCGGGGGTGGTGGGGAGGGTCGACATGACGGTCACCTTTCACGGAACGTGATTTATGTGCGTGCACACACACCATAAAGTTATGTGCGTGCGCACGCAACCTCTAGACTGCCGACATGCCGAAGAAGCTCACCGAAGCCGAGATGTCGGCGGCCGACCACGCCTTCTACGGGCTGGTCTGGGCCGGCACCACCATGACCGACCGCGTCGACCGCGCCCTCGTGAAGGCCCACGACCTCCCCGTGTCCTGGTTCGAGGTCATGCTGTGGCTGGCGTCCAGCCCCGAGCCCGTGCCCGCTTCCGTCCTCGGCAACAGCACGCTGCTCAGCCGCAGCCAGGTCTCCCGCGTGGTGGACGCCCTGCAGACCCGGGGCCTGGTGACCCGCACACCCTCCGCGCGTGACGCCCGCTCGGTGGAGGTCGCCCTCACGGAGGCCGGACGCACGCTCTTCGCCGAGGCCGACGCCACCCGGCGCGAGGCCTTGGCCCCGGTCTTCACCGACCTCCTCGACGAGCGGGACCTGGAGGCGCTGGGGACCGTGTGGCGCAAGCTCAAGGCCGAGAAGGGCCGCCTTCAGGGCTGAGGGTGGCGGCGGCCGCGAAGAGGCGGGCGCAACGCCGGGTCATGGCCTCCGGGGACTGCTCCGGGTGCTTGACCCACCACCGCACGAGGGTGGCGACCAGGTCCCGCCAGACGTACTTCAGCGCGTCGGCGTCCAGCGGGTCGGTGGAGCCGGCCGCGCGCAGCAGGTCGGCGGTGCCGCCGGCGGCGAGCCCGTCGATGACCGCTCGGTACTCCGAGGCCCGGCGGGCGGCCTCGCCGCCGGCCGGCAGTGTGGTGTCGTACAGCACGAACCACGCCTCCCGCTGCCCCTCCAGGGCGGCGAAGATGCCGTGCAGCACGCGCAGGGGCGTGTGCGGCTCGGTCCCGTCCGGGCCCATCGCCGTACGGATCGCGTCCAGCAGCCGGTCCCCGACGGGGACGAGGCAGGCGACGTACAGGTCCTCCTTGGTCCCGAGGTACTGGTGCAGCAGCGTCTTGGTGACGCCGACGCGCGCGGCGATCGCGGGGAGCGACGCGGCCGCGTAGCCGTGCGTGCCGAACTCCTTGGTGGCCGCCTCCAGCATCTGCCGCCGGCGGTGCTCCCGCGGGACTCCTTTGGTGCCGGCCTTCGAGGACGGGACCGCCGGGACCGGTGGAGCTGGTGGGGTTGCCATGAGCGGATATTATCAGTAGGTAATTTACCGCTAGGTAAATTACCTCGACCCTGGAGTGCACCATGACCGGCACCACCGCGCGACCGATGTCCCGTGCCCGCTCCTGGTGGGGCTGGGGGTGGGCCGACGCCCATCCCGACGACGCCGAATGCGCCGCGATGGGCGCCCTCCTGCCCGGTACGCTCGCCCGCCCGCTGCCCGTGCCCCGGGTGCGGGACCTGGGCATCGGGAGCTCCGCCGCGCAGCCCCCGCGGAGCCTCGCCCGGCTGGTCACCGCCGATCCCGCGGACCGGGCCGCCCACGCCATGGGCAAGGCGTACCGCGACGTGATGCGCGCCCTGCGCGGGCGGCCCGGCCGCATCCCCGACCTCGTCGCCCGCCCCCTGGCCGACCGGGACGTGGCCGACCTGCTGGACTGGGCCGGCGAGCGGCGGGTCGCCGTCGTCCCGTACGGCGGGGGCTCCTCGGTCACCGGGGGCGTGGAGTACCGCGGCGACGAGCACCGGGCGGTGCTGTCCCTCGACCTGACCGCCATGGGCCGCGTCCTGGAGGTCGACGCCGCGGGCCGCTCCGCCCGCATCCAGGCGGGCACGCTCGGGCCGAGCCTGGAGGACCAGCTGCGGCCGCACGGCCTCACCCTGCGACACTTCCCGCAGAGCTTCGAGTTCTCCTCCCTCGGGGGGTGGCTCGCCACCCGGGCCGGCGGCCACTACGCCACGGGCCGTACGCACATCGACGACTTCGTGCAGTCGATGCGCGTGGTCACCCCGGCCGGCACCGGCGAATCCTGGCGGCTGCCCGCCTCCGGGGCCGGCCCCTCCCCCGACCGCCTGTTCCTCGGGTCCGAAGGCGCCCTCGGCGTCATCACCGAGGCATGGGTCAGGGTGCAGGAACGCCCCCGCCACAAGGCCTCCGCCGCGGTCTCCTTCGCCGACTTCCACGACGCGCTCCGGGCGGTGCGCGCGCTCGCGCAGTCGGACCTCTCCCCCGCCAACTGCCGTCTGCTGGACGCCGGTGAGGCCGCGCTGTCGGGCGCGGCCCAGGACGGCTGCGCGGTGCTGGTGCTCGGTTTCGAGTCCGCGGACGAACCGGTGGCCGGCCGCCTCGAACGGGCCGTCGCCCTGGCCCGCTCGCACGGCGGCCGCGCCGAGACGGCGAAGGGGTCCGGTGACACGGCCGTCGACGCCTGGCGTTCGGCGTTCCTGCGCATGCCCTACCTGCGGGACGGCCTCGCCAGGATGGGCGCCGTGGCGGAGACCTTCGAGACGGCCGCCACCTGGGACCGGATCCCCGGCCTGATCGACGCGGTGCGCACCGAGGTCGGCGCGGCGGCGCTGAAGGCCACCGGACATCCCGCGACGGTCAACTGCCGCCTGACGCACGTGTATCCGGACGGTGCGGCCCCGTACTTCACGGTCCTCGCGGCCGGCCGGCCCGGCGACGAGGTCGCCCTGTGGGACGACCTCAAGGCCGTCGCGGGCGAGGTCCTGCACCGTCACCGGGCCACCATCACCCACCACCACGCCGTCGGCCGGGACCACCGCCCCGCCTACGACCGCCAGCGGCCCGAGCCCTTCGCCCTCGCGCTGCGGGCCGCGAAGGGGGCGCTCGACCCGCACGGCATCCTCAACCCCGGCGTCCTGGTGGACTGACCGGTCCCACGGGCGGCGGGTGGGGCCGGGTCCGCCGGGGGGCGGACCCGGCCCTCGGGCCGGCGCGCGCGGTCAGACGCGGTCGGCGGCGATCAGCACGTACTGGAAGGAACCGTCCTTGTAGGACTCGATGAACGCCTCCTCGATGCCGGTGACCAGCGAGGACGTGGCCCGCAGCTCCCAGTAGGGCAGCGTCTCGGGCGTCAGGTCGATGACGGCCTGCGGTACGAGACGGTTGTCCGCCATCGCACGCAGGTACTCACGGCGGGAGTGGATGTTGCACTCGAAGTGCGCGTTGATCTGCGAGACCCACTTCGAGGGCTGGCCGTACCGCGGGTTCCAGCAGCCGGTGATGGTCACGTAGCGGCCGCCGACCGCGAGGACGCGGGAGTGCTCGGCGAAGAGGTCGTGCAGGTCGACGTACATGCTCGACTCGTTGTTCCACGAGCCGGCGGCCTGCCCGGTCTCGAAGGGCGTGTTGAGCATGTTGCAGACGCGGGCGTGGACGTGGTCCTCGATGCCGAGTTCACTGGCGCGCCGGTTGGCGAAGTCGGCCTGCTTGGCCGACAGGGTGACGCCCTCGACCTTGCATCCGAAGCGCTGGTGGGCCATGACCATGGAGCCGCCGCGGCCGCAGCCGGCGTCGACGAGGGTGTCCTCCCGCCGGATGGGTCCGAGGTGGTTCAGGAGGACCTCGGCCTGCGCGGACTCCAGTCGGTGGAGCTCGGCGACCAGCTTCTTCTCGTACTCGCTGTCGCCGGCGTCGCCGAGGGCGGCGTGGTCGACGTCGCCGATGCCGTAGTGGTGGTGGTAAAGGCCGTCGACGTCGCCGAGCCGCAGGTTCACGGGCCGGGCCTCGTTGTTCCAGTACCGGGCGATGTCGCCCTGGTAGGGCGTCGCCGGGGAGGGGATGATCACGGAGGGGTCCGCGGATGTGGCGGTGGTCGCGGTGGTGAGATCGGTGCTAGTCACGGATAAGTCCATCCTTACCAGAAGTCGGGCAGGCTGTAGCGATAGGTGTTGGTCTGGTGCCAGTAGTGGTTGCCGTCGACCCATACGGCCACGCCCCGCAGGAAGCGCGACACGCTCGGTACGGGACAGCCGGCCGCCAGGGCGGCGGCCTCGGCTTCGAACTCGTGCATGAGGTCGTTGTGGACCTCGACCGCCTTCAGGTAGGCCTCCTGCTCGGACACGTCCTCGCGTTCAGCGATCACCACGGGCAGGTTCAGGTGCCGGCCGGGGCTGGCGAGTTCCTTGGTGTAGGAGTACAGGTCGTTGACGATCGTGGTGGCGTTGCCAGCGAGCGCGATGACCCGCTGCATGGCGGCCTGCGCGTGGAGGTCCGCGGGCAGTTCGTAGCCGCCCACGGAGTCGGTGATGGTGGGGCAGGGGCGGAAGTTGTTGAACTGGCGCATCGCCAGGTACTCCCACACCTCGGGCACGTGGTCCGTCTGCGCCCAGGCCGCCTCGGCGAGGTACCCCATGTGCAGGCGGGCCATGTCGTGCCGGAACCGGTCCGCCTGGGAGGCGGTGGCCATCCGGAGGAAGTACTCCATGGCGGAGCGGTAGGCGCGCCGCGGCGCGTCCGAGTGGAGCGACCGCGCCCACTCGGGCTGGTACTCCTTCGTCGTGTGCAGGGGGTCGAGGGCGGTGTGCGCCAGCAGGAGGCGCCCGCCGAGGCCGATGGGCGAACCGCCGTGGTCCTCGCAGTAGCAGTCGTCGACCGCGTTCTCGGCCACCATCAGCCGGGTGGCGAGCATCAGGTGCTCGATGCTGGGGGCGTCCGGGTGACAGGCGACCATGTAACGCCCGACGGAGAATCCGTCGAACTCGCCCTCCCAGTCGTCGGGGTACAGGTCGACCTCGTCCACCGCCCATTCCTTGATCCTGCGGCTGACCTCCTCCACCCGCGCGGGATCGGGCTCCGGGATCGGGTGGTAGTAGAGGCCGGGGATCGGATGGCCCGGTACCGGCTCCGCGGGCGCCTCGGGTGCCGCGGCCGCGATCGGCTCCCCGGCCCGGGCGGCCAGGTGCAGGCTCGCCGTGCCCAGCCCGCTGGGTCCGCGCAGGATCCGCTCCAGGGCCGGGCTCGCCTGCCGCGCGGCGGCGGGACCGCCGTCGGGTACGGATCCTGCCGCGGGCACGTGGACGGGCACGTTGACCGGCGCTTCTACGGAGACTTCGGCGGGCACGGCGCCCACCGCGGGTACGGCGCCGGCGGCCTCGACACCGGAGGCCAGGGCGTTGGCGAAGAGGTGGGCCCCGAAACGGGCCGCAGCGGCCGGCAGGCTCGACTGCAGAGGGGAAGGCCCGGGCTCGGGCATCCGTGGCTCCTTGAAGGATGGGTGGGCTGTCCCGGACCGCCCCGGGCGCGCTCGGCCGACCCGGGGCGGTCCGGGCCGGCCCGTGGCGGGCGTCGGGGGCGACGGGGGTGGTGGTCGCGCAACGTCCTAGTCGCGCCTGCGGGCGATCTGCACGTTCTCCAGCACGCCGAGCGCGTCGGGCACCAGGATCGCGGCGGAGTAGTAGGCGGTGACCAGGTAGGAGATGATCGACTTCTCGTCGATGCCCATGAAGCGCACCGACAGGCCGGGCTCGTACTCCTCCGGCAGGCCGGTCTGGCGCAGGCCGATGACGCCCTGGTTGTCCTCGCCGGTTCGCATGACCAGCACGGAGCTGGTGTTCTCCTTGCTGATCGGGATCTTGTTGCAGGGCAGGATCGGGACCCCGCGCCAGGCCGGGACCTGCTGGCCGCCCACGTCGACGTGGTCCGGGTAGAGCCCGCGGGAGTTGAACTCGCGCCCGATGGCCGCGATCGTCCGGGGGTGGGCGAGGAAGAACTTCGAGCCGCGGCGACGGCAGAGCAGCTCGTCGAGGTCGTCCGGGGTGGGCGGGCCGGAGTGGGTCTGGATCCGCTGCTTGAAGGCGGCGTTGTGGAGCAGGCCGAACTCCCGGTTGTTGATCAGCTCGTGCTCCTGGCGCTCGCGCAGCGCCTCGATGGTGAGCCTGAGCTGCTCCTCCGTCTGGTTGTGCGGCCCGTTGTAGAGGTCGGCGACCCTGGTGTGGATCCGCAGGACGGTCTGCGCGATGGAGAGCTCGTACTCGCGGGGCTTGAGCTCGTAGTCCACGAAGGCGCCGGGCAGTTCGGCCTCACCCGTGTGGCCGGCCGACATCGCGATCTCGGCCTCGCCGTGCTTGTTCTGCCGCTGGTGCGGGAGCGAGCTGAACCGCTGGACGTGGGCCTGGAGGCTCGGCGCCCCGGACAGCACGGCGGCGAACTCGGCGCGGGACAGGGTGAGCAGGGTGCCGGGGGTCTCGGCGGTGGCGGTGTAGTCCCATGTGGCGTCGGCGTCCAGCAGGGCGTTCTCGCCGAACTGCTCGCCGTCGGCGAGTACGGCGACGGCGACCGCGTCTCCGTACTTGCCGACGGAGGTCTGGCTGATCCGGCCGTGGGCGATCAGGTGGATCTGGTCGGCGGGGGTGCCGCGTTCCACGAGCACCTCGCCGGCCCGGAAGTCGCGCTGGACGCACCGACCGGCGATCGCGGCCAGCACCTCCTCGTCCTCGAAGCCGCGCAGCAGGGCAAGTTCGCCGAGCTCGCGGGGGATCACCCGGACGTCGCCGCCGTCCTGGATGAACTCGATGCGTCCGTCGCCGACGGTGTAGCTGAGCCGGCGGTTCACCCGGTAGGTGCCACCCTTGGTCTCCACCCAGGGGAGCATCCGCAGCAGCCACCGGGAGGTGATCTCCTGCATCTGCGGGGCGGACTTGGTCGTGCTGGCAAGGTTTCGGGCGGCGGCCGTACTCAGGCTGGACTGCTGGGTCGGTTCCAGCTGTGCTTCCGGGCTCGTGTCAACAGTCATCGGTCGAGCTCTCCTTCGTAAGGGCGGCGATCGGCATACGTGCACGTCACCGGTGAAAGAGGAAAAAGAGGGGGAAATATTCGGGAATCCGTCCAGATCCCGGGGAACACTAACGGCGGGTACGCGCGGCGGACCCTGACACGCCGTCGTCATTACCTCGATGCAGTGATCTTGACCGGCACCACGTTTGCCCGCCCGACCGACGAGATCCAGCCTGGTCCGGACCGCCACGGGTGCACAACGGGCTGGAAGCTCACGTGATCACCCGACGGGAAATCGGGGGCGCGGCGACTCGGCGCGCTCGCCGCGTGGGGCGTCCCGCCCGGCTGCTTCGTCCATCCCCGGGACAGCGGGGCCCCCGGTAGCCGACGGGCCGGGCGCGGGTCCGGTGCTCAGCCGGCAGGGTGTTTTCCGGCCTCGCGGCCGTCGACGTACGTCGCCACCACATCGATGTCGCCGATGCGCGAGACGTCCACGCCGTGCGGGTCGTCGCCGAGGACGACCAGGTCGGCGCGTTTGCCCGGGGTGAGGCTGCCGGCCCGGTCCTCCCAATGGCAGGCGTAGGCGCCGGCGACGGTGTACGCGTGCAGGGCCTCGTCCACGGTGATGCCCTCGTCCGGGCCGATCAGCCGGCCGGACGCGCAGGCGCGCTCGACCATGAACTGGACGGCCCGCAGCGGGGAGCCGTCCGTCACCGGGCGGTCGGAGCTGCCGACCAGGGTGATGCCGTGGTCGAGGAACGCCCTGCCCCGGTAGAGCCAGGGGGCACGCTCCGCGCCCATGATCGCCGCGTAGTCGTCGCCGAAGTACCGCAGGAAACTCGGCTGGACGACGGCGCTGACGCCCAGGCGCGCGAGGCGCGGGAGCTGGTCGGGGCGGATCAGGCCGGCGTGCTCGATGCGGTGCCGGGCGCCGGGGCGGGGGCGCAGCCGCTGGGCGCGTTCCAGGGCGTCGAGGGCCACGTCGGCCGCGCGGTCGCCGATGGCGTGGACGGCGAGCTGCCAGCCGCCGAGGTGGCCGTCCACGATCGACTGGGCGAGCACCTCGGGGTCGTCCTGCAACTGGCCGGCGTGGTCCAGGCCTTCATAGGGGGCGCTCAGGGCGGCGGTACGGGCCATCATGCCGCCGTCGGTGAAGATCTTGAGGGCGCCCACGGAGAGCCAGTCGTCGCCGAAGCCCGTGCGGAGGCCGAGGTCGAGGGCTTTGGGGATGCCGTCGGCCTCGTGCGCGCCGGCCGGCCGGAGCCGGTCCGCGGAGACCATCAGCTGGACCCGCAGCGGCAGCAGGCCCTTCTCGCGGGCGAGTTGGTAGGCGCCGAGCTCGACCGGGGTGTGGCCGAAGAGGGCGCCGCCGATGCCGGCTTCGGCGCAGGCGGTGATGCCCTCGGCCAGGCAGGTGCGGGCGGCGCGTCCGATGGACTCGGCCACCTCCTCCTGGGAGTACGGCAGCCGCAGGGCGCGGGCGGCCCCCATCGCGCCTTCGGCGAGGAAGCCGTTCTCGTGCGGGACGTCGGCGGCGAGCAGGTCCAGGACGGCGGTGTTGACGACGCAGCCGTGCCCGGAGTCGTGCAGCACGTACAGCTTGTGTCCCCGGCTGACGGTGTCGAGTTCGGCGGCCGTCAGATGGCGCCCCAGCGCCCGCTGGTCGTAGCCGACGATGCTCACCCAGGCGCCGGGCGAGTCCTTGCGGGCGACGGCTTCGGCCACGACCGCGAGGGCGTCGTCGATCCGCGTACAGCCCGCGATGCTGGTGGTGTTCTGGGTGAAGCCGGTCCAGGGCAGGTGCACGTGGGCGTCGATGAACCCGGGGAGCACCGTGGCGCCCTGGAGGTCGATCACCTCGCGCGCGGGCAGGGCGGCGACGGCCTCGTCCAGGCCGACGACCCGGCCCTGCCAGATGCCCAGTTGGCGGGCGACGGGGTGGTCGGGGTCCATGGTGAGGAAGCGGGCGTTGACGAGCTTGGTGCACAGCACGGGCGGTGTCGTCCCCCCTGTGGGTGTCGGCCGGAGCGGGTCAGGCGTCGATCGACCGTACGAGGGAACGGGGGCGCAGGTCGGTCCAGTTGGCCTCGATGAACTCCAGGCACGCCCCTCGGGTGTTCTCCTCGAAGACGGTCGTCCATCCGCCCGGCACTTCGGCGAAGGAGGGCCAGAGCGAGTGCTGGCCCTCGCCGTTCACCAGCACGAGGAAGCGGCCCTCGGCGTCGTCGAAGGGGTTGGTGCTCACGGTCGGTACCTCCCGGGAACGTCATCATTAGGTTAGGCTCCCCTAATTGCGAAGAGCTTAGTCTGTCCCCTTGCCGCTCACAAGGAGATCCGCATGCCCCTGACCGATCCCGTCTCCGACCGCGGGCCCGGCACGGACCACTCCTTCGCCGCGTACGGACTGCCCGGCGAACCCGGCACCGAGGCGTTCTGGGCGGCAGCGGGCACACCCGCCTCCATCCCTACGGGCGACGGGAGTTGGGTGACGCTGTTCCTGTGGCGCGGCTCTCCGGCGAGCATGGCGTTCGAGAGCTGGTCGGACCCGGTGCCCCTGCGCCGGTGGGGGGGTACGGACTGCTGGTACGTCGAGGTCCCCATGCCCGCGCGGCTGCGCGTGAGCTACCGGTTCCTCGTCGACGGCACGGCGCACGCCGACCCCTTCAACCCGGCCGGCGCGGGCGGCGACCGCTCCGTCGCCGCGACCCCCGACGCGCCCGCCCAGCCGCACTGGCCCCTCATCGGCCCCTCGGACGTCCTGCCCCTGCCCCGTACCCGGCTGCGCTGGAGCAGCGAACGGCTCGGCGGGCGGCGCACCGTACGGGTCCATCCCGCGGGCGGTGGCGGACCGTTGGTCCTGCTGCTCGACGGGGACGACTGGCTGTACCTCCACCCGGCCGTGACCGCCTTTGACTCGGCCGTCGCCGCCGGCGAGATGCCCCCCGTCACCCTGGTGTTCCTGCCGGTCCGGGACCGGGAGGCCGAGTTCGGGTGCCGGCCCGCGCTGTGGGAGGGGGTGCGGGACGAGCTGCTGCCGCTGGTGGCGCAGACCGGTCTGCGTGCGGACCGGGACCGTCTGGTGGTCGCCGGGCAGAGCCTCGGCGGGCTGAGCGCGCTGTACGCGGCGCTGGAGTTCCCGGACCTGGTGTCGCGGGTCGCCTGCCAGTCGGCGTCGTTCTGGTGGACGCCCGGCGCCCCGGACCCGGCGGACCCCCTGGGCGGCCCGGCGGGCGGCGCCCTCGCCGCGCGGCTGCGGGAGGGCCCCGACCTGTCCGGGCTGCGGATCGCCTTCGACGTGGGGGAACACGAAACGCGCATGCTGCCGCACTGCGAACAGGTCGAGGCGTTGACCGAACGGGCCGGAGCGACCGTACGGGTGTCCCGTTCGGCGTCCGGCCACGACCGGGCGGGCTGGCGGCACGCCCTGCTCAGGGACGTCGCCTGGGCCCTCGGTTAGGGGGCGTTGCGGGACTCTCGCAACACCCACGGCTCCCTCGGACCGTGCCGCTCAGCGGGCCACCGCCAGGCAGTAGTCCTCGTCGGTGGCGAGGAGGTTGCGGTGGGTGTCCTCGGCGGTGATGACCCCGTCGTCCAGGACGAGGACGCGGTCGGCGGCGTCCAGGAGGGCCGGGCTGCCGGTGATCACCACGGTGGTGCGGCCACGGCGCAGCCGCGCGATGTTGCGCGCGATGAGCTGTTCCGTGACCGCGTCCACGGCCGTCGTCGGATCGTGCAGGACGAGGATCTCGCTGTCGGCGGCGAGGGCACGGGCCAGGGACAGCCTTTGGCGCTGTCCGCCGGAGAGGTTCGCGCCGCGGTCGCGGACCGCGTAGTCGAGCCCCTCGCGGTGGAGGGCGACGACGTCGGTCAGCATCGAGGCCTCGACCGCCTCGCGGAGCGTGCGGCTGGTGCCCGACGGGTCGATGTTCGTACGCAGGGTGCCGGCGAAGATCTCCGCCTCGTACGGGTTCACCAGCATGTGCTCGCGGACCGCCTCGAGCGACAGGCCGGCGATGTCCTGCCCGCTGAGGCGCACCACTCCCTCGTACGCGTCCGGCGGGACCTTGACGGCCAGGATCGAGGCGAGGTCGGCCGCGGCGCGCGGCTGGTAGACGGCGATCGCCACGAACTCGCCCGCCGGAACATCGAACTTCAGCTCGCGCAGGGCCCCGTACCGGACGCGGTCGATCTCCAGGTCGCCGCCCGCGGCCGGCCGCTCGGACGCGGTGGCCGTCACCGGCGGGGCGGCCAGCACCAGCGCCATCCGTTCGGCCGAGGCGCGGGCCGTCATCACGTACTTGGGCATGTCCGAGAACATCTTGAGCGGTTCCATGATGAACTGGGCCAGCCCGACGGCCATGACGAGTTCGCCGATGGTGATCCGGCCGTCGAAGGCCAGCCAGCCGGCCGTCAGGGTCACGGAGGCGGCGAGGACGGCGTTGAGGGCCGTGGCGGTGCCCGCGTACGCGCCGTTCGCGAGGGCCACGGTGACCGCCTGCCGCTTGGCCTCGGTGCTGACCCTCCGGTAGGAGCCGAACGCGGCGTGGTTGCCGCCGAAACCGTGCAGCGGGCGCAGGCCGGTGATCAGGTCGGCGACCTTCGCGCCCGCCCGCGCGACGCGGGCCTGTTGTTCGCGGGTGCCGGAGCCGATCCGTTTCGACATCACGCTCAGGACCGACAGGATCGCGACGGTGCCCGCGATCACCAGCAGGCCGAGCCGCAGGTCGGCCACTCCCAGCGCGACCGCCGCGACCAGCACGGCGACCAGCGAACTGATCAGCAGCGGTACCACCTCGATGATGTCGGCGCTCTGGTCGGCGTCCTCGGTGGCGATGGTCAGCACCTCGCCGAACTTGAGGTCCACGTCCCTGGCGACCGGCTGGAGTCCGCGCTCCGCGACGCGCACCCGCCAGCGGTGTGCCTCGGTCGTGTTGGCCTTCTGCAGGATGCGCATGCCGAACCGCCACGACAGCGACACGGTCGTGATGATCACGGCCAGCACGGCGATCGCCGCGGCGAGGGCGTCGAGGCTGCGCTCCCCCCGCATCGTGTGCTCGACGATCAGGCCGAGTGCGATGGGGAAGGCGGTCTCACCGGCCTGGTAGAGGCCCATGAGGACGGTGCCCCAGGCCATGGCGCCGACGTTGCGGCGCAGTGCGGTGCGGAGGATGTCGGACCCTGCGTGGGGCCGCCGCGTGTCAGGAGTCTTCATCGAGGTGCCGGGCAATCACTTCCGGGGTGCGCAGGGTGAACAGATCACGGATCGTGATCACTGGACCGTACTCGCGGCGGAGCAGCCCGATCAGCCGCACCGCCAGCATGGAGTGTCCTCCGAGGGACATGAAGTCGCTCACCGCGCTCACCTCGTCGTCGTCCAGGTCGAGTGCCTCCGCGAAGTACGCGCACACGACGGTCTCGGTCTCGGTCTCGGGGCCGCGTTCCCCCGCCGTGGTCAGCGCGCCGAGCGGCTTGGCCTCCGGGAGTGCCTTGGTGTCGGCCTTCCCGTTCACGGTCAGGGGGATGGCGTCGACCTGCGCGTAGTGGGTGGGGCGCAGGAAGTCCGGCAGTGCGGCGCCCACTTCGGTGGCGACGGTCGCCACGTCGGACCCGTCGAGGACGAGGTAGGCGGCCAGCCGGTGCGCGCCGTCGACCTGCGGGTCGGGCTGGGCGACCGCGGCGGCGAACCGTACGGCCGGGTGCGCGGTGAAGGCGGCCTCGACCTCGCCGGGTTCGACCCGGTGGCCGCGGATCTTGACCTGCTGGTCGGTGCGGCCGAGGTACACCAGGTTGCCGTCGGGCCGCCGCAGCACGAGGTCGCCGGTGCGGTACATCCGCTCGCCGGGAGCGCCGAACGGGCAGGCGACGAACCGGTCCGCGGTCTGGCCGGGCCGGCCGAGGTAGCCGCGGGCGATGCCGATGCCCGACACGTACAGCTCACCGGGGACCCCGTCCGGCAGCGGGCGCAGCCACGGGTCGAGCACGTACACGTCGGTGTTGTCGATGGCCACGCCGACCACCGGGTCCTGGCATTCGAAGGTGCCGACGCCGAGCGTGTTGATGGTGTACTCGGTGGGCCCGTACAGGTTGTAGCCGGCGGTGCCCCCGGTCTCGGCGAGGCGCCGCCACAGGGTCGGGGTGACGGCCTCGCCGCCGAGCAGTACCAGCGCCGGCCGCCGCGACGGGTCGTCGAGCAGGCCTTCGGCGACGAGCTGCTGGGCGTAGGTGGGGGTGACGTTGATGACGTCGATCCCGTGTTCGAGGCAGTACTCGACCAGCCGGGGGGCGTCGCGGCGCAGTTCCTCGTCGCAGATGTGCACCTCGTGGCCGTCGGCGAGCCACAGCAGCTCCTCCCACGACATGTCGAAGGCGAAGGACACGGTGTGCGCGATGCGGAAGACCCGGTGGCCGTGCTCGGCGAGCACCGGCTCGAAGATCCGGCGCTGGTGGTTGATCAGCATGTTGGTGAGCCCGGCGTACGGGGTCACCACGCCCTTCGGGCGCCCGGTCGATCCGGAAGTGTAGATCGTGTACGCGGGGTGCCGCAGGCGGTCCGGGTCGGCCGGGGCGTACGTCACGAAGGGCTCGGCCTCGGGCAGGGGCCGGTCCAGTTCGATCAGGTCGCCGGTCAGCCGGGGGGACACGGCGCTGACGGTGAGGACGACGTCGGGGCGCGCGTCCGCGAGGATCGCGGCGATCCGCTCGTCCGGGTGGTCGAGCTCCAGCGGCACGTACGCGGCGCCGGTGCGCAGTACGGCGAACAGCGCCACGATCGAGTCGAGCGAGCGCGGGACCGCGAGGGCCACCGTGGTCTCGGGGCCGATGCCGCGGCGGGCGAGCACGCCGGCCACTTCGCGGCTGCGGTCCCGGAGGGCGGCGAAGGTCATGGTCCGGCCGTGGGCGACGAGCGCGACCCGCTGCGGGTCACGGTCCGCCGCCCGGTCGAAGCGGTCGACGACGGTTTCCGTGCCGATGTCGGTGCGGTCGGCCGGAGCGGGCCGGGGCTCCGGGCCGGGCAGCGCGCCGAGCGGGCCGGTGGAGCGGGCCAGGTCGTCGAGCACGCGCAGGTAGTCGTCGAGGAGCCGGCGGGCGGCCGGCGTGTCGTGGTCGCGGTACTCCAGCTTGACCGTGAGCTGGTCGCCGGGCGTGACGACCCAGGTGAAGGGGTAGTGGGTGGAGTCGTCGGCGCGCACCGCGGTGATGCCGTGCCGGGCGTTCATCTCGGCGAACGCGTCCATGTCGAGGAAGTTCTGGAGCACGAACAGGTTGTCGAAGAGCGTGTCGTGGCCACTGGCCCGCTGGATTTCGCCGAGCCCCAGGTACTCGTGTTCCATCGCCGCGACCCTCGCCGCCTGTACGGCCGACAGGTACGCGCCGGCCGTGTCTGCCGGCCGGGCCCGCGTCCACAGGGGCACGGTGTTGAGCAGTACGCCGACGACGGCGGACAGGCCCTCGCCCTCGCGGCCGGAGACGGTCACGCCGAACACGGCGTCGCCGCGGCCGGTGCGGGCACCGAGGAGGAGGCCGAAGGCGCCGGTCAGTACGGTGTTCAGCGTGACGCCGTGCGTCCTGGCCGCCTCCCGCAGCAGTTCCGACTCCTCGGTGGACAGCGTGTGGACCAGCGTGCGGGGCAGGTCCTCGACGAGGGCCGGGGCCGGTCCGGCGAGCAGCGTCGGGCCGGGGAGGTCGGTCAGGTGCTCCGCCCAGAAGCGTTCCGCTACGGCCGCGTCCCTGGCGTCGAGCCCGCGGGCGTAGTCCTCGAAGCTCGGAGCCGCCGGGGTCGGGGGCGCCAACTCGCCCGCCAACGCGGCCTCGTACGCGTCGAACAGGTCCCGCAGGACGATCTCACGGGACCAGCCGTCCCACAGCAGCAGGTGGTAGCTCAGCAGCAGGCCGTCACAGCCGTCGGGCCGCCGCACCACGGTCAGCCGGATCAACGGCGGTTCGCCCGGGTCGAATCCGGTGTCCCGGTCGCGGGCGAGGAGGGCTTCGACCTCCGCGTCCGTGGCGAGGACGAGCGTACGGACACCGACACGCCGGCCCGGGGCGAGGACCTGCACGGCGTTTCCGTCGTCGTCCGTGGTGAATCCGGCGCCTACCACCGGGTGCCGGGCGATCACCCACGCCATCGCCTCGGCCAGCGCGTCGGTGTCCAGGCGCCGGTCGAAGGTGAACCAGCTCTGCGCGACGTAGTGGCCGGCCGGGCCCGCCAGCTGGGCCTGGAAGAACAGACCCCGTTGGAGGGGGGTGACCGGCGCCGTGTGCTCGGCGGCCGTGGCGGCGTCCGCGATGCGTTCCAGTGCCCGCAGCCAGTGCGCGGTGATCTCGTCGGGTACGCCCTCGGCGAGGGTGAAGGCCGCGTGCAGGCTGCCGGTGGCCGCGTCGGTCCAGGCGTTGACCTCCACGGCGTACGGGCTGCCCGGGTCCGCACCGGTGAGGTGCAGGGCCTGGGACTCGTCGCCGCGGCCGAGGTAGTTGAAGAGCACCTGCGGGCGGGCGGCCAGCAGCGGGCCGGTCTGCGGGTTGAGGTACCTGAGCTGTCCGTACGCCACGTGCGCGCGCTCGTCCGGCTGCCGTTCGACCACCTCGCGGGCCGCCGCCACGGGGTCGGTGTGCGCACTGAGCCGTACGGGCGCGATGGACGTGAACCAGCCGACCGTACGGGTGTAGTCGTGGTGGGGCAGCACCGGGACCCGGCCGTGCCGCTCGAGCTCGACGGCGAGATCGGTGGGCGTGGGCTGTACGTGGGTCAGCGCGGTGCGCAGCGCCCCGCACAGCAGCTCGGTGAGCCCGATGCCGAGTGCGGCGGGCGCGGTACGCGTGACGAGGTCGCCGACCTCCGGCGGGAGCACGACGGTGGTCTCGCGCGGCGCCTCGACGGCGGGCAGCAGCGGGGGCGCCTGGAGCGTGGTGATCCAGTGCCCGAGGTCTTCGGTCACGTGGGCGGACCGGGACGCGAGGGCCTGCGCGTACTCGGCGTAGGAGGTGGTCGGCGGGGCCAGGGCGGTGCCGCGCAGGGCGGCTGTCAGGTCGTCGAGGAGGACCAGCCAGGACACGGCGTCGACGGCGAGGTGGTGCACGGTGACCACCAGGGTCCGGCTCGCCTCCAGCCAGGTGAAGGCGATGACCTCCCCGGCCTCGGGATCGAGCCGTCCGGCGGCCTCGTTCGCGGCGGCCGTGGCCGCGGCGGTCGGGTCCGCCGTGGCCGCGGTCGCCGGATCGGTCGTCGCATCGGTCGTCGCACCGGTCGTCGCAGCGCTTGTCCCAGCGTTTGTCGCAGCGTTTGTCGCAGCGGTGGCGCCGGTGGTGTCCGCCCGTACGACGGTGACCGCGCGGGCGGGTTCGGTGTGCAGGGCCCACACCCCGTGCTCGACGCGCAGCCGCAGCCGCAGGGCGGGGTGGGCCGCCACGACGGCCTCCGCGGCGCGCCGGGCGTCGGCGAAGCCGGTGCCCTCGGCCGTCACGATGGCCCTGGCCTGGGCGAACCGGGCGAGTGATCCGCCCAGTTCGCGCCGGCGCAGGATGATCGGTGTGGGCGTCAGCGGGCCGTCCTCGTGGACGGCGGGGGTGGGTGCGGGGGCCGGCTCCGCGCTCTGCGGGGTGCGCGTCGCCAGGTGTCCGGCGAGGGCGCGGGGCGTCCTGAGCAGGAACACGTCCCGTGGCGTGAGCGCGAGGCCGAGCGCCCGGGCCCGGTTGACCACGGTGATGGCGAGGATGCTGTCGCCTCCGGCCCGGAAGAAGTCGCAGTCACCGTCCACGGCGACACCGGGCAACGTGTCCGTGAAGATGCCGAGCAGCGCGCCGAGCGCCGAGCCGGTCGCGGACACCGGGACGGCAGGGGGTGCGGCCCGCTCGGCCAGGGCCCTGCGGTCCAGTTTGCCGTTGACCGTCAGCGGCAGGGCGTCGACCGGGAGGACCAGGGCGGGCACCATGTGCGCGGGCAGCTTCGCCGACAGGAGGCGGGTGAGGGCGGTGGCGTCTTCGGGCAGGCGGCCCACGACGTGCGCGACGAGGTGGTCACCGCTGTCCGCCACGGTCACGGCGGCGTCGACCACACCGTCGATCTCCCTGACCGCGGACTCCACCTCGCCGAGTTCGATGCGGAAGCCCTTGAGCTGCACCTGGTCGTCGGCGCGGCCGACGAACTCCAGGTCGCCGTCGAGGGTGCGGCGGGCGAGGTCGCCCGTGTGGTACATGCGGGAGCCGTCACCCGCGAACGGGTCCGCCACGAACCGGCCCGCCGTCAGTCCCGGCCGGCCCAGGTAGCCGAGCGCCACCTGGTCGCCGGCGACGTAGACGGCGCCCACCCGGCCCGGCGGGACGGGCCGGAGCCGGTCGTCGAGGAGGTGGGTGACCAGGCCGGGGATCGGGACGCCGATCGGGCTGACGTCGCCGCCGCGCTCGAAGTCCCGTTCGGCCAGGACCCGGTGGGTGACGTGGACGGTGGTCTCGGTGATGCCGTACATGTTGACCAGCTCGGGCGTGGCGATGCCGTGCCGCTCGACCCAGCCGCGCAGCCGGCTCAGGTCGAGCGCCTCGCCCCCGAGGATGATCCGGCGCAGTGCGGGAAGCGGCTCGCCGGCCTGCCGGTCGGCGTCGACGAACTGGTGGAAGGCTGAGGGGGTCTGGTTGAGGACGGTCACGGCGCGCTCGCGCACCAGCCGGTGGAAGTCCACCGGGGAGCGGGTCAGCGCGTAGTCGGGCACCAGCAGCTCGGCGCCGTGCGTGAGAGCGCCCCACAGCTCCCAGACCGCGAAGTCGAAGGAGTACGAGTGGAACTGGACCCACACGTCGTGCGGGCCGAAGTCCATGCCGGGGCGGGTGTTCGCGAGCAGGGTCACCACGCTGGAGTGCGGGACGACGACCCCCTTGGGCCTGCCGGTCGATCCGGACGTGTAGATGACGTAGGCGGGATCGTGCCAGTCGACCTCGGCTTCGACCTCGGCCGCGGGCGCGGGCGCGGGCGCGGGCGCGGGCGCGGGCGCGGGCGCGGCGACTGTGGCGTCCGGCGGCGCCTCGTCCCCCTGCACGAGGACGCGGGCCGGCACGCCCGCCCGGTGCAGCAACCGTACGAAGCGGTCCCGCTGTTCCCGGTCCACGAGCAGGACCTGCGGTGCGGCGTCGGCGAGGACGTACTCCAGCCGTTCGTCCGGATAGGCGAGGTCGAGCGGTACGTACGCGCCGCCCGCGGTGACGACGGCGACCAGCGCGACGACCTGCTCCAGGGAGCGGGGCACGGCGACGGCGACCCGTGCGCCCGGTCCGACGCCGGCCGCGCGCAGCACGACGGCCGACTCGTTCTTGGCCGCGGCCAGTTCTCCGTAGGTCAGGGATCGGACTTCGCCGTCGAGGGCGCACTGGGTGACGGCGGCCCTGGCCGGGTTCCGGTGCGCGGCGGCGTCGAAGAGCGCACCCAGGGTCGTCGGCGTGATCGGCTGCGGGCGCCGGGCGTCCTCGGGCGCGAGATCGTCGACCAGGTCGTCCGGGCGGGTGAGCAGACCGGTGAGGGTGTGGGTGAAGGTCCGCAGGATCGCGCGGGCGCGCGCCTCCCGCAGCAGTGCGCCGTCGTGGATGAGGTTGAAGCGCGGCCGGCCGTCGGGGGCGCGTTCCACCACGAGCGTCAACGGGTAGTGCGGGGCGCCCTCGTTGACGATGCCGGTGACGGCCAGGGTGTCGTCGGGCCCGCGTAGGCCTGCCACGTCGGTCGCGACGTCGAAGACGACCAGGGTGTCGAAGAGCGGTCCGGCGCCGACCTGGCGGGCGATGCGTGCCAGCGAGACGTGCTGGTGCGCCAGCACCGCGCTCTGGTGTTCCCGTACGGAGGCGAGCAGTTCGCGTGCCGTGGTGTGCGCGGCCCACCGGACGCGCACGGGAACGGTGTTGATGAACAGGCCCACCATGTCGGCGATGCCGGGCACGTCCGCGTCCCGCCCGGACACCGTGGAGCCGAACACGATGTCCCCGCCGTACGGGTGCGTGCCGTGCAGGACGCCGGCGAGCGTCACCGCCCAGGCGGTGTGCACGGCCACGCTCAGCGGTACTCCGGCCGAGCGGGCGGCCTCGTCCACGTCCTCCGCCGGCTCCACGGCCGTGTCGGCGAACCGGTCGGACGGCGTGTGCCCCTCGGCGACCAGCGAGGGGCCGCACAGCCCGGCGAGCTGCTCGCGCCACACCCGGTCGCTCTCGTCCTCGTCGCGCCGGGCGAGCCAGTGCACGTAGTCGGCGAAGCCGCCGAGCGGGTGCACGGTGCCGGGTGCGTGGTATTCGGCCAGCAGCGCGCGGAGCATCGGCGGCACCGACCAGCCGTCGGCGATGATGTGGTGCACGGTCTGCACCAGGACGGTGCGGCCGGCGCCCGCGCGGACGAGCGTGTACCGCATCAGCGGTCCGGTGGCCAGGTCGAAGCCCGCGCGACGGTCCCGCTCGGCGAGGTCGCGGATCTCCTCGTCGGTGATGCCGGGGCGGTCCAGCGTGGTGAACGGGGCCCGCGCACCGCTTTCCAGTACGGAGACCACCCGGCCGTCGGCGAGGGCCGTGAACCGCGCGGCCAGGTTGGGGAAGAGCGTGAGCAGGCGGGTGGCGGCCGCCGCGAGCCGGGCGGGGTCCACCTCCCCCTCCAGGGTCAGCAGCTGCTGCTCCACGTAGCTGCCCGCGGAGTCGTCGTCGAAGACCGAGTGGAAGTACAGGCCCTCCTGGAGCGGGGTCAGCGGCAGGACGTCCCGCAGGCACGGGCCGTCCAGGTCGTCCACGTCGGCCTGGGTGAGCTCCACCAGGGCGAAGTCGCCGGGAGAGTGGCCGCCTTGGTCGAGCGCGGCCAGAGCGGCCAGGGCCTCTCGGAAGTACCGTGCGATGGTGGCGATGTCCTCGTCGGTGAACATCCCGTCGGGCCAGGAGATGGTGGTGGTCAGTTCGTACGCGCCGGCCGACGAGGCGGGTTCGGCGATGGCGTTGAACTCCAGGGCGCGCGGCAGACGCATGCGCGGATCGCGCCGCTCCCCCAACGGTGCGGTGCTACAGGCCAGTTGCCAGTCGCCGCGGGCTCCGGAGTCGAAGCGGCCCAGGTAGTTGAAGAGCACCTGGGGTGCGGGTGTGTCGGAGCCGGTGCCGCCGCTCAGGTACCGCAGGACCCCGTAGGAGAGGCCGTTGCCCGGTACCCGGGCGAGGTCGTCCTTGACCGCCTTGAGGGCGGCGGCCAGGTACGCGGGGGCGGTGAGGTCGGCGGCGGGTCCGGGGTCGACGGTCACCGGGAAGAGGGTGGTGAACCAGCCGACGGTCCGGGAGAGTTCGGGTTCGAATCCGGCGGTCC
Source organism: Streptomyces sp. NPDC046308 (assembly GCF_055588065.1). NCBI lineage: Bacteria > Bacillati > Actinomycetota > Actinomycetes > Kitasatosporales > Streptomycetaceae > Streptomyces > Streptomyces sp. NPDC046308. The sequence goes on from NZ_JBVJFB010000001.1 coordinate 508,086, forward strand.
GCGCCACGAGGTGCCCTTCGCGGCCGTGGCCCTCCAGTTCAATGTGCGCGAACGTCTGGTCCTGCCCGAGGTCGCGGCGCCACCGGGCGAGGGTGACGGCGAGCGCGGTGAGCAGTACGTCGTTGACGCCCGCGTGGAACAGGGCGGGGATCTCGCCCAGCAGGGCGGCCGTCACCTCGGGCCCGACCGAGACGGTCGTCACCCGCTCTCGCTCGACGGTGTCGGTCCCGGCCGGAGCACGCCTGCCCACCGGTGCGTCGGGCCCCGGCAGGGGGCGCCGGTAGTGGGCGCGGTCGGCGTCGAAGGCCGTGCGCTCCAGCAACTGTGTCCAGCGCCGGAACGACGTGCCCACCAGGGGCAGTTCGACGGGCTCCCCCGCGGCGAACCGCTCCCATGCCGTGGCGAGGTCCTCCCGCAGGATCCGCCAGGACACGCCGTCGATCACCACGTGGTGGACGACCACGACCAGCTGCCGGGCCGCCCGGCGCCAGACGGCCCGCAGCATCACGCCGTTGTCCGGGCCCAGCCCGGCGGTGGCGAGGGCGACGCACGCGTCGAGCGACAGGTCGTCCCCCTCCTGCCACCCGGCCGCGGTCCCGTCGGGCTCCGGGACGTCGAAGCCCCAGCGGTCGCCGCGCACCAGCCTGGCGCGCAGCATGTCGTGGCGCGCGACGACGGCGGTGAGGATCTGGTCGAGGGCGTCGGCGGTCAGCTCGGCCGGGGTGTTCAGCACCACCGACTGGACGAAGCCGTCGATGGCGTCGGTGGTCTCGCCGAGCCATCGGAGCACGGGCGATCCGGTGACGGGACCGGTCGCGACGTCGCCGTGGTCCACGGCGGCCGCGCCCTCGCGGCTCGCCACCGCCGCCAGCGCGCCGATGACGCTGTGGGTGAAGATCTGCCGGGGTGTGACGTGCAGGCCCACGGTGCGCAGCGCGCTCAGCAGCGAGATGGCCAGCAGGCTGTCCCCGCCGAGCTGGAAGAAGTCCTGGTCGACACCGACCGCGTCCAGTCGCAGCAGCGCCGCGACCGCCGCGCACACCAGGCGTTCGTTCTCGGTGGCGGGCGGGGCGAGCGGTCCCGTCCCGAGGTCGGGTTCCGGCAGCGCGCCGCGGTCGAGCTTGCCGTTCGCGGTGAGCGGGAACTCCTTCATCACGACGACGTGCGTGGGCACCATGTACTCGACCATGTGCGCGGCGGCCCACGCCTTGACCTCGTCCGCCCGCAGGTCCTCGCTCCCGGCGGCCGGGATCACGTACCCCACGAGGTAGGTGCCGCCGGACGTGTTCTTCTTCGCGAGGACGCAGGTGTGGCGCACGTCGGGGTGTTCCGCGAGGCCGACCTCGACGTCCTCGATCTCCAGACGCATCCCGCGGATCTTGATCTGGTTGTCGGCGCGGCCGAGGAAGTCCAGCGAGCCGTCCGGGGCGAAGCGTGCGAGGTCGCCGGTCCGGTACAGCCGGGACCCGTCCGCGGCGAAGGGGTTGGCGACGAAGCGGGAGGCGGTGAGGCCGGGCGCGCCCGCGTATCCGCGCCCCAGGAGGAAGCCTCCGACGTACAGTTCGCCGCCGACTCCGACCGGGACCGGGCGCAGTCGTTCGTCCAGCACGTACAGCTGGGTGTTGGGGTTGGCCTTGCCGATCGACGTCGACAGGCGTTCCGCGGTGCCCCGGTAGACGACGTGCGAGACGCCGATCGTCGTCTCGGCCGGGCCGTAGCCGTGGTACATGGGTATGTCGAGCCGGTCGCGGAACCGTTCGTACAGCTCCGGGGTCAGCACCTCGCCCCCGCACCACACGTGCCGCAGGCTGTCGAGCCGCCCGGAGTGGCCCGCGATCTCCAGCAGCACGTCCAGCATGGACGACACGAGGTAGGTGAAGGTGACGCGCTGCTCGGCGATCACGCCGAGGAGGTGGTGCGGATCGCGTTCGCCGCCGGGGCGCAGGACCACCAGCCGGCCGCCGGACACCAGCGGCAGGAAGATCTCGTTGATGGAGATGTCGAAGGACAGCGGCGCCTTGAACAGCGAGGCGTCGTCGTGGCCGAAGCCCAGGATCTCGTCGACCTGCCACAGCAGGCGCTCGCTGATCGCCTCGTGGCGGATCATCGCGCCCTTGGGGCGGCCGGTCGAGCCGGACGTGAAGATGACGTAGGCGAGGGCGTTGCCGGGGACGGTGATCCCGGTGCCGTCTCCCGGGTAGGAGCCGTACGTCCAGTCGCCGAGGTCGACGACCACGGCCGGGGGCTCGTCCGGGTCGTGCTCGCCCGGGCCGGCCAGTTGCAGGACGACGCGGGCGTCGTCGATGACGACGGCCCGGCGCGCGGCGGGCCACTGCGGGTCGAGGGGGACGAACGCGGCCCCCGCCTCGAGCACGGCGAGCAGGCCGATCACCATGTCGGCCGAGCGGCTCAGGGAGATGCCGACGACCTGCTCGGCGGTGATGCCGCGTTCGATCAGGTGGTGGGCCAACTGGCTGGAAAAGCGCGCTGTTTGACGGTACGTCAGCGTGCGGTGCTCGTCGATGACGGCGACGGCGTCCGGCCTGGTCCTGGCCTGCTCGCGGAACATCTCCACGATCGTCGGGCGGACCCGGTCCACTCCGGTGTCGTTCCACTCGGCGAGGGTCGCGAGCCGCGTCGCCGCACTGGACGGGGTGATGCCGGCGAGGGGCCGGTCCGGGAAGTCGGCCAGGTCGTCCAGCGCGAGCTGTGCGTCGGCCACCGCGACGCCTTCGGGGACGGCGATGCTCCGGCCGTCCTCGCCGACCTCCCAGCCGGGCACCTCGGCAACGCCGTTGGCGGCCTTGCCGAGGACGTCGGCGAACAGGGTGCCGGGGGTGAGTTCCATGCCGTCCGGGCTGCTGCCCGTCGCCCAGTACGACAGCCCGATGGCGCACGCGTGGGCGATGGTCCGGTCGCAGTGGTCGCCTGTTCGTCGGCGCACGCCGGCCAGGCGCGTGGGAGAAAGCCGCACGAGACGAGCGGTCGGTTCCGTCATCGAAGACTCAACGCCCCTTCACAGTCCGTGAGTGCCCACCCGGATCGGGGTGGGCTAGCTGCCCTCGCGCCAGGCCCGCCACAGGTGGGCGTACCGGCCGCCCAGGGCCACCAGTTCCTCGTGGGTGCCGTGCTCGACGACGCGTCCCGCGTCCAGCACGGCGATCCGGTCCGCTGCCATCGCCTGGGTCAGCCGGTGCGCCACGAACAGCGTGGTGCGGCCCGCGCACGCGGCGAGCACGGCCCGTTCCAGCTCGGCCGCGCCCTCACTGCCCGCTTCGGCCGTGGACTCGTCGAGCACGACCACCGGGGACCGGCCCAGTACCAGCCGGGCGAGGGCGATCTGGGCGACCTTGGTGACGTCCAGGCGCTCGCCGCCCTCGCCGACCAGGGTGTTCAGTCCGTCGGGCAGCGCGTCGACCCATCCGTCGGCGCCGACGGTGCGCAGGGCGTCCGTCAGTTCGGCGTCGGTCGCCTCCGGTGCGGCCAGCCGCAGGTCGTCGGCGAGCGGGCCGGAGAACACGTGCGTCTCCTGCGTCAGGATGCTCACCAGGGCCCGCGCGCCGGCCTCGTCCAGATCTGCGAGGTCGGTCGGCCCGATGCGCACCGATCCGGCCTGGGGGGTCCCGATGCCCGCGATCAGCGCGGCCAGGGTCGACTTGCCGGCGCCCGTCGCCCCCACGAGCGCGAGCGAGCCACCGGCCGGAATCATCAGGTCGACGTCCCGCAGGACCGGCTCCTCGGTGTCGGGATAGCCGAAGGTGAGCGCCTCCACCCGGACGGGGTACGGCGCGTCGACCGCCGGCGTGACCCCCGGGGCGCCGACCAGACGGTCCTCCGCGTCCTCCCCCAGCACCCCGACCAGCCGGGTGAGGCTCGCGCCCGACTTCTGTGCCTCGTCGAAGGTGAACATGATGGAGCCCAGTGGGGTGAACAGCCGGTGGAACAGCAGCGGAGCCGCGGACACCTCGCCCAGGCTGGCGGCGTCGGCCTCCAGGAGGGCGTATCCCACCACGATGATCAGGACCAGTCCGATGAACTCGGCGCGGTTCTCCCGGCCGACGAACCGGCCGAAGAGCCGGAACACCTCGATGCCGAGTTCGCGTACCCGCCACGACTCGCTGGTGACCTTCTCGCGGACGGCTCCCTCCAGGCGGTACGCCCGGACCGTGTCGATCCCGTTGAGTCCGCTGATCAGGGCCTGTGCGCGGTCGGCCTGGACCGCGCGCTGCCTGCGGTAGAGCGGGGCGGACCGGGGCAGGTACCAGCGCAGGGCGAGCGCGTACGCGGGCAGCGCGCCGGCGCCCGCCAGGCCGAGCCGCCAGTCCAGGCCGAACATGCCGAGCGTGGCGATGACGACCAGCACGCCCGCCGAGAACACCGTGGGGACGGCCGTGCGGATGCCCCGGGACAGGACGGCGACGTCGTCGCCGACCCTGGACAGCACGTCTCCCCGGCCGACCTGCTCGATGCGCGCGCTCGGCATCCCCAGCACCGCCCGTACGGCGCCTTCGCGCAGCCGGGCGAGCAGGTCCGCGCCGAGCCGCCCGACCAGGTAGGTGGACAGGGCGGTGGCCGCCGCGCCGAGCAGCGCGGCGGCGACCATGAGTACCCCCGTCGTGACCAGGACGGAGCGCGGTTCGCCCGCCACCACCCCGTCCACGACCTGCCCGAGCAGCAGCAGCGGGAGTACCTGGAGCGCGGCCCCCGCCACCGTGGTGAGGACGGTGGCGGCCGTCAGCCAGGGCACCTCGCGGCAGTGCGCCGTGACCCAGCGGGTGGCCTCGCGTCCGCTCGTCGTGCGCAGGGTCGGCGGGGCGACGCGCGTACCGGTGGTGCTCACCCCCGGCCGACCGACTTGACGAGTTCGTCGATCGCGTACGGCAGGGACAGCAGGGTGCCCTGGGACATGGCGGCGCCGACCGCCGGGCCTTCGCTGTCCAGCAGGTACGACACCTTGCCGTTCTTGACGGCGGCCAGGTTGGCGAACAGCTCGAACTTCTTGAGCGCCTCCGTGTCGGCCTTGTCGTTGATGACGAAGATGCGGTCGACGTCGATGAGGTCCATGCGCTCGGGTGAGAGCGTGGTGTAGAACTTGCCGTCGGCGATCTTGTCGATCTCGGTCTGGTAGGTGAAGCCGGTGCCCGTCACCAGGCGTCCGCGGACGTCGGTGGAGGTGAACGGGGCCGCCGAGTCCTTGTACCAGGACAGTGCGACGGCGGTCTGGTTCGCGAACTCGGGGTGGGCCTTCCTGGCCGCGTCGAGCTTGTCCTGGACGCCCTTCACCAGCTCGACGCCCTTGGACTCCTGGCCGAGCGCCTTGGCGATGTGGACCGCGTTGTCCTGCCAGGGGGCGCTGAAGGGCTCCTTCTCGGCCTTGGTGCGTCCCACCGTCGGGGCGATCTTGGAGAGCTTGTCGTAGGCGGCCTGGTCGATCTCGGAGTAGACCGCGATGATCAGGTCGGGCCGGAGTGCGGCGATCTTCTCGTAGTTGGGGCCGGTGTCGCCGTTGCTCATGACGACCTCGGGGCGGGTGTCGCCCCACTTGTCCTTCACCCACGGCCACTGGGTGTTGACGTCCGGGCTCGTGCCCGGCGGGTTCGGGTACTGGTCGACCATGCCGACCGGCTTGGTGCCGAGCGCCAGGATGGCCTGGTCGTCGGTGTAGCCGACGGAGACGACCCGCCGGGGAGCCTTGCTGACCTCGGTGGATCCGAACGCGTGCTCCACGGTGACCGGGAAGGTGCCGGCCGCGGCGGCCGGGGCGTCGTCGCCCTTCTTGTCGGCCGGGTCCTTCGCGTCGGAACCGCAGCCGGCCAGGAGGCCGATGCCGAGGGCCGCGGCGGACAGTACCGCCATCAGCCGGCCCCGGGGGGTGGTACGCGTCGTTCGCTGGAGAAGCATCCGCAATCCCTTGCTTTCGTGCTGTCCACTGCGCCCCCGCCCGAGGGCAGGCACACCGTATCGCGCCCAAGTGAGGCTAGCCTAGCCTTACTTGACTCGGAATTGTGTCCGATCTAGTCGATTCGGCCGGGCTGGACGTGGGTGCGGCCGATGGGCACGATGAGCGGCCGGTCCCCCACCGGATCCTCGATCACCAGGGCGCGCAGCCCGAAGGCCTCGTGCAGCAACTCGGCGGTGATCACGTCCCGTGGGTGCCCCTGCGCCAGGATCGATCCGGCCCTCATCACGATGAGGTTGTCGCTGTACCGCGTGGCCAGGTTGAGGTCGTGCAGCACCATCACCACGGTGCGTCCCGACTCGTGCAGGTCGTCCACCAGGTCCAGCACGTCGATCGCGTGCGCCAGGTCCAGGAAGGTGGTCGGCTCGTCCAGCAGGAGCAGGTCGGTGCCCTGGGCCAGCGTCATCGAGATCCAGACGCGCTGGCGCTGCCCGCCGGACAGCGCGTCCACCGGACGGTCCGCCAGGTCGGACACCCCGGTCAGGGCCAGCGCCCGTGCCACGACGGCGGCGTCGTCCGACGACCACTGGCGCAGCCAGCTCTGGTGCGGATGGCGCCCCCGGGCGACCAGGTCGGCCACCGTGAGCCCGTCCGGCGCGACCGGCGCCTGGGGCAGCAGGCCGAGCTTCTTCGCCACGTCCCGGGTCCTGAGCGTGGCGATGTCCTCACCGTCCAGGACGACCGAGCCCTTCGTCGGCTTCAGCAGCCGCGACAGGGTCCGCAACAGGGTCGACTTGCCGCAGCCGTTGGAGCCGATGATCGTGGAGATCACACCGGGCGGGATCGTCACGTGGAGGTCGTCGATGACGCTCCGGCCGCCGTACCCGACGGTGACCCCGCTGGCCGCCAGCCGCGAGGTCTCCTGACCCCCGGACGCGATCCCGGCGATGGGCGATACGGCCACTGCTCCCCCTGAACTGGACGTGCCTGCATACGAGTCGGTCAACGGAGGTTCGCCCGCACCAGCAGGTGGACCAGGAAGGGGCCGCCGATCGCGGCGGTCACCACGCCGACCGGAAGGGTGATCGGCAGGGCCGTACGCGCCACCAGGTCGGCGCCGGTCAGCAGCAGGGCCCCGAAGATGCCGGAGGCCACCATCGGCGGGGTCGGGCACCTCAGCAGACGCATCGCCACCTGCGGCGCGACCAGAGCGACGAACGGGACCGGGCCCGCCGCGCTCACCGCCACGCCGGCCAGCAGGACCGCGCACAGCAGCAGGACCGCGCGGACGGCCGAGTACCGGACGCCCAGGCCCGCGGCCACCTCGTCGCCGAGGTGCATCGGTTTGAACTGGAACGCGGCGCACGCCACCACGACCATCAGCGCGAGCGTGCACCAGAGCGCCACCCGGATGTCGTCCCACGAGCGGTTGTCCAGCGAGCCGATCAGCCAGGCCTGGGCCCGGGCCACGTCCCTGATGTCGGCCCGGACCAGCAGCCAGGTCGTGACGGCCTCCGTCACGGCGCTCACCGAGATGCCGATGAGGATGAGCCGGAAGCCGTCGATGCCGCGCCGCCACGCCAGGAAGTACACGAGGAGCCCCGTACCGAGACCGCCCGCGAGCGCCGCTCCCGACAGACCGACGGAGCTGACGACCGCCGCGGCGGTCCCGCCCGAGACCGTCACCAGGAACACCGCGACCGCGCCGGCGCCCCCGGTGATGCCCAGGATGTCGGGGCTGGCCAGCGGGTTGCGCGCAATCGACTGGGTGATCGCCCCGGACACCCCGAGCGCGACGCCGACGACGCACCCGGCCAGGGCCCGCGGCATCCGCAGGTCCATGATCACGAACTCGTCGACCTGCTCGCCCCGGCCGAGGATCGTGGCGATCACCCGCGGCAGGCCGACGGGGAACTCCCCGACGCCGATGGACAGGCAGAACACCAGGAACGTCGCCGCCGTCAGCAGCAGGGTGGCGCACACCATCCACGGCCGCCAGACGAACGACACCCGGCCGAGCCGGACCCCCGGCGCCACCGACGCCTTCACCGCGTCCACCGCTTCCGCTTCCACGTCGGCCCCGTTCACGCGCTCTTGAACTTTCCGCGCCACACCAGGACCGCGAAGAACGGGGCACCGAGCAGGGCCACCACGACACCGGCGTCCAGCTCGCCCGGCCGCACCAGCAGCCGCCCCGCGATGTCGCAGACCAGCAGGACGACGGCCCCGAGCAGGCCCGCGTACGGCACCAACCAGCGGTAGTCCGGCCCGGTCAGGTCGCGGGCCACGTGGGCCACCATGAGGCCGAGGAAGGCGATGGGTCCGCAGGCCGCCGTCGCCGCTCCCGCCAGCAGGGTGATGGCGACGATGCCCACGGCCCGGGTCAGCGCGATGTCGACGCCCAGCCCGCGCGCCACGTCGTCGCCGAGGTTGAGCAGGTTGACGGCGGGCAGCGTGGTCAGGGCCAGCACCACCCCGACGGCGATGAACGCGGTCACCGGCCAGATGACGTCGAATCCGACTCCGGCCACCGAGCCCGCGTTCCAGAAGCGCAGCGCGTTCAGCGAGGCCTTGTCCGAGAGGGCGACCGCCGTGGTCATGGCGGCCAGGAACACGGTGATCCCCTGCCCTGCCAGGGCCAGCGTCAGCGGGTTGCCGGCCCCCCGGCCGATGCTCGCCAGCCCGAACACGACGACACCGGCGACCGCCGCGCCCAGGAAGGCGAACCAGACGTACTGGAACGGGCCGGCGAAGCCGAACACGGCGATCACCGTGACCACCGCGAAGGACGCGCCCGCGTTCACCCCGAGCAGGCCCGTGTCGGCGATCGGGTTGCGCGTGTACCCCTGGATCAAGGCCCCGCCGACTCCCAGGGCCACGCCCGCGACGACCGCGAGGACCGTCCGGGGCACTCGTACGGTCCGCACGATGAGCCTGATCTCGGTGAGCCGCCGGTCCGGGTCCGGCGCCCCCGTCAGCCCCTGCCACACATCCGCCGGGCTCAGCGCGCGGGCACCGACGGCCAACGACACCGCCACCGCGGCCAGCAGGATCAACAGAAGCGTCAACGATCCCGCAATACGGCGCCTGCGGGCCTCCGTCGCCCCCTTGGGCGCGGGACGCTCCACTGTAGTCGTGCCCATGTCGCTGTACGTCATCCCTTCGCTGACCGGCCCGGGTATCGGCTAGCGGGCGGTGCTGCCCGTTCCGTCGGCCACCGTCCGGACCTCGTCGGGATTCGTCGTGAGGCCCCGGTCGAGGAGCGAGTCCAGGATCTCGCCGACCCTGACGCTGGTGTTGGACAGCAGGGACGAGGTGATGCCGTGCGTGTGCTCCGTGCCGCCCTGCACGTAGAGGCCGCAGCGCAGTCCGGGGTCGGTCGCGATGCGGTAGTCGCGCTCGACGCGGACACGGCCCTCGTCGTCGCGCAGGCAGCGGTCGGCGACCTCGCCGAGGAGGCCGAGCGGGTCGGCGGGGCGGTAGCCGGTGGCGAAGACGACCACGTCCGCGTCCAGGGGCGTCTCCTCGCCGGTGACCAGGGACTGCACCGTGGCGTGGACCCCGGCCGGCGTCTCCGCGACGCCGGTGAGCCGCGAGACGTTGAGGAAGCGCAGGCGCTCGGTGCCGAGGACCTTCTCCTGGTACATCTGCCGGTACAGGTCGTCGATCAGATCGATGTCCACCACGGAGTAGTTGGTGTTGCGGTGGTAGTCCATCAGCTTGCGCTTGACGTTCTCGGGCGCGGTGAAGAAGGCTCCGACCGCCTCGGGGTCGAAGATGCGGTTGGCGAAGCCGCTGTCGTCGGCGGGGCTGTACCCGTACCGGGAGAACACGGCGCATACCTCGGCCCCGGGGAAGCGGCGGTGCAGATAGGCGACGTTCTCGGCGGCGCTCTGCCCCGCGCCGACGACGACGAACCGGGAGGGGTCGGCGCCCCGGAGGCCGTCGACCTTCGTCAGGAGGTCGGAGTTGTGCCAGATGCGGTCGGTGCGCTCCACGCCGTCCGGCATGAGGGGGCGTAAGCCGGTGCCGATGACGAGGTTGCGGGCGCGGCGGAGCGCGAGCCCCTCCGCCGACCGGACCGTCACGTCGAGGTGGTCCACCACGCCGTCGTGGACGACCGGCGTGACCCCGACGACCTCGTGCCCGTAGGACACCATGTCGTCGACCTGGGCCGCGGACCACTCCAGGTAGTCGTGGAACTCTACCCGCAGGGGGAAGAGGTTCTTGTGGTTGATGAAGTCGATCAGCCGGCCCTTGCTCTTCAGGTAGCACAGGAAACTGAACTCGCTGGCCGGGTTCCGGAGCGTCACCAGGTCCTTCAGGAAGGACACCTGCATGGTCGCGTCGTCGATGAGCATGCCCCGGTGCCAGCCGAAACGCGGCTGCTGTTCGAAGAAGTGAGTGGTGATCACTTCCTCCCCGCCGACGCGTGCGTTGTGCTCGCCGACCGCGATCGCCATGGCCACGTTGGACGGCCCGAAGCCGATGCCTATGAGGTCGTGGATCAGCGGGGGGTCGCCAGGACGAGCCTGTGCCATGTCACTCCCATCGCGCGAGGGCAGCCGCCGCGCCGGCCGGGGCGGATCACAACTTAGGTAAGGCTAAGCTGATCCACACGGAACTGTCGAGAGGCAAATCGGGCACTCAAGACTGAATGAACGTCAATTCCCGTCCGCGCAGGCGCCGTTGCACGCTTAGGCAAGCCTTGCTTAACTCGACAGTGACCAACCCCTGCTCCTGAGGAGGAACCCCATGCGGGTCGTCATGTTCGGTTACCAGACCTGGGGGCACCGCACCCTGCAAGCCCTCCTGGACTCCGAGCACGACGTGGTGCTGGTGGTGACGCACCCGAAGAGCGAACACGTCTACGAGAAGATCTGGAGCGACTCCGTCGCCGACCTCGCCGGGGAACACGGGGTCCCGGTGCTGCTCCGCAACCGCCCGGACGACGACGAGCTGTTCCAGCGCCTCAAGGAGGCCGATCCGGACATCATCGTCGCCAACAACTGGCGTACGTGGCTGCCCCCGCGGGTCTTCGGCCTCCCCCGCCACGGCACGCTGAACGTGCACGACTCGCTGCTGCCGAAGTACGCCGGCTTCTCGCCGCTGATCTGGGCGCTGATCAACGGCGAGTCCGAAGTGGGCGTCACCGCGCACATGATGAACGACGAACTCGACGCCGGCGACATCGTGCGGCAGGAGTCGGTGCCGGTGGGGCCGACCGACACCGCCACCGACCTCTTCCACCGGACCGTCGACCTCATCGCCCCGGTCACCGTCGGCGCCCTCGACCTCATCGCCTCGGGGCGCACGGAGTTCACCCGGCAGGACCGCAGCCGGGCGAGCTTCTTCCACAAGCGGTCCGTCGAGGACAGCCGCATCGACTGGACCTGGCCCGCGGAGGACCTGGACCGCCTGGTCCGCGCCCAGTCCGAGCCGTACCCGAGCGCCTTCACCTTCCACCGGGGCAGGCGGCTGGAGGTGCTGTCCGCCCGTGTGTCCCGGGGGCTGTACGGGGGCACGCCCGGCCGGATCTTCTACCGCGAGGGCGAGGGCGTGGTGATCGTCGCGGGCGCAGGTGCCCGGAGCGGCCGCAATCACGGGCTGGCCCTCACGCGCGTACGGACCGAGGACGGCCGGGAGCTGCCCGCGGCCGAGTACTTCACCGCCATGGGCGGATACCTGACCGGCCGCCCCTGACCGGCCGCCCCTGACCTGCCGTACCTGCCCGGTACCTGCCCGGCCGCACCTGCCGGGCCGACTCGCGGCCCGGCTCATGCCGGCAAGACCGGGTTCACGCCGTCGTGCGGGGGTGCGGGAAGGGTGAGGCGGGTGACGGGGTCCGCGGCCGGGAGGGCGATGGGCCGGGCGCCGTCGTGGTCGTGCGTGACGTCCGCGAGCGGGCGGGTGTGTTCGGCCGCGCGGGCCATCCACTGCCAGATCCGCAGCGGGGTGTCGGGAGTCGCCGGCGCCTGCCCGGTGCCGCTGATCCATGTGGTGAGGGTGAACCGGTGATCGGCGAAGTGCCCGCTGGGGCAGGTGGACGGGACCACCTCGTGGAAGGCGCTGGCCGGGAAGAACACGATGGTGTCGTGCTCGGGTTCGATCGTCCGGTAGGTCTCCGCCGGCTGTGGCCCGCCCTGACGGAACTGCGTGTCGTACAGCCGGAGTTGACCACCGTCGAAGCCGCGGGGCCTGCGGTGGAGGTAGTACACGGCCGAGACGGCCGTGCTGACGTCGCGGACCCGTGAGGCGTCGGTGTGGATGCCGTAGTGGCCCCCTTCGCCGTGCGCCGTCAGGACCGTCAGGGTCTGCGTCAGCGCGGCCTGGTGGCCGAGGACCTCCTGGACGAGCGGCAGGCAGTCGGCGAGGTGCCGGCTGAAGACGGAGCTGGTCACGGGGAGGACGAGGGAGCTGCGGCCCTTGTGGGAGACCTGGCCCGACAGGGGGTCCAGGACCGTTCCCGCGTTGAAGTCGGACTGCCGGGAGACCGCGTACGCCAACAGGCCGGCGGCGCGCTCCGCGCCCAGGAAGTTCTCGAAGCGGCAGACCGGGGCCGGTATGACGGGGGTCGTGGACCAACGGTCGGAGGGAGGCAAGTCCCGGGTGCTGATTTCCGTCGGCGTGGCCGGTTCCTTCGCGTATCCACTCATGGCCCGGAACCGTAAGCGGGGTGGCCGGTGCCGTCGAAGGAGCACATGGGGGCGCACAGGAGTACGCCACCCCCGGTCCGCTGTGTCGGCCCCCCGGCCCGCCCGGGTGGAGAGCGGCGCCCTCGCCCGGCCCGGTGCGGGCGGCGGGGCCGCCGTCCGCTGCGCGCTCACGGCGGCGGGCCCGGGCGCGGGGTCATTGGGCCGCCGTGGCGGCCGGGATGTTCACGCGGGCGGCCCTGCGGGCCGGCCAGAGCGAGGCGGCCAGCGCTCCCGCCAGGGCGACGAGCACACCGAGGGCGAGGCGCCCCCAAGGCAGGACCAGCGTGTAGCCCGCGACGCTCTCCTGGAGGGTGCGGCCGAGCGCCCAGCCCAGGAAGACGCCCAGGGCCGTGCCGAGCGTCGCGCCGAGCCCGCCGAGGACCAGGGCCTCCAGGCGGATCATTCGGCTCACCCCGGCGCGGTCCACACCGAGGGCGCGCAGGGTACCGATCTCCTTGCGGCGTTCCAGGACGGACATCGCGAGGGTGTTGGCGATGCCCAGCGCGGCGATCGTCAGGGCCATGCTCAGCAGGGCGTAGAAGACGTTGAGCTGGTCGCCGATGGAGCCGCTGTCCTGGGCCCGGATGCCCTCCTGGTCGAGGACGGCCAGGGCGGGGTTGTCCCCGAGGGCGCGGGTGACGCTGCCCAGCGCGGAGCGACTGGGCCCGCCGTCCACGGCGACGAGGATCCCGGCGATGTGCGGGGTGGGGTCGTGGCGGGCGACGAGTGAGTCGGGTGCGGTGATGCTGGGCAGCAGGTTGCTCTGCTCGTCCGCCCGGTAGACGGCGCCGATGGTGACGCTGTCCGGCCGGCCGTCCTGCCGCTGCAGGGGCAGGGTCTGGCCGACGTGCCAGCCGGCCGCCCTGGCCTTGAAGTCGGCCACGGCGATCTGGCCCTGGGCGAGGCGGTCGAGGGAGCCCTCGACGACGTCGTACCGCAGCAGGCGGCCGATGGTGGCGGGGTCGACGCCGGTCAGCACGGAGGGGGTGCCGGCCAGCCGGTACTCGGTGGACTGGTCGAGCGGGCTGACCGCGGCGCCGGGCAGCTTCTTCAGGGCCGCCGCGGTGTCGGCCGTCAGCCGCGTGCCGCCCTCGGCGGGCTTCACCAGGTAGTCGGCGATGAAGTCGTGGGTGGTCGCCCGGTCCAGGTACTGGGCGGCGGAGGCGCCGAGGACGGAGAGGCCCGAGGCGAGGGTGAGGGCGATGGCGAGCGCGGCGGCCGTGGCGCCGGTACGGCGCGGGTCGCGCACGGTGTTGCGGGCGGCGAGGTCGCCGTACACCGGGTGGAGGCGGGTGAGGAGCGGCCGGACCAGGGCGACGAACGGCCGGGCCAGCAGCGGGATGAGGACGATCGTGCCGGTGAGGGTCAGGGCGGCGCCGAGGCCGATGACGGTTCGCGCGTCACGGTCCGTGCCGAGCGCCCCGTACGCCGCGGCGGCGACGCCGGTGACCAGCAGCGCGGCGCCGAGGCCGGTGCGCAGGGAGCCGGTGCGCGCCGGGGCCGTAGGCTCGGCCGCGCTGAGCGCGGCGACCGGCGGGATGGCCATGGCCCGGCGGATGGGCAGCCATGCGGCGACCGTGGGCAGGGCGGTGCCGACCAACAGCGACGTGATGACGGTGCCGGGGGTGAGGACCAGCGGGCCGGCCGGGGCGTCGGCCGGTGCGAAGAGGGCCTGGAGCAGGGCGGCGGTCCCGGTGCCGGCGGCGAGACCGGCCGCGGAGGCGATCGCGCCGACGAGGAGGGACTCGGTCAGCAGGATGCGGCGCACCTGCCGGCGCGAGGCCCCGACGGCCCGCAGCAGGGCCAGTTCCCGGGTGCGCCGGGCGACGAGCATGGTGAAGGTGTTGGAGATGAGGAAGGTGGCGACGAACAGGGCGACCGCGGCGAAACCCAGCAGGATCTGGCTCATGGTGTCGCTGTCGTTGGTGGCGAGGTTGGCCTGGATCCGGGCGAGCTGGGCCCCGGTCGCCGCACCGGCGCCCTGGGGCAGCACCGATTCGATCCGGCCGAGGAGTTGCCGTACGTCGGCGCCGGGTACGGCCGTGACCTCCACGTTCTGGTAGAGGCCGGGCCGCAGGAAGAGCCGCTGCGCGGTGGCGTCGTCGAACAGCGTCAGGCTGCCGCCGGCGGGCAGCGTGGTCCCGTCCGTACGGAAGATCCCCCTGAGGGTGTAGGAGGCGGCGCCCTGGTGGGTGCCGACGCGTACGGTGTCGCCCACGCGGAAGCCGCCCTTCGCGGCGGTGGTCGCGTCGAGCGCGATCGTGTCGCCGCCGGTCGGCCCGGACCCCTGGGTGAACTGGTAGGCGGGGTCGGTGCCGTCCGCCCCCGGGGCGAAGTTGCCCGCCTTGTGGGCGGGGCCGTGACCGAGCAGTCGGCCGTCCCGGCCGGCGACGGCGGCGAAACCGGTGACGCGGCCCGCGGCGAGGGCGACGCCCTCGACCTTGGCCAAGGCACGCACGGTGCCGGTGCCGATGCCGGGCGGCCCGTCGTCCTGGCGCGGGGAGCCCTTCGCGCCCTCGGAGTCCTGGGGGAAGACGCTGACGGCGATGCGTTCGTAGCCGTCGGTCGCCCGGGCGGAGGCGGCCCGGTGGAGGCTGTCGCCGTAGACGAGGCTGCCGGAGACGAAGGTGACGCCGAGCATGACCGCGAACACGGTCATCAGCAGGCGGGCCTTGTGCGCGAACACGTTGCGCAGGGCGGTATGGAACATGGGGATGCGGATCCTGGGGAGGCTGGCCCGTCCGGTGTGAGCGGGCGGGCAGGCGGGCGGCTGGTCGGGGGCTCGTGCGGTGCCGGTGCCGGGTGGGCGGGCGGGCGGGGTCAGCTGGTGCGCGAGCGGGTGTCGAACTCCTTCATCCGGTCCAGCACCCGGTCCGGGGTGGGACGGCTCATCTCGTCGACCAGCCGGCCGTCGGAGAGGAAGACCACGCGGTCGGCGTAGCCGGCGGCGACCGGGTCGTGGGTGACCATGACCACGGTCTGGCCCAGCTCGCGCACCGAGTCGCGCAGGAAGCCGAGGACTTCGGCCCCGGAGCGGGAGTCGAGATTGCCGGTGGGTTCGTCACCGAAGACGATCGAGGGGCGGGACACCAGGGCGCGGGCCACCGCGACGCGCTGCTGCTGCCCGCCGGACAGCTGTCCGGGCCGGTGGTCGAGCCGCTGGGCCAGGCCGACCATGGCGACGACGCGGTCCAGCCACTGCCCGTCGGGCCGGCGGCCGGCGATGGTCAGCGGCAGCGTGATGTTCTCCAGTGCCGTCAGCGTCGGCAGCAGGTTGAAGGCCTGGAAGACGAAGCCGATCCGGTCGCGGCGCAGCCGGGTGAGCTGCTGGTCGTCGAGGGTGCCCAGTTCGGTGGTGCCGATGCGGACGGAGCCGGAACTGAAGGAGTCGAGCCCGGCGGCGCAGTGCAGCAGGGTGGACTTGCCGCAGCCGGAGGGGCCCATGATCGCGGTGAACTCGCCCTCCCCGAAGGCGATGCTGACCCGGTCCAGGGCGACGACGCGGGTGTCGCCGCTGCCGTAGACCTTCGACAGGTCGGTGGTGGCGGCCGCGGCCCCGGCCGGTGTGAGCGGCGGGTGCGGGGCAAAGGGGTCGGCGGTCACGGAGGACTCCATTTCGGGTGCGGGAACGTGCACGTCGAAGGGTGTCCGGGGAACGTGTCGGGGCCCGGGCGGCCGCGTATCGGCCGCCGCTCCGCTCCGTATCAATCGTGTAGGGACCAGCCGTCAGCAGGCGGGCGGTCAGCAGGCAGGCAGCAGGCGGGCGGTCAGGCCGGCAGGCGCAGGGTGGCGACCGCGCCGCCGTCCGGGGCGTTCTCGAAGCGCAGCTCGGCGCCGAGCAGCCGGGCCTGGCCCAGGGCGATGGTGAGGCCCAGGCCGTGGCCCGTGCCGCGCCCCGCGGCGCCCGTGTGGAAGCGGCGCGGGCCGTCGACGAGCAGGTCCCGGGGGAAGCCCGGGCCGTGGTCGCGGACGACGACCGTACGGCCCTGGACGGTGACCCGCACCGGGGTGCCCCCGTGCCGGTGGGCGTTGACGACGAGGTTGCCGACGATCCGTTCGAGGCGGCGCGGGTCGGTCTCCACGGTCACCCCGGCCGGGGCGGTTCCGGAGCCGCGCGGGTCGGCGGCGGTGGCGTCGGCGGCGGTGGCGTCGGCGGGGGAGGGGGGGGGGGGGGGGGGGGGGGGGGGGGGGGGGGGGGGGGGGGGGGAGAGGGAGGGGGGGGGGGGGGGCGTACACAACACATCTGGGAAAAA
>NZ_JBVJFB010000001.1:524942-617751 GCF_055588065.1 Streptomyces sp. NPDC046308
CCCCACACCCCTCTTCTCAAGCATGGGGGGGGGGGGGGGGTATGGGCAGGGTGGGTGGGGGGGGGGGGGTTGGGGGGTTGTGTTTTTGGCGGCGCCGGCCCCGGCGCCGGTGGGAGCGGGAACGGGAGCCGGAGCGGTGACCACGATGTCCGTGTCGAAGCCGGTCCGCACGACCGCCTCGGAGACGACCGCGCCGAGCGGGACGCGGTCGCGGACCGGCCGTTCGGCGCCGGCGTCCAGCCGGGAGATCTCCAGCAGGTCCTCGACCAGGCGGCGCAGATCGCGCACCCGGGCCCGGAGCAGATCCTCGGTCTCACCGCGCGGCAGCAGATCTGCGGCGGCCAGCAGGCCGCCGACGGGGGTGCGGAGCTCGTGGGCCACGTCCGCGGTGAACTGACGCTCGGTGCGCAGCCGTCGGCTGAGGCTGTCGGCCATGAGGTCGACGGTGGCGGCGATGTCGGCCACCTCGTCGCCGCCCTTGGTGGGCCCGGTCCGGGCGTCCAGGTCCCCGGCGGAGATCCGGCCGGCGGTCTCGGAGACCCGCCGCAGCCTACGGGCGAGCAGCCCGGCTCCGTAGACCGCCGGGGGCGCCGCGGCCGCGAGGGCGACCAGGGAGGCGAGTGCCATGCTCACGTCGAGACGCCGCAGCCGGTGGAGTTCCGAGCTCATGTTGACCCGGACGGCGAGCACCGGACCGTCCGGGCCGGCGGTCCGCTGGGCGGCCCAGACCGTGGGCCCCACGTTGCCTTCGACGTGCCCGTCGAAGGCCACGTGCCGGACTCCGTCGGCGGGGCGGCGCAGTGCGGCGGGCAGCTCGGCCGGGTCGAGCTCGGCACCGTCGATCAGCGTTCCGGTGCGCCGGTAGGTGGCCATGGCGGAGTACACGGTGTTGAAGGCCTGGGCTTCGGCCCGGCCGCGGATGTCCTGCGCGGTCCACAGGTGGACGAGGACGCCCACCGCGGCCACGACGAGGAACGCCGTGGCCGCGGCCAGCGCGGCGATCTTCCAGCGCAGGGACACGCGGGCCGGCCGCGGCCGGTGGAGCGCTCGCACCGGCCTCAGCGCCTGAGCTTGTAGCCGAAGCCGCGGACCGTCTCGATCCGGTCCCGGCCGAGTTTCCTGCGCAGCCGCTGCACGCAGAGGTCGACGACGCGGCTGTCGCCGTCCCAGCCGTAGTCCCACACGTCCCGCAGCAGGGTGTGGCGTTCCAGCACGATGCCCGGGTGGGCGGCGAACACCAGCAGCAGCTTCAGTTCGGTCGGGGTCAGCGCCACCGGGCTGCCGGAGACGAAGACCTCCAGGCCGCCGGTGTCGAGGGTCAGGTCTCCGAAGACCAGCGACTCGCCCTCGGACGGGGCCCGCCCGTCCGAGGGGGAGTCGCCGGCCGTACCGCCGGGATCCGGGGCGGGCGGCGCGGGTGCGTAGGTCGCCCGCCGCAGCAGCGAACGGATGCGGGCCACGAGCACGTACGTGTCGACGGGCTTGACCACGTAGTCGTCCGCGCCGGCCTCGAGACCGGCGACGACGTCGAGTCCGTCGCCGCGGGCGGACATCATCAGGACCGGCACCAGGCTGGTCTCCCGGACCCTGCGGCACAGGCCGATGCCGTCCAGGCCGGGCAGCATCACGTCCAGGATCAGCAGGTCGAAGCTCTCCTCGCGGAAGAGCTCCAGCCCGGCCAGCCCGTCGGCGGCGGTCTCCATCCGGTAGCCGTAGCGCTCGAGGGCGACGGTGAAGGACCGGCGCATCAGGTCGTCGTCCTCCACGAGCAGCACGCGAACGGGTCGCGCGGAGGCCGGGGCCGGTGCGGGGGCCGGGGGCTGGGCGGACGAGGACACGTGCGGATGACTCCTTGTTCGGACGGTCGCGGAACACGGGACCTGAAAGGAACGATATGGCAGACATCGGGCGGGGCCGCCCCCGCGCGGACCGGCGCACGCGTTCGATGGACGACCAAGCGCTCCCTGATACCCGCCCGATACAAACCGTGCCGCCCCGGGGTCGCCGCATCGGTGAGCCTGCTTTCGGCGGGCGGCGCCGCACCGCGCGCCGGGGCCGTGAAGATGACTGGACACGCCCGGACGCGATACGAAGTCCCCGTGAACGAAGAGATCCAGTCCGAGACCGTCCGCGTGTTCATAGCGCTCGCCCCGCCCGACGACGCGAAGGAAGAGCTGGCCGAGCGGCTGCGGCCGGCGTACGCCGCGTACCCGGACATGCGCTGGAACCGCATCGAGGATTGGCACATCACCCTGGCCTTCCTCGGCGAGCTCCCCGTCGCCGCCGTCCCGCTGCTCAAGGCGCCGCTCGCGGATCTCGCCGCGGCCCGGCGGCCCCTGAAGCTGGCCCTGCGCGGCGGCGGGCACTTCGACGAACGGGTCCTGTGGACCGGGATCGAGGGAGAGCTGGAAGGGCTGCACCTCCTCGCCACCGACGTGCGCGCGGCGGTCCGCGCCTGCGGCATCGACTTCCTGGAGCGGCCGCTGCGCCCCCACCTGACCCTGGCCCGCTCCCGCCGCAACGACCGCACCAGCGCGGTGGAAGCCGCGGCCGGGCTGGCCGCGTTCAGCGGCCGCCCGTGGCAGACCCGCCGGCTCCACCTCGTCGGAAGCAACACCGGCCGCGGCCCCGGACCCATTCACTACCGCGACATCCAGGCCTGGGGCTTCGACGGCGACCCGGACTGAGAACCCGTGGCCGGACGGAACCGTAATGATCATTTTTGGCGTCTTTGTCGTCACGTGATCGTCAAACGGAATGAGGAGAGCCGACGTGGAGCAGACCCGTCGAGCGGTACTGACTCTGGGAGCGGGGGCGGCGCTGGCCGCGGCCCTGCCGACGGGCGTGGCGCATGCGGCGCCGCACGGCGGGGACGGTGGGGACGGCGGCGAGGGCCGGGTCGTTCGGCAGCTGCGCGCGCTGGAGCGCGAGTACGGCGCGCGGCTGGGGGCGTACGCCCGGGACACGGCCACCGGCAGGACGGTGGCGTACCGCGCCGACGAGCTGTTCCCCATGTGCTCGCTGTTCAAGACGATGGCAGCGGCGGCCGTGCTGCGGGACCTGGACCGTGACGGCGCGTTCCTCGCCCGGCGCATCCTGTACACGCCGGACGACGTCACGGCCGCGGGCGGCGGCTCGGTGACGGAGCGGCCGGAGAACATCGCCGGCGGGCTGACGGTGGCCGAGCTCTGCTCGGCGGCCATCGCCCAAAGCGACAACGCCGCCGCGAACCTGCTGCTGCGCGAGCTGGGCGGCCCCACCGCGATCACCGACTTCTGCCGTTCGGTGGGGGACCGTACGACGCGGCTCGACCGGTGGGAGCCCGCGCTGAACTCGGCCGAGCCGTCGCGGGTCACCGACACGACCAGCCCGCGGGCCATCGGCCGGACATACGGGCGCCTCGTGCTCGGCGAGGCTCTGGCCCCTCGGCACCGGGAGCTCCTGACCCGCTGGCTGCTGGCCAACACGACGAGCGGTGACCGGTTCCGGGCCGGCCTGCCCGTCGACTGGGTGATCGGGGACAAGACGGGCTCCGGGTCGTACGGGACCAGCAACGACGTGGGCATCGCCTGGCCGCCGGGACGGCCGCCCGTGGTGCTGTCCGTCCTGACCACCAGGCCGGAGGCCGCCGCGCCGCGTGCCGACGCGCTGGTCGCGAAGACCGCCGGGACACTGGCGGCGGCGCTCACCTGACGGCCCGACACATCAGGTTCGTCGTACTAGGCTTGACACCGTGGACCTCTTCTCGGACTCCTGGGCGGCGTTGCGCGCGGCGGTGGCCGACCTGCCCGACGAGGACTTCGCACGGCCGTCCGGATGCGCCGGGTGGCTCGTGCGGGACCTCGTGTGCCATCTGGTCATCGATGCCCAGGACGTGCTGATCACCCTCGTCACCCCCGCCGCGACGGAGCCGACCCGCGACGCGGTGACCTACTGGAACCTCGTCGAGCCCCCGACCGGCGAGGACCCGCTCGACGCGCTGACCGTGCGTCTCGCCGCCGCGTACGGGGAGCCGTGGCTGCTCAGGTTCCACCTCGACGACGTCGGTTCCGCCGCCGGCCGCGCCGCCGCACTCGCGGATCGCGCGGTCCCGGTCGCGACCCGGGACGTGGTGCTCACCACGGGCGACTACCTCACCGCGTACGTGCTGGAGTGGACCCTGCACCACCTCGACCTGATCGCGCACCTCCCGAACGCGGCGGAGCCGCCCGCCGAGGGACTCGCCCGGTCGCGCGAACTGCTGGAGAAGATCGCCGGTGCGGCCTTCCCCGCGTCGTTCTCCGACAAGGACGCCTTGCTGATCGGCACCGGGCGGCGGGCTCCGACGGAAGCGGAGGAGGCCGAACTGGGCAGGTCCGCCACACCGCTCCAGGTCCCCCTGGTCCTCGGCTGACCGCGACCCGCCGGCCCCGCGCCGAATATCCGCTGGGACTCACGGGCGGGTCTCTGTGACAATCCGCCCTGATGATCACCACTGTCGAACAGCTGCTGTCCGCACTCGACTCCCTACCGCACCAGGCCCGCCTCCGGCACACCGCCGTGACCGCGCACGCGCTGGCGGCCCGCGGCGAGCTCCGGCCGCTGCTCACCGCACTCGACCGGCTCGGCCCGTACGAACGGCGGCTCGGTGCGCTCGCCGCGCTGGCCGGGGCGGACACCGACCACCTCGCCGCCCGCCTGGCCGACCCCGACCCGATCGTCCGCCGCTACGCCCTGCGCGCCGCCCGCACCTCGGCCGTACCCGACCGTGCCGTCGAGGCCGCCTACGACAACGCCCCCGCCGTTGTCCGCGCCGACCTCGCCCGGCTGCTGCGCGACGGCGGCCGGCCCGCCCTGGCCGAGCGCCTGCTGCCGCGGCTGCGGGCCGAGCGCGGCGACCGGGACGCGGCCCTGCTGCTGCCGGGCTGCTCACCGGAGTTCACCGCCCGGATGCTGCCCGAGCTCGCCGGCGCCGTCGCCTTCGAGGGCTGGAGCCTGCTGGCCCGCCGTCACCCGGCGGCCGTGCTCGACCAGGCCGAGCGCGACCTCGCCGCGCTGACCCCCCGGTTGCGCGCAGGCTGGTGGCCGCAGCACGCCAACGGGATCGCGGCGGCCCTGCCCGCCGCCCCCGCCCGGGTGCTCGACCTCCTCGAACGCTACGGCCCCGGGGACCTGCCCGACCCGCTGCACGACCGGCTCGCCGACCTCGTCGACGCGGACGCCGAGCGCACGGCGCGCTGGCTCGCCGATCCCGGCCGGCAGAGCTTCCGCTGGGAG
The DNA here is from genome assembly GCF_055588065.1 of Streptomyces sp. NPDC046308. Lineage (NCBI taxonomy): Bacteria > Bacillati > Actinomycetota > Actinomycetes > Kitasatosporales > Streptomycetaceae > Streptomyces > Streptomyces sp. NPDC046308. The sequence continues at coordinate 530,199 of NZ_JBVJFB010000001.1, forward strand.
CGCACCCCGAACCCGTCGGCGCTGCGCCGGCTGGTCGCGGCCGCACCGCCGTCCCTGCACCGGCTCGCCGCCCGCTGGTCCCACCGGGGCGCCTACGTCACCATGATGCGGGCCGTACCCGTCGCGGACCGGGTGGCCTTCCACGAGGCGGTCGCCGCCGCGAGCCGCCACCCCGTGTCGATGGGCACCCCCGATGCGGTACTGGCCCTGTTCCCCGCGGCCGAACGGCACGCCCGGGCGCGGGCGGAGGTCGCGCGGGGCCGTGCCGAACGGTGGTCCGTGTACGAGGTGTGGTCCTCCCTCGCCATGCTCCCGCCGGCCGAGGCCCGGCCGGAACTCCTCGCCGCCACCGGCTCCGGTGACGCCGACGACCGGGCACTGGCCTGGCGGGAGGTGACGGCCAACGCCGGGTACGCGGCGGACCCGGCGGAAGTGGCCGCCGTACTGGACCTGGCCGCGCGCCGGCTGCGCAACGAACGCGATCCGGTGCGCCGGTCCGTCCTGGAGGCCTTCGCCGCCCTGTCCGCGCCGCTGCTGGCGGCGGCCCTCACCGGGCCAGCGGGCCACGTCGGCCGCGACGACCTGCAACGGCTCTGCCTGGACGCCCTGCGCGCCCGCGACTGCGCGCCGGCCACCCGGACCGCCGTCCACACCCTCGCCGTCACCCTCCTCAACACCTCCGCCGACGGGGAGCTCCTCGGCCTCGCGGTGCAGCTGCTGGGGGCGCTCACCGCCCGCACCGGGGCACTCGCTCCGGCCGTCCGGCTGGACCGGGCACTGCGGCACGGCCGCGAACGGGCCGTGCTGGACGCCGTACGGCCCTGGCTGGAGACCGCGGCCGGGCGGGGCGATCCCACACCGCTGCTCGCCCTGGTCGAGGCGTTCGGCAACCGGGCGCGCCGGATACCCGAGCTCCAGGAGCGCCTCGCCGACGGCCTGCGCGAGTGCCCCGAGGGCGCGTTCGCCGGCCTGGCCGCGGCCTGGCTTGCGGACCCCGCGACCCGGGCCGGTCGGGTCGCCGTACTCCTGGAGCGGGAGCCCACCGCGGCGGCGCTCGGCCCCGTACTCGACGTGCTCGCCGCCGACCGCACCGACCTGCTGGACCACGCCCTGGCCGACCCGCTGCCCGCCGGCCGCTTCCCGGTCCCCGGCACGGCCCGCGCGCTGCCGTGCTTCCGCCGTGCGGACCGGTGGCTACCCCGTCAGCAGCGGGCCGCCGTACTCCTGGCCGAGACGGCCCTCGCCGACCCCGGCCGCTCCCTGGACGAACGCGCCGTGCTGCTGCGCGAGGCGGCCGCGGTCCCCGGGTACGGGTGGGACCTCGTCCGGCGGTACGGCGGCGCGGACGAAGCGGACTCGGACCCCGCCGCACCAGCGGACCCCGCCGCGGCGGCCGCCGCGGCCGTCGCCGACGGCCCGGACTCCGCCCTGCGCCTGCTGCTCGACAGCGTGGGGCGGGACGACGCGGCCGCGGTCTGGGCGGTCGCCGACCAGGTGGCGCTCCGGGCTCGCCCGGACGCCCTCGCCGCCCTCTTGCACGACCTGCTCACCCGGGAACGGGGGGTGAAGCTCACCGTCCGCAAGTCGGCCGCACGGCTGGCGGTCCGCCACCTTCCGCCGGCCGAGGCCGCGGGACTGCTGGCCCGGGCGGCGCTCGACGCCTCCGCGCACCCGGACCTGCGGACCGTGGCCGTCGCGTCGGCCCGTGCCCTGCTCCCCGCCGAGGCGGCCTGGTCACTGTTGGAGTCCGCCGTCGCCGACGGCCCGGAAGGCGCCCGCCGCGCCGTACTGTGCGGCCCCGCCGGGGTGGCTCGCGCGCACCGGTCTCGTTACGGCCGGCTGGTCACCGGTCTGCTCGCCACCGCCGACGACCTCACGACTCAGAGCGTGCTCTGGGCGCTGGAGGAATGGGCCGCGTACGCGCCCACGGTCGCGGGGACGCTCGCGGACATGGTCGCCGACCTGAGCTCCTCCCTCATCTGGGAGCCGGCCGGCAAGTCCCTGCTGGGCATCGCCGGATCGGAGCAGCCCCATCCGACGGGCGGAGCGGCACCCGGCAGCGCGGTCCACGGGGCCGTCGCCCGGCTGCTGGCCGCGATGGCGTCCGGCGATGGCGGGACCGGCGATGCGGTGGGCGCCGACGCCGACGGCGTTGACCTGCCCGCCCGCCATCGGCTGCAGCACCTCATCGGCTCGTCCGCCGTCACGGTGCCCCAGCGGTTGTGCGGCCCGCTCGCCCGGCAGTTGGCCTCCGAACCGCGGCTGACCGGCCTGCGCGTCTCCCTGCTCGTGCGGGCCGTCGATCCGGCCGCGCCCGAGGCCGAACTGACCGCGGCCTGTCGCGAGCTGAGCGCCGCCGTCGCGGACCGCCCCGCGCTGGCGGGCCGCTGCGCCGAGCAGCTGCTGCGGCGGCACCACTACGCCTCGCGCAGCCTGACGCACCCGGAAAGGGCACTGGCAACCGTACGCACCCTGACCGACGGCACCGGCACCGACGGGCTGTTCGCCGTGTCCCTCGCGGCCGCGCTCGGTCCCGGCCTGGACTGGCCCGGGCCCTGGAGAGCCGCCGTCCGCGTCCTGCGCCGTCACCGGGACGCGGAGGTCCGCGAGGCGGCCGACGCCGTCGACCTCAGCGCCGACTGACGACCGCGCCGGAGTGTGATGCGGCCCGGGCGGCGTACGGGGGGCTCGTTCCGGTTCCGCCGCGGGGCGACGGCGGCCTCGTCTACGGTGGGCCCATGAGGCTGCTGCTGACCTCCGACACCCATGTGCCCGCGCGGGCCCGGTACCTGCCGCAGGCCCTGCTGACGGCCGTCGACGAAGCCGACGTGGTGGTCCACGCCGGGGACTGGACCGACGAGGCCACGCTCGACGTGCTGGAGTCGAGGTCGCGGCGCCTGCTCGCCGTGTACGGCAACAACGACGGGCCCGCCCTGCGCCGCAGACTGCCCGAGATCGCCCGCGCCGAACTCGGCGGCCTGCGCTTCGCGGTCGTCCACGAGACGGGTCCGGCCACCGGGCGCGAGCGGCGTTGCGCGGCACGCTTCCCCGACGTGGACGTCCTGGTGTTCGGCCACAGTCACATCCCGTGGGACTCCACGGCCCCGAGCGGGCTCCGGCTGCTCAACCCCGGCTCTCCGACGGACCGCCGGAGACAGCCCCACCACACGTTCCTGACCCTCACGGTCGCGGACGGCGCCCTGCACGACGTCGTTCTGCACCGGCTGGCCGAACGGTCCTGAACCGCGGGACGCCGCATCCGGGCACCGATGCGGTACTTCGCCGCCGGGCAACGCGCATGCCGCGCCAGCCGAGTTGGGGCGATTGTCCGGCTCGTCCCTGTGTTGGCCCTGCGGGTTTCCTTAGGGCAACCTGAAGAACGCCTCCAGCGGCCTCTTCGCGCTGGTCGGCGACCTAGGCTCAGGCGGACTCCCCCTCCTCCCCTTCTCCTGTGAGGTGTCACCGTCATGAGCCGCAGCCACACTCCCGAAACGCCGTCCCGCGCCGAGGCGCGACGGAAGAGGACGGTGCGCACCCGCATCGTCCTGTCCGTCACCGCGGCGGCCGCGGCGGTGGCGGTCGGGGTCGCCGTGGCCGATTCCGACGGTGAGGCCGGCAGGGACAAGCGGGCCGACGGCGTCGCCGGCCAGGCGGCCGGGACCGCGGGGACCGGTGACGGCGTGGGGACGGCACCCTCCCCTGCCGTCCCCACGCCCACCACCGACGCCACGGCCACGGCGAGCCCGAGCCCGTCCGGCACGCCGGACGCCGGCGCCTCCGAATCCGCCGCGCCGAAGCCCGCATCCGAGGAGAGCAGCGCCCCGGCGAAGCCGGCCCCGACCCGGGCCGCCGACCCGACGCGCAAGCCGTCGACGACCACGGGCGGCGGTTCCGGGGGCTCGGGCGGTTCGGGTGGCTCGGGGGGCTCCGGCTCCGGCTCCGGCACCGTCAACGGCGATGCCGAGTCCGCCGTGCTCGCCCTCGTCAACAAGGAGCGGTCCGCCGCCGGGTGCGGCGCTCTGACGATGAACGCCAAGCTGAGCGCGGCCGCACGGACGTACAGCGACACCATGGCCCGCAGCGGCGTCATGTCGCACACCGGCCCCGACGGGTCCACCATGACCAGCAGGGTGGAGGCCGCCGGATACGGGTGGTCCCGCCTGGGCGAGAACATAGCCCGGGGGCAGGCCGACCCCGACGCCGTCATGAACGCGTGGATGAACAGCTCCGGCCACCGGGCCAATATCCTCAACTGCGCCTTCAAGGAGATCGGCATCGGTGTCCACAAGGGCGACGGCGGCCCGTGGTGGACGCAGGACTTCGGCACTCCGAGGTAGCGGCAACCGGCCCGGCGCGGCCCCTCTCCCCGGCGAACCAGCCACCCCCCACGTCCACGTCCTCCGACCCGTCCCATGGGCCGGAGGACGTCGGCGTTCCCCGGCCCGCCCGGCGGGCCCGCACACGGGGTTGCGGGGCTTCCCCGGGGGGAGGGGTGACGGTCCGGCCGGCGGGTCGGCCACTATGGGGCCGTGCCCCGGATTCCGCGTTACCTGTTCATATGGCTGTCGTGCACCGCCACCAGCGTGACCGCCGTGCTCGCCACGGTGCAGTTCGTGGTGGGCTCGACCAGGCACACGCCCCCGGTCGCGCGGTCCGCCCCGGTGGTCATCGACACCCCGCCGGCCTGGGAGGCGGGCAGCCCCGCGCCGAGCGAACCGTCCGCCTCGGCGTCAGCGAGCCCCTCCCCCACCCTGACGCAGCGACCGACCCCCTCGGCGGCGACCCCGGCCAAGGCCTCGCCGGGCACCCCCCGGACCACCGCGCCGAGGACCTCCGTGGACTGCGATGAGGGCGGAGCGGGCCTGCACACCGTCCCCTCGCAGGGCGGCAAGGTGACGGTGCGGTACGGGAGCCGGGGCGTGTGCCTGATCTCCGCGATCCCCAGCCGCGGGTTCAAGGCCACCACCGCGCAGACCTCGGACGACACCCTCACCGTCACGTTCTCCGGGGCCGACCACCGGTCGGTGGTCACGGCCACGATCGTCCCGTCGGCGAAGGCCAGCGTCCGCGAGTCGTCGTTCTGACATCGGTCCCTTTCGCGCGTTTCACGCCTTGTACGCCCTCATGCGCAAGGCTCCGGCGAAGCGGAAGGTGAGCGCTTCCTTAGGGCAACCTCAAGATCGTGCCGAGGCGGTTCCACGGGCCCGGCCGGGGCCTATGCTCGCGTCAGCCGAGCGGCCCTCGGCGCCGGGAACCGTATCCGGCGAACCCCCGGGCCGTCGGTTCCGCCGCGCCGGAAGGCATTCGGCCCTTCCCGCAGTCCGCATCGTGCCTTGGGGTGTCTTCGCCATGAGTTCTCGCCTGCTCCGACCCGTCCGCGCCGACCGCCGTACGACGGCGCCCCGGTCCGCCGCACCCCTGGGGACGCGCTTGCCGCTGGTCGCCGTCGCCGTGGTCGCGGCGGGACTGACCGCCGCCTGCGGGCCGTCCTCCCAGCCCGTCGGATCCGCCGCGCCGGCCAAGGCCGGACAGTCCTCGGAGGCCGCTCTCCCCTCCGCGTCGGAGTCGGCGACCGCGTCCCCCGAGGCCTCCGCGTCCGCCTCCGCCTCGCCGTCCGACTCCGCGTCCGCCTCCGCCTCCGCCTCGCGCGCCGCGAGCGCCTCGGCCGCCCCCTCCCGGACGCCCTCCAAGCCGGCCCGTACGTCCGCCGCGCCCGAGCCGGCCCGCGTACCCGGCCCCGGCTACGACAGTTCGGCCGACGCCCAGAAGCAGATAGAGGCGGCTCTGCGGGCGGCCAAGGCCGACGGGCGGGCCGTGCTGCTGGACTTCGGCGCGAACTGGTGCGGCAACTGCAAGGCCGCCGACAAGGTGTTCGCGCAGCCGCAGACCACCGCGCTCCTCGGAGACTCGTACCATCTCGTCAAGGTGGACATCGGCGGCAACAGCTCCGCCAACTCGGCGCTCCTGCGCAAGTACAGCCCGTCGGGCGGCACGTACACGATGCCCGTGCTGGTCGTGGTCTCCCCGTCGGGCACGGTGCGCACCGACACCCACGTCACGGGCAACCCGTCCCTGACCGCGGACGGCATCAACGCCTTCCTGCGCAAGTGGGCGTCATGAGACGACGGGTCCGCAGGGCCGTGCTCGCGCCGGCCGGCGCGGGACTCGCGGTGGCGGCCGGCCTGCTCCTCGCCGGTCTCCTGACGGACGACGGCGGCGTCGAGGCGGCGCCGGGCGGCGGGGCCGGCGGGATCAGCACCGCCGCCGGGGCGCGGGTCCTGGACCCGGGCGCCCGGCGGGACGCGCCCACGCTGGCCGGCGACGACCTGGACGGGAGGCCGACCGGCCTCGCCGGGCTCCGCGGGCACGTCGTCGTCCTCAACGTCTGGGGCTCCTGGTGCGGCCCCTGCCGGGCGGAGGCCGAGGACCTGGCGCGGCTCAGCCGGGAGACCCCGGGCGAGGAGGTCCGGTTCCTCGGGATCAACACGCGGGACCCGGACCGGGCCGCGGCCCGTTCGTTCGTACGCGAGCACGGCCTGGGCTTCCCCAGCCTCCACGACCCCGCCGGCGAACTCCTGCTCCGCTTCCCGCCCGAGCTGCTGAACCCCCAGGCGGTCCCCTCGACGCTCGTCATCGACCGCCGCGGACGCGTCGCCGTCGCCATCGGGGGCGCCGTCACCGACGAGCAGTTGCGGCCCCTGCTCGCGCGCGTCGTGGAGGAGGAGTCGTGACGGGGGTGGCGGCCGTGTACGGGACGCTCGCCGTCGCGGACGCGCCCTCCCTGGTGAACGGCACGCTGGCGATCGCGGCCCCCGTGGCGTTCGTCGCGGGACTCGTCTCCTTCCTCTCGCCGTGCGTACTGCCGCTCGTACCCGGCTACCTCAGCTACGTCACCAGCCTTTCGGTCGCCGACCTGGCGGACGCGCGCGGCGGGCGCCGCAGCCGCATGGCGACCGGGGCGCTGCTGTTCGTCCTCGGCTTCACCGCGGTGCTCGTCTCCGGCGGCGCCCTGTTCGGCTACTTCGGCCGGACCCTCCTGGCGCACCAGGAGACGGTCACCCGGGTGCTCGGCGTCTTCACGGTGCTCATGGGGCTGTCGTTCATGGGGTTCCTGCCGGGGTTCACCCAGCGGGAGTTCCGCAGCCACCGGCGTCCCACGCTGGGGCTGGCCGGAGCGCCCCTGCTGGGGGCGGTGTTCGCGGTCGGCTGGACCCCCTGCATCGGCCCGACGCTGGCCGCCGTGCAGGCCCTCGCGTGGACGGAGGCCAGCGCGGCCCGCGGCGCCCTGCTGATGGTGGCGTACTGCCTCGGGCTGGGTCTGCCGTTCCTCCTCGCGGCGCTGGCGTTCCGGCGCGCCCTGGGCGCGTTCGGCCTGGTCAAGCGCCACTACCCGTGGGTGCTGCGGATCGGCGGCGGCATGCTCGTGCTCGTCGGCGTGCTGCTCGCCGCCGGGGTGTGGAACGACCTGGTGTACCGGCTGCAGTTGTGGAGCGCGAGCTTCAGCACGGCTCTCTAGAACCGCCGTTCGCCCGGAGATCCCCCCAGAAGAAACGATTCGATTCCGTGATACGCGACACAGAAGTGCAGAGACACCCATGAACCTTTCCGTACACGTCGGACGTTCCCGGAAGGTCCGCATCGCGGCCGCCCTCCTCTCCCTGGCCGCGCTCGCGGCCTGCGGCCGGCAGCCCGCCGAGGGCTCCGACGCCGGCCCCAAGGCCGCCGCACCGACGACGCGCTTCACCGAGAACGGCGTCACCGTCACCCTCTCGGTGTCCGACTGGCGCGCCTCGAAGGGCACCGTCACCGCGGTGTTCACCCCCGAGCGCAAGGGGTTCCACCTCTACAGCATCGACCTGCCGGCCACCGGCATCGAGGACGTGGGCCGGCCGACGGCGATGACCGTGTCCGGGGCCCTCAAGGCGGAGGGCAGGCTGACGGCCGCCGAGGACGTACGGTCCATCAGCGTGCCCGGTGTCGACGCCCCGGTCCCGGTCTATCCCGACGGGCCGGTCACCACCACGCTCCCGGTCAGCGCCGACGGGAACGGGGAGGCGACCCTGCTGCTCGGCTACGCGAGCTGCAGTTCTCAGGACGGCTGCACCATCCCGGTCTCCGACCGCCCCGTGCGCCTGCGCGTCACCGGCGACGGTCCGGCCTTCGACGCCCCTTAGGGTCCGTCTTCCCCGACCCAGCCCCTAAGGTGTGCCCATGCCGAGCGTCCTGGTCGTCGAAGACGACCCCAACATCCGCCAGTCACTGATCGAGGTCCTGGCGGAGCACGGGTATGCCGTGCGCAGCGCCGGCGACGGGTTCGGCGCGCTGCGCGAGGTCACCCAGGCGCCCGTCGACGCGGTGGTCCTCGACCTGGGACTGCCCGATCTGGACGGAGGAGACGCCTTGCGGATGATCCGCGGCATATCCTCCGTGCCGGTGCTGGTGGCCACCGCCCGCGACGACGAGACCGAAATCATCAAGCTCCTCAACGCGGGCGCCGACGACTACCTGGTCAAGCCGTTCTCCGGCGGGCAGCTCGTCGCACGGCTCTCCGCCGTCCTGCGGCGCACGAGCCACCTCCCGCCGGCCGGAGCCCCGGCGGGCGCACCGGTGGCACCGGCCGCCGAACCGCTGCGCCCCACCACCGTGGGCGAGCTGGCCGTGGACCCGGGCGCGCGCACCGCGTACCTGGCCGGCCGGGAGCTGCGCCTCACCCGCCGGGAGTTCGACCTCCTGGCGTTCCTCGCCCACCACACCGGCCAGGTCGTCTCCAAGCGCCGCCTGCTGACCGAAGTGTGGCGCGAGCCGTACGTGGACGACCAGACCGTCGACGTGCACCTGTCGTCCCTGCGCCGCAAGCTGGGCGAACGCGCGGCGGCCCCGCGCTACCTGCTGACCGTCCGCGGCGTCGGCATCAAACTGGTGGCCCCGCGTTGAGACGCTCGCTGGCCGGAGTGGCCCTCGCGGTGACCTCCATGGTCGCCCTCTCCTTCCTCATACCGCTGGCCGCGCTGGTGATGTCGCTGGTCAAGGAACAGGGCGTCACCGCGGCCGAGCAGCGGGCCGCCGCCCTGGCGCCGGTCCTCGCGCTGACCACGGACCCGGCGGCCCTGCGGGAGTCGGCGGCGAGCCTGGACGCGGCCGAGCACCTGGTCGTCCATCTGCCGGACACCGGGCCCCTCGGCAGTTCCAAGGCGCCGGCCGCGCTGCTCGAACGGGCCCAGCGGGGACGCGAGTCCATCTCGCAGGAGGTTCCGCACGGCTGGATCTGCCTGCAGCCGGTGGTGCTGCCCGGCGAGCGGGTCGCCGTCATCGAGAACTTCGTTCCCGAGGAGGAACTGACCCGGGGGGTCAAGGAGTCCTGGGCGGTCATGCTCTTCCTCGCGGTGGGACTGATCGGCGGGTCCGTGCTGGTAGCCGACCGCCTCGGCGCGAAGGTCGTCAGGTCCTCGAAGCGGCTCGCGCAGGCCTCGCGCGCACTGGGCCAGGGCGACCTGGACACCCGTGTGGACCCGATGGGCCCCAGGGAACTGCGCGAGGCGGGCGTGGCCTTCAACGCGATGGCCCACCGGATGACCGAACTGCTCGCCGTGGAACGCGAACTCGTCGCCGACCTGTCCCACCGGCTGCGCACGCCGCTGACCGCCCTGCACCTGGCCTCGGAGCGGATGGCCGGCACTCCGGAATCGGCCAGGGTCGAGGCAGCGGTCGGGGAACTGGAGACGGAGCTCCAGGCCATCATCGCCACGGCGCGCACCCCGCTCGCCGTCGGGCCCATGGGCCAGGGCATGCTCGGCGCCGAACCCGCCACCGGCGAGCGGGCCACCGGCAACGGGGCTCCCGGTCCGCGCTGCGAGGCGGCCGACGTCGTACGCCGCCGCACGGCCTTCTGGGCGGTGCTGGCGGAGCAGCAGCAGCGGCCCTGCTGCCTCGACCTCACGCAGGAACCCACGGGCGTGGGCCTCTCCGAGGACGACGTGGCCGCCGTGGTGGACGCGCTCATCGGCAACATCTTCCGCCACACCCCGTCCGGGACCCCGTTCGGCGTCCACGTGGTGCGCACGGCCCACGCGGTGGAGCTGGTCGTGGAGGACGGCGGGCCGGGCATCCCGGATCCGGACCGGGCGCTGTCCCGTGGGAGCAGCACCGGTTCCACCGGGCTGGGGCTGGACATCGCGCAGCGGGCCGCGAGCGCCACGGGCGGCTCGATGCGCATCGCCCGCGGCCCCCTGGGGGGCGCGCACATCACGGTGACGTTCGCCCTGGCCACGCCGTCGCGGACGGGTCGGGGGCCCCGCCTCTCCCGCCGCCGGCCGACCTGGCGGGCGACCCGCCGGCCCCGGACGTCAGGCTGAGGACGGCCGCGGTGGCGGGACGCCGACGGCCGGCGCCGGAGGGCGACAGCGCGCCGGTCAGGAACGGGTCCAGTAGGCGTAGCCCTCCCCGGAGGCCGGCTCGCGGAGCCAGCTGCGGGTCTCGAAGCCGTCCAGGCGGCCGTGGCACACGGCCTCCCGTGACACCGTGACCCCGCCCCCGCCCATTAAGGCTGGGCAGGTGCCTTCCGGGCGTGCAGGACGTGGGCCTCCAGGGGCAGGGGGGTGCGGTCCAGCAGTTCGAGTCCGGCGTCGGTGAGCAGTCGGGCGTACTGGTCGGCACGGCGTTCGCGGCCTCCGACGTTGCACATCATGTGGAGGTCCCAGGCCGTGGCCAGCGAGGGGGAACCGTCGGCGGGCAGGAGGCGTTCGACGATCAGCAGGTCGGCGTGGGCCGGCATCGCGCGGGCACAGTGGCGCAGGATCTCCCGGCACCGGTCGTCGTCCCAGTCGTGGAGCACGCGGGAGAGGACGTAGACATCGCCGCCGTGGGGCACGTCCGCGAAGTCTCCGCTGCGGTAGTCGCAGCGGGCGCCGCACCCCGCGGCGTCCAGCGCGCGGCGGGCGGTCTCGACGGCGTGCGGGCGCTCCAGGAGCGTGCCGCGCAGAGACGGATGCGCGGTCAGGATGCGGCCGAGGAGCTCGCCGTTCCCGCCGGCCACGTCGACGACGGTCCGGGGGGCGGGTGCCTGGGCCGCGGCGGTGATCACCGGATGGGCGGGGAGCGGCCGGAACATGAGTGAACTCGCCGCCATGGAACGGTCGAAGAGGTCCGCGAGTTCCAGATCGCGGGCGAAGTGGTCGAAGTGGTTCTCCCCGAAGAGCTCGTCGAAGGCCGGCCTCCCGGTCCGTACGGTGTGGTCGAGCGCGGCGAAGGACCGGTAGAAGGGGCCCGCGTACATCAGTGCCAGCGGGCGCATGGAGTCCGGGGAGTCCGCGAGCAGCAGGCGGCCGAGCGGGGTGAGGCGGAAGCCGTCCTGCCCCTCGGGGTCCTCGGCCACGACGTCGAGCATCGCGAGGTAGCGCAGGAGCGTGGCCAGGCTGTCGGGGTGGGTTCCGGTGCGCCGGGCGAGTTCCCGGGTGCCGACGGCGGCGCCGGGTTCCATGGCCTCGGGCAGGCGCAGGCGGGCGAACGCGGCGAGGGCCTGGGTGGTCCACGCTCCCGTGAGGAGGTGGAGGAGCGTTTCGGCGGACCGGGCGTCGCCGTCCGGGCGCTCGTCGAGGCCGTCGAGGTGCGCGGCGAGGGCGTCGCGGTGGTCGCCCGGCGCGTAGAGCTCGAGCCGCCGGTAGTCGCACGCCGCGTCTGCGGGGGTGGTGAAGTACAGGACGGTGCCGTCCTCGTGCGGGTTGTACCCGCCGCCGTCGGGGCGGGCGCCGTGCCGGGCGAGTACCGCGCACAGGCCGTGCAGCGCCAGGGGGTCCGGGTGTTCCAGCTCGAAGGCGAGATGGGCCTCGTGGCCCCAGGCGCGTTCGTGCGCCGCGATCGGTGCCAGGTCGGAGTGCGCGGGCACCGGCAGGGTGAACACCTCCACCACGCGGCGCTCCCCGGCCGGGCCGTGGACGCGGGGGCGCAGGATCCGGACGTCGAGCTCGGCCGCGTCGCGGTGGTGGCGCCGGGCGAGCCGTGCCCGTACGACGACGCTGGGCTGTGCCGGGGTGTCGGCGGCGAGGCCGCACTCGACGAACCGGCCGCGCAGGTCCTGCGCGTCGGAGGGGAAGAGCAGCAGACCGACGTGGGCGAACCGGCAACGCGCGGCCACCGACTCCAGTTCCGCGCCGCACAGGCCGGGCAGCAGGAGGGGCAGCAGGCTGGCACTGTCGTGTTCCCGTACGAACGCGGTTGCCGCGCGCAGGCGGGCCGTGTCGTCGGGGACCGTCGTCTCGCCGGGAAGTACCGCTCCGGCGGGGAGGATCGATTCGTCGGGGAGGGTCGTCGTCATCGCGCAGATGTCCTATGGCCGGTGCTGGGGCATGGTGGGGTGGGGCGGAGCGGGGTGGGGCGGGGCCGGGTGGGCCGGGTGGGCCGGGTGGGCCGGGTGGGGCCGTGGTCACACGCCGACGTAGTTCTCGGCGAACCAGTCCTGGTGGGCGCGGGACGTGCGCAGGGAATCGAGGCGGGCGCGCCGCAGGGAGGCATGGAAGAACGATCCGCCTGACTGGTCCTGCCCGGGGATCGCGTGCAGCAGCCCGGTCATCCACTGGGTGAACTCCTGCGCGCGCCAGATGTGCGCCAGACACCGCGCCGAGTAACGGTCGAGGGCCGTGCCGTCCCCGGCGAGGGCCTCGGTCAGGGCTCCGGCCAGGATCTCCGCCTCCAGGACGGCGAGGTTCGCGCCCTTCGCGGCCGCCGGGGCGGTCAGGCTCGCCGCGTCGCCCGCCAGCAGGAGCGAGCCGTGGCGCAGCGGTTCGACGACGTCACAGGCCAGGTCGAGGACTCCGCGCTCGATGATCGGCCCCCGGTGCAGGGGGCCGTACTCGGTGGCGCGCATGCGCACGTCGAGCTCGTCCCAGATCCGCTCGTCGGACCAGGCGTCGGCGCGGGCGCCGCGCCGGCACTGCAGGTAGTAGCGCGTGACCTGCGGGCTACGGGCCATGTGCCCGGCGAAACCGCGGTCGTGGACGGCGTAGGCGACGGCGTCGAGGCTGGGCGGAGCTTCGGCGAGCAGACCGAGCCAGCTCACTCCGTGGTCGTGGTGGTGGCGCACCGCGTCGGGCGGGAGCGAGCGGCGGGCCGCTCCGTGCCGGCCGTCGCAGCCGGCGACGTACCGGGCGTCCCAACGGGTGGGGCGTCCGTCCGGCTCGCGGGTGGTGACGTAGGGCCGGGGGCCGTCGGCGTCGTGGACGGCGACCGCCTCGGTGCGGAAGCGGATGCGGCCGCCTGCGTCGAGGTAGCGCGTCAGGAGGTCGGTCACCAGGTTCTGCTGCGGGTAGACGGTGTGCTGCTCGCGGCGGCCCAGGGTGCCGTAGTCGAGGCGGAAACGGCCGTCGGCGGTGCGGAACTCGCACGTGCCGTGCGTGCGGCCGTCGCGGTGCAGCCCGTCGGCGAGACCGTGGCGGTCCAGGATCCGTACGGTGTTCGGGGCGAGGAAGCCGGCCCGGGCCCGGGTCTGGACATGGGAGCGGGCGGCGCGTTCGAGGACGACGCAGTCGATCCCGGCGGCGAGCAGGAGGTTCCCGAGCACGAGGCCGGCGGGGCCCGCTCCGAGAACGACGACATCGGCCGACTCACATAACGCTCGGCAATTCTGACTTTCTCTCATGGCGCGGGAATCATAAGCACTGAAAAGCGGGCAGATGATCAAGAGCAATTCGAATGCCGCAATCGAATGAAGATAGCCATATTCGTGGTGCGCGCCGGAGCCCCGCCCATCCCCCGAGGGCAGGGCACCGGCGCTTCCGCGGCGGCTACGCGCGCCTGCCGGCCCGTTCCGGCAGACGGGCGGACCACACCCGGCCCAGGTCCAGCACGCTCAGGCCGAACATCAGGACGCCCAGCGGGACATGGACCGACGGCACGCGCGCGATGCCGAGCACCACCTGTACCGAGGCGAGTACGAGGAAACCGGACGCGTACAGGATCGGACGGGGCGAACCGCCTCCCGGCCGCCACGCCAGGACCGCAGCGAGCACGTACAGCATCGACGCCCCGTACATCACGCGCGCTCCGACGCCGTGCAGCAATTCCCCGTGGGACGAGGACAGCAACAGTCCGGCCGTTGCCGCCTGGAAGAAGATGCCCGCCGTCTGCAGGGCTATCGCTACCTGCTGGAACGTCACCCTGCCCGGTGCTGCCGTCATCTGTGTGGCCATGGCGCGGTCCCCTCGTCTGCCTCGCGGCGGTGGATCGGTAGTGTCTCGTCCGTCCGACGACGCGGGCCCCCGAAGTGTGAGGCGAAGCATCGGCCTCACACTTCGGTGCGGTGTTTCGTCGGAGGGTCGAGAGCCGAAGCGGACGAGACGAACCAGGGAGCGGTCACGAGCATGAGCACCCCATCCGCGGCAGGGCACGACCGGTTGGATCCGGACCTGAGCGTGGTCGTCGGCGAGCGGCGCCAGCTGATCAACCTGGCCTACCGGCTGCTGGGTTCGCTGGCCGAGGCCGAGGACGCCGTGCAGGAGACGTACACCCGCTGGTACGCGATGTCGCGGCAGCAGCAGGAGGCCATCGAGTCGCCCGGCGCCTGGCTGACGACGGTGGCCGGCCGCATCTGCCTCGACGTGCTCGGCTCGGCACGGGCCCGGCGCGAGCGCTACGTCGGCGCGTGGATACCCGAGCCGCTGCCCGATCGTACGGAGTGGTTCAGCGGGCGGGCGGGCGACGGCGGCGGAGACCCGGACGACCCCGCCGACCGGATCACCCTGGACGAGTCGGTGAACATGGCCTTCCTCGTCGTGCTGGAGTCGATGACGCCGGCCGAACGCGTGGCGTTCATCCTGCACGACGTGTTCCGCTACCCCTTCCCCGAGGTCGCCGGGATCGTCGGCCGCACGCCCGCGGCCTGCCGCCAACTGGCCACCTCGGCCCGCCGACGGATGCGCGCCGCGCGGGCCCCGGCGACCGCGACGGCCGGACAGGCCGGTCTGGTAAGGGAGTTCAAGAAGGCGTGGGAGGCCAAGGACATCAAGGCGCTCGTCGGCCTGCTCGACCCCGCGGCCACGATGACGGCCGACGGTGGCGGCCTGGTCGGCACCGTCCTGCGCCCGGTCGAGGGCAGCGAGCGGATCGCCCAGTACCTGATCCACATCGCCGACAAGGCCCCCGGACTGACCCTCCTGGAACGGACGGTCAACGGCTCGCCCGGCCTGGTCGCCCAGCACTCCGGCGTCACCGTGACCGTGGCGGCGTTCAGCCTCACCGACGACCGCATCACCCGCATCTGGGCCGTGCGCAACCCGCAGAAGCTCCGACCGTGGACCGAGATCACCCGGAACTGACCCTCTCCCCGGCGTGGTTGGCCGGCCCGGCGGTAGGCGGTCCCGCCGACCACCGGCGTGCCGCTGCCGCGACTGACCGGCTCTGGATCGCGGCGGCGGCCGCGAAGGCGGAGGTAGGCCCGGAACGCCTGCGGGCGGTCCCCTCCGTAGTGCCTGATGAGCGGAGTGCGTGCGGCCAGGCCGGCCGTTTCGGCCCCGGTAGGCGTGCCCGCCGCGAGCACGAACAGCCCGAGGCCGTCCGCGAGGAGGAAGCCGGCCGTGGCCGGCGCCGGGACGACGAGGGTGGCCGCATGGACCTTGCCGAAAGTGGGCGCGTGGCAATCTCTTCAGGACCCGCCAGGGCACCTCGTCAGGGCATCTCGTCGGGGTCGCAGCTGGCTCGACGCAGGCCGATCGTGCGGAGGGCCCTCATCAGGGCTTCGGCGTCTCCCTCGCGCACGACGTGGACGGCCCCCTCGACCGCCAGGCCGGACACCGCGCGGGGCATGCGGGCCGCGGCCGTGCGCAGCACCACGCCGCTCGGCGGATCCAGGGCGCGCACCCCCTGGAAGACACGCAAGACGCCCGGATCCGCGTCGAGGCTGTCGAGCGCGGCCGGCAGGGACAGGACCGTGATGTCGGGCAGGAGGACACGGGCGTGCGCGAGCGCGACGGCAGGATCGTGCGCGTGGGATACGACCCGGAAGTGGGGGTTGCGCTGGATCCCCGAGCGCAGCAGCTCCAGCTGCTCCCCGTCGGGCACCCCGACCACCAACACCGTCATCACCTGTTCCATCCTGCGCCCCGGCAGGGCACGGGGCGACCCGGGACACGGGGCGGGACCCGCCGAGCGGCTGATGGAGGCGCACCCCCAACTGGACGCCGGCCTCGTGCGGGCCTCCGTCCAGACGGCGTACAACGAGCTCAGGTACGCACGCGTCCGCGCCTACCTGCCGGTCCTGGTGGAACGCCGAGCCAGGGACCTGCTCCCCTGCGGCAAACAGCCGGGCGCGTCCAGCATGACCGAGGCAGGGCCCCTAGCCTGAGTGCGCGGCCCTTGCCTAGCACCCGCACATGTGCGCGTCGCCCGGCCGGCCCACAGGGCCCTGGCCGGCCGGGCCTGCTCCCTTCAGGTGTTCAGGAGTCGGTTGAAGAACGACCGGTAGTGCTGCAGTGCCAGCCGCAGCTCCTCGGTCGCGACCTGCTCGCCCTGGCCCCACTGCCCCTCCAGCCCCTGCTTGTGGGCGGCGAAGGTACGGGCGAGGGTCTGCATCACCTCGGCGACGAGGGCGTCCGCCGACCTCACCGCCTCCTGCGGGTCGTCGACGAAGCGG
The DNA here is from genome assembly GCF_055588065.1 of Streptomyces sp. NPDC046308. Classification (NCBI taxonomy): domain Bacteria; kingdom Bacillati; phylum Actinomycetota; class Actinomycetes; order Kitasatosporales; family Streptomycetaceae; genus Streptomyces; species Streptomyces sp. NPDC046308. Next base: position 546,817 of record NZ_JBVJFB010000001.1, read on the forward strand.
CCCTGGATCTCGTTCCAAGCCTTGCGGTAGTCCGCTGTGTCCTCGGCACCGAGCAGCGGCTCGTCAGCGCCCCCTGCTCCTCCCGCTCCCCCGGCGGCCTCCGCCCCGTCGCTCCCCTGGGTCCGGTCCGTCAGGCGCTCGTCGCCGTTCTCGCCGGTCCCGGGCTCATCGGCGGCCGCGTCCATGGTGGCCTCCCCCGGGTACACGGGCGCCGTCCGCCCGCCGGCCGTGCCGACATCGCTGCCCACATCCCTGTCGGCATCCCTGTCCTCATCCCTGTCCGGATCCCTGTCGGCGTCCGCCGCCGGCACCGGATGGGCGATGTCCTCCGTCGTGATGCCGGCCTCGCCGACCCGTTCCTCGTCGCTTCCGTGGCTGCGCATCTCACCGGCTCCTCTGGTCGGTCAGGAGGTCGTCGAACAGGGCGCGGTAGTGGACCATCGCCCCACGGAGTTCCTCGGTCGTCGTCCGCTGGTCGGCGCTGCGCACCTTGACGTCGTGGGCGGCCCGGTAGTGCTCCAGGGTCCGGCCGTGTTCGACGGAGAGGTCACGCAGGCGGCCGCGGTAGTCGTCCGTCGGGTATCCCCGCTCGCGCATCAGCCGCGACACCAGCTCGTCGGCCTCCTCCACGGAGTCCTCCGGCCGGTCCACGAAATGCTCCTGGACGGTGCTCCACTCGGCCGCGTACCGGTCCCGCCGCTCGACGGGCAGTTCCTTGATCTCCAGCTGGTCGTGGCGTTGCTCGCGGTCGCGCAGCTCGCGCTCCGCGGCCATGCGGCCGCCCTCCGCCTCGACCGTGCGGTCGTATTCGGGTCCGAACCTGTTCTGCAGGTGCCGACGTCGCGCCATCATCCACAGGGCGACCGTGAGCGCGATCACGACGATCGCTGCGACCACGATGACGGCGATGAGTGTGCTGGTTGACATGTTCGGCCTCCGTTCCGGGGCCTCGTCGGATTCATTGACGCGGCTGCCCCTGTCTCCGCCGGGCAAACCCGCTCGGGGCGGCCCGGGCGGGGGGCGCGCGGTTCGAGGAGGATCTGCCGGGTAGCCGCTCAGCCGTGAGAGGAGTGCCCATGCCCAAGACCGGGCTCGATGCCTTCACCGGCGTACTGGACGGCCCGATGTACGTGGTCACGGTCGCGGCCGGCGGCGAGCGCGCGGGATGCCTGGTGGGGTTCGCCTCCCAGTGTTCGATCCGCCCGCCGCGCTTCGTCGTGTGGCTGTCCACGGCCAATCGCACCTACCGGGTGGCGCGCGGGGCCGCGTACCTCACCGTGCACGTGCTGCGCCGGGACCAGCACGGCCTGGCGGAGCTGTTCGGCGGCGAGACCGGCGACCGGGTGGACAAGCTCGCGCAGGTCTCCTGGTGGCCCAGCGGCCACGGCAGTCCGGTGCTGTCGGACGTGCGCACCTGGTTCGTCGGCAGGATCGAGGGGCAGATCGAGGGCGGCGACCACGTGGGTTTCCTGCTGGCACCCGTCGAGGAGGGCCCGCCGGAGGACGGGGAGGGAAACGGGGACGGTGCCGACGGGTCCGACGCACGGTTGCTGCGCTACAGCGACGCCGATGACATCTCGCCCGGCCACCCCGCGTGACGGCGGCGCGGGCTCACGGCCGTGCCGAGGACCCGACGCTCACTGCCGGTGCTCGGCGAAGGGGCTGCTGTCGAGGTGCGCGAGCAGGTCGGCGGGGTGCCGGTAGACGGCGCGGGCCCCGGCCTCCTCCAGGTCCCGCCGCGGGATGCCGCCGCAGAGCAGCCCCACGCACGCGACCTCGGCCCGGGAGGCCGCCTGCATGTCCCAGACCGTGTCGCCGACGAAGACGGCGTCGCGCGCGGCGGCGTCGGCGAGGCCGAGGGCGTGCTGCACCTGGTCGGGTGCCGGCTTGCCCTCGCTCACGTCTTGCGAGCTCGCCGTCGCGGTGATGGCGTCGTCCGCCCCGACGGCCCTCCTGAGCGCGTCGAGCTCGGCGTCCTTCGCCGAGGTCACGAGCACGACCCGCCAGCCCCGGCGGTCCAGCTCGCGCAGCAGCTCGGCCGCCGCGTCCAGCGGGGGCAGCCGGTCGAAGTACGTGCCGTAGAGGGTGGTGTGCGCGGCGTTGAGCGCGTCGTCCTCGCCCGTGTCCCGGTCCTCGCCCAGCAGGTGGGCGAGGAGGTCCTCGCCGGGCAGTCCGATCGCGCGGTGGATGTCGTGCATCGCCACGTCGTGACCCGCCTGTCGGAAGGCCTCCCACCAGCACACGACGTGCAGGTGATTGGTGTCGGCGAGGGTGCCGTCCACGTCGAACAGTGCGGCACGGTTCATGTCCGCCTCCCGCGGTGCTCGGCAGCCGGGACCGCCCGGACCGGCAGGGGCGAACGCAGGGCGCTGCGCCCCTGGTCCCAGGCCTCCCGGATATGGGCCGCGAGGCGGTCCTCCAGCAGGACGGTCGCCGCGCACCCGAAGGCGACGTCCGCCTCGAGGCCGGGCTCGTCGGCGAGGAGGCCTGCGACGACCTCGTGGCGTACGACCTGTTCGTGGACGGCGTCGGCCTCCACGTGTTCGGCGTAGAAGTGCTCGGCGGCGGGTCCCGCCCCGCAGCGCCGCATGGCCTTGGCCAGGCGTCTGGACCCGGGCGAGGAGGTGATCTCGACGCATGCGAAGTGGCCGATGAGAGCGCCGCGCGAGGCCCGGTGGAGACCGAGGAGTGACATGAGGTTGACGGTCGCGAGCAGGGGCGCGGGCGCGCGGTCCAGGTAGTGGCCGTACGCGGGATCCAGGCCGAGGTCGGTCATCAGGGCCGCGAAGAGCTCCGCGTGGACGCGGTCGGCGCGGCCGGCACCGAACTCGTCGTACTCGATGGCGACCATGGCGGCCTTGGCCCGTCCGGTGAGCCGGGGGATGACCCAGGCGTGCGGGTCCGCCTCCTTGCGGTGGTAGAGGGAGCGCAGGGCGGCGTACTCGCGCAACTGCCAGAGTTGCCCCTCCGTTTCGAGGTGGTGGCTGAGGCTGCCGGAGAGGTCGACGGGCTCGACGAGGAGCGGGGCGAAGGCCTCTTCGACCGTTCGGGGAGCGTCGGACAGCTCGGTGCGCAGGGCGTGGAGCATCCGGGTTTCGAGGGCTCCGCGCAGGCGCAGCAGGTCCGCGTCCCATTCGCGTTCGTCGTCCACGCCGTCGAAGCCGCGGTAGTGCAGTTCGTAGAGGAGGTAGAGAGCGAGCTGGAGGTCCTCACCCCACGGATCGGCCTTCAGCACGGCCCCGGTGGCGTACGCGGGCGGGCCGCCGGACCGCAGGGCCTCGGCCACGGCCTCGGACAGCGGGCCCCGCCCCTCGGGCAGGCGGGGGCCTGGGGCGGGAGCGGTCGTGCCGGGGCCGGGAGGGGTCATCAGGGTCATCGCGGGGTCCTGTCCTCGTGCGCCGGCGGGTCGGCCCGCTCGCGACGTCGGTGGCTGGTGTCGCACCAGGGGTACGTACGGCTGCGGCGGCAGGTGCAGACCGCGACCATGAAGCGGTCGGAGCGGGCGACGGTCCCGTCGGCCAGGACCATCTCGACCGGTCCCTCGACGAGGACCGGGCCCTGGGGATCCACGGACACCCGGCGGGGGTCCCGGCGCGGGTCCGGGCGGGGGGCGCTCTCAGAGGTTCCGGGCACGGATGACCACCAGCTCTTCCCACTCCTCGGCCTCGTCGGCCAGTCCCTGACTCTGCAGCCAGGCCCGTCGTGAACGCAGGACCGGCCCCCACGGCACGGAGGCCCTGACCGTGACCTCCGCCGCCAGCCCAGCGCCGGCCAGCCGGTCCACGGTCGCCTCGGCCCCGCACATGCCCGAGTGCACCAGGAGCAGCACGCCGCCGGGGCGCAGCAGGTCGGGGGCGCTCGTGCAGATGCGGTCGATGATCCCGCGCCCGTCGGGGCCGGCGTCCCAGGCCCGCTCCGGCCCGCGCGAGGGGAGTCGGGTCCCCGGTGCGGGGACGTACGGCGGATTCGCGACGACCAGGTCGTAGCGGCGCCCGGCGGTGCGGGCGGCGAAGTCCCCGTGCAGGACGCGCAGGGGCAGGCGCCGGCGCAGCGCGTTCAGTCGCGCCGTGAGCACGGCGGGCCAGGAGACGTCGACCGCCGTGACGCGGGCTCCCCTCCCGGCGGCGTGCAGGGCGAGGGCCCCGGTGCCGGTGCCGATCTCCAGGGCCTCGGTCCGCGGCCCGAGCTCCTCGTGGGCGAGCGCCTGCGCGAGGAGGCGGGTGTCCGCCTGGGGCCGGTAGACACCCGGCAGCGCGATGAGGCCGAGCGGCAGGGTGCCCGGGGTGAGAGTCGTACTGGACACCGCGTACCTCCGGGGTCGAGCGCGGGTCCGGCAGTGGCGGGCCCGCGTCATGGTTGGGAATGTGCGGCTGCCCCGTCAGCCGGTCCCCATCCGGAATCGCGTCGATCTTCGGAGGATCACACGGAAATCGATTCGGAACGGAGCGGCCGGTGAGCGTGCGGCGCGCCCACCGGCCCGTTCGACCGCGGGTCACGGCCCGGCGCCATGGCCGGGTCTACCGTGGAAGGGTCCCGTCCCACCTGAGCGGCAGATGAGGCTGACAGCTGTGTCGACGTCGAGCCACGAGATCTTCGGTGCCCCGTGCTGGGTCAGCCTGCTGGCCCGGGATCTCGGCTCCGCCCAGCGGTTCTACGGTGCCGTGCTCGGCTGGGAATTCCGTCCCACGCACCTGGGGCACGGCATGATGGTCGCCTTCCGCGACGGGGCTCCCGTGGCGGGTGTCGGCACGCTCGGCGGGAGCGCCGCCGCACCGGTGGTGTGGACGCCGTACTTCGCCGTCGACGACGCCGACGTGGCCGCCTCGCGGATCCGTGAACGCGGCGCCACCATGGCGGTCGGCCCCCTCGCCTTCGGCACCGGCCGGGCCGCCCTCGCGGCGGACCCCGCCGGGGCCGTCTTCGGCTTCTGGCAGGGCGAGGTCGTCCCCGACTGGTCCGTCGGACGGGGAAGCGCCCCGGCCTGGCTGGAACTGCGGACCCGTGACGCGTTCGCCGCGGCCATCTTCTACGGGGAGGTGCTCGACTGGGGCAGCGAGCAGCCGTCCTGCTGCACGGTCTCCTACGAGCACGACCACGTCGTCCTGCGCCACGGCCGCGACACCGTCGCCCGCATCAGCGGCGGCGCGCTCGAAGCGGCGCCCGACCCCGAGGTGCGCCCCCGATGGCACGTCCACTTCCGCGTGCCGGACCTCGAAGCCGCGGTCGACGCCGCGTCCCGCCTGGGCGGCCGGACCGCCTCCCCCGTGCAGACGTCCAGCATGAGCCGCTGGGTCGTCCTCGCCGATCCCGAAGGGGCGCTCTTCACCGTGGTGGCGCCCCAGGACACGCGCGACTGACCGGCCCGGCCGGCCGGAGCCGTGGCCCGGAGCCGTGGCCCGGGGCCGCGCGTCCGGGACGGAACCCGGCCTGGTCCCGTCCTCCTGGCGTCACCTCGGCACGCGCCCTCACACACCACACGTCAGCAGGAATCGGCTGACACGAGTCGCGAGGCCCACGTGCCGCTGTGGACGAGCCGGGTCGAGGACGTCGCACCGGACCGGGCCCGGCAGCGGATGTCCGACCTTCAGTGGCGGCGTGCGCAGGTCCAGGCCCCCATGCCCTGGATCCTGGCGAGTCTGCGCGCCGTCGCGATCTGCTCCTCCTTCGTGGCGAGGTCGGCGCGCGGTGCGTACTTGCGGCCGCCGGCCGCCTTCCAGCTCGACTGGGTGAACTGCAGTCCGCCGTAATGGCCGTTGCCCGTATTGGCCCGCCAGTTCCCGCCGGACTCACATCGGGCGATGGCATTCCAGTCGGGTTTCGGTCTCGAGTGGACGGCGGCGGCGTGGGCCCCGGACGCGTCCAACAAGGCCACGGTCAACAAGACAGCCGAGGCAAGCAGTTGACCGAGCATGCGCCGGCTGCGCCGGTCCTTCCGGTGGTACGACATCAGTCCTCCTTCGCTGTTGGGCGGACCTGCCGCGAACAGCGGGCGGGCCCGTGTACGACCGCCTTCGGCCGTGGCCACAGCAGAGCACGGACCGACGCGCTTCCCCCGGCACTTGTGGTCCGTGAAGGGGAGACGCCACCCGAACGGACGCTCTACAACCCCTCACGGAGGCACACCAGAGCCCCGGGGCGGCGCTCCGTCCGGCCTGTCGCCCGCGCCGCCGATGCGGCTTCGTGTTGCTCCAGTGGGCTGACGTGGGGCTCCTGAAGTGCCACGATGATCCGTGCTTCAACAGTGTGCCGTTCGGGACGCGGTGAGAGCGGTGACAGCGCGTCCCGGTGGCAGCCCTACCCCACGAAAGGGCGGACACCCCATGCGCGCCACACCTCTCGTATCGTCCTTAGGCAGCGAGCAGGGCCCGGCCACGGACGACATACGGCTCTACTACAGCCACAAGACACAGGAGATCCTCCAGAAGTACGGCCCGGGTCCCCGCGTCCACTTCCACGTGGGGCTGTACCCGGACGGCCCGCCGGACACCACCGTCTCCCAGAACATGCTCAAACAGCGCATGCTCGACGCCCAGGAGAGGATCGTCGAGCACGCGGCCCGGTCCTGGGGCGCGTACGAGGCACCTCCCCGGCGGCTGCTGGACATCGGCTGCGGTCTGGGCGGGACGTCGCTGTACTGGGCGCAGGAGCACGGGACATCGGTCACCAGCCTCACCGTCGCCGAGGAACACCTCCCGATCGTCCGGCACTTCGCCCGCCACGCCGGTGTCGGCGGGCGGGTCAACCCCGTACTGGCGGACGTCCACGACCTGGACGAGACCCGGGCGTACGACGCCGTCTACGCCAACGAGAGCAGCGGCTACACCGACCGTGCCCGGCTCTTCGACGTCGTCGCCAAAGCACTGGTGCCGGGCGGATGGTTCGGGATCCAGGAACACTTCATGGGCCGCTCCGAGTGGCGCGAGTTCATCGACGACTACTACAGAACGCGGCTGGGGCTGCGCGGCGAATACCTGGCCGCGGCCGAGGCGGCCGGCTTTGAACTCGTGCACGATGAGGACGTGACGGACTCGGTGGCGGAGTTCTGGGTGCAGTCCATGGCGTGGAACACCGCCGAACTCGACCGCCTGCGATCGGGCGCGCACGTCGAGCCCGGTGCGTGGACCCGCGAACGGCTCGAACAGTCGACGCTCGCACACAGCAGGTTCTTCCGGCTCTGGCGTGACCACGCCGTGCAGACCAGACTGCTGCGCTTCCGGTTGAGGGGTGGCCGATGACGGCGTCGTCCGCACCGGCGCCGCGCCCCTCGCTCCTCGGTACGCGCCTGCCGTCGTTCTACTGCCCCCTGGAGCGCGACCTCCTCCACCCCGAGGCGAAGCAGGTCGAGGCCCGCGCGGTCGAGTGGCTGGACGCCTTCGGCCTGTACCCCGATCCGGTAGAGCGCGCGTGGGGACTCGCCACCCACAGCGCCGACTTCTCCTGCCGGATCATTCCCGAGGGGAACGTGGAGGCCCTCCTGCTGTTCACCGAGTGGAACTACTGGGCCAACGCCGTCGACGACTGGCAGGATTCGGGTTCCGACGAGGTGGGGACGGGCGCCGTCGTCGAACACGGGGCCCGGCTGCTGCGGACCATCGAGGACCCCGGGGCCTCGGTGCTGCCCGAGGGACCCATGACCCGCGCGCTCCTCGACCTGGTGGGCCGCACCCATGCCCTGCTCACCCCCTACGAGTTGCGCAGGTTCGTCGAGGGGACGCGTGACTGGCTGCTCGGGGCGGCCTGGCGCGCCGCCCAGGCCGAGGCGGGGACCATGCCGGGGCTGAACGACTTCGTCGCCCTGGGACCGTTGGCGAACGGTACGCGTTTCTCCCTGACCTGGTCCGATGTCGCGCGCGGGGACCGGCTGCCGGCGGACGTGCTCTGCTCCCCCGCCCTGACGGCGTTGACGGACGCGGCGGGGTTCGTCGTCAGCGCGGACAACGACCTGTTCTCCTACGACAAGGACGACCATGTGGAGCCGCGCGAGGTGAACCTCGTCAACGTCCTGGCCCACCAGGAGAACTGCTCCCCCGGCGAGGCGGTGCCGATCGCGGTGGCCCTGCGCGACCGCGTGATGGTCCTCTTCACCAGGCTGCGGGCGCAGTTGGAGGGCGAAGTGGTGTCGGCGGACGGCGCGGACGGGGAACTACGCCGCCACCTCGCCGCGTTGGGTCACTACGTGGCCGGCTCCATCGCCTGGCAGAGCCGCGCCCCTCGGTACGCGAGTCCCCGCAACCGGCACGAACTGCCGCTCGCGGAGGCCCGGTTCGCACTCCGGTACGCCGATGCCCCCAGCGTCGACGGTACCGAGCCGCCGGATCTGCCGGCCCTCGCCTCCTGGTGGCGGCTCGTACGCGACTGAGCACGGCCGAGGGCCCCGGCCGGTTCGGTTCCGGGGCCCTCGGCGCGCGGTCCAGCCTCAGCGGCGGCCGAGCAGTCGGCGCCACCAGCTGACGCCGCGGCGACGGCGGCCGCCGACCGCGGGCGCCGCCGTCGGCTGCGGCGGGATGAACGTGTGGACGGGGTGCCCGGCCGGCTGCTCCTCCTCGGGCTGCGGGATCGGCACGGAGCGCGGGGCGAACCGTACCGGCAGCGAGAGCAGGTGGCGCGACATGAGGGTGCCCCGCCATTGGAGCTCGCTCGCGTCGACGGCCAGCTGGAGGTCGGGCAGCCGGTCCAGCAGGACCTCGATGCCGGTGTCCGCGATGGCGCGCCCGATGTCCTGGCCCGGGCACTCGTGCGGCCCGCTGCTGAAGGCCAGGTGGGAACGGTTGCCGTGGACGGAGACGTTGGGGTCGGGCCGGATCTGCGGGTCGGCGTTGCCCGCCGCCAGGCCGAGCAGGATCATGTCCCCGGCCTTCACCTGCTGGCCGCCGAGCAGGGTGTCACCGGTGGCCCAGCGCCCGATGATCGTGTTGATCGGCGGGTCGTCCCACAGGACCTGTTCCAGGGCGTCGGGCAGGGTCATGTGGCCCCCGGAGAGGCTGGCCCGGAAGCGCGGGTCGGTCAGTACGGTCCGCAGCGTGTTGGCGATCAGGTTGGCGGTGGTCTCGTACGCCGCGATCAGCACGACGCGCAGGTGCATCAGCACCTCGGTGTCGCTCAGGTTCGCGGGGTGCTCGATCAGCCAGGATGCCAGGTCGCGGGCGGGCCGGGCCTTGCGCTCCACGACCAGGTTCTCCAGCGTGGCGGTGACGTAGCGGTCGCTCTGGAGGGCCGTCTCGGTGCCCTGGAGCATGTCGCGTGCCGCGTTGACCAGCAGGGGTCCGTGTTCGTCGGGGGCCCCGACGAGCTGCGTCATGACCAGCATGGGGAGCTGGTCGGAGAAGGCCGACACCAGGTCGGCGTACCCCTCGGCCGCGATCTGGTCGACGAGCTGGTTGGCGAAGCGGGTCACGTAGCGGCGGATGCCGCGCTTGTCGAAGCGTTCCAGGGACTCCACCACGGCCGAGCGCAGCCGCTCGTGAACGGGTCCGTCGGTGAAGTTGCACACCGGCACCCAGGAGACCATGGGGCCGAGCGGGGTGTCGGCCGGGACCCGGCCCTCTCGCATGTCGCGCCAGCCCCGGGGGTCGCGGGCGAAGCGCGAGGACGTGCGCGCGACGTCCAGGTTCTCCCGGTGGCCGAGGACCAGCCAGGCCGGGAGGTCCCCGCTGACCAGGACCGGGGCCACCGCGCCGTGTTCGGCCCGCAGCTTCTCGTACAGCGCGAAGGGGTCGGCCTCGGCCTCCGCTCCGTGGAGCCGGTACAGGCCGCCCGCCGTCGCCGCGGCGGCGTGGGCGGGGCACTCGGGCGGTGGGGTGGGGGTGGTGCTCACATTGCCTCCTGGGTGGCTGCCTGGGAGTGCAGGTAGCGCATGAGGGTCAGCAGGACGTCGCGGGACGAGTCCCGCCTTCTGGCGTCGCAGACGAGGATCGGGACGGTGGGGGGCAGATCGAGGGCCTCGCGCAGTTCCTCCACCGGATGCTCGGGGGCGCCGGGGAAGGAGTTGACGGCCACGACGAAGGGGACGCCCCGCTCCTCCAGCCGTCCTATGACGTCGAAGCTGATCTCCAGCCGTCGGGTGTCGAGGAGTACGACCGCTCCGAGCGCGCCCTCGAAGAGCCCGCGCCACAGGAACCAGAAGCGCTCCTGACCTGGTGTTCCGAACAGGTACAGGACGAGTTCGTCGTTGATGCTGATGCGGCCGAAGTCCATGGCCACGGTGGTGGTGATCTTGCGGGCCACGCCCCAGGTGTCGTCGACACCGACGCCGGCCCGGGTCATGGTCTCCTCGGTCGTCAGCGGCTTGATCTCGCTGACCGCACCGACCATCGTCGTCTTGCCCACGCCGAAGCCGCCGACGATGACGACTTTCACGGCGGCCGCGGCCGTCTGCGGCAGTATGTCCGCCTCGCGCGGCCCGGCGGGCAGGTCAGAGTTTCTGAAGTCCATCGATCACTGCCTCGATCAGAGCAAGGTCGGGTAGCTGCGCGGCGGGAACGGGCGGACGGACGTACACGCGCTGAGCGGCCATCAGGTCTCCGACCAGCACGGTGACGACGCTCACGGGCAGGCGCGCGTACGCGGCGATCTCGGCCACCGACAGCGGTGACTGGCACATCCGGAGGATGGCCGCCTGCTCGGGCTGCATCTCGGGCCGGGAGTGCCCTTTGGCCACGACTAAGGTCACGAGGTCCAGGTGGACGGCGGTGGAGGGTCCACTGCGTCCGCCGGTGATGACGTAGAGCCGTTCGGGGCTGCCGTCCTCCCAGCTTGTGGGCGGCTCATTCACGCGGGCTGCCCGTCATGTCGGGGCGGGCTGCTCAGGTGGTCCCCCATTCGGGTCACCAGGTTGCGCATCTGCGCGCCCATCAGGCCCGCGTCCACGCCCTCGTCGGCGAGGACCGCGAGGTACGAGCCGTCGCCGGCGGCCATGAGGTAGAAGAACCCGCCGTCCATCTCGATCACGACCAGGCGCATCCTCCCCTCGGAGCGGGGCAGTTCGGCGGCCACCGCTCCGGCGAGGCTCTGCAGGCCCGCGCAGGCCGCCGCCAGGCGGTCGGCCGTGTCCGTCTCGGCCCCGTGCTGCGCCACGCAGAGCCCGTCCGCGGACAGGACGATCACGTGCCGCGTCTGCGGCACTCCGGCGGCCAGGTCCTTGAGCATCCAGTCCATGCTGCTGATTCGCTGAGTCATCACTGCTTACGCCCCCTTGGTCGCTGAACCCGACGCGCCCTCGGCGCCCGGCGCGTCGTGGCCGGGCGCACCGGACAGTCCGCTGTGGAAGGCCTCCAGCCACATCCCGGGGCCCTGGTCGTCCGCCGACTGCGGCTCCGCGGCCGGCCGGACGTCGAACGTGGTGGCACGGTCCTTCCGGCGTCGCTGCGGCAGGCCGGTCGCGGTGCGTCCGGTGTCCGGCTGCCCGCCGGCGGCGGGTGCCGGCCTGGGCACCGGGGACGGTGCCTGCCGAGGCGCGGAGACGCCGGCCGACGAGCGGTCGAAGGGGTGCTCGCGCGGTGTGGCGGCCACGGCCCTGGGCCCCGAGGAGGAGCCGATGCCGTGGGCGAGACCCGTCGCCGAGGACGCCGTGGTGATCAGGTGCTGCGGCACGATGACCACCGCGCGCACGCCGCCGTACGCGGACGAGCGCAGGGAGACCTGGAACCCGTAGGCCTGTGCCAGCCGGCCGACCACCGCGAGGCCCAGCCTCGGCGTCTCGCCCAGGTCGTTGAGGTCGATCCCGGACTGCGCCTGCGCGAGCATCTTCTCGGCGCGCCCGCGGGCCTCCTCGCTCATGCTGAGGCCGCCGTCCTCGATCTCCACGGCGATGCCCGACTGCACCTCGACGGCCGTGAGGTGGACCCGGGTGTGCGGCGGCGAGTACCGGGTGGCGTTGTCCAGCAGCTCCGCCAGGGTGTGGATCAGCGGCTCCACGATCGGGCCGACGACGGCGACCTCGGAGACCGAGTGGAGCTCCACCCGCTGGTAGTCGATGATCCGCGACATCGCGCCGCGCATCACGCTGTACAGCGTGACGGCCCTGCTCCACTGGCGGCCGGGGCGGGCGCCGCCGAGGACCGAGATGGAGTCGGCGAGCCGGCCGATCAGGGCGGTGCCGTGGTCGAGGCGCAGGAGGTCGCCGAACACGTCCGGGTTGGTGCCGTGCCGGTCCTCCATCTCGCGCATCTCGTGGGCCTGCTGGTGGACGATCGCCTGCACGCGGCGGGCGACGTTCACGAACGCCCGCTGCGCCGAGTCGCGCAGGCTCTCCTCGTTGTCGACGGCGTCGATGACGTGGGACAGCACGGCCTGCAGTGCGGCGCGGAAGCCCGGGGTGAGGGCCTCGTCGTTGCCCCAGCGGTCGCCCTGGCCGCCGCGTCCCCCGAGGGCCGTGAGCACCTCCTCGGCCAGCTCGCCCCTGCGCAGTCGCTCGATGGCCTCGGGCAGCACCGTCTGGGACAGGCGGGCCGCCTCGGTCTCCTGCCGGGACAGCGCGTGCCGCATGGCCGCGACCTGGGCGCGCTCGGCGGCGAGCGCGCGGCCACGCCGTAACGCCTCGACGAGCACCGCCGCGGTGCAGACGGCGGCCACGGCGATCAGGGCGGTGCCGAGCGGTGCGGTGGAGGAGGCGAGCGCGCCGACCAGACAGGCGGCGGCCACCAAGGCGACCGTGGGCAAGAGGCCGCTTGCTCTCCCCTCCACATGGGCGCTTTCGGGGGGAATGTCTCTTTGCTCCATCGGCGTCCTCGAACTATCGATAAGGGGGGACCTTCTGACCGGTGGGCGGGAGCATAACTACGCCCAACTTCCCGCATGTGCGGTTTCGTTGGAGTTCATCGGACCGGAGGAACCGATATGCGCCAAGGTCAGCGCCGGATTCCGGCGCCGGCGGGACGCCCTCCGCGACGCGTGGCGGTGTAGCGGGAGGTCGGCGGGGTACGGGCCCCGTTCGCGGCGCGTGAGCGGCCGCTCACCCTCCGATGGGTTCCGGCCGCGCCCCTTTGCCGGGCAGTGGCGGCCCGGACGGAAATGCGCTAGGGGGTGTTGCGACCGTCCGGTGCGGTGCCGGGCGCCGTGGGCGCGTGGGCACCGTGCGGGACTTTGGCGACACGCCGTAGGCCCTCTCCGGGGCGCGCGGTGCGTGGTCGGCTGCGCCACACTGTTGCCAGGCACCCCACACGGCCGGTGCCGTCGGAATCCCGGTGGGCGGGAGGCGCAGCGTGGTCATCAGTCACCGCATCGCCGAGGACACCCTGCACGTGCGGATCCTGCTCGAGCTGGACGTCACCAACCGGTCCGCGGCCGCCCTGCAGATCGAATCCCTCGTCCACGCGCACCGGCCCTCCCGGGTCACGGTCGAGCTGCCGACCGACGCCCCCTCCCCCATGACCTTCAGCGCGCTGGCCCGCGCACAGCGGATGTGCCAGAGCCTCGGCATCCCCCTCACCGCGACCGGGCCCGGCGAACACGCGCCCCCGCTGCCCCTCGACCCCGGCACCGGCCCCGGTGCCGGCGCGGCCCGGCCCCGGTCACTGGAACACGGCGCACGCCACGACCACTGACCGGACCCGGCCCCGGATCCGGCGGCTGTCCGGCCGGCTCCCCGGGCAGGGCGCTAGTTGAACGGCGCCGGTGTCATGAAGGCCTCCTGCGGGTCGCCGTCGTGCACCAGCGACTCGTGGGCGCCCGCGTCGTCGAAGGCGAAGCCGGCGCCGTAGCCCCGGGCCGCAGCCGCCCGGTGTTGCGGACCGTGCCGTCGGCCGTGGACACACCCGGGCCGACGTCGCCCGGAGGGAGAGGCGCTGCGGCTCAGACCACGGTCACCCGGGCGAGGGCCCAGGAGGTGTGGTCGAACGCCGTGTTGGCGTTGGCGTCCTCGACGACCAGGTGCAGCAGCTTCACGCCGCGCACGTCGAGGTCCACTGGTACGGGACCGCCCGCGCCGGTCAGCTTGCCGCTGGTGAACAGCACCTTCCCGTCGCCCCGCACGGAGGCCTTCGTCGCGCCGGTGGCGGCCTGGTTCTTCGAGAAGTCGTCGATGCCGACGAGCGCGGTGAAACGGTCCGCCGTTCCGCCGAGGTGGTAGACGATCTCGGAGGGTGCGTGGACGCCCAGCCCCTTCGCGTAGGTCACTCCGCCGAACGAGATCGGCGTGCCGTCCCCGGCCGCGCTGCGCCCGTTGGAGCGGTCACGTTCCACCGGACCCCAGCCGTTGGTGGCCGACACCCAGGCCAGGTCGCTCAGATAGGCGTCGGCGACCGGCGCCGGCGGCACCGTGGAGACCCGTTCCGTGGCGGAGTAGCGCAGGGGTCCGGTCGCCGACTCCGCGGTGCCGTCGACCGTCAGCGGCCACTGCGCGCCGGCGGCGGCCGTCGCCGGCGGGGTGACCTTCCAGGCCGTGGTCAGAGTGGTACCGGCGGCCAGCTGGTCCTGACCGGTCGCGGTGGTCGCCCGGACCTGCCAGCCGGCCGGGGCGCGCAGCGCGAGGAGCGCTTGGGTCCAGGGCTTGCCGGAGCCGTTGCCGAGGGTCGCGGTGACCGTGAAGGCCTCGCCGGGCACGGCCGGTCCCTGGATCTGCGCGCGCACTCCGTAGGGCCTGCGGACGTACGTGTCCACCCACGAGGAGCGCATGAGGGCGACCAGGGCGGCCGTGACGGACGGGTTGGCGGCGGCGACGTCGCGCTGTTCCCCGAGGTCGGAGGCGAGGTCGTACAGCTCGACCTGCCACTGTGCGTCGGGCAGCGCGTGGTTTCGGACGGGCGCGAACCGCACGGCCTTCCAGTCGTCCTTGCGCACGGCCTCGGCGAGCCAGGTGGCGCGGCCGCCGTCGGCGGTGTTGGCGCGGCTGGTGACGCCGAGTTCGTCCCGGTACCAGTAGAGGTGGTTGTGGCGGGCGGCGGCCGGGCTTCCGGCGAGCAGCGGCGCGGCCGACAGCCCGTCGATGTCCGTGGGCGCGGGTGCGCCGCCGAGTTCCGCCAGGGTGGGCAGCACGTCGGTGAGCGAGGTGGGGCGGTCGCTGGTGCGGCCGGCGCCGATCCGGCCCGGGGACCAGGCGATCAGCGGGACGCGGATGCCGCCCTCGTAGAGGTTGCGCTTGTAGCCGCGCAGCGGGCCGTTCGCGTCGAACAGGTCGGGGTTGACCCCGCCCTCCTCGTGCGGGCCGTTGTCGCTGGTGACGAGGACGACGGTGCTCTCGGCGAGACCGAGGGCGCGCAGCCGGTCGGTGACCTTCCCGACGAGCGTGTCGAAGTAGGTGATCTGGGCGGCGTGTCCCTTGTTCTGCTGGGTCCAGGTGCGGGAGGCGTACGCGCCGACGTCCGGGATGTCGCTCGGCGCGTGCGGCACGGTCGGCGTGAGGAAGAGCAGGAAGGGTTCGGCGGCATGGTCGGTGATGAAGTCCAGTGCGCGCTGCTCCAGGAGCTGGGGTGCGTAGGCGCCCTTCGCTCCGTTCGCGTTGGCGGCGATCGCCTCCTTCGCGCCGTTGTGCCACAGGTACTGCGGGTAGTACTCGTGGGCGTGCCCGTGGTCGATGTATCCGTAGAACTCCTCGAAACCGCGGGAGTTGGGGTGGCTGGGCTGGTCGCCCTCCTCCGGCCCGAAGCCCCACTTCCCGATGACCGCGGTCCGGTAGCCGCGGGCGCGCAGCACCTCGGCGAAGGTGGTGTCGCCGGCCTTCAGCGCGCCGGGGGCGCCGTTCGGATTGGCCCGGACCGGGGAGTGGCCGGTGTGCAGGCCGGTCAGCAGCGAGGCGCGGGACGGCGCGCAGACGGCTGCCGTCGAGTAGGCGTCGGTGAACCTCAGGCCCTCGGCGGCGAGCTGGTCGATCCGCGGTGTGGTGATCAGCTTCTGGCCGTACGCGCCGAGGTCGCCGTAGCCGAGGTCGTCGGCCAGGATCACCACGAGGTTCGGAGCCGCGGCGGCGGTCGCCGCGGCCTGCGCGCCCGAGGCCGCCTGCTCCGCCGCCTGCGCCTGCGGTGCGGCGGGGAGCGCGGCGAGGCCGAGGGTGGCCGCGGACCCGGCGAGGAAGTGGCGGCGGGTGGACATCAGGGGTGCTCCTCGGCTCTCGGGACGGGATCCGATCATGCGAAGGGCACCGGCCCGAAGGCCATGCACACGGCGTTAAAACCGTGTGACGGCCGTCAGGTGTGTCCGCCCGTCACCGGGCGGGGTGTTCACCCGCGCTGAGCGGGGCTCCCTCCGGTCAGCCAGGGGACCTGGTCGGCGGAGTAACGGTAGGCGCGGAAGACGGAGTTCTGGGCACCGGCCGAGGACTCCAGGCCGACGCCCTCGCCGAAGGACCGGAACTGCGGGACGACGAACTCCCAGACCACGTCGCCGTCGGGCGTCACCTCGAAGAGCCGTCCGAAGGAGCCCTCGGCGACGAAGGTGTTGCCGTTCGGCAGCCGCTGCGCGCTGGACATGTACGGGCTGTAGAAGTTCTGCGGCGGGTTGTCCTGGTAGGACCACACCTCCTTGCCGGTACGCGGGTCCAGCTCCAGCACCCGCGAGTACGGCACGGAGGTCGTGTCGCGGTAGGTGCCGTTGTCGAAGACGAGGATGTTGCCGCCCGGCAGCTCGTGCGGGTGGTGCTGCTGCGCCAGTACGTCGGGGCCGATGTGCCACAGCACGGACCCGTCGGCCCGGTCGACGGCCACGGTGGAGGACGCGCTGCGGAAGCCCACCACGATCGAGCCGTCGGCGCTCTCGTTGACGGTGTTGGCCATGGGCCAGTGCTCGCGGGCGAAGTGCGGGTTGAGCGGGAACTCCTCCGGGTCGAGGTGCTCGATGGCGGCCCAGCGCCACACCTCTTCCCCGTCCCAGGTCAGCTCGTACACCACGTCCCCGTAGATCACCCCGCCCGGCGCCTCGGAGCCGGGGATGCCGCCCCGGATGCGGGCCGCGTCGGCCGGGTCCAGCGGTTCGACGACCGTGACGATGAGGTTGCCGTTGCGCAGGATCGAGGCGTCGTGGTGGTGGAAGGGGTGCCTGACCTCGCGGATCACCGTGGAGTCGGGGGCCAGTTCCTGGAAGATGCCGCCGTGGTAGACGTCCCAGATGGGGAAGAGGGTCGGGCTGTCGGTGTCCTTGGCGGCGTAGAAGAGGTTCCCGTTCGGGAGGAGCTGCGCCTGGCGGCCGGGCGGGTGCGGGGAGTTCCAGGTGTGGACGGACCGGCCCTCGATGTCGACGAGGTGGATCTCGCCGGCGCTGGTGATCGGGGTGTAGAGGGTGAGGCCGCCGTGGCTGCGCTCGGGGTCGTGGGCGATCAGGCCGGTGCCGCGGCGGCGCAGGGTGTTCTGGTCGACGGTCATGGGGATCGGGGTCTCCTCGGGTGGGTGTGGGTTCAGCGGACGGTGACGGCGGCGGCGTCGGCCGCCGTCAGCGGGCCGGGGTTCAGGTACCGCAGCAGGGCGGTGCGGTCGGCGGCGCCCGGCAGGTTCTGGGTGGCCTTGGCCCAGGCGGCCTCCTCCTCCAGCTGCGCCAGCAGCTCGGGGCTGAGGGTCGCGCCGTAGGTGTAGCGGGGCTGGTAGGTGTCGACGTAGCCGGCCTGGAGCGCGCCCTTGGACTGGGCCACCAGGGCCTGCCGTGCGCCGGCCGGGTCCTCGCCGATCGCGCGCTGGGCGCGCTGCAGGGTGCGCAGGACGGCCGTGGTGGTCTCCTCGGTCGCCTTGGGGCCCGCGATCAGCAGGGTCCGTGCGGTGTAGCCGCTGAACGGGAGCTCGGCGTACCGCTCGCCGAGGGTGGTGCGCGCGGCGTCGTAGAAGCTGGGGAAGGTGACGCCGGCGTCGATGTCACCCCGGGCCAGTGCCGGAGTGACCTGGTTCGGGGCGAGGTTCACGACGGTCACGTCGGCCGCCGTCAGCTGTACGGAGGCGAGCATGCGCGAGAGCGCGTACTCGACGTTCGTGCCCTGCGGGACTCCGACCTTGCGGCCCTTCAGCGCGGCGAAGCCGGTGATCTGCCGGTCGGTCCGGGTGAGCAGGCGCCAGTCGGAGAAGCGGGACAGGTCCGCCACGATCCGCAGGTCGCGCCCGCCGAGCGCGGCCGTGACCGCGGGCAGGTCGCCCACGACGCCGAGCTGTGCCTGGCCGCCGAGGACGGCGTTCAGGGCGTCGCGCCCGGTGGGCTGGGTGGTCACGGCGGCGTCGATGCCCTCGGCGGACCAGAGCCCGCGTTCCTGGGCCACGTAGACGGGCGCACCGCCGAGGTGGTCGCTGCCGGCCAGGGAGACGGCCGGGCGGTCGCCGCCCGTGGGGGTGGGGCCGCCGGCGCAGCCGGAGGTGAGCACGGAGAGCAGCGCCGCCATGAGTGCGACGGCGGCCACGCGGGGTCTGGGCACGGGAAGGTCCTTCCGGGGACGGTGGGGTGGTGGGGAGTCGATCGCGGAACGTGGGATCGAGGAATGCAGGAACGGCGAATGGAGCAACGGGGAATGGAGGAAGGGGGAATGGGGGAAGGGGGAATGGGGGGCTTCGGCGGCTTCAGTCGGAGCCGAGGTGACGTGCGATCAGTGAGCGCAGGTCCGGGTCGGGGGGTCCGTCGGGCACCCGGTGGTCGGCCAGCACCCGCCCGGGGGACCCGCCGAGGACGACGACCCGCTGGGCGAGGGCCAGTGCCTCGTCGATGTCGTGCGTGACGAACAGCACGGTCGTGCCCCTGCGCTGCCACAGCTCCCGCA
Organism: Streptomyces sp. NPDC046308; assembly: GCF_055588065.1. Lineage (NCBI taxonomy): Bacteria > Bacillati > Actinomycetota > Actinomycetes > Kitasatosporales > Streptomycetaceae > Streptomyces > Streptomyces sp. NPDC046308. Next base: position 565,472 of record NZ_JBVJFB010000001.1, read on the forward strand.
GCAGGCTCTGCATGCGGGTCCGGGTCAGGGCGTCCAGGGCCCCGAACGGCTCGTCCATCAGGAGGACTTCGGGCTCGGCGGCCAGGGCGCGGGCCAGTGCCACGCGTTGCTGCATGCCGCCGGAGAGCTGCGCCGGGTACTTGTCGGTGCCGTCCGCCAGGCCGACCTCGGCGAGCGCTGCCAGGGCGCGTCGACGGCGTTCCGCGCGCGGCAGCCCGAGCCGCTTGAGGGCGAACTCGACGTTGCCGCGGGCGGTGCGCCAGGGGAAGAGCGCGTAGTGCTGGAAGACCACGCCGCGGTCCGGTCCCGGTCCGCGCACCGGCCGCGCACCGGCCGTCACCGTGCCGGTGGCGGGCGGTACGAACCCGGCCACGGCGCCCAGCACCGTCGACTTGCCGCATCCGCTCGGCCCGAGCAGGGCGGTGAAGGATCCCGCGGGGAGTTCCAGGTCGGTCCGCTCCAGCACGGGGGCGGCGCCGTAGCCGAGGGTCAGTCCCTCCAGTCGTACAGCAAGGCTCATGACGTGCTCCAGTGCACGAACCGGCGGCCGATCGCGGCCAGGAGGAGGTCGACCACCACGCCGAGGAGGCCGAGCACGAGCAGCCCGGCGAACATCCGGTCCACGCGCAGGAACTGACCGTCGACCTGGAGCCGGTACGCCAGTCCGCTGTCCGCTCCGCCGAGCTCCGCGGCCACCAGGGCGAGCAGCGCCACGGAGGCCCCGTACCGCAGGGCCGCGAGCAGGGCGGGTGCGGCGGCGGGCAGCAGCACCTCGGTGAACCGGCGGTGCAGCGGCGCGCCCAGTGACCGGGCCGCCCGCAGGTGGGAGACCGGGACCCGGGAGACCCCGTCGTGTACGTAGAGCCATACGGCGAGCAGTACGGCGTACGCGATCAGCAGGCGCTTGGCGGTCTCTCCGATGCCGAACCAGGCGGTGGCGAGCGGCACCAGGGCGATGGCCGGGATCGGGCGCAGGAAGGAGACGACCGGGGTGACGGCGGCGGAGAGCCGCGGCAGGTAGCCGGTGGCGAAGCCCAGTGCGCTGCCGACGAGGGCGCCGAGCGCGAATCCCTGCCCGGCACGGGCCAGGCTGGCGCCGAGATCGGCGGCCAGGATGCCGCTGCGGGCGCTGTCCGCGAGCGCGGCCAGGGTCTCGGCGGGCGTGGGCAGGAGTCCCGGAGCCACCGCGCCGGACCAGGCGAGCAGGTACCACAACGCGAGCACGGCGGCTGCCGCGCCCAGGGCCGGGCCCAGTCGGCCGAGGGCCCGGCCGGGTGCTGAGGGGATGGCTTGCACGGTGCGGCTCCTCCGTCGTCGATAAGTGAGGTCAATAATTGACCACGCTTATGAAGGGAGTGTTGCGGCAGTGCTAAACCTCGCCGGGCCCGCCGGCCCTTGATCGGCGATGCGGTACGTTCGGCTGCGTGCCTCGACCCGAACCCACGCCCGAGGCGATCGAGGTCGGACGGGTGATCCGGAGCTGTCGCAAGCAGCGCGGCGTCTCCATGGCCGCCCTCGCCGCCCGCTCGGACCTCTCGCAGCCCTTCCTCAGCCAGCTCGAACGCGGCCTGGCCACCCCCAGCCTCAGCTCGATCTACCGGATCGCCGAGGCGCTCGACGTCACGCCGGGCACCTTCCTCAGGCCGCCCGGCCGCCCGGGAGCGGTCAGCCACGAGAGCGATCCGCAGGTGATCCGGGTGAGCGAGACCGCGGGGCAGGTCGCACAGGTGCTCATCCCCGGCGGCAGCAGCACGCTGATGGAGGCGTACGAGCACCACTTCGAGCCCGGCCAGGGCGAGCGCGGCTGGTTCGAACACCCCGGCGAGGACTTCCTCTACGTCCTGGAGGGCGAGGTCGTCCTGGAGGTCGAGGGCGAGGCGCCGCTGACCCTGCGCGCCGGGCAGAGCGCCCACCACCGGGGCGAGGTCCCGCACCGCTGCCGCCTGGCGGGCCCCTCCGCCGCCCGCACCCTCCTGGTCATCGCGAGCGCCTAGGGGGTCGTACCCGGGCGGGCCTTCACCTCTGGTCGCCGGCCTGCGCCGCCTTGTCCGCGATCTCCTCCAGGACGGCCTTCGGGTCGCCGTCCGGTTCCACGGCGCGTCCGATGTTGCGCTTGATCGTGTCGCTGACCGTCACCCACGACGGGTCGTCCACCGGATAGAGCCGGGCGGTGCGCAGCGCGCTCAGGAAGTCCTCATCGGTCTGGCTGAGGCCGCCGCCGGCCGGGGTGCGCGCGGCGGAGGCGGTGGCCGGCAGCAGGTGGTAGCGGCCGACGAAGTCCGCCAGGTTCTTGTCCTGGTAGACGAATTCCAGGAACCGGCCGATCTCGGCTCCCTTGCCGTTCTGCTTGAAGGCCACCATCCAGTCGGCCACGCCCACGGTCGGCGGGATCTCCTCGGTGCCGAGCGAGTCGGCGATCGGCATGGCGACGGCGCCGACCGTGATGCCCTTCGCGGCCGCGTCGTGGGCGAGCGACGGGTAGCCGTTGAGCATGCCGACCTCGCCCCGCAGGAACGCGGCGAAGGCGTCGGCGCGGTTCAGCCGGGACGGCGGGGTGGGTCCGACCAGGCCGGGGGTGACCATGTTGTCCTTGACCCACTGCCAGGTCCGGATGTTCCTCTCGGAGTCCAGGCTGTAGTTGCCGCTGCCGTCGGCGTAGCCACCGCCGTTGCTGAGCTCCCAGATCAACGCCTCGGCATGCGCCTCCTCCGGGCCCAGGGGCATGGCGTACGGGAACTTCACGCCCTTGTCCTTGAGCGCCTTGGCGGCGGCCTTGAGTTCGGACCAGGTCCTGGGGGCCTTCTTGATGCCGGCCCTGTCGAAGAGCGCCTGGTTGTAGAACAGGAGGCGGGTGCTCGCCACGAAGGGCAGTCCGTAGAGGTGGTTGTTGACGGTCCCCGCCTCGGCCAGAGGCTGCAGGAAGTTCGCCTCGGCGCCCACCGAGAGGAGCTCTTCCGCGGGGTAGAGCTTGCCCTGGGCCGCGAAGTCCGAGTAGGAGCCCATGAGCGCCATGTCGGGCGCCCTGCCCTCCTTGACCATCCGGGAGACCTCGCGGTCGATGTCGGCCCACGGCAGCAGCCGGACCTCGACCTTGACACCGGGGTGGGCGGCCGTGAAATCACCGGTCACCTTGTCCCAGTAGGCCTTGGAACTGGTGGCCGGGGTGTCGCCGTACTCGGCGGCCACCAGGCGGAGCGTTCCGCCGCCCCCCTCGCCGTCTCCCGAACTGCCGCATCCGGACAGTGGTATCAGCAGGCCGAGCACAACCGCGGTGGCGGCCGTGCCGAAGGTCTTTCGTCGCACGGGTGTATTCCCCTGATGTCGCTCGGATGTCGCTGCTCGTCGCACACACCGGCCGGGGGCAGGTGCCCGGCGGCCCGGTGGCCCGGTGGCCGGAATCATCTCCCGATGTTGGAGTGATTGATTCCACGCAGGGGACATGTGTGGTCGATGATCCAACCGCCTGCTCTCCGGCCTGTGGGTTCCGACATGCGAGGAGTCGTTTTGACGCGCGTAGAGGGTCGGCGCACGCGTCCGTGCTCAGCCGCACCCCGCTCGGCGCCCAGCCGGCCCTCCAACTGCTCGTGGGGCTCTGGGACCTTCCGGGTCCGGTGCGGTGCTACGCGACACCCGGGCGCCGGATCCCAGGCCCTGCGGGAGCCCGGCCTCCGAGCCCACTGCCCGGCAGGACTGGCGTCACCGGTGGCAGCGGTGCCGGCGGTGGTGGTGGTGGCAGCCGTGTCCGTTGACGCCGTCCACGAGCAGGGACACACCGATGCCCAGCAGCCACACGTCCTTGGCCAGGGCGATGCCCTGCTCGGTGGGACGCAGGCTGCCTTCCTCCCGCATCCCCGGTGTCCGCAGGTACAGCCCCAGGGTGCCGAGGGAGAAGGCGGTCACCGCGGCCCCGGCGACAGCGGCGGGAACGACCGGCACGAGCAGCGCCGCGGCGATGGCCAGTTCCCCGGCGGAGAGCAGGCGGACGAACTTCTGCGCGTCCTGCTCGCCCAGGAACGGGTAGGTGGTGGCCGCGAACTGATGCAGTCCCACGGCGGTGTCCTCGTCCGCACCGCGCTTCGAGAGGCCGGAGCTCAGGAAGAACGTGCCGGCCGACAGCCTGAGCGGTAGCTGCCGCGCCAGGGAATCCCATGCGCATGCCATGTGGAACCTCCCGGGAATGGCCCCCCTACCACCCTGCCACCGCTTGGGACCCTGTCAAACGGACGTCGGTGCGCCCGGCCGGGCGGACGCGCCGACAGGTCAGCGCTCGGCGCGCGCGAGCCATTCGGCGAGGAGGGCGCGCAGCAGGTCCGGCTGCTCGTGCGGCAGGGCGTGTCCCGCTTCGTCGACCACGGCGAGCGAGGCGTGCGGGTGGTGGTCGAGGAGGTCGACGGCGGCGGCGTACCCGACCGTGGAGTCCAGCCGCCCCGCCACCACCACGGTCGGACCCGCATAGGCCGCCGGGTGGCCGGGCGCGCGGTCGGGGGTGAGGGCCCACCGTTCGCCGATGCGCTCCATCGCCGCCTCGTCGACGAGCGCGGCGGCCGGGGCCACGTACCGCTCGTACCGTTCGAGCATTTCCGGGGTCTGGATCACGAAGTAGCTCCGGAAGACCTCGTCACCGAGCTCCCCCGAGCCGGCGACGGCGCGGTGCTCCGGCACGTCGCGCACTCCCGGCACCAGGGGGCAGACGAGCGCGAGACCGGCGACCTGGGCCGCGCGCCTCGCCGCCATCGCCTGCGCGAAGTAGGCACCCGCCGAGTGACCGACGAGGAGGTACGCGGCCCCGCCCGTGACCTCGTCGGCGAAGCCGAGCAGCGCGTCGAGCACGTCGTCGGCGCTGCGCAGCGTTTCGGGGGCGGTCGTGCGGCCCGTTCCGGGGAGGTCGGGATAGATCCGTCGCAGCCCCGCGGCGCCCGCGAGGGCCGGCTCGAAGCAGGCCTCGGTCTCGCGGTGGTCGACTCCGCCGCCGTGGAGCACCAGCACGGGCCGACCCGTCCCGTGCTCCACGTAGTGGACCGGCACCCGGCCGACGCTGATCTCCATTCCCGCATGCTAGTGCTGTGCCCTGTCCGCGCGCGGGTGGCAAAGCCGGGAAAAAACCTCGGGCGAGGATGTCGAGAACGCGGGACCGGCTCCGTCCCAGGGGTGAAGGCGACCACAATGGGTCGCACAGCACCGAGGAGAGTCCCCATGGCCAAGTACCTGCTGCTCAAGCACTACCGCGGCGCCCCGGCCGCCGCCAACGACGTCCCCATGGACAAGTGGACGCCGGAGGAGATCACGGCGCACGTGCAGTACATGCGCGACTTCGCGACCCGGCTGGAGGGGACCGGCGAGTTCGTCGACGGTCAGGCGCTCGCCCCCGAGGGGACGTGGGTCCGGTACGACGGCGAGGGGCGGCCTCCGGTGACCGACGGCCCGTTCGCCGAGACCAAGGACCTCATCGCCGGCTGGATGGTGATCGACGTCGACAGCTACGAGCGCGCCGTCGAGCTGGCCGGGGAGCTGTCGGCCGCCCCCGGCGCGGGCGGGGAGCCGATCCACGAGTGGCTGGAGCTCCGCCCGTTCCTGGCCGCGCCCCCCACCATCGCGGAGTCCTGCCACTGATGGACGAGGTCCTGCTCAGGAGCCTCACCCCGAGCGTGCTCGCCGTCCTCGTCCGCCGCGGAGCCGATTTCGCGGCGGCCGAGGACGCCGTACAGGACGCTCTGGTCGAGGCCGTCCGCGTGTGGCCGGACGACCAGCCGCGGGACCCGAAGGGCTGGCTGATCACCGTCGCGTGGCGCCGGTTCCTCGACGCGACCCGGGCGGACACCGCCCGCCGCCGCCGCGAGGACCTGCTCGAGGAGGAGCCGGCGCCCGGTCCCGCGCCTTCGGCGGACGACACGCTCCAGCTGTACTTCCTGTGCGCCCACCCGTCCCTGTCCCCGTCCGCCGCCGTCGCGCTCACGCTGCGCGCCGTCGGCGGGCTGACCACCCGCCAGATCGCCCGGGCCTACCTGGTGCCCGAGGCGACCATGGCGCAGCGCATCAGCCGGGCCAAGCGCACCGTCTCAGGCGTGCGGTTGGACCAGCCCGGCGACGTCGCCACCGTGCTGCGCGTCCTCTACCTGGTCTTCAACGAGGGCTACTCGGGCGACGTCGACCTCGCCGCCGAGGCCATCCGGCTCACCCGGCAGCTCGCCGCCTCGATCGACCACCCCGAGGTGGCCGGGCTGCTCGCCCTGATGCTGCTGCACCACGCCCGGCGCGCCGCCCGGACCGCGCCCGACGGCAGCCTGGTACCGCTCGCCGAGCAGGACCGGGGCCGGTGGGACACCGCCTCGATCGCCGAGGGGGTCGCGATCCTGCAGGCGGCCCTGGCCCGCGACCGGCTGGGCGAGTTCCAGGCCCAGGCCGCCATCGCGGCCCTCCACGGCGACGCCCGCAGCGCCGAGGAGACCGACTGGGTGCAGATCGTCGAGTGGTACGACGAGCTCGCGCGCCTGACCGACAGCCCCGTCGTCCGGCTCAACCGCGCGGTGGCGGTGGGCGAGGCCGACGGACCGCGCGCGGGTCTGGCGGCGCTCGCGGCGCTGGACGCCGCGCTGCCCCGGTACGCGGCGGTGGCGGCGTACCTCCACGAGCGCGACGGCGACCTGGAGACAGCGGCACGGCTGTACGTCGAGGCGGCCCGCAAGGCCTCCGACACCGCCGAGCGCGACCACCTCACCCGCCGGGCCGCCCGCCTCAACGCCCGCCGGCGCCCCTGACTTCCCGGGCGGCCGGCGACATCGGGCATCGTGAACGTGTCAGCCGAACGCGTTCGAGCACGGGGCTACGACACAACCTGCGACCAAGCCGGCCCCGTGGCCCGCCCGACGATGCCTACGGCGTGCCCGGGAGCCGGACCGTGACGAGGAGGCCGCCGGCGGGGCGGGGGACCAGGTCGAGGGTGCCGTCGTGAGCGCGGACGATGCTGTGCACGATCGCCAGGCCGAGGCCGACGCCGGCGTCCTCGTCGGTGCGTACGCGTTCCGTTCCGCGCTGGAAGGGTTCGACGAGGGTCGGTACCAGTTCCGGTGGGAGCGGACGGCCAGTGTTCTCGACCCGTAGCACGCTCGTGTCGCCGTACGACTCGGTGTGGACCGTCACCGTGCCGCCGGCGGGGAGGTTGTGGACGACGGCGTTTTGGACGAGGTTCGTCGCCATCCGCAACAGGAGCTCCGCGGAGCCGCTGGTCCGGGCCGGCCCGCCGGTGACGTCGAGCGTGATCCGGCGCTGTTCGGCGAGGGGCAGCAGCGTTTCGGCGGCCTCTTCGGCGATGAGGGAGAGGTCGACGCTCTCGCGGCGGAAGTTCCCGCTGTCGCCGCGGCTGAGCAGCAGGAGGGCCTCGGTGAGGGCGATCGCCCGCGTGTTGACGGCGTGCAGGCGTTCGATGAGTTCGGCCCGGTCCAGTGTGGGGTCCTTGCGGGCGACGTCGAGGAGCGTCCGTGAGATGGCGAGGGGGGTGCGCAGTTCGTGGGAGGCGTTCGCGGCGAACCGCCGCTGCTCGGCGACGCGGGACTCGAGTCGTTCGAGCATCAGGTCGAACGCGTCGGAGAGTTCCCGGAACTCGTCCTGGCGTCCCCTGATGCGGATGCGGTGGGACAGCGACCCGTTCCCGGCCTTCCGCGCCGCATCCGTGATCTGTGTCAGCGGTGCGAGCATCCGGCCGGCGAGGAGCCACCCTCCGACGAGCCCGAGCACCAGCAGGAACGCCAGTACCGCGGCTGCCCTCGGTGCGAACACGCGCAGGAGGTTGGACCGGACGGGAAAGACGCCGTGGGTGGGGTTGCCGGTGGAGCCGGGGACGATGAGTGCGCGATCGGGGACGTAGCGCAGGAGGAACACCCACACCGCGGCGAGCAGCAGGACACCGGCGAGCATGAGGAATCCGGCGTAGCTGAGGGTGAGCTTGGAGCGGGCGCTCAGCCCGCGCGCCCTAGCCACGGTCCGCTCCCTCGTCTCCGGTCTCCGGCCGGGTGGTGATCCGGTAGCCGACGCCGGGCACGGTGGCGATGATCCACGGTTCGCCGAGCCGCTTGCGCAGTGCGGAGACGGTGATGCGCACGGCGTTGGTGAGTGGGTCGACGTTCTCGTCCCAGGCCCGTTCCAGCAGTTCTTCGGCGCTGACGACCCCGCCCTCGGCGGCGACGAGGACTTCCAGCACGGCGAACTGCTTGCGGGTGAGTGCGACGTAGCGTCCGTCGCGGAAGACCTCGCGGCGGAAGGGGTCGAGCCGCAGCCCCGCGATCTCGCGGACCGGGGGCCGGGCGTACCCGCGTCTGCGGTCGAGCGCCCGCAACCGCAGGACGAGCTCCCGCAGCTCGAACGGTTTGGTGAGGTAGTCGTCGGCGCCGAGCTCGAAGCCGGAGGCCTTGTCGTCGATCCGGTCGGCGGCGGTGAGCATCAGGATCGGGATGCCGCTGCCGGAGGCGACGATGCGCCGGGCGACCTCGTCGCCGGAGGGTCCGGGGATGTCGCGGTCGAGGACCGCGAGGTCGTAGGAGTTGACGCTGAGCAGTTCCAGGGCCGTGTCGCCGTCGCCGGCGATGTCGGCGGCGATCGCCTCCAGCCGCAGACCGTCCCGGACGGCTTCCGCCAGGTAGGGCTCGTCCTCCACGATCAGTACGCGCATGTCCGAAGCCTAGGCAACCGGTGCCGGTACGGGGCGGGGCCGGTCCGACGGCACCGGTGCCGTGGTGCGCCACCAGCGGCGCGACGCCAGCCCGGCCAGCACGGCGCCGGCGGCGTTGACCAGTACGTCGTCCACGGAGGACACCCGGTCCAGCCGCAGCACGTACTGCGCGGTCTCGACCAGGACCGAGCAGCCCGCCCCGAGCGCCAGGATCCGCGGCACGGACGCCAGGGCGGCGAACCGCATCGGGGCGAAGAACCCCAGCGCCGCGAAGACCAGCAGGTTGCCGCCGATCCCGAGCGGCCCCATCGTGACCAGGTCCCGCAGGGGTACGAGGCTCACCCGGGCGGGGACGACGCCGGCCCCACCGCCCGGCATCATGGTCATCCAGACGAACGGCACCGTCCCGTGGACCATGCCCACCTCGGCCAGCGACATCCGCCATGCCGAGTCGGCGCCGGCGGCACGCCGGCGGTGCGCCAGCGCCCACGCCACCAGCAGGGCCGGTGGCAGCGCGACCAGCGTCATCAGCACCACGCCGTTGAACGTGTCGAGGCAGCCGTGCCACCGCCCTGCCACGCACGCGGGAGCGGACATCATGAGCGGCCGCCGTATGACGAACAGGGCGCTCGCCACGGCGAGGACGGCCAAGACGAGGAGTACGGTCCGGCGCGCGCGGCGGGATGGTGCCGAGCGGGATGCGGTGTGGTTCATGCCCTCATTGGAGTCGCAGGGCCGTTGCAGGGGCGTATGAGGTTTTCGATACGTCCGCGATATGCGGGAGGGTCCTCAGCGCGCGGCGCCGGCGCGGGCGGCCGTCGCGCACACCCGCCGCAGCAGGTAGTGCAGCTGGCTGCGCTCGCCCTTGGTGAGGGAGGCCAGCAGTACGTCCTGCACCGACAGCGTGTCCTCCCGCATCGCGCCCAGCGCCGCCGCACCGGCCGCGGTGAGCGTCACCACCTCGTGCCGGCCGCCGATGGTGACGACCATGTCCTGTACGAGGCCCTGGGCGAGGAGGTCGCCGATCACCCGCGCGACGTCGGCCGGCGGCGCGTCCATCCGTTCGGCCAGATCCCGGCGGGCGTGCGGCCCCAGGTCGGCGAGGGTCCGGAGGACCGTCACGTGGGGCGGGCTCATCCCGCGCGCGTCCGAACGCTCCGCAAGCAGTACGTCCACGGCCCGGCCGGCCGCCGCCAGGAGATGCACGGTCTGCTCGGCGGGACTCGACGATCCGCTCCCCCTGTCGTACACGTCGCTTCCAATCACTGGGGAGGGGGACGTCACCTCCGACCCAGGACTCGCGGACTCGCAGGCGCTCCGGCCTGGAGAGGCAGGTGAAGTAGACCCGGCCTGAGCTTACTTGGACCCCGCCGATCGGTCTACATCGAAGTCGTCACTCGATGTCTCGGCGAGCCCGCAGGCCTTCGGCCGCGCGTTCCCCGTACTCGTACGGCCCGTGCGCCGGGACCAGCCCCCGTCAGCTCTCCTCGGTCTGCAGGAGGAGGCGCCGCAGCGCCTCCTCGTCGTCCCCGGAGAGGGAGGAGACGAACCGCTTCAGCACGAGGTCGCGCTGCGGCTCCTTCTCCAGCTCGCGGCGCATGCGGCCGGCCGCCAGACCTGCGGCGTCGTCGGCGGCGGCGTAGGCGAAGCCCCTGCCCTCGCGGGTCCGGACGACCGTCCCCTTCCCGTACATGCGGGTCAGGATCGTCGTCACCGTCGTCCTCGCCAGGTCCCGGCCGAGCGCGAGGTTGATCTGCTGCGGCGTCAACGGCCCCTCGGCCGCCCACAGGACCGCCAGCACGTCCGCGACGAGTTCACCGTGCGGACGCCTCGCGTCCGCGCCGTCCTCCACCATCCCGCCACCGCCCTGCTCAATGCATAGGTTTGCCTTGCCTTAGCCAACTCTAGGGGGCACTCGCATCCCCACGGGCTTCAGAATCGGCTGAAACTCGCCCACCTCAGAGGAAACTGACGCCGCGGCACGTGCGTTCGAAGATCTGGAAGAAGAATCAAGGAGCTCCACGCTAGGAGTAACGCCGTGCGCGTACTGTTCACCGGCCCCGCTGCGGCGGGCCACCTGTTCCCGATGGTGCCGACCGCCCAGGCGCTCCAGGCCGCCGGGCACCAGGTGCTCTTCGCCGGTTCGGCCCCGCTCGACCAGCTGCGGCAGACCGGCGTCCCCACCGTCGAGATCGGCGACGGCTCGACCCTGATGGATGCCTTCCGGCGCGCCTCGGACAACACCGACCCGCAGTTCGTCACGGACGGCACGAGCCCGGAGGACATGCAGCGGCAGGCCGCCGCCGGTTTCGCGGAGCACAGCCGGGTCACCATCGACGGCCTGCTCGCCGTCGCCACCGCCTGGCAGCCGGACCTCATCGTCCACGCCGCCTTCCAGGCCGCCGCACCCCTGGTCTCGGCGGCCCTCGGCATACCCGCCGTGGTGCACAACTTCGGCGTGATGTCCGGCTTCGACATGGTCGGCAGGCTCGCCGACGTCCTGGCGGACGAGTACCGGGCCCGCGGGCTCGAAGGCCCGGCGACCCGGACCGTCCTCGACGTCGTGCCCGCCTCCCTCGGCGGGGACGGCACCGGCCTGCGCGTCCGCTACGTCCCCTACAACGGCGGCGGCACGGTGCCCCGCGATCTCGTGGCCCGGGGCTCCCGGCCCCGGATCGCCGTCACCCTCGGTACGGTGGTGACCGCCTTCGCGGGCGTCGACCCGGTCAGCCGGGTGATCGCCGAGGCCGCCTCCGTGGACGCCGAGTTCCTGCTCGCCGTGGGCGACACCGACCTGAGCCCGCTCGGCACCCTCCCCGCCAATGTCCGCCCCCTGCCCTGGGTGCCGCTGGCCCAGCTGCTGGACACCGCCGACGCCATCGTGCACCACGGCGGCTCGGGCACCATGCTCACCGCCGCCGCTCGGGGTGTCCCCCAGCTGATCCTCCCGCAGGGCGCCGACCACTTCATCAACGTCGACGCCGCGACCGGCTTGGGCTTCGCCCTCCGCGCCAGCGGCGACAGCGTGGACGCCGACCTGCTCGGCCGCCTCGTCACCGACGACGACCTGCGCAAGGGCGCCGCCACCATCCAGGCCGACATATCCGCGCTGCCCTCCCCCACCGACCTGGTCGCCTCCTTCGAGGCCCTCAGGTAGCGCCGAGGCGTCCCGGGCGCCCGGTCCGGCGTGTCCGGGTAGCGCGGCTCCGTACGACGGGCCGCGCACCCGGGAGGGCGGGGCCGGCCTGACCGCCGCTCCGCCGCTCCGCCCGCACGCCCGCTTCCAGGCCCCCGGTCCGCTTCGAGCCCGGCACGCTCCCAGCAGGGCCCGCCCCGCCGGGGCGGCGGGCTCACCGAGCCGGGTCCGCGCGGTGCCAGGGGATCTCGGCCCACACCTGCTTGCCGCCGCTGAGCGGCACGGAGCCCCAGGCCGTCGCCGTCGCCTCGACGATGAGCAGCCCACGGCCGCCGGTCGCCTCCCAGCTCAGCGACACCGGTTTGACGGGGCTGCGCGGCGACGCGTCGTTCACGGCGATCCGCAGCCGGTCCGTCGACAGGGTCAGATCCATCCCCACCTCGCCCTGGGTGTGCGCGATGGCGTTGGTGACCAGCTCGGACACGATCAGCAGAGCCGTGTCGAGTTCCTCCACCACTCCCCAGGCCCGCAGGGTGCGCGCGGTGAAACGGCGCGCGTGCAGGACCGCCTTGGGCAGCCGCCACACCGTCCAGTGGCTGCGCTTCGGCCGGCCCTGGGTGCCGTCGTAGCGCAGCAGCAGCAACGCCACGTCGTCGTCGCGACGGCCCACGCGCAGGACCAACTCGTCGGCCAGTCCGCCGACGTCGACCGGATCGGCCTCGGCGGCCAGGTCGCACACCCGCCGCATGCCCTCCTCCAGATGCAGCCGGGCGGACTCGACCAGACCGTCCGTCAGCAGGATGAGCACGGTCCCGGGGAGCAATCCGATCTCGGTCATCGGGAATTCGGCTGACTCCAGCACGCCCAGGGGAGGCCCGCCCTCGACCGCCATCTCCTCGGTGACACCGTCCGGATGGCGCACGATCGGCGGCAGATGGCCGGCCCGGACGACCCGGGCGATGCCCTCCTCCATGTCGAGGTCCACGTACCCGCAGGTGGCGAACAGGTCGGTCTCCATGCCGACGAGCAGCCGGTTGGCCCGCGCGACGACCACGTCGGGCGGATGGCCCTCCACCGCGTAGGCCCTGACCGCCGTACGCATCTGGCCCATGATGGTGGCGGCTCCCGCGCTGTGCCCCTGTACGTCCCCGATGACGAAGGCCACATGGGCGTCGCCGAGGGGAATGACGTCGTACCAGTCGCCGCCGACCTCGAGGCCGGCCGTCGCGGGCAGGTAGCGGGCCACGGCGACCCCGCCCGGCAGCTCCGGGAGCTTACGGGGCAGCAGACTGCGCTGGAGCATGGTGGCGAGTTCGTGCCCGGCGTCCAGTGCGTGGGCGCGCACCAGCGCCTGCCCCGCCAGCCCCGCGGTGGCGGTCAGCAGCGACCGTTCCTCGGGGCCGAACCGGTGCTCCGTGGCCCACCCCACCAGGCACACCCCGATCATCCGGCCTTCGGCGGGCAGCGGCAGCACCGCGAGACCACCGGGCCCGACGCCCAGCAGGCCCGGTTCGAGATCCGCGCCCGGCGGCCACAGGCTCATGTGTCCGCCGCGCAGCGCGCTCTGCAGGGTGGGCAGGTCACTGAGCGCCACGTCGGGCCACTCGGAGCGCCACTCCGAGCGCCAGACCTCGGGCCAGGCGTCGGGCTCGGGAGGATCGAGGGCGGTGACCCTGAGCCGTTCGAGTTCCAGTTCGCCGACCGCGACCCGGCAGGCGCCGAGCGGCTCGCGCAGGGCGGCGACCACCAGTCGGCTGACCTCGCGGATGGTCGCCGCGCCTGCAAGCGTGGCCGACAGCCGCTGCACGACGGAGACCTCGTCGGCGCTGGGGCGCAGATAGGTGGCGTCGGCCACCACGCCCAGGACGCGCCGGGGGGCGCCGGCGGAGTCCAGCTCCACACGGCAGCGCAGCCCGAGCCAGCGCAGCTCGCCGTTGGGCCGGCGGATGCGGAACGCCAGCTGCTGTCCGCCTGCGGCGGCCAGCCGGTCCGGCTCCACGATCGCCATCAGCGCGGGCATGTCGTCGGGAACGGCGCAGGCCAGCAGGGTCTCCACCTGCCCGTCGAACTGCTCGGGGGGCAGACCGAGCAGGTCGAGCACGTGCGCGTGGGCCTCCATGCGGCCGGTGCTCAGTTCCAGGATGAACGCGCCGCCCTGGTCGGGCACCAGGGATTGGCCCAGATGTGCCTGCGGGGCCTTGCGTCCGGCGAAGCGGGCGGCGACCGATTCGAGTCCGGCCGCCACCTGATCGGCGTAGAGCTCCAGGAGGCTGCGGTCGTCGGCGCTGAAGCCGTCCCCGACCTCGCCGGCGACGATCAGGCACCCGAGCTCCTGGTCGCCGTGTCCCAGCGGGAGCGCCCCCAGCGAGATTTTGGCCGGCGACTGGGGGGCGCCGTTCCCGACCCTGGTGGGGAAGTGGTGGGGATCCTCCTCGACGAAGGTGGCGAGCTCCTTGGGGGTCAGCCACAGCGGGCGGCCGGAGCGGAAGGCGTTGGCGGCGGGCGAATGGCCGGCCACGGCGAGGACCGCGGGCAGTCCGTAGAGGACCCCGCGGTTTCCGGTCAGCTCGGCCAGATGGAGTTCCCTGTCCTGGTCGGCGACGACGTAGACAGCGGCGAGCTCGGCCCCGCAGAACGCAAAGCGATGTCTGGTCACCGTCCGTGTCGCCTCCTGCCGAGGACGTCCCGCGGTGCGCCCTCTTCCTCCATGCTGTCGCGTCCGGGACGGTTCGGGCGAGTCGGAACGTGGCGCGGAGGGCCGGGCGCCACTACGCTGCGTGAAGGGCGTGTGACGGGAAGGGTGGCGGCGGGTTCGATGGGACACACCTGGTGGCGCGTACGAAGTCCCGCCGCACCGGGCGGCCGGCCCTCGTGGAATCGGCCCAGAGCCGCTTGACCGATCAACCAGCGGCAACGTAACTTCGTCGGCACCCGCCCATGAGCTGCTGGAAGGAGGCGAGGCCGGATGTCCACCCTCTCCGAACTGCCCCGCCCCGCACACCAGATCGCCTGGGCTCCGGGTCGTGTAGCGCACGGCTGCTGAACAGCCCCCTCGCCGGAGTGCCCGATCGCGGGCCCCGGCGCCTTCTCATCTCTGCCCTCACCCACGGCACTTCCCTGTGTGCCGATCCGTCGCGCTCCGGTATGCCCAGCCGCGACCACGAAGAGAGAAAGCTCCTGTACATGGCGATTATTACGGTCAACGGGAAAGAAGCACCGATCTCACCGGCCGCACCCCACACCACGGTGCTGGAATTCCTGCGCGAGCGCGGCCTCACCGGCACCAAGGAGGGCTGCGCCGAGGGCGAGTGCGGCGCCTGCGCGGTCCTGGTGGCCCGCCCCGGGGTGAACAAGCCCACGGACTGGGTGGCGGTCAACGCCTGCCTGGTCCCGGTCGCGGCCCTGGACGGCCAGGAGGTCATCACCTCCGAAGGCCTCGCCACCGCCGGCGCGCCCGGTGAGCCGGCCGCGCTGCACCCCGTACAGGAGGAGATGGCCGTCCGCGGCGGCTCCCAATGCGGTTACTGCACCCCGGGGTTCATCTGCAGCATGGCCTCCGAGTACTACCGGCCCGACCGCTGCGCGCACCCGCAGGCGGCAGGGGCCGCCGACGGCACTGCCACCCACTCCGAGCACGGTCCGAACGGTTTCGACCTGCACGCGCTGAGCGGAAACCTGTGCCGCTGCACCGGCTACCGCCCGATCCGCGACGCCGCCTTCGCCGTCGGCGCGCCCGCCGAGAACGACCCCCTGGCGCAGCGCCGCGAGCAGTCCCCGCCCGCACCCGTCGCCACCGCCTACACCCGCGACGACCGCGCGTTCCTGCGGCCGGGCACCCTGTCCGACGCGCTGCGGCTGCTGCGCGAGCGGCCCGAAGCGGTGGTCGTCGCCGGAAGCACCGACTGGGGCGTGGAGGTGAACATCCGCTCCCGCCGGGCGGATTGCGTCGTCGCGGTCGACCGGCTGCCCGAACTGCGCGAACTGCGCGTCGAATCCGACCGCGTCGAGATCGGGGCGGCGCTCACCCTCACGGAGATCGAACGCCGCCTCGACGGCAGCGTCCCTCTGCTGGCAGAGCTGTTCCCCCAGTTCGCGTCCCGGCTCATCCGCAACAGCGCCACCCTCGGCGGCAACCTCGGTACCGGCTCCCCCATCGGTGACAGCCCGCCGGTGCTGCTCGCGCTGGAGGCCTCGCTGGTGCTCGCCGACGCCGACGGCGAGCGCGAGGTCCCCCTCCGCGACTACTTCACCGGCTACCGGCAGAGCGTGCGCCGTCCCGGCGAGCTGATCCGCGCGGTGCGCGTCCCGCTGCCGCTGTCGCCGGTCACGGCCTTCCACAAGATCGCCAAACGGCGCTTCGACGACATCTCCAGCGTCGCGGTCGCCTTCGCGCTCGACATCGAGGACGGGACCGTACGCAAGGCACGCATCGGCCTGGGCGGCGTGGCCGCCACCCCGATCCGCGCCCTCGCGGCCGAGGCGGCCCTGGAGGGCGAGCCGTGGACTGCGGAGACCGTCGAGGCCGCTGCCCGGGTGCTGCGCGCCCAGGGCACTCCCCTGGACGATCACCGCGCCAGCGCCGGCTACCGCTCCGCGATGCTCGGCCAGAGCCTGCTGAAGATGTACGCGCGAACCACCGAGGCGGTGTCGTCATGAGCCAGTTGTCCGAACGCCCCGAAAAGCCCGTCGTCGGCCTTTCGATGCCCCACGAGAGCGCGAACCTGCACGTCACCGGCGCCGCGCTCTACACCGACGACCTCTCCCACCGCACCAAGGACGTCCTGCACGCCCACCCGGTCCAGGTCATGAAGGCCCACGGCCGGATCACCGCGCTGCACACCGGGCCCGCGCTCGCCGTGCCCGGCGTGGTCCGCGTACTGACGGGTGCCGACGTACCCGGCGTCAACGACGCCGGGATGAAGCACGACGAGCCGCTCTTCCCCGACGAGGTCATGTTCCACGGCCACGCCGTCGCCTGGGTGCTCGGCGAGACCCTGGAGGCGGCCCGGCTCGGGGCGGCGGCCGTCGAGGTGGAACTCGACGAGAAGCCCTCCGTGATCACGCTGGCGGAGGCGATCGCGGCGGAGAGCTTCCACGGCGCCCGGCCCGTGATGGTGACCGGTGACGTCGACGCCGGCTTCGCCGACTCCGCGCACGTGTTCACCGGCGAGTTCCAGTTCTCCGACCAGGAACACTTCTATCTCGAGACGCACGCGGCGCTGGCCCTCGTCGACGAGAACGGGCAGATGTTCGTCCAGAGCAGCACCCAGCACCCTTCGGAGACGCAGGAGATCGTCGCGCACGTCCTCGGCCTGCACAGCCACGAGGTGACCGTGCAGTGTCTGCGGATGGGTGGCGGCTTCGGCGGCAAGGAGATGCAGCCGCACGGGTTCGCGGCCATCGCCGCGCTCGGCGCCAGGCTGACCGGCCGGCCGGTCCGGGTACGGCTCAACCGGACCCAGGACCTGACCATGTCGGGCAAGCGCCACGGGTTCCACGCCGCGTGGAAGATCGGGTTCGACGCCGAGGGCCGCATCCAGGCCCTGGACGCCACCCTGACCGCGGACGGCGGCTGGAGCCTGGACCTGTCCGAGCCGGTGGTGGCCCGCGCGCTGTGTCACATCGACAACACCTACTGGATCCCCAACGCCCGCGTCGCCGGCCGCATCGCCAGGACCAACAAGGTCTCCAACACCGCCTTCCGCGGCTTCGGCGGACCGCAGGGCATGCTGGTGATCGAGGACATCATGGGCCGGTGCGCTCCGCTGCTCGGCCTGGATCCGATGGAGCTGCGCGAGCGCAACTTCTACCGGCAGGGCCAGTCCACGCCGTACGGGCAGCCGGTGCTGCACCCCGAACGGATCTCCACCGTCTGGGGGCAGGTCCGGGAGGACGCCGCCATCGCGGATCGCAGGCGGGAGATCGCGGCCTTCAACGCCGCGCACCCGCACACCAAGCGGGCGCTCGCGGTCACCGGGATCAAGTTCGGCATCTCGTTCAACCTCACCGCCTTCAACCAGGCCGGCGCGCTGGTGCTGGTCTACAAGGACGGCTCGGTCCTGATCAACCACGGCGGCACCGAGATGGGGCAGGGCCTGCACACCAAGATGCTGCAGGTGGCCGCGACCACGCTCGGCATCCCGCTGCACAAGGTGCGGCTGGCCCCGACGCGTACGGACAAGGTGCCCAACACCTCCGCCACGGCCGCCAGTGCCGGGGCGGACCTCAACGGCGCGGCGGTGAAGAACGCCTGCGAGCAGATCCGCGAGCGGCTGTTGCGGGTGGCCGGCACCCAGCTCGGTGCGAACGCCGCGGACGTGCGCATCGTCGAGGGTGTCGCACGCGTCCTCGGCGACGACAGGGAGCTGGCCTGGGACGAGCTGGTGCGCACCGCGTACTTCCAGCGGGTCCAGTTGTCGGCGGCCGGTTTCTACCGGACCGAGGGCCTGCACTGGGACGCGAAGCTCTTCCAGGGCTCCCCGTTCAAGTACTTCTCCTACGGCGCCGCCGCGACCGAGGTGGAGGTGGACGGCTTCACCGGCGCGTACCGGATCCGGCGGGTGGACATCGTGCACGACGTCGGCGACAGCCTCTCCCCGATGATCGACATCGGTCAGGTCGAGGGCGGCTTCGTGCAGGGCGCGGGCTGGCTGACCCTGGAAGACCTGCGGTGGGACGCCGGCGACGGGCCGAACCGCGGCCGTCTGCTGACCCAGGCCGCGAGCACCTACAAGCTGCCGAGCTTCTCGGAGATGCCCGAGGAGTTCCACGTCAGGCTGCTGGAGAACGCCACCGAGGAGGGCGCGGTCTACGGGTCCAAGGCGGTGGGTGAGCCTCCGCTGATGCTGGCGTTCTCGGTGCGGGAGGCCCTGCGGCAGGCGGCCGGGGAGTTCGGGCCCGCCGGGGTCAGTGTGGAGCTCGCCTCCCCCGCGACACCGGAGGCGGTGTACTGGGCGATCGAAGCGGTCCGCGGGAGCGGTGCGCGGCACGGCGGACACGCCCCCGGCGCCGGCGAGGCCCAGGCCGAAGCAAGTGCCTTGAGCAATGTCTGACATGACGTGGGTGGCCGCGGTCGCACGGTTGCGGGAGCGCCGGGAGCCCGGCGTGCTCGTGACCGTCGCGACCGTGCGCGGCCACGCGCCCCGCCGGGCCGGGGCCAAGCTCCTCGTCGGAAGGACCGAGACCTGGGGGTCGATCGGCGGCGGCAACATCGAGGCCGTCGCCATCGACCGGGCGCGCGAGCTGAACGGCCTGGCCCGTCCGGAGCCGGAGCTGATGGACTTCGCCCTCAACGACAAGGTCACCGGCCCGCACGGCGTGCAGTGCTGCGGCGGAGCCGTCACCGTCCTGCTGGAGCCGCTGCCGGTGGTCGAGGCGGTGGCGGTCTTCGGCGTCGGGCACGTCGGTCTGGAGCTGGCCCGCGTCCTGGCGCGCCACGACCTCGACCTGCACCTGGTCGACAGTCGCCCCGACATGCTGACCGACGAGCGGCTGGGCGTGCTCGCGGACGCGGTGGCGCAGATCCGTGTGCACCACACCCCGCTGCTTCCGGAGGAGGTGCTCGGGGAGCTGCCGCCCGGCACCCACGTGCTGATCATGACCCACGATCACGCCGAGGACGCCGCGCTCTGCGACGCCGCCCTGCGCACCGACGGTCTCGGCTCGATCGGACTGATCGGCTCGCCGGCCAAGTGGGCGCGGTTCCGGCGGCGGCTGGCCACCGAGGGCGGCCACGACAGCGCCGCCATCGACCGGATCAAGACCCCGATCGGGATCCCCGGGATCACCGGCAAGGAACCCGCAACGATCGCGTTGAGCGTGGCGGCGGACCTGCTCCGGTCCTTCGAGAGCGCCCGGCCCTGAGGGGTGCCCCCGGGCCGCACGTGCCGGGGGCACCCCTGCGCCGGCCCACGGCCCGCACGCGCCCAGGGCGTTCGGGACAGTGCGGAGACGGTCTTCGGCCGCCGGCCCGCGCGACGGGCACGATGCGGGGAGGCCGGGGTCAGGCTGCCCGGTGCACCGCTCCCGCCGCATGGGCGCGGACCAGGGCCAGGTAGTCCGCCGCCAGGCGGTGGCAGTCGCCGGGCCACCGGGCGGAGACGTAGTTGCCGTCCCTGACGGTGAAACCCCGTCCGGGCCGGGCGGCGGTGTCGCGCAAGGGAAGCGGCGGGCCGGCCAGGAAGTGGCGCGGATCGGCGAGCGCCGCGGTGACCTCCTGCTGCACGGTGGTGCGGTACGTGCGGTAGTAGCGCCCCAGCCAGAGCCGGGTGAGGTTCCATCCGGTCAGCTCCAGCAGGGACGTCAGGGCCGTCGTCCGCCGACCGTGGAGGACCGAGCGCCCGGTGGCGGGATCCTTGGCCCGGGCCGCGAGCAGCACGCCGTGGCACACGGCTCCGACCGGCAGCCCCCGGGTGAAGAGCCGGGCGAACAGCCGCTGGGCGGTGGCGTCTTCGAGCAGTGTCCGCATGCCGGCGGCGTGGCCGCCGGGGACGAAGAGGCCCGTGACGGCGGCCGGGTCCTGGTCCGCGGACCGCGCGTACTCCTCGTACGAGGAGGGGGCGAGGAAATGGGGGTCCTCCGTGAGGCGGCGGTAGGCGGCCAGTTCGGCGCGGCGGGTCATCAGCCAGGGCGACAGCCAGGAGAACCCGAGGTCCGTGAGCCGGGGGTCGGCGAGCGCGACCTTCCCGCCGGGGGTCGCGAACCGCACCTCGAAGCCGGCGTCCCGCAGCGCGGCCCAGGGCACCGCCGCCTCGGTCGGGTCGTAGTCGCCTGCGGGAAGCAGGAAGAGAATCACGGCGTACTCCTCTGAGCGGTGGTGATCAGGGCAGCACGCCTCCCGGCTTCCCCGGCACTCCGCGGGCCCCTGATCCCCTCGGTGTCCGAAGGCCGACCCTAGGAGCGGGCCGCGGCGCCGTCATTGACTCCGGCGGCCAATCCGTTGACTCCCCGGACCGCTCTCCCTCCCCGCTCCGCGGGCCCGCTCCCCGGGCCCGTGCTGCGGCCCGCCCGCCGGCGGCCGTCCTGCGGACGGTGTTGACGGGGGTGGTGTGCCCGCATTGACTGGCGGCCGTGTCCGCCACCGAGCCGCCCTCCGTCACCGCGTGTTACGCCCTCGCCGTCCTGAACGCGACGGCGGAGGGCGAAAACGGGCCGTCCGCCTCCTGGGCCCTGCCCACGGACCGGCTGGAGTACGGCGAGATGCGCGCCCTGTGGGACTCGGTGCTCGACGCCCGGGACGCCGGCCCGCACACCGGGCTTCTCGTGGGCGACCGCATCCGGCCCGAAGGCCTGCACATCCTGGGCCACCTCGTCCTCACCTGCGCCAGTCTCGCGGAGGCCGCGCGGGCGGCCGAGCGCTACCACCCCCTGGTCAGCCAGGCGGGCACGGTGACCCTGCACCGTGGCAGCGGCGTCGGCCGGATCCGCTACCGGCCGACCGTCGCCCCGGCCACCATGCACCCCCAGCAGGTGGAGGCGGTCGTCGCCACGATGGTGCGGGCGGCCCGCTGGATCGCCGGGGACGACTGGGCGCCCCTGGCCGTGTCGTTCGCCCACCCGCGTGCGGGCGCGGCCGAGCCCTACGCCCGTGTCCTCGGCTGCCCCGTCACCTTCGACACCCCGGAGAACGCGATCACGGTCGCCGACGAGGACCTGGACCGGCGCCGCCCGCTCCACGATCCCGCCCTCGACGCCCTGCACCGGGCCTACGCGGAACGGCTCCTGGACCAGCTGTCCGCGGGCGCGACCGCGGCCGGGCGCGTACGGCGGTGGCTGGAGCACGCCGCGCTGGAGGACGCGGGTCCCGAGGGCCCCGCCAAGGAGCTCAACCTCAGCGTCCGGACGCTGAGGCGGGCCCTGCACGCGGAGGGCACGTCATGGCGGGCGCTCCTCGACGCCGCCCGCCACGGCCGGGCCGGGCGGCTGCTGGAGACCACGGACCTGCCACTGGACCGGATCGCCCCCCTCGTCGGCCTGAGCGGCGCGACGGCCCTCGTCCGCGCCTTCACCCGGTGGGAGGGCATGCCTCCCGGCGCGTACCGCGTCCGGCACCGGCCCGAGCCCCGGCCCCAGCCCCAGCCCCCGGATCACGGCGGCGCCGGCGGCGGGTGAGGTACTTCACCACGGGCGCGGCGCCGACCGGCCGCCCGCGTTGCTAGATTGTCCGGCGGCCGGATTCGAGGCCCCGGACGAGATGCGCCGTACCCGGTTACGCACGACGACGCGCGAGGTGCTGCACGAGCAGCGCCTCACGCTGTCCGTACCCGGGCAGCGTCTCGTCGAGCAGGATGGGCCGAACGCCATGACCGTGCCACTCACCAGCAGCCTGTACCGGACGACCGCGCATGCCGCGGGGGGCCGTACCGGATCCGTCCGCACGGACGACGGGCGCCTGGACGTCCGCCTCGCCCCGCCGCGCAGGAAGGTCCCCGGCACCACCAACCCGGAGCAGCTGTTCGCGGCCGGTTTCGCCGCCTGCTTCACCTCCGCGCTCGCGGAGGTCGCCGCCGAGTTCGGGGCGGACGCATCGGCCGCGCGCGTCGCCTGCGAGGTGCAGCTCGGCACCACGGACACGCCCGCGGGCTACGGCCTCGCGGTGGCGCTCACCGTCAGCCTGCCGGGATGGCGCGCGGCGGACCTCCAGCCCCTGCTGCACCGCGCGGACGCGGTCTGCCCCTACTCGCAGGCCGTGCGCGGCAACGTACCGCTGACGCTGCTGGCCGTGGACGGACCCGCCGCCGATGACCGCGCCTGAGCCGGTGCCGGCGGTGCCCGTCCCGGGCGGACCCGGCGTCCCGGTGCCCGAGCACGGTGCCTGGCTGCGGCGCGGCATCAGCCGCGACGGCGGCCCCCTGACCGAGGACGGCGAAGTGGTGTGGCTGCAGGCCGGTCCGTACTACGCCGACAGCCGCGGCTTCGCCGGCACGACGTCCTTCGACGGCTCCCAGGTGCGCTTCCACCACCTCACGGGGGAGCCGGGCGAGGACACCGGCACCTTCCGGCGGGAGGGTGCGGACCTCGTCGAGTGGGGCACCAACCCGGACGGCAGCACCTTCCTGGAGGTCTGGACCCCGCTGCTCGGCGCCGACGGTGTCACCGGCTCCTGGTCCGGCCCGGACCACCACGTGGTGCGCGTCGGCCGGCACGTGGTGCACGTCGACGCCCGTACGGGTACCTACTGGCGGCTGTGACGGCGCGAGGGCCCGACCCCGGCCGTCGGCGTCACGGTGCGCCGGCGTCACGGTGCGCCCGGATCACGGTGCGCCGGACGCACCCCCTCGGGTGCGGGTGTCGAGGATCCCGGCGGTGAACTCCGCCAGCTGCCGGCGCAGTTCCTCGCGCGGCACCCCCTTGTCTGCGGCCAGGTAGGCGACGAGGTCGGCCCGGGTGGCGGCGAGCAGCGCGTGGGCGGTGAAGCCGGTGTCGGCCGGGCCCGGGATCTGCTCCAGCAGGTCCCGCAGCAGGGCGTGCCACCGCTCGTAGTGCGCCGTCCGGTAGGGACTGTCCGCGCCGGTCCCCTCCAGGGCCAGTGCGAGGTGGCGGTTGTCGAGCTTGAAGCACAGGACGGCGTCCAGCAGGGCCGGTACGCGCTGCAGCGGTGCGGTGGTGGGCCCCAGCGGGGGCGGACCGTCCTCGACGGCGCTCCTGACCGGTTCGAGCCGCGCCTCGTACAGCGCGCCGATCAGCCCGGTGCGGTCGCCGAAGGCGCGGAAGAGCGTTCCCTTGCCGACGCCTGCCGCCGCCGCGATGTCGGCCATGGTCACCTCCTCGGGGCTGCGGCAGTGGGCGAAGAGCTCGTCGGCGGCGGCGAATACGGCTGCCCGGTTACGGGCCGCGTCCTTGCGCGGACTGCGCTGTTCGGTCAACGGGATCCTCCGGTTGCGATGCGGACCGACGGTCCGTATCGTTCACCGACGAAGCGGACCACCGGTCCGTATCGTACAGGACGGAGTACCACCATGCCCACGACCACCACACCGGCGGATCTGTACCGCCACAGCCTCCGCCTGCTCCTGGCCAAGGACATCCCCGGCTGGGTCGGCCTGTGGGCCGACGACGGCGTGATGGAGTTCCCCTTCGCTCCCCCGGCCTGGCCGCAGCGGCTGGACGGCCGCGAGGCCGTCGCCGCCTACATGCGCGACTACCCCGACCACATCGACCTGCACGACTTCCCCGACGTGCGGATCCACGAGAGCACCGACCCCGGGACCATCGTGGTCGAGATGCGCGGCGTGGGCCGCCTCGTCGCGACGGACAGCCCCTTCGACATGAGGTACATCGCCGTCGTGACCGTCCAGGACGGACGCTTCACCTCCTACCGCGACTACTGGAACCCCCTCGCCGTCCAGGCGCCCGGGACGGACTTCACGGGGAGCGGCGCCCGATGAACCCCACCGGCACCACCCTCGTCATCGGCGCCACCGGCACCACCGGCGGCCGGACCGCCGCGCAGCTCATCGCCGCCGGCCACCGCGTCCGGGCCGCCGGGCGCCGAGCCACCCCGCTCCCGGGAGCGGAACCGGTCCGCTTCGACTGGTACGACGCCACCACCTTCGGCGGCGCCCTCGACGGGGTCGACCGCGCCTACCTCGTCCCGCCCATCGGCGACCCGGACCCGGCCGCCGTCATGCTGCCCTTCCTCCGGGAGGCCCGCGCCGCCGGCGTACGCCGCGCGGTCCTCCTCAGCTCCTCGGCCATCCCCGAGGACGGCCCGGCCGTGGGGGCCGTGCACCGGGCGCTGCCCGGCCTGTTCGAGCAGTGGGCGGTCCTGCGGCCTTCCTGGTTCATGCAGAACTTCACCGGCACGCACGCGCACGCCGACAGCATCCGTACCGAAGGGCTCATCCGGACGGCGGCCGGGACCGGCCGGGTCGGCTTCGTCGACGCCGAGGACATCGCCGCCGTCGCCGTACGCGCCCTGACGGACGACCGGGCACCCAATGCCGACCTGGTCCTGACGGGCCCGGAGGCGCTCGGCCACGACGACGTCGCCGCGATCGTCAGCCGGGTCACCGGCCGCCCGGTGGTCCACCACCCCCTGACCTACGAGGCCATGCGCGACCGCCTGGCCACCGTGATCCCGCCGGAGTTCGCCGCCATGCTGGCCGCGATGGACCGCGCCATCGCCGAGGGGGCCGAGGACCGCACCACCGACACCGTCGAACGCCTCACCGGCCGCCCGCCGAACCCCTTCCGGCTGGTCGCCGAACGGGAACTGGGCGCCGGACCGGTTCCGCGCGGCTGAGCGCCTCGCGCCGGCGCCGGGCCGGGCGCCGGGCCTGACCCGCAATACGACCCGCGCATCCCTGGTCGCAAGGCCGGCGGCGTCCGCGGCGCCGGCCTTCCCGCCCGGGGCACCCTCGCGAGACACTGTGACCGACGCCTGGGGCGGGACCGGATGGCGCAACGCCTCTGGCTCCCGTTCCGGACATCGCTCAGCATGAGGGCAGCGGGACCGGCGGACGAGATGGGCACGCATGCGCGCCACCGAGAGCAACCAGGACTATCCCTTCGCTGCCACGAACACGGCCGCGGCACTGCTGGACGACGCCGGGACGGTCCTCGCCTGGACACCGGCGGCCGAAGCCCTCCTGGACCGCGGGTCCGCGGACGTGTGTGGCCGGCCGGTACGGGACCTCCTGGCGGACGCGGGCAGCTGGGAGGCCGTCCTGGCCCAGGGTGGGCAGCGGAAGCAGGAGGACCCGAGGGGCTGGGAGGGCCGGGCCACCCTGCGGCACGGCTCGGGACGCGAGCTGGAGATCGGCTTCCGCGTCATCCCGCTGGACGACGGCGCGCGCGGGGACCGGGCCCGCTGCCTCGTACTCGGCGCACCCCTGGAACTGGTCGCCCGAGGGCGGCAGGACCACGCCTTCACGCAGGAACTGTTCCTGCAGGGCCGGGTGGGCCTGGCCGTCTTCGACGCCGAGCTGCGCCTGCTGCGGACGAACTCGCACCTGCTGCCGTACACCGGGGTGCCGGTCGACCTGTCCGGCCGGCGCCTGGCCGACTTCCTGTGGGCGCAGGACGCCCGGATCATCGACGACCGGCTGCGGGAGGTCCTGCGCAGCGGGATCCCCCTGGTCGGTTTCAACACGACCGTGCGCACCCTGGACGATCCGCGGGGCGGCCGGGTCGTGACCATCCAGGCGTTCCGGCTGCAGGACCCCGACGGGCATCCGATGGGCGTGGCGACGGTGTTCACCGACGTCACCGACCACGAGCGGGCCCGCGGACGCCTGGACCTGCTCTACCGCGCCACCGGAGCGCTGGGCGGTTCGCTGTCCGTCCTGCGCACCGTGGAGGACCTGGTGAAGGTCCTGACGCCGGCGCTCGGCGACTGCGCCGCGGTGGATCTGGCGGAGACCGTCCTGACCGGCGGTGAACCACCCGCCGACGGACCTCTCGCGCTGCCGCTGATCCGGCTGGCCGTCGCCGGAGCGGAAAGGGCCGCGCTGCGTACGGGGACCGCCCAGTTCGCGGATCCGATCGCCGCGGCCGCTCCTAACCCGACCGCGACGCAGGCGGGCGCGCCCGAACCGGGGGCGCGCGAGGAGCGGGGGTGCCGGGGAGCGCTGATCACCGGCCTCGGAACCGGGCCCTGGGCCGAGGAGGCTCCGGAGTGGGCCACGACCGTGCCGGGTGCCCATTCGGCGATGACGGCGCCGCTGTGCGCACGGGGCATCAGGTTCGGGAGGCTGACGCTCTGGCGCACGGGGGACGCTCCCCCGCTGGACGAGGACGACCTGGCGCTCCTGGAGGAGATCGCCGCCCGCGCGGCCACCGCCGTGGACAACGCGCGGCGCTACACGAAGGAACGCCGTACCGCCGTGGGCCTGCAGCGCAGCCTCCTGCCGCCGGCCACCTCGGAGAGGCCGGCGCTGGAGGCCGCGGGCCTCTACCTGCCCGCCGACGCGGACAGCGGTGTGGGCGGCGACTGGTTCGACGTCATCCCCCTGTCGTCGGCCCGGGTCGCCCTGGTGGTCGGGGACGTCGCCGGTCACGGGCTGCACGCCACGGCCATGATGGGCCGCCTGCGCAGCGCCGTACGCGCGATGGCGGACCTGGAACTGGAACCCGAGGAACTGCTCGCGCACGTCGACGACATGGTGCTCCAGGTCGCCGCCGAGGCCGAGAGCGACGAAGCGGACGACGCCGACGCGGGCATACCGGTGCCGAGCGGACCGGCGGGGGCCACCTGCCTGTACGCCGTCTACGACCCGGTCACCCGGGCGTGCGTCATGGCGAGCGCCGGGCACCCGCCGCCGGCCGTGGTCAGCCCGGACGGAAGCGTGGAGTACGTCGACCTGAGCCCCGGCCCGCCCCTGGGGGTCGGCGGCTGGCCCTTCGAACCGGTCGAGCGCGAACTGGCGCCGGGGAGCGTCCTCGCCCTGTACAGCGACGGCCTGATCGAACGCGGAGAGGGCGACATCGACCAGGGCATGGACGACCTGGCGGACCGACTGCGACGTGCGGACGTCATCGGCCGGCCGCTGCGCCAGGCCCGGCACGACATCGTCGAAGGGCTGCCGCCGGGCCGGCTCAGGGACGACGTCACCCTCCTGCTGGCCCGTACCCGGGTGGTGGATCCCGGCTCCCTCGCGACCTGGTGGCTGGACGCCGACCCGGCGATCGTCGGCGACGCGCGCCATCTCGTCCTGGAGCAGCTGACCGCCTGGGACCTCGACGAGCTCGCCTTCAGCACGGAGCTCATCGTCAGCGAACTGGTCACCAACGCCATCCGGCACGCCGGCGGACGGGTGCGCCTGCGCCTGATCCGGGCGGACACGCTGACGTGCGAGGTCTCGGACGCCAGCAACACGCAGCCGAGGATGCGGCGTGCGAGGAGCTCCGAGGAAGGCGGCCGCGGGTTGTACATCGTCGCCCAGCTCTCGCACCGCTGGGGCAGCCGCTACACCAGGGGCGGCAAGACCGTCTGGTCCGAACAGAACCTGCCGCCGGCCTGACCGACGGGACGTCGCGGAAGTCCGCGGGGCATTGGGGCGGAGCGTTAAGGGGGAATCAAACGAACCTTAAGGCTGCCTGCGCTCCTCCCGTCCCCGCCTCGATCAGGAAGATCGGTACGCGCTCCGCACGCCCCGGCCTCCCGCAGCCGTACGGCGTCCACCTGCGCCTTCGACCGTGCTCCACGAGCCCCGCGACGCCCTGGCCCGCCCCACGCAGCACGCGAAGGCCTCCGCACCGCTGGATTTGTAACGCAGCGACAAGGAATGAACCGGGGTGTGACGGCGGGCGTATGCAGGACGGCAAGACAGCGTCCATCGGATCGAGGAGTGTCCATGTCACGCAAACGGACTATGAGTTTGATGAAGAAGCTCGTGCTCTCCGTCACCACGGGAACCCTGGTGACCGGAGGCGTCATCGCCACGGTGGCGACCGGCAACGCCTCCGTACCGGACGTCGTGTGTCCGGGGTCGACGGTGACGCTGTCGGGCGAGGCCGGCCCGCCCGCGGCGACCAGCGGGACGTTCCCGGTGGGCACCAAGCTGAAGGTCACCAACCTGGACAACGGCCAAGCCACCACCGTCACCGTCACCGGCCCCTCGGGCAGCTGCGTGCTCCTCAACAACGCGGCCTTCGACAAGGTCCGCGAACCCGGCAAGAACCTCATCCGACGCGCACGCGTCGAGCGCGTGGGGGGCGGCGGCACACCGGCCGCCGGCGCGACCGGCGGGGCGGGCGGGACGGGCACAGGCTCGACCGGTGCGGCGGGGGGCCAGGCCAAGCCGGCCACGGGTGAGGTCGTGTGTCCGGGGTCGACGGTGACGCTGTCGGGCGAGGCCGGCCCGCCCGCGGCGACCAGCGGCACGTTCCCGGTGGGCACCAAGCTGAAGGTCACCAACCTGGACAACGGCCAAGCCACGACCGTCACCGTCAACGGCCCCTCGGGCAGCTGCGTCCTCCTCAACAACGCGGCCTTCGACAAGGTCCGCGAACCCGGCAAGAACCTCATCCGACGCGCACGCGTCGAGCGCGTGGGCTGATCGGCCCGAGCCGGTTCGCCGGCCACCGGGGCCAGGGCGCGGGGACAGGCGACACACCGCCCCGCCCTGGCCCCGCCCGCGCCCGTCCCGCCGCGGGATCGATCGGCAGGGTGCACTGTGCCGCCGCCCCGTGCGTCAGGCCACGCCTCGAACCGATCACGCCCTAGCGTGGGCCGGGAGACGATCCGGGCGGACCGCCGCCGGGATCCAGGCCCTACGGAGGCACCCTTGACCACGTCCCCCGCCCTCGCCGAGCTCACCGGGGACTACGTCCTCGACCCCGCCCACACCCGGATCGGCTTCATCGCCCGCCACGCCATGGTGACCAAGGTCCGCGGCGCGTTCCACCAGTTCGAGGGCACCGCCCACCTGGACGGCGCCGACCCGGCCCGCTCGAGCGCCCAACTGGTGATCAAGACCGAGAGCATCGACACCGGCGTCGAACAGCGCGACCAGCACCTGCGCACCAACGACTTCCTGGACGCGCCCAACTTCCCCGACATCACCTTCCGCACCACTTCGGTCGAGCCGCGCTCCGACACCGAGTACCGCGTCACGGGCGACCTGACCATCAAGGACACCACCCGCCCGATCAGCATCGACTTCGAGTACACGGGCACGGCGGTCGACCCCTTCGGCAACCGGCGCGTCGGCCTGGAGGGATCGGTGAGCATCTCCCGCAAGGAGTACGGCGTGACGTGGAACGCGGCCCTGGAGGGCGGCGGCGTCCTGGTCGGCGACAAGGTCGTCCTGGAGTTCGACATCTCCGCGATCAAGCAGGACTAGCAGGACTGGCAGGACAGGCGGCAACGCGTTCGGGAGCGGTGGCCGCCACGGGGCGGGCACCGGGCAGGGTTGAGGAGCGCTCTCACCGCAGTCCGGGGCGGGTGAGGTCGTCACACCGCTTCCGCTGTCCGGACCGGGCGCGCGGTCGCGGAGAGGGCCCCGTCCGCGGCCGCGGCCGGCTCGTCGTCGTCCTGGTCGGTGCCGGGACGTGGCCGTCGGGACGCCCGGCTACCGGCGGAAGCGGTCGCGGTTCTCGTGGAGGAAGGCGTCGAGGGTACGGGGCGGTCGGCCGAGGATCCGGGAGACGGTATCGGTGGTGGATTCCGGCCGGGCGACGGCCAGTTGCTGGATCTCCGTCACGTGGTCGGCGAGCCAGGCGGGCATGTGGGCGCGGTGGACGAGGTGGTCGCGCAGCTCGTCCGGTGCGAGGTTCACGTAGCGGACCTGCCGGCCGGTCAATGCGCCGAGCCGCCGGGCGAGTTCGGGGTGGGACACGGCTTCCGGTCCGGTGAGGACGTACGCGCCGCCCGCGATGTCGGGCCTGGTGAGTGCGGCGGCGGCGACATCGCCGATGTCGCGGCAGTCGACGTAGTTGCAGGGCGCCTCGCCCATCGCGCCGAGGATGACGCCCTGGGCGACGGCCGGTGCCAGGCGCAGGAGGTTCTGCATGAAGGCGTAGGGGTACAGGACGGTGTGTTTCATCCCGCGTGCACGGAGGTGTTCCTCCACGGCATGGTGCCCGCGGGAGACGGCGACCGGGGAGTCGGCTTCGGCGGCGGGTGCGGAGATCTTGACGATGTGCTCGACGCCGGTGTCGGCGGCCATGTCGATGACGCGGGTTTCGAGTTCGACCTGTGCGGGTCCGTTGGCCATGGCGAGGAAGAGCCGGTTCGCGCCTTCGAAGGCGGTGCGCAGCGAGCGGGGGTCCCGGGCGTCGGCGTACCGGACCTCCAGGGGCGGCCGGTGTGCGCGGGTGACGCCGGGGATCGGCTCGTGCGGGGTACGGGTCAGTGCTCGGACGGGGGCGCCGAGCGCGAGGAGGCTGTGGAGCAGGGCGTTGCCGGTGGTTCCGGTCGCTCCCATGACAGCGATCATCGGGTGTCCTCATTCCTGGTGGATCGTCGTGCGGTGGTGCTTCGCCAGCGCAGGGTGACGATGGTGGTGGCGAGTGCCGCGGACACGGGCAGGTCGATGCCCAGCCGCTCCAGCCAGGCGCTCGCCGGTACGGGGGTGTGTGCGGGCAGCCACCGGGCGGCGAGCCACCCCAGCAGGGCTGCCGTGCCGGTGGTCGCGATGACCAGGACGGCGGTGAGGGCGGCGCCCGGCAGGGCGATGGTCCACCGCCGGGGGCGGCCGCCGCGGCGCAGCCAGGCGCCCACGAGGAACGCCACCAGCGCGGAGGTGCCGGCTATGGAGGTGCAGGCGGCCACGGCCAAGTCCCGCTGTCCGGTGGCGACTGCGGCGGCGCCGGCCGTCAGCGCCGGGGCGGCGTAGGCGGTCAGCACCTCGCGCCACAGGACGAAAGGCCGGGGCGTCGCCCGGCTTCGGCGGGTTCTTTCCTTCATCGCGGGCATGCCGGCCTCTTTCTCGTGCGTGTGCGGGGTGGGCATGTAATTAGCCAGCTAACTATTGGTCCGTGAAAAAGGCCCTGCCCGAGGGCGGGGCCGAGCCGGCCGAGAGGCGGATCAGTCGGCGGACAAGGCCGCACTGCCGCGCACCACACGGGCGAGCAGATCGAGGAACACCGCGCGCTCCTCGACGGAGAGCCCGCCCACCATCGCCTCCAGCCGCCCGAAGTGCTCGGGCGCCAGATCGCGCAGCCGCTGCGCACCGCGCGCCGTCAGGACGGCCACCGTGCCGCGGCCGTCCTCGGCGGACGGGCGCCGGGTGATCAGGCCCTCGCGTTCGAGGCCGTCCAGGAGACCCGTGACGGTGGCCCTGGACACGTCCAGGTCGACCGCGAGACGCGAAGGCGACTTCTCCCCATTGTGGGCCTCGAGGTCGGCGAGCAGCCGGTAGCGGCCCGTCGACAGGCCGAACCTGGCGAAGTGCGCCTCGGCCGCCCGCCCGACCCTCGCCCCGGCGGAGATCAGCCGCACCGCGACCAGTACAGCCTGGGGATCGGCCTCCAGGCCGTAGTGCTCGATCTGCTGCCTGGCCTGGTCCAGAGTGGGGAGCTCCCCGTCGACCTCGTTCCGCGTCATGGAAGTAATATGGCAGCTAACTATCTGGTGGGCAAGGGGTACGTCCGCCCGGATGGCCGGTGGTTCAGGCGCGGATGGTCATCAGGAGCAGGGGGGGCGTGGTGGGCTGGGGGGATCCTCCGGCGGGTTCGAGGGTGAGGCCGACGGCGCCGGCGTCGGCGGCGTCCCCGTCGAGCAGGACGGTGCCGTCCTTGCGGATGAAGCCGGCCGGGCGCATGGTCCCGTCGTGGTCGAGCCACAGCTGGTACGTCTTGCCGGTGGCGGGGGCGGGCAGGCCGGTGGCCGTGAAGACGGCCTTGTTCTGCCGGTCGGAGGCGACGACGGTGGTGAGGGCCCCGTTGCCGGCCCGGCCGTGAACGGTACGGGCGTCCGGAGCGGCCAGGACGGAGCTCACGGTGTCGAGGCGCTGCTCGCTCTGCCGGGCCCGCTGTTCGAGCTGCCGGTTCTGCAGGCTCTGCCAGGCGGCCAGACCGGCCAACGAGGCGGCGGCGGCCAGGCTGGCGGCGAGGGCGAGCGGTACGGCCTTGCGGCGCAGCGTGCCGAGGAAGGAGCGGGGGGTGGTGGTGGGGACGCGGGGCGGGAGCTGACGGACACCGTCGACGCTCGCCATCGTCCGCTGCTTCATCGAGGCGGGCGGGGTGTGGGCCGCGGCAGCGGCCAGGCGCGCGGCGGTGGCCTCGAAGTCGGCCGCGTCCCGTCGGCACGTCTCACAGCCGGGGAGGTGCGCGGCGAACTCCTCGCGTTCGTCGGTGTCCAGGGCGTTGAGCGCGTACGCGGCGGCCAGTTCGTGGACATCGGATGCGTGGTGTTTCACGCGGTCACCCCCATGCAGTCGCGAAGCCGGATCAGTCCGTCGCGCATGCGTGTCTTGATGGTCGGAAGCGGCGTGCGAAGCGTTTGGGCGACTTCACGGTAGGTCAGGCCCTGGTAGTAGGCCAAGGTCACGGCCTGTCGCTGGAGCTCGGTCAGGCCGCGCAGGCAGCGCCGGACCTGCTCGCTCTCCAGGCGGGTCTCGACCTGCTCGGCGACCTCGTCGAAGGCCGTTCGGTGCTCGCGGGCGGCCTGGGCGTGCTCGCGATCGGCGGCGGCCTGCGCGGAGCGGACCCGGTCGACGGCCCGGCGGTGGGCGATGGTCGCCGCCCACGTGTTCACGCTGCCGGTCTCCGGCCGGTAGCGGGCGGCCTGCCGCCACAGGTCGATCATCACCTCCTGCGCGACCTCCTCCGACTGGGCCCGGTCGCGCACCACCCTGACCACGATCCCGAAGACCATGGGGGCGAGGGCGTCGTAGAGAGCCGAGAAGGCCTCCTTGTCCCCGTGCGCGACCTTCCGCATGACCTCGGCGAGGCCGGCACGGCCGGTCTGCGCTGCCGCACCGAGCGGGAGGGGCCGGCTCACCGGGCGAACTCCGGCCGTGGCGACCAGACGAAGGGGCGGCCGGAGCCGGCCGCCCCGGGGTGGGGTGTCCATCGCATGGCAGTCCTTGTCCTAGAGGGGTCTCTGCCCGGTACTTCGTAGCGGAAGCGCACACGGATGGGCGGACATCGCGGACATTGCCTTTTCGTGGGCAGACCCTCCTCCCCCGGTCGGGGAACCCCTCCGGTTCGGAGACCCCGAGGAGAGGAGCCCCCCCGTGCGCCGGCCCCGACCGCCTTCGAAACGGGGCTGCCACCCGTTCGGGTGACACACCCATCCGCCGCGTGGGCGGAGCCGAATGCAGGGCGCGAGCAGCTTCCGCGACGCCATCGTCCGCACCGCCCGCGGCGCACTGGCCGGCCTTCCGGCCGGTTCGCCGCGCCGGCCGTGGCCGAACCGGTCGCGGGCGCTGCCGTCCTGTTCGTTCTGGCGGGCGAAGCCACCCCCGCCGGCTCCCCTTCGGGTGATGACGGCACCCTGGGCGGCCGGAGCCGGCGGGGGTTCCTCACGGCGGCGCCCGTGACGGCCGTGGCCGACACGGGCGCGGGCGCGGGCGCGGGCGGGCTGGGCCGCGCGCCCTGTCCGGGCAGCGAGGCCGCGGCGCCCTCGCCCCGGTGACGTGGTGCTCGTGGTGTCGTTGTGTGCCCGTGGTGCCCGCGGTGCCGTATCGCCGGGGGGGGTCAGCGGCCCCAGCGCAGCGCTGCCGTCTGCACCGGCGCGTCCCACAGTCGCAGCAACTCCTCGTCGGCCCGGCAGAGCGTCACCGAGCACCCCGCCATGTCCAACGAGGTGACGTAGTTCCCTACGAGGGCCCGGGCCACCTGGACGCCCCGGGCCTCCAGCACCCCGGCCACCGCCGCGTGGAAGCCGTACAGCTCGAGCAGCGGCGTCGCGCCCATCCCGTTCACCAGGGCCAGTACCGGCCCGTCGACCGGGGCCGTGTTCGCCAGGTCGTCCAGGACGGCGCCCACCGCGACCTCCGCGATCTCCCCCGCCGGCATCATCGGGCGCCGTTCCCGCCCCGGCTCGCCGTGGATGCCGATGCCCAGCTCCAGCTCGCCGTCCGGGAGGTCGAAGGTGGGGCTGCCCTTGGCGGGGGTGGTGCAGGCGCTCAGCGCCACGCCGAAGCTGCGCGAGGCCTCGTTGACCCGCCGGGCGACCGCGGCGACCTCCTCCAGCGGTGCGCCCGCCTCCGCCGCCGCCCCCGCGATCTTCTCGACGAAGAGCGTGGCGCCGGTGCCGCGCCGACCTGCGGTGTAGAGGCTGTCGGTCACGGCCACGTCGTCGTTGACCAGGACCCGCTCGATCCGGATGCCGTCCTCCTCGGCGAGCTCGGCGGCCATGTCGAAGTTCAGTACGTCCCCGGTGTAGTTCTTGACGACGAACAGCACCCCCTGGCCGGCGTCCACGGCCTTGGCCGCGCGCAGCATCTGGTCGGGCACGGGGGAAGTGAACACCTCGCCCGGACAGGCCGCGGACAGCATTCCGTGTCCGACGAAGCCGGCGTGCAGGGGCTCGTGTCCGGAGCCGCCGCCGGAGACGAGACCGACCCGCCCGGCCTGCCGCGCGTCCTTCCGTACGACGACCCGCGCCTCGACGTCCACCTCCAGGTCGGGGTGGGCCGCGGCCAGCCCTCGCAGGGCGTCCGCGACGACGGTCTCGGGACTGTTGATCAGCATCTTCATCGTGTGCCTCCAGGTCGGAGCCGACGGTGAGCGTCCGGCGCGTCAGCGAAGGCACGCCCTACGAACAGTGTGCTGCCACGCCACGGACATCCGCGAGAACTGGCGGGGACCCGGGCGACGGCTTCGCGGGAGTGCCGGCTGCGCGGGAGTAACGAGGAACCCCAAGGGGGGACGGGCCGGCGCGGGGCCGGACGGCCCTCGCCTTTCCGGTACGGGCGACCCGTCTTACTCTGAACCCGGGGGACTCGGGGCAGTCGAATGCCGGTCTTCGGACCGGCGGGAAGCGGGCACCCATGAAGGAGCGCCTCAAAGCATCAGGACTGGTCGGCGAACTCTCCGCCGAATTCGCCGGTACCATGATCCTCATTCTGTTCGGCTGTGGCGTCGTGGCCCAAGTGGTCGCAGGCGGAGCCCTGACCGACCCGGCGGGGGGCCTCGGAAACCACGACAGCATCGCGTGGGCCTGGGGTCTCGGTGTCACCTTGGGCGTCTACGTCGCGGCGAGGCTCAGCGGCGCCCACCTCAATCCCGCGGTGACCGTCGCACTGGCCGCCTTCAAGGGCTTCCCGTGGAAGAGGGTGGCCCCGTACGCGCTGGCCCAGCTGGCCGGAGCCTTCGTGGCGGCCCTGATCGTCCGCTGGAACTACACGGAGGCGCTGGCGAAGGCCGACCCCGGCCACACCATCAAGACCCAGGGCGTCTTCTCCACGCTGCCGGCCAACGGGAACCCGAACCTGCCGGTGACCGAGTGGGGCGCACTGCGCGACCAGATCATCGGCACCGCGATCCTCCTGATGCTGATCTTCGCGGTCACGGACCTGCTGGGCACGCCTCCCGGCGCCAACCTGGCACCATTCATCGTCGGCCTGATCGTCGTGGCGATCGGCATGGCCTGGGGCACCAACGCCGGGTACGCGATCAACCCGGCCCGTGACCTCGGCCCCCGGCTGGCCAGCTTCCTCACCGGGTACGGCGGGGCGTGGCGGGATCAGTACGGCAACCTCTACTTCTGGGTGCCGATCATCGGCCCGTTCATCGGCGGCGTGCTGGGAGCGGGTATCTACAAGCTCCTCATCGGCCGGTTCCTGCCGACCGCGGAACCGGAGCCTCCCGGACGCGTACCGGCACCGGACGAGAGCTGATCGCATCCGCGGCGGGCGGGACGGACACGGCACGAAGCCCGTCCCGTCCCGTCCCGCCCCGTCGCGGATGACAGCCCCACACACGGCATCCCAAGAGGAGGCGGCACCCCATGGCTGACTTCGTCGGCGCAGTGGACCAGGGCACCACGAGCACCCGTTTCATGATCTTCGACCACGCCGGCAACGAGGTGGCGCGGCACCAGCTGGAGCACAACCAGATCCTCCCGCGCTCGGGATGGGTCGAACACGACCCGGTGGAGATCTGGGAACGCACCAACTCGGTCATCCAGAACGCCCTCCGGCACGGCAACCTCGACGCCTCCGACCTGGCGGCCGTCGGCATCACCAACCAGCGCGAGACGACCGTCGTCTGGGACCCCCGCACGGGCCGCCCGTACTACAACGCCATCGTCTGGCAGGACACCCGTACCGACTCCATCGCCGCCGCGCTGGAGCGGGGCGGCCAGGGCGACGTCATCCGCCGCAAGGCGGGGCTGCCACCGGCCACGTACTTCTCCGGCGGCAAGATCCAATGGATCCTGGAGAACGTCGACGGCGTGCGCGAGGCCGCCGAGCAGGGCCACGCCCTCTTCGGCAACACCGACTGCTGGGTGCTGTGGAACCTCACCGGCGGACCCGACGGCGGCGTCCACGCCACCGACGTCACCAACGCCAGCCGCACCATGCTCATGGACCTGGAGACCCTCGACTGGGACGACGAGCTCCTGGGCTTCTTCAACATCCCCCGGGCCATGCTGCCCACCATCAACCCGTCCTCCCACCCGGAGGCGTACGGTCGGACCCGCACCTCCCGGCCGCTGCGCGAGGCCATTCCCATCACCGGTGTCCTCGGCGACCAGCAGGCGGCCACCGTCGGGCAGGTCTGCTACGCGCCCGGCGAGGCGAAGAACACGTACGGGACCGGCAACTTCCTGGTGCTCAACACCGGGACGGAACTGGTCCGTTCGCAGCACGGCCTGCTGACCACGGTGGCGTACCAGTTCGGCGACGAACCCGCGGTCTACGCCCTCGAAGGGTCCATCGCGGTCACCGGCTCCGCCGTGCAGTGGCTGCGCGACCAGCTGAAGATCATCGGCGACGCCGCCGAGAGCGAGCGCCTGGCGAAGACCGTCGAGGACAGCGGCGGCATCTACTTCGTGCCCGCCTTCTCCGGCCTGTTCGCCCCGTACTGGCGCTCCGACGCCCGCGGCGCGATCGTCGGCCTGGCCCGCTACCACGACAACGGCCACCTGGCCCGGGCCACGCTGGAGGCCATCTGCTACCAGAGCCGCGACGTCGTGGAAGCCATGGAGCAGGACTCCGGGGTCCACCTCGACGTGCTCAAGGTCGACGGCGGAGTCACGGCCAACGACCTCTGCATGCAGACCCAGGCCGACGTCCTCGGCGTACCGGTCAGCCGTCCCGTGGTCGCCGAGACGACCGCACTCGGCGCCGCGTACGCGGCCGGGCTCGCCACCGGCTTCTGGCGGGACACGGACGAACTGCGCACCCACTGGCAGGAGTCCAAGCGCTGGACCCCCGAGTGGTCGGAGGAACGGCGTGCGGAAGGGTACGAGGGCTGGAAGCGGGCGGTGGAGCGCACGCTCGACTGGGCCAAGGTCGAATAGCGGCCGGACGAGGCCGGACAAGGGCCGGAAGGGGGCCTGAGAGGGACCGGGGAGGGTCCGGCCGCGTTCGCCCACAGCACTGAGGAGGAGACCATGGTCGATCCGGTGGCCCTCTCACCCCGAGCCCGCACGCAGGCCCTCGCCGACATGGGACGGGGCGAACTCGACGTCCTCGTCGTCGGAGGCGGCGTCGTCGGCAGCGGGGCCGCCCTGGACGCCGCCACGCGGGGCCTGAGCGTCGGGCTCGTCGAAGCCCGCGACTGGGCCTCGGGTACGTCCAGCCGCTCCAGCAAACTCATCCACGGCGGCCTGCGCTACCTGGAGATGCTCGACTTCCGCCTCGTCACCGAAGCACTCAAGGAACGGGGCCTCCTGCTCCGGGTCCTCGCCCCCCACCTGGTACGCCCGGTGCCGTTCCTCTACCCCCTGCAACACCGCGTCAGGGAACGCCCGTACGTCGGCAGCGGCGTACTGCTGTACGACGCGCTGGCCCGGGCCTCCGGCACCTCCGGCGGCCTGCCCCTCCACCGCCACCTGAGCAGGCGCCGGGCCCTGCACGAGGCGCCCGCGCTGCGCTCCGACGCCCTGGTGGGCGCCATCCAGTACTGGGACGCCCAGGTGGACGACGCCCGGCACACCCTGTTCCTCGCCCGTACGGCCGCCTCGTACGGGGCGCTGACCGCCAACCGCACGCGCGTCAGCCGCTTCCTGCGCCAGGGCGAGCGCGTGGTCGGCGCCGTCGTCACGGACCTGGAGAGCGGCGACGAGACGGAGGTGCGGGCCAAGCAGGTCATCAACGCGACCGGGGTGTGGACGGACGACACCCAGGCCATGGCCGGCACCCGCGGCCAGTTCCACGTCCGCGCCTCCAAGGGCGTCCACCTGCTCGTCCCCCGTGACCGCATCAACTCCCGTACGGGTCTGATCCTGCGCACCGAGAAGAGCGTGCTGTTCGTCATCCCGTGGGGCCGGCACTGGATCATCGGGACGACCGACACCGACTGGACGCTCGACAAGGCCCACCCGGCCCTCAGCTCCAAGGACGTCACCTACCTGCTGGAACACGTCAACAGCGTGCTGGCCACTCCCCTGGTCCCCGAAGACGTCGAAGGCGTCTACGCCGGTCTGCGTCCGCTGCTGTCCGGCGAGGCGGCGGAGACCAGCAAGCTGTCCCGCGAGCACCTGGTCGCCCATCCGGTGCCGGGGCTCGTCGTGGTGGCGGGCGGCAAGTACACGACGTACCGGGTGATGGCCAAGGACGCGGTCGACGAGGCCGTCCGGGGCCTGGACGAGAAGGTTCCCGACTGCGTCACGCACCGCGTCCCGCTGCTGGGCGCCGATGGCTACCCGGCGCTGTGGAACTCCCGGCGCCGGCTCGCCGAACACTCCGGGCTCCACGTCGCCCGCGTCGAGCACCTGCTGAACCGCTACGGCTCCCTGGCGCCCGAACTCCTCGCCCTGGTGGCGGCCGACCCGGCGCTCGGCGAAGCCCTGCCGAGCTCGGACGACTACCTCAGGGTCGAGGCAGTGTACGCGGTGACCCACGAGGGAGCCCGCCACCTGGAGGACGTCCTCGCCCGGCGCACCCGGATCTCCATCGAGTCCTGGGACCGCGGGGTGGACGCGGCGCCGACGGTGGCCCGGCTGATGGCACCCCACCTGGGATGGGACCGGGCACACGAGGACCGCGAGGTGGACCACTACCTCAAACGCGTGGCGGCCGAGCGCGAGGCCCAACAGCAGCCGGACGACCGCACCGCCGACGCGGTCCGCCTCGGCGCCCCCGACATCATCCCGGTGACCTGAACGACGCACAGGCGACTCGTCCTGTCCCGGTACGCGGTCGTGCCGCCCGTCCAGTGCTCTGACCGCATAGGTTCGCCGGGTTGGTCGCCGTCCGGGATGTGATCCACCGGTTCCCGCCGGCCGCGGCCAGCAGCATCATCGCACGCCGGTAACGCACCGAACTGGTGCTGCCCCGGCGCGCGATCTGCTGCAGCTTCTGTCCTTCCTGATCGGTCAGTCTGCGCATGCAACGAGATCGGTCTGCCCCGGCGCACGCAGGAGTCCGTCGTCGTCGGGGAAGTCTCGCGTACCTGCACAGGGAAACGGGAGCTGAAACGATCGGGCCGGGACGGCAGAGGATAGCGGCGGGCCGGCGACGGCACCTCTACAGTGGCCACTTCCCGGATGGTCCAGCCTTCGTGCTCACCCCGGGCTGCGCCTTTCGCCGGGTCGGAAACGTTTCAGCTTCGTCCCTTCGGGCGGAACCCGAGTCCGGGGTGCGGACGGGCGGCCACACCTGCTGGCACGATGCGTCAGCGAATGATCCCTTGCTCCGCACTCGCCTGGTTGGCGCGCCAGTAGGGGATTCGCGTGCATGCGGGAGGCAGAATGCCGAATTCCACCCCACCATCCTCCACCCCACCTTCCACCAGCCTGGCCGCTCCAGCGGCCGCTCCGCCGTCACTCCGGCGTTGTCTCGGACGGCGCCTGGTCGCGGTTGCCGCGGCGACCGCCCTGCTCCTGCCCGGTCTGTGGCTGATGCCCGGGCTGCCGGCGCCGGCCGCGGCCGCCGACCCACCGCCGCTGGCCATGACTGTCACCGTCAGCCTGGACTGGTTCGAGCGCTTCGAGGTCCCGGACGACGGCATCGACGAGGAAGGCGAGTTCTACCCGGAGGTGAAGATCGGGGACAACGCGCTCCAGACCGGCCGGATCGTCTCCGACGACGCCTTCCACGCCAGCACCATCCCGAACCCGTGGGTCTTCACACAGCAGGTCACACTCTCCGGCAACCAGACCACCTTCCCCGTCGGCATCCAGATCAAAGACGCGGACGGCGGAGCGAACGCCGCGGACGACCGGATGGACATCAGCCCGCAGAACCAGGACATCGACCTCAACCTCACGTACAACGCCCTCAACGACACCTGGACCGGCGACTCGCTCGCGTACGGGTTCACCCCGCCACCCAACCCGCCGTGCACCGACCGCCAGGGGAACCCGCAGGGCCAGGTGTGCGCCATCGGCGACGGCGACCCGAACTTCCCCAACGCCGGTGACGGCAAGCGCGCCGCCGTCGGCGTGACCATCACCACCAGCAAGCACAGCGACGCCGACCAGGACGGCATCGCCGACCGCTACGAGCGCTTCGGCGTGCGCAACCCCGACGGTTCGATGGCCGTCGACCTGCCGTCCCTACAGGCAAACCCGCTGCACAAGGACGTCTTCGTCGAACTCGACTACTCGGCGGGATCACAGCCGTCCCACGAGGCGATCCAGGTCGTCGAGCACGCCTTCGCGGCGGCCCCACTGTCCAACCCCGACGGCGCGGACGGCATCACGCTGCACGTCGACTCCGGCGGCCTGCACGACACGCAGGCCATGGAGGGCCCGCCCGAAGGCACCTGCACCGACGGACTGGACAACGATGGCCTCAATGGTGCGGACGGCGCCGATCCGGACTGCAGGGACCGCGAACTCGGCGTCGAGGACCCCAAGGTGGCCACCTGCAGCAACGGCATCGACGACGACGGCGACGGCAGGCCGGACGCCCGGGACCCGGACTGTGTCGTCGGCGACGACCTGGGGGGCGGCAACCCGATCGCGTTCCCGCTGAACAACTGCGACGACAGGGACTTCGACACGGAGTACTACAACACGAAGGCGCGCAACATGCAGCTGCAGCGTCGGAAGGTGTTCAACTACGTCCTCTACACCACTCGAAGCGCCGGGTGCGCCGCGGGCGGCCTGGGCTCGATTGGCGGGACGGACGTGATCCTCTACCGCGCCGACGCCGGGGGCCTCATGCACGAGCTCGGCCACAACCTCGGGCTCGACCACGCGGGCACGGACGCGAGGCCCAACTGCAAGCCGAACTACGTGAGCGTGATGAACTACTCCATGACCGAGGGCATCCCGCGCGTGGGCGGTGGGCACGTCGTCGACTTCTCCCCGGCCCGGATCACCCTGTTCGGCCGGTCGCCCGGCGACAACCTGCCGGGCCGGTCCCGGGAGGTGCTGCCCGATCTCAAGGAGGACGACCTCCACGAGAGCATCGTGCTCGACCCGCAGGACGGGGTGAACCAGTTCGTCTTCCTGGACGGTGCGGGTGCCGTGCGCACCGTTCCCCTGAACCGGAACCCGGACTGGAACGGCGACAACTGGCCGGGCTTCGGCGACGACGGCGACGCGAAGCAGATCGTCAACATCGACGCGGTTACAGGCCGGCCGGACTGCGCCAACGTGACCACTGACGAGTTGCTCACGGGCCACAACGACTGGGCCCGGGTCAAGGAATTCATGCCGAACCGCCTCACCGGCGGAGCGGCGGCGGCGACCGAGGACCCGCCCCTGCCGACCGCGGAGGAGGCGGCTCGGATCCGCGGACTCCGCAACACCACCGACCTCACCCTGGCAATCACCGACGCACCGGACCCGGTCGCCGCCGGCGAGCGCCTGACCTGGACGGTCGGCGTCACCAACAACGGCCCGAACTCCTCCACGTCCACCCAGATCACCACCGAGCTGCCGGCCGACGTCACCGACCCCACCACCACCGGCCCCTGCCTGGTCTCCGGCCGGACGGTCACCTGCAACCTCAGCGAGGTGCCGCAGGGAACCCACCGGGAATACAGGATCAGCGCTCAGGTCCCGGCCGACCTGGTCTACCGCAACGGCGGCCCGAAGACGATCACGGCCACCTCCACCGTGGCCAACCTCGCCGGCCCGGACGCGCGCCCGGCCGACAACACCACTACCTCCGGCACCAGGGTGATCGCGAAGGCGGACGTACGGATCACCGATGCCCGGGCCACCAGCCCGCTGGAGGTGCTCATCGGCGAGCCCGCCACCGCCTCGCTGGACGTCACCGTCGCCAACGCCGGCCCGTCCAGCCCGATCGACACCTTGTTGACCACCACGGCCGCCGCGGACGCCGGCGTCACCGTCACACCCGCGACGCAGACTGCACAGCAGACGGCGCTGCGCGTGGGCACTCCGCAGAAGGCCACGTACGCGGTGCGGCTCGCGTGCACCTCACCGGGCCTGAAGCAGGTACGCCTGGACTCCCGCCTGGCGCTGAAGAACGCGGAGGACGTCGACCCGGACCCGAGCAACAACACCGCCTCCACCTCGTTCCGGATCGACTGCGTGGTGCCGATCGCGATCAACGTCCGGCCGGGCGGCTTCCCGAACTCCGTCAACCTCACACCGACGCCACCCTGGCCGCGCTGACCACCCGGGTCGGCGAGTACGGCCTGCCGCTGGCCTTCAACGCGACGGCGATCGACGTGTCCCAGACGTACTGGGGCCTGCGGGAGCGGCTGTTCAACACCGCCACCCCCGCCGGCGCCCGGGAGGTCCACGGCAGGGGCCACCCCGGTGACTCCTACGAGCTGGACGAGCGCACCCGCGACGGCGACACCGACAACGTCATGCACTTCAAGCCCAGTGAATCGGGACTGACCCTCGCCTCCACCCGGGCCTGCCTGAAGGGCAAATACCGAGCCGCGGGCGGCCAGGTGTACACGTTCCTGGGCTGCGACTCCGTGAGGGTGGTGAACTGACGCCCGACGCGGAGACCTGAACGTGCCGCAGGGCACGGCCTCCCGCCCACTTGGGCGATCGCCAGCACCCGGTTCCCGCCGGCCCGGTCAGAGCGCCAGGTCGTCTCTTTCAAGATCCGGAAGAGACGACCTGGGGGCGGCGGGCCAGCAAGTGGGCGTCGAGGAAGCCGCGTTCGGAGGCGGGGTCGTGGATCAGCCGGGCGAACGGGACGAGCCCGGCGCCGGCCAGCAGGTCGGCGAACCGGTCCGCCGGCCAGCTGTAGGCGGGCGTCACCTTGTGGTCGAAGCGGACCGGGTCCGGCCCGTCGGTCCCGAAGAACGAGACCAGGAGCAGGCCCCCGGGAGCCAGGACGCGTACCTGCTCGGCGAGGAGCGCGGGCAGCTCCCCGGGCGGGGTGTGGATCATCGAGTAGTGGGCCAGTACGCCGCCCAGCGCGCCGTCGTCCACCGGCAGGGCCTCCATCCGCGCCTCGTCGAACCGCAGTGCGGGATGGGCCCGCCGGGCGTGGTCGACCATGCCCGGGGAGAGGTCCAGCCCGAAGGCGTCCAGGCCCCACTCGTGCAGCAGGGCCGTCAGATGTCCGGGTCCGCACCCGACGTCGGCCGCCCGCAGGTTCCCCGTCCCGCGCACCAGCTCCGCGAAGGTGCCGATCATGGCCCGCGCGAACGGCTGGGTCTCCAGCCGATCGGCGAACAACGACGCGTACAGCTCGACGACCCCGTCATAGGCCGCCCTGGTCTCGTCCTGGTGCTCCACCCCGGAAAAGTAGCCGACTCCCGCGCACGCGCGCAGCCGTTCTCCGGTCCCTGGTGGCGCCCCATGAGCCGGCTCCTCACGCGCCCGCCCATCGCGTGACCGCCACCATCACCACGACCAGCTGAACGTCTCGACCGCGTAGAGTCCGCCGACAGCCGCGGCCAGCGTGCCGAGCAGCAACCGCAGCGCCCTTTCGGGAAGGCGGGGCTGCAGGCGGGCGCCGAGGTAACCGCCGATCAGTCCGCCCAGAC
Source organism: Streptomyces sp. NPDC046308 (assembly GCF_055588065.1). Lineage (NCBI taxonomy): Bacteria > Bacillati > Actinomycetota > Actinomycetes > Kitasatosporales > Streptomycetaceae > Streptomyces > Streptomyces sp. NPDC046308. The sequence continues at coordinate 609,709 of NZ_JBVJFB010000001.1, forward strand.
CGCAGGCCAGCCCGAGGAACCAGTGGGGAGCGATCTCGCCCGAGTCGGCGAGCGAGAGCAGCGCGTACGTGGCCGCTCCGACGACGGAGGTGGCGAAGGTGGAGGCCAGGGCCGCCGGGGCGACCCTGGCGACCGGCATGCCGCGCCCGACGAGGACCGGGCCGAGGAGCGAGCCGCCGCCGATGCCGTAGATCCCTCCGACCACCCCCACGGCCAGGGCCAGGCCGGTGACCGTACGCGCCGGCGGCCCGCCACCGGGCGGTCTCGGTTCCCGGCCCGGGTCCGGGCCCGTGGGCGGCAGGAGCGTCCGGGCGATCAGCCACACGCCCAGCGGCAGGAGGAACACGGCCACCAGCGCCTTGAAGACGGCCGGACCCGGGATGGCGAACACGCGGATGACCGCGCCGATGACGACCCCCGGCAGGGTCCCGAACACCAACTGCCGGACCAGCGGACCGTGGAGCGCGCCGGTGCGGTGGTGGCGCAGGAGCGCGCCCGGGCCGGCGACGACGTTGTAGAGCAGGTTGGTCGGCGTGAGCGCCGGGCTCGGTACCGCGAACACGCTCAGCTGCACGGGCAGCAGGAAGACGGCTCCCGAGACGCCGACGGGCGCGGTGACGACGGCGATCAGCAGCCCTGCGGCCAGCCCGGCCAGCCCGATCCCCCAGTCCCCCACGGATCAACCGCCTTCGGTCTGATCGCCGAGATCGACGCCAAGTAGCTGACGCCCGGCAGCATACGCCGAGCGTGGAGAACCGCCGCGTCAGCCCAGCGCGCGGTCGAGGTTGAAGGCGGCGCTGATCAGCGAGAGGTGGGTGAAGGCCTGGGGGAAGTTGCCCAGCTGTTCTCCGGTCGGGCCGATCTCCTCCGCGAACAGGCCGACGTGGTTGCCGTAGGTGAGCATCTTCTCGAAGGCGAGCCGGGCCTCCTCCAGCCGGCCCGCGCGGGCCAGCGCCTCCACGTACCAGAAGGAGCAGATCGAGAAGGTGCCCTCGGGGCCGTGCAGGCCGTCCGGACTGGCGGTCGGATCGTAGCGGTACACCAGCGAGTCGGAGACCAGGTCCGTGGAGAGCGCGTCCAGGGTGGAGAGCCACTTGGGGTCGGTGGGCGAGATGAACTTCGCCATCGGCATCATCAGCAGCGAGGCGTCCAGCACGTGGTCGTCCAGTCCCTGGACGAACGCCCCGCGCTCGGCCGACCAGCCGCGCCGCATGATCTGCCGGTAGATCGCGTCCCGGGACTCCCGCCAGCGGGGCAGGTCCGCCGGCAGACCGCGGCGGTTCGCCGTCCGCATCGCCCGCTCCAGTGCCACCCAGCACATCAGCCGCGAGTACACGAAGTTCCGGCGTCCCGCCCTCGTCTCCCACACCCCCTCGTCGGGCTGGTCCCAGTGCTCGCACAGCCAGTCCACCACGGCTCCGACCTCGTCCCAGCGGTCACTGCTGATCGGCTGCCCCCACTTGTCGTAGAGGTAGATCGAGTCGATCAGCGCACCGTAGATGTCCAGCTGGAGCTGGCCGGTGGCGGCGTTGCCCACCCGGACCGGTGCGGAGCCGAGGTAGCCCTCCAGGTGCGGGAGCTCGTATTCGGGGAGGTCGGTGCGCCCGTCGATGCCGTACATGATCTGCAACGGACCGGTCTCCCCCATGCCCCGCAGGATGCCCCGCTCGGAGATGAACCCCATGAACGCCTCGGCCTCCGAGGTGAACCCGAGGCGCAGCATCGCGTAGACGCAGAAGGCGGCGTCGCGGACCCACACGTAGCGGTAGTCCCAGTTGCGCCCGCCGCCGATCTGCTCGGGGAGGCTGGTGGTGGGTGCGGCGACGATCGCACCGGTCGGCGCGTACGTGAGCAGCTTCAGCAGCAGCGCGGAGCGGTTCACCATCTCCCGCCACCGCCCGTGGTAGCGGGAACCGGCGAGCCAGTGGCGCCAGAACCGGACGGTCGCCTCGGCCTGCTCCTGGGCCTCGGCGCGCGGGCAGGACCGGGGCGGGAGGCCGTCGCCGATCTGGTCGAGGGCGAACACGTGGGACTCGCCCTCCAGCAGTTTGAACTGCGACCACACGTCCTGGCCGTCGCTCTCCAGGGGGGTGGTGGAGGTCAGCGCGAGCGTCAGTGACGGGGAGCGGAACACCGCCGTGTGGCCTTCGAGGTGCGTGGTGTGCGCTTCGGCGCCGTAGCCGAAGCGGGGGGCGATCCGGGCCCTGAACGGGAGGGTTCCGCGGACGCAGATCACCCGCCGGATCAGCCGGTGCCGGGCCGCCTCGCGCGAGTCGTCGGCCACGGGCATGAAGTCCTGGATCTCCGCCACGCCGTCCGCGGCGAAGAACCGTGTGATCAGCACGTTCGTGTCGGGGAAGTAGAACTGTCTGGTGCGGCTCGGGACCTCGGCGGCCAGCTCGAAGGACCCGCCCTTGTCGGCGTCGAGGATGGACCCGAAGACGCTGGGCGCGTCGAAGCGCGGGCAGCAGTACCAGTCGATGGTGCCGTTCGTACCGACCAGGGCGGTCGTACGGAGATCGCCGATCAGGCCGTGCTCGGAGATCGGGACGTAGCGGCCGCCGTCGACCTGGTCGAAACCAGCCGTGTCGAACGCCATACCGGCCTCCCTGCCGCTGTGGCCCGGGCCTGGAGATGAAGCCTCGCTCTTCATGCTAGACCGCTGCGCGAGACGGGGTACGGGGAAGCCGCGCCGACGCGCGCGGGCGGACGCGGGGGCGGCGTGCGTTCGGGCCCCGGCCCCCGTATGACGGAAGTCTTACGTGCACGCGTGGGAGGCCCCTCGGGGCTCCCCCGCTGCGTAGCGTCACGGGTATGCGTGTACTCGTCACCGGAGGAGCCGGGTTCATCGGCTCCCACATCGTCACCGCCCTCAGGGACCGCGGGCACGACCCCGTGGTCCTCGACGCCCTGCTGCCCGCCGCCCACCCCGGTACGCCGCCGCTGCCCGACGCGGAGTTCGTCCGGGCCGACGTACGGGACGCCGACGCGGTACGGGCCGCGCTGCGCGGGGTCGACGCCGTGTGTCATCAGGCGGCCATGGTCGGACTCGGCAGGGACTTCGCGGACGCCCCCGAGTACGTCGGCTGCAACGACCTCGGGACGGCCGTGCTGCTGGCGCAGATGGCGGCCGCCGGGGTCCGGGCGCTCGTCCTCGCGGGATCGATGGTGGTCTACGGGGAGGGCCGCTACGTGTGCCCGCGCCACGGGGTGGTGCGCCCCGGCCCCAGGCTGGCGGCGGACCTGGCGGCCGGCCGGTTCGAGCCGCGCTGTCCAGGGTGCGGGGCCGAGCTCGCGCCGGGCCTGGTCGGTGAGGACGCACCGACCGATCCGCGCAACGTGTACGCCACCACGAAGCTCACGCAGGAGCACCTGGCGGCGGCGTGGGCGCGGTGCACGGAGGGCCGGGCGGTCTCGTTGCGCTACCACAACGTGTACGGGCCGGGGATGCCGCGCGACACCCCGTACGCCGGTGTGGCGTCCTTCTTCCGGTCCTCGCTCGCCCGGGGCGAGGCGCCGCGCGTCTTCGAAGACGGCGCGCAGCGCCGGGACTTCGTGCACGTCGCGGACGTGGCCGCGGCCAACGCGGTGGCGCTGGCCGCGGTCGGCGGCAGGCCGGCCGGCACGCTGACCGCGTACAACACCGGCAGCGGGGAACCGCACACCGTCGGGGAGATGGCCACCGAGCTGGCCGCCGCACACGGCGGACCGGCCCCGGTGGTGACCGGGGAGTTCCGCCTCGGCGACGTACGACACATCACCGCCGACTCCACCCGGCTGCGTGAGGACCTGGGCTGGCGTCCGGAGGTGGGCTTCGTCGAGGGGATGGCCGAGTTCGCCCGGGCCGGGCAGCGCGCGTCGGCGGGCAACGTCGGCTGATCCCGCGCCGCCTGACTGCGGTTCGGCCTACGCGGGGGCCGGGAGGGTCAGTTCGAAGCGGCATCCACCGGGCACGTTGTGGACGTCGGCGTGGCCGGAGTGGGCCTCGACGATGCCCCGGACGATCGCCAGCCCCAGACCCGCGCCCGAGGGAGGCGTACGCGCCTGTGACCCCCGCCAGCCCGTGTCGAAGACACGCGGGAGGTCGTCCTCGGGGATCCCGCCGCAGGCGTCGGTGACGGACAGGACGACCGCGCCCGCGCGGCGTTCCGCGGCGATCGCCACCGTCCCGTCGGCCGGGGTGTGGCGGATGGCGTTGACCAGCAGGTTGGACAGGACCCGCGTCATCTCCTTTCCGTCGACCTCCACGGGAAGCGGTGCGACGCTGCCGCCGGCCAGCCGTACGCCGTGTTCCCGGGCGAGGGCGTCCGCGCCGGCGAGCGCGTCGCCGACCAGGTCGTAGAGGGACATGCGGCTGGGGCTGAGGCAGAGGGCTCCCGCGTGGATGCGGGACAGCTCGAACAGGTCGGTGACCATGGAGTTGAGGCGCTCCACCTCGGCGCGCATCTGCTGGTGGTAGCGGGCCGGGTCGGCCACCACGCCGTCCTCGAGCGCCTCCGACATCGCGCGGAGCCCGGCCAGCGGCGTCCGCAGGTCGTGCGAGATCCAGGCCACGAGCTCGCGCCGTGACGTCTCCAGGGCCCGCTCGCGTTCCCGCGAGGCGGCGAGGCGTTCGCTGGTGAGGGCCAGTTCGCGGCTCAGCGCCGCGAGTTCGGCGGGGGCGGGCACGGCGGGAGCCGAGAAGGTGCCCGCCTCGCCGAAGTCGCGTGCTGCTCCGAGGAGTTCTCGGCAGCGCAGCACGACCTGCCGGCCCAGCAGCAGGGCCGTGCCCAGTGACACGGCGGCGGCCATCGCGACGACCGTGGTCACCACGGTGAGGTCGTGGGAGGACAGGAACATCGCCCAGGCCACCGCGAGCGTCCCGGCGAGCATCGCGGACACGGCGACCGCCGCGACGACCGCGAGGGACACGGCGACGCTGCGCCTGCGCAGCATCCGCAGGGCGACGGCGCCGAGCAGTCCTGCGGCCGCCGCGCCGAGGAAGGCGTACAGGGCGATCAGCAGCAGGTCACGCACGGCCGTCCTCCGCCGTCCGGACCCCGGCTACGGACTGGGCGCGTCCGGACGGGTACGGTCCCGCCTCGAAACGGTATCCGGCGCCCCACACCGTCCGGATCAGTTGCGGATCCGCCGGATCCTTCTCGATCTTGCTCCGGAGCCTGCGGACGTGAACGGTCACGGTGGACAGGTCGCCGAAGTCCCAGCCCCACACCTCGCGCATCAGCCGCTCCCGGTCGCAGACCTGCCCGGGGTGCCGCAGGAAGAAGGCGAGGAGGTCGAACTCCCGGAGGGTGAGCGCCAGTTCCGCTCCGTCCCGCGTCGCCCGGCGGGCCGCGGGGTCCACGGTCAGGCCGGCCGCCGCGAGCCGGGGTTCGTCGGCCGCGACGGCCGAGGACACCCTGCGCAGGACCGACCGCACGCGCAGGACGAGCTCGCGCGGGCTGAACGGCTTCGTCACGTAGTCGTCCGCGCCGACCTCGAGGCCCAGGATCCGGTCGTCCTCGTCGCCGCGCGCGGTGAGCATGACCACGGCCACGGAGCGCGTCCCGTTCCCGTTCGCGCGCAGCCGACGGCAGACCTCCAGGCCGTCCATGCCGGGCAGCATCAGGTCCAGGACGACGAGGTCGGGCCGGTGCCGGGCGGCGGCCTCCAGCGCGGCCGGGCCGTCGGCCGCGCGGTGCACGGTGAACCCGGCCCGCTCCAGATAGCCGGCGACGACCTCCGAGACGGTCGGGTCGTCGTCGACGACCAGGACGCGGCCCGTGACGTCGCCGCAGGCGCGGCCGCGGTCGGTTTCGATACTGGATGCCATGCCCCAAGAGTGACATCGTGGCCGCCCCGTGCGGACCCGGGTCTGCCGTCACGCGACGCGGTGTCCGCGTTTCGTAAGGTCTTCGGGCGTCGTTCTTCGCCGTCCGGTTCCTACGGTGTGGAGGGTGACTTCTTCTGCTTGCCGTCCGCCCCGCGCGGACCTCGTACTGCCGTGCCTCGACGAGGCGGAGGCCCTGCCCTGGGTGCTGGCGCGGGTGCCCGCCGGGTGGCGGGCCATCGTCGTCGACAACGGCTCCACCGACGGCTCGGCGGACATCGCCCGCGGTCTCGGCGCCACCGTGGTGCACGAGGCCCGGCGCGGATTCGGTGCCGCCTGCCATGCCGGGCTGCTCGCCGCCCGGGCCGATCTGGTCTGCTTCTGCGACTGCGACGCCTCCATGGACCCCGCGCTGCTCGTGGGCATGGCCGGGCGGGTCGCCGCCGGGGAGGCGGACCTGCTGCTCGGCCGGCGCCGACCGCAGGGACGCGGAGCCTGGCCCGCCCACGCGCGGGCCGGGAACATCGCCCTGGCCCGCATGCTGCGCCGCCGCACCGGTCTGCGGCTGCACGACCTCGGCCCGATGCGGGTGGCGCGCCGCGAGGCGCTGCTCGGCCTGGGGCTGACCGACCGGCGCAGCGGCTACCCGCTCCAGATGGTCGTGCGGGCCGCCGACGCGGGCTGGCGGGTGGCCGAGACGGACGTCCCGTACCTGCCCCGCTCGGGAAGGTCCAAGGTCACCGGGACCTGGCGGGGCACCTGGCACGCCGTACGGGACATGCGCCGGGTACTCGCCGAGCCACCGGACAGGCGACCCGCACCGGCCGAGGGGATCTCCGCATGAGCACCCTGCTCGTCATTGCCAAGGCACCCGTCGCGGGCCGCGTGAAGACCCGTCTGACCCCGGCGTTCACCCCGCAGCAGGCAGCCGACCTGGCGCTCGCCTCGCTCCGGGACACCCTCGCGGCGGTCCTGGCCACGCCGGCCGGGCGCCGGGTGCTGGTCCTCGACGGCCGGCCGGGGCCCTGGATCCCGGACGGCATCGAGGTCGTCCCGCAGGGTGGGGGCGGCCTCGACGCCAGGCTGGCCGCCGCGTTCGCCCTGGCCGGAGGACCGGCCCTGCTGATCGGCATGGACACCCCGCAGGTCACCCCCGGCCTGCTCGCGCTCGGGCTCGACTTCACCGAGGCGGACGCCTGGTTCGGGCCCGCCGACGACGGTGGGTTCTGGGCGCTGGGCCTGGCCGCCCCCGATCCGGCCCTGCTGCACGGCGTCCCCATGTCCGCGGCGCACACCGGTGAGGTGCAGCGGCGGCGACTGACCGATGCCGGGCTGGCCGTACGCGACCTGCCCGAGCTCTGCGACGTGGACACGCCCGCCGACGCGCGGCGGGTCGCGGCGGCCGCACCGCGGACCCGGTTCGCCGCGGTCCATGCCGGCCTGTGCGCGGTGACCCGATGACGGCCCAGCTCACCGAACCGGCGGCCCGTGCCTGGCAGGCCGATCCATACGCCGACGCGCTGCGCGCCGGCCAGGGCCCGCTCTATCTCCGTCGTCACGACGGCTGGCTGCTGCCGCTCGAGGTCGAGCGGTGGTGCGCCGGGCCCGACGCGGCCGACGACACCGTCCTGGCCCGATGTACCGGGCCCGTCCTCGACATCGGCTGCGGCCCGGGACGTCTGGTGGCCGCCCTCGCCGCGCTCGGGCACACGGCACTCGGTGTGGACGTCACACCCGAGGCGGTGGCCCGGACCGTTCGGGCGGGTGGCAGCGCACTGTGCCGGTCGGTGTTCGACCCGCTTCCCCGACCGGGCGGTTGGGGCACGGTCCTGCTCATCGACGGCAACATCGGGATCGGCGGCGACCCCGCCGCCCTGTTGCGCCGCGCCGCCGAACTGACCGCACCCGGCGGCTCCCTGCTGGTGGAGGTGGCCGCGGCCGACGTGGACGAACGCGTCGAGGTGTACGTCGAGGACGGCAACGGCGGCCGCGGGGCGGCCTTCCGGTGGGCTCGGCTCGGCACCCGTGCCCTGTGCGCCGAGGCGAAGGCCGCGCACTGGATCCCGTACGACACCTGGCAGACCGCGGGCCGGCACTTCGTCCACCTCACCCGCTGACGGACGCCGCGCAGCGAACCGGGGGGGGGGGGGGGGGGGGGGGGGGGGGGGGGGGGGTAGGGGGGGGGGGGGGGGGGGGGGGGGGGGGGGGGGGGGGGGGGGGGGGGGGGGGGACCT
>NZ_JBVJFB010000001.1:617757-763398 GCF_055588065.1 Streptomyces sp. NPDC046308
GGGAAAAAGAGAGAGAGGAGTCGGAACCACCCCCCCCCCCACCAAACCAAGAAAGAAAAAAAAAAAAACAAACACAGTGAGAAAAAACCAACCCCCCCCCCCCCCCCCCACGGCGGTTCTTCGCGCGCGGCGAGCCGGTCAGGCGCGTCGGCCCCGCCTGCGCAGCACGGCACGCGTGCCGGCGTGGGCGAGGGTGAACAGCGCGATGGCCGTCATGGCGAGCAGCCAGTTGCGCGGGTAGTCCAGCGGCAGGACGGTGGGGTTGGCCACGCCTCCGGGGCGCAGGAGCGACGGCAGGGCGACCGCGGTCAGGGAGCCCGCGACGATCAGGGCCCCGCGCGGGATCCCTCGCAGGCGCAGCCCCGCCGCGGCGGCGAGGGCGCCGATCGCGAGCACGAGGGGGGCGATGAACGCGTCGTGCACCACGACCGCTGCGCCGAGCCAGACGGCGATCCGCCACGGCTCGGGCCGGCTGAGGAGCAGCCGGACACCCCAGGCCGCCGCCAGCAGCCCCAAGGCCCCCGTCACGTATCGCCCGTTCATCACGCGACCTCCAGTCGGCCGACCCATTTGGTCTGCAGGACGCCGGGCCGGTTCGGGGCGATGATCCGCGCCGGGTAGCCGTGGTCCAGGGACAGCACGGCGCCGTTGAGGCGCAGCGCGAGCAGCGTGAGCGGGTCCTGTGCGTACTGCCGGCCCATGTCCGTGACCCGGTAGGCGCCGGCCGCCTCCAGGGACACCACGCGAGCCCGCGATCCCGGGCCGCCGCCCGCGCGCTCCAGGAGGTCCCGTACGCGTACCCCGGTCCAGTGGGCGGACTTGCTCCATCCCTCGACGCAGGCGATGGGCAGGGTCACCTCGTGCTGCGTCATGGCGCGCAGCTCGTCCAGTGTCAGGGTGTACGGGCGGGGCCCGACGACGGTCAGCCGCCAGTCGGCCAGCGAGGCCTCGGTGACCCGCGCCGCGGCCGCCGTCCGGTTCACGGGGAGCCCCTGGACCCCGTGGTCGGGGCTGCGGGGGGCGAACAGTTCCAGCGAGCCGAGCGCGGTCACGGACTGTCCCACCGTCGTGAGCGTCACCGCTCCGACCGCGGCCGTGACGCCGAGGAGGAGGCGGCGCCGGTCCGGCCCGTCGGCCTCGGGCAGGGCGAGGGTTCCGGGGGAACGCGGTGTGAAGTGGTCCCGGATCTTCGGCCACTGCACGGCGACGTGCAGGAGCAGCGATCCGAGCAGGAGCCAGGCGACCGCGTAGTGCACGGCGACGAAGTCGAACGGCCAGGGATACCACTGGAAGGTGTTCAGCAGCCCGGTGAACAACTCGAACAGTCCGGCGGCGACGAGAACGGCCACCGAGATGCGCTCCAGTGCGTGGAGCACCGATCGCACCGGCGGCCAGGCGAACAGCCGCGGGTAAACCGCCCACAGCTTGGCCAGGAGCAGCGGGATCGCGGCGGTCCCGGACGCCACGTGCAGCCCCTGGGTGAGCCGGTAGCCCCAGGAGGGGCGGCTCGGCAGCCGATCGGCGAGCCATCCCGGCGGGTGCTGGAGGTAGTGGCTCAGTACTCCGGTCGCGAAACAGACGACCACGGCCAGGCCGAGCAGGCGGCCGATCGCGGTCGCGGTACGGGCGTCGTGCAGGCGCGCCCTGAAGGTGACGGGCGGCCCGGGAGGAAGGGTGAAACGCATGCCTCCATCACACCCCCGGCACGGCCCGCGCAGGTTGCCGGAACACCTTACGAAACACGGACGTCCGGGGCGCCCGCACGCAACGGAGGGCCGATTCCTGGAACGCTTCCGCAGGTGAAACCCCTTACCGCTGTCACCCCGCGGACCGCTCCCAGCGCGCGGACCGCGCCGGCCGCCACCGTCCTCGCCGTCGCCCTCGCCCTCGCCGCTCTGACGACGGTCCTCGTCCTCACCGTCCGGTACGGGGGCTACTTCAGCGATCCGGTCGGCCTGTTCTGGTGGTACGCGGCCTGCTGGGCGCTCTTCGCCGCGGCCCTGGCGGCGCTGCGCCGGGTCCCGGCCCGCCACGTCGCGTGGTTGATCACGGCCGGGGCCGTCGCCGTCACGGTGACCGGGCTGGTGGGGCCGCCGCGGACCAGCACCGACTCCTACCGCTACGCGTGGGACGGCCGCGTCCAGTCCGCGGGCGTCTCCCCCTACGACCACACCCCGCAGGACCCGGCGCTCGCCCGGCTGCGCGACCCGTGGCTCTTCCCCACGGCCGCCGCCTGCGCCGGCCCCGATCTCGCAGGTGTCCCGCACACCGGCGGCGCAGCCCACTGCACCCGCATCAACAGGCCCGCCGTCCACACCATCTATCCGCCCGTCGCCGAGGCCTACTTCCTCGTCGTCGACCAGCTCTCCCCGACGGGCAGTCGGCACAAGCCGCTCCAGACCGGCGCCGGACTCCTCTCCCTCGGCGTGACCGGAGCGACCCTGACGGTCCTTCGGCGGCGCGGCGGCGACCTCCGCAAGGCCGCGTACTGGGCCTGGTGCCCGGCCGTCCCCGTCGAGGCCGTGAACAACGCGCACGTCGACGTCCTCGGTGTCCTCCTCGCGGTCGCCGGCCTCGGCCTCGTGTCCGCCCGGGCCCTGACCCGGCGGGCGGCGGGCGGCCTGCTGATCGGGGCCGCCATCGCCACGAAACTGATGCCCGCCGTCGTCCTCCCGGGCGCCCTGTCAGGGGTCCGCCGCGTGCGCGACGCGGCCGCCGTGCTGCTGCCCGCCGCGTCCTTCGCCGTGCTCGCCTACCTCCCGTACGTCGTGCTCTCGCACGGATCGGTCTTCGGCTACCTCGGCGGCTACGTGCAGGAGGAGGGCTACGACGACCCCTCGGCCGGGTCCCGCTACGCCCTCCTGCGCCTGGTCCTGCCCGACGCCTGGGCGTTCCCCGTGCTGGTCGCCGTCGTCGCGGGCGTGTCCCTGTACGTGATGTGGCGCGGGGACCCGGGACGTCCGTGGAGCGGCGCCCTCCTGGTCACCGGCTGGGCCTTCGCCCTCCTCACGCCCGGCTACTCCTGGTACACGCTGCTCCTGGTCGCACTCGTGGCCTTGGACGGGCGCTGGGAGTGGCTGGGCTTCGCGTTCGCGGGCGCCGCGGTCTACGTGCTCGGCGCGACCTTCGGCCATCAGGCGGCGTTGAGCGACATCGCGTACGGGGCCGCGGCGGCCCTGGTCCTCGCCATGACCTGGCTGCGGCGGCACGCCCCGACGAAGACGGGTCCGGCCGCGGTGCCCGCGGGGAACGGCGTCAGGCGCGGAGCCTGGCCGCCGCCAGGGCGTCCTTGACCTCCCGCACCACGCGGGCCGCGTCCTCGGCGTTGTTCACCACGTCGGTGTTGTTCATGTCGATGATGAGGACCTCGCTGGCCGAGTAGTGCTTGTGCACCCAGTCGTCGTAGCCGGACCACAGCGTCCGGTAGTACTCGACGAGGCCCTCGTCCTGCTCGAAATCGCGGCCGCGGAGCCCGATGCGGTACAGCACCGTCTCGAAGTCCGCCTTGAGGTAGACCATGAGATCGGGTGCCTTGCGGTACGGCAGCCCGTCGATCTCGCGCATCATCTCGTTGAGCAGTCCGTCGTACACCTGCATCTCGAGGGAGCTGATCCGGCCCAGGTCGTGGTTGACCTTGGCGAAGTACCAGTCCTCGTAGATGGACCGGTCCAGGACGTTGTCACCCTGCTTGTACGCCTCCTTGATCGAGGCGAACCGCGTCTGGAGGAAGTAGAGCTGGAGCAGGAAGGGGTAGCGCTTCGCCTGGATCTCCTCGGGGCTCGCCGTGTAGAAGAGCGGGAGGATCGGGTTGTCTGCGACGCTCTCGTAGAAGACCTCGCTGCCCAGCTCCTTGGCGAGCAGTTCGGCAACGCTCGTCTTGCCGATCCCGATCATGCCTCCGACGCAGATCACTGACATACCTCACTTCTCCCTGGGTTTCTTCTGATCGCGGGCGGGTGGGCTGGACACCCCACACCGCTGAGACCTGTGCCGGCGGTCATCTGAATCCCAAAGATCTTCATGATCGGCGCCATGCGGTCCCTGTCCCGGACCGAGGCCCTGGCCCGGGCCCCCCTCCGCGACCGGCCGGACCGACCGTTCCGCGGTTGCCACGCACGGCGACGAATCCCCGCCCCGCAACCGCATCGAAGTTTAGACGACGCGACGCCCCGCCCGGGCCGAGCGCCCGCCCCCTCACGACTCAGGCCGGGCGGATGCCGTCGCAGGCGATCGGCAGGTGGCGCGGACCGCGCAGGACCGCGTTCTGGCGGTAGGGCGGCGGGTCCTCCAGCAGGCGCGGGTTCTCCAGCCGACGGACCAGCTCGCTCAGCGCCAGCTGCGCCTCCAGGCGTGCCAGCGGGGCGCCGAAGCAGCTGTGGATGCCGGTGCCGAGGCCGAGGTGCTGGATGTCCTTGCGGTCGGGGTCGAAGCGGTCCGGGTTCTCGAACCGCTTCGGGTCCCGGTTCCCGGACGCCAGGATCAGCGAAACCGTGGCGCCCTTGGGGATGTTCACCCCGGCCACCTCGATGTCGGCGAGCGTGCTGCGCCGGGGCAGCAGTTGCACGGGCGGTTCGTACCGCAGCAGTTCCTCGACGATCGGTACGGCCAGCCGCGGTTCCTCGCGCAGCCGTTGGAGGACGTCGGGGTGGCGCAGCAGGGTCAGCATGCCGTTCGTGATCAGGTTGACCGTGGTCTCGTGGCCCGCGATCAGCAGCAGCGCCGCGGTGCTGATGACCTCCAGCGTGCTCATGGACCCGTCCGGTTCCTCGCCGGCGGCCGCCAGTTGGGACAGCATGTCCTCGCCCGGGTTCTTGCGGCGCTCCTCGATCAGCCCCGCCAGGTAGAGGCCGAGCTCGATCTGCGCGTCGGAGGCGCCCTTCGACTTCTCGGCGGGGTCGGCGTCCGGGTCGGGGTCCAGGCTGGCGGCGATGGTGTCGGCCCAGCCGTGGAAGCGGGGCTCGTCCTCGTGCGGCACCCCCAGCAGCCGGCAGATCACCGTCACCGGGAAGGGGTAGGAGAACTGGTCGACGAGGTCGATCCGTTCCGGGGAGTGCGAGCCGGCGATGCCGTCGATGAGGCCGGTGACGATGCCGTCGAGCTCGCCGCGCATGTCGTGAACCCTGTGCGGGGAGTGCGGCGGTCCGAAGGGCCGGTTCGTGATGCGGCGCAGCCTGTCGTGGTCCGGCGGATCGAGCCTGATGAAGACGGGCGGCAGGGCCGAGTCGTCTCCTTCGTCCGGCGCCAGCGGGTCGCCCGTCGGATCCGCCAGATTGCGCGGGTCGGAGCTGATGCGCGGATCGTGCAGCAGGCTGTGGATCTCGTAGTAGGTGCTGACGACGTACGGCCCGTTCTCGTCGTGGAACACCGGCGTCCTGCGCAGCTCCTCGTACAGCGGGTACGGATTGGCGCGGCTGGCGTAGTCGACGATCTGCCGGAGCATGGCTCGACTCATGGCGTGTGCTCCTACGGCTCGCGGGATCGGGGCGTGGGAGAGAGCCCGGACCAGCGCCTCCGGGCCGGGCTTTCCCCAGCATGGCATGCGGGCCCCCGGCATCGCCTGCGGGGCGCCGGAGCCGCAGGTCACACCCTCACGCCGGTCCGGGCCCTCCGGTGCGTCCGCACCCCCGACAGGCCGTCGGCCGCCGCCGACACGGCTGCCTGCGGCTCGTTTGCGACAATGGCATCCCGCGAGGCCGGGAGGGGCGCAGTGAACCAGTCGACTCGACGACCACTTACCGAGGAGCACGCCGTGGACGGCCGCGCCGAGCGCGGCCGTCAGTCCCGGGTGAAGATCGCCGAGGCCGTGCTGTCCCTGCTCGACGACGGGGAGTCCAGCTTCCCCGCCGAGCGGGTGGCCGAGCGCGCGGGCGTGTCCCGACGCCTGGTGTTCCACCACTTCGCCGACATGTCCGAGCTGGTGGAGACGGCCATCACCCGACGGCTGGAGCAGCTGATCGAACGGATCAGGCCGCTTCCGACCACCGGTCCGCGGGCCACTCGGGTGGCGGCGCTCACGGAACAGCGCGCGCGGATCCTGGAGTGGATCACCCCGGCCCAGCTGACCCTGATGCGGCTGACGACACCGGGTGACCGCGTCGCCGAGGTCACCCGGGAGGTGCTGGACCTCGCCCGAGCGCGCCTGGCCGAGATCTTCGCGGAGGAGCTGGACCGTCTGCCGGCCTCCCGCAGGTCCGAAGTGCTCCACGGCCTGGACGCGGTGACGACGTGGGGCGCCTGGTACCACTGGCGCAGCAGCGGCCTCAGCGCCGAATCGGCCGCCCGCACCATGGAGACGGCCGTGCACGCCCTGCTCGCCGCCACCGACCTGCCCCCGGCCGACGGCCCACCCACCGCAGACGGCTGATCCCGCCTCGCGGGCTTTCCGGACGCGGCGCCGGTACGACCTGCCGGGCCGCCTTGGCGCCGTGCGACAGCCGGCCGTGCAGGGCGGGGCCGCCGACGGCCACCACGACGAACAGGAACGCGGCGGTGATCAGGGTCGCTTCCGAGAACCACAGGCCGGCCAGCCAGTCGACGAGCAGGGCCACGGCCACCAGGACCACTTTCCCCGCCACCAGGGCGAAGAACAGACCGCGGTCGAGCGGTGCCCTGCCGGAGCGGGCGAGACGGCGGCCGACGAAGCGTCCCGCCACGGTGACGCAGAGCACCACCAGGAGGACGCGCAGTGCGTGCTCCCAGGCGGGCATGTCGCCTCCGAGGACCCACACGGCGGCCACGGCTGCGCCCGAGGCGGCGTAGGCCGACACGCGAGCCGCCGAGGACCTGCACTGCCCGGTTCCACCACGACCTGCGCGGGCACGGTTCGGCCCGGCACACGCTCGGGCGGAGTGGACGGACATGTCTCGCCTTTCGTTACGGACAGCGAACAAATGTCATGAAGAGCAGCAAAACAAATTGCACTCCGAGTGTCATATCTTCGGACGCGCCTCGTCAAGCCCGGTCAGCCGGTGCAGGTGATCGAGAAGGGGACCGGGTTGGAGGTGGTGCGGGTGGGGCTCTGGAGTTCGACGGCCATTCCGGTGGTCAGGGTTCCGGCCTTCGCGTAGGTCGTCAGCCGCACCGTGTCGTGCCCGGCGGGGTTGGCCTTGTCCCCGATGGACATGGTGCGCCAGTGCGGATCCACCACCGAGCCGTCGCCGGACACCCAGCGGTAGGAGATCAGGGTGGGCTCGGAGGCGGTGAAGGTCGCGGTGAACGCCGGGGCCCGGCTCTCGGGGGTCGGGCACCTGCCGGTGTAGGTGGTGTTCGCACCCGCCACCGACATGCGTACGCCGCCCGCACCGGCGGTGGGGTCCTCGTCATTGCCGCTGAGGGCGTAGGCCACCCCGGCGGCGGCCAGTACGCAGGCGGCCGCGCCGGCCGCGGCGAAGGCCACCGTACGGCGCTTGCGGGGCGGGGAGGCGGGCGCGTGAGCGTCGGACGCGTGAGCAAGGGACGCGTGTGCGGGGGGCTCGTGCGTCGTCGCCGCCGCTGGCTCCGCGGGGGCGGCGGGTTCCGCCGGGGCCGCCAGGAGTCGGGCGGCGGTCGTGGTGGCGTCGGGTTCGTGAGCGATGCCCCGCAGGGCAGCGGCGGCTTCGGCGGCGGGCGTCCGCTCGGCCGGCTCCTTGCGGAGCAGTCCGGCGATGACCGGCGCGAGCGGGCCGGCCCGGGTCGGCTCCGGCGGTTCCTCGTCCACGACGGCCCGCAGGGTGCTCAGCGCGGTGTCCTGCCGAAACGGCGAGATCCCTTCCACGGCCGCGTACAGCAGCACGCCGAGGGACCACAGGTCCGACTCGGGGCCCGAGGGGCGCCCCAGCGCGCGCTCCGGCGGCAGGTACTCGGGGGAACCGACCACCTCGCCGGTGAGGGTCAGCGCGGTGCTGCCCTCGACCGCCGCGATGCCGAAGTCGCCGAGGACTACCCGTCCGTCCTCGGCGAGCAGCACGTTGGCCGGCTTCACGTCGCGGTGCTCCACCCCGACGGCGTGCGCGGCGCGCAGCGCGCTCAGCACCTGCGAGCCGATGTGGGCGGCGTGCCGGGGTGTGAGCGGACCCTCGGCGCGCAGCAGGTCGGCCAGGGACTGTCCGCGGACCAGTTCCATGACGATCCAGGGCCGGTCGTCCTCCATGACCACGTCGTGGACCGTCACCACGTTGCGGTCGGGTATGCGGGCCGCCGCCCACGCCTCCCGCTCCAGCCTGCTGTACATCCGCTCGATGTCGCCGGCCCGCAGGTGGGCCGGGACCCGTACCTCCTTGACGGCGACCTCGCGGTGCAGCGTCTCGTCCCGGGCCCGCCACACGGTGCCCATACCGCCCTCGCCGAGCCGGGACAGCAGCCGGTAGCGGCCGGCGATCAGCCGTTCCCCGCCCGAGGCACCCGGTGTGGCGTCGGTGGCGTCCGAGGCCGCGGTGGTGTCCGTGGCGGCGGTCGCGTCCGGCGCCGTGCCCGCGATGGTGTCCGCGAGCGTGGCCGTGCCTGCCGTCGTGGCCGTTTCTGCGGTGGCGGCCGATGGCGCGCTCTCCGTCACGGTCTCGGATTCCTCGTTGTACATGGGGGCGGTTCTCCTCTGATCGCCTACCGACGCCGACATCACGTACGCACCGCGCCTTCCGGTTCAACGAAGTGGCCGAAAATCTTCGGAAATGGTTGAACCGAACACCTTCGCGACGGCGTGTTGCTGTCGTACGAGGTGTCAGCAGGCGTCTTTTCCAAGGAGTGTGGAGTGGCTTCGGTCATCGTTGGAAGCACGGGTCCCTTCGCCGGGCAGAGCGTGGTCCTGGACGGCGAGCCCGTTGCCTTCGGGCGCAAGAGCGACAACACCGTCGTGATCGTCAGCGCCAGCGCCTCCCGGCTGCACGCCGAGATCCTCACCGAGGACGCCGGTCACGTCCTCTACGACCGGGACAGCCGGAACGGCACGTTCGTCAACGACCAGCGCGTCACGCGGCATGTGCTCCGTCCGAACGACCGCATCCGGATCGGCGATGAAACGTTCCTCTACGAGGCCCAGGACGCCATGGAGACGGTCATGGACCTCTCCCTCCTCGACGTGCCCCGGCCGAGCATCGCGGACCCCGGCACCCTGCGGGTCACCATCACCGGCGGCGGCCCGGTGGGCCTCGCCTTCGCCCTGGCCCTCGACGAGTTGCTGCCCGGGCGGACCGCCATCACCCTCTACGACGGGCGCTGGACCAGGAAGGGCTCCTCGGTCGTCTGGAAGGACGAGACCCAGGGGAACTTCCGCCGCCAGCAGGTGGTGACCGTCCAGAGCCGGCAGTACCTCGCCCTGCCCGAGGAAGTCCTCGCCGCGCTCTTCGACGACGACGGCGCCTACTCCGAGATGTGGCCCGTCGGCCCCGACTCGGTCGACGGCCGACCGCCCCGCAACATCCGGATCGCCCACATCGAGGACCGGCTGCTGGACCTGGCCGATCGGAAGCCCTCGATCCGGCTCGTTCCCAAGCGTTTCGACGTGGCGGACGAACAGAACCGGATCACTCAGGAACACGTCCTGGTCGTCGCCGAGGGCGGCCGCTCCCGCACCCGGGAGTACTACGCCGACCGGTTCGGCGCGGCCGACGCCTCGATCTACTCCCTCGACGGCGAACACCTCCAGGACATCGTGCTGGGGCTGCGCGTCAAGTCGAGCCTGCCGGACCCGATGAGCGTGCTGCTCACCGTGTCGCAGAACCGGTTCCTCCTCAACTCGCTGCGCGGCGAGGGCTTCCTCAACATGCGGCTCACCCGGGAGGAGACCAAGAACGTCATCGGCATCGACCCGGTCCGCCACGTCTTCGAGGAGTGCATCGCCACCCGCCCCTGCCTGATGAGCCGGCAGGAGGAGGACAACGAGTTCCGCTGCCCCACCCACGGCACCCTCTTCCTGCCCGCCCTCCTGCGCGGTTCCCCGCTGTGGAAGGAGATCCGGCAGGGGCTCAGCCTGTTCGGGGTGGCCGAGGAGGACCTGTCCGCGATCACCTCGTTCCGGCTGGACATGGTGCAGCGCCCGCGGTTCACCGCGCAGTTGCACCGCCCGACCGCGACCACCCCCGGCACCTACGGCTTCCTGCTGGGCGACGCGGCCAACGCCATCCACTTCTGGCCGGGCCGCGGCCTCAACAGCGGTCTCGCCTCGGCCACGTCGCTGGCCCGCTCGCTCAGCCGCGCCTGGCAGGGCAAGCCGCTGCGGGACGCCGACTTCATCCGGCACGAGGCGGCGATGTCCATGCTCCAGTACCGGCACAAGAGCCGGGCCTGGAACGCCATGGTGACCACCGACGAACAGGGCGTCACGCGCGCCATCAAGGACATCATCGCGCGCAGCGCGGAGGCCGGTGCCGGTGGCGCCGGATCCGGCGGCAGCGGCGGTAGCGACCTCGACGCACTGCTGGACCGGATGGCCGGAATCCGCGAACGGCTGGCACCCCGGATGCCCGGCCTGCCCGACGACGCGGAACTCCGCTCCCACCTCGCCTCGATCGCCCCGTCCACCCTCCGCACCCTGCGGGAGAGCGGCGCCTGGGACACCCTGATCGTCGGCGGCGAGGAGGCCGACATCGACCTCTTCTACCAGTCGGACTCCCCGGTCTTCGTCCCCCGTCCGACCGATCCCAGAAGCCCCTCCCCGGTCGCCTGAACCCCCAGGAGGCCGCGCCCCTCGGCCCCGGCCTCCTCGCCGGGGTGGGAACGCAGGATCCGCACGCGACGAGGAGCGGCACCGCGCGGGCGTTGCGGAAGTCCGCGGTGCCCGCGCCCCCGACACCTCCCCCGAGGCGGTTCAGGTGCGCGGGCTCCGCGGGTCAGCGAGCGAGGAGTTCGTCGAGGAGCCCGTCGAGGTCGAGGAACTCCTCCCCCGCACCGATGACGGCGTACGTCTGCTCCAGGAAATCCGTCAGCGCGCAGGCCTCGACGAAGAGCACGGCGTTCCCCTGCCCCTCGGGGCCGTACCCGCGCAGGGAGACACGGAGCTCCTCGCCGCCGGCGGCCGTGTGGGGGCCGAAGGTGACGTCTCCCTCGCCCACCGGACGGTGGAGCCCCTCGGCGAGCATCTGCCTGTCGAAGTGCCAACGGGCCAGTACGGCGGGGCCGTCGAGGAAGGTGGCCTGGACCACGTACGGATCCTCGGCGTCGTAGGAGAGACGGGCGTGGAGCGGGACAGCGCCCCACGGCGCGTCGAGGCGGGCAGCGATCAGAGCGGACGCGGACACACAGGACATCGACAAGCCTCCGGGATGGGCTGCACGTTTGCAGTCGTCTGCCCCGCTTCACCCCTTCCACACGGCCCCTTCGGGACTCTTGCGCGCTCGGGCGGCCTCCGGCTGGGCAGTGGGGGCCGCCCCAAGGGACGAGTGGCGCGTCACACGCGGGGGCCCTGGTCGCCGGCGTTGTCGTGCGGCGTCTGCCAGGAGTCCTCGCGCTGCCGCGCGGCGGGATTCTGCTCGGCCGGCCGGGCCGGGGGCCGGCGCCGCGCGTTGCGTCGGCTGCCGTACCAGAACGCGCCGAGCAGGAGGGCTACCACCACCACGCCCGCGAACACGAGGAGAAACGCTTCTTGACCTTCGGCTGCGAGGATTTCAGTAGGAGTCATGGCCCGCGCCTACCCGCATTCCGCGGGCCTACGGCCGTCTGCCCGGAATCCCCGCCGACGACCGAGCCGTGGCGCGGCTGAGGCGTGGCGCACCTGCCCCCCCCGGTGGCGCACCCGCCCCGGTGGCGCCGCCGTGCCGGGCGGCTTCGGGGAGGTGGCCGCCGTCGGAGCTGCCGTCGGAGCTGCCGTCGGACCGCCGTCGGGCCGCCGTCGGGGGCGGGTCAGCCCGGCCAGGTGCCCGTCATGCGCCGCGTGGCCACCGCGCCCGAGCGGTCGACCGCGGCCCTGACCACCGCGAAGATCGCGCCCTGGATGGCGGCGGCGATCAGGATCTCCTTCCAGGAGCGGTCTTCGTCCGTGGCGCTGGGGGCGTCGTCGTCGCCTTCGACGATCTTCCAGATCTGCTTGAACGCGGCCCCCGCGATCAGGCCGCTGACGGCGCCGAGGGCCAGCCCGACCGGCTTGTAGGCCACCTTGGACGCTT
The DNA here is from genome assembly GCF_055588065.1 of Streptomyces sp. NPDC046308. Taxonomy (NCBI): domain Bacteria; kingdom Bacillati; phylum Actinomycetota; class Actinomycetes; order Kitasatosporales; family Streptomycetaceae; genus Streptomyces; species Streptomyces sp. NPDC046308. Next base: position 629,832 of record NZ_JBVJFB010000001.1, read on the forward strand.
TCATCGGCTTCGACGGCTGCGCCGCACCAGTAGGAAAACGAGCAGGGCGGCGCCGGCCACGAGCAGCGGCGTGCGGTGGGCGCGCGCCGCCTCCGCGACCTGGCCGGCCTTGTGGAGAACCGGATCCGGTGTCGTGTCCTTCACCAGCTGCGCGGCGTGGTGCGTCCGCACCCGGATCTGGTCGGCGACCAGGGCGGTCTTCTCGGCGGCCTGTTCCTTGACGGCCGCTGTCCGCTCCCTCGCCTGCGCCTTGACGTCGGCCTTGGCGGCCAGCGCCTCGATGGTCTGCCCGAGCTCGTCACGGGTGTGCTCGACCTGCTCGCGCAGCTCCTCGGGGGCGGGGGTGCCGCTATCGGTTCGTGCTTCGTCGGTCATCGCTGCGCCTTCTCCTTGATCGCGGTCAGGTCGGCCTTGACGCTGCCGATGGTCTTCTCCGGGAGGGGGGCGCCGGCCTCGGACATCTGCTTCTTCCCGGCCAGGGCGGTCACCGCGGCGACCAGGGCCAGCACCGCCGTGAGGATCAGAGCCGACGCCCACACCGGGAGTACCAAGGCGAGGGCCGCGATGCAGGTCGCGACCAGTGCCTGGGCCGCCAGCATCCCGAACAGGCCCGCCGCGCCGAAGAAGCCGCCGCCCTTCCCGAAGCGCTTGCCCTTCTGCGTCATTTCCGCGCGGGCCAGCTGCATCTCCCCGCGAACCAGTTCCGAGATCTGTTGGGAGGCGCGCGTGACCAGCACGCTCACGGATTCATCAGTGCTGTGGGTCTGCCGCTCTATCGTGCTCATGCGGAGTTTCCCCCTTTACGATGCGCACGCTCTTGTCGTGGGGCGCCTACCCGGTAAACGAACGGGCACCCCCACCACGAGGAGATCTTCCGATTCCGGTCACTTCCCCATGCGGCGGCGGTCCCGGTCGCTCCAGGCGCGCGTCTCCCGGGGCCGGACGTACGGTTCCTCGCCCTCGGGCAGGCCGCCGGCCGTCGCCCGCTGGCGGGCGAGTTCCGCGTCGAACTCGAGCCCGAGGAGGATCGCCAGGTTGGTGATCCACAGCCAGACCAGGAAGACGATCACACCGGCGACCGTGCCGTACGTCTTGTTGTACGAGCCGAAGTTCGCGACGTAGAAGGCGAAGCCGGCCGAGGCGGCCATCCAGATCCCCAGTGCCAGGAAGCTGCCCGGAGTCACCCACCTGAACCCGCGGCCCTTGGTGTTCGGCGCCGCCCAGTACAGGAGCGCGATCATGATCGTGACGAGGAGCACCAGGACCGGCCACTTCGCGATCGACCACGCCGTCAGGGCGCTGTCGCCGATCCCCAGGGCGGTGCCCGCGCGCCGGGCCAGTCCGCCGCTGAACACGACGATCAACGCGCCGGCGCAGGCGAGGACCATCAGCGTGACGGTGAGCGCCAGACGCAGCGGCAGCACCTTCCACGCCGGACGGCCCTCGGGCATGTCGTAGACGGCGTTCGCGGAGCGGATGAACGCGGCCACGTAGCCGGAAGCGGACCACAGCGCCACGAGGAGTCCGACGACGGCCATCACCGACCCGATGCCGCTGCGGCCCTGCAGCTGCTCGACCGCGTCCCTGAGCACGTCCCGCGCGGAGCCGGGCGCCAGCTGCTGCAGCTCGTCCAACAGCCGCGCGGTCGTCGACGCCCCGGCGAGGCCCAGTAGGGAGACGAGGACCAGGAGGGCGGGGAAGAGCGCCAGCACCCCGTAGTAGGTGAGGGCCGCGGCGCGGTCGGCCAGCTCGTCGTCCTGGAACTCCCTGACCGTGCCGCGCACGACCGCTCTCCAGGAGCGTGCGGGCAGCTCCGAGAGCCGATCCGGGGCCCGCTCCTCGACCAGCTCGCTCGGGCCCGCGCCGGCGTTCCCCTCGGTCGCGGCACGCTCACGGTCGCCGCCCTGGCCTCGCTCCGGTACGGGTGTCATACCCGGCGGTTTTCCACGGCGGCGCCACTCATGCGCGTGAGGGGCCACGAGCGGGCCACCGCCGGTACGCCGGCCCCTGTCGGCCCCCTTCAGGAGCGGGCGCGCGGCGGCAGCCGTTTCGTGGTGCGTGAAGCGGCGAAAGCGGGGCAGTCGAAGTCCAGGCGGGACGCAGCACCCGCCGAGTACGACGTACGGAACAAGGAGGATCGACGGGGAAGCCCTTCCCCCTCGCCCCGATTGACCGAGGAGTTGTTTTCGCGTGACTGAACAAGTGTGGAGTTACCAGCCGACCGCGGGCCACCTGGCCGGTACGGACTTGACCGGTTACAAGGTCGAGGCGACCGACGGGAGCATCGGCAAGGTCGACAAGCACTCCGACGAGGTCGGTGACGCCTATCTGGTCGTGGACACCGGCGTGTGGATCTTCGGCAAGGAGGTCCTGCTGCCGGCGAGCACGGTCGTCAAGGTCGACCCGGAGGACCGGAAGATCTTCGTCGACCGCACCAAGGAACAGATCAAGAACGCCCCCGAGTTCCACCGGGACAAGCATCTCGGCGACAGCGGATACCGGGAGGAGCTGGGCACCTACTACGGCACCGGCGCCCCCTTCGGCGGCCGCCCCGCCTGATCCCGTTCCCACCAGCTGACGCCGGTCCCGACACCTTCCCCGGGTGTCGGGACCGGCGTCTTCCCGACCGTTCAGGCGGAGACATGACGAGTACAACCAGCGGGTCGCGACGTTCCGTCGGGCCGGCCGTCGCCCCCGTACTGTCGGTGGCCGAACGCAAGCAGCGGATGCGGCGCCGCCTCGAGCGGCTGATCGGCATCGCCGCCACCGAAGGGAACACCTTGCTCGCCCTGCGCAACGGGGACGAGATCTTCACGGCGATGCTGGACAGCATCCGCGGCGCCGAACACACCGTCGACATGATGACGTTCGTGTACTGGCGCGGCGAGATAGCCCGGCAGTTCGCCCGGGCACTGGCGGACCGGGCCCGCGCGGGCGTCCGGGTACGGCTGCTGCTGGACGGCTTCGGCAGCCGGCTCATCGAGCCGGACCTGCTCGACCTCATGGAGGAGGCCGGGGCCGAGGTGGCCTGGTTCCGCAAGCCCCTCTACCTCTCCCCCCTCAAGCAGAACCACCGCTGTCACCGCAAGGTGCTCGTCGTCGACGAAGAGACGGCGTTCACCGGCGGAGTCGGCATCGCCGAGGAATGGTGCGGCAACGCCCGCAACGAGAACGAGTGGCGCGACACCCACGTCCGGCTGCGCGGCCCCGCCGTGGACGGCATCGCCGCCGCGTTCGCGCAGAACTGGGCCGAGTGCCACGACACCCTCTTCGACGACCGTGACCGCTTCACCGGCCACACGCCGCAGGGCGGGGCTGTGGTGCAGGTGGTCCGGGGCTCGGCCAGCATCGGCTGGCAGGACATGCAGACCCTGATCCGGGTCGCCATCGAATCCGCCCAGCAACGCTTCCGCCTGACCACCGCCTACTTCTCCCCGGACGCCTACTTCGTCGAGTTGCTGTGCGCGGCCGCACGTCGGGGCATCGAGGTCGAGATACTCCTCCCCGGCCCCCACACCGACAAGCGCGTCTGCCGGCTGGCCGGTCAGAACTTCTACGCCGACCTCCTCGCCTGCGGGGTGCGGATCTTCGAGTACCAGCCGACGATGATGCACGCCAAGGTCATCACCGTCGACGGGGTCGCGGCACTCGTGGGCTCCACCAACTTCAACCGTCGCTCCCTGGATCACGACGAAGAGGTCATGATCGCGGTCCTGGACGAAGAGTTCACCGCGGACCTGGACCGCCACTTCGACGAGGACCTGAAGGTCAGTGAGGAGCTGGAGCCGGCACGCTGGAACCGCCGCTCGACAGCGCAACGGCTGCGTGAGCTGGCCGTCACCCCCATCCGCCGGTTCCTGTGACCGCCGCGCCCCACCGACCGGGCCGGTCGGTGGGGGGACGCCTGTCGGGGTTACTTCCGGCGGTCGCCGAAGGCGTTGACGGCCGGTGCGGCTTTGCCGCCGCTTTCGGCGAGGACACCCGCGCCCGCCTTCGCCGCCAGCTTCGCCGGCAGACCGGCGGCCGGTTCCAGTCCGGCGGTGAGGGTGGGCCGCCACCCGACGGTGGTCTTGATCTTCTTCCCGGGGTTGGCGGAGTTGTGGGCGGCGACCAGGTCCACGGGGGCGCCGCCGACGAGGTTGCCGCTGCCGGCGATGGCTCCGCTGCCGTCGCCGCTGAGCAGTTGGGAGACCTTCCGGTCGGAGGAGAGCTTCCAGTGGTTGTTCTGCGCCACGACCTGCGCGCCGGCGCGGGAGTTGATGCTGTAGCTGTGCGTGTACCCCTGCGACGGCGTGGTGTCGTAGTAGTTGTCGTACAGGTGGATCCGGCCCACCCGGGCCAGGGGGGCGCGCTGGACGATGCCCCGGAAGACGTTGTGGTGGAGCGTCACCCGCAGTTTGGTGTCCTGGTCGCTGCTGCCGATCAGCATGGTCTTGTCGTGGTCGCTGAACGTGTTGTATCCGACGGTGACCAGGTCCGAGGCGTTGGTGATGTCGAGGGCGCCGTCGTGGACCTGGTATTCGCGGCCGAAGCGGACCGGATTCCCGGAGTCCGGGTGCGGGGCGTCGGAGAAGCTGTTGTGGTCCACCCAGACGTGCGTGGCGCCGCGCAGGCTGATGGCGTCGTAGGCGGAGTTCCAGTTGCCGGTGGATCCGTCGGTCGGGTCCCACTGCGGGAAGCAGTCCTGGACGTCGGTGAGCGACAGGTTGCGGATGATCACGTTGTCGGCGTTCTTCACCACGAGGCTGCCGCCGGTGATGCCCGCTCCGGTGCCGGGCACGCCGATTACGGTGGTCCGCGCCGGCACGGTGAACACCATGCGGGCGGCCTGCCTGCCCTGGGCCGCCCTGCGGGCGTTCTCCTGGACGCCGGACGGCACCTTGGCACGGCCCCAGACGGCGGGATCGTAGGCCTTGAGGTAGGAGTCGAGCGAGTAGCCGGTGCCCGCGGCGTAGTCGGCGCAGCTCTGCGGCTTCCCGCTGTCGTCGGTGTTGGCGTCGATCAGTCCCTTGACCCGGACGATCCGCGGGGCGTCGGCCGGGCCCGCTGCCAGGGCTCTCGCCAGCTCGGCGCGGGTGGAGACGGTGAAGACGCGGGCCGCGGCCGCGGCCCGTCCGCCGGTGGTGCCCGAGCCGCTCGCGGCCCAGCCGTCCCCTGCAGGCAGTACGCCGTGGGCCAGGTCGGCGGGTGCCGCGGCGTCGGCCTTCACGACCAGCGGCACGGCGCCGAGACCGGCGGCGACCAGGGTGGCCACTGCGACCAGGGCGAGCCTTCGGCGTCCGGTGCGGCGGCGGTGGGAGGAAGCGGACATGGGCGGTGGCTCCTTGGGGTGCGGGTGCACGGTCACCCCTCAGTTGCCGCCGGGGCCGGAAGGGTTGCCGGGCCGCCGCCCCACTCCCCTCCCCCGTCTCCGCACCGGCGTCGTGCGGAAGATCACGCGCCTCCCCCGACGACTCCCCGGACGTCCGACGCCGAGCTCGCCGGGCAGATCCGCTCGCCGCCTACCGGGCCGGTGTCGTCTACGAGGCGCTCCTCGCGTGGACCCGCGGAACGGTCGCCTGACAGACCGATCAGCCGGAGGCGAGTACGGAGTCGTCGAGGGGGCCCGTGCCGGGCAGGTGGTGGCGGGCGGCGATCAGGGCGGCGTGCACGTCCGTCGTGCCGGTGGCCACGCACAGGGCCCGCTCGACGTCCTCCATCTCCCTGCGCACGGGCGAGCCGCCCTCCCCGGCATCGAGTACGGACAGCGCCCAGTAGCGGTCGACGAGGCCGGGGAGTACGGCCGGGTGAGCCATCAACATCGGTGGTTGCCTTTCGCCGGCGGATCGGTCAAGTGGCCGTCGTCTACCCCGTCGATCACCGTTCAACCGCGGCCACCACCGCCATGACCGGGGGATGTCAGGCGCGGGGCGGGCGCGTCGCGGTGTCCAGGTAGAAGGCGTCGATGCTCTGGACGGCCTGCTCGAACTCCTCGAGGTTGACGGGCTTCGTCACGTAGGCGTTGGCGTGGCTGGTGTACGCGCCGGCGACGTCGTCGGGCGCGGAGGACGTGGTGAGGACGACCACGGGGATGGTCCGCAGGTCGTCGTCGTTCTTCAGGATGCGCAGCAGGTCACGGCCGTTCATGCGCGGCATGTTCAGGTCGAGCACGATGAGGTCGGGGCGTGGGGTGTCGGGGTTGCGCAGGTGTTCCAGGGCGGCGACGCCGTCGGTGGCCTGGACGAGGTTGCGGGCCCCGCGCTCGGCGAGGGCCTCCTCGATGAGCATGGCGTCGGCGAGGTCGTCTTCCACGAGCAGGACATCGAACGGGCGGGCGGGGGCGTTCATCGTCAGTTGCTCCGTGGGTCTTCGTCGAGGTGGTTGTCGAGGTGGTTGAAGAGCCCCGGCCAGCGGCGGCGCGCGCCCTGCCGGGTCATGCCGCATGCGCGGCCGATCTGGGGGTATCCGGCTCCGGCGCGCGCGGCTTCCGCGGCCGCCGCGCGTTGCAGCCTTTCCGCGGCCTCCTGGAGGTGGTCCAGTACGTGCAGGCGGGCCAGGGCCTGCGCGCGGGCGTCCGCTGCCGGGTGGGAGAGGTCCTTCTGCAGCAGCTGAAGGGCCAGGCGCCGGGCGAGGTCGGCGACCGCGGCGTCGACGACGGCGGCCGTCTCCTTCGGAGTGGTCCGCAGGTGGAAGTTCTTGCCCGGCATACCCCGCAGCCTAGGCCCACGACCCGGGGGGCGACAACAATTGTTGTCCGACGCCCTCTACAGTGAGCGCTGCGCCCTGTTCAAAGCGGCCGTTTCGGAAGGAATGCAGAGGATGACCGGCATGACGAGGCCGCCGCGTGCGCCGAGGTTCACCGCGTGGACGACCAGGCGGTGGCTCCGCGTCGGGGTGGCGGTGTCGCTGGTGCTGCTGGCCGTGCTCGGTGTGACCGGGGCGTGGGTGCTGGGGCGTACGGCGGCGATCAGCAGCGAGCTCGTGGACGTACGGTCACCCGCGCAGTCGACCGCGTTCCGTCTGGAATCGGCCCTCCTCAACCAGGAAACCGGTATCCGCGGCTACGGCCTCACCGGGACCCCGGAGTTCCTGGAGCCGTACCGGCGAGGGCTCACGGACGAGAACACGTACGCCACGCAGCTCGCGCGACTCCTGCGCGACGACCCCCGCGCACTCGACGACCTGAGGACCGTCCAGGACGCGCTCTCCACGTGGCAGGAGAGGATCGCCCGACCCGTCGCCGCCTCCCCGCCCGGGGCGCCCTCCCCGCTGGCCACCGAACGCGCCGCGGAGGCCAAGACCGAGTTCGACGCCCTGCGTCAGGCCATGGCCGACCAACAGGAACGGTTGCGCGTGGAGCGGGCCCGGGCACGAGCCGACCTCGCCGCCACCATGAGGCTGCGGAACTGGGTGTTCTCGGCGATCGCCGTGGTGATCGCCCTGCTGGCCGGCCTGGTGTTCGAGGCTCTGCGGCGCGGCATCACCCGGCCGCTGGAGCTGCTGGCGGCCGACGCCCGCACGGTGGCCGGCGGCGACTTCGACCATCCCATCTCCTCGGCCGGTCCGGCGGACCTGCGGCGTCTGAGCGGCGAGATCGACTCCATGCGCCGCCGGCTGGTGCGCGAGCTGGCCTTCAGCGAGGAGGCGCGGCGGCAGCTGGACGCGCAGACCGCCGACCTGCAGCGGTCCAACGCCGAGCTGGAGCAGTTCGCGTACGTCGCCTCCCACGACCTGCAGGAGCCGCTGCGCAAGGTCTCCAGCTTCACGCAGCTCCTCCAGCGGCGCTACGGAGGGCAGCTCGACGCCAAGGCGGACCAGTACATCGGCATCGCGGTCGACGGCGCCAACCGGATGCAGATCCTCATCAACGACCTTCTCGACTTCTCCCGGGTGGGCCGTGTCCACCACGCCCCCCAGGAGGTCGACCTCGACCACGTCATGGAACGGACCCTGTCCGCGCTGAGCGTCGGCATCGAGGAGGCGGCCGCGTCGATCACGCACGATCCGCTCCCGACCCTGGTCGCCGATCCCACCCAGATGGGCATGCTCTGGCAGAACCTGATCGGCAACGCGGTCAAGTTCCGCCGTCCGGACCTGGCACCGGAGATCCGTGTCACCGCCGCTCGGGAAGGGGAACTGTGGCGGTTCACGGTGACCGACAACGGCATCGGCATCGCTCCCGAGTACGCCGAGAAGGTGTTCGTGATCTTCCAGCGGCTCCACACCAAGGACGTCTATCCCGGCAGCGGGATCGGGCTGGCGATGTGCAAGAAGATCGTCGAGTTCCACGGTGGGGAGATCGCCGTCGACCCGGAGTACCGGGACGGGACGCGCATCAGCTTCACCCTCGCCTCCGAACCCGCCCCGGCGCTGTCACCGTCCGGCATCACGGAAGCGACCCGGGCCGCCGCGGAGCCGGCGCGGTGACTGCGACCCTCGCCCACGTCGGCGGCATCGCCGCGAGCGAACCGGTCTACCGCATCCTCCTCATCGAGGACGACGACGCCGACGCCCTGCTCGTCGAGGAGCTCCTCCACGACACCGAGCTGCGCTTCGAGCTCACCACGAGCACCTCGCTGGCCGGAGCCCGCTCGCAACTCGCGGCTCTCGCCTTCGACTGCATCCTCCTCGACCTGCACCTGCCCGACGTGTCGGGCACCGACGCCGTCACCACCGTCCGCGCCCTGGCCCCGCACACGGCGGTGATCGTCCTGACGGGCCTGTCCGAGAAGCAGGCGGGCTCCGAGGCGATGGCCGCAGGGGCCCAGGACTACCTCGTCAAGGGCAAGGTCGAAGCCGAGCTGCTGCGCCGCACGGTCCGCTACGCCGTCTACCGGAGCCATTCCGAGCGCGCGGCGGCCGAAGCCCAGTCGGCCCGGCAGCGGGCTGAGGAGAACGCCCGTCTGGAACGCGGGCTGTTGCCGCGGCCCCTCCTCGAAACCTCCACGGTCACAGTGACCACCCGCTACCTGCCCGGGGCCGAACAGGCCCTCCTCGGCGGGGACTTCCTCGACGTCGTCGAGGGTGACGAAGGACTGCTGCACGCCGTCGTCGGCGACGTCAGCGGCCACGGTCCCGACGCCGCCGCCCTCGGTGTCTGCCTGCGCATCGCCTGGCGCTCACTCGTCCTGGCCGGACACCACGGCACCGAACTGCTGCACCTGATGGAACGCCTGCTGGTGGCGGAGCGCGGCACCCAGCCCCTGTTCGCCACCTGCACGCTCCTCACCCTCGACCAGAAGACCTCCACGGCCACCCTCTACCTGGCCGGCCACCACGAACCCCTCCTCACCACCGAGAAGGAGACCCGTGAGGTGCCCGCCGAGCACGGCATCGCGCTCGGGATAGTCCCCGGCCACCGCGAGTGGCCCGTCACGGTCATCCCGCTCCCGGACGCCGGAGCGCTTACGCTCTACACCGACGGCCTCACCGAGGGGTACAACGGTGACGCCGGCGGCCGGCTGGGCATCGAGGGGCTGCTGCCGCTGATCAACACCACACCGTCCGCAGACCCCGCGGCGCATCTGGACAGCCTCATCCGCCAGACCAGAGCGCTCAACGCCGGAAGACACACCGACGACCTGGCCGTACTCCGCCTCGGCTGGGATTTCCGCCAAGCCTCCCAGGACGCGGCGTCCTCACCTCCACGAGCCGAAGCGCGTCGGCCGTGAAGAACGGAGCGCCGCCCTCCGGAGCGGCTCGCCACGCGCTGGGTTTTCCACTCACGGCGGTCCATGTTTTCGGCCGCGCGGCAGGGTGATAACCATCCCACCATTGCGCGCACGCCAGCGGGGGGCGTCATGAAGTACGACCTGTCCGGCCGTCTGGTGATCGGGATCGCCTCTGGCGCCCTGTTCGACCTCACCGACTGCGAGGCGGTGTTTCGCGAGCGCGGAGAGGACGCGTACCGGTCCCACCAGGAGACCCACGTGGACGACGCCTTGGCCAGGGGTGTGGCCTTCCCCTTCGTCCGGCGCCTGCTGTCGTTGAACGACCTCGCGGATCCCTCCGATCCGCTGGTCGAGGTCATCATCCTGTCGCGGAACGACCCCGACACCGGGCTACGGGTCATGCGTTCGATCGCCGCGCACGGCCTGCCGATCAGTCGGGCCGTCTTCCGGCAGGGTCGTTCACCCCACCGATTCATGCCGGCTCTGAACATGTCGTTGTTCCTGTCGGCCAATGGGACCGACGTGCGCGAGGCGGTGGCAGACGGATTGCCGGCGGGACACGTACTCGAGACGGCGCGCGTCGACGACGAGACCGACCCCGAGCTCCGCATCGCCTTCGACTTCGACGGGGTGCTGGCGAGTGACTCCGCCGAGCGGATCTTCCAGGGCGCCGGCCTCGACGAGTTCCGTGCGCACGAGGTCCGCAATGCGACCACGCCCCACGATCCCGGACCGTTGAGCGGATTCCTCGCCGGCATCAACCGCATCCAGCGCCGTGAGGAGGACGAACGCCGCAGGAATCCCGGATACCAGCCCCGCCTGCGGGTGTCCCTGGTCACGGCGCGGGACGCCCCCACTCACGAGCGCGCCGTGCTGAGCCTCAAGCGGTGGGGTCTACGCGTCAATGACGCCTTCTTCCTCGGCGGCGTCGACAAGGCCGCCGTCATGGGCGTCCTGGATCCGCACATGTTCTTCGACGACCAGGTCTCCCACCTGAACGGCACCGCGGCCGCCACGCCCAGCGTTCACATACCGTTCGGAATCGTCAATACGCCCTCATGAGCGACTTCCGGTTCAGTGGCCCAGCGCCCGCTTCAGTTCTGCCTTGTCCATCTTCGAGCGGCCCTCGATCCCCTTCTGTTTCGCCTCGTTGTACAGCTGGTCCTTGGTGGGGCCCTGCGCGCCGCTGTGGGAGCGCTGCCCGCCGCGCCTGGAGGACGACATGTACTCGATCGAGGACCGGGACGCGGTCTTCGACTCGCCGGAACGGGCGCGTTCCTTGTTCACGGTGCGGGCGGCGATCTCCTTGGCGCGCTTCGTGCTCTCGCCGCGCTGCTCGGCGCTCTCCTTGATGTGCTCGTACTGCCGTTCCCGCTTGGGGCTGGAACCACGAGGCATGACGACCCTCCTCAGCTCGTAGGGCGCTTTCGGCACCTGTGCTACGTCCGCGCCTTCCCGCCCCCGGTCAGCTCATTCAGCTCGTTCAGCTCGTGCAGCTCGTTCAGCCAACTCTCGTTCAGCCGGCTCACGCGTCCGTTTCCCCGTCGTCCGGCGACCGCTGGGCATCGGCCTCAGGGCCCTGCCCGCGGGCGCGCTCCACACGGGCCGGGTCTGCGGGCGGACCCATGCCGGTGCCCGTCCGGGACGGGACTCCCGGCCGGCGGCCGTGCTCGTCCACGGCCGCTCCCTCATCGGGAAGCAGCCTCGGGAGCGGGTCCTGCTTCTTGGCGTTCATGATCGACCGACTCTCCGGTGTCGTGGGGCCGGCCGGGGCCACGAGGTCAGCCGTCGGTGTACTGAACGGCCTCGTGCAGCGCCTCGGCGGGGCAGGGCCGGCCCATCAGGATGCACAGCGTGAACAGGGCGTCCTCGAAGGCCTGGCGTGCCTCCGGGTCGGCAGGGGCGGCGGTCAGGCGCAGGCGGGTCTCGAAGAACCGGTCGAGGGCCGCCTCCGCGTCCTCCCTCAGCGGCATCAGGTAGGGGCGCGAGGCCGGTACGGGATCCGGAGTACGGGCCGCGTGAAGGATCTGGCCCAGCGCCCGCTCGGCGCGGGTCGGTACGGGTGTGCCGCGGGAGGCGTCGAGCACCGCGGCGGCCAGGACGGTCTCGGGCATGTCGGCCTGTGCGGCGGCGGCGGACAGGATGCGCTCGGCTTCTCGGGCCGTGGCCGGGGTCGTCGCCATTAGCGTGCCCACCGCCCGCAGGACTGCCCGATCGGATGGCGCCTGTGGGGCGGCGGCCGCGGGGGCGGGGTGGCGGGCTCCGTGTCCCCGGGCGAGGGGGACGGACGCGGTCATGGGATCACCTGCTTCTTGCCGGCGCGCTCAGGTGAGGAGTGAGCGGATCTCCGTGAGGCCGCGCGGCGGGCCGCCAGAAGGGTGTTAAGGCCGGCGCGGTCGCAGGAGTCACCTGCTCCACGTGCTTCCCCACAGCATAGCCCGCACGCGAAGGACCTACGGCTATGCATACGCGAAAAACAGGACATATACGAGTGGCGACATCGCCGGGCTGACGACATGCCGACACCCCGCTTCGGCATCGAGGTCATCCGGCTGAGCAGCCCCCTGTCGGTCTCCGCATCGGCCTCGCTTGACTGGCGGACGGCGCGGCGGGTAGGGAGGGGCTGTTCATCACGCAAGGTGTGAAACGGGGGACGAATGAAGCCGCTCGAAACGGGCGATCCCACCTCGCTCGGCGAGGGCCGCTACCGGCTCGTGGGACGGCTCGGCCAGGGGGGCATGGGCGTGGTCTACCTGGGCCGCTCCCGGTCCGGCCGTGCGGTCGCCGTCAAGGTCGTACGTCCCGAGCTGAGCACCGAGCCCGGGTTCAGGCGCAGGTTCGCCGACGAGGTGGCGGCCGCGCGGCGGGTCGGCGGCTTCCACACCGCGCCGGTGGTCGACGCCGACCCGGACGGAGAGCCGGCCTGGCTGGTGACGGCCTTCGTGCCCGGTCCCACCTTGCAAGCGGTACTGGCGCGCGTCGGATCGCTGCCCCTGGACACGCTCACCGTCCTGGCGGCCGGCCTGGCCGAGGCACTGGAGGCGATCCACCGGGCGGGGGTCATCCACCGTGATCTCAAGCCCGCGAACATCATCGTCGCCGAGGACGGGCCGCGTGTCATCGACTTCGGCATCGCGCGCGCCCTGGACGGAACGTCCCTGACACAGACCGGCCTGCAGGTCGGCACGCCGGGATTCCTGGCACCCGAGCAGCTCACCGGCAGCCGGGTGCTCACCCCGGCGGTCGACATGTTCGCTCTGGGGGTGGTGCTCACCCAGGCGGCGGGCGGTGCCCCCTTCGGCGACGGCCCGTCCGCGGCCAGGCACTTCAAGGTGGTCTACGAGGAGCCGGACCTGACCGCGGTGCCCGCCGAACTCCGCGAGGCCATCGCCGCCTGCCTGTCCAAGGACCCGGCGGCAAGGCCCACCCCGGCCGCCTTCCTCGCCACTCTGACCGTCCGGCACCCGGACGGTGCCTCTTGGCTGCCGGAAGCGGCGACGCAGCTGCTCCCGCCCCCGGAAGCCGCGGTGCGCCCCGCCGAGCCGGACGGCGGCCCGTCGGACACCGCGCGGGACCTGCCGGTACCGGACGCCGCCCCGCCCGTCGTCGCGCAGCCCCGTATGGAACACTCACGCACCGTGACGGGCCCTGCGGCACGGCTGTCCGCCACCGCCGCGCAGGTGCCGGAGGCCGGTGCGGGCAAGCCCCGGCGTCGCCTCGCGTTGGTGGCGGCGGTGCTGGTCACGTCCCTCGCGGCCGTCGGCCTCTTCGTGTGGCAGCCCTGGACCGCCGACTCCCCCAAGGGCGATTCCAAGCCGAGCGCCGCCACGCCCAGCGGATCCGCCCCGGGCCCCGCCTCGTTCCCGGCCGACCCCGTGCTGATCCGGCAGGACACCGCCCCGGGCTGGCCCGGGACGTGCCACGGCGTCATCGCCCGCCGGGACGCCGGGACGGAGAAGCCCGTGGAGCTCGTCGCCCGGAGCGCGGGCGCATGCGACACCCTGCCGCAGTGGTCCCCTGACCGCAGGTCGTTCGCCTTCACCCGCAGCACACCGGAGGACACGGCCGTCTGGACCGCCAACGCCGACGGTTCGAACGCGCGGCGGATCACCTCCATCGCCGGTGGCAGGGTGTCCTGGTCTCCCGACGGCAGCCGGCTCGCCGTGCTCCGCAAGAAGGACGGTGTCCAGCAGCTGTTCGTGGTCACCGTCGCCGACGGGGTGGCTCGCCAGCTCACCTCGGGCGGCGGCCAGGTCGAGGATCCCGCGTGGTCGCCGGACGGCAAGAGCATCGCGGTCTGCCTGCAGACGGAGCCCGAGAACTGGCAGATCCACTTGGTCGACCCCGCCGCCCCGAACCGTGCCCCGCGGCAGGTGACCCGGCTGCCCCATCCGGCACTCGACCCGGTGTGGTCACCCGACGGAGCCACCTTCGCCTACACGGCGGGGACCTACGGCACGGGCACTCAGGGCGACATCCGCCTCGTGGGCACCGACGGCAGTGGCGACCGTGAGCTGGTCGCGACCGGCGCCCACGAAATGGATCCCGCCTGGTCCGTCGACGGCACGTGGGTGGCCTTCGTCCGCGGCCCGTACGAGAAGCCCGTGATCTGGGCCGTACGCGCGGACAAGACCGGCGAGCGCACGCTCACCGCAGACGGCGCCGCCGAGGGGCATCCCGCCTGGCGCTGACGCGCGTCGGCCTTCCGGCGCGGGCGTCGGCGCCCGGACGTCCTGGATCGGTGAGCCGGCCCTCTCTCTGCCGGTCCGCGGGTCAGGACACTCCGGCGCCGTGGGCGTTCAGCCGTTCCAGGAGGTGGGGCCGGTGCAGCACCGCGATGCCTTCGAGGAGGTCGGGGTGGCGCAGCAGGGCGGCGGCTTCACTGTCGAGGGCGCTGGGGTGCGTCAGGCGTTGCAGGCTGCCCGTCTCCGTGTGGTGCTCGGTCGCGGCCAGGGCCTCGTGGGCGCGTGTGGCCAGGGCGGGCTCGGCCAGGAGACAGGCTGCCCAGCTGACGACGGTTTCGTCGACCCAGGTCCGCCAGGCGGTGTCGGTGTCGGTGTCGGTGTCGTCGTCATGCTGCTCGCTTCCCGTGAGCCAGTCCAGCCGGTGGGATCCGCTGGGGGCGAGCAGGTGGAGCAGCTCGACGTCCATGCTGGTCGGGTAGCACAGGGAGGCTGCGAGGGTGGCGGCCTGCCGGGCCTGGGCCTCGGCCAGCGCGCGGCTGAGCGCGCCCGTCGGGGGCTGGTAGGCCGCCAGGAGCCAGCGGGCGGAGGCGGCTATGAGCGGGGTCAAGTCGGCGGGCACGGGGGATCGGTCCTCAGCGGCGAGCTCACCGGGGACCGGCTGACCGGCGGTGAGCTGTTCGGTACGGAGCCGCGTTGCCCCGCTCGTGACCGCCCAGTGTAGGCGGCGGCCACGTCCTGCGGGATGACCTGCGTCACGTCGTGCTGCTGGGGGCGCGGGGGGGGGGGGGGGGGGGGGGGGGGGGGGTCCCCCCCCCCCCCCCCCCCCCCCCCCCCCCCCCCCCCCCCCCCCCCCCCCCCCCCCGCGCCGGGGATCCCGGCTGCCGAACCGGTCAGGACTTTCCGCGGCCGGTGACGAAGTCGCGGGCCCTGTCGACCAGGCCGACCCCGGGCGCGAGGAGCTTGTTCGCCGGCGGCTTGCTCGGCGCGGAGGGGTGCGGACGGGTCGGGGCCATGGTCTTGGCCCGCCGCACCTTGTCCCCCAGCTCGTCCAGCTTCTCGGCGGAGCAGGTGCGCCGCATCATCGGGAAGAGGTTGGTCTCCTCGTCCTGAACGTGCTCGGCGACCTCCTGCATCAGCTGGTGCAGCAGCGGGCTCATCTGCGGATCGTCGATCTTCATCTTCTCCAGCTGCTTGAGCATCTTCTCGATCCGGCCGTGGTCCTCGATCTCCTTGTCCGCCATCCGGTCACCGCCGTCGACGAACTCCCGGACCGCCGGGTACAGGTACTGCTCCTCGGCCACCGAGTGCCGCACCAGCTCGATGGTGACCTCGTCGACCAGGTCACGCAGTTCCTGTCCGCCGCCCGTCAT
This sequence comes from Streptomyces sp. NPDC046308, assembly GCF_055588065.1. Taxonomy (NCBI): domain Bacteria; kingdom Bacillati; phylum Actinomycetota; class Actinomycetes; order Kitasatosporales; family Streptomycetaceae; genus Streptomyces; species Streptomyces sp. NPDC046308. The sequence continues at coordinate 645,537 of NZ_JBVJFB010000001.1, forward strand.
GGCCTGGATCCGGCTGAAGATCTCCTCGACCTCCCGGTGGTCCGTCATCAGCTCCTCGAGCACGTTCCCGCCGTGTCCCATCACTCATCCGCCTCTCACTGGTTGCCGTCAGGGCCGGGCCATCCCGTCCCGGCAGACAGTGATCCCCCACTCGAGGGGGCCTGAGCGCCCCACGTACGCACCCCACCCGATCGGAGAGCCTTGCCGGTCCGAATGGCCGCCCATGGGGAGACCCGGCGCGGCGAAGCACCGCCTCTGCCGGGACTCCCTTCGTGGGCCGCACTCCCTTCAGACCGAGGAGCGGAGGTCCAGGCGGAGAAGGGCGTTCGAGACCGTCTCGGTGGCGGCGGGATGGATCCAGTACGGAGTCCGCGCGAGGGCGGCGGCGCCGATCCCCAGGCTCAGGGCCACCACCAGCGGCTGGATCAGGGTCGCCGCCTGCGGGCCCAGGATGTGGGCGCCCAGCAGCAGTCCGGTGCCGCGGTCCGCGAGCACCTTGCAGAAGCCGGTGCCGTCCTCCAGTGCCCACCCGTACGCGGAGTCCGCGAAACGGCGCACGGAGACCGCGTAGTCGAGTCCCTCCTCCCGGCACTCCCGCTCGGTCCTGCCGACCTGCGCGATCTGGGGGCGGGTGAAAACCGCTGCGGGAACGGCCTCGTGGACGGTCCGTACCAGGTCGTCGGCGTGCAGCAGGTTGTGTGCCACCACCTCCGCCTCCCGGTTCGCCACATGTTTGAGGGGGAAGGGCGTGCACACGTCACCGAGGGCGAAGACCCCCGGGGCGGTGGTCCGCTGGTGGGCGTCCACGACGATTCGCCCGTCGCCGTGCCGGGCGATCCCGGCCCGGTCGGCCCGGATCCGGTCACTGTTCGGGGTGCGCCCCACGGCGACGAGCAGGGTGTCCGCCTCCACGGTCGTGCCGTCGTCCAGTACCAGGCCCAGCCGCCCCGGTGCACCTTCGACGCGGGTCAGCGCCGTGCCCGTGCGTACGTCGTAGCGGCCTGCGGCGATCTCGGTGTACGCGGCGGAGACGCTCTCGTCCTGGGCGGCCAGCAGCGTGTCCTCATGCTCGATGACGGTGACGCGGCTGCCCGCGGCGTGGAAGACGTGCGCGAGCTCGGCCGCGACGTAGCCTCCGCCCAGCACCGCCAGGTGCCGGGGTGGCCGGTCCAGGCGCATGACCGTGTCGGACGTCTCGTACGGGAGGCCGGACTCGGCCACCGGTCCGGGCACGGTGGGGCGGCTGCCGGCGGCGACGACGACCTGCTGCCCCCGGATGCTGACGGCGTCGTCGCCTGCCCCGACGAGGAGTGTCCGGCCCTCGGTGAAACGGGCGTGCCCCTTGTAGACATGAACGTACGGCGTTGCGCGCCTGCCCTGTTCCCCCTCGGCCGCCTCCCGGTCCAGACGTCCGAAGACCCTCTCGCGTACGTCGGCCCAGCGGACGCCGTGCAGCGTCGCGTCCACTCCGAGGGGGCCGGCATCACGGACGCCGTCGGCCGTGTCCGCGACGTGCACCAGCATCTTGCTCGGGATGCATCCACGGTTCAGGCAGGTTCCGCCGAAGGGCCCCTCGTCGACGATGGCGACGTCCAGGTGGGAGAACCTGTCGTCGACGATGGCGTTCCCGGAGCCCGCTCCTACGATGACGAGGTCATGAGTGCGCATGCCGGGGAACCTACCCCCGCGTCGCGGGGACATCGCCGAGCGGCCGGCCGGTGTCGCGGAACCTCGGCAGTGGCCGCTGGCCCCGCGCGGCCGGGATGCGGCCCCGTCGCAGCCGGAAGGCCGAACCGCACCCCGGTACAGGGCCCCTGCCCGGCCCGGCCGTCCGTACACGCGTCGGAGGAAGACGGCCGACGATGCCGGACCACGTCACGTGCCGACCGGTACCGGGGCCCGGGCCCGGGGCCGCTGGCGAGCGCGGGAGGCCGTGGGCCGGGCCCCTACTCCAGCACCGTGGCCGCCACGGACAGGTCCGCCACCAGACCCGCGAAGGCCGCCTCCCTGTCGTCGGCGCGCAGCACCGCGGAGGGGTGAACCGTGGCCAGCAGCTGGCCGGGGACGGCTCCCGGTTCCTCACCGTAGGGATCCGGCATCGGCAGCAGGACACCACGCCGTTCGCCGACCCGGAAGGAGGAGCCGAGCAGCGCCTTGCCCGCCGTACCTCCCAACACCACCAGCACGTCAGGGGCGACCAGCCTCAGTTCCTCCACCAGCCAGGGCCTGCACGCGGTCATCTCCCGCAGGCTCGGAGCCTTGTGGATCCGGCGCTTGCCGCGCGGGGCCGGTGTGAACTTGAAGTGCTTGACCACGTTGGTGAAGTAGGCCTTCTCGTCACCCAGCCCGGCCTCGTCGAGCGCCCGGCGCAGCAACTGGCCCGCAGGGCCGACGAAGGGCTCTCCCTTCACGTCCTCCTTGTCCCCGGGCTGCTCCCCGACCAGCATCAGCCGCGAACGGGCCGGGCCCTTGCCGAAGACCGTCTGGGTGGCGTCGCGGAACAACGGGCACCCGCGACAGTCGGCTGCGGCGCGGCGCAGAGCCGCCAAGCCGCCACCCGAGGGCAGATAGGGAGTCGCGTCGTACCCCTGGCCGCTGTCCGGGGCCGAAGCGGCACTCGCGTCCACGTCCATGACCACCACCTTCATCCCGTGGATCCCGCTCGGACGCCCTGATCGGTTCCGTGGCCGTGATCGCACCGCCCGAACGGCAGTCGGCTGCGGCGCGGCCACGGGACCGCCGGCGGGCGCTATGACTCCGCCTCCGCCTCCACCTCATCGGTGTCCGGGACGACGTGCACGGCCGCCTCTTCCGCGGACGCCGCCCCCGCGTCGATGCCGACATCGTGCGCGAGGACGCTGTTGCGGTGGGGAGTGGCGGTGGCGGGGGCCAGCCGTCCGGCGCGCTCTCCGCCCGCCTGCGGGTCGACGGGCTCCCCCTCTCCGTCCGTCAGGTCCCCGATGCCGTCTCCGGTCGGGGGCTCCGGCTCCGGTTGTTCCCGGGCGAGGCGGGCGTCGAGGCTCTCACCCCTGCGCTGGCCCTCGGCCGTGGTGTCGACCCGATCGCTCGCGTAGGGCCGCTCGGGTGGCGAGTACCCCTGGTCGAGCTGTGCGTCCGTGTCCGGTTCTCCGAGGCTGTCGTCCATGTCGGGCTGGAGTTCGGAGGGCTCGTCCCCGGGCTGGGGCTGGTAGACCTGGTCTCCGCGGGCATCGCTCTCGCTCATGGCGCGTCCTCTCGTCGTCGCGGCACCGTCCGACGGAACCGCACTCTCCCCGCGCCTCCCCTGAATCGCACGGATCACACGCGGCGCGATGGCGGGAGGCTGCCGGGTGGCGGCCGTCAGGACCGCGGGGAGGAGAGTCCGGCGCGGACCAGGGCGGCCGCCAGCCTGGGCAGGTCCTCGCTGCCCACGAGACGCGCCAGGCGCTCGGGGGTCTGTGGGAGCCCGAGGGCGGCCGCGGCGCGGCGGGCCCTGCCGTCGAAGGCGGGGCGCAGCTCGGGCCACACCCCCTGGGACTCGCGGCAGAAGATGTCGGCGCCCACGGGTCCGATCCGCGGAACCTCCTGGAGCAGGTCGCGGATGCGGCCGGGGTCCCCGTCGGCCGCACTGCGCAGTGCGCGCAGGTCTCCGCCGTACCGGTCGAGGACGAGTTCGGCGCTCGAGCCGAGTGCCGTCGCGGTGCCCTCGTCGTAGCGGCGGTAGTGAGCGCGGCCCAGCGCGTCCACCCTGTCCTGCCAGGAGGAAGCCGCCATCGCCCGGGGCGTGCGCCACCCCGCGGCGTACACCTCGCGGGCAGCGGCCACCGCGATGTCGGCCTTGATGCGGACCGAGAACAGCAGGCACAGCGTCAGCAGTTGGTACAACGGCATGGGCGTGTTCCCCATGCGGATGCCCGCCTCCTCGGCGTGGGTCCGCCCGTGCTCTGCGAGCAGCTCCGCTACGGTGGCGCGCTGCGTCATGACGGGCCTCGCAGTCGTTACAGGCGTTCCGGTCGGGCGCGCCGTCCGTTCGTCGTGGCGCCTCTTCGGGGCCGCTGCCCGTTTCCCGATGGGCGAAACGCACCGCATCCGGCCGGCTGGCCGCGCGGTAGGGATGCGCGCGGACCGCGCGGACGCCGCGACCCGCCCGAGCGTGCGGGCCGGTGCGGCCGACCGGGCCCGCCGGGGGTCGGGCGTACCGACACAGCCGGCCCGCACGTCCGCGTCCCGCCGTACTCCGATCCGGCCCGCCCGCCTCGGTGAACTGCCTGTCACCGGCTGTGGTACGTCGCGGTCCCGCACCGCAAGCGCCGAGTGGGCCGCCGCCGCCCCAGCGGGGCTCCGCCCTCGTGGTGCCGGCCGTCGACTTCGTGCTGATGCCTCTTGTCCCAGCTACGTGGGTTGGCGTGGGGGGCCGACGGAACCGGGTACCGTCTTTGTCATGTTCTTCCAGGGGCCGATTGACGAGTGAGGGCGTGATGGGCCCCTGCTGACGTCCTTCGACGTCGCCGCCCGTCCCCACCGATGAATCCGTAGATCCCTTTACTTCACTCCACTTCACTACCGGGAGAACCCGTGACCGTGAGCAAGAACATCAACAACCCCGTGGGCCAGGGCGGTGGCCAGCGCAAGAGGCTGTCCCGCGCCGAACGGCAGAACAACGGCCCGCACCGCAACCTCGACCGCCGGGGTGCCGCCGACCAAAAGGCGGAGCTGGTCCGCAAGATGCGCGAGAAGGCCGGCGCGGCCGAGGGCACCGCGCAGCGCTGACGGGCGACCGACCCGGGACGGGTCCCGGGGCAGGCGACGGATGGCATCCGCCCGTGCCTTCCCCTTCCGCCCCACCGGTCCCAGCCGACCGTCGCCCGCTTGGGGGCCGGTCTGCTGCCGGCGTGCGGATTCCTCATGTGGGGCGCGGGACAGGCCGGCGCCATGAGCACGCACCCGCGAAAAGTCGGCCGGCACGGAAACGCCGGACGCGCCCCGCCGCGTAGGCGCGATGGGCGGGCGGGTGAGCCGTACGAGGTCACGGCGGAGCCGGGAAGGCCCGGCGCCGCGGTCTGGGTGACCGGGGCGCCGGGCCTTCCCGGGCGTCGAGGCTCACTCGCCGGCGAGGGCCTCGGCCTTGACCGGCGGGTTCGAGCGGGACCAGCTGCGCTCGATGAGTGCGCATATGAAGCCCGCCACGGTGACGATCACGGCGAGCACGATCCAGCCGGGCTTGCCCCAGTTGACGCACATCGCGATGACGACGATCGGCGCCACGGCCTCGGAGAGGCCGTGGCCGAGCCCCATCACTCCCTGGTACTGGCCCTGGGCCTCGGGCTTGGCCAGCGCGAACGACAGCTCGAACGTACCCGCGGCCTGCCACACCTCGGCCAGCGAGTGCACCACGATGCCGACGAGGAGCAGGGCGACCGCGATCCACGCGGAGGGTCCAGCCGATACCGCCATCAGGATCCATGCCACCAGGAACATCGGTCCGGACAGCGCGAGCAGCCGGGCCGCCGAACGCGGGTCGGTGATGGACCGCGTAGCGGGAACCTGAGTGGCGGCGACGATGACCGCGCCGAGGAACAGGACGATCGCGGCCATCCACCGCGGCGCGTTCGTCCGCAGGACGATCCACACCGGCAGCGCCTGGACCAGTACGAAGTACTGCAGGCTCGCGACGGACGAGGCGGCGGTCAGACCCAGGTAGGTCCGGTCCCGCAGCGCGAGCCATCGGGGCGTCTTCTCCTCGGCGGGGTCCTCGGCATCGGAGGTCCGGGTCGGGGGGAAGTTCGGCAGCCGCGTCAGGATCGCGGCGGCGATCAGGAAGGTGAACGTGTCGATGAGGATCATCGTGACGTACGCCGCGCGCGTGTCGATGGCCAGGACGACCGCGGCCCCGATCGTGCCCACCGCGATCCCGACGTTGGTCACGGCCCGCAGGTAGGTGCGCAACCGTGCGCCCTCGCCCGCCTCGGTGAGCACGCCGATCATCGCCCCGCGCGCGCTGACCGTTCCCGCACGGCCGACCGCGGCCGCGGCGGCCACCACGAAGAGCGGCCACATGCTGTGCACCAGCAGCAGGCTGACGCTGGCCACCGCCTCGATCAGCATGGAGCCGATCACGACGTTCTTGGAGCCGCGACGGTCGGCCAGGTCGCCGATGAGCACTCCGGCGCCGAAGCCGGCCAGCGACCCGACGGTGAGGCCGATGCCCGCAGCCGTCGGGCTCAGCCCCGCGGATCTGATGAGGAAGATCGTGCCCGCGGACAGGAACATGCCCATGCCGATGGTGTTCACGATGGTCGACATCGCCAACAGCTTCTGGTGGGGATCCTCCGGACCGCTCACCGCGGCACGGAGCTTTGCCCACGAGGTCGTCGGGCTCACCGGGTCACCCCGGCTGGGCTCACGCCGGTCTCGGCGGCGAACGGGCTGCCCGCGGCGGCCTCCCGTGTGGCGATGATCACTCTGTCTCCTTCTCGACTGCGGGGTACGCAGGGGTGATGTGCTGGCCTGGCCGTGCCGGTTCGGCGAGGGTGATCAGGGGGTGGCCAGGAATGCGTCCTCGAGCCGGACGATGTGCGACTGGGTCCAGCGGGCGACGCGCAGGGCGCAGTCGGCGTCGGACTCCCCGGGGCGCAGGCCGTCGAGGACCATGGTGCGGTATTCGTCCACACCGATTCCGCACTGCGGGGTGCTTTCCAGGCGACGGAGCAGCCACTTCTTGCGTCGGCAGAGTTCTCCGGAAAGCGCGAGGGCGGCGTCCGTCATGAATCCCGCGGCAAGGCCGGCGGAAACGCGGGCGGTCTTGAAGTCACCGGAGTCGAGCTGACCCATGACATCGGTGAGGCAGTTCTCCGCGTCGGCCTTCAGGAATCGGGCGAGCGACCGGCTGTACGACGAGCTGCGGAGCAGTTCGCGCATTTCCTTGAAGAAGGCCTCGTTCTTCAGCGGAATACCGATGGAAAGCCGGTAGATGAAGTCCTGGAGGAAGTCGCCGGTGTTGCAGAATTCGACCTCCTTTTCGAGATAGGACTTGAGCACCGTGGCGAGGGTGCTGGTCGGCCACACCCTCAGGTCGACGCGCTGGTCGCCGTAGGCGCCCATCCAGATGGTCCAGCGCACCCCGCTCGGGTCGGAGCTCTGCCAGGTCTCCATCGTCTCGTCGACGGGAAGGTCGAGGTCACCGTCGGCGAAGGCGTACATGTCGATGTCGCTGAACGTGTTGCCCCAGCCGGCGGCCGTCGATCCCGTCATGCAGACGGCTTCGGCCTCGGCCAGTCCCGGAAAGCGCTTGAGTATGGCCTCGAACGACAGGTCGGGCCGGGCGAGAACCGAGGGCTGCTCGACAATGACCTCGACGCTTGGATTGAACATCAGAATCCTCTCGAATGGTGTGGATCAGCATGCTGGAAGTGGCTTCCCAGGGCAGCAGCCGGGATTAATCTACGTTGCCTTGATCGCGCTGCGGATCACCTGCAGAACATGCTAGGATCCGCGCCCATGGACATATCAAATTATGCGGCGATATCGAAGAAATCATCGAAGCTCGTTCCGTGGAGCACGGAAACGGCGACGGGGAATGACACCGCACTCGTGTGCATTCCGTGGGCCGGCGCCGGAGCGACTCCGTTCCGACCCTGGGGTCCGGTGGTCGGGGACGCGGCCGACGTGTACGGCGTACGGCTGGCCGGCCGCGAGAGCCGGCAGACGGAGCCGCTGCCGACGTCCCTCGACGACGTCGTCGACGAACTGGTGGCGGAGCTGGTCGCACTGGACGTCCCGCGCGTCGCGCTGTTCGGCCAGTGCTCCGGCGCCCTGCTCGCCTACAAGACGGCGCAGCGGCTGCAGCGCTCCGCCGACGGCCCCGAGGTCGCCCACCTGCTCGTCGCCTCGCAGCTTCCGCCGCGTGTCCTGGCGGACGGTGACGACGAGTCGGGTGAGGACCTCACGCGTTACGTGCCCGAGCACCTTCGTGAAGAGCCTGAACTCCTCGAGGTGCTCCTGCCGATCCTCTCCGCCGACATGCGGCTGGTCGCCGACTACGTCTACACGCCGGACGCGCCCCTCGACGTGCCGATCACCGTCCTCTACGGCGGGAGCGACGACCTGCTCAGCGGGTCCGAGGTCGACGGCTGGCGCCACGAGACCACCGGCCGGAGCACCTTCCACGAGGTCGCCGGAGCCGATCATCTCTTCGGCGGCGCCGCGTGGTTGGAGCTCGCCGAGGCGATCCGCACCGCGCTGAAGTAGGCGCCCGGAGCTCGCGGTCGGCCTACCCATCGCCGAGGAAGGCCGCGAGCTGTCGGACGGTCGGGCGGGAGAAGACATCGACGATCTTGACGCCCGGCCAGCGTCGACGCAGGACACGGACCACGTCGACGACCATGACCGACGTCGCGCCCAGGTCGAAGAAGCCTTCGTCGGGGTCGACGGTGTCCAGGCCGAGTGCCCCGGCCCAGACCGCCGCGACGACGTCGGTGGGATCGCCGTCCAGGTCGACGTCGGTCGCTGAGGTGCTCGGCAGGTCAGTCATCCATGGCCTCCCGCAGCGTCGTGCCGACCAGGCTCAGGTGTTCCAGGTCGCCCGGGTCGAGCACGGTGACGATCAGGCCCTCGGCTCCGGCCTCGCGGTACTCCGCGATCTGGCGCCGCACTTCCGCGGGCGTGCCGCAGAGCGCGAACCCCCGGACGGCGCTCGGCGCGCGGCCCAGCAGCGTCCCGAGCCGTTCCAGCCCTTCCTGGAGCTCCGCTTCGGACTCGGTGATGATCGCGTGCCCGAGCCAGGTCTTGGTGATCTCACCGGAGTCGCGGCCCACGGCGGCGCACGCCTTCTCCAGCACGTCGATCTTGTGACGCACGGTGGCCGGCGCACCGAAGAAGTTGCAGGCGTCTCCGTAGCGGGCGACCATCGGGATCAGTACCCGCTCGCCGCCGCCGCCGATGAGGATCGGCGGGCCGTCGGGGTTGATCGGTCCGGGTACGTTGATCGGCTCGTCGATCCGGTGGTACGTGCCGGAGAACCGCGGCGCGTGCTCGGTGAACATCGCGCGGCAGATCTGTACCGCCTCGGCCAGTGCCTTGAGGCGCTCTCCGGTGGTCTGGAAGTCCATGCCGTAGGCGCGGCACTCCTCCTCGTGCCAGCCGGCGCCGATGCCGAGCATCGCGCGCCCCTTGCTGATGACGTCGATGGTCGTGACCATCTTCGCGAGCAGCGCGGGGTTACGGAATCCGTTGCACGAGACGAGCACGCCGAGCTTGGCGGTCGACGTGACGGCGGCCAGCGCCGCGATCGTCGTGTAAGCCTCCAGGATCGGCTCGTCCGGCTCGCCGACCGAGGCGATCTGGTGCACGTGGTCCATGGTCCACAGGCTGTCGAAGCCGTTGGCCTCGGCGGTCTGCGCCATCTCGACGACACGGTCGAAGAGCTGGTTGTCCATGGTCCCCGGGAAGGAGTAGCCGGGTATCTGGAGGCCGACCTTGGTGATTGCGGGGCGACTCATCCGGCGACTGCCACCAGTTCGAGCACCGCGACGTCGGCGGGCGTGACGACCTGGAGGATGCCGAGTTCGACGAGGCGGGCGCACAGGGTGAGCACGGGCTGCTCGATCTCGGCGGCCGGGAGGCCGGACTCCGCGGAGAGGTCCTCGACGATCCGGGCGATGCTGCGGCGCCCGTCGATGAGCCGCCAAACCTTGCGCGCGTCGGCGTCGATCACGTAGCGGCCGATCAGCCTTTCGATGAGGAGGCCGCCCTGGTGGCGCTCGGAGAGCTCCACCACCTGATCGGTCACGCGGGCGGTCACGTCGAGTCGGCGGATCAGGACGTCGTTGGTGTTGATGGTGCTCATGAGTTCTTCTCCGTAGCCAGGGCCTTTTCGACGTAGGTCGAAGTGGCCTCGATTGTGGGCGCGATGAAAGGCAGGTCGATCGGCAGGTCGAGGCCGAGCTCCTCGTTCAGGCAGGCCCCGATCTCCACCGCGTGCAGCGAGTCGCCGCCGAGGTCGTCCAGGAAGTGCGCGTCGTGCTCGATGCGCTCGACGCCGAGGACGGTGCGCCAGACCTTCTCGACGAATTCGGTGATGTTCGCGGTGTCGGCGCGGGTCGGCGCGGCCTGCGGGGCGCTGCCGGCCGCCTCCGGCTCCGGACGTTCGAGCCAGAACCGGCGGCGGGTGAACGGGTAGGTCGGCACGGGGACCCGGCCGCGCTGCTCGTCGCCGTAGTAGGCGGCCCAGTCGACCGCGACGCCCGCTCGCCATGCCGCGGCCGTCACGTCGGCCAGGTCGAAGGACGGGCCGACGAGGATGCGGCCGACGCCCTCGCGGACGGAGCCGGCTTCGGCGTCGGCGTCGGCCGTGCAGGCGGTGAGGGCCGCCTCCAGCGACGCGGGGTCGGCACCGGCGGCCAGCCACTGCGCGGCCGGACGTGCCCACTTCGGCGCGTCCACTCTGGCGAAGGTGAGGCCGAGGCGGAGCAGGACCCGGGCGACGCCGAGCGCGGCGAGCGCACCGGCTCGTTCCGGGGCGAGGCCTGCGAGGTCGGCGTGTCCGTTGAGTTCGGTGAGCGCGGAGCGCAGCAACGGCTCGGTGGAGACGAGCCGTTCACCCATGGCCGCGAGTTCGGCGGGGGTGCCGTGCATCGCCAGCGACCACCGTGCGGTGGGCCGGTCCGCCTCGCCGGCCGCACGCAACTGTGCGACGGCGTCGGCAGGTCCGGTGACCACGGCCGCCCAGCGGCGGGCGAACCTGGCGCGCCCCACTCCGAGCGTGTACGCGACGTCGGCCAGTTCGGCGTCGTCGGTCGGGGCCGAGGCGGCGAGCCGGTCGGCGAGCCGCTCCCGCATCCGGGCCAGCTCCTCGTCGCTGCGCGCGGAGAGCGCGAGGACCTGGCGCGGGCGCGGCGAGGGCGCGGACGGCGCGGCGGGGGCGGACTCCAGCACGACATGGGCGTTGGAGCCGCCGAGGCCGAACGAGCTGACACCGGCGATGCGCGGTCCCTCGCCGTCCCAGGGGCGGGTCTCGGCGGTGAGGGTGAAGGGAGTCGAGGCGAGGTCGATCTCGGGGTTGGGCGAGCGGAAGTGGAGTGTTCCCGGTACGACGGCCCGCTCGACGGTCAGTGCCGCCTTGATCAGCCCCGCGGCGCCCGCCGCCGCGTCGGTGTGCCCGATGTTGGGCTTGACCGCGCCGAGCACGACGGGCGTTCCGGCCGGCCGGCCGGGGGTCGCGAAGACGCGCCGCAGTGCCTCGAACTCGACGGGGTCGCCGATCGCGGTGCCCGTCCCGTGGGTCTCCACGTAGCCCACCTCGTCGGGCTTGACGTCCGCGCGCAGGAGCGCGGCACGGATGACCGCTTCCTGGCCGTTGATGTTCGGGACGGTGAATCCCCCGCGTGACCCACCGTCGTTGTTGACCGCCCAGCCGCGGATGACCGCCCTGCGGTGGTCACGGGCGGCCTGTGCGTCGGATTCGCGCCTCAGCACGACGACACCGGCTCCCGAGCCGGGGATCGTGCCGGAGGCCTCGGCGTCGAAGGCCCGGCATCGCCCGTCGGCCGACAGGATGCCGCCCTCGGTGTGGGTGTAGCCGTCGACGTCCGGCATCAGCAGGCTCACGCCGCCCGCCAGGGCGATGTCGCAGTCGCCCGCGGCCAGGGCCGAGCAGGCGAGGGCCACCGCGCTGAGCGCCGTGGCACAGCCGGTCTGCACGGTGATGGCGGGACCGTTGAGGCCGAGCTTGAAGGCGAGCCGCGGCGCGAGGAAGTCCTTTTCGTTCGCGAGTGTGATGCGTACGTCGCCGGTACGTCCCGCGCGGGCCTCCGTCGGGGCCACGTACTCGCGGAAGTAGTGGTTCTCGCCGGAACCGACGAACACGCCGACCACCGCGTCGTGTTCCCCGGCGTAGCCGGCGTCCTCGAGCGCCTCGGCCGCCACCTCCAGCAGCACGCGCTGCTGCGGATCCATGATGACGGCTTCGGTCGGCTGGATGCGGAAGTGGTCGGCGTCGAACGACTCGATGCCGTCGACCCGCGCGACCCCCCGCACGAAGTTGCCGTTACGGCTGCCGTCGTCCGGACCGGTTCCGTCGCCGGACTGCCGGTTCGACGACTCGACGCCTTCGACGAGGTTCGTCCAGTACTGCTCGACATTCTCCGCGCCCGCGAAACGGGCCGCCATACCGATCACCGCGATAGGGGGTGCATAAGGTGGCTTCTGCTGCATCTGAAGGGCTCCTGGGATCAGCGTGGCCTCGCGGCGACTCATTCGGCTGTGGCGTGCAGTGCGGCACGCGAGAAGACATCGGCGCGTGAAACTATCAGAGAGTTGACACCGGCATCAATCGTTTTGATCACTTAACACTCCGTCAAGTAATGCGGAACCAAAGGTTCCTGTGGAACACGGTGCTCACGGAAAATCCGCAGGAACGGCCGATGTCCGAATGAGACAGGCCCTACGGAGATGCCGGATAAAACAGTCAGTCAAGACGTCTTTCCAATTCGTGGCGAAGGTCGTCGAGCTCGCTGCCGCCGGCCATCTGACGGGTCAGTTCGTCCAGCGTGATGTCGCGGCGGGCGTGACTGCCGGACATCCTGCCGCGCTTGAGGAGCACGAAACGGTCGCCCACCAGGTACGCGTGGTGCGGGTTGTGGGTAATCAAGATCACTCCGAGCCCGGCGTCCCGCGCCGCGGCGACGTACTTCAGGACGACGCCCGACTGCTTGACGCCGAGCGCGGCCGTCGGCTCGTCCAGGACGAGGACCTTCGCACCGAAGTGCACGGCGCGCGCGATGGCCACGCACTGGCGCTCGCCCCCCGAGAGGGTGCCGATGGGCTGGTCCACGTCGCGCAGGTCGATGCCCATGCGCAACAGCTCCGCACGAGTCGTCCTGCGCATGGACTCCACGTCCATGCGCCTGAAGGGACCCGCGCCCTTCGTCGGCTCGGATCCGAGGAAGAAGTTCCGCCAGACCGGCATCAGCGGAACCACCGCGAGGTCCTGGTAGACCGTGGCGATGCCCAGGTCGAGGGCCTCGCGCGGGGAGCCGAGCCGCGTCACGGCGCCCTCGATCGTGAGGGTGCCCGCATCATGCCGGTGCAGCCCTGCGACGATCTTGATGAGGGTGGACTTGCCCGCGCCGTTGTCGCCCAGCACGCAGGAGATCTCACCCGCGTGCACTTCGAGGGACACACCCTCCAAGGCCCGGACGTTTCCATAGTACTTGCCGACGTCCTCCAGTTGGACGAGCGGCGTGCGGGCCGGCGCGGCATCCGGGCTGGTCACGCCCCTGCTCCCGGTCATCATGACGTCGCCTCCGCACGCTTTCGCACCCAGTGGTTGAGCAGGGTCGCCAGGAGCAACATCGCCCCCAGGAAGAACTTGAACCAGTCCGGGTTCCACTCGGCGAACACGATGCCCTTGCCGACCATCCCGAAGATCAGCGCGCCCACCGCCGAACCGACCGCGGAGCCGTAGCCGCCGGTGATGAGACAGCCGCCGATGACCGCCGCGATGATGTAGATCAGCTCGTTGCCGACGCCCTCGCCGGACTGCACCACGTCGTACGAGAACAGCAGGTGCTGGCCCGAGACCCAGGCGCCGAACGCGACACCGAGATAGAGGCCGATCCTGGTCCTGGCGACCGGCACACCGACCGCGCGCGCCGCGTCCTCGTTGCCACCCACCGCGAAGATCCAGTTGCCGGCGCGGGTGCGCAGCAGGATCCAGGTGGCGGCCGCGACCAGGCCGAGCCACCACAGGAGGGTCACCTTGTAGTCCACGCCGCCGATGGTGAACGACGAGGCGAAGACCGCCCTGGCGGAGCCGAAGCCGTCCATGTCGGCGATCGACTTCGTCGACACGGTGCCGCTGATCAGCTTGGTCAGGCCGAGGTTCAGTCCCGTCAGCATCAGGAACGTACCGAGCGTGGTGATGAAGCTCGGCAGCCTCGTACGGGTGAGCAGGACGCCGTTGAAGAAGCCGACGGCCAGGGCCACCAGGAGCGAAACCCCGACGCCCACCCACACGTTGACGGACATCTGGTAGCTGAACATCGAGGAGCACAGCGCCGAGCTCGTCACCAGGACACCGGCCGACAGGTCGAACTCGCCGCCGATCATCAGCAGCGCCACCGGCACCGCCATGACACCGATCACCGACGCCGCGTACAGGACGGTGGAGAGGCTGGAGGCGCGCAGGAAGCTGTCGGCGACGACCGCGAAGACCAGGAAGACGGCGACGGCTCCGACCACCGAGCCCAGCTCCGGACGGCCCAGCACTTTGCGCAGCGGCGGCCGCCCCAGCAGGCGTTCGTCGGGCCGCGCGGTCGCAGCGGGCGGCGGGGGCACCCCCCGCCCGGGCCCCTTGGCGGGCTTCTCGTCCAGGCCGTTCATCGGGTGCCGCGGGCGGTGTACTTCTCGAGCGCGGGCACGTCCTTGTCAGCGACGATCGCGGGCCCCGTCAGGACCGGCTTGCCACCGCCCAGGACGTTCCCGTTCGTCTTGTGCAACCACAATTCGTCCACCGCGAGATAGCCCTGCAGATACGGCTGCTGATCGACCGCGAAGCCGACCTCTTCCGCCTTGAGCCTCTTGACCACTTCGGCGTTCAGGTCGAAGGTGTCCACTTCCGCCTTGCTTCCCGCGTCCTGCTTCGCCTTTACCGAAACCGCCGCGATCGGTGCACCCAGGGTGATCACCGCGTCGATGTCCGTGGACGCCTGCAGTTTCGCACTCAGCGAGGACTGCGCCCCGGGTGCGTTGGTGCCTTCGACATTCAGGTTCTCCACCGATCCCTCGAATGTCTTCTTCACTCCGGCGCACCGTTGTTCCAGCGACACGTTGCCCTGCTCGTGGATGACGCAAAGCGCCTTCTTCTTCCCGCGCCGGCTTAATTCCTGACCCACGGCTTCACCCGCCACCGACTCGTCCTGACCGATGTGGCCGAGCGCGCCGAACTTCGCGGAGAACTCCGCCCCGGAATTGATCGTCACCACCGGGATCCCCGCTGCCGCGGCCTTGCCCAGGACGTCCTTCATCGCCTCCGGCTTGGCAAGCGTCACCACGATCCCGTCGACCTTCTTGTCGACGAACGACTGGACCAGCTCGGCCTGCCCCTTGGCTTCCTTGTCGTTGGCGTAGAGGAATTCGACGTTGTCCTTCCGGGCCGCCTGCTTGGCTCCGCTCTGCACGATGTCCCAGAACGTGTCCCCTTCACCGGAGTGCGTCACCATCGCAATCTTCAGCCGGGGGGTGTCCACGCCCTGGGCGCTCCCGCCGACGTCAGCGGAGCCGGCTTCGCCGGCCTTGCCCCCGGAGCTGCTGCACCCGGCCGTGAACGCGATCACCGCCATGCAGGCCGCGATCCCCGCCGTCCTGCGCTTGCTGCCCCTGCGTACTGCACGCACGTTGTTCCACCCATTCCTCAGGCCGCCCCGTGGCGGCTGGAGTTCGTACTCGGCGTCCGACGACCGTCGTTCAGCGGTCGGCGGCCGCACCCACCGAGGTCGCGGCCAAGGCCCGCACGCGCTCGACGAAGTCGCCGAGCCGCGGTGCTTCGAACAGGGCGCGCGCGCCGATCTGCGCACCGATCTCCGTGCGCGTGCGGCGGATGACCTTCGAGACCAGCAGGGAATGCCCGCCGAGGTCGAAGAAGTCGTCCCCGAGGCCGACTTCGGGGACTCCGAGCTCCTCGGCCCAGATGCCCGCCACGGCCGCCTGCAGGGAATCGCCCCGGGGGGCGTCCTGCGCGGCGGGGACCGCGGTGCGGGAGGCCTCGCGGGCCTGCTCGAGCAGGGCCTTGCGGTCGACCTTGCCGTTGGGCGTCAGCGGCATGGAGTCCACGACGCGCAGGTCGTTGGGAACCATGTGGCCGGGCAGCCGCTCGGTCAGGAACGCCCGCAGGCCGTCCGTGCCCGGGCCGCCGGGGCGTACGGTCGCCCATGCCAGCAGCCGGGATCCCACCGAGTTGCCGGTGTCGGTCGCGACGCAGGCGTCGACGACGTCCGGGTGGGCCTTCAGCGCCGCACCGACCTCGCCCAGTTCGACGCGGTAGCCGCGGACCTTCACCTGCTCGTCGCGCCGCCCCACGTAGAAGAGCCGGCCGTCGGCGTCCGCTCGGGCGAGATCGCCGCTGAGGTAGGTCCGCCGCTGGTCGTCGGGACCCCAGGGCGCCGTGCGGAAGCTGCGTGCGGTGGCCTCGTCGTCGCCGAAGTACCCGCGCGCCAGGCCGGGCCCGGAGATCCAGATCTCGCCGACCTCGCCCACGGGGGTCGGTGCGCCGTCCTCGTCCCGCAGCGACACGTCCAGGTCGGGGAGCGGCACCCCGATGGGGCTGCTCGCGCCGGCGGCGGCGTCCTGCGCCGTGATGGGGCAGTACGTGACGTGGACCGTCGTCTCGGTGATCCCGTACATGTTCACCACGCGCGGCTGCTCGTCGCCCCGGCGGGCGAACCATCCGCTCAGGGTGGCCGGGTCGAGGCGTTCGCCTCCGAGCACGATCAGCCGCAGACGGTCGAGGCGGGCCGGCCGCAACTCGTCGGCGCCGGTCAGCGCGGCCAGGGCCGAGGGGGTCTGGCTCAGTACCGTGACGCCTTCGCGGTCCATCAGGTCGAGCAGCTCGTCGGGGGCGCGGGCCTCGTCGTCCTCGACGACGACGAGACGGCCGCCGAACAGCAGCGCCCCCCACATCTCCCACACGGAGAAGTCGAACGCGTAGGAGTGCAGCATCGTCCAGACGTCCTCGGCGCCGAGGTCGTAGATCGCCGACGACTCGGTCATCAGCCGCGTGACGTTGCGGTGCGTGATCTTCACGCCCTTGGGCGTGCCGGTCGAGCCCGACGTGAACATCACGTAGGCGAGGTCGTCGGGGGCGACCTCGACGCTCAGCGCCGGAAGGTCCGAGTCCGCGGCGTCGCCGACGAGGACGAACGATCCGCTGTGCCACGCCTTGGCCCGAACGACGAGTTCGTCGTCGGTCACGACCACGCCCGCCCCGACCCGCTCGGCGAGGCTCGCGTGGCGGGTGTCGGGGTACCGGGGGTCGAGCGGCACGTAGGCGGCGCCCGCCATCAGCACGCCGAGGATCGCGGGGATGACCAGGCGGCGCTGGACGAGCACCGGAACGAGGTCACCGGGGCGCACGCCCGCCGCGACCAGACGCGCGGCCAGGCGTCCTGCCAGGTCGTGCAGTTCCTCGTAGGTCATGGAGGTTCCACCGGCGGTGAGCGCGGTGGCCCGGGGGCTCCCCGCGGCCTGACGGGCGAACCACGTGTGCAGCGTGTCCGCGGATGCCTCGGGCTTCGCCGTTGGACGCGCTAGGTCGTTGACTTCCGGCACAGTTTCCCCCAGAGATTGCATTTAACCTGACTTCGGATTGCAGAAGATAATAGACGAACTTCATCGTGTCACCGCGAGCAATTACGCTCGGCTCAGGACGGTTCGTCCCATTCTTTCGACGTTATTCGACGTCCGTCCGCCGCGTTGCGAGAGGGGCACACCGCACCAACAGGCAGTATGCACCAGCGACTTCAGCCGGAGAGACACACCCTTCGGTCCCATACGGCAATTTCGCCATTCATTCACAGTCGAACGCGTGTAGTTTACAACCTGATGCTGCCGCACTATGAGCCGGACCCATTGGCATTCGCCTCCGGAAAGGTGAACTCGTCGGGCGGATCCGGACATCAGCCGGCGGGTTCGGCGATCGCGGCGAAGCGGCGCTCGACCGCCTCGACGTACTGCCGCCTGTTGCCGGGGTCGAAGAGGGCGAAGTGGCCGCCGGCGAAGACGTGCACCTCGCACCCCGCGGCCGAGTGGGCGCCCCACCCCGCCAGCACCTCCTGGTCGACCAGCCGGTCCTCCCGTCCGCACAGGACGGTGATGGGCGCGTCGATGCGCATGCCCCTGCTCCGCTCGGCGCTCTCCCTGCCGAGCCTGAGGTCCGCGCGCAGGTTGTCCAGGAGGGCCGTGCGCCATGCCGTGTCCGCCAGGATCGCGGACGGCATGTCCCCGCCGAGTTCGAGCAGCCGCAGGACGTCCTCGTCGTCGGAGTCCTCGGAGAGCCAGCCGATGCCGTCGCGCGGCTCCTGCCCTGACGCGATCAGACCGACGCAGTGCTCGCCGAGGGCGTGCGCGAGGTGGAGGCCGAGCGTCGCGCCCAGACTGTGACCGAGTATCACGGTGGGCAGTTCGGGCAGACGGATCGCCTCGAGGCTGGTGAGGACCTCGTCCAGGGTGGCGCCGGGCGGCTCGGTCCGGCGGCGCTCCCGGCCCGGGAGAGTGAGCCCGAGTATCTCCACGTCGTCGGGGAGGTCACCGAACAGCCGCAGGTAGCGGTTGGGGCCCCCGCCGGAGTGCGGCACGACGAGGAGCCGGGCCCGGGGTACCGGCACGGGCTCCCCGTACGGTCGCAGCCGTGACCACCATGGCGGCTGGGCGGTCGTTGGAACACGCACTGTGGGGGCCTTCCTGGATCAGATGTGGTGGGGATGGACGGCGACGGCGACGGCGGCGGCCATGTCGTCCTCTTCGAGGGGAACGTCGGCGATCCGCCAGCCCGGCGGGGCGGCCGGCTCCGGTGTCGCGCCGACGTAGTCCTGCGACAGCGGACGCGAGAGACCGGTTCCGATGCCCTTCAGGTAGGCCTCCTTCCGGCACCAGGTGCGGGTGAAGGCCCGTGGCAGCTCGGACCCCGGGAGCGCGCCCAGCTCGGCGCGCTCGGTGGGGTGCAGGGACCCGACGAGCGGCGCCGCGGCCTCGGCGGCCGCGGTCCTCTCCACGTCCACGCCCACGGGTGTGGCGGCCACCGCGATGAGTCCCAGGTGCTCGCTGTGGCTCAGGGAGAAGTGCAGCGGATCGCCCGACACGCCCGGCCGGCCGTGCGGTTCGCCGCAGCCCGGGCAGTCCCGGCGGGTGAACGGCACGGCGGCCGGTGCCACATCGAGGAGACGGCCGAGGACGAGCCGCAGCGCGAAGTGGGTGACCGCGTACGTGTCCCTGTCCTCGCTGCGGCGGAACCGGGCGGCCCGGGCCCGCTCCTCCTCGCTGAGCACCGCCGCCAGGGCGCCTTCCCACTCCCCCGCCAGGTCCTCGGCGTGCACCAGGAACAGGGCGGGAGAGGGTTCCGGTCCCGCTACCGGGACGGGACCCCCTGGCTGCGGTGCGATGGTGTCTCCCGGGGAGAGCCGCACGACGGACGGGATCACGTCAGCCAGGAGTCCGGTGCCGGGTTGCCGATCACCTTGATGGCGCCGGGCTCGTCCTCCTGGATGTGGCTGGCGCCCACGATGGCGAGGTCCCAGACGTCCAGCTTGAGCTCGAGCGAGGCGAGGACACCGGCGAACTCCCGCCACGGCAGCAGTTCACCGCGCTCCGCACCCGCCAGCCACGCCCGGATCCGCCCCGCGGGCTCCGCGAGGTCGGGACGCTCGGCCGCGCGCTCCGCGACCTGCTCGTCGATGCGCCGCGCGGCGGCCGCACGGTCGAGGGTGACCCCGCCGAACTCGCCGGAGTGCAGCACGCGGTCGAGGAGCTCCTCGTCCGCCGGGGACGGGACGCCTTCCGCCAGCCGGCCGAGCAGCCGGTGGCGCGGTGCGGGATCCATCAGCAGGTTGAGCTCGCGGACCAGGTCGGCCGGCTCGTCGGCGCAGTGGATCATGCTGCACAGCCGGTTGGGCCGCTTCAGGAGGCTGCGCAGGCTGTCCGCGGCCTGCTGCGAGATGTCCGCCTTCCCCTTGAGCGAGCTGAGGTGGACGGTCGCGGGGACGGCGTGGCCGCCGTGGCTGCGCAGGAGCAGCATCAGGGTCGGGCCGGCCTGCAGCACGATGTCGTTGACGGCGAGGCGGTCCAGCGAGGCCAGCGTGTGCTGGTGTCGCCAGAGTTCACGGCCCGTGTGCCGGTTGAAGTGGAACATCTCCGCGCCGACGACGCTGAAGTCGTGGCCGGCGAGGAAGTCCAGGATGACCTTGAGCTTCCCGGTGGCCATGCCGTCGGGCTTGACCAGCATCAGCGCGGAGCGGTGCAGGACCTCGTCCCGCCGGTCGCCGAAGGCCTCCCGGCACTCGCTCAACCCCTCGCGGAAACAGGTGTCGAGCTCGTAGTGGTACGCCTTGACCGGCATACGCGTGAGGGTGCTCCAGTTCGTGGGGCCCATGTCGCCTATCACTCTCTCGTTCATGGTGGTGCGGGTCCGGTGTCAGCCGTGCAGCAGTGCTGCCAGGCGTTCGAAGTTGGTGTCCAGGTCGGTGGAGAGGCCGAACTGGAGGACTGTCATGTCCGAGAGCCGCGCGCGCAGGTCGCTCTCCACCTGCTCCAGCACGGCGGGGTCGTCCTTGCCCGCCGCGAAGTCGCTGCGGCACAGGTCGAGTACCGCGTCGACGTCCAGTGGCCGGACCGTCCGGTGCTCCCGGGTCAGTACGAGCAGGGCCCGGGGGCGTACGGCGGGCCGCAACCGGCTCTCGTAGAGGGCGGGCCATTCGATGCGCTTCTTGTCGCGGGCGGGGACCTGCGCGGCCGGCGCGTCGGCGAGCTCCGGCCGGCTCTTGATCAGGGCCGGGTCGAGGTAGGCACAGCGGGGGTACCCCCAGAACCGGCCCTCCGTGTCGTCGATGTGCCGCATCATGGCGTCCTCGCCGGCGAAGTCCGCGCCCTTGAAGAGGCCCCATGCGGTGAAGGTCGACTTGCCGACACCGCTGTCCGCGGTCACCAGGGCGGCGCGGCCGTCGACGGACAGCGCGCCGGCGTGCAGCCCGTAGTGCCGGTCGGAGCGGAGGGTGAGGACGAGGAAGGCCTTCTCGACGAGCCAGCGGCCCCACACGACGGGGTTGTCGAGGTCGGAGCGGGCCAGTGTGACCCGCACCGTCCAGTGCGCGGGGGTGATCTCCGCCCGGGAGCTTCCGGTGTCGAGGACGACCACGTCCGAGGTGTCCCAGTGCTCCGGGAAGTAGGGCGGCGGCACGGGTTCGCGGTCCGTGTCGGTCACCTCGACGGACAGGTGCACGGTCTGCGGCGTCCAGGACGACCGGGGCACGTCGCCGGTGCGCAGCGGGGCACCGAAGAGCCGGCCCACCACGCCCTCGGCTTCCGGGGGCGCCGTGCAGGCGACCCGGTACCCGTAGAACTCGTAAAGGTCTTCTCGCATGCGCTATCCCCTCCGGGCGCGGTCGGTGGCCTGTGCGCGCAGGGCGCGCCCGGCGTCGTCGTACTGCTCGAGGACCAGGCGACGCAGCGCGGGCGGGGCCGCGGCATGGCGCTCCAGCCAGGCTTCGGCCCGGTCGAGCGCGGAGGGGTCCGCGACCGCCGGGTAGAGACCGAGGACGATCTGCTTGGCCATCTCGTGGCTCCTGGTCTCCCACACGCCGAGGAGCGCTTCGAAGTACCGGTCGGTGTACGGCGCCGGCAGGGCGGGGTCGAGGGTCTCGGCGAAGCCCGCGATGACCGCCCGCTGGAGCTGGTTGGGCAGGTCGCCGCGGTCCACCACGGCCGCCCAGGCGGCTGCCTTGGCCGCCGCGTCGGGCCGGGCGGCACGGGCCGTCGCCGCGTGGCACTCGCCGGCGGGGGTGGGGTCACGGCGCTCCTCGGCCGCGATGCCGTCCTCGTCGAGGCGTCCGGCGGCGGCCAGGCGCACCACGATCGCCCAGCGCACCTCGGCGTCCACGGCGAGTCCGGGAACCGGGGTCGCGCCGTCGAGGAGCGCGGCGAGCAGGTCGAGGTGCGCGTCGGTGCGGGCGGCCGTGACGAAGGCCCGCGTCCAGGCGAGTTGGTGGTCACTGCCGTGCTCGGCCGCGCGCAGCTGTTCGAGGGCCGCGGCGGCCCAGTCGGCTGTGAGGCGCCCCCGCTCGGCGGGGTCGGTGTAGTGGTTCAGGGCCTGCAGGACCTGGCGGTGCAGTGTCTCCACGACACCGATGTCGCTCTCCGAGCCGATCGCCGAGAGCACCAGGCTCAGGTAGTCCCGGGCGGCCAGCTCTCCGTCCCGCGTCATGTCCCACGTCGCGGCCCAGCACAGGGCGCGGGGCAGCGGGTCGGCGAAGGAGCCGAGGTGCCGCGTCAGAGCGCGCAGGGACACCTCGTCGAAGCGGACCTTGGCGTAGCTGAGGTCGTCGTCGTTCAGCAGCACCACGTCGGGGCGGGGGCGCCCCACCATGTCGGGTACGTCCGTGTACGCGGCGGCGGCGACGTCCAGTTCCGTGCGGTGCGTGCGCCGCTGCCGCCCGTCCGCCCCGTCCAGCGTGTAGGAGCCCACCGCGATGCGGTGCGGGCGCAGCGTCGCCTCGCCCGGGACGCCGGGCGGCAGGTCCGGTGCCTCCTGGTGGATCCGGAAGGCGGTGATGACGCCGTCCGCGTCCGTCTCGATCTCGGGCCGCAGCACGTTGATCCCCGCGGTCTCCAGCCACTGCTTCGACCAGGTGCCGAGGTCGCGCCCGGAGGCCTCCTCCAGCGCCCCCAGCAGGTCCGTCAGCCGCGTGTTGCCGTAGGCGTGGGCGGCGAAGTAGGCGCGTACTCCCTCGAAGAAGGCGTCCATGCCGACGTAGGCGACCAGCTGCTTCAGGACGGAGGCGCCCTTGGCGTAGGTGATGCCGTCGAAGTTGACGAGGACGTCGTCGAGGTCGCGGATCTCCGCCACCACGGGGTGGGTGGAGGGCAGCTGGTCCTGGCGGTACGCCTTGGCCTTCTGGTGGTTGGCGAACGTCGTCCACGCGTCGGCCCACCGCGGATCGGGCCCGAGCGCCTGGCAGGCGAAGGAACTGTAGGTGGCGAAGGACTCGTTGAGCCAGAGATCGCTCCACCACGCCATGGTGACGAGATCGCCGAACCACATGTGGCTGAGCTCGTGGAGGATCGTCGCGGCCCGCTTGCGGTGGGCCGCCTCGGTGGCCCGCGAGCGGAAGACGTACTTCTCGTGGAACGTGACGGCGGCCGCGTTCTCCATGGCTCCCGCGTTGAAGCCCGGGACGAAGATCTGGTCGTACTTCTCGAAGGGGTAGGGGTGGCCGAACCGGTCCTCGAACCAGTCGAAGCCCTGCCGCGTCACCGCGAGGATCTCGTCGGGGTCGAGGTGTTCGGCCAGGCTCTTCCTGCAGTAGAGGCCGAGCGGGATGGTGCGCTCGCCGCGCCGGTGCTCCGCCCGCACGGCGTGGTAGGGGCCGGCCACGAGGGAGACGACGTAGGTGGAGAGCCTGGGTGTGCGCCCGAACGACCACACCGTGGCGGCTCCCTGGCGCCCGTCCCGGGGCGCGTCGGTGGCCTCCGCGACGGTGACGGCGGCCGAGTTGGAGACCACCGTCCAGTCGGCGGGCGCGGTCACGGTGAAGCCGAACCGCGCCTTCAGATCCGGCTGGTCGAAGCAGGCGAAGACCCGCCGGGCGTCAGCGACCTCGAACTGGGAGTAGAGGTAGACGCTGCCGTCGACCGGGTCGGTGAAGCGGTGCAGCCCCTCGCCGGTGTTCGTGTACGCGCAGTCCGCCACCACCCGCACCTCGTTGCGGCCGGCGACGAGGTGCGAGAGCTCGATCCGGCTGTCCCGGAAGACCCGGTCCGCGGCCAGGGCGCGGCCGTTGACCACGACCTCCCGCACCGCGGGGGCCCGCAGGTCGAGGAAGAGCGGCGCGTGCGGGTCGGCGCAGTCGAAGCCGATCTGCGTGACGGAGGGGAAGGTGGCGGAGCCGGCGGCCTCACGCAGGTCGAGCGTGATGTCGTACGTGTCCACGGTGACCGCGTGGGAGCGGTGTTCGGCCTCCTGGGCCGTCAGGTTCGTCCCGGGCATGCTTCAGGCGTCCCCGCCGGTGAGGAGCCGCGACCGCAGCCGCTCGACCGTCACGTCCGTGACCCCGACCCGGTCCTTGAGGTAGCCGTGCACGGATCCGTAGCGGGATTCGAGGTCGGCCAGGACCAGCTCCATGATCTCAGCGGGGGCGCGTCCGTAGCCCGGCCACTTCATGACCCGGTCGGGGTTGGCGGTGTGCCAGTCCGCGAGCAGCCGCTCCGTGGCCAGCTCCGTCAGCTCGAAGTCCGCGAGCACGTCCTTGCGGTCCACTCCCAGCAGGGTGAGGACGAACACCCCGATGAGCCCGGTGCGGTCCTTGCCCGACGTGCAGTGGAAGACGACCGGGCCGGGGGCCTCGGCGATCTGTTCCAGGACCTGGCGGATCTCCTCGGCGCCGTCCTCGGTGACCTCCGCGAAGCGGTCGGCGAGGTAGCGCCACGGGTCGACGTCGGGGGAGATCTCCGCCTGGTCGTACGGCTGGTGCTCGATGCTCAGGTTGACGTAGTGGAAGCGCTCGGCCTCGGGCACCCGGCCCTTGGACTCGATCTCCCAGGGATAGCGCAGGTCGATGACGGTCCGCACGCCGAGCTCCAGGAAGCGCTCCCAGTCGGCCCCCTGCAGCTTGCCGAGCGAGTCGGCCCGGTAGAGCGTCCGCCAGGCGACGGTCCTGCCGTCGGCCGCGGTGTAGCCGCCCAGGTCACGGAAGTTGTGCAGTCGCTCGAACGCAACGTGCCGGTTCATCGGGTCTCTCCTTGTTCGTCGGGCACCGCGCGGGCCGAAGCCGCGAGTACACGGTTGCTCCAGGCCGGGCTTCCGGTCACTTCCTCGCCGAACCAGTCGGGCGGCCGGAAGCTCCTGGCCTCTTCCAGACTGTCGAACTCGACCTCGACCACGCGCAGTCCGGCCAGGGCCCCGTCGTACTCGTCGACGGTCGCCATGTGGTGCTCCAGGGGAACGTTCCAGCGGTACTTGCTCAGGCAGTCGCCTGCGGCCAGCTCCCAGAGCTGCGTGAAGACCGCGTCGTCGATCTCGAACTCGACCTCCTGGCGCACCATGGCGCCCGAGGCGGCGTCGAAGGTCTTCACCGTCATGAGGCGGGCGTCCCGCTTGGACCTGACCCGGAACTCCACGGCGGCTCCCTGCGGCGACAGGTAGGCCTGGCGCAGCTGCTCCCCTGTCGTACCCGGGGGCACCTGCCACCCGTCCGCCACCGTGAACTTGCGCTCGATCTCCAGACTCATCGCACGACCACCCGCAGCGCGCTGTCGGTGGCGAGCCGTGCCCGGTCCAGCTTCCCCGACGGGGCGAGCGGCATCTCCGAGACCACCACGAGCCGGTTGGGCAGCATGTGCGCGGGCAGCCGCGTGCGGCACGCCTCGCGCAGCCGCGCGGTGAGCTGCTCGGTCGCCGTCCGGTCCGGGGCGAGGGCCACATAGGCGACGAGGAGCGACTCGCCGCCCGCGGTCTCCTCGGTCAGGACGACCGCGTCGAGGACGTCCGACTCGGCTCGCAGGGCCGCCTCGACCTCGCCGAGTTCGACGCGGAACCCGCGCAGGCTGATCTGCCGGTCGTTGCGGCCGAGGTACTCGTACGTGCCGTCGGACAGCCGCCGGGCGACATCGCCCGTGCGGTACCAGGTGCGCGTCTCGTCGTCGCCGGCCAGCTTGAGCCGGGGGAACCGCTCCGCCGTCAGGTCCGGCCGCCGGAAGTACCCGTCGGCGAGCCCCTGGCCCGCGATGTACACCTCGCCCGGCTCGCCCTCGGGCACCGGCTGCCCCTCCGGGGTCAGCACGGCCATCCGGTGGTGCGCGAGCGGCTCACCGATCCAGGTGCCGGAACCGTCGGACGCCACCCGGTCCTCGGTGAGCGCGCCGAAGGTGGTGTGGACGGTCGTCTCGGTGATGCCGTACATGTTGACCAACGTCTCGGCGCCCGGACGCAGCTGCATCCACCTGCGCACGGACATGGGGTCCAGCTGCTCGCCGCCGAAGACCACGTAGCGCAGGGAGAGCGGGAGGGGCGCGCGCTCGTACGCCTTCGGCATGTACTTGAAGAAGCTGGGGACCGCGTTGAGCACCGTGACCCGTTGCTCGGCGAGGAGTTCGAGGAACGCCGCGGGACGACGGGCGGTCTCCGGCGGCACGATCACGAGCCGGCCGCCGAAGAGCAGGCTGCCCCAGATCTCCCATACGGAGAAGTCGAAGCTGTAGCTGAAGTACTGCGTCCACGTGTCGTCGGGACCGAACTCGAACGGGCCGTCCGAGCAGGACCTGAACAGTTCGAGGACCGCGCTCTCGGGGACGGCCACCCCCTTGGGCCGGCCCGTCGACCCCGACGTGTAGATCACGTAGACCGGGGTGCCCTCGGGCCTCGTCAGGGGCTCGGCGGCCGCGGCCGCGTCACCGGCCGAGCGCGCCACCCGGTCGAAGCCGGCGGGCAGCGCGGCGTTGTCCGGCGCCGAGATCACCGCGCGCACGCCGCTGTTCTCCACCATGAAGGCGAGCCGGTCCGCCGGGTACGAGGGGTCCAGCGGAACGTAGCCGCAGCCGTGGCCGAGGACGCCGAGGATCGCCGCGACGACCTCCCAGCCCCGTTCGAGGCTGATGCCCACCAGGTCCCCGGGTCGTACGCCGTGCAGCGCGAGGCCGGCGCGGTACTCCCGCGCCGCGGTCTCGAGTTCGCGGTACGTGATGTCGAGCGGGCCGTCCGTGATCGCCACGGCGTCGGGGCGCTGGGCGGCCTGCCCGGCGAACACCTCGTAGAGGGAGGTGGCCTGCTTCAGCTCGTGCATGGTTCTCCCCGTCACTCGGCGGACTTCGTCGGCAGGGCGACGAGGGCCGCGTGCAGCCTGTCGTAGCTCTCGTCCAGGTCGTCGGAGACCTCGAACTCCCACAGCGGCAGTCCCGCCAGGAGCTGCCTGAGGTCCTCCTCCACCGCGGCGACGCCTTCGGCACTCTTCGCGGTGGCGTAGTCCTCGCGGCAGCGGTCGAGGGCCTCCTCGATGTCCAGCTCGCGCGGTGCACCGCCCTCGCCCCTGACCAGGAAGACCAGGCAGGAGGGACGGGCCCACGACAGCAGCCGGTCCTCCAGCGCCGCGGGCACGGTGACGCGGCACTTGGCGCCGTTCTCGATCGGCGCGGCGGTCGCGTCCTGGAGCGCGGTGCTGCGGGCGATCATCTCGGGGCTCAGGTACAGGGCGCGCGGGTAGCCCCACAGCACGCGGCCGGGCTCGTCCATGTTCCTGGCCAGGATGTCCTCGCCGACCAGGCGGGCCCCGCGGTGCAGCGCCCAGTACGTGAACGTCGACTTGCCCACGCCCGCGGCGGCCGTCAGGACGGCGACCCGTCCTTCGGCCTCGACGGCCCCCGCGTGCAGCGGGTAGCTGCGCGGGGAGCGGCAGACGAGGTACAGGAAGAGGCGCTCGAGGATCCACCTGCCCCACACGGCGGAGCTCTCCAGGTCGGTCCGGGCCAGGACGAGTTCCCCCGAGGCGCTCGTCGGGTCGAACACGCAGCGGGAGCTGACCGTGTCGATCACGATGGGGTCGCCCGTCATCACGTCGAGGTTGTGCGGCGGGTTGACGGCTTCGCCGGCGGGACCGTCCTGCACCGAGAAACCGAGCCGCACGGTGCGGTTGTGGGCCCCGGTCAGGGCGTCGTCGGCCACGGCCGGGCCGAAGAAGTCCCGTACCACGCCGCTCGCGGCGACGTCGTACGAGCATTCCACGCGGTAGCCGTAGCACTCGTGCACGGAGTGGATCCGCTCCGCGCCGAGCGTCGGGGCAGTGACCCGCATGGTGGTCGAGACGTCCTGCGCGGTGGGGACGAGGTGGAGCCGCTGGATGCCGGCTTGCGCGCCGTCGGCCGTGTCGGATCCGGCTGCCGGTCCGCAGTCCGGGCACGGCTGCTGGGTGAACCCGGCGAACCGGTAGGCCACTTCCATGATCCGGTTGCGGTCGGTGGCGCGGAAGTCGGCGGTCAGGTGCACGCCGGCGCGGTGTGCCTGTGCCATGAGCCAGCGCAGGATCGTCGCGCCGGTGCCGAAGGAGACCACGCGGCAGGACGTGGCCAGGAGCTTGAGGCGCCAGCTCTCCCGGCCGCGCTCCAGCAGCATGACGCCGACGGCGCCGTGGCTGCCGAAGCGGTCGGTCAGGCTCATGACGAGGACGTCGTGGTCCGGGTCGGCGAGCAGGGCGCGCAGGTCGGCGTCCGAGTAGTGCACGCCGGTCGCGTTCATCTGGCTCGTGCGCAGCGTCAGCTCTTCGACCCGTGCCAGATGCTCGTCGCCCGCGTGCTCGATGACCAGGCGCAGGTCGAGGGACTTGAGGAACTCCTCGCTGGAGCCGACGTGTTCCTGCTCGGCCCGCTCGCGCTGGAAGCCCGCCTGGTACATCGCACGGCGGTTCGCCGCGTCCTGGGTGACATGGGCGGGGCTGAACTCGGGCAGCCGCGTCAGCTCCGTGGCGCGCTCCGCCGCGTAGGTCCGCACGGCGGGCAGCTCATGGGTCACCTCGGCGCGCTCGGTCGGCTGGTCGTCGATGAAGGCGACGACGGACTCGGCGAACTGGAGCCGGCTCGCGATGGTGCGGACGGAGTCCGACTTGCGGCCCCAGCCGATCTGCGGGAGGACGAAGTACTCGGCCATCCCGAGCTTCTCCAGCCGCTCCCAGGCGAGGTCGTGGTCGTTGCGGCTGGCGACGGACTGCAGGATGCCCCGCGCGTCCAGCTCCACCACGGTGCGCCGGATCTCCTCGGGCAGCTCGACCTCTTCGTCTTCGAGGATCGTGCCGCGCCACAGGGTGTTGTCCAGGTCCCAGACCAGACACTTGACCAGGGGCTGGTCGGCTTCGGCCGGCGTCGGCCCGGCTGCGGATTGCGACATGGTCAGATCTCCCAGAGTGTGGCGGCCCAGGCGGCGACCGGGCTGTTGTTCAGGACGAGCACGTGATCGCCGTGCCGCAGTCCGCCCTCGGCGAGCAGCAGTTGCAGGTTGAGCACGACGTCCATCGCCCCCAGGTGGCCGAACTCCGTGAGATGGCGTCGGCAGACGGGGTGGATGGGGAGGCCGAGCAGGGTCTCGTAGAAGTCGAACGCCCCCGAGGTGACGTTCTGCATCAGCGTCGCGGCGACGTCCTGCTTGCCGATCCCCGCGTCGGCGAGCACTTCGTCGACCAGGCGGCCCAGGCGCTGCCGGCTGTGCAGGGCCAGCTCGAACCGGTAGCGGTCCGCCGACTGGCACTCCTCCCGCCACTCGTACCAGGGGGCGGACTTGTAGTCGACGCGGAAGAGGTCGTGGAAGGTGCCGTCGCTCTCCATGCGGTGGGCCCGCAGGACCGGACGGCCACCGCGCACCATGGTCATGGCGTACGCGCCATCCCCGATGACGGTGACCGGGTAGCGCACCCGGTCGGCCCCCGTGGGGCGGCTGGCGTGGGCGATCACCGCGCTGTCGCGGCCCGGGTCCGCCGCGATCAGGTCGCGGGCCAGCGCCCACGCCGCGCTGGACCCGGTGCAGCCGAGGCCGTCCACGGTGAAGGAGAAGGTACCGGTCAGACCGGCCTCCGCCTGCACCTGGCCGACGTCCGAACCGAGCAGCACGTCCGGGGAGCGGGGGCTGACCAGGATGAGCAGATCCGGGTGGTCGGTTTCGGCCAGGCCGAGCCCGCGCACGGCCTCGGCCGCGAGGCCCGCGGTGGCGCGCCCCTCGAACACGCCTACGGTCTCCACGCCCGAGCCGCGGGCGAACTCGGCCTCCTCGTGGCCGAGCAGACCCGTCTCGGGCAGGTCGGCCACCTTGGTCCGTTCGTCCGGCAGCAGGCAGTGGATGGCACCCAGGCCGATCTCGTCGCCGTAACCGTCACGCTTCGTCATGCCCACACCGTCATTGCCTCGTCAGCCAGGAGCAGCTGGCTGATCTCGTTGCTTCCTTCGATGATTTCCATCAGCTTGGCGTCCCGGAACGCGCGGGCCACCACGTGCGAGGAGCTGGCTCCCGCCGACGCGAGCACCTGCACGGCGCTGGCCGCGCCGCGCGCCGCGTGCCCGGCGGCCACGTGCTTGGCGAGCACGGCCGCCGACGTGTGCTGCGGCCGCCTGGCGTCCCAGTCCGCGCTGGCGCGCTCACAGGCGTGGGTCGCGGTGCGCTCGCCCACGTGCAGCTCGGCGATGTGACGCCGGATCAGCTGGT
The DNA here is from genome assembly GCF_055588065.1 of Streptomyces sp. NPDC046308. Lineage (NCBI taxonomy): Bacteria > Bacillati > Actinomycetota > Actinomycetes > Kitasatosporales > Streptomycetaceae > Streptomyces > Streptomyces sp. NPDC046308. The sequence goes on from NZ_JBVJFB010000001.1 coordinate 675,448, forward strand.
GCTGCGCGAGCGGGCTGCCGAAGGTCTCCCGCCGGGCGCTGTGTCGTACGACCTCGCGCAGGCAGGCCCGCAGCATGCCGACGCAACCCCAGGCCACGGAGATGCGCCCGTGGGTCAGCGGCGAGGTCGCCAGCATGGTCACCGGCATCCCCGCACCGCCGAGCAGGTACTCCGCGGGCAGCCGCACGCCGCTGAGGCGCACGGTGGAGTGCCCGGCGGCACGGCAGCCGAGCGGGTCGGGGACGCGCTCGACGCTCACCCCGGGGGCGTCGGCCGGGACCACGGCCATGGCCGCCCCGTTGCCGTACCGGCCGAAGACCACGAGCAGGGACGCGTAGTGGGCGCCCGTCACCCAGGTCTTCACGCCGTCGACGACGATCGAATCGCCGTCCCGGGTGATCTCGGTGGCCATCGCGGCCAGGTCGCTGCCGGCCCCCGGCTCGCTGAAGGCCACTCCCGCGCTCTCGCCGGAGGTGAGGCGCGGCAGGAAGTCCGCCTGCTGCTCGGCCGATCCGAACCGGGACACGGTCCAGGCGGCGATGCCCTGCGAGGTCATGATGCTGCGCAGGGAACTGCACGCCTCGCCCGTGGCGGCGATCAGCCGCCCGTTGTCGAGACTGCTCAGGCCGAGGCCGCCGAAGTGCTCGGGGACGTCGGCGCAGAGCACGCCCTTGGCGCCCAGCTCACGGATCACCTCGCGAGGCAGTTCGGCGCGGCGGTCCCACTCCTCGGCCTCGCCCTCGGCGAGCCCGGTGGCGAGGACGGCCGCCTGCTCCATCGCCTCGTTCACGAACGGGCCCCGTCCCGTAGCCGCTCGACGAGCGCCACCATGGCCCGCACGCTCCGGAAGTTGTCCATGCGCAGCTCGTCCCCCTGGACCGCCACGCCGTACGCCGTCTCCACGTGGACGACCAGTTCGAGGGAGAACAGGGAGGTGATCGCCCCGGAGGCGAACAGGTCGGTGTCGGGGGCCACCGGCACCTTCACGCGGCCCTCCAGGAAGGAGAGCAGCGCGGCCTCGATCTCGGCGGCGGTCGGCTGGGCGGAAGAGGTGGTGGACACGGTGATCAGGGGCCTCTCGGTCATGGGTCCCGAAGGGACGGCGGTGGTCGGGTCGGGGTCCGGACGGGTCGGGTCAGGGTGTGTACGCATAGAAGCCACGCCCCGTCTTGCGTCCGAAGTCACCCGCGGCGACCTTGCTGAGCAGCAGGTCGCACGGCGCGTACCCGGCGTCGCCGGTGCGCTCGTGGAGTACCCGCAGACTGTCGACGACGTTGTCGAGGCCGATCAGGTCCGCGGTGGCGAGCGGGCCCGTCGTGTGGCCGAGGCAGCCCTGGAACAGGGAGTCGACGCCTTCGTGGGAGGCGATGCCCTCCTCGACGATCCGGGCGGACTCGTTGATCATCCGCTGGAGGATCCGGTTGATCACGAAGCCGGGGCCGTCTCCCACCACGATCGACTCCCGGTCGAGGGCGGTGAGCAGTGCCAGGGCCCGGCCGAGCGCCTCCTCGGAGGTGCGCGGCCCTCGGATCACCTCGACGGTGCGGATCAGGTACGGCGGGTTCATGAAGTGCGCGCCGAGGACGTCGGCCGGGCGGGCGGTGTGCCCGGCGAGCTCGTCGACCGGGATGCCGGAGGTGTTGGTCACCACCGGCGTGCCGGGAGCCACCAGTGCGGACACCTCGCCGAGGACCTTGGCCTTGACCTCCGGGAGTTCCACCACGGCCTCCACCACGACGGTGGCGTCCCTCACCTCGTCGAGGGAGGTGGTGGTCACCAGGCGGGGGTGCGTCGTGTCACGCGGCAGCTTGCCGAGGAGCTGCCCCTGGCGGATGCGCAGCGGCACCTCCCGGGCGGCCCGTTCCAGCGCGGCGGCGTCCACGTCGACGAGGACCACCGGAATGCCGTGGCCGAGGGCCAGCGCGGCGATTCCCACGCCCATGACCCCCGCGCCCAGCACGGCGAGCAGGTCGGTCTGCTGTCGTTCCGTCACGTCTTCCTCACTCATTTCGATCGGGTCCGGGTGCGCCACGGCTCCCGAGTAGTTCCAGATAGGCCGGGTCCTTGCCGGCGAGGTGCCGCAGGGCCGTGCGCAGCAGCTCCCCGCTGGGCTCCGGGCTGTGGCCGCTCTCGGCCAGCCAGGGGCGCCAGGCCACGGCTTCGACGGCGCTGTCGCCGCTCTCGTGTCCTGCGAGGTCGTAGAGCGCCATGCTGCTCAGCACCTCGTTGTCGCAGGCGCGGGCGCGCTCGACCACCGCGGAGAGCCAGTCGGACCGGCTCAGCGGCTCGGTGGGCAGTCCGCTCTCGCCGAGCAGGGCGAACAGCCGCTGCGCGCTGACCCCTTCGGGCGCCACGAGGTGGAAGGCCCGCCCCGCCGCACCGGGCGTGAACGCGAGGTCGACGACGGCCCGCGAGACGAGGTCGACGGGGGCCATCGGCATCGGCCGGTCGTCCAGCGGATGCGCGCCCGTGGCGAGGCCGGCGGCCAGCATGCGCCAGAGCATGTCCTTCGGGTTGCAGGCGCCGGTGACGGTCGAGCCGAGGATGAGGCCGGGCCGGAACACGCGTACGCGCATGCCGTCCGTCTCGGCGCGCTCCAGGAGCCGCTCGCAGACCCACTTGCCGACGCCGTAGCCGCCCGCTGCCGGGTCGAGCGGCTGCTCCCTCGTCTCCAGGGTCCGCCCGTCGGCGCCCAGCGCGGCTCCCGTCGCCGCCAGCGAGGAGACGAAGTTGAACTCCCGTACGCCGTGGCGCCGCGCCCAGCGCAGCAGACCGAGGGTGGGGAGGACGTTGTCGTCGCGCAGTTCGCTGTAGGGCTCGGTGAAGACCACCCGGGCGGCGCAGTGCACGATGTGCCCGACCCGGCGCGTCAGTTCGCCGTCGCGGTACTCGTCACAGACCTTTTCGACGTCGCGCAGGTCGCCGGTCACCACCCGTACCCGCTCCGGGTCGGGTTCGGGCAGCCCGTACGAGGCCGCGGCCTCCCGCAGGCGGCGTGCGCCGTCGGCTTCGCCGTCCGCACGCACCAGGCAGTACACGCGGCGCTGCGTCGCGGCGAGGTGCTGGTGCAGGAGGAACGCGCCGAGGAAGCCGGTGGCTCCGGTGAGGAAGACGTCGGTTCCCGGGGCGGTGGCGGATGACGCCTCTCCCAGGGACAGCCCGAGGTCGGCGTCGACGAGTGCGCCCTCGCCGTCCGCGATCTCCCCGTCGGTGTCCTCCCCGTCGGCGGGCGTCGCGTCCTTGGCCTTCAGCCCGGCGCGCACGGTGGCCGCGAGCTTGCGCACGGTGGCCCGGCTGCCCCCGACGCGGTGCAGGTTGACCAGGACGCCGAGGCGCGCGTGGACCTCCAGCCCCATCTTCACCGACAGCAGGGAGGTCCCGCCCAGCGTGCCGAACTCGTCGTCGAGGCCGATGTCCGGGGTGCCGAACAGCTCGGCCCAGATGGCGAGGAGCGTCTGCTCCGTCACGTCGGCGTCCGTCGCACGGCCTTCGGCCGCCGGTGCGCCGGTGCCCGCCGCGGTGGCGGGGGCGGAGACGGCCCGTACGTCGATGCGGTCGAGGGCCCAGTAGCGGCGCCGCTCGTAGGGGTAGGTGGGCAGGGCGAGCCGCCGTCCGCGGGCGCCCCGCGCGAGGTACGCCCAGTCGACCTCGGCGCCGTGCAGCCACGCCGTGGTGACGGCCTCGTCGAGGGCGTCCGGGTCCGGCACGCCCTGCGGGCCGAGCACGAGCAGGTGGGCGCCGGCCGGGGCGTCATCGGCGGACAGCCACAGGACGTGGGTGTGCGGCGCCGGATCGGCGGGCGCCTGCCTGACCACGTCGGCCCGGCCGTTGAAGGCCTTCACCAAGTGGTCGAGGAGCGCCTTGGCCGGTACGGCCTCCCCGCGCTCCGGCGCGACCAGGACGACCTTGCCCGGCGTGGCCCGCACGGTCCGCGCATGCGGCGGACGGGGCAGCCGCAGGGCGGCGGCGAGCCGGTCCGGGGCGGCCGTCACGACCCGGCGCTCGGCGAAGGAGCGGCGGCCGACCCGCAGGGTGTGGGCCACGTCTCCGGCGGGGGCGCCGGCGTCCAGGCTGTCGGCCAGCAGGCGTGACAGCGCGTCCAGTTCGGTGCGCGTGCGCGCGGACAGGACCAGACGCGTCCGGTCGGCGGGCTCGGCCGCGGGGCGGGTGGGAGCGGGCGGCGGGGCGAGCACCACGGTGGCGTTGGTGCCGCCGAGGCCCATCGAGTTGACCAGGACGTGCCAGCCGTCGGCTTCGCCGTCGTCGATCGGCGACGGCTCCCTCGGGATCCGGAAGGGGCTGTCGGCGAGGACGCCCGGGTCCCGGGGGTGCTCGAAGGACGGGTGCGGCGGTACGACACCGGTGTGCGCGACCTGTACGGCCTTGATGAACCCGGCGATTCCCGCGGCCCAGCCGGCATGCCCGATGTTGGCCTTCACGGAGCCGAGGGCGCACCCGCCGGGGCTCGGCTGCGGGGTGCCCGCGCTCTCGGCGGCGGTACGGAACCCCTCGGTGAGGCCGCGGAGTTCGAGGCTGTCGCCCAGCTGGGTACCGGAGCCGTGGGCTTCGACGTACCGCACCGTGTGCGGAGCCGTGTCCGCCACCGCGAGCGCCCCGGCGACGACCCCGGCGAGCCCCGTGGAGCTGGGCGCCGTGAAGCCGGAGCGCTGGGACCCGTCGTTGCCGACCGCGCTGCCGCGCACCACGGCGAGCACGGTGTCGCCGTCGGCGAGCGCGTCGTCGAGGCGGCGGAGCACCACGGCTCCCGCCCCCGCGCCCGCGGCGGTGCCGGTGGAGCGGGCGTCGAACGGGCGGCAGTGCCCGTCCTCGGACATCACGCCGCCGGGCTGGTAGTGGTAGCCGACCAGCGGGTCGCTGACGGCCGCGCCGCCGACGACGGCCAGGTCGCACTCGCCGGACAGCAGGCTGAGGACGGCGTAGTGCACTCCGGTGAGGGAGGACGAGCACGCCGTCTGGACGCCGACCGAGGGGCCGCGCAGGCCCAGCTTGTACGCGACGCGCGAGGCCAGGAAGTCAGGTGCCCCGCCGAGGGTGAGGTCCAGGTCGTCGACCGCGGCCGCGAGGCCGCCCTCACGCAGCTTGGCCGCCTGCAGGGCCACGGTGTAGGGGCTCGGGCCGCCGCTGGCGAAGACGCCGACGACCGGTCCCGTACCGGACTCGCCGGGTGCGTGCCCCGCGGACTCCAGGGCCTCCCAGCAGACTTCGAGGAAGAGCCGCTGGCCGGGGTCGATGCTTTCGGCTTCGGCCGGGGAGTAGCCGAAGAACTCGGCGGCGAACAGTTCCACGTCGGGGACGGTCGCGGCCACCGGGACGAAGTTCGGGTCGTTCAGCTCGGCGTCGGACAGGCCGGTGGCCCGCAGTCTCTCCTCGGACTGGGCTCGCGTGGACACGACCCCCGACATCAGGTTGTTCCAGTACGCCCCGGTGTCGGGGCCGTCGGGGAATCGGCAGCCCAGCCCGACCACCGCGATGTCCGTCGTACGGCTCATGCCCGGTCCTCCACGGTCTCGGAACGGTTGCGGCCGAGCAGCTGGGACCGGGCGCGCGCGCCGAGGCCCGCGTCGACCGCGGCGCCGGCGGCGGCGTCGGGTCCCGCGGCGAGCAGGGCGGCCTGTGCACGGATGGTGGGATGGTCGAAGAGGTCTTCAAGGGCGATCTCGCGCATCGCCAGTTCCTCCAAGTGCTCCTGGAGTACCATGACGAGCAGTGAATGGCCGCCCGCGTCGAAGAAGTTGACGTCGGTGTCCTGGACCTCGGTGCCCAGCACCGTGCTCCAGATCCGTCGTATGTCCTCCGTCGGGTCCGTCACGGCTGTATTTCTCCAGTCTCCGGACCCTGTTCGGGCCGGTCGGCGTGCGCGCCCTGGGGCGCCGGGGTCAAATCGTTCAGGACTCGGAAGTCCGGATGCGTGGCCAGCAGGTCGGCGGCACGCGCCAGGTCGCCCAGCAGGGCTTCCACGGTCGTGCGGTCGAACAGGGCCGTGGAATAGGACAGTTCGAGCTCGATGTGGTCGTCGGTGTCCCGCAGCATCAGTTCCAGCTCGTACTTGATGCGCAGTCCGGGCGGCGTCGCCTGCCGGGCCTCCGTCCCCGGCCCGAGGTCGGGCACGGCGGCCGGACCCGACGCGGCGGTCACGAGGACCGGGGTGACGGGCGGGCGGCCGAGGCCGCGGCCGGGGTCGAGGCCGGCGACGATCTCCTCGAAGGGGACGTCCGCGTACTGGTAGCTCGCCAGGCTCTCCTTCCGTACGGAGGCCAGGAGTTGACGCCAGGTCGGGTCGTCCGTCAGGTCGACCCGCAGCACCAGCGTCCTGATCAGCATGGCGACCGCCTCGGTTGCCGCGGCGCTCTCGCGCCCGGCCCAGGGGAAGGCGAAGAGGAAGTCACGCTGGCCGCCGGGCCGCGCGAGTGCCGCGGCCAGCAGGGCGGGCGCCGCCATCGACGTGGTGACGCCCGCGCCGGCGAGGACCTCGCGCAGCCGGGCGCTGGTGGCCCCGGACAGCCGGACGGCGCAGCTGTCCGCCGCGGTGTCCTGCACGGACGGGCGCTCGCGGTCGCGCGGGAGCTCGATGTCGGTGGGCGCTCCGCGCAGCCGTTCCAGCAACGCCTCGACACGGGCCGCGCGTTGGTCGGCGCCGAGTGCGGCCCAGCCGTCGGGCAGCGTGGCGGGGTGGACCGCCGGGGGCAGGTCGGGCCTGACACCGGCCAGGGCCGCCCGGTACGCCTCGCCCAGCTGCCGCATCAGGAGCTGCTGGGCCCAGCCGTCGGCGACGATGTGGTGGCACACCAGGACCAGGACGGTCCGGTCGCCGAGCGCGGCGATCTCCGCGCGGGCCGGAGCGTCCGTGGCGAGGTCGAACGGCGTCCAGCACATCTCCTTCAGGTGCTCCGCGAACCGTTCGTCGCCGCACCCGGTCCAGTCGCTCAGGCGGACCTCGGGGGCGTCGGCGTCGGTCGTGTAGAAGACCTGCCTGCTGTCGCGGTCCAGGGCGAACCTGGAGCGCAGCGCCGGGTGGTGCCCGAGGACGTGGGTCAGGGCCTGGGCCAGGGCCCGGCGGTCGACCGGGCCGGTGAACTCCACGACGGTGGGCGCCAGATAGGCGGTGCGCTGGCTGGCGAGCCGGTCCAGGAAGACCATGCGCTGCTGGATCGGGGTCGCCGGGTGGCGGCCGTCCCGCGGCGTCGGTGCCGCACCGTCGTGCGGCTTCCCGGGTGCGGTCTCCCGCAGCCGGGCGAGGCCGTCCACGGTCGGCTGGGCGAGGAAGGCCCCGAGCGCCGGCGCGGCGCCGTCCTCGCGCTCGATGGCGGCCAGCATGCGCACGGCCAGCAGCGAGTGCCCGCCCAGCGCGAAGAAGTCGTCGTCGGGGGCGAGCGAACCCGCCCGGAGCGCCTCCGCGGAGGCGCCGAGGCGGCCGTCGGCCCCCAGCGCGGACAGGAACTGCTCACTCGCCCACCGCTGCGCCGGGTCCAGCTCGGCGGTCCGTCGCTCGGCGCGGGGCAGCGGTACGTCCCGCAGCGCGCGCAGCGCCCGGAAGTCGATCTTGTCGTTCGGGGTCATCGGCAGGGCGTCCACCGCGTGGACCGCGCCGGGCAGGACCGCCGCGGGCAGCCAGCGCAGCAGCGGCCCGACCAGCTCGTCATGGTTCGGTGCCGCGCCGGGGTCGGCGAGGACGACGTACGCGACGAGGCGTTCCGGGTCGTCCTCGTCGACGGTGACCGCGGCGGACAGCACCGCTTCGTGCTGCTCCTCGAGGAGTGCGGCGACCTCGGCGGGTTCGATCCGGTTGCCGAGGATCTTGACCTGGTCGTCGGCGCGGCCCAGGTACTCGATCAGCCCGTCGCCGCGGACCACGACGCGGTCCCCGGTCCGGTACATCCGGGCGTCCGGCTCGTCCGCCGGGGCGAACGGGTCCGCGAGGAAGGCCGCGGCGGTGAGGTCGGGGCGGCCGAGATAGCCCCGGGACACGCCGTGCCCCGCGAGGTAGAGCTCGCCGGGCACGCCGGGCGGCAGCTCCTCCCCCGCGGGCCCGAGCACGTAGGCGCGGGTGTTCCACACGGGTGAGCCGATCGGCGGCGCCTGCGGGTCGTCCGGGTCCACCGACGCCGACAGGCTGGTGCACGAGACCTCGGTGGGCCCGTAGACGTTGCGCAGGGACACCTGCCAGCGGCGTGCGCACTCCGCGGCGAGGGCACGGGTGAGCTTCTCGCCGCCGAGGTGGATCAGCCGCAGCGAGGACCCGGGGTGCCCGGCGCCCGCGGTGTCCGTGTCTTCGGCGTCCAGCGCGGCGCGCAGCAGGCCGGGCGTCATGGACACCACGGTGCTGGTGCGCAGGAGGCGGAGCAGGGCCCGGCCGTCCTTGCGCTCGACGTCGTCGGCGTAGACCAGTTCCGCGCCCGAGACGAGCGCGCGGAAGGTCTCGAAGGTCGCCGGGTCGAACGAGGTGCCCACGACGCACAGCAGCCTGTCGTCCGGCCCCAGTCCGGCGTCATCGGCCCACCACAGCACGGTGTTGGCGAGTCCGCGGTGCGGGACGGGGACGCCCTTGGGCCGGCCCGTGGTGCCCGAGGTGTAGATGACCACGGCGGTGTCGTCGCCGGTGAGGGCGGGAGACCGGCGTTCGCCCCGGGGGCCGTGCCGGAGCCCTTCCACGTCGATGACGCGTACGTCGGTGTTCACCCGCCGGAGCGCCGCGGCTCCGGCCGCGTCGGCGAGGACGACCCGGGCGTCCAGGTCGCCGAGTACGTGCTCCAGGCGCTCCACGGGCGTGTCCAGGTTCAGCGGGACGTAGGCGCTGCCCGCGCGCAGGGTGCCGAGCCAGCCCGCCACGAGGGCGGGGCCGCGTGCGGCGAGCACGGGGACGACGCCGCCGGGCCCGCCTGCGCCTTCGGAGCCGAGGCGCGCGGCGACCGACCAGGACCAGTCGTCGAGCTCACCCCTGCTGAGCCGGGTGTCGCCCACGCTGACGGCGGTGGCGTGCGGGTCTTCGGCCAGCCGGAAGGCGAGCACGCCGAGCAGTGTCTGGTCGGCGGGCGGTTCGTTCCTGCTGAGGTCCTTGCGGGGTCCGGTGAAAACGCCCGGGATGGCGGCGCCCGGAGCCCTGCCGGACAGCGGGAGCGCGGCCAGCACGGTCTCCGGGGCGCGCACGGCTGCGGCGAGGAGTGCGAGATAGGCGTCCCGGAAGCGCTCGGCGGTCTCTTCGGAGCAGAGCGCGAGGTCGTACTCGATGGTGCCGACGACCCCGTCGGCGCGCTGCTCGACCAGGAGGAGCAGGTCGTACCGGGCGGTGCCGGTGGGCAGCAGTTCCGGCTGCTCCCAGCGGTGGTGGCCCGACGCGCGGGGGGCCGGCATGTTCTGCAGGCCGAAGGCGACCTCCACCAGCGGGCCCCGGCCGGATCCCCGCTTGGCGGCCGTCAGTGCCGTGAGCCGGTCGAAGGGGAGGTCCTGGTGGGCCAGGGACCGGAAGGACTCCGTACGCGACCGCAGGCACAGCTCTTCGAACGTGATGCCGGGTGCGGGAGTGCACCGGAGCGGAACCGTGTTGACGAAGCAGCCGACCACGCCCTCCAGGGCGGGCTTCGGGCGGTTCGCCATGACGGTGCCGACGACGAAGTCCTCCGCCCCCGACCAGCGGCGCAGCACCTCCTGGAAAGCGGCGAAGAGCACGACGAAGGGGGTCGCCCGCAGCCGGGTGGCCACCTGGCCGGTCTCCTCCCACAGCTCCGCCGGCACGGGGAACGTCAGATGACCCCCCGTGCGGACGTCGTCGCCGTGCGCGCCCCGGCCGGGGAACAGCGGGGAGTCGGCGGCCTCGGCCAGCTCGTCGGCGCGTCGCGCCGCCCGGCCCTCCACGTCGCGCTGCTGCCAGGACTCGCTCTCCCACGCGGCGAAGTCGGCGTACTGGAGCGCCGGTTCGCCGGCGGGGACGCCGCCGTGGGACAGGGCCGCGTCGTACGCCTCGCGCAGGTCGTCGAAGAACGTCGCCAGGGACCAGCCGTCGAAAGCGATGTGATGGATCGTCAGTAGCATGGTGTCGCCCTCGGGCGCTCCCTGCCACAGGTGGCACCGCAGCAGCGGCCCGCTCTCCAGGTCGAAGGGGACCCGCGCGACGGCGTCGAGCTCGTCCCGACCCGGCCTGGCGTCGAGTGCGATCACCGTGACGTCCACGGCACGGGGCGGGCCCACGACCTGCACGGGCCGGCCGTCGTGCGACCGGTACGTGGTGCGCAGCGCCTCGTGGCGGGTGGTCAGATGCTGTAAGGCCCGCCGCAGGGCGGCCACGTCCACCGTCTCGCTCCAGCGGAGCAGCAGCGGCACGTTGTAGGCGGCCGTGCCCGGATGGGCCTGCTCGATGAACCACAGGCTCTGCTGCGCCGCGGACAGGGGCGCCCGGGAGGCACCGCGCCGACCGAGGACCGGGTTGCTGTGATCAGCCATTGTCGTCCCCACCCGTCCCGCTGCCGGACATCGAGCGCCGCACCACGTCGATCAGTTCGGTCAGGTCGGCCGCCAGCAGGACGTCCGCGGGGCCGAGGTCGACCGACGCGGCCTCGCTGATGCGCGACGACAGCTGGATCGCGAGGATGGAGTTGCCACCGGACCCGATGAAGTTGTCGTCGACGCGGGCGTCGGGCACGTCGAGGACCTCGCACCACAGGCGCAGGACGTCGCGAGCCACGGAGTCCGCGTCGGGAAGTCCGTCCTCGGCGGAACCGGCGGAACCGACGGGTGCCGGCTGCGGCGCTTGCGTCTCGGCACCGCCCGCCAGCAGTGCGGCACGGTCCACCTTGCCGGTGGGGCCGAGCGGCAGCCGGTCCAAAACGCTCCACCGGGCCGGAAGCATGTAGTCGGGCAGCACCTCGGCGAGGGCGGCCTGCAACTTCTCCACCACAGCCGCGTGTTCGAGACCGCCGTGTGCCGCGGCCGTCACCGCGAAGCCGACGAGCACGGCCGAGGCGCCCTCGCCGGTCTTCTCGACCACCGCGGTCTCGACGAGTCCCGAGGCGACGGCTGCCCGCTCGATCTCCTCCAGCTCGACGCGGAAGCCCCGTACCTTGACCTGCCGGTCGAGGCGCCCGAAGATCTCCAGTCGGCCGTCCCGGCCCCTGCTCACCACGTCGCCCGTGCGGTACAGCGTGCCCAGGTCCTCGGCACCGGGAACGGTGACGAACCGTTCGGCCGTGAGGTCGGGGCGGCCTTCGTAGCCGAGCGCGACGCCCGGTCCGCCGATGCACAGTTCGCCTCGCTCACCGTCCGGGACGGGGAGCAGGTCCGGTCCGAGCACGTGGAGCGTGGTGTGCTGGATGGCGTGGCCGATCGGCACCCGGTCCATGTGGTCGAGGCGCTCGGGCGTGAGGTCGTAGTACGTGGCGAAGGTGGTGACCTCCGTCGGTCCGTACACGTTGACCAGGCGCTTGGGCGGTCCGGCCGCGAGCACGCGGCGCGCCGCCTCGGGCGTGAGGGCCTCCCCGCCCACGAGGAGGGTGTCCAGGACGCCCAGGGCGGCGGGCCGCTCATGGGCGATCATGTGGAACAGCGCCGTGGTCAGGAACAGCGCGTCGACCCGCTCGGTACGCAGCAGTTCCAGCCAGCCGTCGAGGCCGGCGGCGACCACGGGCGGCAGGACCACGACGGTGGCGCGGGCGGACAGGGCCGCCCAGATCTCGAACGTGGTCGCGTCGAAGCTCGGGTTGGCGACGTTGCCCACGCGGGTGCCCGGCCCGATGGTGCAGTACGTCGGGTCGTCGACGAGGCGGCGCACGGCACGGTGGGGCACGACGACCGCCTTGGGCAGGCCGCTCGTGCCGGAGGTGAAGTTCACGTACAGCGCGTCGTCGGGTCCGCTCGCGTGACTCGGGCCCGGAGCGTCGCCCGCGTACTCACGGACCACCTCGATCACGGGCAGTCCCGGAGCCAGCGCCTGCACACGGCCGACGTCGCCGGGGGCGCCGATGACGGCGCGCGCCGCGGTGCCGGTCAGCTGCGCGGCGGAGCGTCGCGACGGCGCGCCGTTGTCCAGTGGTACGTAGCGTGCTCCCGAGCGGGCCACGGCGAGCATGGCCACCACGAGGTCCGCACTGCGGTCCAGGGCGATCCCGCAGGCGTCGCCGGGGCCGACGCCCGCGGCGGTCAGCCGCGCGGCGACGGACCCGGACAGGTTCCACAGGTCGCGGTAGGTGAGGCGGCGCCCGGTGGCCGCCTCGTGCACGGCGAGCGCGTCGGGGTGGTGCTGCGCGTGCTGTCCGATGGGATGGTGCACTCCGGCCACGTTGTCGGCCCGGGAGTAGGCATTCTGGGTGTCCATGACGAGTGGCGTCTCTTGAGAGGTCGGATACGGGCGAAGGGCCGGCGCGTGGGCCACGTCAGACTGCTTCGGTCTGCTTCCAGAAGGTGCGCAGCCAGCAGAGGACGTTGCGCATGGCGTGGTGGTTCGCGTCGGGCTTCATCGCACCGCCCTGGAAGAACCGCTGGCCCTCGACGGCGGGGCCGAGCACGGAGATCCGGTCGTCGACGGAGCCGTCCTGGCGGATCACCCGGAAGTCCTCGGTGAGGTCGAGGCCGCCCGGTTCGAAGGCCTCGCCACCGCCGGTGTGCGGGTTGCGCCAGACGCGTACGAGCCCGCGGCGCAGCAGGTTCGGGTAGAGCGGCGCGATGTCGGCCGAGGCGTCGAAGGAGGGGACCCGGCCGTCGACCAGGACGTCGATCGGGCGGACGGCGCCGGTGCGCGGGCCCCGGACGACGAGGGTGTCGCCGTCCGTGTCCACCTGGGCCCCCGGCCCGGGCGACACGTCCAGGATTCCGTGCTCGATGAGCGCCTGGATCCGCTCCATGACCTCCGGCACCGGACCGTACGCCAGTCGGTTGTGCTGGCGCAGCCAGCTGCCGAGGAAGGTGCGGTGCGCGTCGGCGTGCAGGCCGCCGAAGTTGACGGCGTGCACGACGGCGGGACGCAGACCGCGCCAGACGCCGTCCGCCGCGGTCTTGGCGGGGTTGGTGAACGTGCCCTGCCGCGCCCAGATGTGATCGACCGTCATGAACTCGACCATCGCCTTGCGGTACTGCTCGGGCGACGTCTGATCACTCGGCGCGATCGGTTCGAGGGTGCGTTCCCAGGAGAACAGGTTGCCGGAGGGAAGGACGGCGTGCCGGCTCGGCGACTCCAGGCCGGCGACGAGCGAGGCCACCTCGGCCGGGTCGTCGAGCGCCGCTTCCAGCCGCTCCCTGGCGCTGTGTCCGAAAACCACGTCCACGTAGCGCCACAGCAGGGTGTCGAAACACCAGGGCCGCACCTCGGCGCGGAGCGAGGCGTACGGGGAACGGCCGAGGAGGAACGACTCCAGGGCGTCGACGGCCTCCGCGACCGCGCGCTCGATCGGGGCCGTCAGCATGCGGACCGATTCCCCGGTGGACGCGGTCTCCGCGGTCCGGTCGAGGAAGTCCCGCCGGGCGTCGGCCGTGACCTCCGCGAGGTGCCTGCCGAAGTCCTCGCCGAACAGCGTCTCGTAGTAGAGCAACCACATTTCGGCCACGATGAGCGGATACAGGTGGCGCTCGTAGTCAATTTGGCGCGATATCGATCGTCCCACGCCGACCGGGGCGCTGCCGAAGTTCTCGCGCAGCCGGTCAACGGATTCCACGGTAAGGAATATGCCTTTCCGCTTTTTCTTCTTCGCACCGGACGAACCGGACTCGTGGGGCCGCGCGAAGGCGAACAGACCGGATTCACTGAAGGCGACGATGGAACGCGGCTCCCGCCCGGACGGCACATAGCGCAGTTCACCGGTGGCCTCCCGCCGGAAGAGCCCGCCGCGGCCCTCCGTGAGATGCAGGATGACGTCGATGCCCGTGAGCATCGTTCCGGCACAGCCGACCACCCGGCCGGGTCCCGCATTCTCCGTGGTGAGTCGCTCACGCAGCGGATAGGCGCTGGGCACGAATAGGGAACCGGGTGTGCGCGCGGCGGACTCGGCCCACTGCCGAGTGCGCTCCGAGCGCATGGGATCGTTGTAGGAGTGACCGGTCAGGAGGAGTACCTGGTCGACCGCCGTCCGCGTCACGGCACCGCTTTGCACGCCGTCCACGGGGGCCGACGTGATGAGGAGCCGTCCGCCTTCTCCCTTTTCGGCGAGATCCTCGATGTCGGTGACCTCGCTGTGGTGCAGGGTCACCGTGACCGAGGGCTGGGACCGCAGAATGTCCACGTACTCGGAGAAGTGTTCGCGCAGGGCGAGACCGTGCAGATAGCGCTTGGGCCAGCTGTCCGGATCGATGTCGAACCGGGGATCCCCGGTGGCCTCGAACTTTCGCCTGCACCAGTCGTACAGGTTGGGGCGGAGCTCTGCGGGAAGCAGCGGACCTGCCCCTTCGACGCTCTCGTCCGCGCCGAAGGACACGTGCCTGGCGATGCGGTTGAGGAAGCTCGTGGGAGCCTGCGCGTCACTGTGCACCCCGCCGGCACCGAAATGACCGGTGCGGTCGAAGACGTGGACGTCGAGTTCGACGGAGCCGTCACGAGAGGCCACGGAAGCGGCAAGTCGCTCCATTGCGTAGGTGCAGTACGGGCCACCCCCGACAATTGCCAGGCGTATCCGGGCCAGACCTCCCCCTCTCCCCTCAACTCCTCCAAGTTCCCCATGAATACCGGATTCGGACATACTGGCCGGTTTGGCCAGATCCTCCGCAGGCTGCACTGATTCCTACTCCCCCGTTGCACGAACAGCTGTCGGCGGCCGGCGCCGACCAATCCCCGTGTCGCGTCAATCCTCGACGTCACAGCCGACATGACCCTCGGCTTGCGAATAGCCGGGCAGAACGACGACTGCGCAAACCTACACTCCCGTGAAGCGCACGGCACCCTCCGGCCATTCAGAATTAACCGGGGAGCCGTTCAAGATCCATCGAGTGTAGCCCTTCGAATTATCTCTGACTACCCTAATTTTCAGGTCCTATGGAGCCGAAACGGACGGAAGTACCCCCAACCCGAAGGTTCGATGACACCTCGTCAACCTTCAGCGGGTGCTACGACAAAGACCACCGCGACCCAAAGGAGCCCGCCGGCTATTCGAATGCGGGCTTTGTCTTCTCCGGTCCGGGATTCACGGCCACATACGGCTCGCCGCGAGCCGGCTGCCGCGCCCCGCACCTCTGATGGCGGACGGAGCGGCTCCACGGCGAGCGGCCGGGAAGGCCGACATCACGACGGGTCCGCGCGGAAGAGTGCAGAAGCGGCAGCCTTGGCACAGCACTGCCAGATCGCGGCACTCGCGCCTGCCGCCACCCGGCGGCCGTCCCAGCCGTACGGCTGTCGAAGTCGAGAGCCCACGGGCCTACGCGCCGACCGCACACCCCGGCAACCGGGCCGGGCGGAAGCCGGCCTGGGTCAGGCCCAACGCAGGCGGCGTGCGGTCGAGTTCACTGCACCAGTACTCCCCCCATGCTGAAGCGGATCGGAAGTCGGAGTGTGCTCGGCACTCGCGATCTGTTGAACTGCCGGGATCGCAGGGGGTGTTCGGCATCAAACACCCGGCGGCCGGCCTACGGCTCCCGAAGATCCTGCCACAACATGCATCGGCCAACTATCGCGCAGATCACATGGTCCGGCACCGCCCGCAGGACCTCCGCAAGTGGAGTGAAAGGGTCCGTCGCCTCGACCCCCGGAACAGAGGGGGAACAGCGGCCTCGGGGAGGGTGCGCAACCGACGCGGGCACTGCCGAGGTCGCGGCCCTTCACCACACAACCCCCTTGCCACCAGCGGCGATACGGTCTCTACCAACCTCGGGCAAACACCCCCCAACGCGAAGAAGAACACCTTCGAACTGAACGGCGAAGCCTGCTAGCCTTCCGGATGCATGTGCGGGGGCCATGTATGTTTTGGCATGCCGCGCTGGAGTACCGCGCCATCTTCTGCCCCGCCGCCCGAACCGACCGGGCCGGCCTCATCGGCGGAACCAAGGACGGAGACATCCCCAAAATGACGGCCTCCAACAATACGGCGGAGGGTCTGATCCCCCGCTACTACGACTGCGTCGACCGCCAGGACCCGGCGATGTTCGACCTGTTCCACCCCTCCATCCGCTACAAGCGACCGGGCTACCCCCTGATCCGGGGAATGGCCGAATTTCGCGAGTTCTACGCCACCCGCCGTGTCATCGTGGAGGGCCGGCACCAGGTCGACACGATGTTCCACTCGGACCGACAGGTGGCGGTCGAGGGACGGTTCACCGGCCTGCTCCGTGACGGTTCACGCGCCGACCTGACCTTCAGCGACTTCTTCGACCTGGTCGAGGAGGCGGGCACCGTCCTCATCGCGTCGCGCCGCACCTACTTCGACGACACGCGAGTGTGACGGACCGTCGCAGCAAGGCCCGCGCGTGCCCCAGAGCCGTGACCAGCCGGGTTCACCCGGCTCGCGGCGCTCCCCCAGCTACCGCTGGGAGGTGCCCCCAGGCACGGCGCCCCGCCGCGTTGACGGACCGCCCGCGTACGTCCCGTACGCACGGCGGCCCTCCGCCTTGCGACGTACCGCACCGGACACCGCGACCCGGCACACCTTCCCGGCCACGGCACTAGCTGAAAGACCGATGACCCATGGACATCCACAGCCCCTATGCACGTGGTGAACGCATCGAACGCGTCATCGCCCACCACGCCGAGCGCACGCCCGGAGCGATCGCCCTCCGCCAGGGGGACCGTACCTTCACCTACGCGGAACTACGGCAGCGGGCCGCCACCATGGCAGAGGGGCTCCACGCCGCGGGAGTGCGGCACGGGGACTGTGTCCCCGTACGCATGGAACGCTCGCCGGAGCTGGTCGTGACGCTGCTGGCCGTGCTCGAGGCGGGGGCGGCCTACATCGCCGTCGACACCGCCTGGCCCCCGGCTCGCACCGACTCGATCATCCGGCGCTCCGGGGCGTCCTTGGTGGTGTCCGAGGACAACTACGCGCACTTCGCGGCCGGCGCACCCGAGCCCGTCTCGCTGCAGCCCCTCGACGACGGCAGCGAAGCAGCGTGCGTCTTCTTCACCTCCGGCTCGACCGGGCAGCCCAAAGGTGTGATGTCACCGCACCGCGGCACCCTCCGCACCCTGGTCGGCTGTCCGTCCATTCCCCTCGACGCCGACAGCGTCTTCCTGCAGTCGGCGCCCCTGCCCTGGGACGGCCTGTCCCTGGAGCTGTGGGCCCCCCTGCTCAACGGCGGCTGCTGCGTCCTCCTCGACCGGGGCCATCCCGCCCTGGACTCGGCCACCCTGCGGGAAGCCGTGCGGAGCGGGGTGAACAGCCTGTGGCTGACCAGCTCCCTGTTCAACGTACTGACCGAGGAGGACGTCGAGGTCTTCCGCGGCATCCGGTTGCTGCTCGTCGGCGGCGAACGCGTCTCGCCGGCCCACGTCCGCCGGGTCCTGACGGCCCTTCCGGACCTGCACGTCGTGAACGGTTACGGGCCCGCGGAAAGCACGATCTTCGCCACCACGCACGTCGTGCGCGCCCAGGACGTCGTCGAGACGGCCACCGAAGTCCCCATCGGCCGGCCGGTGCCCCGGACCGGCGTGGCCCTGGTGACCGCCTCCGGAGAACGCGCGAAGCCGGGCGACATCGGGGAGATCGCCATCTCGGGCGACGGCCTCGCCCTGCGCTACCTGGCGGACCCCGAGGCCACGGCGCGCGCCTTCTTCGAGCTGGACGGTGTCCGCCACTACCGCACGGGCGACCTGGCCATCCTGGACGAGGACGGCAACTACCGCTACCGGGGCCGCGCCGACCGCGAGTTCAAGGTGCGCGGTGTGCGCATCGCCCCCGGAGAGGTCGAAAAGGCGCTGGAAGCACACTCCCATGTCGCCACGTGCTGCGTGCTGCGCATCGAGACCACGCCCGGCCGCCCCGAACTGGCCTGTGCCTACACCACGCTCGACGAGGCGCCGCTGGACCCGCGCGAACTGCGCGAGTTCGCGGCCCGTACGCTGCTCGGCTCCATGGTACCGACGCGGCTCCTGCACCTGCGGCGACTGCCCCTGACCGCCACGGGCAAAGCCGACTACGCGGCCGTTCGCGTCCTGGTCGAGCAGGACGCCGCTCCGGCACCGGCCTCCGGGGCCGCCCCGGCGTCCGCCGCCGCGGCCGCGTCCTCCGACTCGGTCGCCGACCAGCTGCTCGCCGAGGTCGGAGAGCTCCTCGGCCGGCCGGGCACCACACCCCACGACGACCTCTTCCACGCCGGGCTCACCTCCCTGGACGCGGTGCGGCTCGCCTCCCGGATCACCGTCCGCACCGGAGCCCACATCACGGCGGCCGACGTGTACCGGCAGCGGACCCTCGACAAACTTCTGACCCTGAGCGGCGATCGGGAGCAGTCGGCCGATGTCGGCCCCGGACCGCTGGACGCGCCGGACGCCGACCACGGCGACGCGCCCCTGTCGCGGGCCCAGGAACGGTTCTGGCTGTCCGAGGAGTTCACCCCCGGCGACGCCGACAACGTGGTCGTGCTCGCGTACGCCCTGAAGGGCTCTCTGGACGCCGAGCGGTTCGAGGCGGCGCTCGGCCAGGTGATCGCGCGGCATCCCGTACTGCGGACCGTGTATCCGTACGAGGGCTCCGGCGCGGTACAGCGCGTCCTGCCGGCGGACGACGCCCGCGTGGCCCTGGAACGCACGAGCGCGCCGCACCACCCGGGTGGCGACGATCTGCGAGCGCTCGCCGAGCAGGTCTGCGCGGATTGGTGGGGCGGAGCCACGGATCTGGAGAAGGAGCCGCCCCTGCGGCTGCGGCTGTGCCACGTGGACGAGCAGACACACCTGTTCTGCATGCGCGTGCACCACCTGGCCTTCGACGGCTGGTCGGAGACCCTGTTCATGGAAGACCTCGCCGCCGCCATGGACCCGGACGTGACACTGGCCGAGCCACCCCGCGTCACTTACACCGGCTACGGCAAGTGGGAGCGGGACCGGCTCGACACCTGGCTCGGGCACGATCTGCCGTACTGGCAGGAGGCGCTCAAGGACGCGCCGCGCCCCTTCCTCCCTCGCCCCTCCGGGGGAACACAGGCCCGCCGCGTCGAATCCGCCCTGCATGTGCCCGCCGAGGTGGTCGCCCGGCTGACGCGCACCGCGGACACGTTCGGCGGGACGCCGGTCGCCGCACTGCTGGCCGCGGCTGGCAGGTCGTTGTCCCGGGTGTTCGGCGTGGAGGACCTGTGCCTGGGCACCGTGTCGACCGGTCGGCACAGTCCCGAGCTGGAGTCGATCATCGGCTGCTTCGTCAACTCCCTCCCGATCGCGCTGACTTCTGTGCCGGCACAGGACGCCACGGAGCTCCTGGCCACCTGCGCCCGGACCGTCGCCTCGGGGTTCCAGCACGCCCGCACGCCGTTCGACGAGCTCGTGCGGTCCCTGCAGCCGAAGCGGGACCGGCACCCGTGGTTCCAGGTCTGGGTGATCCTGCAACGTCAGCCTCCGCGGGTGCGCCTCGGCGCAGGGGTGACGGCGCGGGCACTGCGCATCCGTCCGCCCCACACCGGTTTCGAGCTGCTGATCGAGGCTGTACCGCAGCCCGAGGGCGCCTGGGAGCTCGTGGTGAGCAGACGCGCGGACGGGATGTCCGAAGCCGAAGCCGAGCGGCTGCTCGGTCAGCTCACACTCGCCCTCGAGGAGTTGTCCACCGCCACCTGACGTCGGCCTCCCCGGTACGACGACGCACCCCTGCTTCGTTTTCCGGCTGGACGCGGGAGGACCTTTTCGCGCAGCGGCTTTCGCATGCGCCGCGGGGTCGCTGAAGTAGACGCATGCCATCCACGCCGTCCGGACCGACCTCCGAAAATCCCGAGGACGGAAGCAACGATCATTGCGAACGGGTGCGGCGCATCCTCACGCGGGCCGGATTCGACACGGCGTCGCAGTGGGGTAACGGCCTGCGCGTGTGGACGGCTCCGGAGGGGGTCATGGTGGGGTGGGCCGCGCGGGAGGTGCTGCGGCCGACCGTTCAAGTCCACGGGCACAAGGAGGACCTCTCCCGGTTCACTTCGCTGACCGGCCTGCACAAGGCGCTCCAGACCGCCCTCGCGGTGATTCTGCGCGAAGCGGGCCTCGATGTGGACACCCGCGGGAACCATCTCGTGGCCGTCTGGCCCGGGACGGCGCCGCCGGCGGGCGACGCGGCGGACGCGTAGACCAGGGGGCCCGGGCAGGATCGGCACCGCGGCCGGCCTGTCATCCCTGTTCAGGACTCGGCCAGCGTGCGCCGCGGAGGGCCTCCGTAGGCGGTGCGGTAGGCGGCCGAGAAGCGTCCTTCGTGATGGAAGCCCCACCGGTGGGCGATGGCGGTCACCGTGTCGCGCGAGGGATCCGCCGCGAGCAGGTCGGCATGGGCGAGAGCCAGCCGTACGCGGCGCAGGTAGGCCGTCGGAGTCGTCCCGAGGTGGCGCCGGAAGGCGTACTGGAGGGCCCTCGGGGTGACACCGGCCGCTGCGGCCATCTCGCTGAGACCGATTTCGCCATCCGGCTCCGCCTCGATGAAGGCGACCGCCCGGCGGACCGTCTCCGGCGTCGCGTCCCGGGTGTCCGCGAGCACGGGCTCGGGGCGGGCGTTGCTGGGGAAGACGGCGAGGGCGGTCGCGGCGACCATCTTGGCGACGGCGTCGATCATCAGGGGTTCGTTCTCCCCCGGCAGGGCCAGGATGGTCTCCTCGACGTAGTCGACGGTCCTCTTCCACTGGGTGGCGAGGGCTTCGGAGGCCGGCGTGAAGCGGGTGAAACGCAACGGGCGGGCGGACCGTCCGGGCATGCGGCCCGCGAGCTGTTCGAGCAGGGCGAGCGGGATGGACACGGCGCGCAGCTCGGCCGCTTGCACGCGGCCCGCGTAGGGAAGGTGGGGCTGCGAGATGGCCAGGACGTCGCCGGGCCCGGCTTTGGTGACGTCGTCCGCGCACTCCCGCGCCATGCGGCCGCTGACCACGTGCGTGATGGCCACCGCTCCCAGGGGGTCGGTGGTGTAGGCGTAGTCCGTCGGCAAGGACAGGCCGCTGAGCGATACGGGACCGGCGGCGGTGCGGGTGTACCAGAAGGAACTCCGCGGGGCCGGTGCCTTCATGCGCAGGCTCGTTCCGTACGCGGCCTTCAGCCAGTCCCGGGCCACGTCCACGTCGGTGGTGCGAACGCTCTGGGCGCCGGGTGGGTCCGCGGGCGGCTGATGAGGCATGGTGAGGGACTTCCTTCGGCGGCGAGCGCGGCACGGCCGGCACGGCGAGCAGTGCGAGCCTCAGCGTACGTCGCGGAACGGGGCGCAGTGTACGTTCCGGGCGTCCTCCAGGGGCAGCCGCAGGTGCAGGTGCCCTGCCTCGACGCGGCCGCGTCGGCTCCCGAAAACGTCGTCGTCCCCGTCGCCGCCATGGGGATGACCAGGACCATCCCGGCCTTCGCAGCGGCCCTCGGGGAGGCCCGGGTCACCCGTTCCAGGCGAGGTTCGCCGGGGCCGCGGAGTGCCCCTCCGCTGCGGCGGCAAGGGGGAACTCGGTCCAGACCGACTTGCCGTCCCGGGTGTAGCGGGTGCCCCATCGTTCGGTGAGCTGGGCCACCAGGAAGAGGCCGCGCCCGCCCTCATCGGTGGTGCGGGCCCGTCGCAGGTGCGGAGCGGTGCTGCTGCTGTCGGAGACCTCGCAGATCAGGCTGCGGTCGCGGATGAGCCGCAGGGTCAGCGGCGCGCCGCCGCCGTACCGGTAGGCGTTGGTGACCAGTTCGCTGACGACCAGTTCCGCGGTGAAGGCCAGCTCCTCCAGGCCCCACCCGGTCAGTGTGGTCTCCGCCAGGTGCCGTGCCCGGGCGGCGGCGGCCGGCTCCGCGGGCAGTTCCCAGGAGGCCACCTGTTCCGGCGCCAGGACGCGGGTGCGGGCGAGGAGCAGGGCGACGTCATCGGGTGGGTGCTCCGGCAGCAGGGCGTTCTGCACGTCCGTGCACGTCTCGGCGAGCGAGCGGCCGGGCCGGGACAGGGCTTCGCGCAGCCGCTCGAGCCCTTCGTCGAGGTCGAGACCACGGGCCTCGACGAGGCCGTCCGTGTACAGCGCCAGCAGGCTTCCCTCGGCGAGTTCCAATTCGGCGGACTCGAACGGAAGTCCCCCCAGTCCCAACGGCGGCCCCTCGGGAAGGTCGGGCAGGCTCACCGTGCCGTCGGAGGTCACCACGGCCGGGGGCAGGTGACCCGCCCGGGCCAGGGTGCAGCGCCGGGAGGTGGGGTCGTAGACCGCGTACAGGCACGTGGCGCCGACGATCTGCTGCCCCCGCCCTTCGGCCGGCTCCTGCTCGGCCGCCAGGCGGTTGACCAGGTCGTCCAGGTGGGAGAGGACTTCGTCCGGGGCGTAGTCGAGGCTGGCCAGGGTGTGCACGGCCGTGCGCAGGCGGCCCATGGTGGCCGCGGCGTGCAGACCGTGGCCGACGACGTCGCCGACGACGAGGGCGACGCGCGCTCCGGAAAGCGGGATGACGTCGAACCAGTCTCCGCCGACACCGGTGGCGGGATCGGCCGGGAGATAGAGGTGCGCGACCTCGACCGCGCTGTGTTCGGGCAACGCCTGCGGGAGCAGGCTGCGCTGCAAGGTCAACGCGGCCTGGTGCTGCTGCGTGTAGCGGCGGGCGTTGTCGATGCACACGGCGGCCCGCGCGGCGAATTCCTCTGCGAGCGTGAGGTCGTCCTCCTCGAACGGCTCGGGCCGCTCGGCGCGCCACAGGCTGAGCAGGCCGAGGAGCAGACCGCGGGCCGTCAGCGGTACGACGATCAGTGAGTGGGCGCGCAGACCGAAGGCGCGCTGGGTGCGCTCCGGATCCTGGAAGTACCAGCCGGGGCTGCTCTGGAGCACGGGTTCGAGGATGGGCTGCTGCTCGGCGAGGCACCTGGCCTGGGGGGTCCGCGGGTCGAAGTGGAAGACCTCGCCGGCGGGGTACATGACCTGCAGCGCTTCTGCCACGACCGAGTGGACGGCCATTCTGCGGACCGGTCCGATCGTCTCCTCGGCGGTCTCGTCGCCTCGGGCGACCGACTCGAGCAGATCGATGGAGACCGCGTCCGCGAGGTCGGGGACGGCGACGTCGGCGAGTTCCCGGGTGGTCTGGCCGAGATCCAGCGTGGTCCCGATGCGGGCGCTCGCCCGATTGAGCAGAGCGAGCCGCCGCCGGGCCCGGTAGCCGTCGGTGACGTCCTCCACCAGTTGGGTGACTCCGAGGATTCCGCCGGCGGGGTCCTCCATCCGGAACGCCGACACCGAGACCACCCGCTCGTGGGAGGGGTCACTCCTCAGTCGGCAGGGTTGCTCGGTGAAGATCAGGGGGGCTCCCGTCTCCAGCACCCGTCGCAGCCGGGTTTCGATGGTTTCCACGTCCGGACCGATGAGGAAGTCGCCGATGCTCCGGCTCCGGATCTCCGCCGCGGGGAGTTGCGTGAACCGGGCCAGCGCCCGGTTGATCCGCAGGATGCTCAGATCGGGGGCGTGCACGGACAGACCGATCGGGGAGCGCCGGAACAGACCGTCCAGGACCGACCGGTCCGTCTCCCACTGGCGCACCTCCTCCGCCGGGGCGACGACGAGGAACCACTCGCGGGCGGAGCCGGGGCGGAGGACGGCGCGGGCGCGAAAGCCCAGTTCCACCCGCCGCCCGCTGCGGTGCAGGACGGGCAGCAGGCCGGACCAGCCCCGGTCGCGCGCGCACGCGGCCGCGGCGTCCCGGACCGCCTCGCGGTCACGTGCATCGACCATGAATTCCAGGGCCATGCGGCCCAGCACCTCTTCGGGCAGGTAGCCGAGGTGTTCCTGTGCGCGCTCGCTCCAGCCGACGACCCTGCCGTGGTCGTCCACCACCGCCGAGGCGGAGTTGTGCAGCGCGAACGGGTCCTCGGGCACCTCACCCGGTCCCGGCGCCGGTGCGTGCATCGCTGCCACCCTTCGACCTGCTCGACCTGCCGAACGGACCGCGCGACGGGCATTGCCGCGGCGACTACCCAGAGTGATCGGAGATCCCTTGTTGAGCAGTCGGCCTACCTTCAGTATCACCGCGCCGCCGCACGTCGGCAGAGGGTGCGCCCTGTCCGTGGGCGACTTCGCCGTCGTCGCCGTCCTGCGAGCCTGACGAGTCCTGCGGCGGCCGACGGCCATAAGGTCGGATTCCGTTCCCGAGGAGGACTACTGATGCGCAGCGTTACCTACTCGATGAATGTCTCCCTTGACGGCTACGTCGTCGGGCCGGACGGCGGCATCGACTGGACGACACCCGACGAGGAGGTCTTCCGCTTCTGGATCGACGAGATTCGCCAGGTCGGCGTCCACCTGATGGGACGACGGCTCTACGAGACGATGCTGTACTGGGAGAGCGCCGACCAGGATCCCTCGCTCGGCGACGCCGAGCGGGAGTGGACCTCTCTCTGGAATCCGCTCCCGAAAGTGGTGTTCTCCACGACGCTGTCGACGGTGCAGGGCCATGCCCGCCTGGCCTCGGGCGGCCTGGCGGAGGAGATCGCGCGGCTGCGGGCCGAGCCCGGGGAGGGCGACATCGCGATCGGCGGTGCGACCCTCGCCGCCCAGGCGGCCGCGGCGGGTCTGATCGACGAGTACCGGGCCGTGGTCTACCCGGTGCTGATCGGCGGTGGCGTTCCGTTCTTCGCCCACGACGAGCGCCGGGTCGATCTCGAGCTCGTCGAGACGCGCACCTTCAGGTCAAAGGTCGTCTACCTCCGCTACCGCGTGGCGCGCCCGGCCGGCGTATATGAAACGTAGATGGACTGCTGCGAGTCTCCTCGGCAGAACCGCCCGCAAGCCAGCCAGGGGCCGCACACGGCACCTGGACCAACAGACAGGATCCACCGTGCCGCACATCCGCCCGTCCGTCACGCGCCGTCTGGCCTTCCTCGTGCCCGCCGCGCTCGTCGCGCTGCTCGCCGTCGGTGCCACGGCCGGAACCCCGGTCCTCACCGCGGACCGCGGCACGAGCGTCTCGGCCGACGAGGCCACCGGGCCCCGCCCGCGCCATGACCACAACGAGTTCAACAGCCGGGCCTGACCGCCACGGCCGTCTTCAGCAGGGTGCGGGCCTCCTCGGCCTCCGGGAGGCCTGCCCGCTCGAACACCTCCAGCGCCTCGCCCGCGTGGCTCAGCCCCTCCTCGCGCCGGCCCGCCGCCAGGCAGACCCCGGCGTGGACCAGCAGGGCGTAGCCGCGGTCCCGGCCCCGGCCCGGCACCGTGCGCAGATGGGCCACGGCCCGGGCTGAGGCCTCCAGCGCCTCCCGGTTCCGGCGGAGGTCGCTCAGCGTCCGTGCGCAGCGGTAGTCGGCCTGCGCGCGCTGGCCCGGGATCCGGACCGCGTCGCACAGGTCGAGGCACTCCTCGTACGCGGCCAGCGCCTCCTCCAGCCGGCCGAGCTCGTGCAGGGCCTGCCCGCGCACGCACAGCGCGTGGGCGACCCCGTGGTGGTCGGCCATCTCGCGCAGCGCCTCCAGGGCCTCCTCGCACGCGGGCAGCGCCTCGACCGCCCGGCCGCCGCGGACGCGGGCCAGGGCGGCGTTGAGGGTGATCGTCAGGGCGCCCGAGCGGTGGCCCTGCTCCCGCGCCAGGACAAGCGCCTCGTCGAAGCACTCCGCCGCCTCGCCGAAGCGGTGCTCGAACTGGGCGATCACCCCGAGGTCGTTGTACGCCTGCTGCAGGATCGCCCGGTCGCCCGCCCGGCGGCAGGCCCGCACGGCCAGCTCGGAGGCGGCGCGGGCCCGGCCCAGATCGGTGGCCTGGAGCGCCGCGTTCCCGATGAGGAAGTGGGCGCGCCCGGCCGCCCGGTCGTTGCCTCGCGGCGTCGCCGCCCGGGCCAGTTCGGCGGCGGTCGCGGTGATCCGCGCGTACGGGATGTCCTGCCCGAACGAGCTGAGCGCGACCAGCAGGTCGGCGGCCGTCGTCAGCTGCTCCGTGTCCGTGGCGTCCGGCCGCCGCACCACGAGCTGGACGGCGTGCAGCGCGCAGTCGAACTCCGCGACGACCCAGTCGCGGGCCTCGGTCAGGTCCGCGAGCCGCCCCTCCGCCGGTTCCGCGGCCGCCGCGACGATCGAGCGGTGCACCGGGTCCCCGGGGATCATCCACTGGAAGGCCTCGGCCGCCATGCCCAGCAGGTGGCGCAGGAGGCGGTGCTGCACCGGCGGGCCGGGCTCACCGGCCGGGGCGGGCAGGTTGAGCGCGAAGTCCCGGCCCAGCTCGTGGTGGCGGTAGCGGCCCGGCTCCGGTGATTCGAGCAGGGCGGCGTCCACCAGGGCTTCGAGCAGTTCCTCGGCCTCCGTCTCGGCCAGGTCCAGGGCGGCGGCCGCCGCGACGAGCCCGATACCGGGCCGGGAGACGGGGGCGAGCCGGCGGAACACGCTCGCCTGGGGACCGGTCAGCTGGCGGTGGCCCAACTCGAAGACGGCGGCGACGGCCAGGTCGTCGGCCCGCAGTTCGGTCAGCCGGCGCCGCTCGTCGGCGAGGCGGGCCACCAGGTGCGCGACGCTCCATCCGGGCCGGGCTGCGAGGCGGGCTGCGACGATGCGGACCGCCAGCGGCAGCCGGGCGCAGGCCTCGACCAGCGCGGCCGCGGCCTCCTCCTCCCGGTCCACCCGGTCGGCGCCGACGATCTGGCGCAGCAGCCCGAGCGCTTCCGAGGGGGTGAACTCCGCGAGCTGGACGTGGCGTCCCGACAGCAGCCCGCCCAGGCGGGCCCGGCTGGTGACGACGACGGCGCAGCCCGCGGCGCCCGGGAGCAGCGGCTTGACCTGGGCGATGTCCCGGGCGTCGTCGAGCAGCAGGAGCAGCCGGCGGCCGTCGAGGACGGTACGGAAGAGCCGGGCGCGGTCCTCCGTCGAGGGCGGCACCTCACGGCGGGGCACGCCGAGGGCGCCGAGCAGGCTGGCCAGGACGGTGCCGGGGTCGGCGGGGTCGCTGCCCGTGCCGCGGAGGTCGGCGTAGAGCTGGCCGTCGGGGTAGGCGTCCTTGACGTGGTGCGCGACCCGCAGGGCCAGGGCGCTCTTGCCGATGCCGCCCATCCCGCTCACGGCGGCGACGGCCAGGGCGGTGCGGTCCGGGTCGCTCAGGACGCCGGTGAGGGCGGCGAGTTCGGCGCGGCGGCCGCTGAAGTCGGCGATGTCGGCGGGGAGCTGGGCGGGTCGGACGTACCCGGCCGCGCCCTGCCCGTGCGGGAGGTCGGGCGCTGCGGCAGCCCCCGACACCGCGGCCCGGGCCCCGTGCCGCATCCGCGCAGGGCCGGCTCCCGGGTCCCCGGCCCGCGGAGCCCCGAAGGCCTCGGGAACCCCGGTGGCCGCCGCGGCACCGGGCCCGTGCGCCCCCGCCACGGTGGTCCCCGGCGCCCCGGCCGGACCGGTGCCGTGCGCGCCCGTCGGCTCTGCGGCGGGCGCGCCGGCGAACCCGGCCGGTGCCCCGGCAGCCCCGGCGGACGCCGTCGGGAACCCCTCGGGTCCCGCGGGCGCGCCGCCGGAAGCCGGTGCGCCGCCCGGGGCGAGGCCGTGCGCGTCCGCGGGTGCCGTCGCGGCGCCCGAGGGCGCGGCCGGGAGGCGTACGGGCGGCTCGCCTTCGCGGCGGGCGGCCGGGGAGGCGGCGGAGAGGAGGGCCGGGTCGCCCGACAGGATGCGGGCGTGCAGGGAGCGGAGGTCCGGGCCGGGGTCCAGGCCGAGTTCGTCGGCCAGCACCTCGCGGGCCCGGCCGAAGACGGCGAGGGCGTCGCCCTGCCGCCCCGCGGCGTACAGCGCGCGCATCAGGAGCCCGTACGGGCGCTCCCGCAGCGGCTCTTCGCGGATGAGGGCGGTGAGCTCGGGGACGGCCCGCTCGTGCCGCCCGAGCAGCAGGTCCACCCCGAGGCGCTCCTCCAGCAGGTGCAGCCGCAGCTCCGCCAAGCGCGAGCGCTGGCTTTCGGCGAACGGCCCCGGTACTCCGGCCAGTGGCTCGCCCCGCCACAGGGACCCGGCCTCGGCCAGGGCTTCGGCGCAGACCTCCCACTCCCCGGCCGCGTGGGCGCGGGCGGCCTTCGCGGCCAGCTCCTCGGCCCGTACGGCGTCGACGGAGCCCGGCGGCACCGCGAGCCGGTAGCCGTCGTTCGCGGACTCCAGGATCCGGGCCCCGGTCTCGCCGGACTCCCCGCTCTCCAGCAGCTTCCGCAGCCGCCAGACGTAGGTCCGCAGGATCATCACCGCGGAGCCCGGGGCGGACTCCCCCCAGACCGCGGCGGCCAGTTCGTGCAGCGGCACGACGTGGCCCGCGCGGAGCACCAGGACGGCGAGGGTGGCCTGCTGCTGCGGTGGTCCACCGGCCAGCACCGGGCCTCCGTGGGACACGCCCATGGATCCGAGCACGAAGAATTTCACGAGTTCCCCCTGTGCGCACGCACAGCTCCACACGGCGGTAGGTCCCCAGTTGTCCTGGCCCGCCGATGTACGGAGCGTCATCCTAAGCGGTTCACATGACCATCCCATCGGAACGGGTCGCGGCGGCGGCCCGGGCGGCGGAGGGAGGGACCGCGTCCGCGTCACACCCATCCGAGGCGGGCCGCGCGCAGACCCGCCTCGAACCGGCTGCGGGCGCCCAGCCGTTCGATCAGCGAGGCCATGATGCGCCGGGCGGTGCGGGCCGAGATGTGCAGCTGTCCGGCGGCGGATTCGTCGGTGTGGCCCTCGGCCAGCAGGACCAGCAGGGAGCGCTCCTGCTCAGTGGGTACGTACACGGCCTCCGACGGATCCGCGCCCAGCGGCACGGCCGCGCCCCACTCCCGCTCGAACAGCGCGACCAGCGGGGCGATCATTCCGGGCGTGGAGAGGAACAGCGCGCCCTGGCGGCTGTCCGCCGGGTCGATGGGGACGAGGGCGTGGGTCCGGTCGACCAGCACCATCCGGGTCGGCAGCGCGGCGACCGTACGGAAGGCGCCGCCGCCCGCGAGCAGCCCCCGGCTGTAACGCAGGGTCCCCGGATCCTCCCGTACGAGGTCCAGCCCGATGGTGCGGATGGCGACGCCGCGGCCGAGC
Source organism: Streptomyces sp. NPDC046308 (assembly GCF_055588065.1). NCBI lineage: Bacteria > Bacillati > Actinomycetota > Actinomycetes > Kitasatosporales > Streptomycetaceae > Streptomyces > Streptomyces sp. NPDC046308. The sequence continues at coordinate 704,478 of NZ_JBVJFB010000001.1, forward strand.
ACGAGGGCGTTGTTGCGTTCGGCGGCCTCCAGCGCGGCCGCGGACTGGGGACCGCCCGGCATGAAGGTCAGCACCTCGGTCCTTGCCTCCAGCGCCAGGCGCTCCAACCGCCGCTGCACGGCGTCGAGTCCGGCCAGCCGCTCGACGCCCTCGGCCGGGCGGGCGCCGGAGCCGGCGCCCGCGAGGATCCGGACCAGGGCCTGCTGGTGGTCCGCGGCCTGGCGGTGCCGGCGCACCAGTTCCTCGTGCTGCTGGTCCAGGAGCCGCTGCATCCCGAGAACGGGGTCGACGACGGTGAAGCGGCCGGGCGCCTCGAAGGACGCCTGGACCAGGCGCAGCGCGAAGAGCCGGTCGAGGCAGGCGCGGACCCGCTCGGGCTCCACCCCGAGCCGGGCGGCGAGTTCGACCAGTCCGAGTTCGGGCCGGGCCAGCACCTCCTCGTACACCGTCTGGTCGAGCTCCTCCAGGTCGAGCGTCACGGACATCGGTTCCCCTCTTGGCATGCGGTCGTCCCCCGTCGATCTGTCAGCAGCCTGCCTGCCGGAGATCTACGTGACATAGACGCGCCCTCTACGCGCGTCAACGCGGCTTCGGCCGGCCGTCGGCGGGGGTCCGGCCGGGGGCGGCTGTCCCAAAGCGTCCTGGCCGCTTCCGCCACCCCTTGATCTGTTCCCCCAGGTCAACACCTTGGCCAGGATGGAGGCGTGCCGCTCGGCACCCCTTCCCCACTCCCGATGAGGGCACCTCCATGACTTCTCGCGTCCACACCACCGTCCGGCCGGTCCGCACCGCTGCCGTGGCCGTCGCCGCGGCCGTCGCCTGCGCCGCGCTCGCGCTCACCGCCGGCGGGCCGTCCGGTGCGGACACGGCCGGGGCCGCCACCGTCCAGGCGGCCCCGGCGCCCCTCCCGGCCACCCCGGACGCGGTCGCGTACGGCCTCATCTGGGACTGACCGGGCGCGTGGAGCTGACCCTCGTCTCTCTCGTCCCGCCCGGGCCCGGTCCCGGTCCCGGGCCCACGGACGACGGACGCCTGCTGCGCCTGCTCTGGGGCGCGGCCCGCCCGGAGGAGCGACTGGAGCACATCAGCGTGCGGAGCGGTCCGCACGGCGTGGACCTCGGACTCTTCACCGTCGCCACGCCCGCGACGACCGCCGCGGAGGCAGCCCTGGCCATCTGCCGCCGCGTGCTCGCGCCTCCCTCCCCCTTCCACGGTTGGCACCTGGTGCTGTGACCGGAAAGGTTCACCGGCTCGCGACGCTCCCCCAGCTACCGCTGGGAGGTGCCCCCAGGCACGGCACCTCGCCGCGTTGTCGGACCGCGCACGTACGTCCAGTACGAGCCCCGGGCTCCGCCTTGCGATCCACCGCACCGGACGCCGCAACCCGGCAAACCTTCCCGGCCCCAGCACTCGCCGCCGAACCCACCAGCCTCGCGCGATCCGGCGCGATCCCCACCACCACGACGTGACAGGAGCACCCGTGACCAACCCCTTCGAGGACGACGAAGCCACCTACTTCGTCCTCGTCAACCAGGAGAACCAGCACTCCCTGTGGCCCGCCTCGATCGAGGCGCCCGCCGGCTGGACCGCCACTCATGGCCCGGCCCCTCGCCAGGACTGCCTGGACCACATCGAGAAGACCTGGACCGATCTGCGTCCGGCCTCTCTGGTCGCCGCCCTCGGGGAGGTCTGAGCCGATGACCGTCCCGCGCACCGCCCGTCCCCGGCACTACCTGATGTGCCGCCCGTCCCACTTCACCGTCGACTACCGCATCAACCCCTGGATGGACCCGGCCAAGCCGACCGACACCGACCTGGCCGTCCTGCAGTGGGAGCGGCTGTACGCCCTCTACCGGGAACTCGGGCACACCGTCGACCTGATCGACCCGGTTCCGGGGCTGCCCGACATGGTCTACTCGGCCAACGGTGCCACCGTGCTCGGCGACCGCGTCCTGATGGCCCGTTTCCGCCACCCCGAGCGCGCCGCCGAAGCCCCCGCCTACCAGGCCTGGTTCGAGGCCAACGGCTATGCCGAGGTGGTCGCCCCGGAGCACGTCAACGAGGGCGAGGGCGACTACCTGGTCGCCGGGTCCCGGATCCTGGCGGGCACCGGTTTCCGCACCGACCCGGCCTCGCACGCCGAGGCCGAACGGGTGCTCGGCGCCCCGGTGGTGGGCCTGACCCTGGTCGACCCGCGCTTCTACCACCTGGACACCGCCCTCGCCGTACTCGACGACGACGAGATCATGTACTTCCCCGGTGCCTTCTCGGCCGAGTCGCAGGCGGTGCTGCGCGAGCTGTACCCGGACGCGCTGCTGGCCACGGAGGAGGACGCCGAGGTCTTCGGGCTGAACGCCCTTTCCGATGGCCGGAACGTCCTGCTCGCCGAGGCCGCCCGCGGGCTCGCGGACCGGCTGGCCGAGCGCGGTTTCACACCGATCGGCGTCGACCTGTCCGAACTGTTCAAGGGCGGCGGCAGCGTCAAGTGCTGCACCCTGGAGCTCCGTCACGCCGCGCAGGCGCCGGCCGCGGGTGGTGCCGCATGAGCGCCTACCCGACCACCCCCGCAGCGGCCACCGCCGCCGGAGCCACCGCTGCCGGAGCCACCGCTGCCACGGCCACCGCCGCCGAGGCCGTGCCCTTCGCGGGCGTCCTCGACTGGCTGATCGAGCCCGGCGCCCCGGCCACCGTACGCGCGCCCCAGTTGGCCGACGCGGCCGCCGCGCGGGACTGGCTCGCCGAGCACCGCGCCGAACTGCGCGCCGGACTCGACCGGTTCGGCGCCGTGTACGTGAGCGGGCTGCCGGTCCGCGGCGTCGACGACTTCGCCGTCGTCCGCGACGAGCTGGTCCGCCGGGCCACCCCGTACCGCGAGAAGGCCACCCCCCGCAGCGACTTCGGTTCCGGCGTCTTCTCCTCCACCGACCTGCCCGCCGCGCAGGCGATCCGCCCGCACAACGAGAACAGCTACACGCTGACCTTCCCCGGCTTGCTGCTCTTCGGCTGCCTGACCGCCCCCGAGGAGGGCGGCGCGACACCCGTCACCGACTGCCGCGAGGTGCTGCGCTCGCTCCCCGCCGCTCTGGTCGAGCGGATGCGCGCCTCCGGCTGGATCCTGACCCGCACCTACTCCCAGACCCTCTCGGTCGCCTGGCAGTCGGCCTTCGGGGTCACCACCCGCGCGGAGGTCGAGGCGTACTGCGCCGAGAACGCCATCGGCTGCGCCTGGGACGAGGAGGGCACGCTGCGCACCAGCCAGGTCCGGCCGGGAATCGTCCGCCACCCGCGGACCGGGGACGAAGTCTGGTTCAACCACATGGCGTTCTGGAACAGCTTCTCGCTGGACGAGGAGCTGCGCGAGGTCCTGCTCGACGAACTCGGCCCCGGTGGGCTGCCCTTCGACACGGGTCTCGGTGACGGCGTCCCGCTGACGGAGGCGGACCTCGCGGTCGTCAACGCCGCCTACGAGCGGGCCACCGTACGCCGCGCCTGGCAGCCGGGGGACCTGCTGATCGTCGACAACGTCCTCACCGCGCACGGCCGGGACCCCTTCCGCGGCGACCGCCGGATCGTCGTCGCCATGGGCGACCCGGTCGCGGTGGCGGACTGCGCCCCGACCGTCGCCCCGCGCGCCGGAACCGTGGCGGCGGTGTCCCGTGGCTGAGCCGACGAACCTGGTGGAGCGGTTCCTGGAGACCGCCCGGACCTTCCCCGACCGGGCCGCGGTGCACGGCGCGGGCGGTGCCCTGACCTTCGAGGAACTGGCCGGGCGCACGGCCCGGCTGGCGGCGGCGCTGCGCGCGCTCGGCGTCCGCCCGGGCGACCGGGTCGGCGTGAGCCTGCCCCGCGGCACGGGCTGGGCCGTGGCCCCGCTGGCGGTGTGGCGGGCCGGTGCGGCCTACGTCCCGCTGGACCCGGCGTACCCCGGGGAGCGGCTCGCGCACATCGCGGCCGACGCCGGGCTGCGTGCGGTGGTCGCGCGGCCGGGTGCCGCGGCCGAGTGGGCCGAGGGCCTGCCGGTCCTGGACCCGGACACGGCCGCCCGGGACACGGCCGCCCCGGACCCGGCGACGCCTGCCGCGCAGGCCGACGCGGAGCCGTCCGGCCGTGCCGGGCACCCGGCCACCGCGGCCTACGTCATCCACACCTCGGGCTCCAGCGGACCGCCCAAGGGGGTGGAGGTCACCCACGCGAACGTCGCCGCCCTCGTCGCGGGCCTGGAAGAGCGGGGCGTCTACCCGTGCGGCCACCGGGTGGTCGCCTGGAACGCCAGTCTGTCCTTCGACGCGTCCGTGCAGCAGTGGGTCCGCGTGTGCCGCGGCGACACCCTGGTCGTCCTGGACGACGAGGACCGTACGGACCCGGCCCGGCTGGACGCGCTGCTCGACGCGCACGGCGTCACCGACCTCGACTGCACCCCCTCGCACTGGCGGCTGACCGGTCCGCGGCTGCGGCCCGGGCGTCCGCTGCGGCTGCTGCTGGGCGGCGAGCCGGTGCCGGCAGCGATGTGGCGGGCGCTGGCCGAGGACCCGGCCGTGGAGGCCTGGAACCTGTACGGCCCGACCGAGTGCACCGTCGACGCCACCGCGACCCGGATCACCGGGGCCGCCCCGCGCCTGGGCGAGCCGCTGGCCGGGGTCCGCGCGCAGGTCCTCGACGAGCGACTGCGGCCGGCCGCCACGGGCGAGCTGTACCTGGCCGGTCCGGGCGTGGCCCTCGGCTACGTCGGCCGGCCCGGGCTGACCGCCTCGCGGTTCGTCGCGGACCCGTTCGCCACCGACGGCAGCCGGATGTACCGCACGGGCGACCTGGTGCGCTGGCGGGCCGACTCCGGCCTGGAGTTCCTGCGCCGCACCGACCGGCAGCTCAAGGTCCGTGGCTTCCGGGTGGAGCCGGGCGAGCTGGAGGACCGGCTGCGCGGCCACGCGGCGGTGGAGGCGGCCGTCGCCGTGGCCCGGACCGGGCCGGACGGGGACACCCTCCTCGCGGCGTACTGCGTCCTGGCCCCCGGAGCCCGGGTGAGCGACGCGGAGCTGCGCCGGCACTGCGGGGCCGCGCTGCCCGCGTACTTCGTCCCGTCCGTCTTCGTCACGGTCGACGCGCTCCCGCTGACGCCGAACGGCAAGGTGGACACCGAGGCGCTGCCGCCGCTGCCGACGGCCCCCGCGGCCGGGCCGGAGTCCTCCGGGCGCGCCCCCGAGGGCCCGCTGGAGGAGCTGATCGCGGCCGTGTGGGCCGAGGTCCTCGGCCGGGACGGCGTCGACGCGGAGGCGAACTTCTTCGCGCTCGGCGGCCATTCGCTGCTGGCGCTGCGCGTGGTGTCCCGGCTGAAGAAGAACGCCGGGATCGCGCTGCGGACCAAGGACGTCTACCGCTTCCCCGTCCTCGCGGACCTGGCCCGGCACGCGCGGTCGGTGCACGCCTTGACCGTCGGGGGGGCCTCGTGAGCGTCCTCGACACCACCGCGGTGCGCCTGAAGGAGACCGCGGAGGGCGCGCCCACCCTGGTGTGCCTCGCCTTCTGCGGCGGAGGCACCGCCACCTTCCACGACTGGATCCCGGCCCTGCCGGACGGCGCCGGCCTGGTGGCCGTCTGCTATCCGGGGCGCGAGGGGCGGTTCGCCGAGGAGTTCGCCCGGACCTGGGACGCGCTCGCCACGGACGCCGCCGCCGGGGTCGCGGCGGTGGCCGGGCAGGGCCCGTACGTCCTGTTCGGGCACAGCATGGGCGGCTGGATGGCCTTCGACGTCACCGTACGGCTCGCGGCGGCGGGCGCGCCGCCGCCGCGCGCCCTGGTCGTCTCCGCCTGCAACGCCCCGGACCGCGGGGTGACCGATCAGGACCGGTTCCTGGCACAGGGACAGCGCGACGACGAGCTGCTCGGCTGGATGACCACCCACGGCCTGCTGCCCGAGCACGTCCTCTACGAGCCCGAGCTGACCGAGATGGCCGTGGAGCTGATGCGGGCCGACCTGGCCGCCCGGGACACCTTCACCCACACCCCCGGTGCCCGCACCGGCGTCCCGCTCCAGGTCTTCTCAGGGGACGCGGACCCGGTCATCGGCGAGGACGTGCGTGCGCGCTGGGCGGCGCTGACCGACGGCCCGTTCCGCCACGACGTCCTGCCCGGCGGCCACTTCTACACCCCGGAGGTGTGGCGGGGCCTGCCCGCCCGGATCGCCTCCCTGACGACCGGGGCCGCCCCGGCCCCCGCCCCCGGCCTCTCCGTGTCCGCCGCCCCTCGAGGGACGGCGGCCCCATGACGAACGGCAGCTCCATGACCTTCTCCCCCGCCTTCGGCATCAGCCACGTCGAGTCCTACGTCGCCGACCTCGCGTCGGCGACGGCCGAGATGACCGGCCGCTTCGGTTTCCTTGCGGTCGCCCGCGCCGCGTCCGCCGACGCGGAGTCCCTGCTCCTGCGCCAGGGCCGGATCTCCCTCGTCCTCACCCAGGCCCGCTCGCCGCACCACCCGGGCGCCGCCTACGTCCTGGCCCACGGCGACGGCGTCGCCGACATCGCGCTGAGCGTGCCCGACGTGGCCGCCGTCTTCGACGAGGCGGTCTCCCGCGGCGCGGTCCCCCTGACCGTGCCGCGCCGGCACCCCGACGGCCGCACCCGGGCCGTGATCGCCGGGTTCGGCGACGTCGTGCACACCCTCGTCGAGCCGGACCCGGCCGGCCTGCCCCCGGGCTTCACCCCGCTGCCGGACGCCGCCGCACCGGACGCGGACGGCGAACTCCTGGAGGAGCTGGACCACTTCGCGATCTGCCTGGCCGCCGGACAACTCGAGCGGACCGTGGAGTTCTACACCCGCGTCCTCGGCTTCCGCATGATCTTCCAGGAGCTCATCCGGGTCGGCGCGCAGGCCATGAACTCCAAGGTGGTGCAGAGCGCCTCCGGCGAGGTCACCCTGACCCTGATCGAGCCCGACACCGCCCGCGAGCCGGGGCAGATCGACCGGTTCCTCGCCGAGCACGGCGGCCCGGGCGTCCAGCACGTCGCCTTCGCCTCCCGGAACGTCGTCCGGGCGGTCTCGGCGCTGCGCGAACGCGGCGTGGAGTTCCTGAGCGTCCCCGACACCTACTACACGATGCTCGCGGACCGGCTCGACCTGGCCCGGCACTCCACGCAGGAGCTCCGGCGCATCAGCGTCCTGGTCGACGAGGACCACGACGGGCAGCTCTTCCAGATCTTCACCCGCTCCACCCACCCGCGCCGCACCCTCTTCCACGAGGTGATCGAGCGGTTCGGCGCCCGCACCTTCGGCAACGGCAACATCAAGGCTCTGTACGAGGCCGTCGAGGCCGAGCGGCTGGGCGCCGGAGAGGTCCTGCGGTGAGCGCCGGTCACGACACCGCGCAGGTCCCGGTCCGGCTGGAGGACTTCGCCGGACCCGCCCGCCGGGCCCTGCCCCCGGAGATCTGGGACTTCGTCGCGGGCGGCAGCGGCGAGGAGCTGACCCTGGCCGCCAACCGGGCCGCCCTGGACCGGATCCGCGTCGTCCCCCGCGTCCTGTCGGGCCCGAGGGTCCTCGACACCTCGGCCGAACTGCCGGGCGGCCGGGCGGCCCTGCCCGTGGCGGTCGCGCCGATGGCCTACCAGCGGCTGCTCCACCCCGAGGGCGAGCTGGCCACGGCCCGCGCGGCGGCGGCCGCCGGGGTGCCGTTCACCCTGAGCACGCTGAGCAGCGTGCCGGTGGAGGAGGTCACTGCGCTGGGCGGGGTCACCTGGTTCCAGCTGTACTGCCAGCGGGACCCCGGGCTCACCGCCGAGCTGGTGCGGCGCGCCGAGGACGCGGGCTGCGCAGCGGTGATGGTCACGGTGGACGTCCCCTCGATGGGCCGGCGCCTGCGCGACCTGCGCAACGGCTTCGCCCTGCCGGCGGGCGTGGCGGCCGCGCACCTCGACCCGGCCACGACCCGCCGGGCCGCCGAGCGCCGGGCCGGCACGTGCGCGGTGGCGGAGCACACCGCCGAGTCCTTCGCCCGCACCCTGGGCTGGGACGACCTGGCCCGGCTGCGGGAGCAGACGGAACTGCCCCTGATCGTCAAGGGGATCCTCGATCCGGGGGACGCCGCGACCGCGACCGCGGTCGGTGCGGACGCCGTCGTCGTCTCCAACCACGGCGGCCGCCAGCTCGACGGCGCGGTCGCCAGCGCGGACATGCTGCCCGCGGTCCGCGAGGCGGTCCCGCCGTCCTGCCGGCTGCTGCTGGACAGCGGGATCCGCGGCGGGACCGACGTCCTGAAGGCCCTGGCGCTCGGCGCGGACGGGGTGCTGCTGGGCCGGCCCGTCCTGTGGGGCCTGGCCGCGGACGGCACGGAAGGCGTGGCCGGGGTGCTGGGGCTGCTGGCGGCCGAACTGCGCTCCGCCCTGGAGCTGTCGGGCTGCGGCACCCCCGCGGACGCACCCTGGCTGACGACGCTGGGAGCGGGCCGGTGAACCGCACGGCCGTGGCCCTGGACCGGGCCGATCTGCACGCGTCCCTCGCAGACCCCGCGCTGCTCTCCATGACCTTCCTCAACGAGATCGCGGGACGGTTCCCCGAGGCGGTCTCCTTCGCCCCCGGCCGGCCGACGGAGGACTTCTTCGACCCGTCCGACCTGCACCGCTACCTCGACACGTACATCCGCCACCTCACTGCGGACAAGGGCTGCGACGAGGCCGGGGTGCGGCGGGAGCTGTTCCAGTACGGCCGCACCAAGGGCGTCGTGCACGAGCTGATCGCCCGTCACCTGGAGCAGGACGAGGGCATCGTCTGCGACCCGGAGGCCGTCCTGGTCACGGTGGGCGCCCAGGAGGCGCTGTGGCTCGTGCTGCGCGCCCTGAAGGCCGGCCCGCGGGACGTGGTGCTGGCCCTGGACCCGACGTACGTCGGACTGACGGGCGCCGCCCGGCTGCTGGACCTCCCGGTGCGGTCGGTGCCCGAGGGCCCCCGCGGGGTGCGTCCGGAGCAGGTGCGCGAGCGGATCCGCGAGGTCCGCGCGGCCGGGGAGCGGCCCCGGGCGCTGTACCTGGTGCCGGACTTCTCCAACCCGAGCGGCCACTCCCTGGACCCGGGGACGCGCCGGGAGCTGCTGGAGGTCGCGGAGCAGGAGGACGTGCTGCTGCTGGAGGACAACCCGTACGGGTACTTCCGGGTGGCGGACGACGACTCCCGGCCGCCGACGCTGAAGGCCCTCGACACCGGGCAACGGGTGGTCTACCTGGGCTCGCTGTCCAAGACCTGCTTCCCCGGCGCCCGGGTGGGCTTCGCCGTCGCGGACCAGCGGGTCACGGGGGCGGGCGGCCCGGCGCTGCTGGCCGACGAGCTGGCCCGGGCCAAGAGCATGCTGACCGTCAACACGTCGCCGGTGACGCAGGCGCTGGTCGGCGGCATGCTGCTGGAGCACGGCGGCAGCCTGCTGGAGGCCAACCGCCGCCAGATCGAGGTGTACCGGCGCAACCTGCGCTGTCTGCTCCAGGGGCTGCACCGGCGGTTCGCCGGGACGCCCGGGATCCGGTGGATCAGTCCGGCGGGCGGCTTCTTCGTCGTGCTCGACGTGCCGTTCCCGGTGACCGACGCCCTGGTCGAGGAGGCCGCCGTCCGGCACGGGGTGCTCTTCACACCGATGCGCCATTTCAGCGACCAGGACCGGGCCCGGCGCCAACTGCGCCTCTCGTGCAGCTCCTTGGACCCCGACCGGATCGAGGACGGGCTCGACCGGCTGGCCGCGCTGATCGACGAGCACGGCGCGGCACCGCGTGCCTGAACCCCTCGCCCCGCCCGCACCCCTCCCCGCTCTCCTCGCACCACCCCCAGAAGGGATTTCCATGCACACCGACGACGACCGCGGACCGCGGCATTCGCTCGTCCGGCCCCTGATCCGAGCCGTCCGGCGCGACCCCGCGGCGGTGGCCGTCGTCGACGGCGGCGTCGCCCGCACGTACGGCGAACTCGACCGCCTGTCGGCCGAGATCGCGGGCGGGCTCGCCGCCCGCGGCCTGGGACCGCACGACGTGGTCGCCGTCCACGGCGAACGGTCCTGGGAGCGCTGCGCCGCGGTGCTCGGCGCCTGGCGGGCCGGCCTGGGCGTGGTCTGCGTCGACCCGGGCATGCCCGCGCCGCGGGCCGCGCGGATCGCCCGGCTCTGCGCCCTGCTGGTCCGTCCCGACCACACCGCGCCGACCGGGCTCGGCCCCGCCGAGGTCGCCTTCGGCGAGCTGCGGGGCGCCCCGCTGGAGGAGCTGCGCGAGGGGACCGTCGGGTACGTCATCCCCACGTCCGGATCGACCGGTGAGCCCAAGTCGGTCGCCGTTCCCCCGTCGGTGCTGGCCGCGCTCGGCGACTGGCACGTGCGGCACTGGGCCCACGACCGCCCGCCGCACACCCTGCAGGCGGCCTCGATCGGCTTCGACGTGGGCTACCAGGAGATCGTCACCACCTGGCTGGCCGGGGCCGCGCTGGTCGTGGTCTCCGACGAGGAGCGCCAGGACCCCTTCGCGCTGATGGACCTGATCCGCGAACAGCGCGTCGCCCGGCTGTTCCTGCCGGTGGTGGGGCTGCACGCGCTGGCCACGGCCGCCGTGTTCGAACCGGACGCGATGCCCGACCTGCGGGAGATCGCGGTCGCGGGCGAACGCCTCGTCGTCAACTCCGAGGTGCGGGAGTTCTGCGCGGCCGCCGGGGTCTGCCTGGTCAACGAGTACGGGCCCAGCGAAACCCACGTCGTCACGCAGTACCGGCTGGACCCGCGGGAGGCCGCGTCCTGGCCCGAGCACCCGCCGATCGGCGGTGCCGTCGCCGGGGCGGAGCTGCTGCGCGAGGCGGACGGAGTGCTGCGGCCGTTCGCGGCGGGCGAGGAGGCGGAGCTGGTCGTCGGCGGGGGCAGTGTCGGCCTCGGCTACCTGGGCGACCCGGAGCTGACCGCGGCCCGCTTCCGGACCCTGCCCCACCGCGACGGGACCCCGCGCCGTACGTACGCCACGGGGGACGTCGTCCGGTTCGACGGGGCGGAGTTCCACTTCGTGGCGCGGGCCGACGACCAGCTCAAGGTGAGCGGGTACCGGGTCGAGCCCGGCGAGGTCGAGGCGGTCCTGGGCGCGGTCCCGGGGGTCCGCCGGGCCGTGGTGGTGACGGTGGAGGTCGCGGGTTCGCGCAGGCTCGCGGCCGTGTGGACCCGGACGGGGGCGGACGGTCCCGGGCCCGAGGAGCTGGCCGCGGCGTGCGCGGCGCACCTGCCCGCGTACATGGTGCCCCGGCACTTCCGGCCCGTGGAGGACCTGCCGGTGACCGCCAACGGAAAGGTCGACCGGGCCGCCCTGCGGGCGCTGTTCGCCCCGGCCCGCGCCGCCGTCTGACCAGCACGCGCAGGCCCGTGGAGGCCCGCGGCGAACGAGAACGAGGAAGACCATGAGTGGAATCGACGTGACCGAGGCGGAGCGGATCCTGTGCGGTGTCCTGGCGGACCTGTTCGCGCTCCCCGAGGTCGGCCCGCAGGACGGCTTCGTCCGGCTCGGCGGTGACAGCATCATCGCCGTGCAGGTGGTCGGCGCGGCCCGCCGCGCCGGGCTGCGCATCACCGTCCGGGACGTGCTGACCCTGCCGGACACGGCGGCGCTGGCCGCCGCCGCCCGGCCGATGGCCGGGCCCCTCCGGCCGGGCGGCGACGACGGGGTCGGGCCGCTCCGGCCGACGCCGGTGATGCACTGGCTCGACGAGCGCGGCGGACCCGCCGACCGCTACTACCAGTACCTGGTGGTGCGGACCCCGGCCGCACTGACCGGGCAGAGCGCGGCCGAAGTGCTCCAGGCGATCCTGGACCGGCACGACATGCTGCGCGTGGTCCGGGACGGCTCCGGCTGGCGGACCCGCCCGGCCGGATCGGTGCGCGCCGCACAGTGCCTGCGCCGGGTGGCGACGGAGGGCCGCGAGGCCACCGTCGAGGAGGTCGGGCGGGAGGTGCACGCGGCCCGCGACCGGCTCTCGGTGGGCGGCGGGGTGATCGGGCAGGCCGTCTGGTTCGACGCCGGGGCCGACCTGCCCGGGGCGCTGGCCCTGGTCGTCAACCACGTGGTCGTGGACGGGATCTCCTGGCGGGTGCTGACCGGCGACCTCACCCGGGCCTGGGAGGCGGTCGCCGCCGGACGGGCCCCCGCCGGCGCCCTCGACCCGGTGGCCACCTCGTTCCGTCGCTGGTCCGAGCTGCTCACCGCGGAGGCGGCCGGGGACCGGACCGCGGCCGAAGCCCCGTACTGGCGCGATGTGGTGCGGCCGGGTGCGGGCATCACGGGCCGCCGTCCGCTGGACCCGGCCCGCGACCACGAGGACCGTGCCGGGCACCTCGCCCTGAGCCTGCCCGCGGCGACGGCCGGGCCGCTGCTGACGTCGGTGGCCGACCGGCTGGGCGCCGACGCCAACGAGGTGCTGCTGACCGGGCTCTCCCTGGCCCTGGCCCGGTGGCAGCCCTGTGGCCCTGAGGTGCTGGTGGAGCTGGAGGGCCACGGCCGCGAGGACATCGGCGGCGAGGCCGACCTCTCCCGTACCGTCGGCTGGTTCACCACCCTCTTCCCCACCCGCTTCGCCCTGGACGGCCTGGGCACGGCGGACGCCGAGGACGGCGGCCCCACCGCCGCCGAGGCACTGCGGCGGGTCCGGGAGCAGCTGCGGGCGATCCCGCGCAAGGGCATCGGGTACGGCCTGCTGCGCCACCTCGACCCGGTCGTGGGCAGGGAGCTCGCCGTGGCGGCGCCCGCGGGCCTCGGCTTCAACTACCTGGGCCGGCTGGGCGGTCCGGGCGGCGGCGACTGGCAGCTGCTGCCGGCCCACGGGGCCCGGCTCGACGCCCCCGGCCCGGGCATGCCGATGGCGCACGCCGTCGAGGTGAACGCCTTCGTCCTGGAGTCGGCGGACGGACCCGTCCTACACGCCGACTGGGCCTGGGCCGACGGCGTCCACGACGAGGCGGAGGTCCGGGCGCTGGCCGAGGGCTGGTTCCGGATGCTCGGCGCCCTCGTCGTCCACGCCGACCGCACGGGCCCCGCGGTCCCGTCCACCGCCCGGCCCACCGTCGCGTCCGCCGTCCCGGCCGCCGTCCCGGCCGCCGTCCCGTCCACCGTCGCGTCCGCCGTCCCGCCCGCCTCCGGCCTGACGCTCGACGCGATCGGCCAGGACGAACTGGACGACCTCGCGGCCTCCCTCGACCTCCTCTGACCCCGACCGGACCGCACCCCCGCCCCGCCGCCGTTCTCCGACGGTCTCCCAGAAAGCGACATCACCCATGAACACCACCCGGCCGGCCATCGAGGACGTCCTGCCCCTCTCCCCACTGCAGGAGGGCATGCTCTTCCACTCCGGGTACGACGAGGACTCCAAGCACCTCTACATCGCCCAGTTCACCGTCGACCTGGACGGGGCGCTCGACGCGGGACGGCTGCGCCGGGCCGCCGGGGAGCTGCTGCGCCGCCACGCCAACCTGCGGGTGGTCCTCACCCACCGCAAGAACGGTGATCCCGTCCAGGTGGTCCGCCGGGACATGGAGCCGGCCTGGCAGGAGCACGACCTCGGCGCCCTCCCGGCCGGGGCGGCGGAGGAACGGGCCGCCGAGCTGACCGAGGAGGACTGGGCACAGGGCGTCGACAGCCGCCGCCCGCCGCTGCTGCGGTTCACGCTGCTGCGGCTGGCCGACGACCAGCACCGACTGCTCGTGACGGCCCATCACATCCTGCTGGACGGCTGGTCGTTCGGGCTGCTCTTCCGCGAGCTGTTCACCCTGTACGCGGGTGGCGAGCCGGAGCCGGTGCGGCCCTACCGGGAGTACCTGGCGCACCTCGCGGGCTGCGACCGGCCCGCCGCCGAGGAGGCCTGGCGCACCGCCCTGGCCGGTCTCGACGCGCCCGGGCGGATCGCGGACGGCGCCGGCCGGGTCTCCCCCGGCGCCACGCCCGAGGACGTGGTGGTGCGGCTGGACGAGGAGCGGACGGCGGCGCTGACCGCGCGGGCCCGGGAGTGCGGGCTGCTGCTGACCAGCGTGGTCCAGGGCGCCTGGGCGGCGCTCATGGCCCGCGCCACCGGTCAGGACGACGTGGTCTTCGGCCTCACGGTCAGCGGCCGCCCCGCCGAACTGCCGGGTTCCGAGCGGATGATCGGCATGCTGATCAACACCGTGCCCGTGCGGGCCCGGATCGACGCGGCCGCCCCGCTGCGCCGGGTCTGCGCGGAGCTCCAGCGCGAGCGGGCGGAGCTGGTGGACCACGACCACCTGGGGCTGACGGAGATCCAGAAGGTGGCCGGCTCCCCGTCCGCCCTCTTCGACACGAACCTGGTCTTCGAGAACTTCCCGATGAGCGACTACGCGCTCGACCTCCCCGGCTTCGACCTCGGGGCGCGGATCCGGTTCCGGGACACCACGCACTTCCCGCTGACCCTGGTGGTCGAGCCGGGCGCGACGCTCGGGCTGCGGCTGAGCCACCACCCCGGGCTCGTAGCCACCGAGCGGGTGCGGGAGCTGGGCGAGCGGCTGGTGCGGCTGCTGGAGCGATGGACGGCCGACCCGGACGCGCCGGTGGAGCTCCTGGACGCGCTGACCGCGGCCGAGCGCCACCGGGTCCTGGCCGAGTGGAACGACACCGCCGCCGCCCTCCCGGAGTCGACGCTGACCGCGCTGCTCGCGGAGCAGGCGGCCCGGACCCCGGACGCCACCGCCGTCGTCTTCGAAGGCGAGTCCCTGACCTACCGGGCACTGGACGAGCGGGCGGGCCGCCTCGCGGACGTGCTCGCGGCCCGCGGCATCGGACCGGAGAGCCTGGTCGCGGTCGCCGTACCGCGCTCCCTCGACCTGATGGTCGCCCTGTGCGGGGTGCTGAAGGCCGGCGCCGCCTACCTGCCCGTGGACCCCGGCCAGCCCGAGGAGCGCAACCTCCAGATCATGGCCGACGCCGCCCCGGCGCTGGTGCTGAGCACCGGCTGGGCGGCGCCGGGGACGCCGACGCTGCTGCTGGACGCCCCGCTGCCCGCGGCGGAGCCCGCACCGCGGCCGGTGGTCCTGCCCGACCACCCGGCGTACGCGATCTTCACCTCCGGTTCCACCGGCCGCCCCAAGGGCGCGCTGGTCCCGCACCGGGCCATCGTCAACCGGCTGGAGTGGATGCAGCGGGAGTACGGTCTGGGGGCCGGGGACCGGGTGCTGCAGAAGACGCCGAGCGGTTTCGACGTCTCGGTGTGGGAGTTCTTCTGGCCGCTGCTGACCGGGGCGACCCTCGTCGTCGCGAAGCCCGGCGGCCACCAGGACCCCGCCTACCTGGCCGACCTGATCGCCCGGGAGTCCGTCACCACCGCGCACTTCGTGCCGTCCATGCTCGACGTGTTCCTGCGCGAGCCGGCCGCGGCGGACGCCCGCTCGCTGCGCCGGGTGATCGCCAGTGGCGAGGCGCTGCCCCCGCACACCCAGGACGCCTTCTTCCGGGTCCTGCCCGGCGCGGAGCTGCACAACCTGTACGGGCCGACCGAGGCCGCGGTCGACGTCACGCTCTGGCCCTGCCGGGCCGGTGACGCCACCGTCCCGATCGGCCGGCCCGCCGCCAACACCCGTACGTACGTCCTGGACGGCCGGCTCGCCCCGGTGGCGCCCGGTACCGCGGGCGAGCTGTACCTGGCCGGCGTGCAGCTGGCCCGCGGCTACCTCGGCCGGCCCGCTCTGACCGCCGACCGGTTCGTGGCCTGCCCCTTCGAGCCGGGGGCCCGCATGTACCGCACGGGCGACCTGGTGCGCTGGCGGGCCGACGGCGTCCTGGAGTACCTGGGCCGCACCGACGACCAGGTCAAGATCCGAGGCTTCCGCATCGAGCCGGGCGAGGTCCGGAACGCCGCCGCGGGCTGCGCCGGCGTCTCCCACGCGGCGGTCGTCGTCCGCGAGGACCGCCCGGGCGATCCCCGGCTCGTGGCGTACGTGGTGCCCCGCCCGGGCGCCACGCCGACCCCCGCCGGGGTGCGCGGCGAGCTGGCCGCCGCGCTGCCGGAGCACATGGTCCCGGCCGTGGTCGTGCTGGACGAGCTGCCGGTGACGCCGAACGGCAAGCTCGACCGGCGGGCCCTGCCCGCCCCCGCCGTGCGCGCCGGCGGCCGCGGCGGACGCACCGAACGGGAGCGGATCCTGACGGGTCTGTACGCGTCGGTGCTGGGCCTGCCCGAGGTGGGCGCCGACGACGACTTCTTCGAGCTGGGCGGCCATTCCCTGCTGGCGATGCGGCTGGTGGCGCAGGTGCGCGGGGCGTTCGGTGCGGAGCTGGGCATCCGTGAGGTGTTCACCGCCCGCACTCCGGCCGCGCTGGCCGCGCTGATCGACGGCGCGGACCGGGCCCGTCCCGCGCTGCGGCCGCAGGAGCGCCCGGCGCGGCTGCCGCTCTCCCCGGCGCAGCGCCGGCTGTGGTTCCTGGACCGGCTCGAGGGGTCGAACCCCGCCTACCACAGCGCGGTCGCGGTCCGGCTCGCCGGTCCGCTCGACGTGGAGGCGCTGCACGGGGCACTGGCGGACCTGACCGGTCGTCACGAGATCCTGCGTACGATCCACCCGGGGGCCGACGGCGAGCCCCGGCAGGTCGTCCTGCCTCCGGCCGCGCCCGTCCTGGAACTCCTCGACGCGGCCGGCGCGGACATCGATGAGATCGCCGCACGCCCCTTCGACCTGGCCACCGACACGCCCCTGCGGGCCGCGCTGCTGACGGCCGGGCCCGAGAGGCACACGCTGGTGCTGGCCCTGCACCACATCGCCACCGACGGCGAGTCCTGGGGGCCGCTGCTGGGCGACCTCTCGTACGCCTACGCGGCCCGCACGGGCGGCGGCGCCGAGCCGCGCCCGCCGCTGGCCGTGCAGTACGCCGACTACACGCTCTGGCAGCGCGCCCTGCTGGCCGGCGCGGCCGAGGAGCAGCTGTCGTACTGGCGCACCGCGCTGGCCGGGCTGCCGGAGGAGCCGGTGCTGCCCACCGACCGGCCCCGGCCGGAGGTGGCCGATCCGGCGGGCGCGGCCATCGCCTTCGATCTGGACGCGGCCCTGACCGCGCACGTGGAGGCGCTGGCCCGGGCGCAGGGCTGCACCGTCTTCATGGTGCTCCAGGCGGCTCTGGCGGTGGTGCTGTCCCGGCTCGGCGCGGGCACCGACGTGCCGATCGGGACGGTCGTCGCGGGCCGTACCGACGAAGCCCTGGACGATCTGGTGGGCTTCTTCGTCAACACCCTGGTCCTGCGCACCGACCTGTCCGGGGACCCGACCTTCGCGGAACTGCTGGAGCGGGTGCGGGAGAGGGACCTGGTGGCCTTCGCCCATCAGGACGTGCCCTTCGAGCAGGTCGTCGAGGCGGTCAACCCGCGGCGCTCGCTCTCCCACCACCCGCTGTTTCAGGTGGCGCTGACGATGCGCCGGGCGGCCGCCGCCGGCCCGGAGCTGCCCGGGCTGACGGCGGTGGCCGAGGAGGTGGACGTACCGCAGGCCGAGTTCGAGCTGGCGCTGCAGTTCACGGAGGCGGCCGGGGCGGGCGAGGGGCTGAGCGCGGTGGCCAAGTACCGTACGGAGCTCTTCGACGAGACCACCGTGCGCGCCCTCGTGGAGCGGCTGCGCGGGGTCCTGGCGGCGGCGGTACGGGCGCCGCGCGGCCGGGTCTCGGCCCTGGAGGTGCTGCTGCCGCGGGAGCGGCAGCGGCTGCTGGCCGACTGGCAGCCGCCGGCCCCGCCTCAGACGGGTACGGCGGTGCACCTGGAATTCGCCCGGCGGGCCGCGCTGCACCCGGCCACCGTGGCCCTGGTGTCCGGCCCCGACGCCGTCACCTACGGGGAGCTGGACCGGCGCGCCGACCGGTTGGCGCGGCGGCTGACCGGTCTCGGCGTCACCGCCGAGACCCCGGTGGGCGTGCTGATGGGGCGCTCCCCCGAGGTGGTCGTGGCGATGCTGGCCGTCCTCAAGGCGGGCGGTGCGTACCTGCCGCTGCACGTCGGCCAGCCCGCCGCGCGCACCCGGCGGATCCTGGACGCCGCGGGCTGCTCCGTGCTGCTGGTCGACGAGGCGCACGCCGGGCTCGCCCCGGAGGGCGTGCGGACGGTCCCGGCCGGCGCGGCGGAGGGCGGCGCTCTCGCGGACGGCGGGGAGTTCACGGCCGCGCCGTGCCCGCCCGGCCGGCTCGCCTACCTGATGCACACCTCGGGCTCGACCGGCGAGCCCAAGGGCGTCGCCGTCACGCACCGGGACGTCCTCGACCTCGTGGCCGACCGGGGCTGGCACACCCGGGGCGCCGAGCGCGTCCTGTTCCACGCGCCGCACGCCTTCGACATCGCCGACTACGAACTGTGGGTGGCGCTGCTGTCGGGCTGGCAGGTCGTCGTCGCCCCCGAGGGCGAGCCGACGGTCGCCGGACTGGGCGCCCTGATCCGCGGGGCGGGCATCACCGCCGTGCACCTGACGGCCGGTCTGTTCCGCGTGGTCGCCGAGGAGGACCCCGGCCTGCTGGCCGGTGTCCGCGAGGTGCTGACCGGCGGCGACGTGGTCAGCCCCGCCGCTGTCCGCGCCGTGCTGGCCGCCTGCCCGGACACCGTGGTCCGCCACCTGTACGGGCCCACCGAGGCGACCCTGTGCGCGACCAGCCACCTGATCACCGGGGCCGCGGACGCCGACGGCCCGGTCCCCATCGGCCGCCCCCTGGACGGCACCCGTGCGTACGTGCTGGACGAGCGGATGCGGCTGGTGCCGCCGGGCACCCCGGGCGAGCTGTACCTCGCCGGCGCCGGAGTGGCGCGCGGCTACCACCGACGTCCCGCGGCCACCGCGGAGCGGTTCGTCGCCGACCCGTTCGGCGCGCCCGGGACGCGCATGTACCGCACCGGCGACCTCGCCCGGTGGCGGGCCGACGGGCTGCTGGAATTCCTCGGCCGGGCCGACGAGCAGGTGAAGGTCCGCGGCTTCCGCGTGGAGCCGGGCGAGGTCGAGGCCGCGCTGGCCGCCTGCCCAGGCGTCCGCCAGGCCGTGGTCGCCGTACGGGCCGCCGCGGACGGCGAGAGGCGGCTGGCCGGGTACGTGGTCGGGGAGGTCTCCGGGCCGTCGGTGCGGCGTCGGCTGGAGCGGCTGCTGCCGGATTACATGCTGCCCTCGTACGTCCTGGTCCTGGACGCGCTGCCGCTGACCCCCAACGGCAAGGTGGACTACCGGGCCCTGCCCGAGCCCGCGCTGCCCGCCTCCGGCGGACGTGCCCCCCGTACCCCCCGGGAGGAGATCCTGGCCGGGCTCTTCGCCGAGGTGCTCGGCCTCGACGCGGTCGCCGCCGACGCGGGCTTCTTCGACCTGGGCGGCCACTCGCTGCTGGCCACCCGGCTGGTCAGCCGGATCCGTACGGCCCTCGGGGTCGAGCTGCCGCTGCGCGACGTCTTCCGCGCGCAGACCGTGGCCGCCCTCGCGGAGCTGGTCGGGAGCGCCGACCGGGCGCGGCCGCCGCTGCGGCGTGCGGAGCCCGGGGAGGGCGCGCCGCTGTCCTCGGCGCAGCACCGGTTGTGGTTCGCGCACCAGGCGGAGGGTCCGTCCGGCCACCACAACGTGCCCTTCGCCTACCGGCTGACGGGTCCGCTGGACGCGCCGGCGCTGCGTGCGGCGCTCGGCGACGTGGTGGCCCGACACGAGGTGTTGCGGACGGTCTTCGACGAGTGCGGGGGCGAGCCGGTGATCCGGCTGCTGGAGGGTGCGGCGGCCGACGTGCCGCTGGAGGTCGTCGCCGTCGCGGAGGCCGGTGCCGTCGCGGACGCGGTACGGGAGGTGACGGGCCACTGCTTCGACATCTCGGCCGAACTGCCGCTGCGGGCCAGGCTGCTGGAGCTGGGGCGGGACGAGTGGGTGCTGGTGCTGGTGGTGCACCACATCGCCACCGACGGCTGGTCGTGGGGGCCGCTCCTGGCCGACCTGGCCGCCGCCTATGCCGCCCGCCTGGCGGGCGCGGAGCCCGCCTTCGAGCCCCTGCCGGTGCAGTACCGGGACCACACCGTCTGGCAGCGGTCCGTGCTCGGCGCGGAAGGCGACCCGGACGCGCCGATCACCCGTCAGCTCGGCTTCTGGGCCAAGGAGCTGGCCGGCGTCCCGGCCGAGCTGGCGCTGCCCTACGACCGGCCGCGCCCTGCGGTGGCGAGCTTCGCGGGCGGCTCCGTCCCCCTGGAGCTGGACGCGGAGCTGCACGGGCGGCTGCTGGAACTGGCCCGCCGGCACGGCTGCACCCTCTTCATGGTCCTCCAGGCCGGCCTGTCGGTGCTCCTGTCCCGCCTCGGGGCCGGCACCGACATACCGATCGGGACGGTCGTCGCGGGCCGTACGGACGAGGCACTGGACGACCTCGTCGGCTTCTTCGTCAACACCCTGGTCCTGCGCACCGACGTCTCCGGCGACCCGACCTTCACGGACCTCCTCGCCCGGGTCCGGGAGACCGACCTCGCCGCCTACGCCCACCAGGACGTGCCCTTCGAGCGGGTCGTTCTGGAGGTGAACCCGGAGCGGTCCCTCGCCCGGCACCCGCTCTTCCAGGTGCTGCTCCAGGTCCAGAACGAGCCCCTGGCCCTGCCCCGCCTGTCGGGCCTCACGGCACAGCCGCACCCCGTCGAGTGGGCGGTGTCCAAGTTCGACCTCGGCGTGGACCTCGGGGAGCGGCGCGCCGCCGACGGCGCCCCGCTGGGCCTCACCGGTGAACTCAGCTACGCCACCGAGCTGTTCGACCGTACGAGCGCGGAGCGGCTGGCGGCGGACCTGGCCCGAGTGCTGCGCGCTCTCGCGGCCGCCCCGGAGCGGGCGGTCGGCTCGGTCGACGGCCCGGCCCCGCGCACGGCCGCGGCCGCTCCCGCCGCACCGGAGCCGGCCGCGGACCCGGGCGGCAGCACCGAGGACCGCGTCCGCGCCCTGTACGCCGAGGTCCTCGACCGGGCCGAGGTCGGCCCGGACGACAACTTCTTCGCCCTGGGCGGCCACTCCCTGCTGGTCACCCGCCTGATCAGCCGGATCCGGGCGGAGCTCGGCAGGGAGCTGAAGATCCGCCAGCTCTTCCAGCACCCGACCCCGGCCCGCACCGCCGCCCTGCTCGCCGACGCGCCGAAGGCCCGTGCCACGCTCCGCCGCGCCGCCGATGCCTGAGCCGACCCCCGCCCCCGCCCCCGCCACCCGCACCACCCCGCACGCCCCTGGAGGTCCTGTGTTTCCCGTTTCGTTCGCCCAGCGGCGGCTTTGGTTCCTGGGCCGGCTCGGCGAGACCGGCGCCGCGTACAACTGCCCGCTCACCACCCGGCTGCGCGGTCCGCTGGACCCACGGGTGCTGGCCGCGGCCCTCAGTGATCTGACCGGGCGGCACGAGGTGCTGCGGACGGTCTTCCCCGAGGTGGACGGCGAGCCCGTGCAGCAGATCACCGAGCGGGCGCCGGAGCTGCCCGTCGTCCGCCTCGGCGAGGCGGAGCTCGCCGACGCGCTGGCCGGCGAAGCCGGGTACGTCTTCGACCTCACCACCGAACTCCCGCTGCGGGCGCGCCTCTTCGACCTGGGCGACGGGGAGTGGGTGCTGGCGCTGGTGATCCACCACATCGCCACCGACGGCTGGTCCTGGGGGCCGCTCCTGACCGACCTGGCCGCCGCCTACGCCGCGCGGTGCGCCGGCGGGGCGCCCGCCTTCGAGCCGCTGCCGGTGCAGTACCGGGACTACGCGCTGTGGCAGCGCGAGCTGCTGGGCGCGCAGGACGACCCGGACAGCCTGGTCGCGGAGCAACTGTCCTACTGGACGCGGGAACTGGCCGGATCACCGGCCGAACTGGCGCTGCCCTACGACCGGCCGCGCCCTGCGGTGGCGAGCTTCGCGGGCGGCTCCGTCCCCCTGGAGCTGGACGCGGAGCTGCACGGGCGGCTGCTGGAACTGGCCCGCCGGCACGGCTGCACCCTCTTCATGGTCCTCCAGGCCGGCCTGTCGGTGCTCCTGTCCCGCCTCGGGGCCGGCACCGACATCCCGATCGGGACCGTCGTCGCGGGCCGCACGGACGAGGCACTGGACGACCTCGTCGGCTTCTTCGTCAACACCCTGGTCCTGCGCACCGATCTCTCCGGCGACCCGGCCTTCACCGAGCTCCTGGAGCGGGTGCGGGAGAGCGACCTCGCCGCCTTCGAGCACCAGGACGTGCCCTTCGAGCAGGTCGTCGAGGCGGTCAACCCTGAGCGGTCCCTCGCCCGCCACCCCCTCTTCCAGGTGATGATGACCCTGGACAGCGGCGAGGGCCCCGCCTTCGCCCTGCCCGGCCTGGAATGCGCGGAGCAGCCCGCCGCCTGGGACGTCGCCAAGTTCGACCTCACCGCCGACTTCCAGGAGCGGTGGGACGCGGGCGGCGCCCCCGCCGGGATCGGCGGAGCCCTGGAGTACGCGACGGACCTGTTCGACCGGGCCACCGCCGAGGACCTCGCGGCCGCCCTCGCCCGGGTGCTGGAGCGTCTCGCCGCCGACCCCGCCGCCCCGGTCGGGCAGGCCGATCCGCTCTCCGCCGAGCAGCGCGCACAGGTCCTGTCCGGCTGGAACGACACGGCCGCGCCGGTGCCCGCGGGGACCCTGCCCGAGCTGTTCGAGGAGCGGGCCGCCCGCAC
The DNA here is from genome assembly GCF_055588065.1 of Streptomyces sp. NPDC046308. Lineage (NCBI taxonomy): Bacteria > Bacillati > Actinomycetota > Actinomycetes > Kitasatosporales > Streptomycetaceae > Streptomyces > Streptomyces sp. NPDC046308. The sequence continues at coordinate 727,087 of NZ_JBVJFB010000001.1, forward strand.
CCCCGGCGCGACCGCCCTGGTCTTCCGGGACACCGCGCTGACCTTCGCCGAACTCGACGCCCGCGCCGACGCGCTGGCGCACCGGCTCGCCGGGCACGGGGTCGGCCCGGAGCACCTGGTGGCCCTGGCGCTGCCCCGGTCCGCCGACTCCGTCGTGGCGCTGCTCGCGGTGCTCAAGGCGGGCGCCGCCTTCGTCCCCGTCGACACGGACTACCCGGCCGAGCGGATCGCCCGGCTGCTGTCCACCACGACCACCGTCGTCACCGACGCCGCGACCGCCCCGGGGCTCCCGGACACCGGCGCCGTCCGCGTCCTCGTCGACACGCCGGTCCCGGTCCCGGCGGCCGCCGCCGGGCCCGTCCCGGGCCGCCGGATCCTGCCCGGCAGCGCCGCGTACGTGATCCACACCTCGGGGTCGACCGGCGAGCCCAAGGGCGTCGTCATCGACCACGCGGGGCTGCGCAACCTGTACGCCTTCCACCGGGCCGGGGTCATCGCCCGCGCGGAGGAGTCGCACGGTGGGCGCCGGATGCGCATGGCGCTGACGGCCGCGCTGTCCTTCGACACGTCGTGGGAGGGGCTGCTGTGGATGGTGGCCGGCCACGAGCTCCACCTCGTCGACGACGACACCCGCCGCGACGCGGCCGCGCTGGTCCGGCACATCGCCCGCGCCGGCATCGACGCCCTGGACGTCACCCCGACCTACGCCGAACAGCTCGTCGAGGAGGGCCTGCTGGACGATCCCGCGCACCGGCCCAAGGTGCTGCTGCTCGGCGGCGAGGCGGCGGGCGCGGCCCTGTGGACGCGGGTCCGGGCCGCCGAGGGGATGCTCTGCCACAACCTGTACGGGCCCACCGAGTGCAGCGTCGACACCCTGTGGTGGGACGCCGCCCTGAGCGAGGAGCCGCTCGTGGGCCGCCCGCTCGCCAACACCCGGGCGTACGTGCTGGACGCCGGGCTGCGGCCCGTCGCCCCGGGCGTCCCGGGCGAGTTGTACCTGGCCGGACCGAGCCTGGCCCGCGGCTACCTGAACCGGCCCTCGTTCACCGCGGGCCGCTTCGTGGCCTGCCCGTTCGAGGACGGGGCCCGTATGTACCGCACGGGCGACCTCGTCCGGTGGGACCGCGAGGGCCGCATCGAGTACCTCGGCCGCGCCGACGACCAGGTCAAGATCCGCGGCTTCCGCATCGAACCCGGCGAGATCGAGGCGGCCTTGCGGGCCTGCCCGGAGGTGGCGCAGGCCGCGGTGCTCGCCCGGGACGGCGGGCCCGCCGGAAAACGCCTCGTGGCGTACGTGGTGGCGGCCGCGGGCCGCGAGCCCGAGCCGGGCGCGCTGCGCGGGTGGCTCGCCGCACGGCTGCCGGACCACATGGTGCCCTCGGCCGTCGTGGTCCTGGAGGCCTTCCCGATGAACCGGAACGGCAAGCTGGACCGGGCGGCGCTGCCCGCGCCGGACTTCGGCGCGCTGCTTTCCTCCCGCGCCCCGCGCGGGCCCCGCGAGGAGGTCCTGGCGGCGCTGTTCGCGCAGGTGCTGGGGCTGCCGTCGGTGGGCGCCGAGGACAACTTCTTCGAGCTGGGCGGCCATTCGCTGCTCGCGACCCGGCTGCTCTCGCGGATCCGGGCCGTCCTGGGCGGCGACCTCGGCATCCGCCGGCTGTTCCGGCACCCGACGGTGGCCGGGCTGGCCGCCTGCCTGGCGCAGGGCACCGCGGCCGGGGCGGCCCCCCGTCCGGCCCTGACCGCGACGGCGCGGCGGCCCGAGGCCCCGCCGCTGTCGGCCGCCCAGCGCCGGCTGTGGTTCCTGAGCCGGGCGGGCCAGTCCGCCGGATACCACTGCCCGTTCGCGCTGCGGCTGCGCGGCCCGCTGGACACGTCGGCGCTGGCCGCGGCCCTGGGGGACGTCACCGACCGGCACGAGGCGCTGCGCACGGTGTTCCCGGAGGCGGCGGGCGAGCCGTACCAGCGGGTGCTGCCCGCGGGGAGCGGCGTACCGCTGGACCTGGTGGAGTGCGGTCCGGAGGGAACCACCGGCGCCCTCGACGCGCTGCTGGCCCGCCCGTTCGACCTGGCCGCGCGGCCCCCCGTACGGGCGGCGCTGCTCGCGGCCGGGCCGCAGGAGTGGGTGCTGGCCCTGGTGGTGCACCACATCGCGCTCGACGGGTGGTCCTGGGGGCCGCTGTTCCGAGACCTGTCCGCGGCGTACGCCTCCCGGTGCGCGGGCGCCGCGCCCGGTTTCGAACCGCTGCCGGTGCAGTACGCCGACTACACGCTGTGGCAGCGGGAGCTGCTCGGTTCGGAGGACGACCCGGCGAGCCCGGTCTCCCGCCAACTCGCTTTCTGGACCGGCGCGCTGGCCGGTGCGCCCGCCGAGCTGGCCCTGCCCCACGACCGGCCGCGTCCGGCGGTGGCGGACTTCACGGGCGGCTCCGTCCCCGTCGCCTTGGACGCCGAGCTGCACGGACGGCTGCTGGAACTGGCCCGCGCACACGGCTGCACCCTCTTCATGGTGGTGCAGGCGGCGCTGGCCGTCACCCTGTCCCGGCTCGGCGCGGGGACCGACGTACCGATCGGGACGCCCGTCGCGGGCCGCGGCGACGAAGCCCTGGACGACCTCGTCGGCTTCTTCGTCAACACCCTCGTCCTGCGCACCGACGTCTCGGGCGATCCGACCTTCGCCGAACTCCTGGGCCGGGTCCGGGAGTCCGACCTCGCGGCGTACGAACACCAGGACGTGCCCTTCGAGCGGGTCGTGGAGGCGGTCAACCCCGAGCGGTCCCTCGCCCGCCACCCCCTCTTCCAGGTGCTGCTCCAGGTGCAGGACGGCGAGGACGGGACGCTCGCGCTGTCCGGCCTCGAGGTCCGCCCGGAGCCGTTCCGCTTCGACGTCGCCCAGTTCGACCTGACGCTCGACGTCCAGGAGCACCGGGACGCCGAGGGCCGCCCCGCCGGCATCTCGGGCTTCCTGGAGTACGCGGCCGAGCTGTTCGACCACGCCACCGCCGAGGACCTCGCCGCGGCCCTGGTACGGACGGTCCGGCTGCTCGCGGCGGCGCCGGAGCTGCCGGTCGGGGCCGCCGACCCGCTGACCCCCGCCGCCCGCCGACGGGTGCTGACGGAGTGGAACGACACCGCGCTGCCGGTGCCGGACGCCACCGTGCCCGAGCTGTTCGCGGCGCAGGCCGCCCGCACGCCGGACGCGACCGCGCTGGTGCACGGCGCCGAGCGGATCGGCTTCGCCGCCCTCGACGCCTGGTCCGGCCGGCTCGCCCGGCGCCTGGTCCGGGACGGGGCGGGTCCGGAGCGGGTGGTGGCCATCGCCTTGCCCCGCTCCCCGGCGGCGGTGGCCGCGATCCTGGCCGTCCTCAAGGCCGGTGCGGCGTTCGTCCTGGTGGACACCGGATACCCGGCCGAGCGGATCGCGCACATGCTGGCCGACTCCGACCCGGCGCTGCTGGTCACGGACTCCGCGACCGCCCCGCTGCTGCCGCTCGAGGAGTCGGCGCGGATTCCGCTCGTCCTCACCGAGGAGGCGGACGAGGAGGATGCGGCCGGCGCCGTTCCGCCGGCTCGGCCCCGGCCGGACGACGCCGCGTACGTCGTGTACACCTCGGGGTCCACGGGCCGTCCCAAGGGCGTCATCGTCGACCACGCGGCGCTGCGCAACCTGTACGCCCACCACCGCGCCCACACCATGGCCGGGGCGGAACGGACCGCGGGCGGCAGGCAGTTGCGGGTGGCGCTGGTGGCCTCGCTGTCCTTCGACGCCTCCTGGGACGCCCTGATGTGGATGGTGGCCGGGCACGAGCTCCACCTGATCGGCGACACCATGCGCCGCGACTCCGCCGCCTTCACCCGGCACGTCGCCGACGCCGCCCTCGACGTCGTCGACACCACCCCGACGCACGCCGAGCACCTGATCGAGGAGGGCCTGCTCGACGCCCCGCCGCGGCTGCTGCTGATCGGCGGGGAGGCCGCGGGCGAGGGTCTGTGGAGTCGGCTGCGCGCCACGGAGGGGATGCTCGCCTACAACCTGTACGGACCCACCGAGTGCACGGTCGACGCCCTGTGGTGGGACACCGCGCGCAGCGAGCGACCGCTCATCGGCACTCCGGTCGCCAACACCCGCGCCTACGTGCTCGACGCGGCGCTGCGCCCGGTGGCACCGGGGGTGCCCGGCGAGCTGTACCTGGCGGGTGCGGGGCTGGCGCGGGGCTACCTGAACCGGCCGTCGCTCACCGCGGGCCGCTTCGTGGCCTGCCCGTTCGAGGACGGGGCCCGCATGTACCGCACCGGCGACCTCGTCCGCTGGGACCGGGAGGGCCGCATCGAGTACCTCGGCCGCGCCGACGACCAGGTCAAGATCCGCGGCTTCCGCGTCGAACCCGGCGAGATCGAGGCCGCGCTCGCGGCGGCGCCCGGGGTGGACCGGGCCGCGGTGACCGTACGGGAGGACGGCCCCGGCGGCGCGAAGCGGCTGGTCGGGTACGTGGTCCCGGCCCCCGGCGGCGGGACCGGCTCCGTGGTCGACGCGGCGGACTTGCGTACCCATCTGGCGGGGACGCTCCCCGCGCACATGGTGCCGTCGGCGTTCGTCGTGCTCGACGCCTTCCCGCGCACCCCGAACGACAAGCTCGACCGAGCGGCGCTGCCGGCGCCGGACCCCGGTGCGGCCGGGGACGGCCGGGTGCGCCGGGCGCCGCGCGGCCGGCGGGAGGAGGTCCTGGCGGGCCTGTTCGCCGAGGTGCTGGGGCTGCCCGCCGACGCGGTCGGCGCCGACGACGGCTTCTTCGACCTGGGCGGCCACTCCCTGCTGGCGGCCCGGCTGATGGCCCGGGTGCGCGAGGCGCTGGGCGAGGAGCTCGGGGTCCAGGACCTGTTCGCCGCGCCCACGGTCGCCGCTCTCGCCGCCCGCTCAGGCGGCGCCGTACCGCGCGGGGACGCGGACCCGCTGGCGCCACTGGTCACGCTGCGCACGGGGGCGCCCGGTGCGCCCGCCCTGTTCTGCGTCCACCCGGGAGCCGGCACCGGCTGGGTGTACCGGGGGCTGCTGGAGCACCTGGACCCGAAGCAGTCCGTGCACGCCCTGCAGTCGCGGGCGCTGAGCGAGCCGGGGGCCCGGCCCGGCAGCGTCGCGGAGATGGCAGCGGAGTACGCGGCGCGGATCCGCGTGGTGCAGCCGCACGGCCCGTACCACCTGCTGGGCTGGTCCTTCGGGGCGTTGGTCGCGCACGAGGTGGCCGTGACGCTCCAGCAGTACGGCGAGGAGGTGGCCGGGCTCACCCTGCTGGACGGGTATCCGGCGGCCCCCGGCGAGAGCGCGGCCCCGGCCGCGGATCCGCTGCGGGACCTGCTGGAATCGCTCGGCTATCCGCCGCGGGAGGAGAGCGGCGCGGCCGACGGGGCTCCGCTGACCACCGCCGAGCTGGTGGCGGCGGCCGAGGAGGGCCCGCTGTCGGTCTTCGACGGGGACACCGTCGCCGCCCTGGGCGAGGCCTACGTCCACCACGACCGGCTGGCCGCCGATCACCGTCCGCGGGTGTTCCGCGGCGGGGTGACGCTGGCCGCCGCCGCCCACGAGCCGGACGCGCCGGGCCCGCAGGTGTGGGAGCCGTACGTCACCGGCCCGGTCGCCCACCACGAAGTACCCTGCGTACACGGCGAGATGATGGCGTCCAAGCCCGCCGCCGAGATCGCCGCGCTGCTGGGACAGGGCACGGTGGGCCGGTGAGCGCCGGTCGCGGCGCGCTGCGCCGCCGGGACTTCCGACTGCTGTGGGCGGGCGAGTCCGTCAGCCAGTTCGGGAGCGCGGCCACCCGGGTGCTGCTGCCGCTGATCGCGGTGAACACGCTGGACGCGGGGCCCTTCACCATGGGGGTGCTGAACGCCGCGGCCTGGGTGCCGTGGCTGCTGTTCGGGCTGCCCGTGGGAGCGTGGACCGACCGGATGCGCCGCCGGCCGGTGATGATCGTGTGCAACGCGGCGTCGGCGCTGCTGATGCTGTCGCTGACCGCGACGGTCTGGCTGGAGCTCCTGACGACCTCCCAACTGATGCTGGTGGCCGTCCTGGCGGGCACCGCCGACGTGTTCTTCCGGGCTGCCTACAGCGCGTACCTGCCGACCGTGTTGCCGCACGAGGAGCTCGCCGACGGCAACGCCAGGCTGCAGACCAGCGAATCGGTCGCGGAGGTCGTCGCACCCGGGGTGGGCGGCGCGCTGGCCCAGGCCGGGAGCGCGGCGGCCGGTTTCCTCGCCGACGGGCTGAGCTACCTGGTCTCGGCGGCGCTGCTGCTGCGGATCCGGACCGCGGAGGGCCCGCCGGGCGGTGAGGAACGAGCCGCCGCTAAAAGGTCGTTGGTCAAGGAGATCCGCGAAGGCGTCTCCTTCCTCACCCGGGATCCGTTCCTGCGGACGATCCTGCTGTGCGACGCCGCGATGAACCTGTTCCTGGCCGGGGCGCAGTCCCTGTCCATCCTGTTCCTGAGCCGGACGGTGGGCGCGCCGGGCGCGCTGATCGGTGTCCTGATCGCACTGGCCGGGCTGGGCGGGGTCCTGGGCGCGGTGGTCTCGCCGCGCCTGGCCCGCCGGTTCGGGACGGCCCGGGCGGTCCTGCTGTGCGCCTTCTGCGGGGGCCCGTTCGGGCTGCTGATCCCGCTCACCACGGACGGGGTGGGTCTGCTGGCCTTCCTGGTCGGGGAGTTCTTCCTGATGACCGGGGTGGTCGCCGGGAACGTCATCATCGTGAGCTTCCGGCAGGCGTACTGCCCGCCGGACATGCTGGGCCGGGTCGGTTCCACCATCCGCTTCGTGATGTACGGGACGATCCCCGTCGGCAGCCTCCTCGGCGGCGCCCTCGGCACCCTCCTCGGCGAACGCGACGCCCTGTGGCTCCTCTACGGCGGCAACGCACTGTGCGCGCTGCTCCTCCTGACGGGCCCGCTCCGCGCCGGTCAGAACCTCCCGCCGGCCCCGGAGCCGACCAGAAGGGCGGACGAGGTCACCCCGTGAACACGGGAGGCGCTGCCGGAGGCGCACGGGGGCGCGGGGTCCGACGGGTCGGTGCGCCTTGGCGCGGTGCGCGCGCCCGGTGTCGCTGCCACCCGGACCCGAGCAGCGCACATACCTTCCCCGTGGGCAGGACCGCGCAGGCCGTCGGTGGTGCGACACCGGTGCGGACGCCAGGCGTACCCGGGCAGCCAGAACCACCACCGGGCACGGCACCACCCGGCCGAAGGCGGTCCCTGCGGTGACTCATCCGACTGACAAGGCAAGGCGGCAGTACATGGCTATGCGCAGTGGCGAACCGAGGGTCGACGTCAGCACCGATGCGTGGACGGACGCGGTAGGCGCCGACGAGTCGCAGGGCAGCGCGCCGGAACCACTCCGGCAGGGAGTGCTGTTCACCCCCGCGCTGCGGGCGGACACGGCCCGCAAGGTGAACAAGCCGAACACGGTGTGGCAGCTCACCGGCGCGTGGGAGTACGAGGGCGAGACGGCCACCGGCACCGCCGCCGTCTACTACGGCCTCGCCCCCGACGGCACGCCCCACCAGGGCCTCGTCAACCCGATGATCTTCGCGGACGGGTTCAACTACGGGGAGAGCGAACTCGGCGATCTCTACGCCCACCTCGACGCGCCCTACAGCGCCGACGGCAAGCGGCTGCTCAGCCGGCTGCTCGCCGCGGGCGTGGACGTCATCCTGCTGGGCTTCAAGGAGCGCCACACCCACATCCAGGCCAACGCCGCCGTCGCGGTCAGCGCCATCCGCAAGGCCATCGCCGACCGGCAGCCGGGCGGCGCCCCCCTGATCGTGGGCGGCGTCAGCATGGGCGGACTCATCACCCGATACGCGCTGACCTGGATGGAGAACGAGGGCGAGGACCACGAGAGCCGCATCTACCTGTCCTACGACTCCCCGCACAACGGGGCCTGGATCCCGATCGCGCTCCAGCAGCTGGCGTACTTCTTCGAGTCCGTCCCGGACCCCTCGGGCAAGCCGAAGCAAGCCGAGCTGATCAGGAGCGCCGCCGCCCAGCAGCTCCTGTGGGCCTGGGTACCGAACGCCAAGGACTCCGGCGCCGTCGCGACCTGGAGCGAGAAGCGCGTCCGGTTCCTCCAGGACCTGAAGGACATCGGATGGTTCCCGTCCAAGCCGGGCCTGCGCAGGATCGGCGTCGCCAACGGCACCGGCGACGGCACCCAGGGCCCGCTGCTGCCCGACGAGCTGGTCTTCGACTGGACGGCCCCGGGAATCGCCCGCGCGGTACTGCGCACCCAGCCGGCCTTCGGCCGGCTCCAGGAAGTCGTACGGATGTCGGCCCTGTTCCTCGGCTACCGTACGAGCCGCACCAGCGAGATCCCCCCGCTCGACGGCGCGCCCGGCGGCACCCTCGCCTCCTACGGCATGCTCGCCGACGCGCTCGGCGCCACGATCGACGAGCGCCACCGCTCCGGCTGCTTCGTGCCCTCGGTCAGCGCCGTCGCCCTCAAGTACGACCCCGTCACCTGGGACGTCGACCCCGCCACCCCCCTGAACGACCTTCCCGCCGGCCGTAGCGAGCTGGACGCCTTCCACTGCGACGACACCAACTCCGAGCACAGCCTCGTGACGGAGCGCCTCGCCGAGTGGATCCTCGCCGAACTGATCGGCTGACCGCACGCGCCGCCACCGGGCCCCCGCGCACGCAGCGCGAGGGCCCGTCGCGTCAACCATCTCGGTCCGCGGGGGCGCGCGTTCCGTTCGGCGGCGCACCCCCTAGGCTGAGCGCCGGGCCGACCCCAGGGGCGGGGTCCGAGGGGGCGAGGAACAGGATGTCCGTAGAACGTCACACAGCGGGACTGCTCCAGCAGATCGCCCGTCAGCAGGACGCCGTCGAGATCGCCCCCCAGGGCACCACGGCGAAGGCGGCCGCCCTGGCACTCGTGGCGGAGCAGTACGGCTACACGTACGGCACGGCGTACAAGACCGGGTACAAGAACTCGCTCGTCCAGGTCCGGATGTACCGGGACCCGCGGCCCGACGCGCGCGTCCGCGAGGCGGCCACCCTCACCGCCCATCCGCAGGCGGGCAACGGCGGGACAGTGCCCGGGCTGCAGCAGGGCTCGCTGACACCGCTCCCCGAAGCGGTCGGTGCCGCGGCCGTGCTGAAGGACCTCATCACCTTCGACGTCATGGCCCTGTACGTCGCCAACCGACGCCAGAAGGTGGCGGGCTACCTCGCCTGCGCGGTCCTGACCGTCCTCATGCTCTTCGACAAGTCGCCGTTCGAAGCGGTGGCCTCCGGCGGGGCGGTCGCCCTGCTCTTCACCGTGGCGTTCCAGGTGGGCGCGATCCGCCGCAGGAAGATCGCCCAGCGGCTGACGGCCGCCGGTTTCCACGCGGTGCGCGACGAACAGGGCAGCCAGCGGTTCCTGCGCCCCGGGCAGCAGTTGCCCGGCCACGCCAACCCGTTCGCCGCCTGAGACCCCGACCCGCGGCGCAGCCGTAGCGGCGGTTCACCCATGGGAGCCGTCGGGCCGTCCCCGGCTGCCCGACGGGCACCTGCGGGCCCCCGCGGCGAAGGCGGTCCCGGATCCCTGAGGCGCCGAGGCCGCCACCAGGGTCATTGTCGCCGCAGTGGCGCCCAGCCGGCTTCGGTCGCTGTGCGACATCGACGTGGACGTGGACGTGGGCGTGGGCGTGGAGTCCGTGCGCCGGGGGGCTCGACGCTTCGCCCCCGCCCTCGGACACGTGCCGGCGGGCTTGCGCGAGACCTGGTAGGACGCCGGCGCGTCGGGCACCGCGGGGTGGGAGGTGGGCTGTTCCGGTGGTCCGCCGGGCGGGTTCGGGGGACGTTGCGCGAGGTGTGCGGCGGCCTTCACCGGTACGGGAGATCCTGGGATCCCGTGCGGCGCGGCCGCCTCCACCGACGTCGAGCCCGGCCCGCCGGGAAGCTACGGAGACCGATGCCCCCGACCGTCGCCCCCGAAGCCACCGCCGCTGCCCTCGTGCGCCGCCCCCAGCTGTGGCTGGTGCCGACTCTCCTCACGGGGTTGCTGGCCCTGCTGCTGTCCCTCCTCTACATGGGCGGCATCGTCAATCCCAACGCGGAGCTGCGGGACCTCCCCATCGCCCTGGTCAACGAGGACACGGGCAAGCCACCGCCGGGGCAGCAGCAGAACCTGGGCGCGCGGATCACCGCCTCCATCGCCGCCGACCCGGCGGGCGGCAAGGCGGACTGGCGCGAGCTGAGCCTCGAGCAGGCGCGGGACCAGCTGGACTCCGGCAAGGTCTACGGCGCGCTGGTGGTCCCCGCCGGATTCACCGACGCCGTCACGGCGCTGCCCACGGCCTCGGCCACCCGCCTGCCGACGCTGACGGTTCTCACCAACCCCGGCAAGGGCAGCCTCGGCTCCTCGCTGGCCAGTCAGATCACGACGCAGGCCGCCCACCGCGCGTCCCGCGCGGTCGGAGAACAACTCACGGCGGCCGCCGGCTCCTCCGCCACTCCCACCGCGAAGTTGCTGCTCGCCGATCCGGTGGACGTGGTCACACAGGTCGGGCACCCGATCGGCACCCACAGCGGGCTGGGCCTGACGGCCTTCTACTACACCCTGCTGCTGGTGCTGGCCGGATTCATGGGCGGCAACGTCATCGGCAACGGCGTGGACACCGCCCTCGGCTACGCCGACAACGAGATCGGCCCCTGGCACACGCGCCGCCCGACGGTCCCGATCAACAGGACCCAGACGCTGCTCCTGAAGATGCTGATGACGGCCGGCATCACGCTCGTCAGCACCACGCTGGTCATGGTGGCGTGCGTCGGCATCCTGGGGATGGACGCCTCCCATCTGCCGCTGCTGTGGGTGTACTCGTACTGCGCGGCGCTCGCCGTGGGGCTGGGCGTACAGGCCATCAACGCCGCGTTCGGCGGCATCGGTCAGCTCGTGTCGATGTTCGTGTTCATCGTGCTGGGCCTGCCCTCGTCGGGCGCGACGGTCCCACTACAGGCCGTCCCGGCCTTCTACCGCTTCCTCTCGCACTTCGAACCGATGCGTCAGCTCAGCGACGGCGTACGGGCGATCCTCTACTTCGACGCGCGCGGCGACGCCGGCCTCACCCGCTCCTGGATCATGATCGCCCTCGGTACGGTCCTGGCGCTCCTCTTCGGCTTCGCGATGACCGCCTACTACGACCGCAAGGGCCTCAAGCGGCTCACCCCCGAGCCGTCCCCACCCCAGCCGGTCCAGGACTGACGTGCGTCGGTCAGGTCGCGGCCCTCGCACATCAGCGAGCCAGCCTCGTCGGGCCGCCCTCCGGCTGCCGCGTCGGCGGGTCAGTTGGGCAGCTGTACGTTCCAGGTGCGGTTGCCCGCCGCGTGGTGGTTGACCCGCACGGCTTCCTCCGGGTTATCCGCGTCGAAGGCGGACGTGACGCGGTGCACCATCTCGTCGCTCTCCCAGAACGGCTCGGCCTTGGTGAAGCGTCCGCCCTGCTTCTTGCGGACCTTCCAGCGGAACCGGACGGTGTAGTCGACGAGGAAGTAGCCGGCCGACATGCGGGTGTTGGTGGAGAAGCCGGGGTTGTCGACGAAGGTGATCCGGTCGGCGGCGTTGATGATGTTGCCGTCCTCGTCGTTGTACGGAGGGCGGAAGGGGCCGTCCACGCCCCACGCGCGGCGGGGGGCCTTCTTGGGCTGGTAATTCACCGACGTCGGAACGATTTGCCGGCTTTCGTCGGAGACCTCCTGCCAGAAGTCGTACGCGTCTGCCGCCGGCGTCTGCATCCCGTCCGCGCGGCGCAGCGTTGCCGTCTGTTCGAAGCCGATGTCGTTGTTGCCGTTCAGCGACTGCTCCTCGTCGCCGTCGTAGCCGGAGGTGAAGACGAGGGTCGGATTGCCGATCTCTTCTTCGACCCTCTTTTCCTTGCCCTTCACCGAGGGCGTCGCCCCGGCCTTGCCGCTGCGGGTGGCCCGGGTGGCCGCTCCCGCCTCGGTCTTCTGCTGGTTGGCCGGCGGGCTGTCGCCGCGCTCGACGACCTCGTCCTGGGTGCGTTTTCTGCTGCGCGCACCGGGAGCGGCGTGCGGCACCTTCGGCCCGGCCGGGGCCTGCGCGATCATCCGCCCGAGCGTCGCATTGCCCACCGAGCGTTGCATGGCGGGGGCCATGGCCGGACTGACTTGCCGGAGTTCCGGCGCGACCCGCCGGCCACTGTCCGGATCCGCTGCGCGTCGGTTCGCCTTCGTCGCGGCCTCGGCCTCGATCTCTTCCCGGTCCTTGCGTAGTGGCACGGCGCACCCTCCCCGCGTGTAGACGGCCTACGACAGGACGCTACTGGTACGGCCATGGGCGCAGGAGGGGCACAACGCCACTGCCGGGGGCAGCAGGAATGCCCGTGAGGGACAACCGGGCTGGGATGCGGCAGGAGCACGTCGCCTCCTGCCCCACCGGCACGTCCACCCGACCCGGGCAGTCCCGGTAGACCTCTCGGTGGATCGACCAGCACGTCATGGTCCGGACGGCGCACCGATTCCCGTCCCGGGGAGCACCTCGTCACCCCGCGGCGGTCCTCAGGGGCAGCGGTGGCCCGGGGTGGGGTGGGCCATCCATACCGCGACATCGGCGACCCGCAGCGCGCTGACCGTCTCGGGCAGGCCCGCACTCTGCCGCAGACCGAGGAGCCGGTGGTGCAGGGCCGCGTCGTGCTCGCGCAGGGCGGTGCGCAGATCGGTCCAGAACGACGACGGGTGGCCGAGCGCACAGCGCACGACCCGATCGTAGACCGGCAGTAGCCGCGGCCGCTTACGGGCCAAGAGCTTCCCGGCGATCACCCATCCCACCTTGTGCTGGTCCTCCAACAAGCACCAGGCCCGGTACGCCGGCGAGCCCGGGGCGACGACCGAGGCATCGGCGTCGGCCAGATCGGTGTCTGAAGGGATGTCTCGCAGCAGCTCGGACAGTCGGGTGCCCAGCGGGCCTTCCAGCAGGTCGAGGGCGACGGGCGCGGGAACGGTCACCGACAGGGTCTGCACCGCCACCAGGTCCTCCGCGGTGAACCGGTCCGCGACCTGCCGGCGGTCACCCCCGCCCGCCAGGTGCTCGAACCGGCCGCCCGTGAACGCGCCGGCACCCGGGGGCAGGCCGATCCCGAAGTAGCGGCGCAGGTCGTCCAACACCCGCTCCGCATCCAGAACGACGTGCAGACGCCGCCCCACGAGGGACGACTCCCGGCCGGAGGTGGCAGACCCCGCGACGAGCTCGTTCATCTCAGACACCTGCGCCCTCATCCGTGCCCGTCGCGGCGGCGGGAGGCCATTTTAACCAGAAGTCATCTATGTGTGATCGCAGTTGATGTGTCGTCAGGTGTGCGCACCAGCGCACTCCGCCGCGAGGTCCGCGAACCCCTCAGGCGGCGACCGCACACTCCCGGGCACGAAGGGGCCGGGTCCGAACCCGACAGAAGAGCCGACATGGGCGCTTTCGGGTACGGCGGCTTCGCGCCTCGTGGTGGGCGGGACCGGCCATTCCGCGATGACCGCCGTTTTTTACAAGTCCGGATTCGTCTGCGGCCGCCATGATCACGCCGCCACCGTCCGTGGCGATCAACCCACTTGCGATCAGGGGGAGTCGAGCCATGTTCGAAAACACCCGCACCACCCGACGACGCAGGGCACTCCGGCACCGCGCGCTGGCTGCCGGCGTGGTCCTCGCGGCCACCGGATCCATCCTCACCGCCGCCCCGCAGCCCGCCCAGGCGGCGCTGCCGGCGCAGTCGATAGCCGACCCCGTGCACTACTGGAACGACGTCCTGCAGAACGTCTTCCGCAGAGTCGGCGGCGGACCCGTCCCCATGGCACGGGCGGCGGCGATGATGAACGCCGCGATCTACGACGCGGAGTCCTCGTACCAGCTGAAGTGGAAGGGCAAGATCACCTCGGAGCCGTACATCCACGCCGAGAACTACGCGGGCTGGATCGAGGGACCGGACGAAGAGGAGCGCGTGGTCGGCCGCACCGCCTACAACATCCTCCTCGGCCTGTACGGCAACAAGCAGACGCAGTACTCGGACCAGACCTCCTACCTCGACGCCCGGTTCCGGGAGCGCTTCGGGACCGAGCCCACCGCCGGCGATGTGGTCGACCTCTCCGTCGTCGGCAGGATGGTCAAGCAGATGACCGACGCCCGCACCGGCGACGGCTCCGCGAACCCTCAGGTGTACGTGGGGGACAACAAGCCGGGTGCCTGGCGGGCCACGAGCTACCCGGACATGGTCGACGCCTCGTGCGACGAGGACAGCGACGCGGTCAACCCGTTCTATGGGCAGGTCAAGCCGTTCTCGCTGGCCTCCGGCTCCCAGTTCCGCCCGACCACCCTCGCCCAGTACGGCACGTACGAGAACCTCATCGCGAGCGACGAGTACAAGCGCCAGGTCGACGCCGTGCGGACGGCCGGCGCCGACAAACCGACGGCAGCCACCCCGGTGATCAACCGGACCCCGGACCAGCTGGCCGCCGCATGGTTCTGGGCCAACGACAACAACGGCACCTACAAGCCGCCGGGCCAGATGCTCCAGGCGACCCGCGAGGTCGCCAAGGCCCGCGGTCTCGGTGTCTACGCCAACGCCCGGCTCTTCGCGCTCGTCTCGATCGCCCTCGCCGATACCGGCATCGCGGTCCGTGACGCGAAGTTCGCCACCCCCATCGACCTGTGGCGGCCCGTCTCCGCGATCCGCGAGGGCGGCCTCGACCCCCAGTGGAAGCCGCTCCTGAAGAACCCCGCCGGGGTCAACGTCAGCCCCTGCTTTCCCGCGTACGTCTCCGGCCACGCCTCCTTCGGCGCCGCCTGGGCCGGAGTCATGAAGCGCTACTTCGGCAGCGACAACATCTCCTTCGACCTCACCACCGACGAACCGCAGGCCCCGGTGAAGACCCGCCACTTCACCAGCTTCAGCGCCGCCGCCAAGGAGGACGCCGACAGCCGCGTCTGGCTCGGCGTCCACTACCCGTGGGACGCCACCGACGGCCTCGTCCTCGGCGACAAGGTCGCGCACCAGGTCTTCACCACCAAGCTCCGCACCCTGTGACGTGAACGGAGGGGCGGGGTCCCGTCCCCGCCGCTCCCGGACCGGACGGCGGACGGCGGACGGCGGACTGCGGACTGCGGACTGCGGACTGCGGACGTAAGCCTTTCGTCATCAGCGCCGACCTGGTGGCGTCCTGTTCCGGTCGCGTTGAATACGAGCGACGCACCGACGAGGAGAGGCATCCGCAGTGACTGAGACGAAGCGACGCAGCCGACTGTGGGGCGGGGTCATTGTCGCGGCAACGCTGGCGCTGGGCGCCGGCCTGTACTGGTTCCAGCCGTGGAAGTTGTGGCAGGACGCGACCGTCCACGAGGCCCTCCCGGCGGTATCCCCGGCCGCCGCCGCACCCGGGCCCACCGGCTCACCCACGACCCCGGGGGCTCCGAGCGCTCCGGCCGGCCCGACGACCCTGGCCCAGGGCAGCCTGATCAGCCACGAGCACACCACCACGGGTACGGCGAAACTGATCCGCCTCCCCGACGGCTCGCGCACCCTCCGTCTGGAGAACCTCGACACCAGTAACGGCCCGGACCTCCGGGTGTGGCTCACCGACGCCCCGGTGAAGGAGGGTGCCGCCGGCTGGACCGTCTTCGACGACGGCAAGTACGTGAGCCTGGGCAAGCTCAAGGGCAACAAGGGCGACCAGAACTACGAGATCCCGCCCGAGGTCGACCTCGCCGACTTCAGCAGCGTCACCATCTGGTGCGACCGCTTCGACGTCTCCTTCGGCGCGGCGGCCCTGACCTCGGCGTGACACCGCCGCCGATCGGTGGCGGTGTCAGGCGGGCGGGCACCCGTACCCCGCGGGACACCGCCGCCCAGAGGCGGCGTCCCTCGTCGGCGCGCTCCTGGAGGGCGATCTTGTCGAGTCGAGCAGAGAATGACCACGAGGGACATCCTCAGGCGATGCCGGAACGCGCGGATCGGCACTCCGAAGGTCGTGGACTTCCGGCAGGACCGGGTCAGGGCCTGCATCCCGATCCTGGCGGAGCGCCGGTCCCGCAGGACGCTCGGCGCCGTCTGCCGCACCGTGTCCGGACCGGAAAGTGGGTGACGGGTGATGTCGGGCGAGAGAGCCGAACGCATCGCGGAGTTCATCGAGCCACTACGGGTACGACCGGGTTCGAAGGTCAACCTGGAGCGGGACTTCGACCCCCGCTTCAAGGCCGGCATGAAGAAGCGGGACGGGGCCGAACTGCTGCGGTCGGGGGTGTCCTTGCTCGCCGAGTACCAGCAGCGGCTGGCGGCCCAGGACACGTACGGCGTGGTGCTCTGTCTCCAGGCGATCGACGCCGGGGGCAAGGACGGGACGATCCGGCACGTGATGAGCGGCGTCAACCCCCAGGGCGTCCGGGTCAGCAGCTTCAAGGTGCCCTCCTCCGAGGAACTGGACCACGACTACCTGTGGCGTTACGCCCGGCGGCTGCCCGAGCGCGGCGAGATCGCGATCTTCAACCGCTCGCACTACGAGGAGGTCCTCGTCGTACGGGTCCACCCTGAGCTCCTCCTGCGCCAGAAGCTGCCGGCCGACCTGCTCGGTGAGGACATCTGGAACCGCCGCTACCGGGAGATCAACCGTTGGGAGCGCTACCTCACGGACAACGGGTTCAAGGTGGTGAAGATCTTCCTGAACCTGTCCAAGGAGGAGCAGCGCGCCCGCTTCCTGAAGCGGATCGACCTGCCGGAG
The DNA here is from genome assembly GCF_055588065.1 of Streptomyces sp. NPDC046308. Classification (NCBI taxonomy): domain Bacteria; kingdom Bacillati; phylum Actinomycetota; class Actinomycetes; order Kitasatosporales; family Streptomycetaceae; genus Streptomyces; species Streptomyces sp. NPDC046308. The sequence continues at coordinate 743,832 of NZ_JBVJFB010000001.1, forward strand.
AAGAACTGGAAGTTCTCCGCCGCCGACGTCCGGGAGCGGCGCCGGTGGGACGACTACCAGGACGCGTTCTCCGCCATGCTGTCCGCCACGAGCACGCGCTGGGCCCCCTGGTACGTCGTACCGGCGGACCGGAAGTGGTTCGCGCGGATCTGCGCGGCGGCGGTCCTCGCGAACACCCTGGTGGAGATCGACCCGCAGTACCCCGAGATGCCGCAGGAGGCGCGCGAGGACCTCCTCGTCATGAAACGGAGGCTGGAGCGGGAGGCCCCTGCCGGGGCCCAGGCCGATCCCTACGCCGCCCGGCACGGAAAGAAGCCGGACGGGAAGCGCCCCTAGTCACGACCTCCGTGCGGCGGAGGACCGACCGGCAACGAACTCACCCGGGGTCATCCGTACCGAGGCTGCGCGTCGCAAGATCGGGTAGGCGGTCCCAGGAGAGCTTCGTACGGGAGTGGGGATCGGTTTGACGGGGATCGACGTGGTGTACGCCTGCGCGGGTCTGGGGGCTTTGTGTGCGGCGGTGCTTCCGACCGCCCTGGCGAAGCGGCCCCTGTCCTTGCCCATGGTGTTCCTGGTGGCGGGGTTCCTGGTGTTCCTGCTGCCGCTCGAAGCGCTCCCGGCACTGGATCCCGTCCGGCACCGCAGCCTGGTGGAACGCCTCACGGAGGTCTGCGTCGTGGTCGCGTTGATGGGCGCGGGACTGGCCATCAACAGGCCTCCGGGCCGGCGTGCCTGGTCGACGACATGGCGGCTGCTGGGCCTGGCCATGCCCCTGACGATCCTGCTCACCGCGGTGGTGGCGGGGTGGCTGGTGGGGTGGCCGCCGGCCGTCGCGCTCATGGTCGCGGCTGCCCTCGCTCCTACGGACCCGGTACTGGCCGCGGAAGTACGCGTGGGTGAACCGACGGACGAGGAGGACGACGAGGACGAAGTCCGCTTCGCGCTGACCAGCGAGGCAGGGCTCAACGACGGGCTGGCCTTCCCGTTCGTCCTGGCGGCCGTCGCACTGGCCACGGCCTCGACGCCGGGGTGGTCCACGGACGGACTCTGGCACTGGGTGGGGAGCGACGTCCTGGTGCGCAGCGTGGTGGGACTGGCGGTGGGGGTCGGCGTCGGACGGCTCCTCGGATGGATGTCCTTCCAGGCCTCCTGGAAGGCGCTGCGGCTCTCCGAACACCGCGAGGGCTTCGTCGCGCTCGCCGCGACCTTCACGGCGTACGGGCTGACGGAACTCCTCCACGGCTACGGGTTCGTCGCCGTGTTCGTCGCGGCCTGCACGATCCGCAACGCCGAGCGCGCCCATCGGTACCACCGCGTCATGCACGCCTTCACCGACCAGGTCGAACGGCTTCTCACGGCCGTCATCCTCTTCCTCGTCGGCGGCTTCATCGCCGACGGTGGCCTCGCCGCACTGACCTGGCGCGGAGCGGTCCTGGGGCTCGTGCTGTTCCTGCTGATCCGCCCGGCCGTCGGCTGGGCCGTCCAGATGCGGGGCGTTGCCACGGGGAAAGAACGCGTGGTCATCGCGGTGTTCGGCATCCGGGGCATCGGCTCGTTCTTCTACCTTGCGTACGCTCTGGGGGAGGCCGATTTCGCCGCCCCCGCGCGCGAGCTGTGGGCAGTGGTGACGTTCACCGTGTTGCTCTCGGTACTCGTGCACGGCGTCGCGGCGACACCCGTCACGGCCCGGCTCGACCGCTCGTCCCCGGCTTGATGTGACCGACGAGGGTGGCGGCCGTGCCCTGGGCCTTCCCGACTCGGGTCGGGAAGGGCCGTATGTCCAGGGGCTCCGGCGCACACGGCCGCAGCCGTCAGCTCTGGGTGCGGCCTGTGTCCGAGCGCGGGTAGAGCGGGGCGATGCTCGCCCAGTACCGGTCGAGGTGCGCGTCCGCTGCTTGCAGCGTTTGATCGCCTGTCAGGTCGAGGTAGGCGGCGTGCAGACTGACCACACGCTCGTGACCCGCGCCGGCGTCGGCCGGGGCGGGTGCCGTGCGGCGCCAGGGGGCGCGGGCGGGGCCGGCGCCGTGCCCGTGGTGGTGTCGGGCGCGGGTGAAGCACCACCGCCCCGCGAGGACGCCGGCGGTGACAGCTGCGGCGGCCAGGACGGGCAGACCGTGTCGCACGGTCATGGCTTCCTCCACGAAAGGAGCGTCGTCGGTAAGGGGTCCGTCGGGCGGTGCCGGCCGGCCCGGGGTGGGTGGCCGGCACCGCGGCTGATCAGCTCGGCCAGGTGCCCGTCACACGCCGAACCGTCACGGCCCCCGACCGTTCGACCGAGGCCTTGACCACGGCGAAGATCGCCCCCTGGATGGCCGCGGCGAGCAGGATCTGCTTCCAGGTCCGGTCCTGGTCGGTGGCGTCGGGAGCATCGCCCTCGCCCTCGATGAGCTTCCACGCCTGCTTGAAGGCGGCGCCTGCGATCACACCACTGAGGGCGCCGAGCGCCAGCCCGACGGGCTTGTAGGCGATCTTGGATGCCTTCATCGGCGACCTCCCCGACCGCCCCGACCGCCCCGACCGCGCCGGACCAGCAAGAGGACGACTGCGGCCGCTCCGGCCACCAGGAGCGGGGTGCGGTTGGCGCGTGCAGCGGTCACCGCCTGACCGGCCTTCTCCAGGAGCGGGTCGGGTGTCTTGTCCGTCGCGTACTGGCCCGCCTTGGCGGCACTCTCCCGTACGTGTGCTGCGGCCTGCGCGGTCTTCTCCAGGAGCGGGTCGGGGGTCTTGGCCTTCACCAGCTCGACGGCCTGTCCCGCCGTCTCGCGGATCTGTTCGGAGACCAGCGCTGCCTTCTCGGCGGCCTGGCCCTTGACCGCGGCCGTCTTCTCCTTGGCCTGTGCCTTGATGTCGGCCTTCGCGGCGAGGGCCTCGACGGTCTGGCCGAGCTCGTCCCGGGTGCGCTCGACCTGATCGCGCAGTTCGGCGGAGCCGGGGCCGGCAGGGGTGGGGGCGGGGGTGCCGATGTTGGTTCGGGCGTCGTCGTTCATCGGTGTGCCTTCTCCTTTATCTCGGCCAGGTCGGCCTTGACGCTGTCGATGGTCTGCTCGGGGGCAGGGGTACCGGCCCGAGCGATCTGCTTCTTTCCGGCCAGGGCGGCCCCGCCTGCCACGATCGCCAGGACGACGGTGAGGACGAGGGCGGAGGCCCACACCGGCAGAACGAGCGCGAGGGCGGCGATGCAGGTCGCCACCAGGGCCTGGAGCGCGAGGAAGCCGGTGACTCCTGCGCTCCCGAAGAGGCCGCCGCCCTTCCCGTAGCGCTTGCCCTTCTGGGTCATCTCCGCCCGGGCCAGGCGCATCTCCTCGCGTACCAGCTCGGAGATCTGCTGCGAGGCGCGTGAAACCAGGACGCCCACCGAGTCGTCGGCGGCGTGGGGCTGCCGCTCTACCGTGCTCATGCTGGGGACACCTTGCCTTTCTTCAATCTGCCGGAACGGGCGACACGTCAGCCGGGTGCTCTGCTCGGCTCCGACGGTGTCCTGGATGAGGGCATCGGCGCTGCGTTCGACCGAGTCGATGCCGTTCCGGGGTCGAGGGTGGCCATGTCGTCGTCACGGCTCGCCTACCCCGCAACCGTGCCGGCACCCACCCGGCAACCAGCGTTGTACGAAAGGTGACTCGACAGCGGCCCGGAGGGAGGTCAGTGCTCCGTCCGGCGGCGGTCGTCCTCGCTCCACGCACGGGTGTCGCGGGGCTCGACGTAGGGTTCCTCGTCCTCGGGCAGTCCGCCGGCGATCGCGCGCTGCCGGGCCATTTCCGCGTCGAACTCCAGCCCGAGGAGGATCGCGAGGTTGGTGATCCACAGCCACACGAGAAAGACGATCACGCCGGCGAGGGTGCCGTAGGTCTTGTTGTAGGAGGCGAAGTTCGCGACGTAGAACGCGAAGCCCGCCGAGGCGGCCATCCAGATCGCCAGTGCCAGGAGGCTGCCCGGCGTCACCCACTTGAAGCCGCGGCCCTTCGCGTTCGGGGCGGCCCAGTAGAGGATCGCGATCATGATCGTGACGAGGAGGAGCAGCACCGGCCATTTCGCGATCGACCACACGGTCAGGGCGGTGTCCCCGATCCCCAGGGCGGTGCCCGCCTGCCGGGCGAGGGAGCCGGAGAAGACGACGATGAGCGCGCTGGCACAGGCCAGGACCATCAGCGTGACGGTGAGGGCCAGACGCAGCGGAAGGACCTTCCAGACGGGGCGGCCCTCCGGCATGTCGTAGACGGCGTTCGAGGTGCGGATGAACGCGGCGATGTAGCCGGACGCAGACCACACGGCGACGACGAGGCCGACGACCGCCATGAGCGATCCGACGCCTGAGCGGCCCTGGAGCTGCTGCACGGCGTCGGTGATCACGTCCCGCGCCGAACCCGGTGCCAGTTTCTGCAGGTTTTCCAGGACCTGCGCGGTGGCGGACTTCCCCGCGAGGCCCAGCAGGGACACCAGCACGAGCAGGGCGGGGAAGAGGGCGAGGACTCCGTAGTAGGTCAGCGCTGCGGCCCGGTCGGCGAGCTCGTCGTCCTTGAATTCCTTCATGGTGCCGCGCAGCACGGCCTTCCACGACCGTTTGCGCAGCTCGGTGGGCCGGTCGGGGGCCCGCTCCTCCACCTGCGGGTCCGGGCCCGCCGTGTTCTCGTGGCGGGTGTCCCCGCGATCGTCGTCTCTGCCGGGTCCTGGCTTGAATGTGTGTGTCATACCCTTCGGCTTTCCACCACGGCGCCACTCATGTCCGCCAGGGCACACGAGAACCCGGGCTTTGCCCGCAACCTGCTACCGCACCTCCCCGCGGCGCGGCACCGGGACGGGGAGCCGGCAGGGCCGGGGGCCCCGTGCCGGCGGCTACAGCCAGCCGTTGCGGCGGAAGGCCCGGTAGAGGGCGCCGGCCGCGATCGCCATGAGGCCGATGGCCAACGGGTAGCCGTAGGTCCAGCCGAGTTCCGGCATGTGTTCGAAATTCATGCCGTAGACGCCGGCGACCATCGTGGGGATCGCGAAGATCGCCGCCCACGCGGAGATGCGTCGCATGTCGTCGTTCTGCCAGGTGCCCACGCGGGCCTGCTGCGCGCCGAGGACGGAGTCCAGCAGTTCGTCCAGGGTCCGCACCTCCGTGTCGGTTCGGTGCAGGTGATCGGCGACGTCACGGATGTACGGGGCGATCTTCGGCTGGTGGTCCTTCTCGCCCGGGTCGCCGGACAGGAGGCCTTGGACCACCGGCACGAGCGGCTGCACGGCGTCACGGAACTCGCGGACCTCGCGCTTGAGGGAGTAGATGCTCTCGGTGTGGTCGACGCGGGAAGTCGAGAACACCTGGTCTTCGAGCCGGTTGAGCGTGGCGCGCACCCTTCGGGCGGCGTCGCTGTACGCATCGACGGCGACGTCCAGCACGGCGTGCAGCACGGCCCTGGGGCCGTGGCGCAGCATGTCCGGATCGGTGTCCAGCCGACGGGCGGCTTCGGCGCAGGGATCGATCGTTCCATGGCTCACGGTGAGGACGCTGCGGGGTCCTACGAAGATCATGAGGTCGCCGGTCTCCACCGCCGTCTCCTCCTCCACATACCGGAGGGTCTTCAGCGCGATGGCCAGTACGTCGCCGTATCGCTCGCGCTTCGGACGCTGTCGCCCGTGGAGCGCGTCCTCGACGGCCAGCGGGTGGAGGCCCAGCTCCTCGGCCAGCTCCACCAGCTCACCTTCCGAGGGGGCTGCCAGCCGGACCCAGGCGAACTCGCCTTCGCCCAGGCCCCGCAGCCGCTTGAGGGCAGACTGGCAGGCATCGTCCGGCAGCTCGCACTCCACGTGCTCCGACCGGCCCGTGCCCTGGTGGTAAATGACGCATTCCATTTCCCGCGCATGCTTCACCGGCTTCATTTCATGCGCCCGCGGCCGGCTCTCGTCTTCGCGGCGCCGTCCGTCGGACCACCTCACGCCGTCCGTCGGACCGCCTCACCACCACAGGAACCCATCGCGGGGGACGCGTCCCGGCGCGTACCGCTGCGCGGTCTGGGAACACGCGCGGTCATGCACGGACAACACGCGCGTACCGCGAGCAATCCGTTCGGCCCGGCACCCGCAGCCCAGACGTCTCCATCTGGCCGAGCCGGCCCCAAACACTCGCGCCGAAGCCGGATCAGCAGCCGGCTTCGCCGCCGCATCCTGGCGTACCGGGCGATCGATTTCCTGTCCGCGCACGTCCCGGACCCCTCGGGGTCGGGCGAGGAATGCCTGCTCCTCGTCCACATCCGCCAGGTCGTCGGCCAGGTCCGCTACAGGATCTGCCCTGACTGCGCCCGGGGCGTCATCACCGCGGTCATCATCGACGAGCGCTTCCACAGCTCCGGCCTGGGAACGCGGGCGCTTTCCCACCTTCGTTCCCGCCACCCGACGACTGCCTGGCGCAGCGCGGCGACCAGGCGCACCGCACGCGACCTCCTGCGCCGCATGCGCATTCCCGCAACCACTTCCGGCACGGACTGCGACCACATCCGCCGGCCACGGCTCGACCCGACGCCGGCCGCTTCCTGAGCGACGACTTGCCAGGGGCGGGAACGGGCCCACCGCGCAGGGGGCGCGGTGGGCCCGTTCTCGTCGTTCCCGCCTCCGGCCCTCAGGCAGCCGGCGGGAACCTGTCCCAGGCCCGGTGCTCGGCCAGGGCCGCGGCAACCGTGCCTACGACGGCCGTACCGTCCTCCTCCAGCGCGATACCCGGGTCGTCGGCTGTGATGCCGGCGCTCTGGAGGAGCTGCTCCGCGCCGTTCCAGCCGCCGATCGCCTTGCCGTGCCGGTACGCCTCCGTGACGAGCAGGAGCACGCGCGGGTCGGCGGCTTGCGGGGGCCGGGCCGTACCCGCCTTGGCGTCGCGGGCGCCGTACGCGTCCGCTCCGGCCCGGGGCACACCGGCGAGCAGGACGGCGTCGAATTCGGTGGAGCGGGCGGTGGCGTAGGTCCGCTGGACGGTGATCGGATCGCCGTCGGGGCCGAGGGCGCCGCCCGTCGGGGCGACGACGAGGGGCACCATGCCCGCGTCGAGGATGGCTTGCCGGGCGGCCCGTACGCCGTCCAGGTCGGCCTCCGCGTCGGCGATGACGCCGATGACGCGGCCGTCGATCGGCCAGGTCCCGCCCATCTGGGAAAGGGCCGGGCTGGGGTCGGGGTCGGCGAGCGGCTCGATGGCCGCGGGGGCCGGCAGACCGAGTCCGGTGGCGACCTGTTCGCACAGCTGGGGGTCGATGTTCGCCAGGACCTGGAGGGCGCGCTCCTTGACGGCCTGTTCGTAGCACTTGTTCAGTTCGAAGGTGTACGCGGCGATGATGTGTTCGCGCTCGGACGCCGTCATGCTGAGCCAGAACAACCGCGGTTGGGTGAAGTGGTCCGAGAACGAGGCGGGCGCTTCGCGGACCTTGCTCGCCGCCGGGATCTTCACGGGTGTTTCGATGAAGGCGCCGGTGTCGGCTCCGGCGAAGAAGGGGCAGCCTCCGTCGAGGCTGTTGGGGTGATAGGGGGCGACCCCGGTGTGGACGGCGGTCTGGTGCATGCCGTCGCGGAGCATGTCGTTGACGGGGGCCTGCGGCCGGTTGATCGGGATCTGCCCGAAGTTGGGGCCGCCGAGGCGGCTGATCTGTGTGTCGAGGTACGAGAAGAGGCGGCCGGCGAGCAGCGGGTCGTCGGTGACGTCGATGCCGGGAACCAAGTGGCCGGGATGGAAGGCGACTTGCTCGGTCTCGGCGAAGTAGTTCTTGGTGTTGGCGTTCAGGGTCATGAGCCCGATCGGCTGGACCGGGGCGAGCTCCTCCGGGACGATCTTCGTCGGGTCGAGGAGGTCGATGCCTTCGAAGGTCTGGTCGTCGGTGTCGGGGAAGACCTGGATGCCCAGTTCCCACTGCGGGAAGGCGCCGGATTCGATGGCGTCGAAGAGGTCCCGGCGGTGGAAGTCGGGGTCCATCCCGTTGATCAGCTGCGCTTCCTCCCAGACGAGGGAGTGCACGCCCAGCTTGGGCTTCCAGTGGAACTTCACCAGCACGCTCTCGTCGGAGGCGTTGACCAGGCGGAACGTGTGGACGCCGAAGCCCTCCATCATCCGGTAGGACCGCGGGATGCCGCGGTCCGACATGTTCCACAGCGTGTGGTGCGTGGCCTCGGTGTGGAGCGAGACGAAGTCCCAGAACGTGTCGTGCGCGCTCTGCGCCTGCGGGATCTCCCGGTCGGGGTGCGGCTTGCCGGCGTGGATGATGTCGGGGAACTTGACGGCGTCCTGGATGAAGAACACCGGAATGTTGTTGCCGACCAGGTCGAAGGTGCCTTCCTCGGTGTAGAACTTCGTCGCGAAGCCACGTGTGTCGCGCACCGTGTCGGCCGAACCGCGCGAGCCGAGGACCGTGGAGAACCTGACGAACACCGGTGTCTCCACGTCCTTCGCCAGGAAGGCGGCACGCGTCACCTCGCCCGCGGTTCCGTAGCCCTGGAAGACTCCGTGAGCGGCGGCGCCGCGCGCATGCACCACTCGTTCCGGGATCCGCTCGTGGTCGAAGTGCGTGATCTTCTCGCGCAGATGGTGGTCCTGGAGAAGGACCGGCCCGCGCGGTCCGGCCTTCAGTGAATGGTCGGTGTCGTACAGCCGTGCCCCTTGGGCGGTGGTGAGGTAAGCGCCGCTCTGCGCCATGCGCGCCTGATCCGCCCCGGTGGGCTGCCCGGTGGGGCTGACGGTCTCCGGCCCTTCCTGGTCCGCTTTCGGCGGGAGGGGTTCGGAGGGCTGCGTCGGCTCGGCGACGGCCGGGGAAACCGGTCCCGGCTTGCCCGGCACACCGTTCCCTTCCGGCTCCGACGTTGCAGGGCTGTGCTTCGTGGTCATCAAATGTCTCCAAGGAGTGGGCTGCTGAACCTGTCGGCCCGCGCGCGCCGCGATGCGATCGGCGACGCATCACCGCGGGCGGCCGCGCGGCCGGATCAGGGTGTGAAGAGGACCTTGACGGCGCCGTCCTGCTTCTTCTGGAACATCGCGTACGCGTCCGGCGCCTGCTCCAGGGGCAAGCGGTGCGTGGCGAAGTCCTCGACGCCGAGGGGGTCTCCGTCGGTGAGCAGAGGGAGGATGTCGTCGACCCAGCGCCGAACGTTGGCCTGGCCCATGCGCAGCGTGAGCTGCTTGTCGAACATGGTCAGCAGGGGCAGCGGATCGGCCGCGCCTCCGTAGACCCCGGACACCGAGATCGTGCCGCCGCGGCGGACGAGGTCGATGGCGGTGTAGAGCGCGGACAGCCGGTCGATTCCCGCGCGCTTCATCATGGCTGCGGCCAGGGCGTCCGGCAGGAGGGTGGTGATGCCCTGCACGGCGGCGGCAATGCGGCTGCCGTGGGCCTCCATGCCGACGGCGTCGATGACGGCGTCGGGGCCCCGCCCTCCCGTGAGCGCGCGGACGGCGTCCGCCAGGCCTTCGCCGTACTGCTGGAGGTCCAGGGTGTGGACACCTCGGCGGCGTGCCCGCTCCAGGCGTTCGGGGACGAGGTCGATGCCGATGACCGTACCGGCGCCGCGGTGAGCGGCGATACGGCAGCTCATGTCCCCGATGGGGCCCAGGCCCAGGACGGCGACGCTGCCGCCCTGCGGGACGGCCGCGTACTCGACGGCCTGCCAGGCCGTGGGCAGCACGTCCGACAGGTAGACGAAGCGGTCGTCGGGAGGCCCTTCCGGGACCCGGATCGGGAGCGAGTTCCCGAAGGGGACGCGCAGGTACTGGGCCTGCCCGCCCGGGACCTGGCCGTAGAGCTTCGTGTAGCCGAAGAGCGACGCGCCGGTGCCGTGCTCGTGGACCTGTGTCGTCTCGCACTGGGACTGCAGCCCCTGGTCGCACATGAAGCACGACCCGCACGAGATGTTGAAGGGGACCACCACCCGGTCCCCCGGCTTCAGGGAGGTGACGTCCGGTCCCACCTCCTCCACGATGCCCATGGGCTCGTGGCCCAGGATGTCGCCGGGGTCCAGAAAGGCACCGAGGACCTCGTAGAGGTGCAGGTCGGAACCGCAGAGGCCCGTAGTCGTGATCTTGACGATCACGTCGTCGCGGTCGCGGATCGTGGGGTCGGGCACGGAGTCGACGCGTACGTCCCGCTTGCCGTGCCAGGTGAGTGCCCGCATGACGCCTCCTCGCAGCCTGTGCTGCTTCGTTTTCGTCGCTTCTTGCTGTGGCCGTGCCCCCACCGTGCGCGTGCCCGGTGACGGGCCCGCGAACCGGACGGCGGGCCTTCCATTCCGGTGCCCGAGTGAGCACAGCGCGTGACCGACGGGAGGGAGAGCACATCGAGGCGGTCTCAGCCCGTGGGGGAAACCGGCCCGGCGCCGGCAGCTTCGGACCCGGGTCAGGGCTTCTCGTCCTGTGCCGCTGCCACGACCTTGCCGGTGCCGGGGTCGACGACCGACACCGTGTCGGAGTGGAGGTCGGCCACGTAGACGAGGGCATCAGGCCGCGGGAGCGGCCCGGCTGCCCCCGTCCAGGTGGCGGCGCCGGCCAGGCTTCCCGGTCCCATCAGCGCCGCTGTCACACAGAGCACCACGACCGCCCGCCGCCCCACGTCCTGATGTCTCGTCATGGGGCCACGCTAGGGCTCCGGAGCGGAAAGCTGCGTGAGGCTCACGCTCAGGCTGCCCGAACGGCACCCGTCCACCGGGGCCGCCTGCGACGCTCACTCTTCGCGCAGCACGCGGACGCTCGTGACCTCCGTGTCGACCGCGTCCGGCACGACCATGCCCGCCTCCACCCCGCTCCGCAGGTAGCGCAGAACGTCCTTGGTGAGGCGCTCGCCGGGCAGGGCCGCCGGGATGCCGGGCGGGTACGGGGTCAGCATCTCGGCCGCGATCCGCCCGTCCGCCTCCTGCCAGGGCACCTGCTCCGTCCGGCCGAAGAAGGCGTCGCGGGGCAGCGCCGCCTGCTCCAGCCTCAGCCCCGACGGCGGCGGGACCTTCACGGGCTGTCCGGTCCGAAGGTCCGCGGCATGCGCGGCCAGGTCGGTCAGGGCCGTCAGAAGCAGCTCCACCGTGTCGCCGTCGTCGGCGTGGGTGAGTTGTGCGCTGATGCGGCGGTGGTCGGCGATGTGGAGGTTGATGCCGTGCTGGGCCCGCAGCCAGTCGGCGGCGCGGTAGCCGGTGACCTCCCACGCGCTGATGTCGACGATGATCTGAAGGGGGTCCATGTCCGCCGCCCGGCCCGGCCCGCAGAAGTCCTCGCGGCCGTGCACGTGCATGCCGTCGATGCGGGAAATCCGCTCGCGGGTCTTCTGGGCGAGGGTGAGTGCGTGGTCGTAGAGCGCCTCACCCTGCTCGACCATCTGCCGGCGCCAGCCGTCCAGCGCCGCGTAGACGAGGCACGAGGGGCTGGTGGTCCCCAGCAGGTCCTCACGGCTCTTGAGCACCTCCGGGGCGACCAGGTCGCCCTGGAGGTGGAAGACGGAGCTCTGTTCGAGGCCGGAGCCCATCTTGTGCACGGAGGTGACACACACGTCGGCGCCGGCGTCCATGGCCCAGGTGGGCAGGTCCGGGTGGAAGGGCAGGTGGGCACCCCATGCCTCGTCGACGATCAGGGGCCGGCCCCGGCGGTGGCAGACCTCGGCGATGGCGGCCAGGTCCGAGCAGGTGCCGTAGGGGGTCGGGGTGGTCACGAGTGCGCCACGGGCGTCGGGGTGCTCGGCGAAGGCCGCCTCGAACGCCTCGGCTGTCGGCGGATGGGCGAGGTGGCGCTCCGCGTCCCACTGCGGATCCACCCAGATGGGCCGTATGCCGGAGAGGACCAGGCCTGACACCACGGATTTGTGCGCGTCCCGGCCGACCAGCAGCTTCTCGTGCGGTCCGGCGACCGACAGCATGGCCGACTTCACCGACAGGGAACTGCCGCAGGTGGAGAAGAACGCATGGTCCGCTCCGACGGCGTCCGCCATCAGCGCCTGTGCTTCCTCCAGGACGCCGTGGGACGACGTACGGTCGTCCAGGCCGCTGGTGGCGAGGACATCGGACCGGAACACCGCTTCGCCGAGCACGGCCCGCACCCTTGGGTCGGCCCCCCGCCCCTGCTTGTGCCCCGGGGGCGTGAACGGGGTCTGCCCGCTTTCGTGGTAGGCGGCCAACGCATCGAGTACCGGCGCTTTCGACTGGTCCATGCCGCGCGCCTGCCCCGAGACCGTCGGCGAAAACGGACCTCTTCACGGGGCCGGACGGAGATGCCGCTCCAGCCAGTCCGCGGCAGCGCGCCGGTAGAGTCGCCGGTTGTCCGCCCGCAGGAATTCGTGGCCCTCGTTGCGCAGCGTCAGCTGTCGTGCCGGCACGCCGCGGTCGCGTGCCGCGCGGACGAACTGCTCCGACTCCGTCGGCGGCACGTTGGTGTCGTGCTCCCCGTGGACGGCCAGCACGGGGGCGCGGAGTTGGTCGATGCGGCTCATCGGGGAAAGGGACCGCAGCAGTTCCCGGTCATGTTCGGGGTGCCCGTACTTGGCGGCGGCGGACTGCGCGATCCACGGCTCGGTTCCGGCGAAGAAGGTGGCGAAGTCCGACATCCCGCAGACCGCGACCCCCGCGCGGAAGAGGTCCGGATGCCACACGAGGGAGGCCATGGTGAGGTAGCCGCCGTACGAGCGGCCCATCACCCCCAGCCTCAGGGGGTCGGCGTAGCCGAGCGAGACCACGTGGGCCGCACAGTCCGCGACGTCGTCGATCGCCGCGAACCGGCCGGCGCCGAGGTCGGCGTCCACGAAGGAGCGGCCCCAGCCGGACGAGCCGCGGACGTCGGGGGCGAACACGTCCAGGCCCCTCCCGAGGAGTTCGTGGTAGAGCGGATTGAACACGGGTCGTTCCTGTTCCTCCGGTCCGCCGTGGAGGTGGATGACGCACGGGGCCGGGCGGCCCGCGTCCTGCTCCGGCGCCCGGTAGTACCAGCCACCGAGTACGAGCCCGTCCCGGGCCTCACACCGCAGGGGCACCGGGCGTACGGGAGGCCGCCCCGGCGGGACCGCGTCCTCGTCGCGCGCCGACCAGCCGGTGCGGGCGGCGACGAGAGCCTCGTCCAGTTCCCAGATGCCCGGCCTGCGCCGGGAGCCCGAGAGGGCTGCGAACAGGCCCCCGCGCTCCACGGGCGCGATCCGGGTCACCACCTCGTGGGGCAGGACGGGATGGTGGCGCGGTCCGATGTCACCGTCCGTCAGGCCGGGGGCGAGGCCGACGCTTTCCAGCTCGGTGGCGCCGTGCGCGTTCCAGGCGAGCACGGCCCACTGGCCGTGGTGGGGCACGCTCAGCAGATCCAGGGCGGAGCCCTCCCGCTCGGCGGCGACGGACAGTCCCCTGGACCTGCCCTCCTCGTCCAGACGTACCTTCAGCAGGGCCGCGAACTCCCGTTCCGCGTCGCTGCGCAGCCAGAGCGTCCGCGCGTCGGCGGAGAACCGGCCGATCCAGGGGTCGCCGTCGGCGACGTGCAGGTCGAAGGTGGTGCGGCCCGCGGCGACGTCGAGTACGAGGGCCTCCCGACGGCCGCGCGGACCGCGGCGGACGAGTGCGAAGCGGCCGTCCGCGCTCATGTCGCACACCCGGAGGGAGGCGGCTCCCTCCTCGCTGAACAGCAGGACCGGTGCGGTGGCCGCGTCCGGGTCGACCAGGTAGGTCGCCAGCCCGCCTCTGCGGGCCGGGCCGAGGGCCGGGCCGTCGCGTTCGGACGGCGCCGCTCCCAGTGCCTTGCCGCCGGCCGGCGACGCACCTTCCGCTTCGGACGGCAGGTGTCCCGGTCCGGCGTGCTCCGAGCGCACCGGGGACGGATGGGCCACCGTGACGGCGAGGGCGGTGCCGTCACGCGTCCAGCACCCGAGGTGGGCCGAACTCCCCGGCTCCGCGCCCGCGAGGACCTGGCGTCCGGTGCCGTCCGGGCGCACCACCAGAACCCGGGTGTGCTCACCGCCCCCCGGCGCCGAGGTGTAGGCGATCCAGCGGCCGTCCGGCGACCACGACACCTCGGTCACCGGGTCGGGGTCGCCGTCCAGGACGTGCACCTCCGTCTCCCGGGCGGGCCCGCTCCACAGTTGGGGGACCCCGGCCCGGTCGCAGATGAACGCCACGTGCTCGCCCGTCGGGTCGGCGGACGGGTACCAGCATCCGTGGGCGGGCAGCAGGGTCGGCGGGTCGACGCCCACATGGGCGGGCATCGCGACCGGCGCGGGGGCCGGGGCCGGGGCCAGTACCGGGTCCGGGGTGGGCACCGGGTCCGGGTCCGGTACCGGGGTCGGGGCCGGGTCCGGCGGGCGAGCTCCGGCAACGGGGGGAACGGCTGCCCCACGGGGCGCTCCGTGCGCGGGCCTCAGGGGTGTCGTGTGCTCCAGGGGCATGGGCCGCCTCTCCCGGGCTTCCGCTTCAGGCGTCGGCCGCTCACTTGATTCCGTGCGTCTGCAGCCAGATTTCCAACGACGCCACCTGCCAGAGGGTGTTGGCCCCGCGTTTGGTCCGATGGCGGTTGGGCGCCTCGAGCAGCTCGTGGACCAGGCGCTGGTCGAAGATTCCGCGCCGGCGTGCTTCCGGGGCCGTGAGGGCGTGGCGTACGCGGGCGAGCACGGGTTCTGCCATGTGCCGGACCGCGGGGACCGGGAAGTAGCCCTTCGGGCGGTCGACCACTTCAAGGGGCAGGATCTTGCGTCCGATGTCCTTGAGCACGGCCTTGCCGCCCTGTGCGAGTTTGAGCTGCGGAGGGCAGGCCGCGGCCAGTTCGACGAGCTCGTGGTCCAGGAAAGGCACCCTGGCCTCCAGGCCCCAGGCCATCGTCATGTTGTCGACCCGTTTGACGGGGTCGTCGGCCATGAGCGCGTGGACGTCCATGCGGAGGGTCGCGTCGAGGGCGGTCGTGGCTCCCGGCGCGGCCATGTGCGCCCGGACGAACTCCATCGAGGCGTCGTGGTCGGCGGTGAAGCCGGGGTGCAGCATGGCGGTGAGTTCGGCGTGCGTCCGGTCGAAGTACGCGTCCGCGTACGCGCCCTCGGCCTCCGCCCGGGCGGCCGCGGCGATCTGCGGGTACCAGTGGTAGCCGGCGAACACCTCGTCCGCGCCCTGTCCGCAGAGGACGACCTTGACCTCCTTGGAGACCTGTTCGGACAGCAGGTGGAACGCGACCGCGTCGTGGCTCACCATCGGCTCGCTCATGGCGCCGATCGCGGCTTCCAGCGCGGACGGCAGCCGGTCGGAGGGGATCATGAGCTGGTGGTGTTCCGTGGAGAACCGTCGCGCGATCAGGTCCGAATACCGGAACTCGTCCCCGTCCTCCCCGTTCTCCGCCTCGAAGCCCATCGCGAAGGTCGCCATGTCCTCCTGCCCCGCCTCGGCGAGCAGCGCCACGATCAGGCTGGAGTCCAGCCCGCCCGACAGGAGCACGCCCACGGGGACGTCCGCGACCGTGCGCCGCCGCACCGCCGTGCGCAGCGCGTCGTGCACCGCCTCCTGCCAGAGCGCCGGGTCCTCGCCGAGCTCGGAGTGCCGGGTGTACGACGGCTGCCAGTAGCAGTGGTCGCGGTGCGTACCGTCCCGCTCGACGATACGGACGGTGGCCGGCGGGAGCTTCCGTACTCCGTTCAGGACGGTGCGGGGCGCCGGGACCGTGCCGTGCCAGCTCAGGTACTGGTGCAGTGCCGCCGGGTCGAGGGAAGTGTCGACACCTCCGCCCGCCAGCAGTGCGGGCAGGGTGGAAGCGAAGCGCAGCCGGTCGCCGTCCTGCGTGACGTACAGGGGTTTGATCCCCAACCGGTCACGCCCGAGTACGACGCGGCCGGTGTGGTGCTCGACCACGGCGAAGGCGAACATGCCGATGAGGGCTTCGACGCACTCCGGGCCCCACTCGGCGTAGGCCTTGACGACCACCTCGGTGTCGGAGCGGGAGAAGAAGCGGTGCCCGAGCCCTTCCAGGCGGTCGCGCAGCTCGCGGTAGTTGTAGACACAACCGTTGAAGACCGCGGTGAGTCCCAGCTGCGCATCGGTCATGGGCTGGGAGCCCCGCTCCGAAAGATCGATGATCTTCAGACGCCGGTGCCCGAGCGCCACAGCGCCCTGCGACCACATCCCCCTGCCGTCCGGCCCCCTGGCCTTCAAGGCGTCGGTCATGCGTTCGACAGCGGCCAGGTCCGGTCTTCGGCTGTCGAAACGCATCTCCCCGCTCAACCCGCACACGGGGAACCCCCCACATGTACGGCGCCCCGGGGGCTGCGCCTCCGGAGGGCCTCGCTCGTCGAGGAGCATCTGGTCACGTACGCCATCACTACACTCCCGGGTCACTTCGGCCGACGATGGGGAGTCGGCCCGAACAGGCAATCGACATAGGAGGCGCCTGCCCACCCGCGCGCGCCTTAAGCGGTCGCTCTCCGGCGCCGGTCCCACGACCCGCGCCGGCGGAGGTGGACGGAGAGGACGACCAGGGCGGCGCCCCGCCAGGAGCTCGGACTGCCATTCTGCCGGGCGCGGCTCCAGAAGTCCGGCAGGCTCGGGTACGCGCCCCGTCCCCCGGGGCCTGGAGCTGCCGCAGCCGCCGCCCCAGGGCTCATTGGCCGTGCGGGCTGAGAACCCGTTGACCCCACCCGCCCTACCAGGGGGCGCGGGCGCAGATGGTCTTGCCGCCGTCGAGGGTGGGTTCGATGTGTACGTCGGTGGTGAGGTGGTTGATCAGTTGCCATCCCCATCCGCCGGTTCCGTCGAGGTGGGGCGGGCGCGGCTCGGGCGGGTCGGGACTGGTGTCGGTGACGCGGATGTCGATGTGGTCGCCGTCCAGTTCCAGGTGGAGCGATGCGGGCCCACGGGTGTGGCGCATGGCGTTGGCGACCAGCTCCCCGACGACCAGGAGCACGGCGTCGCCGCTCCCCGGTTCGGCGGGCGGACGGATGCGCGCGGCATGGTGGAGGAAGGCTCGGGTGGCGTCGCGCGCCGTTGTGGTGGGCTGCCCGCTGCGGGGCAGGGACCGATCAAGGACGGGTGCGTCCATACGTCCTCCTTCCGCCGGGCTCTACGTCGCACCTGCCCGGTACGGGGAGAACAAATCCGGCGAAAGCCCCCGGCGATGCTTCTTGGGCCAGGCGTCGGCTCAGAGGCCGAACGCGGCAGCTTCGCGGGAGGGGGCCGAAGGCGCCGTCCGACCGCCCCGCCGCCCGCGCCGCAGTGCCGTACCGGCCCGACCGGGGCCGGTACGGCACGGCACGGCGCGGGCGGACTAGCCCGCCGCAGCGCTCGAGGTCCGACTGTCCTGTGCCGCCGTCTCCGGGTCGTACCCGTCGCCGAGCCATGCCGTGTGCAGCCGCTCCCGCGCCACCGCCAGCGCTGCGTCTATGTCACGTGTCCCGGTCGACACGCACAGCGTGTAGATCACGTCCTCCATCTGCTGCCGTACGGGCCCGTGCGGACCCGCCGCGGCCCGGAGCTCCGACTCCCTCTCGTACTCCTCCACCAGACGTGTCAGCACCGCGGGGTGAGTCATCAGCACGATCTCGCTCCTTCACACACGTCTCAGTCACCGGCAGCCGGCGGCCGCCCAGGCGTCGCCTGCCCCGGCACTGGCGTCCCATGCGCCCCAGGCACCGTCGCGAAACCCTCAGTGACGACCGGCTGCGTCCTCCGGTGTGGCTGCGCCGGGACCGGTCGGCGGAAGTCCGGCAAGGGCCGCGGCCCGCACGGTCGGCTGCGGGTGGGGACCGAGCCATTCGCAGAACAGCACGGTGGCGTCGTCCTGGAGGTGGCCGTCGTGGTGTTCGAGAACGGCGTGTATGAGGCGGCGCAGGGTTTCGGGGACGGGCAGGCCGGCAGCATGGTGGCGGGTGAGGAAGTCGGCGAAGCGGGGCAGGCCGAATTCCTCGTTGCCGGCCCGGCGGGCCTCGGTGATGCCGTCCGTGTAGAGCACCAGACGGTCACCGGGTTCCAACTGGTCCCGGCACAGGAGGGCGGGAAGGCCGAGAGCGGTGCCCATGGGGTGGGCGGGCGGGCAGTCCAGCAACGTGACCCAGCGGCCGCCGCGAATGACCAGCGGGGGGTGATGACCGCGATTGACCCACGTCAGGGCCCCGTTGCGGGTATCGAGGTCGGCGAGGATACCGGTCACATAGCGGGTCCGACCGTACTGTCCGATCAGAACCTCCTCGATCCTCTCGCTCGTCTCCACCAGCCCGGCGCCTGCGCGCCGCGTATTGCGGCAGGCGCCCATCGCCAGGTTGGCGGTGAGTCCGGCGGCCGTGTCGTGCCCCATCGCGTCGAACAGCGACAGGTGCACCACGTGTCCCGCGATCGCGTAGTCGTACGCGTCACCGCTGATCTGGTACGCCGGCTCCATCGCTGCGGAGATCATCACGCGGCCGTCCGCGTACGTGGGCGGCGGCATCAGGTGCCACTGCATCTCCGCCGCGACGTTGAGCGGCTTGACCCGCGTCAACCGGGCGTAGGAGTCACTGCTGCGCCGCTTGCTGTCGAGGATCAGGGCGATCAGCGCGGACAGCAGCTCCATGTCCTCCATGGCCCGCTGATCGCCGTGGACGGTGGTGATCCGCAGGACGCCCAGACGTTCGGTACCGTCCAGCAGCGGCACCCACCAGTGGATCCCCGCCCCACCCGTCTCGGCGCCGGCCACGATCTGCCCGTACTGGAAGGCGCGCCCCGCCACGGTGCCCTCGATCTTCAGCTCCGTCTCCTCCCCCACCGCGCCCTGCCCGGCGTCCAGGCCCTGCCCGGTCAGCAGGCGCAGCACGTCACCCTGAAGATCGGCCACGTAGATGAGTACCTGGGTGAAACCGACCTCGGCCGCGTGTTCGGCCGCCTTCGCCGGAAGGAGTTCCAACGGCATCAGGTGGCTCGCCGCGAGCAGGCTCCCCAGCATGCGCCGCCCTTGTGTGTCCCGGTACCGGTCGTCCACTGCATCACCCTTCGTCCTCGCCTCGTGCCGGCAGACTGCCGATGCCGATGCGCAGGTGCTTGCACCTCCACTCTCCTCTTGCGCAGCTCGGAGAGACAGGCCGGCCGTAGCCATCGGGGGCCGCATACTCCCCAGTCTCTGTCATTCGGGGCGACGCCGCCGAAGGGGCGCGTCGGCGGGTCCACCACCGTCGTGCTCGAGCCGCGGCCGCCGGGGCCCGCGGCGCGCTGCGCACGTTTGAAAGCGCGACCCGCGTGAAGAAGCGACGTGACCCCGACCTCATCTCACGGAGCAGGAGACGCACCATGGGCATCATTGCGTGGATTCTCATCGGTCTGTTCGCCGGCCTCATCGCCAAGGCGATCATGCCGGGCAAGGACCCGGGCGGCATCATCGTCACCATGCTCATCGGCATCGCCGGCGGCCTCCTCGGCGGCTGGCTCGGCAAGGTCATCTTCGGTGTCGATTCCATCGACGGCTTCTTCGACCTTTCCACCTGGATCGCCGCCATCATCGGTTCTGTCATACTCCTGGCCCTGTACCGCCTGGCCAGCGGTGGCCGGCGCTCTCACCGGCATGCCTGATGCCTGGCTGGGGGGGGGGGGGGAGGAGGGGGGGGGAGGGGGGGGGGGGGGGGGAGGACCCCCCCTCCTCTTGGCCACTTCAGGACAAACAGACAGGGAGGGTGACCAAAGCCAG
>NZ_JBVJFB010000001.1:763408-827316 GCF_055588065.1 Streptomyces sp. NPDC046308
CCTTTTTTCTTGTCCCCCCCTTTCCCTTTCCCCCCGTGCCAGTTGTTCCCCCCCCCCCCCCCCCCCCCCCCCCCCCTTCTTCCCCCCCCCCCCCCCCCCCCCCCCCCGCAGCCGGCTGTGGGCGTAGACGCCTCTCGCCTCTTCGGCACCGTTCAGGCCGCATGCGCAGGGCCGGCCGCCGCCGTCGGATGGCGGGCGGGTGCGGATGCCCACACCATGGCCGTGATGTGAAGCCCCCTGATCCGCCCGAGAAGGGCACCCACGGAGATCCCATGCCTCAGGAAGAGCCCCGGGTCCCCGACCCGGTGACACTCCACCCACGCCCGCCCTTTCCCGACCAGGAGCAGGACCATCCCGGCTCCACGGAGCGGATGGAGCCACGACCAGACCACGGCGAGGACTCCTACGAGGGCCACGACGTACTGGTCGACCGGGCGGCGGTCGTCACCGGCGGCGACTCCGGCATCGGCCGGGCCGTCTGTCTGGCGTTCGCCCGCGAAGGTGCGGACGTCGTCTTCACCCACCTTCCCGAAGAGGCGGACGAGGCGGCCGAGACGGCGCGCCTGATCCGCGCGGCGGGCCGCAAGGCCGTACCGGTCGCATGCGACATCCGTGACGAGGAGCAGTGCGAGGCTCTGATCGACCGGGCCGTGCACGAACTCGGGCGCATCGACCTCCTCGTCAACAACGCCGCCTATCAGATGTCCCAGCCCGACGGCATCGAGGCGATCACCACGGAGCAGTTCGACCGGGTGATGAAGACGAACCTGTACGGGATGTTCTGGCTGACCCGTAAGGCTCTGGAACACATGCCGCGCGGCGGCTCGATCGTCAACACCACTTCGGTGCAGGGCTATCAGCCGAGCCCGCACCTCCTCGATTACGCGATGACGAAGTCGGCGATCATCTCCTTCACCCACGGACTGGCCCAGATGCTCGCCGAGCGCGGCATCCGCGTCAACGCCGTCGCACCCGGGCCCGTATGGACACCGCTGATCCCCGCGACGATGCCCGACGCGACGAAGTTCGGCGAGCAGTCACCCCTGGGCCGCCCCGCCCAGCCCGCCGAGATGGCGCCCGCGTACGTGTTCCTGGCTTCGCCGCAGGCGAGCTACATCACCGGGGAGATCGTCAACGCCACCGGCGGCACACCCCTGCCCTGACCATGTCGCTCCGCACCTCTACCTGTCGGGTCCGTCCGCGCTCCCCCGCTCCGAACGCGGCGCGGTGTCGCGGCGTTCGTCGGCGCGGCCGCCGGCGCCCAGCAGACCGGTGGCTTCGAAGGGCTGCGTACGCTCCAGGCGCGGCAGTTCGCTGCGGGCGATGCGGGTGACGAGGGGCGGGAGAGCGGCCCGTACCGGTTGGACGGCACGAAGCCAGGCGGGCATGTAGACGGACGACGCCCGTCGTTCCGCAGCGGTGGCCAGCCGGTCGGCGACCTGCGCCGCCGGGTACACCTTGCGTGCGGGCGGCGGCATGTGGGCGCGCAGTTCGCGCAGGACGGCATGGCGGTCGGCGTCCCGGACCATGTCCGTGTCGGTCCAGTTGATGTAGGCGATGCCGACCCCCACCCCGCGGTGGGCGAGTTCGGCGCGCAGGGCGTGCGCGAAGGACTCGACGCCCGCCTTGGAGGCGCAGTAGGCGCTCATGAGGGGTGACGTCCCCAGGGATGCCAGGGAGGCGACCTGCAGGTAGTAGCCGTGGGTGTCGAGGAGGTCGGGCAGGAAGCAGCGTGCTGTCGCCGCACTGCCGATCAGATTGACCTCGATGACGCGGCGCCAGACCTGCGGATCCGAGTCGGCGAACGGGCCTCCTTCGGCGACTCCGGCATTGCCCACCACGACGGACGCGGGTCCGAGGCGGGCGTGGACCTGCCGGGCCGTGTCGGCCATGGCCGCATCGTCGGTCACGTCGACTTCCCAGCAGGCGGATTCGTTGTGCAAGGAGTCCGCCACCTCTTGGAGGCGTGGGCTCTGGTGGCCCAGCAGGGCCAGTCGCGCACCCCGCGCGTCGAACGCCCGGGCCAAGGCCGCGCCCAGCCCCCGGGCCGCTCCCGTCACCACGACCGTACGGCCCTGTAGGGGCCGGCTGTCCTTCCGCACGCCCACGTGGTGCCACCGCCCATCCGCAGCCCTGTCCTCCGGTCCTCCTGCTTCCAGGATGCGCCCGCTGAGCGGTCGCCCGCAGGCCGAGGGACCGGGAGCGCGGCGAGCGCGCGTAATCGGGCGGCCTGCGGACAGAAGCGGGACGACGCTACGAGGAGACGACATGGGCGATGGGGGCGATGGGGGCGGCGTGGGCGACGTGGGCGATCCACCCGATGAGCTGTACGGGCGACTGCGGCGGGAGTGCGGCCGCCGGGCGGGCGATCTGTGGGCCGTCAGCAGCGCCCTGCACGCGGATCCCGAGCTCGCCTACGAGGAGCACCACGCGGCCCGGCTGCTGACCGGCGAACTCCGGCGGGCGGGGTTCGCCGTCGAGTCGGGCACGGCCGGGCTCGACACGGCTTTCGTGGCCCGCGCGGGAAGCGGGCGGGGGCGGCGCGTGGCCCTGCTGATGGAGTACGACGCGCTGCCGGACCTCGGACACGCATGCGGACACAACCTGATCGCCGCGTCCGGACTGGGAGCCGCACTGGCGTTGCGCAGCGTCCTGGGGGAGGAGTTCGAGGGGACGGTGCTCGCCGTGGGGACGCCGGCGGAAGAGCGCGGCGGGGGCAAGGTCGCTCTGGCCGAAGCGGGCGTGTTCGACGGTGTGGACGCCGCGCTGATGTTCCATCCGGGCGTGCACGACTGGTCATGGGCGCCGCTCACCGCGCAGACGCAGGTGCGCGTGGGCTTTCACGGCCGGGCAGCGCATCCGACGGGCGATCCCACCCGGGGGATCGATGCCCTGGCCGCCCTCGTCCAGTTGTTCAACACGGCCGCCGTGATGGGCAGGCGGTTGCCGTCCGGCTCGCACGTGCAGGGGATCGTCACCGACGGAGGCAAGGCGACCAACATCGTGCCGGCCTTCGCCGAAGGCCTGTTCGGCCTGCGCGCGGCCACGAGCACCGCCCTCGACGCCCTGGTGGCCGAGATCGGCGCCTGGGCGGAAGGGGTCGCGGCCGCGACCGGCACCACGGTGGAGGTGACCCGACTGGGCAAGGGCTACGCCCACTTCCGGGACAACGACGTCCTCTCGGACCGGTTCGGCCTGCACCTCGCACGCTCGGGCATCCGGCTCACCCAGCCCGTCGGCGGGGTGTTCCTCGGATCGTCCGACATCGGCGACGTCAGCAGCCGCGTCCCCGCCATCCATCCGTTCGTCGCGATCCTGGGCGACGACGCCTCGGACCACACCCCCGCCTTCGCGCGCGCCGCCGCCTCGGAACGTGGGCGCGAGGTGATGCTGGCGGCTGCCGAAGCCCTGGCCTGCACGGCCGCCGACGTCCTGAGCGACGCCGACTTGACCGCCCGGGCCTGGGCCCGCCAGCGGGAGAAGGCGGCGGCGGGGCTCTGATGCCCGGGCCGCGGTGCTTCGCACCGCCGTCCGCGACTGTCCGTACGAGGGCGTGGGTGCTCCCGGGCGGGGTCGCCCCCTCCCCTCAGGGGCCTGCGCTCACGGCCCGCCGTCCGTCTCCCGGTCGGACCGGGGCCATACGTACGGCAGGTCGTCCGGCACGCCCGGGAAGCGCTCCCGGTAGAAGGCCGGGGCCTTGCGCACCAGGGCGGACTGATGGCTTCGATGGAATTCCGGTGCGCCCAGCCACGGCGGCAGATCACCGTCGGCGGCCAACTGCTCCTGCGTCCGCGGGGCTCCCGTCGGCTGCCACGCACCGAAGTCCCGCACCAGAGTGACGGCGCAGGTATCGGCACGCCCTGCGGCGGTCCAGACCCCGCAGATCTCCAACCCGTACCTGACGAGTGCCTCCTCGTACCCCGCCCACATCCGCACCGCCGGGTGCCTGCGCCATCCGTACCCCGGAACGACCAGGCCGCGCAGCACCTGCACGGCCTCGACGCGCTGCTTGCCGAGCCTCCTCACGTCCAGCACGGCCGCTGAGGCGTCGAACGACGGAAAGGGAAGGAATGTCTGCACGAGGTCTCCCTCCGGGACGACGGTGCAACCGGAAGCCGCGGGCCGCGGCCCGCTGCTCCGCGGGCACGGTGCGAGCCTGGCAGAGGTCACGGAGTAACGCGCCCGGACGCGTCTCGTCGGGGGATCGGATCCCGGTTTCCCCGTGTGCCGCAACGGACGGCACGGCACGACCTCGCCGACGCGAGCCGCTGGTCCGAATTGCGTGAGATGCGGCGTGATCGGGGTACGCGCACCATGACCGTGACATCACACCGTCGATGAAAGGTTCCGTCATGCCCCGAGGTTCCAGCCCCAAGCGCGAACGTCAGTACGAACACATCAAGGAGTCGGGCGAGAAGCGCGGCATGTCGGAGGACCGCGCGAAGGAGATGGCCTCCCGCACGGTGAACAAGGAACGCGCCCGTTCCGGGGAGAGCAAGACCGCGAGCCGCAGTTCCACCCAGGGCAAGTCCGCCTCGCAACGCGGCGGCGAGAAGTCAGGTGGCGGCGGCTCCTCCGAACGCACCAAGGACGACCTCTACCAGGAGGCGAAGGAGCGCGGCATCGACGGCCGCTCCACGATGACCAAGCAGCAGCTCAAGAACGCCCTCGGCCACTGACCGCGGGACGTGCCCCCGGGGGCCGGCGGCTCCGCCCTCCCCCGGCTCGGGTACTTCTCGCGCGTGCGCCCCGTCCATGCCGTTCCGGTAGCAGGAGGAGTTCCCGTGGCCGTCCGTCATCAGCTCATCCGGCGCCCCCCTCGAAGTGTGTGGGCCGTGCTGGCCGACCCGACCCTGTACGGGGAGTGGGTGGTGGGCCCGTCCGAGTCCACACCGCTCGATCAGAGCTGGCCGGAAGTCGGATCCCGACTCCGGTACACCCTGCGGCTGGGCCCCTGGTCGGCCGAAGGGGTGACCACGGTACGTCACCGGGAACTCGGCCGGGAGCTGGAACTGGAGGCGGCGTTCAAGGCATTGGGCACCGCGAGGATCTTCCTCCAGCTCCGGCCGTGGGGCGAGGAGACCCTCGTCGTCTGCGACGAGCACCCCCTGCGCGGCCTGGGTGGCTCCCTGCACAACTCCGTCGTCGAAACAGCCCTGCAGTTGCGGCACCGGGGCATGCTGGCCCGGCTGGCCAAGGTCGTGGAGGGGCAGCCGGGCAGGGTGCCGCATGCCTGACGCGGTGGTGATCGGCGCCGGCCCGAACGGGTTGGTGGCCGCGAACGTGCTGGCCGACGCCGGCTGGAGCGTGGAGGTTCTCGAGGCGCAGGCGGAGCCCGGAGGAGCCGTACGCAGTGACCGCGGGGTGCACCCGGACTACGTGTCGGACGTCTTCAGCGCCTTCTATCCGCTCGCCGCCGCCTCCCCGGTCCTCGCGGATCTCGACCTGGCCGCGGAGGGCCTGCGGTGGAGCCACGCCCCGGCCGTACTGGCCCACCCGCTGCTGGACGGGCGGTGCGCGGTGCTGGAGCGGCGGGTGCAGGACACCTGCGCCGGCCTGGCCGACTTCGCCGCTGCCGACGCCGACGCCTGGGAGAACTTGTACCGGGCGTGGGCCCGAGTGGGGCCGGACCTCGTGCAGGCCCTGTTCACGCCCTTCCCCCCGATCCGCTCCGGAATCCGGCTGGCAGTGAAACTCCGCACCTCGGGGGGCCTGCGGATGGCGCGGAAGCTGGCCCTGCCGGTGCGCCGGCTGGGCGAGGAGGAGTTCGCCGGGGAAGGGGGCCGGCTCCTGCTGGCCGGCAACGCGCTGCACGCCGACCTGGCTCCCGAGGCGGCGGGCAGCGGTGGTTTCGGCTGGCTGATGTCGATGCTCGGCCAGAGCCACGGCTTCCCGGTGCCCGTCGGCGGGGCCGGTGCCCTGACCGCGGCCCTCGTGAGCCGCCTGCGACGCAAGGGAGGTGTCCTGCGCTGCGGGGAGCGCGTCGCGTCCGTCGTCGTCCGAGGTGGCACGGCGGTCGGAGTCAGGACCGCGGGCGGGGAAACCGTCGGCGCGCGGCGGGCCGTACTGGCTGACACGTCGGCACCGGCCCTGTACCGGGACCTCGTGGGCGAGGAACACCTGCCCTCTCGCCTGCTGCGGGACCTGGAACGCTTCCAGTGGGACTTCGCGACGTTCAAGGTCGACTGGGCCCTGACCGGGCCGGTGCCGTGGACCGCGCCGCGGGCCGCGGGAGCGGGGACGGTCCACCTGGCCGACGGCGTCGACGGGCTGACCCGGTTCGCCGCCCAGATCGCCATGGGGCAGGTCCCCGACGAGCCGTTCGTCCTCTTCGGCCAGATGACCACGGCGGACCCCACCCGCTCACCGGCCGGCACGGAATCGGCGTGGGCCTACACGCACGTCCCGCAGCGCATCACCTCGGACGCCGGCCCCGACCGCATCACCGGCCGCTGGGACACCGGTGAACAGGAAGCCATGGCCGACCGCGTCGAAGCGCAGGTGGAACGCTTCGCCCCCGGCTTCCGCGGGCTCATCGGCGCCCGCCGCATCCTGGCCCCCACTACCCTGCAGGCGATGGACGAGAACCTGCACAACGGCGCCATCAACAACGGCACCACCGCCCTGCACCAACAGGCCGTCTTCCGCCCCACCCCCGGCACCGGCCGCCCCGAGACCCCCGTCAAGGGCCTCTACCTCGCCTCGGCGGCCGCCCACCCCGGCGGCGGCGTCCATGGCGCACCCGGAGCGAACGCCGCCCGGGCCGCCCTGCGCGCCCACGGCCTCCACGCCGTCCTCCACCGGGCCCAACGCGTGTGACGCATACGGCCCCGCACGACCACGCACGAGTGACACCGGGCCGTCCCACGCGTGCCTCGGGCCATGCCGGGTACGCGCGCTCCATGCCCTCCTCCAAGAAGACCGACGCCGCCCCGTGGAACGACAGCACGCTCGCACTCCTGGTGCACGGATACGCGTGGCTGCCCAACCGGATGCGCGGCAGCCATGACGGCACGGTCCGGACCCGTCTGATGGGTCGGCCCGCGATCGCCCTGCGCGGCCCGGACGCGGTCGCCTTCTTCTACGACGAGAAGCACGTCGTACGCACCGCGGCCCTGCCCGACCCGGTCCTGGACACCCTCTTCGGTCAGGGCGCCGTCCACACCCTCGACGGAGACGAGCACCGGGTGCGCAAGGCGATGTTCGTCGCCCTCCTCAAGGACGGCGCCGGAGTCGCCGCGCTGGGAGAGCAGGTCACCCGGCGGTGGCGCGAGGCGATGGCCGATCGGCGGCAGGACCGCACGGTGCTCTTCGACGAGACCGCCAAGGTCCTCGCACTCGCCGTCCGCGACTGGGCGGGCGTCCCGCTCTCCGACGCGGCGACCGCCGACCTGGCCCGCGACTGCACGTCCATGGTCGACGGGTTCGCCACCCCCGGCCCGCGCCACCTGCGCGCCCGCCGGGCACGGCGCCGCCAGGAAGACGCCCTCGCCGGCCTGATCACCGAGGTGCGCACGACCCCGGAACCGGACTCCACCGGTACGGCACTGGAGGCGGTGGCCTGGCACCGCGACCTGGACGGAACCCTCCTGGACCCGCGTACCGCCGCGGTCGAACTACTGAACATCATCCGCCCCACGGTCGCCATCGCCTGGTTCGCCACCTTCGCCGCCCACGCGCTGCACCGGTGGCCCCGGCACCGCGACCTCCTGCGGGCCGACACCGCAGGCTCGTACGCCGAGGCGTTCGCCCACGAGGTACGACGCTTCTACCCCTTCGCCCCCTTCGTCGCGGGTCTCGCCGCGCAGGACCTGACCTGGCACGGGGAACCCGTTCCCAAGGACGCCCTGGTCCTGCTCGACCTATACGGCCAGAACCACGACCCGGCCCTGTGGGAGGATCCGTACCGGTTCGACCCGCGCCGGTTCTCGAGCCCCGAGGGGCCGCGGGACCCGCTGGACACCCTCGTCCCCCAAGGTGGCGGGGATCCGGCGCGCGGCCACCGCTGCCCCGGAGAGGACATCACTGTCACCGCGCTCGCGGTCATCGCGACGGAGCTGGCGCGGCTCGACTACGAAGTCCCCGACCAGGACCTCGCCATTCCGCTGTCCCGCATGCCCACGCTCCCCCGAAGCGGCTTCGAACTCCGCCTGAGGTGAGCGGCCGGGCCGGTGGCCGGGCGGGCTCGCAGTCGGCCGGGCGGTGGTGGGGCGGGCCCGTAAGGCCCCGCCCGCATACGCCGGCCGCCGGATGGGCCTACGCTTGATGGGGCAGCACAGGACGCGGGCACCGAGGGTGCCGGCGCCCCACGGCTGCAGCGCACCGACCCGGGGGTCTCCGCACAGTGCGGAGGGAGGGGATTCTCCCTATCCGGAAGGCAGGCAGGTCACACCATGGCTAAGCAGCCGAAGTCATCCCAACCCCGGCACGGCGAAGGCCCGAGCCCCCACAAGGGGACCGAGCAGCACGGTTGGTCTCCCGACGTCGACGAGACCCGACAGCAGGACAATCCGAGCGCCCACCGCTCCTTCCACCCGGAGCAGTACGCCCCCGCCAAGGGCCCCGGCCGCAAGGTCTCCAAGGAGGAAGCGGGAAACCCGCACGGCAGACCCACGAAGAGCACGAGCGGTCGCGGCGAGGACCAGAGCAAGGCGGGCAGCGACGAGGCCGGCATGCACGACACCGGCCCCAAGGGCCGCTCGCAGCGCCCCAGCGGCACCAAGGACGCATCCGCCTACACCGGCGTCGACCCGCAGGATCCGCCCGGGACGCGCAGCGCCGGGTGACTCCCGGGCCGTTCGCACAGCCCGAGCCGGCCCGCCCGTACGGGTAGGGCCCTCCGTCGAGTGTCCCCGCCGACGCCTGCGCGTGGTCGGCGGCCGGCCGCTGCGCGTCGCTGCTCGGAGACGATGCGCCTTACGGGCAGGCGGTCCTGCCCGTAGGGCCCGCAGCGCCTCACGGCTGGATCGTCATCTCCGCGCACCGAGTGACGACGGATGCGAGTGCGCGACCGTCGGCCAGCAGCCGGCGCTGCATGCGGGCGCCGTTCCCCCGTTCGTGCAGGTGCGCGATGCCTTCCCGGACCCGCTCGTCATCGCCCAGGTCCTTCAACGCCTCGCGCACGTGCTGGTACAGGGCATCGACCGCGTCTTCGGCAGACGTCTCCCGCATGGTCTCAGGGTGCAACAGGGGCCCGTCCAGGCCTGACCGGCCGGCCCGCCAGGATGCCAGTCGCAGCAGACTCGTACCGATCCTGGCCGCAGGCTGCCCGTCCTGCCAGGCGCGGGCCGCCGTCTCCACCAGAGCGCGGATGAGGGCTGCGAGGAGGACCGGTGTGGAGGCGTCCAGGCAGACGTCCGCGACCCGTACCTCGACGGTGGGATAGCTGGCCGAGAGCCGCGCGTCGAAGTAGATCATGCCCTTGTCGCGCAGCACCCCGGTGTCGATCATCGCGCGGACCTGCTCGTGGTAGCGGTCGGCGGAGCCGAAGACGTCCACCGGGCCGGCGGACGGCCACCGGTTCCACACCCGGCTGCGGTAGCTTCCGTATCCGCTGTCCTCGCCCTGCCAGAAGGGCGAGTTCGCGCTCATCGCGGTCAGGACGGCCAGCCAGGGCCTGATGCGGTCCAGGACGGCGACGCCCTCCTCGTCCGACGCGACCGACACGTGGACGTGGCACCCGCAGGTCAGCTGCTCCTGCGCGGTCAGCCCGAACTGCTCACCCAGCCACCGGTAGCGTGGCCCGACGTTCAACGACGGCTTGACGGACAGCGGAGACGTCGCGAGCGCCGCCACCACGGCGCCGGCACTCGCCGCGTGGTGGGCCGCCTCGCGGCGGATGCGGACGATCTCCTCTTGGAGCTCGCCCATCTCGGTGACGGGTTTCGTGGCGAACTCCAGCTGCTCCTTCTGCAGTTCCTTCTCGAACTCGTGGTCCCGTCGGCCGTTCGTGCCGGGGCGCTGCCAGGCCGAGCGCTCCGCGGCCGCCAGCACGGCCCCCGACACCGCGAGGGGGGCACCGCTGTGCGCGTCAACGAGCAGCAGTTCCTCTTCCACGCCTACGCTTCGCATGTTGCCGCCTGTGAATCGAACCGTCAGATGCCCCGCACCTGCCCGGCCTCCCCTCGACCATGCCGTCGCCCTTGCGTTCTCCCCCCGTGGGGGCCTGCGGCCGGAAGGTTCGGCTGGGGCCGTGACCGAGGCCACGAAGTCCAGAAGTCCCGACGTCCCGTGCAACGGTGGTGCGCGGGGTAGACGAGCCGAATGACGCCGTCAAAAGAACCACTGTCCGAAGCCGGGGTCCAGGAGCTGATCGGATGGCTCGTCCATGCGATCGAGGCCGCCGGGGCACTGATCATCTTCGCCGGTGCGGTGTGGGCGTTCGCCCGGTTCGCCTCGACCGGGCTCCGCGGCCGCTCGCTCATCGGTGAGTTCAACAAGATCCGGTTGAGCCTGGGGCGCTTCCTCGTTCTGGGGCTGGAGTTCCAGCTCGCGGGGGACGTCCTGCGCACCGCGGTCGCCCCCGGCTTCACGGAGATCGGGCAGTTGGCCGCCATCGCCGCGATCCGGACCCTTCTGAACTTCTTCCTCACGCGGGAGATCGCAGAGGAACGGGCCGAGATCGCCCAGGACGCCAAAGAGCCCGAGCCCCGCTTCGCGACTCCGACTCCGACTCCCTGAAGGCGCGTCGCCACGATGATCCGAGAGTCGGGCGCAATCGGCGGGGCAGGCGCGGATCGGAGGTGGTCGATCTTGCCCGGACGGGTGGACGCGGCGCGAGGGATCTGGTCGGCGGTCACGGAGCGGGCCGATTATCTGCGTCGCGCGGCGCGAGGAGCCGGGGCCGAGCGTGACGAGGTACTGCTCGGTGCCAAGACCGTGATCGCGGCGATGGCGGCGTGGGTCCTGGCGCGCTACCTGCTGCCGCCGTCGGTTTCGACGTTCGCGCCGTTCACCGCGCTGGTGGCGCTCCAGGCGACCGTGTACCGCTCGGTGCGCGACTGCCTCCAGTACGTCCTGGCCATGGCGGCGGGGGCCACTCTCGCCGCATCCCTGGCGGCGTCGGCGGGCATCCACGGCTGGACGTTCGGCATCCTCACCCTGATCGCCCTCTGCGTCGGCAAAGTCCGGTGTCTGGGGCAGCAGGGCACTCAGGTCGCCATCGTCGGCTTCTTCGCGTTCTCCTCCGGACAGGGCCAGATCGCCTACATCGGCCACCTGGTCGCCGCGGTGGGCATCGGCGCGCTCTGCGGCCTCGCCGTCCATCTCGTTCTCGCTCCGGCCCGCCACACCCACCATCGGCAGCAAGCCGTCGCCTCCCTCTACACCACCATGGCCCAGCGCCTCGAGGACCTCGCCGAGACCCTCGAAGCAAGCGATCCCGACCCGGACCACCTGCGGCAGTGGCGACGCGACTGGCACGGGCTGTCCGCCGAGTGCGAGCGCATCCGCCACGGCATCGACACCGAGATCGAAAACGGCCGCATGAACCCCCGCCGGAGCGCCGGCGGCGGCGCCGGTGCGGCCCTCCCCCGCGCCCGGGAAGCGGTCACCGTTGCCGAACGCGGCATGGACCACCTGCGCTCCATGACCCGCACCCTCGACTACGCCCTCGACAGCGGGGAGCTCGGGGGTCTGCCTGCCGCCTTCCGAACCCGCTTCGGAGCCGTCCTGCGCTCCGCGGCCACCGCGATGGAGGAGATGGGCCAGGCGTCCCCGACCGATCCGGACGTGCTCGACGCCCGGATCGACCAGGCAGCCACAGAACTCGAGCGGGTGCAGCGGCAGGAACGGACGTCCCAGGGAGCTTCCCCGGCCGTCCACGCCGTGCAGGGCACGCTCCTCACGGATGCCGGCCGCCTCCTGGCCGATATCCGGTCGGGCTGGCAGGGCGTCGCACGAGCGGGCACGGGGTAGACGCGGCAGGAGGGACGCCGGCCGTCGGCAGCCGGGCGTCGCCCGCGGTCGAGTCGTCTGCGTGGCCGACCGTGCCAACCCCCCGAAGATGTCACCACCGCCGTCGACGGCCCGGTGAAGGGTGGCGTCGGCAAGGTCCAACCATGAAAGCGGCAGTGTACGAAGGACCGCGGACGGTGACGGTCAAGGACGTCCCCGACGCGAAGATCGAGCACCCCTGCGACATCCTGGTGAAGATCACCACCACCAACATCTGCGGCTCCGACCTCCACATGTACGAGGGACGGACCTCCTTCGAAACGGGCCGGACCCTCGGCCACGAGAACCTCGGCCAGGTCGTCGAGGTGGGCAGGGCCGTCAGCAAGGTCCAGGTAGGAGACTGGGTGGTCCTGCCGTTCAACATCGCCTGCGGCTTCTGCAAGCAGTGCGAGCAGGGCCTGACGAACTACTGCCTGACCATGCAGCCCGAGCCGGACATGGCCGGCGCCGCGTACGGCTTCGCCGAGATGGGCCCGTACCAGGGCGGTCAGGCGGAACTGCTCCGCGTCCCGTACGGCGACTTCAACGCCCTGCGCCTGGGCGAGGACGCCGCCGAGCGGCAGCTCGACTACGTGATGCTGGCCGACATCTTCCCCACCGGCTACCACGCCACCGAAATGGCGGGCGTGAAGCCCGGCGACCAGACGATCGTCTACGGCGCCGGTCCGGTCGGGCTGATGGCCGCCTACTCGGCGATCCTCAAAGGCGCCGGCCGCGTGTGGGTCGCCGACCACCAGCCCGATCGGCTCCGTCTCGCCGAGGAGATCGGCGCCATCGCCGTCAACACCGCGGACCAGGACCCGGCCGAGGTCGTCAAGGAAGCCACCCTCGGCCTGGGCGCGGACAACGGCTGCGAATGCGTCGGCTACCAGGCCCACGACCCCCAGGGCCGGGAGGACGCGACCCTGACCATGAACGGCCTCATCGACTCGGTCCGCTTCACCGGTGGCATCGGCGTGGTCGGCGTGTTCCTGCCCGAGGACCCGGGCGGCGCCGAGGCGCAGGGGGAGCTCGAAGCCCAGGGGAAGGTACCGCTGGACTTCGGCATGCTCTGGTTCAAGGGCCAGCGCATCGGCACCGGCCAGGCACCCGTCAAGCGCTACAACCGGGCCCTGCGCGACCTGATCGCCGGTGGCAGGGCCGAGCCGAGCTTCCTCGTCTCCCACGAACTCGGCCTCGACGAGGCCTCATCGGCGTACGAGCACTTCGACAACCGCGACGACGGCTGGACCAAGGTCGTCCTCCACCCCAACGGCAGCAGCCGCAGCGCGGGCGGATCCTCCCGCCACACACTGCGGGAACTGCGCCAGGAAGCGCAGGCGCAGGGCATCGAAGGCCGCTCCCACATGAACAGGCAGCAGCTGGAACGGGCGCTCAAGCGCTGAGCTCGCACAACACTGCGGTGAGCTGAATCAACCACACAACGGATGAAGAGGGACGCCCGGGACATCGAAGCGGGATGTGGGGGTAGCCGGACCTCATGGATCTCAACACTCACACTCCGCTCCGGGCCGTCGCGCTCGTCTGCACCCTTTCGCCCTCCCCCGCCCCCTCCAGCTCCCAGTTGCTGGCCGAGCAGACGATGGCGGCCCTCGCCGAGCACGGCGTCACGGGAAAGACCATCCGGATCGCGGACCACGACGTGAAGCCCGGCGTGAAAACGGACATGGGCGACGGGGACGCCTGGCCGGAGATCCGGGACACGATCCTGGGCTGCGACATCCTCGTCCTGTCGACGCCCATCTGGCTCGGCCACCCGTCCAGCCTCGCCCAGCGGGTCCTGGAGCGGCTGGACGCCGAGATCTCCGAGACGGACGACGAAGGCCGCATGCTCACCTACGGCAAGGCCGCCGCGGTCTGCGTCGTCGGCAACGAGGACGGCGCCCACCACGTCAGCGCCCAGCTCTTCCAGGGCCTCAACGACGTCGGCTTCTCCCTCGCCCCGAACGCCGTCACCTACTGGGTCGGCGAAGCCATGCAGGGCACCGACTACCAGGACCTCGACAAGACCCCGGAGAAGACCGCCGCCACCACGGCCACCCTGGCGGCCAACACCGCCCACCTCGCCCGGCGCCTCAAGGCAGCTCCCTATCCGGCGAGTTGACCCGTCCCCGCCGCCCGCCCGCCAGCCCGCGGGCGGGCGGGGGCGGTGGGGAGCGGGAGAGCGGGGCGGAACGCGGTCAGCCCGGGTCGGCCCGGTCCACGCGCGCCCCCGTCGTCAGCTGACCGGGGGCTCGGAGGGGGGCGTCGCGGTGTGGTCCGGATGGTGGTGCGTGCGGCGAATGGTTTTGAGGCGGGCCTCCAGGAGGTGGTCGCGCCCACCGGCAACCTCGTCGACGATGTCCCGTTCCACTGCCGCGAAGGGCTGGTAGTAGGTGGCGTTGTAGGCCTCGACGATCTGGAACGTCCAGTGGCCCGGGATGACATTGCGGCCCACGATCTCACGCTCCACCCGGTCGGCGTGCTCCTCGTGCCCCGCCTCGCGCAAGAGCCGGGCCGCGTCGCCGAGCTCGAAGTCCGCGGTCCCGGTGAGCTGGTGGAACCCGTAGAGGTGACCGCGAGCCCGCTCCGCGGTTTCCAGCGCCTTCGACAGCGCGCCCAGGGCCCGCACCGTCTTCTCGTCCACACCGTCCGGAACCTGGTGTGCCGGATCCATCTCCTGATTGCTGTCCATGGAGGATGTTCTGCCCGTAGGACGCTTCACCGCTCGGGAGGTGGGGCCAAGCGGCGTAAGTCAAATACCTGTTCTCGGTGAATTCAAGGCACCGGCGTCGTGGGGGTCAGCCGCCCTCGAATTCGAGGACCTCGGCCAACGCGGCCTCCTGCTCCTCCACGTCCCCAGCACTCCTGGCGATCACCGCGTACCGCCAGGAGCGGCCATCGGGCGGCGCGTCCGCGTACAGCACCACGCCCTCGCCGCGATCCGGGTCGAACGCGAGGCGGGACGCGCGCAGCCGGGCCAGGGCTCCTTCGAAGTCCAGGGGGCTGCGGGTCCGGCCCTTCGCCACCGACCATGCCGGGGGCGTCGCGGCCGATCCCGCGGTCAGCCGGGTGACCATGGCGTGGGGAGTGGTGGTGGCCGTACGGCGGATGTTGCTCTCACTCGCGTACGCGCGGCCGGCAGTGTCCACCAGGGCGTCGAGCCCGAAAGGCCCGGCGTAGCCGTGGTCGGCAAGGTGGCGGCCCAGGGACGTCCCCCACTCCTCCAGCGCGTCGGCCACGTGCGCACGGGAAGGCGGCAGCGGAGAGGCGTATCCCGTGAAGGAGCCCTGAACCGTGCGCATCGCACCGCTGAAGAGCGCGTGCGCCCCGGAGGCAGCCACCTCCATCTGGATACTCACCGAGTCGGCCACGTCGAGGCACTCCTCCACCACCCACAGGCCCTCGGGCCCCCCGACCGTGTCGAGCAGCAGGGTCGCCCCGCCCCTCAGGTCGTCGCGTGACACGAAGCGCATTCCGTGCCCTCCCGCCGAACGGTCCGGCTTCACCACCACCCGCTCGTGTTCCCGCAGGAGTTCGCGAGCCACGCCTTCGGTCTCCGCGCGACGGCACATCCGCCCCGCGGGCAGCCGCATGCCCAGGTGCCCGGCCGTCTCGCGGAAGCCGGTCTTCGTGTTGAGCAGCATGGTCATCTTCAGGGCGGCCTCTGCGGCCTCGACCGTCGGGTACGGGTGCACGGCGATGCCGATGTCTCGGGCGAAAGCGATCGCCGACGCGTCGAGCGCCGTCGGCAGCAGCGCCGCCCCCCGGTCGGCGGCGAGAGCCCGCACGTGCTCCACGAGGCCGGCTTCGCGCACCGCCCGCGCCAGCGGGACGGCGCCGGCTGGTGGTACCTCGACGACGGCCACCGATTCCGGGGGCACGCCCGTCAGGTCGTACACGTACCGCAGGAACTCCCGGCTCAGCGGCACGGGAGTGACGAACACGTCCCCCGGCCGGAGCAGCCACGCCTTCCGCGGCGCCTGCTGGGCCCACGTCGTCAGGATCTGACCTTCGTCGAGATCCACCGCCAAATCGGAGAGGAAGTTCGCGAACACCACGATCGGGCCGGTCTCAGTCACCGCTCTGCTCCTCTGGTCGCCGCGGGGGCCGTCCACGGGCAGCGTGCGATCGCCTGCTCGGCCCCTGCCGGGTGCGGCGCCCCGCGAGAGGTCGCCACTTGAACGTTGGAGTCAGGGGAAGGGTTCCCAGGTCTCGGGGCCGGCTCCACGCCACTCCACGAAGTCGGGGTCGGTGAGGTCGACGTCCTCGGCGTTCTCCATCCCGGCAGCGGCGAGGAAGGCTCGGACATCGGCCAGGCGGTGTGCCACTCCGATGGCGACGCCGTCATAGCGGACACGGCGCCACCCCTGCTGGTCGGGGGGGTAGATGATCAGCTTGGCGGCCATGGGCCCAGCCTCTGCCGCACCGAGCGCATCGGCACCCCTTCCCGTCCGAACGGGTGAACCTCCCGGGCCGGCTGTCGCCATGGCCCGGGCAAGGACGCGGGCAGTGGTCTCAGACGGCCGCTTCCCGGGGCAGGCCGCGGGTGGTGACGACTCGGGCGCTGCCGTCGGCCAGCCGGTAGGACAGACCGACCACGGCCGTGCGTCCGGTGCCGACCTGGTCGGCGAGCACGCGGGAGCGGTCCAGCAGGAGGTCGACGGTGTGGCGTATGTGCTCGGCGATGATGTCGTCCTCCTCGGTGAGCCCGGCGGCTCGGGCGGCCAGGACACTGGGCGTGACGCGCTCGATGACGTCGCGTACGTATCCGGTGGCCATGACACCGTCGGCCAGGGCGCTGCGGGTGGCCGCGACCGCGCCGCACGTGTCGTGGCCCAGCACCACGACCAGAGGGCAGTCCAGCACGCTGACCGCGTACTCGATGCTGCCCAGCACCTCCGCGCCGGCCACGTGACCTGCGGTGCGGACCACGAACAGGTCGCCCAGGCCGCGGTCGAAGATGATCTCGGCGGCGAGTCGGGAGTCGGAGCAGCCGAACAGGACGGCGAACGGGCGCTGAGCGGGTGCGGTCTCGGCACGCCGCGCCGCGTCCTGGTTCGGGTGCTCGGGCGCGCCTGCGGTGAACCGCTGGTTGCCGGCCAGCAGCAGCTCGAAGGCTTCGGACGGAGTCAGGGAGGGTGCGTCACTCATGGCCGCAGGCTACGACGCCGCCCGGCCCGGCACAGCACGGGGTCCACCCAAAGAGCGCTGGAACCCGCGGTTACAGCGTGAGACCCGCCCTTCCTCAGGGGTCACGGCTCCTGCACATGGGGTACGACCTTGCGCCGGGTCTCGGCGCTGATCGCGGGCGCCGAGAGGTCGGCGGTCGCCCAGGGGCTCCGCCCGAAACCGCGAGGCCACGGAGAAGCCCGGCGGCCGCTGAGCGACCTCGTCCGAGACCGCCACCCGCGTTGCCGACGGATCCCGCCCGCGTGGGTGATCCTGTACCCGAGGTCGGGCGGGAAATGATCCCGTCCGACATCGGGGCCGAGCTGAGCATCAGCCAGATGCAGGCCTCGCGCCCACTGATCCGCGTCCTGACCAGACTGCGTACGGGCAGGATCGCCGCGCACCTCGCGGCGCCGTCCGTGCCCGCTACCCAGCCGGTGATGAGATATGAGCCCCTTGATCCCCCAGGACCCCGAGACGCTCAAGCAGCACCTCGCCCGCGAGGTGAGAGCCTTGCGGGAGGCCGCCCGTCACGAGGCCGGTGTGCGGCTCGACGAAGGCCCGGCACCGGCCGGGGTACCACCGGCGGACGAGGGCGAGGAGCTCTGCTCCTGCGGTACCGGAGGGCCCGGGCACGGGTGCGGTGACGAGGGCGAGGGGCACGACCCGTGGGCGTGCATCTGCGCGACCCTGCCCGCCATCCCGTTGTCGGCCGCGCTGTTCACGCCGGTGCGCGACGAGACCGGGCGGACGGCCGACTTCGTGGTCAAGGCCGGAAACCACGTGCGGGCGGCCGAGTGGCTGGAGGCTCCTGACCGCCAGATCGGCCGGCGGCTGCTCGAAGTCCAGCCCGGGGCCGCGGTCGGCGGACTCGTCGGGGCCCTGGACGCCGTCCTGAGCACCGGTCGTGCCCTGAAGGGGTACGCCCTGGACTACACGGAGCAGCGCAGCGACGGCCTGCACCGCACGAAGCTGCTGTACGACGCCTCGGCCTGCGGTGGCAAGGTACTGGCGACGTGGCGGGCCGCCCACAACCGGATGGAACTGCTCTCGCTCGACGCGCAGTACATCGCGTCCATGGGCTGGGGCACGTGGGACCTGCTGTCCGGCGAGGTCACCTGGTCGGAAGGACTGTCCTCGATCTTCCGCAACGATCCGTCCCGGCCCCTGTCGCTCGCCGAACTGTGCGACACCGTCCTGCTGGACGACGTACCGCGCTTCGGAAAGTTCCTGCTCGCCCTGGTCGACGGCGAGGAGCCGTCGGGGACCGACATCCGCTTCAGCGTACTGGGAGAGGTGCGCACCCTTCACCTGGTCGGACATCCCGTGATCGCGACCGACGGGCTTCCCTGGTCGGTGCACGTCATCGCGCGCGATCTGACGTCCCAGGTACGCAGTCGGCAGCGGCTCGCCGCAACGCGGAGACAGTCCGACCGCCTGCGGCAGGAGGCGGCCGCAGAGCGGCGGGTCGCCGCCGCTCTGCGGGAGGCCCTTCTGCCCACGCACTCCGCCGAGCTCGCCCAGGCGGGTTTGTCCCTGGCGGCCGCGTACATGCCGGCCGAGCCGGACGCCGCGGTGGGCGGGGACTGGTACAAGTGCCGCCTGCTGCCGGACGGACGGATCCTGCTCGCCATCGGCGACGCCTGCGGCCACGGGCTGAGCGCGGTCGCCCGGATGGCGCAGCAACGGCACGCCCTCGCGGGCCTCGCCCACTCCCCCGGGGCCCATGCAGGCCAATTGACCACCTGGCTCAACGAGCTGGTGTGCGCCGACCCGGCCGCCGAGACCGCGACCGGGATCATCGGGCACATCGACCAGGAGAAGCGGTTCCGTTGGGCGTGCGCGGGCCATCCGGCGCCGCTGCTGCTGCGCGAGGGGACGGCCTCGGTGCTGGACACGGAGCACCGGGGTCCCCTCTTGGGACTCCTGCCCGGGCACGAGTACGAGACCGCGACCACGGGCCTCCTCCCCGGCGATCTCCTGCTGCTGTACACCGACGGCATGGTCGAGCGCCGGGGCGAGGACATCGCGGACAGCATCGAGATCCTGCGCAAGGTGCTGAGGGGCTGTAGTGGGCTCGGCCCTCAGCACACCCTCGACCGGATCATGGACGCGTACACGCCCGAGGAACACGAGGACGACACCTGTCTGGTAGCCCTGGGCGTCCACTGACACCCGACCCCGCTCGCCTTGTGGGGCAAGGCCCGTAGAGCGCGAGCCGCAAAGCACTGACCCGTCGCATGTCCGCGCGCAGCCGGCTCCGGTCAGGCGGCGGCGCGCTGAGGCTGGCGTAGCTGCGCCTGCCCGAAGAGGAGGGCGTAGTCGTCGGGCAGTGCTCGCAGGATCCTGGCGAGGAGGCCGGGTCCGGCGAGGGCGGCGACGGCGGCGAATACGGCGCCGGTGTCCCACCGGGCGATGGCCGGGCTCACGCCGGTTCGTGCGGCCAGGTCCTTGACGAAGCCCCAGCCGGTGAGCTGCTCGGTATCGGGGACCTGGGCGGTCAGGGCGAGGGCGGCTTCGACGGGCAGGCACTGGGCGAGATCGACGCGCTCGTCACCGGTGACCTGTCGGCCGAGCCCGGCGAGAACGGCACGGACGGCTTCCTCCGCACGTTCGCGGGTGGGGTAGGCGCCCTCATAGCGCACGCGTTCCAGCATCTGTTCGAACGTCATGGCGGGGGTGGGCCGGTCCGGTCGAGGCTGGTCGTACATGGTGCTGCGGTTGCCTTTCTCTTCGCAGGTTCGGGTTCCGGCCGTCGGAGCCGGTCAGGTGGGCTGGGGGTGACCGAAGAGGAGGTCGTAGCCGGGAGGGAGCTGGAGCAGTACCTCGCGCATGAGGACATCACCCGCCGCGGCGGCCACGGTGGACAGGACCGCGCCGATGTCCCACAGGGCCGTCTTCTCGGTGGCGCCCTCGATCCAGGCCGCGGTCGCGCGGACGAACCGCTCGGGCGAGAGCGGCTCCGCGGCCTGCAGCGGGTTGAGCAGGATCAGGGCGTACTCCTCGGGGAGCCGGGCGGCGAGTTCGGCCCGTACGGTGCCGACCAGGTGCGCGCCCAGCAGGGCCAGGACCACGCGGGCCGCCCGTTCCGCTTCCTGTGGGGTGTGGTATTCGCCGCGTTCCTGCACGTGTGCCAGGAACGACTCCCTGCGTATCGGCATGACGTCACCTCCGGGGCGGGCGAACGATCCGAGGGGTGCGGAGGACGGGGTGCCGGAGGGGGATCGATTCCCCGTCCTCCGCCGCTGATACGGGTCTGGTCAGCCGGAGATCTGCTTGCGGCCGGACTCGCCGCCGATGCTGATCTTGCGGGGCTTGGCACGCTCGGCGATCGGGATCCGCAGGGTCAGGACACCCGCGTCGTAGTCCGCCTCGATGTGCTCGGTGTCGAGGGTGTCAGCGAGCATGACCTGGCGGGAGAACACCCCGAGGGGCCGCTCGGAGAGCTCCATCTGCACGCCGTCGGACTTCCCCGTGGGCCGGCGCTCGGCCTTCACCGTCAGCATGTTCCGCTCGACGTCGATGTCGATCGCCTCGGTGCTCACACCGGGGAGGTCGAAGGCGATCACGTACGTGTCGCCCTGCCGGAAGGCGTCCATCGGCATGACGGACGGCTTCGACCAGGTCCCCGACGTACCCGAGAGCTGCTGGACGATCCGGTCCATCTCGCGGAACGGGTCGGTGCGCATCAACATCGCGAAACACCTCCAGTTGGTTCGGGCAGGAACTGCCAATGCGCTTCAACGTGCCTCCGTTGTAACATGTCATCGAAACGATGACAAGCACGCAGTCATCTGAAGGATGACAAGCCGGGAGAACGTCATGAACGAGGCCCCCGAGCCGCCCGAGCCGATCCCTTTCCTGGCCGCCGCCGCGGCACTGGAGGCGATCAACCAGGCCGTGAGGGACACGCGGCAACCCTCCGCGCGCCCGACGACGGCCGACGCGGCGGCGACCGACGCGGACACCGACCCCCGCGTCGCTCTGGCGGCGCTGGTGACGCTGCGCGAGGTCCGCGAACAGCTCGCCGGCTGGGAGAGCGGCCTGATCGAGACCGCCCGCGGGCAGGGCGCGAGCTGGGCCGACCTCGCTGGCCCGCTCGGGGTCGCCAGCCGCCAGGCCGCCGAACGCCGCTACCTGCGGCTGCGCCCGGGAGCGGCCGGGAGCACCGGTGAGCAGCGCGTCCAGGCCATACGCGACACGCGCGCCGCCGACCGCACCGTGACCGCCTGGGCCCGTGACCACGCGGCAGACCTCCGCCGCCTCGCCGCCCAGGTCACCGCACTGACCGGTCTCCCCGCCGGCGCCGAGGGCGCCGTCGGCGACCTGAACCTGGCCCTCGCCGACAACGACGCCGCCCGCCTCGTCCGTCCCCTGGTCGACACCCGTGACCACCTGCGGCCCGAGGACGCGGAGCTCGCAGAACGCATCGACGCCCTGACCCGGCACACCGACCAGCTCCGCCAGGACACCCACGACCAGCGGAGCCCCTGACACGTCCCTCCCCCGAACCCTCGACCGGACCTCGGCGGGCTTCGGGGGCGGCGGTCAGGTCCCTCGGCCGTGGCGGGGCCGCAGGCCGCCCGGCCTGCGGCCCCGCCGGAGCATCGGGGTCAGGACGGGTCGCCGTACTGGAGGCCGCGGCCGTTGGTGCCGACGTACACGCGGCCGAAGGCGTCGGGGTCGCCGGTGATGACGCCGGTGCCGCCGATGCCGCCCCACTGGTGGGCGTCGTCGTTGACGCGGAGCCAGGTGGCGCCCTTGTCAGTGGAGCGGAAGACTCCGGTGACGTCCTTGACGGTACCGATCAGGTACAGGGCCTGATAGGAGGCGCCGGGTGCGGCCTTGCCGAAGCCGAGGGCGGAGGCGGACTGCACCGTGGTGAGCGTGGTGAAGGTGTGGCCGCCGTCGGTGGAGTGCAGCAGGCCCTTGCCGTGGCCGGAGATCCACAGGTCGCCGGCGACGCCGGGGACGGCCGTGAGCCGGCCCGCGGGCAGGCTGCCGGCTCGGGCGGTGAAGGTCGCGCCGCCGTCGGTGCTGGCGTAGAGCTTGCCGTCGGACAGGGAGTAGAAGGTCTTGGCCGAGGAGCGGTCGGCGACGACCACCGCGTCGGTGCCCAGGCCGCTGACCTTCGACCAGCTCGCCCCCTTGTCGGTCGAGCGGTACGGGGCCTGGCCGGCCTGGGTCCAGACGATGGTGGAGCCGTCCGCCGAGAGCGCGACACGGCCGTCCCGGGCCCCGGCCACCGGCTCTGCCTTGAAACCCTTCCAGGTGCTGCCGCCGTCGGTGGAGTAGGCCCCGTCCTGCTCGCCGCCACTGCCGACGCGGACCATCATCGAAGGGTTGGACTGGGCGAAGTCGATGTCGGTGCTGTTGCTCATCATCGGGCTCTTCAGCCGCCCGGCGGACACTTCGGTCAGGGAGTCGTGGCGGAAACCGCCTTGGTCGCCCATGGCGGTGACGACATTGGCGCCGCCGGGCGGGGCGATCGCGTCCATCAGCGCGGTCTCCTCCAGCCCGCGGGCCCCCGCGGTCCAGTGGCTGGTGCCGCCGCCGTCGGTGGCGTTGGCGTCCTTGCTGCGCCAGATGCCGTTGCCGGTGCCGTACAGCACGTGCCCGGAATTGAAGGGATCGATGGCCAGGGCGGTCATCCAGTGCCCGGTGTGGGTGCCGACGTAAGGAGCGGCGGAGGCCTCCCGCACCGACTTGTCGGCCAGTGCCTTCCAGGTCCCACCGCCGTCGGTGGTCCGGTAGATCTCGTCCTCGGGCCACCAGCGGTCGAGGGTGGTGACCATCACCGTGGACGGCTTCTGCGGGTCGACGGCCAGACCGGAGAACCCGTAGGTGCCCTGGGACGGGGAGACGTTCCTCCACGCCCCGCCGGACGGCGTGTACTTCCACACCGAGCCCGCCGTCGCGTCCATGGGGCCGACGCTGTTGCTGTAAGACAGGTACAGCGAGCCGTCACCGGAGACCACGCCGTGCTGCGGCATCTGGCCGGTGGGCTGCCCGGAGACGGCCTGCCAGCTGTTGCCGCCGTCGGTGGAGCGGTACAGGGAAGTGGACCTGTCGTTGACGCCGACGTAAACCGTGTTGCTGCCGGCCGGGCCGTACGTCACGAAGGAGATGCCCGCGCCGCTGCTCGCCCCGTCCTTGACGGGGAACGCGGAGACCTGATTCCAGGTCTCGCCGTGGTCGGTGCTGCGCCACAGGCCGTTCTTGCGGGTGCCCAGCAGCAGCGTGCCGGGGTTCGAGGGGTTGATCACGAGCCGTTCGCCCGCCCCGCGGCCGGGCTCGTTGGCGCCCAGCTTGAAGGGCAGATCGGTGCGCTTGAAGGTGCGGCCCCGGTCGGTGGAGCGCAGGATCGCGCCGTTGCCGGCCCACTCGTTGGTGTAAGTGCCCGCTCCGAGGTAGAGCCGGTCGGGGTCGACGGGGTCGGTGGCCAGCGAATCGATGCCCAGCAGGTTCCAGTCCTTCTCGCCGAGCCAGTCGGTCAGCGGGATCCACTGCTCGGCCGCGCTGTCCCAGCGGTAGGCGCCGCCCATGTCGGTACGCGCGTACAGCAGGCCCTTCTCCCGCGGGTTGAACACCAGCCCGGTGACGTAACCGCCGCCCACCACCTGGGCGTTGCGCCACGTGTACGGCCCCGACCCGGGCGCCTGGCGCTCGGCCGTCCGCGCCAGCTTCCACTGCTGGTTGGTGCTGCCATGGCCGCCGTACTGGATGACGGCCGCGCCGTCGGCCGTGGAGCCTCCGGAGACGTCCAGGACCTGGCCGCTCCTGCGGGAGGTGAGGACGACGGCGTCGGAACCGCTCACGTCGTCGATCCGCCATTCCTGGGATCTGGAGGAGCTGTCGGTCTGCTGCTCGGCGGCGGCCGCCTGAGCGGTCGAGTCGCCCGCTATGCCCAGTACTTTGCCGCTGTTGCGGTTCACCAGCTCGTAGTAGCCGTCCCCGGTGGGCCGCAGCTTCCACTGCTGGTTGGCGGTGTTCTGATCGGTCCACTGCTGGATGCGGGTTCCGTCGGCGGTGGAGAAGGCGTGGACGTCCAGCGCCTTGCCGCTGCGTACGGAGACCAGCCGGTAGTAGGCGTTGCCGTCGACCGTAGCGGCCTGCGAGTCCTCCTGTACGAACAGGAGGTACGGCCCGAGGACGGCGGGCACACCGAGCAGCAGACCGGTCGCGGTCCAACGACGGCGGTGACGACCGCGGCGCCCGCCGTTCGTGGGGTTTTTCATGGGGGGGTTCTCCTTGCATGCCACCAGAGGGGAGGTGGACCCGGCTACCGGACGGCCGGATCCGACTCCTTGTGGTCACGGGCCCCGCAAAGGGTTGCCTTGAGCCGGGAACTTTTTGCGGGTCACCTCGGGACGTCAACCCCGTTCCGAAACACGGGTTTTGCGCGCATACCCTTGCCGACGTCATGGTGTTGCGCCGCACTCGGCGGATCGCTCCCCTGAGGGAGGTGGGAATGGGTCTCATGGATACGGATCACACGGGGCTGGTTGTCGCGGCGCAGGCCGGTGACGAGCGGGCGCGCGAGGAACTGATCGCCGCGTACCTGCCGTTGCTCTACAACATCGTCCGGCGAGCGCTGAACGGCCAGGCCGACGTCGACGACGTCGTCCAGGAAACCCTGCTGCGCGTCGTGCGCGACCTGCCTGCCCTGCGTACGCCCGAGAGCTTCCGGTCCTGGCTGGTGTCGATCGCGCTCCGCCAGATCAATACCCACTGGCACCGCCAACGCGCGCTCGCCGGCCGGACGACGGTCATCGACGAGGCACTCCGGATACCGGACGCCGGCGCGGGACCCCAGGACATGACGATCCTGCGTCTGCACGTGTCGGACGAGCGCCGTC
Organism: Streptomyces sp. NPDC046308; assembly: GCF_055588065.1. NCBI lineage: Bacteria > Bacillati > Actinomycetota > Actinomycetes > Kitasatosporales > Streptomycetaceae > Streptomyces > Streptomyces sp. NPDC046308. The sequence continues at coordinate 788,374 of NZ_JBVJFB010000001.1, forward strand.
AGGTCGCCGAGGCCGGCCGCTGGCTCGACGCGGACCACCGGGTGCTGCTGTCGCTGTGGTGGCAGGAATGCGCCGGACTGCTGAGCCGGGACGACATCGCCGCCGCGACGGGGCTCACCGTCGCCCACGTCGGAGTACGCCTGCAACGGATGCGCGAGCAGCTGGACCTGAGCCGGACGATCGTCGCCGCGCTGGAGGCCCACCCGCGCTGTCCGCAGTTGGGTGAGACCGTCGTCGGCTGGGACGGTCTTCGTACATCGGTGTGGCGCAAGCGGATCGCACGGCACACCCGCGACTGCCAGGTCTGCACGGCGACCACGGCCGAACGGGTCCCTGCCGAACTCCTGCTCCTCAGCCTCGCGCCGCTGGCCGTCCCGGTGGGACTCGTCGCCGCGCTGGCCGCCAAGGGCCTGCTGTCGGGTACGGCCGCGAGCGCCGCCGGGCTGGCCACGGCGCCCGTCGCCGCCGGCACGGCGACGGGCGGAGGCGCTCTGCACAGTTCGCTGATCGCCAAACTCCATGCGGTGACCGCTCAGCAGCTGGTGGGCCTCGCCACCGGCGCGGTGCTCATCACCGGGGCCGCCACCTACGCGGCCTGGCCCGAACCGGCGCACCGGGCGCCCGGCGTCATGGCCGCTCCCACGGTCGGCACCCCCACACCGGTCCCGTCGAGCACCACCACGTCGGCCGAACCGTCCCCGGTGAATCCGTCCGCCGCCGCAGGCATCGTTCCGCTGGGCGGACAGGCACTGGAGTCCGTGGACGAACCCACCCTGTACCTCGCGTACGCCGGCGACTTGGCGACGCTCGGCCGGGTCTCCGCGTCCAGCAGCGCGCAGACACGGCAGCGGGCCACGTTCACGGTCGTCCGGGGGCTGGCCGACGCGCGGTGCGTCACCTTCCGCGCCGCCGACGGCCGCTACCTGCGCCATCGTGAACTGCGGCTTCGGCTGAGCACCGACGACGGCAGCGAACTGTTCCGTGAAGACGCCACTTTCTGTCCGCGTGCCGGGTCGGCCGCCGGGTCGGTGACCCTGCACGCGCACAACTATCCCGGGTCGGTCATCCGCCACCGCGACGGTGGCATCTGGCTCGACGGCTCCGACGGCACACGGGCCTTCGCCGACCAGGCTTCCTTCCTCGTGCGCGGGGGCCTCGGCTGACAACCGCACCTTGAGGGTGAGGCGCCCTTTCCGCGGGCCGACCAGGCCGCGGGGCCCGGCGTAACACTTTTTGCCTGCGAGATGCATCACCGGGAAATCGTCGGGGTGGCGCGACTTTTTTGTTACGCGACCACGAGCTCGGCGGCCTCCACTTCGTGGGGTGTTCTTCCCGCCGTTCACCGCGTGTGCCGGCGTCGGAGGTTGCCCCACTCGACCGACGATGCATCTGCTGAAGAAAGCGCTTTCCATGACCCGACACAGATCAGGCGGCTTGGGCCGACGCGCCCACGATCACCGCTCCCCAGTCGACCCGCAGTCCCCGAGGAGAATCACGAAGGGCCTGCACCGGCTCGGCCGGCGCGGCCGGACCCTGACGATAGGCCTGTCGGCCGCGACGCTGCTGGCCGGTGTGCTGACGCTTCTCCCCGACCCTGCCGGAGCGGCGAGCCTGGGTACGCAGGCGACCCCCTCGGGCAGGTATTTCGGCACGGCCGTCGCTGCCGGGAGGCTGGGCGACTCGACGTACGCCGCGATCTCGGACCGGGAGTTCAACATGATCACCCCGGAGAACGAGATGAAGTGGGACGCCGTCGAACCGTCCCGCGGCAACTTCACCTTCGGCCCCGCCGATCAGATCGTCAACCGTGCCGCGGCCCACGGTCAGCGCCTGCGCGGCCATACCGCGGTCTGGCACTCGCAGCTCCCGTCCTGGGTCGGCTCCATCGGCGACGCGAACACGCTGCGCGGCGTGATGAACAACCACATCACCACCTTGATGAACCACTACAAGGGCAAGGTCTACGCCTGGGACGTGGTCAACGAGGCGTTCGCCGACGGCTCCTCCCAGCACCGCAGCTCGGTGTTCCAGAACGTGCTGGGCAACGGCTTCATCGAGGAAGCGTTCCGCACCGCCCGGGCAGCCGACTCCTCGGCCAAGCTCTGCTACAACGACTACAACATCGAGAACTGGTCGGACGCCAAGACCCAGGGCGTCTACAGCATGGTCAAGGACTTCAAGTCCCGTGGCGTGCCGATCGACTGCGTCGGATTCCAGAGCCACTTCGGCACCGGCGGGCCGCCGTCCAGCTTCCAGACCACCTTGTCCAACTTCGCCGCCCTGGGCGTCGACGTCCAGATCACCGAGCTGGACATCGCCCAGGCGTCGCCCACCCACTACGCCGACACGGTCAAGGCCTGTCTGTCCGTCGCCCGGTGCACCGGCATCACGGTATGGGGCATCCGTGACAGCGACTCCTGGCGCAGAGGCGAAAGCCCCCTGCTGTTCGACAACAACGGCAACCCCAAGGCCGCCCACGCCGCCGTCGTGAACGCCTTCAAGGCCGCCTCCGCCCCCACCGGCGGGACCAGTACCGGGGCGATCAAGGGCGTCGCCTCCGGTCGCTGTATCGACATCAACGGCTCCACCACCGACAACGGTACCCAGACGCAGCTGTGGGACTGCCACGGACGAACCAACCAGCGCTGGACCTACACCTCCGGCAAGCAGCTGATGGTCTACGGCAACAAGTGCCTGGACGCCAGGGGTACCGGCAACGGCGCCGCGGTGGTCATCGAGGACTGCGACGGCGGCGCCGGCCAGCAGTGGAACATCAACGCCAACGGCACGATCGCCGGCGTCCGGTCCGGGCTGTGCCTCGACGCCGTCGGCGCGGCCACCGCCAACCGCACCAAGATCCAGCTGTACGCCTGCTGGTCCGGCGGCAACCAGAAGTGGAGCGGTCTGTCCGGGACGCCGGCCCCGACGACGCCCGCGCCGACGGGCGGCCCGTGCGCTCTTCCGGCGGCGTACCGGTGGACGTCGACGGGTGCGCTGGCGCAGCCTGCGAACGGGTGGGCCTCGCTGAAGGACTTCACGAACGTGACGTACAACGGCAAGCACCTGGTCTACGGGTCCGACTTTTCCGGATCGTCGTACGGCTCGATGATGTTCGCCCCCTTCACGAACTGGTCGGACATGGCCTCGGCCGGCCAGTCCGGCATGAACCAGGCCACGGTGGCGCCCACCCTGTTCTACTTCGCGCCCAAGAAGATCTGGGTGCTGGCGTACCAGTGGGGCGCGTGGCCGTTCATCTACCGCACGTCGAGCGACCCCACCAACCCCAACGGCTGGTCCGCGCCGCAGCCGCTGTTCACCGGAAGCATCCCCCGCACCGAGTCCCCCACCGGCCCGATCGACCAGACACTGATCGCTGACGACCAGAACATGTATCTGTTCTTCGCCGGGGACAACGGCAAGATCTACCGGGCGAGCATGCCGATCGGGAACTTCCCGGGCAACTTCGGCTCCTCGTACACGACGGTCATGAGCGACACGCCGGACAACCTGTTCGAGGCGCCGCAGGTCTACAAGGTCAAGGGCCAGAACCAGTACCTCGTGATCGTCGAGGCGAGGGGCGCGAAGGGGCGCTACTTCCGCTCGTTCACGGCCACCAGCCTGAACGGCTCATGGACGCCCCAGGCCGCCGGCGAGAGCAACCCCTTCGCGGGCAAGGCCAACAGCGGTGCCACCTGGACCAACGACATCAGCCACGGTGACCTGGTCCGCGAGAACCCCGACCAGACCATGACGGTCGACCCCTGCAACCTGCAGTTCCTCTACCAGGGCAAGTCCCCCACCGCCGGCGGCCCCTACGACCAACTGCCGTACCGTCCGGCTGTCCTCACCCTCCAGCGCTGACCTGCCCGCCCGGTCCACCGTCTCCGAGGAACCCCAGCCGTGCGCCGGCTGGGGTTCCTCCCCCGGAGCCGGGCTGGAGCGGCTCGCCCCGCTCCAGCGGCAGGTGACCGGATCCGGCCGATCAGGCCGGGGCGGGCAGATCAGGGGGCGGACTCGCGGACGGTCAGGCAAACGGCCGGGGCGCCTGGACCCCGCCCGCAGGCAAGTACAGCGGGGACCCGCAGACCTGGTGCAACGCTCCTGGTCGCGACATCGGCGCGCGGCCGACCGCGAACACCCGTACCGCGCTCGTCGACGCCAGTCCGACGGCCAGTGCAACCGGGGGATCCAGGGCGGCACCATCGACCCGGAGTACGGCATCGTCGATCCCGCGGCCGGGGTGTGGTGGCCGGAACAGGCCAGGTCCCTCGTCCGGAAGGCCGATCCGTACCGGCCCTCGATCTTTCCGTCCCGGTGGCGAGCCTCGGCCGGTAATTCAACGCGGTGACGCCCGAGAACGAAATGAAGATCGACGCCACCGAGCCCAACAGGGCCGGTTCCACTTCGCCGCCGGCGACCGCGTCCACAACTGGGCGGCGCAGAACGGCAAGCAGGTACGCGGCCACACCCTGACCTGGCACTCCCGGCAGCCCGGCTGGATGCAGAACCTCGGCGGCAGCGCACTGCGCCAGGCGATGACCCACCACATCAAGGGCACGCTGATCCCGCTCCACTCCTGCTCGAACGGCAGCCACCAGTGCTGGACCCGCACCTGAACCACTGAAGACCCACGCCGCGGCCTTCCCGCGCCTCCACTAGGACTTGTCCAGGGGATCTCCGATGGCCCGTGCGATGAGGTCGTGGATCAGGAACTCTCCGGGTCTGCGGTTCTCTTTGAGGCGGGCGAGGTTGTCGGGGTCGAACCACTCGTAGGCAGAGTGCTTGGACCATTCCAGCGTGGGGTGGTCCAAGTCGCCGTCGACCTCGACGAGATAGTCGGCTTCGTGACGGAGTCCACCGCCGTCGTCCCCTGTCCAGGTCGTGGTGCCAAGGAAACGCCGCACATGGGTCAGGCGCCAGCCGGTCTCCTCCTCAACCTCGCGTGCGAGAGCCTCCAGAACCGTTTCCCCGGCCTCGACGTGGCCGCCCACGATGTCCCAGGTATCGGGAAACAGGCGACGGTCTGGGCTCCGCTTTTGGGCAAAGGCCGAAGCTCGTGCTGCCGCCGGACGCCCGCGTGCCGTTCCACCCGGCGGTGGCGGGCCCCGGGCGGCTCGTTGGGCGGTGTGCGGCGTCAGTGGCCGGCGGCGTGGGGGGCGTTGCCGTAGTAGGCGTCCGGTCCGTGCTTGCGGGTGAAGTGCCGCTCCAGCAGATGTGCCGGCGGTGCGGAGGCCTCCCCGAGCCGGGACCCCAGCGCCAGGGTGTGCAGCGCCATCTCCGCCACGGCCTCGCAGACGATGGCGTTCTCCAGCGCTGCTTTCGCGGTGGCGCCCCAGGTGAAGGGGCCGTGTCGGGAGACGAGCGCTCCGGGGACCTCGTCGGCCCGACGGGGGTCGCCGTCCAGCCGGGCGACGATCACCTGGCCGGTGTTGTACTCGTAGTCCTGCGCGCACTGCTCCGCGGTGAGGTCCGCCGTCACGGGGACGGGCCCGTTGAAGGTGTCGGCGTGTGTCGTGCCGAGGACGGGGATCGGGCGGCGCGCCTGGGCGAAGGCGACGGCGTGCGCCGAGTGCGTGTGGGTGACGCCGCCGATGGAGGGGAAGGCCCGGTAGAGGCACCGATGGGTTTCGGTGTCGGTGGACGGCCTGAGGTTCCCGTCGACGACCCGGCCGTCCTCCAGCGCCACCACCACCAGGTCCTCCTCGGTGAGGTCGGCGTAGGAGACCCCGGACGGCTTGATGACGAAGACGCCGGCGTCTCGATCCACTCCGCTGACGTTTCCCCAGGTGAGGGTGGCCAGACCAGCCTCCGGGATGCGCAGGTTGGCCGCGAGGACCTCGCGACGGAGGTCCTTGAGGAGGGTCCCGCTCACTACGCTTCCACCGTCTCTCTCCGACATGCGCGGTGGCTGCCAGACGTCCGCAGCCTTGATCGAATTGTGAGCGCTAACAAGCAGAAATCTCAAGAGGTACGGGACAAGATTCCTACCCCTACCCTGCGGTCATCCCGAGATAATGTGAACGCCCACATCGATACTCTGTCGACAAGCTCCCGGTCGGTCCGAGACGTGTGCGGGCCGCGGCTGGTTCGGTACCTTGAGGGAAGGCCGCTCGATGTGAAAGGAAGGCAGTTGACCCAGCTCCCAGACGTCTCGCGAGCGCCCACGATGACGGACGTCGCGCGCGTCGCCGGCGTGTCCCATCAGACCGTTTCACGGGTGCTGAGCGATCACCCGAACGTCAGCGCCAAGACCCGGGCCGCGGTGACGCAGGTCATCGAGCAGCTGGGGTACCGCCGCAACTCGGCGGCCCGGGCTCTGGCCACGCGCCGGACCCACACGCTGGGCGTCATCGCGGTGAACACCACTCTGCACGGGCCCGCCAGCACCGTGGCGGGAGTTCAGGAGGCGGCTCGGGACCGGGGCTACCTGACGTCCGCCGTCACGCTTCGGACGGCCACGCAGACGGCCCTCGCCGAGGCCGTGCAGCACCTCGCCGGGTGGGGCGTGGAGGGGATCGTCGCCGTCACCCCCCAGCGCGCCGCGGTGAGAGCCCTGGCGGCGTTGGAAGCACCGTGCCCGGTGGTCACCGTGGAAGGCGGCCACACCCTGGACCTGCCCGGGGTGTCCCTGGACCAGAACCTCGGGGCCCGCCTGATCACGGAACATCTCCTCGCCTCGGGCCACTCCACCGTGTGGCATGTCGCAGGCCCTCCCGACTGGCTCGAGAGCGAGGCCCGCACGCAGGGGTGGGAGGAGGCGCTGCGCGATGCCGGCGCCGAGGTGCCGCCCCTGCTGCGCGGCGACTGGAGTCCACTGTCGGGCTACCAGGCCGGCCAGCAGCTCGCGGGTCGGGTACGGGCGGCACGAGGGCAGGAGGCGGGGCTCACCGCGGTGTTCGTCGCCAACGACCAGATGGCCCTCGGTGTCCTGCGGGCCTTGCGGGAAGCGGGCCTGCGCACGCCGGAGGACGTAGCGGTGGCCGGCTTCGACGACATCCCCGAGGCGGAGTTCTTCCCACCCCCGCTGACGACGATCCGTCAGGACTTCGCCTCGCTCGGCCGCGACAGCATCGGCCTGCTCCTGGATCACATCGAAGGCCGGACCGACGAGTCGACGCACCTGGTGGTGGCGCCCGAGCTCATCGTCCGCGCCAGTACGGCCCGCAGGAGCGCTCCGTCCGGCGAATGACCCCCACCGCCTGGCAGCGGACGGAACCGGCCCGCCCCCCTCGGGCGGTGACGTGGTGAAGCTGTGGACCCTGGTCGACGCCGTCGGGACCGCCGTGCATCGTGGTCCCGGTCTCATGGGTCGCGAACCCCTGGCTGCAGCCGCGACGCCGAGCCGGCCGCGCGCGATGCGGTCGGCGCAACGGCCCGCCGTCGCGCCGAAGTGGCATACGGGGCGTACGGGGCGTTCGCAAGCGGCGAGGTCGCGGGCCGTGAGCGCCACAACGGCCGGGTGGCCCCAGCCGTCCGGCAGGATCAGCGGAGGAAGGCGGACGCCGCGCGCGTGGACCTCCGCGCGACCCGGCCGGGGCACCCGAACCGCCCCTCCGACCCGTTCCCGCACCCTCCGGGTGCAGGGAGCGTACCGTCCGCCGACGACGCACTTCCTGCCCGGGCCCGGAAGCCTGGTCGACGGCTGGGTTTGCGTGTTCCACGGTGGTGTGCCCTGCGCCCGTTCCGCCGGGCGCGTGCCGCGAGAGGCAAGCGGTGCGGGCAGCATGCAGCGCAGCGGCACGGGCGGACGGGCCCCTGCCCCGGCCCCGGGGTCAGTCGGCGGCGGGGCGGCGGCCGCTCATCAGACGTTGCAGCACGATGAACACGAGCAGCAGGGCGCCGATGACGATCCGGGTCCACCAGGAGCTGAGCGTGCCCTGGAAGTTGACGACCGTCTGGATCATGCCGAGGACGAGCACGCCGAGGGCCGTGCCCAGGACGAAACCGGAACCTCCGGTCAGCAGCGTGCCGCCGATCACGGTGGCGGCGATCGCGTCGAGTTCCATGCCCATCGCGTGGAGGGCGTAGCCGGAGAGCATGTAGAAGGTCAGCAGCAGGCCGCCGAGGGCCGAGCACAGGCCGCTGACGGCGTATACGGCGATCTTGGTGGAGCCCACCGGAAGACCCATCAGGCGTGCGGAGGACTCGTTGCCGCCCAGCGCGTACACGTTGCGGCCGAAGCGCGTGTGGTGCAGTACGACGAAGGCGATCAGCAGCACGGCCAGGGCGATGACCACCGGGATCGACACGAACAGTCCTCCCGGGCCGTACAGCCGGGTCTGCGCGATCCCCGCCGTGGTGGGGTCGCTGATCGTGATGGATTCGGTGCTGATCGTGTAGCAGAGCCCGCGGGCGAGGAACATGCCGGCCAGGGTGACGATGAACGGCTGGATCTCGAAGGTGTGGATGATCCAGCCCATGAACGTCCCGCTCGCGGCACCGACCAGCAGGACCAGGGGAATGACGGCGGCCAGGGGCCAGCCGTGCGACTCGACCAGCCAGGCGGTGAGCGTGGTGGACAGGGCCACCATGGAGCCGACGGACAGATCGATGCCGCCGGTGAGGATGACGAAGGTCGCCCCGACCGCGACGACCAGGAGGAATCCGTTGTCGATCAGCAGGTTCAGCACGACTTGCGCGGAGAGGAAGCCCTCGTAGCGCACCGACCCGACGCTGAACATGACGACCAGCAGGACGGCCGTGACGATCAGTGGGATACGGGTGCGGGTGCGCGGGGACACCCTCGCGAGGGGGCGGGTGAGCCCGGCGGCGGCGCTCGCGATGCCCGTACTCATGCGCGTACCTCCTGCTGCTGCGGGGCGGCGCCCGCCGTGGTGGGGGGTCGGGGTGTGCTCGCCCTGCGGCGGCGCAGGACCTTGGTTCGGAAGACCGGGGACTGGACGAGGCAGACGACGATGACGACGAAGGCCTTGAAGACGAGGGTGGTCTCGGGTGGGACACCGAGGGTGTAGACGGTGGTGGACAGGGTCTGGATGGTCAGGGCGCCCAGGACGGTGCCGCCGAGGGAGAAGCGTCCTCCGGTCAGGGCGGTGCCGCCGACGACCACGGCGAGGATCGCGTCGAGTTCGATCCACAGGCCGGCGTTGTTGCCGTCGGCGCTGGAGACGTTGGAGCTGATCATCAGCCCGGCGACGGCGGCGCACAGCGCGCTGAAGACGTAGACCAGGGCGAGCAGACCGCCGGCGCGGATGCCGACCAGGCGGCTGGCGGCGGGGTTGCCTCCCACGGACTCGATCAGCATGCCGAGTGCGCTGCGACGGGTGATGAACGCGGTGAGCGCGACGAGGGCGGTGGCCAGGAGGACGGCGAACGGGAAGGTCAGCCAGTAGCCGCCGCCGATCATCTTGTAGGGGGCGCTGGTCACCGTGATGATCTGGCCGCCTGTGATCAGCTGGGCGACGCCGCGGCCCGCCACCATGAGGATCAAGGTGGCCACGATGGGCTGCACTCCCAGCCCCGCCACCAGGAAGCCGTTGGCGAGGCCCAGGACGAGGGCGACGCCGAGGGCGAGGGCGACCGCCGTGAGCATGGTGGCGACACTGCCGGGGTGTGCGGCGGTGGAGATGTGCCCACAGGCGAGGGCGCCGGCGATGGCGACGGTGGACCCCACGGAGAGGTCGATGCCCCGGGTGGCGATGACGAGGGTCATGCCGAGCGCCACGAGGGTGAGGGGCGCGCCGAACTGGAGGATGTCGATGAGGCTGCCGTAGAGGTGGCCGTCGCGTACGCGGACGGAGAAGAAGTCGTGGTGGAACGCGAGGTTGCCGAGGAGCAGCGCGAGCAGGATGAGCGTGGGCCACAGCAGGCGGTGGCCGGCCAGGCGTCTCCCGGTTCCGCCGGCCGCCTCGGGTTCGGCAGGCTGGGTGGTCATGAGTCCGCTCCGGTGGCGATGGTCGTGAGGATGCGTTCGGGTGTGACGGTGTCGTCGTTGGTGAGGGTGGCCACCATGCGGTGGTCGCGGAGCACGGCGATGCGGTGGCTCAGGCGCAGGACTTCTTCGAGTTCCGCCGAGATGAACAGCACGGCGGTACCTTCGCCCGCCTGACGGGCCACAAGTTTCTGGATCTCCGCCTTGGCCCCGATGTCGATGCCCCGGGTGGGTTCGTCGAGGATCAGGAGCCGGGGTTCGGTCAGCAGCCAGCGCGCGAGGAGGACCTTCTGCTGGTTGCCTCCGCTGAGGTGGCGTACCTGCGCTTCGGGGTCGGCGGGGCGGATGTCCAGGGCTCCGATCCAGTGCCGGGCCAGTTCGTCCTGTTTCGCACGGGTCAGCGGCCGGGTCCAGCCGCGGGCGGCCTGCAGCGCGAGGACGATGTTCTCGCGGACCGTGAGCTCGCCCACCAGTCCCTCGGACTTGCGGTTCTCGGAGCAGAACGCGATGCCCCGGGCGATGGCGTGGCGCGGGGTCCGCAGGAGTACCGCCTTGCCCTCGATGCTCACTTCTCCGGCGTCCGCGCCGTCCGCTCCGAACAGGAGGCGCGCCACCTCGGTGCGGCCCGAGCCCAGGAGGCCGGCCAGTCCGATGACCTCACCGGCATGGACGTCGAGGTCGTACGGTTCGATCGAGCCCGCGCGGGTCAGTTGTCGTGCCTGGAGGAACGGCTCGCTGGTCGCCCGTTCGGCCGCTTCCTCGCGCGCACGGTCGGACAACTGGTCGAGGGTGGCCAGCTCTCCGCCGATCATGCGCCGTACCAGCGTCACCGGAGTGAGTTCGCCGATGGGGTACTCGCCTTCCAGGCGGCCGTTGCGCAGGATGGTGACGCGGTCACAGAGGTCGAATACCTGGTCGAGGAAGTGCGTGACGAACAGGATGGCCACACCGCGGTCGCGCAGGCGCCGCACCAGGGTGAAGAGCTGGGCGACCTCCTCGCGGTCCAGGCTGGAGGTGGGTTCGTCCAGCACCAGCACCTTCGCCGAGACGTCCACCGCCCGGACGATGGCGACCAGTTGCTGCACGGCGAGCGAGTGCGAACCGAGCGGACCGGTGACGTCCAGGTCGAGGTCCAGTTCCGTCAGCAGCTCTGCCGCCCGCTGCCGCAGCGCGGACCAGTGGATGAGGCCGAACCGGCGCGGTTCGCGCCCGATGAGGATGTTCTCGGCGACCGAGATGTTCGGGCAGAGGTTGACCTCCTGGTAGACGGTGCTGATTCCGGCCCGCTGCGCCTGGAGGGGGTCCGCGAACGCGTGGGGTCGGCCGTCGACGAGGACGGTGCCGCCGTCGGCGGGGTGGACACCGGTGAGCACCTTGATCAAGGTGGACTTCCCGGCGCCGTTCTCGCCCATCAGGGCGTGCACCTCACCGGGGAAGAGCCGCAGGGCGACTCCGTCGAGGGCGAGCACGCCCGGGAACTGCTTGCGGATGCCCTGGGCTTCCAGGACCGGCCGCGGGCCTGCGGCGTCCGTGGGCCGCGGGGTGGACGGGGATGCCATCCGCCCTCCTCTCGTGGGTGGGGTGGTGGAGCGGACTGCGGTGCCGGGGACCGCGGGCCCCGCAGGATCCAGGAGGACCCGGGCCGGGCCTCTTCCGGCACCGGCCGGCCGCGTCAGTAGTTCCGGGAAGGCAGCGCGGCCGCGGCCTTGTCCTGCGGGAAGACGCCCTCCTGGGTCTCGACCCGGGTCGGCACGCTTTCTCCTGCGACGACCTTCTTGGCCAGCTCCATCAGCTGGTCGCCGAGCAGCGGGTTGCACTCCACCACGACGTTGATCTTGCCCTCGGTCATCGCGACGAAGGCGTCCTTGATTCCGTCCACCGAGATCACCTTGATGTCCGTACCGGGCTTCTTGCCGGACTCCTCGATGGCCTGGATGGCGCCGAGCGCCATGTCGTCGTTGTGGGCGTAGAGGACGTCGATGTCCTTCTGCGACTTCAGGAACGCCTGCATGACCTCCTTGCCCTTGGCCCGGGTGAAGTCGCCCGACTGCGAGGCCACGATCTTGAACTTGCCGTCGGTGCGGATGGCATCGGCGAAGCCGGCCTTGCGGTCGTTGGCGGGTGCGGAGCCCGTGGTGCCCTGGAGCTCGACGATGTTGACCGGACCCTGCTCGTTGGCGTACGCGCTGGTCAGCCACTCGCCCGCGGACTTGCCCTCCTTGACGAAGTCCGAGCCGAGGAAGGTCTTGTAGAGGGAGGTGTCCTTGGTGTCCACGGCGCGGTCGGTGAGGATGACCGGGATGCCGGCGTCCTTGGCCTCCTTCAGCACCGTGTCCCAGCCGGACTCCACGACCGGCGAGAAGGCGATGACGTCGACCTTCTGCTGGATGAAGGTGCGGATCGCCTTGATCTGGTTCTCCTGCTTCTGCTGCGCGTCGGAGAACTTGAGCTCGATCCCGGCCTTCTTCGCCGCCTCCTGGACGGACTTGGTGTTGGCGGTGCGCCAACCGCTCTCGGCGCCGACCTGGGCGAAGCCCATCGTGAGCGTGCCGCCGGTGCCTCCCTTGGCTCCCGAGGAGGAGGAGGAGGAGGCTGCGGGGCCCTCGGTCGAGCAGGCGGTCAGCGCCGAGGAGGCGAGGAGGGCGGCGGTGAGGACGAGAGCTGCTCTGCGAGCCATGACGGGTGTCCTTTCGGATGTACGGAAGAGCTCCGCACGGCCGGGGCCGGGCTGTGCCGGGGGCAGGTGGCGGGGCGGGGTCGGAGCCGGGCTCGAAGCCGGGGCCGACAGGAGACGGACGCCCTCGGGCGGGGGCGCCGTCGCATTGTGAGCGTTAACAAGCGCGGTTCTCAACCCCCTTGTACGCGTTACCTGTCCGTTATCGCGCGCCGCGTGGGGCAACGAGGCCGACTCCACCCCTTCGCGAGACCGTCGACTTCACCGTCTCGACCGGGCAAGGCAACCCGCGCCGAACCAACGCCAGATCGAGTCGAGCCCCCGTATACGGAGGCCGCCACGTCGGGGGAGCTCCCCACGTGATCCACGCAGAGCTCTTGCCTATCGACATTGTTAGCGCTCACACTGCCATGGCGGCGGACCGCCGACCGCCGGGACCGCCGGAAGGGCATCTCCGGCTGCCGGGCCGCGCCGCCCACCACCCCACGGCTCCTTCGAAAGGCACTCCGTTGACGTCACCCCATCCCCTCACGCCCACCCCGCCTTCCGAGGAATCGGAGCAGTACACGGTCGGCGTGGACTTCGGCACCCTGTCGGGCCGCGCCGTGGTGGTGCGGGTTCGCGACGGTCAGGAGCTGGCCGCGGCGGTCCACGCCTACCGGCACGGCGTCATCGACCGGCACCTGCCGCACGGCGGTGCGCAACTGCCTCCGGACTGGGCCCTGCAACACCCGCAGGACTGGCGGGACGTACTGCGTCACGCCGTCCCGGAGGCCGTGGCGGCGGCCGGAGTCGATCCTGCCGCGGTGATCGGCATCGCCACCGACTTCACCGCCTGCACCGTCCTGCCCACGCTGGCCGACGGGACTCCCCTCGCCGAGACCGACCTCGCCGGACGGCCGCACGCGTGGCCCAAACTGTGGAAGCACCACGCGGCCCAGCCCCATGCCGACCGCATCAACGAAATCGCCCACGCCCGCGGAGAACAATGGATCACCCGCTACGGCGGCCGGATCTCCGCGGAATGGCAGTTCGCGAAGGCCCTCCAGGTCCTGGAGGAGGATGCGCTCGTCTACGACAGCTGCGCGCGGTGGATCGAGGCCGCCGACTGGATCGTGTGGCAGCTCACCGGAGCCGAGTCCCGCAACGCCTGCACCGCCGGATACAAGGGCATCCACCAGGACGGCGCCTACCCGAGCGAGGAATACCTGGCCGCGCTGAACCCCCGGTTCGCCGACTTCGCACGCACCCGCCTCGCATTCCCCCTCTCCGCGCAGGGCTCACGCGTGGGCTCGCTCAGCACGGAGGCGGCGGCCTGGACGGGGCTGCGCCCCGGCATCGCCGTTGCCGCGGGCAACGTCGACGCCCACGTCACCGCAGCGGCGGCCCAGGCCGTCGAGGACGGTCAACTGCTCGCCATCATGGGCACCTCCACCTGCCACGTCGTGAACGCTCCCGTCCTCGCCGACGTCCCCGGCATCTGCGGTGTCGTCCACGGCGGAATCGTCGAAGGAGCCTACGGATACGAGGCCGGCCAGAGCGCGGTCGGCGACATCTTCGCCTGGGTACTGGACCAGGGCGTCCCGTCGGACTACCTCGCCGAGGCCGCCGACCGCGGCGAGGGCCTGCACACCCTGCTGACCCGGAAAGCCGCCCTGCAGCCGGTCGGCGGCCACGGACTGGTCGCCCTCGACTGGCTGAACGGCAACCGTTCCGTCCTCGTCGACCACCACCTCTCCGGAGTGGTCGTGGGGCTCACCCTCGCGACCCGTCCCGAGGACGTCTACCGTGCGCTGCTCGAGGCCACCGCGTTCGGCACCCGCGTCATCGTGGAGGCCCTTGAGAAGGGCGGCGTACCGGTGCACGAGTTCATCGTCGCCGGCGGACTGGCCAAGAACGAACTGCTGATGCAGATCTACTCCGACGTGCTGCGCCGCCCCGTTTCCCTGGCCGCGTCCGACCAGGGCCCTGCCCTCGGGTCGGCCATCCACGCCGCCGTGGCCGCCGGCGCGCACCCCGACGTCCGCACGGCCACCGCCGCCATGGGCCGCAGACTGCCCGCCGTCTACACGCCCGACGCCTCCCGTGCCGACGCCTACGACGCCCTCTTCGCCGAGTACCGGCTCCTGCACGACCACTTCGGTACCGGCGGCCTGCTGCACCGCCTGAGGCGAATCCGCGATACGGCCCGCGCCGCGGGCTGACCCCCCGCTCTCCCTTCCCCGCTTCCCCACCCGCCCCGCCCGCCCCGCCCACTGCCGCCGCGGGACGTCACCTTCAGGAGTCGAAGTGCCCAGCCGAACATCTCCCACGCGGGAAATCTGGTTCCTCACCGGAAGTCAAGGCCTCTACGGGGAGGGGACGCTGAAGCAGGTCGCCGACCAGTCGAGGCAGATCGCCGCCGTACTGGCCGACGCCTCCGGCATGCCCGCGCGCGTCGTGTGGAAGCCGGTACTGACCGCTGCCGATGCCATCCGTCGGGTGTGCCTCGACGCGAACGCCGACGACCGCTGCATCGGGCTCATCGCCTGGATGCACACCTTCTCGCCGGCCAAGATGTGGATCGCCGGGCTGGACGCACTGCGCAAGCCGCTGCTGCACCTCCACACCCAGTCGAACGTGGCCCTGCCCTGGGACACCATCGACATGGACTTCATGAACCTCAACCAAGCCGCCCACGGCGACCGCGAGTTCGGGCACGTCCAAGCCCGCCTCGGCGTACCCCGCAAGACCGTGGCCGGGCACGTCACCGACCCGGCGACGACCGCACGTGTCGCGATCTGGGCCCGGGCGGCCGCCGCACGCTCCGAACTGGCCACACTCAAGGTCGCCCGCTTCGGCGACAACATGCGCGATGTGGCCGTCACCGAAGGGGACAAGGTCGAGGCGCAGATGCGCTTCGGCGTCTCCGTCAACACCTACGGTGTCAACGACCTGGTGGAGGTCGTCGACTGCGCTGACGAGACCGAGGTGACTTCCCTCGTCAAGGAGTACGGGGACCTGTACCAGCTGGCGCCGGAACTGCGGCCGGGAGGCGAACGGCACGACTCGCTGCGTTACGCCGCTCGCATCGAAGCCGGCCTGCGCACCTTCCTCGAGACGGGCGGCTTCGGGGCCTTCACCACCAACTTCGAGGACCTGGGCGGACTGCGCCAGCTGCCCGGCATCGCGGTCCAGCGGCTCATGGCCCAGGGATACGGCTTCGGAGGAGAGGGCGACTGGAAGACCGCCGTCCTGCTGCGCGCCCTCAAGGTCGCCGCCGCCGGCCTCCCGGGCGGCACCTCCTTCATGGAGGACTACACCTACGACCTGACACCCGGCAACGAGCTCATCCTCGGCGCGCACATGCTCGAAGTCTGTCCCACCATCGCCTCCGGCAGGCCCCGGTGCGAGATCCATCCCCTCGGCATCGGCGGGCGGGAGGACCCGGTGCGTCTGGTGTTCGACGCCGCCCCCGGTCCGGCCGTGGTGGTCGGCCTCGCGGACCTCGGCGACCGCTTCCGCCTGATCGCCAACGACATCGACGTGGTGGCACCCCCCCAGCCCCTGCCTGCCCTGCCCGTGGCCCGCGCGGTCTGGCAGCCCCGACCCGACCTGCGGACCTCCACCGAATCCTGGCTGACGGCCGGAGGACCGCACCACACCGTCCTCAGTACCGCCCTCACCTCCGACCACCTCGACGACCTGGCGGAAATGCTCCGCATGGAACTCGCCCTCATCGACGAGACCACCACCCCGAAGCAGTTCCGGCGCGATCTCCGCTGGAACCAGGCGTACTACCGGCTGGCACGGGGGCTGTGAACCGGTGCGGCCGGGGCGGCCTGCCGCACCGGACGGCGGAGCCTCGCAGCCGCGGCGCTAGCGGGCCGGCAGGCGGGTGGGGTCGGCGATGATCTGTCGGACGGTCGACCATGCCGCGCCCAGCACCGGTCCGCGCCGGCCCAGGGCTGAGGGGCGTACCGCCTCCGGGGTCCAGGGCCGGACGGTGATCCGGGCGGCGAGTTCGGCGCGCAGGGACGGAAGGAGCCAGTCGGCGAGTTCGGCGTAGGCGCCGCCCAGGACGAGGCCGTCCGGGTCGATGAGGTTCACGGCCGAGGTGAGAGCCAGGCCCAGGGCCCGTCCTGCACGCTCCAGGGCGCGCAGGGTCGCCGCGTCCCCGGCGGCCGCCCGTTCGGCCAGCAGGGCCACCGGGTCGCCGGCGTGCGCGAGCCCGGCCTCGTGCAGTACGGCCGCTTCGCCCGCGTACTGCTCCAGGCAGCCGCGTGCCCCGCAGGGACACGGTGCGCCCTCCGGGTGGACGGGCAGGTGGCCGAGTTCGCCCGCGAAGCCGCGGGCGCCCCGGAACAGCTGCCCGCCGATGATCAGTGCGGCGCCGATTCCGGCCTCGGCGGAGACGTGGACGAAGGTCTCGGCGGGGTGTCCCTGGTGCCACTGCTCGGCCAGCGCCCCGAGGTTGGCCTCGTTCTCCGGGGCGGGCACGGTGTCGGGGTCGGGCCAGTGGTCAGCGGGGCGGACGGCCTGCCAGCCGAGGTTGGGGGCGTTCGCGACGAGTCCGCTCGGCTCGTTCGGCACCACCCCGGGCACGGCCAGGACGCGGCCCGCGACGCGCAGGCCGAGGGCGGCGGCCTCGGCCTCCGCGTCGGCGCCCAGCGCGGCGGCCTCCGCCAGTACCTGCGCGGCCGGTCGGCCCGCGTTGGCCCGCGCCACTCGACGCCACACCCGGGGTTCACCGCGCAGGTCCACGACGCACGCGGCGAGATGGGTGACGCCTATCTCCAGGCCGAGGCCGGCGGGGCCCCGGTCGTTCAGGGCCAGGGCCCGCCCGGGGCGGCCGACGCGTCCGCTGGGCGCGGTCTCCGTCTCGGTCAGCGCGCCGCGGCCGATGAGCTCGTCGACCATGGAGGAGACGGCCGGCCTGGTCAGACCCGTGCGCCCGGCGACGTCCGCCCGGGAGAGCGGGCCGTGCGCGGCGACCGCGCCGATCACCACCGCGAGGTTCCGCCGACGCATCCCTTGCTGTGAGGCGGGCGCGTCCTCCACTCCCCCGCCCGCCCTGCCGATCCCCGCCATGGCAGCCGACCCTCCTATCGTTCTTCCGGCGGCGCCTCCTGCAACGCCCGCGCCCGCCGCAGCGTACTGGTGATCCGTTCGAGTGTGTCGTCGTCCCGGGGTACGGGGTCCAGTACCCGGCCCTCGGCGGTCCGCCAGCGCCGGGCGACGGCGTCGGCCGACTCACCGGTGAGCAGAGCGGCGGCCTGGGCCGCTGCCCCGAGCGCGACCAGTTCCCGGGCCGCGGGCACCTGGACCGCTCGGCCGGACAGTCTCAGGACGGTCCGCTGCCAGGCCGCGCCGCGGGCTCCGCCGCCGATCAGCAGCAGTGGTTCGTCGGGGGCGGGGTCCTCTCCTGCGGCCAGGAGCACGCCGCCCAGCGCCGTGAGCAGGGCGTGGGCGGCGCCGTCGTAGGCGGCCTGGAGCAGCTGTCCCGGTGTGGTGTCGTGGCGCAGACCGTGGACCAGGCCGGAGGCGCCCGGGAGGTCCGGCGTGCGCTCGCCGTCGAGGTAGGGAAGCACCACCACCGTGCCTCCTTCTTCGACGGCCTCGCGGTCGCGGCCGACGAGGGTGGCGAAGCGGTCGACGGCGAGGGCGCAATTGAGCGTGCAGGCGAGCGGCAGCCAGCCGCCGAGGGCGTCGGCGAATCCGGCCACGGTTCCGCTCGGGTCGGCGGGGCGCGTGCGGCCGACGGCGTAGACGGTGCCGGAGGTGCCGAGGCTCAGCACGGGACGTCCGGGGGGCAGGCCCAGCCCGAGCGCGGCGGCCATGTTGTCCCCGGTCCCGGTGGCCACCAGCGCGCCCTCGCGCAGGGGCATCCCGGCGCGGACGAGGCCCGCCCGGGCGCCCGGCGGGAGGACTTCCGGCAGCAGCTCGGAGTCGAGTCCGATCCGGGCGAGGACCTCCTGGTCGTAGCCGTGCGGACCCCACCAGCCGGTGCCGGAGGCGTCCCCGCGGTCCGTCACCGCCTCACCGGTCAGCCGCTCCGTCAGGAAGTCGTGGGGAAGCCGGACCGCGGTGACGCGGTCGGCGGCGGCAGGCTCGTTCGCACGCAGCCAGGCCCACTTGGCGGAGGTGAAGGCGGCCGTCGGGACGCTCCCGGTGCGGCGGGCGAGCTCTGCCGGGCCGAACGCGGCTGCGAGTGCCGTGGCCTGCGGGGCGGAGCGGACGTCGTTCCACAGCAGTGCCGGGCGCACCGGCCGGCCGGCCGGGTCGAGGGTGACCAGGCCGTGCTGCTGACCGGCGATCGAGCATGCGGCGACGCGATCCGCCCAGCCGGTGCCCGCCAGGGCCGCGCCGAGCGCCCGCCACCACTCTTCTGGGTCGCTCTCGCGTCCGGCGCCCGCGCTGACGGCGTGCGTGGCGCGGCCCTCCCCCAGGACGGTGCCGGTATCCAGGTCGACGGCGAGGGCCTTGGTGGACTGGGTCGAGCTGTCGACGCCGATCACGACACGCTGAGCAGCCATGCGTTCCTCCGGTGGGGTTCCTTCTGGCGTCTCCGCATACTAATTTGTTTTCCGTCATTACTAATAGCCCTCGGCCCGGATCCGGAGCGCCCCATGACCAGCGACCCGCTCGTCCCCACTCCCGCTCACAGGTTCACCTTCGGCCTGTGGACCGTCGGCTGGCAGGGCCGGGACCCCTTCGGCGACGCCACCCGGCCCGCCCTCGACCCGGTCGAGACCGTGGAGCGGCTGGCCGGGCTCGGCGCCTACGGCGTCACGTTCCACGACGACGACCTGATCCCCTTCGCGGCCGGTGACGCCGCGCGCGAGCAGGCGGTCAAGCGCTTCCGCACCGCACTCGACACGGCCGGGTTGAAGGTGCCGATGGCCACCACCAACCTCTTCACCCACCCCGTCTTCAAGGACGGCGCCTTCACCGCCAACGACCGGGACGTCCGCCGGTACGCGCTGCGCAAGACGATCCGCAACATCGACCTGGCCGTGGAACTCGGCGCCTCGGTCTACGTGGCCTGGGGCGGCCGCGAGGGCGCCGAGTCGGGCGGGGCCAAGGACGTGCGCACCGCCCTCGACCGGCTGAAGGAGGCCTTCGACCTGCTGGGCGAGTACGTCGACAGCCAGGGCTACGACCTGCGCTTCGCAATCGAGCCCAAGCCGAACGAGCCACGCGGCGACATCCTGCTGCCCACCATCGGCCACGCCCTGGCGTTCATCAACGAGTTGGACCGGCCCGAGCGGGTCGGTCTCAACCCGGAGGTCGGCCACGAGCAGATGGCCGGGCTGAACTTCCCGCACGGCATCGCCCAGGCCCTGTGGCACGGCAAGCTGTTCCACATCGACCTCAACGGCCAGTCCGGCATCAAGTACGACCAGGACCTGCGCTTCGGCGCGGGCGACCTGCGCCAGGCCTTCTGGCTGGTCGACCTGCTGGAGTCGGCCGGCTACGACGGCCCCCGCCACTTCGACTTCAAGCCGCCGCGCACCGAGGATTTCGCCGGCGTCTGGGCCTCGGCGGCCGCCTGCATGCGCAACTACTTGCTCCTGGCGCAGCGTTCCCGCGCCTTCCGGTCCGATCCGGAGGTCCAGGCCGCGCTCGCTGCCTCCCGACTGCCCGAACTCGCCCTCCCCACCGCCGAGGACGGCCTCGCCGGTCTCCTGGCGGACCGCTCCGCCTTCGACGACTTCGACGTCGATGCCGGCGCCCGCCGCGGCATGGCCTTCGAGCACTTGGACCAGCTCGCCCTCGAACACCTCCTCGGCGCCCGCTGAGCCGTTGTGCCCGTGAGCCGGGCCGTGGCGTTCCACGGCCCGGGTCCGCACGCACCAGTGGTAGCTGTCCTTGGGCCTCCGGGTCAGGGTGTCGTGGTCCACGTGGACCAGGCCCAAGCGCTGACGGTGGCCGCGCGCCGCATCGAAGTCGTCCAGCAGCGACCACACGTAGTAGCCGCGCACGTCCACCCCGGCGGAGAGGGCGTCGGCGACGGCGGCGAGGTGGTCCGCCAGGTAGTCGATCCGCACGGTGTCATGGACCCGGCCGTCGAGGCCGACGGTGTCATCCTCCGCGGAGCCGTTCCCGGTGATCCAGACCGGCGGAAGCCGCGGGTGGCGGGCGTGGAGTGCGCGGAGCAGTTCCGTGAGCGCGTCCGGGACGACGGGCCATCCCATGGTGGTGCGCCGGGTCTCCCTGACGCGCCAGCCACCGCGGCCCTCCAGGGCCTGGGGCAAATCCCGGTGGTAGAGGGTGACGGCGGGGGCGACTCCGACGGCCAGGAGATCGTCGATCAATCGGTCGTAGAAGTCCAGGCAGCGGGCAGTTCCGGGAGGCCGGGGTGCTCATGGGCGGTACCTCATGGGTCTGTCGGGCTCCTCGGTTTCGGGGGCGTGGCGCGGTGAGGGGAGCGGCCCGGTCGGCCCGGTCCGGTGGTACGGGGCGCTCAGAGCTCCGGTGCCAAGCAGAACCGCAGCCGCCGCCGTGGTCGCCGAACGGCCATACGGTCATGCCGCTTTCTCGCCCGCGTACCGGTTGAAGGTGGCGCAGACCGTGGAGGGCGGGCAAACCGGGCCCCTCAGGCCCACGCTGAACAGCGTCGGCGCGGTGGCGCGCCAGGCGAAGTGGGCGGGGGTGGCGAACGCCGGCTCCACGCGGTGGCGGCTGTACCGGCGCAGGTACGTGGCGATCTCCTGGTCCGGACCGTCACCGCAGATCGCGGCAGCCCGGCGGAAGGGGCACAGGACCGGAACGTCCGGCATGGCCACCGCCACGCCGTCCCGGGCGAGACGGGCGCCGGCAGGAATCCGCCGACAGAAGGCGTCGACGTCGGCGGGCTCGGACACGTGTGGTCGGTGATCGTCCAAAGGGTGTTGCAGAAGGCTCGTCTTCGGGCATTTTGCCTTTATGGGTGGGGTGTTGCGGGCTGAGTCGTTGTGGGTGGAGACGTTCACGGGCTTGCGGACGGATCGGTTCGCGAACTGGTGAAGGTGGTCCGGGAGCGGGGCGGGAATGGTCCTGGTGGCGGCCGGCCGTGGTGCCTTCCGTTGGCGGAGCGGGTGCTGCTGGTGGCCGTGTACTACCGCACGAACCTCACGATGCGACAGCTCGCCCCGCTGTTCGGGATCTCCTCGGCGACGGTCTGCCGGGGCATCCCGCGGCTCGGGCCGCTGCTCGCCCTGGAGCCAGCCCCGCGGCCTGTCGCGGACGTGGGCCGGTTGTGGATCGTGGACGGCACCCTGATCCCGGTCCGCGACCGCAAAGTCGCGGCCTCGTCGCGCAACTACCGGTTCTCGGCGAACGTGCAGGTCGTCATCGATGCCGACAGCCGCCTGGTGGTCGCTTCGGCCCGGCCGGCGCCGGGGAACAGGCCGAGGCCCACGTGTGGCGGGAGTCGGATCTTCCGGCCGCGGCGGCCAAGGCGACGGTGATCGCGGACGGCGCCTACCGGAGCACCGGGCTGATCGTCCCGCACCGCAGAAGGGCCGGCCGTCCCCTCCTGCGAGGTCAGGAGGAGGACAACGCCGAACACCGACGGGTCCGTGCCCGCGTCGAGCACACCTTCGCCCGCATGAAGAACTGGAAGATCCTCGGCGACTGCCGGCAGAAGAGCGACGGCCTCCACCACGCCGTCCAGGCAGTCGCCACCATGCACAACCTCGCCCTCACCGGGTGAAATAGCAGGTCAGAAACCACTCAGGCCTGCCCGAGACAAACCTTCTGCAACACCCTTTAGCTTCTGTCTCTTTGGTCAGCGTCGGATCCAGATGAGGATGCCGGCGAGGTGGAGTGCGGCCTGCTGGGCGAGGGCGAGTTTGTCGGTTCGTGTGGCCAGGCCGCGCCACTGCTCGAGGCGGTTGATGCACCGCTCGACGGTGTTCCGCTGCTTGCAGACCTCGCGGTCGAAGCCTGGCGGTCGGCCACCGAGTCGGCCTCGCCGCAAATGGTGGCCGATCTGGTCGGACGGTTGAGGGATGACCGCCCGGATTCCGCGGCGCCGTACGTGGCTGCGGATGGCGCGGGATGAATATGCCCGGTCGGCCAGCACGGCGAAGGGCCTCGTTCGTGGTCGGCCAGGCCCGCCGCGGGGAACGCGGATGCGGGACATCACCGCCTCGAAGGTGGGTGCGTCACCGGCCTGGCCTGCAGTGACGGCGAAGGCCCGGAGGCGTGCCCCGCCGTCTGCGGCGAGGTGAACCTTGGTGCTCAGCCCGCCGCGGGAGCGTCCGAGTGAGTGATCGGCGGGCTCGCCCGAGCGAGCCGCCCCTTTTTGTCGGCCGACGTACGGTCCGGCTGGCGACCGCCTACTTCGCGCCCGACGTCTACTTCATCGACCTGCTCTGCGCCACGGCCCGCCGCGGCGTGGAAGTCGACATCCTGCTCCCCGGCCCCCACACGGACAAACGGGTGTGTCAGCTTGCGGGCCAGCACCACTACGAGGCGCTGACCGCCTGCGGGGTGCGCATCCACGAGTACCAGCCGACCATGATGCACGCGAAGATCATGACCATGGACGGCGTGGTCTCCCTGGTCGGCTCCACCCACTTCAACCGTCGCTCCCTCGATCACGACGAGGAGGTCATGCTCGCCGTCATGGACGTCGAGTTCACGGCCTCCCTCGACCCGCACTACGACGAGGACCTCGAGGCCAGTGAGCTCATCCGCCCCGACCGCTGGAAGCGGCGGTCGGTGCTGCAGCGCGCCCGGGAGTCAGCGGTGCTGCCGATCCGCCGCTACCTGTAGCCAACGGGCGCTAAAATCAGGGCGTGGTTGCTGCATGGCAATTTTTTAGGTGCTGAACAGTGGTCGTGGTCGGCGAGGGCGAGCCCGCGCCTGCTGCCCGTGTGCGCTCCGTCAAGCTCCGCCCCGCACATGGGCACCGCGCGAACGACCGTCGGCTCTCCCTCGACCGCTCTGCAAGAAATGACGCTCTCCATGACGAATTTCCTGGCTGTGGAGCGTGCGCTGCGCACTGCCGCACCGCACGATCTGCTCCGCACGGTTCGCTCCGCGCTCATGACGCACTACGAGGCCGTCCAAGTCCACCTCCTGATGGCGGACTACAGCCTGAGCGTCCTGCAACGGCTCACCACACCGCCCGACACCGCAGAGCCGCTGCCCGTCCAGACCACGCCGGAGGGCCGCGCGTTCGGCAGCCAGGAACCGTACGGTCAGTACTCAGCCGAGGGCGACGCCCTGGACCTGCACCTGCCGGTGACCGTGCGCGGTGACCGGCTCGGGATCCTCACCGTGCGCATGCCCGACCGCCTGTGCACGCCGGAGGCCGTCGGCGAACTGACGGACATCGCGGAACTGCTGGGCCACGAGATCATCGTCGCGGAACGGGACACCGATCTGTACCTCCGGGCCCGCCGGGCCAGCCGGCTGACCCTGGCTGCCGAGATGCAGTGGCAGCTGCTGCCCGGGCGGGCGTGCGCGCGGCCGGAGTACGCCATCGGAGCGCAGCTCGAACCCGCTTACGACATCCACGGCGACAACTTCGACTGGTCCACCACCGCCGAAACGCTCACCATGACCGTCACCAACGGCATGGGCGAGGGGATCCAGGCCTCGCTGCTGACGAATCTCGCCATCAACGCGCTGCGCAACGCCAGGAGGGCCGGGGTCAACATCGCGGATCAGGCGGCGCTGGCGGACCAGGCCGTCTTCGCGCAGTACCGCGGCCGGGAGTACGTCTCCACCCTCCTCCTGTGCCTGGAGCTGGCCACCGGCCGCGGTCAGGTCGTGGACGCCGGGTCGCCACAGCTGTGGCGCTACCGGGAGAGATCCGTGGAGAGAGTCCCCTTCGAGGCCCAGTTCCCCTTGGGCATGTTCGAGGAGTCCTCGTACACGGTGCAGCCCTTCGAAGCCCTCCCGGGCGACCGTCTGATCTTCGTGAGCGACGGCGTCTACGGGGCCGCGGACCGGGGCGGGGTGGCCTACGGCGAACGCGCGCTGGCCCGCGCCATCCACGCGACCAGCCTTCTGCCCGCCGCCGCTGTGCCGCGCGCGATCCTGGAGGAGCTGGCCACCTACCGCGACACCACTGCCGATGACGACGCCCTGGTCACCTGCCTGGACTGGTTCGGCAGGCCCTGAGCTCAAGGCGCTCAGCCGGTGTCGGGCAGGGCCTCGTCACGGTCCGGAAGCCCTCCGAGCCTGACGTGCGCGGCGGCCGCGTCGCGGAACGCGGCGAGGCCCTGGGCCAGGGAACGACGGTCCTGGAGGGACATGTGCTGGAGCACCTCGGCCGCCTTGTGCGCCCGCAGGGCCCGGGTCTCCGCCAGGACGGCGCTTCCGCGCCGGCTCAGGGTCAGCTCCACCTCGCGGCGGTTGATCCTGCCGCGGGAACGCTCGAGGAGGCCGGCCGCTTCCAGGCGGTCGCACAGGCGGCTCACCGCGGGTGGCGCCGAGCCCAGCGCCTCCCCGAGGTCACGCAGATTGATGCCGGCCCGCTGTTCGATCACCGTCAGAGCACGCAGCTGGGACGGCGGGACCGGCCCCACGGCGGTGTCCTGGTTCGAGCACCAGAGGACCTCGAGCAGCTCCGCGACGGCACAGGCGTCGAGAGCACCCTGCTCTTCGGCATGTGGGGTAACGGCTCGGGGCATCGCACCACTGTGTCAGCCGCGAGCCCATTTGTCAGGCGCCGCCGCATGCGAGACCCACCCGGCGGGGAGATGTCATGCCCGAGCGCCCCGGCCGCACCGTGCCGTGCGCCGGGACCTTGTGCGGCACCGGCGCAGGAAGGCGTAGGAGATGTGTGCAATCGGTGCGCATGTCGTGGGGGACGCGGGTGAACGGGGGGCGCGGTTGTGGGAAAGCCGCCAAGTGGACGATAGTTGCCACAAGGCAACTGTCGTCTTCGATGTGATGGGGTGAGGGGTTCGCGCAGCGGGCCTTCAGTATTTGGTGAATTCC
Source organism: Streptomyces sp. NPDC046308 (assembly GCF_055588065.1). Taxonomy (NCBI): domain Bacteria; kingdom Bacillati; phylum Actinomycetota; class Actinomycetes; order Kitasatosporales; family Streptomycetaceae; genus Streptomyces; species Streptomyces sp. NPDC046308. Next base: position 813,858 of record NZ_JBVJFB010000001.1, read on the forward strand.
ACCGAGACCATGTACGACCGTGCCGTGGTGCGCAGTGCGTGGGGTGACGCACCCTATCCAGTGCTCGTGACGGATGCCGAGTCGGTGCTGCTGTTCGTCAACAAGGCGGCCGGCCTGGTTTTTCCCCGCGCCCGTCCCGGCTCGGCCCTGGGGGACGCGGTCCCCGACTGGCTCTCCTCGGCTCATACGCGACCTCCCGGCGCCGGGATCCCCGCCGTCCAGGGTCCGGTCGGCGGCCGCACCTACGAGGCCCATCCGACGGTGCGCGACGACGGCACCGTGGTGTGGTGGCTGGTCGACGACACCGACCACCGGCTGGCCCGTGAAGCACTGCGGGCGGAGCGCGAACGTACGGCGCTCCTGACCGAGGCGTCGAACCTGCTGCTGTCATCGCTGAACCTGGAGCGGTGCATGGACGTCACGGCGCGCATGGCCGCGGCCCACCTCGCGGACGCGGCCCTGGTCATCGCTCCCTCGCGCGGCCGCGAGCTGCCCGTGGTGGCCTGCCTGCGCGGAGGGTCCCCCTCCTCGTCCCGTATCACCGCGGATCCGGGGCAGGTCCCGGGACTCGGCGAGGCGCTGCAGGGATTTCCTCCGGTCCCCTCCCGCTGGATCGCCCCCGCCACCGCTCCGGCCTGGCTGATCCCCGACGGTTTCGGCCCCGTGGGATCCATCGTCATCACCCCCCTGCCCGGCCACGGCGTGCCGGCGGGGGCGCTGGTCCTGCTGCGCGGCGCCGGTACGAACGAGTTCAGCGCGGAAGAGGAGGTGTTCGCGAGGCTGTTCGCCGCGCGCGCCGGCGCCGCGATGTCCGCCGCCCGGCTCTACGCCGAGCAGACCTCCATCACCAACGTCCTGATGCGCGAACTGCTGCCGCCGTTGCTGCACCAGGTCTCCGGCGTGGAGTACGCAGGCGGGTACCGACCCTCCATGGACCACGAGCGGATCGGCGGGGACTTCTACGACGTGCACCCCGCCACCGTGCCGGGCGACGCGTCCCTCGTCGTTCTGGGAGACGTCTGCGGCAAGGGGCTGGAAGCCGCCGTGATGACCGGAAAGATCCGCAACACGCTCCACGCCCTGCTGCCGATAGCACAGGACCACCAGCGGATCCTGAGCCTTCTGAACACCTCGCTCCTCAACTCCCACAACGCCCGCTTCGCGACCCTGGTCCTGGCCTCAGCGATGCGGGACGGCAACACCGTGCGGCTGCGACTGACCAGCGCGGGCCACCCCGCACCGCTGATCCTGCGCTCCGACGGGCGGGTCGAGGAGGCTCCGACCAAGGGCACCCTCGTGGGCGCGCTTCCCCAGGTCACCGCCGAGACCGTACAGGTCACTCTGGCGCCGGGCGAGAGCTGCGTTCTGTACACGGACGGGATCAGCGAGGCGCGAGGCGGCCCGATGGGCGGGACGCAGTTCGGCGAGGCGAGACTCGTCCGGGCCCTGGAGGAGTGCGCGGGCATGCCGGGCGAGGCGGTGGTGGAGCGGGTGCAGATGCTCGCCTCCCAATGGGTGGGGACCGGACGCCACGACGACATGGCCGTCGTGGTCATCTCCGCGCCCCGCACCAACCACCTCAGTGCGGTGGACGGCCATACTCGGGGCAGGTTCACCTCATGAGCATCGACACGGTCAGGACCTCGACCCTCGCAGCCCTGGCGCAACGCGTGTGGGAGGCCGCCCTGTGCGGCGACGAGGCGTCCGCGACCACAGTGGTGCGCAGGGCCTTGGACGAAGGCCTCGACGCCGAGAGCGTGCTGCTCGATGTCATCGCGCCCACTCAACGGCGGGTGGGCGAGGAATGGGCCGCCAACCGCATCACCGTCGCACAGGAACACGCCGCCACCGCCATCAACGAGCGGGCCGTGGCGGCGGTCGCCCAGCACCCGGCGGCGCGCACGACACCCACGCGCGGCCGGATCACGGTGGCCTGCGTCGACGGCGAATGGCACGCCCTGCCCGCCCGGCTCCTGGCGGAAGTGATGAGACTGCGGGGCTGGCGCGTGGACTACCTCGGCGCCCAGGTCCCCACCGCGCACCTCATCACGCACATCCACTCCACCGACACGGACGTGGTGGCGCTGTCCAGCTCCCTTCCCACCCGCCTGCCCACCGCGCACGCCACGATCACCGCCTGCCAGGCCGCCGGCACCCCCGTCCTCGTCGGCGGCGCCGCCTTCGGACCCAACGGGAGATACGCCCGCATGCTCAAAGCGGACTCCTGGGCCCCCGACGCCCGGACGGCGGCACGCGACCTCGCCCGCCGTCCGCTGCCCCGTCCCCGGCTCGACCACCAGGTCATCGACGACCTCCCCCACCTGACCGACCAGGAGTACACCCTGGTCACCCGCACCAGGCCCCAGCTCGTACGCACGGTCTTCGACGGACTGCTGAAGGCCTACCCGGCCATGCGCGGCTACAGCGACACGCAGCGCGAGCGGACAGCCGAAGACCTCTCCCACATCGTGGAATTCCTCGCCGCCGCCCTCTACACCGACGACGAAGACCTCTTCACCCGGTTCCTGCAGTGGACCGCCGGCATCCTCACCGCACGCGGTGTCCCCGCCCACTCGCTGCCTCCGGCCCTCGAGCTCCTCGGGCAGGAGCTCAAGGACTTCCCGCGCGCGACCGCGATCCTCAGATCCTCCGCGACCTTCCTGCCCCGCACCCATGTCCCCGGCGCCAGGACTTCCGTATGACCTTCGCACCGTCCGACCCACTCCGGCTGACGTACGTGGACACCGTCGACACCGTACGCATCGAACTGCACGGCCACTTCGACTACGAGTGCGCGGACGACCTCCTCGATGCCGTCGTACGCATCCTGGCGGACCGCACCGGCATGACGGACCTGCACCTGCACTGCGGGAACCTCACCGCGGTGGACTCCACCGGGCTGTCGACCCTGCTGATGATCCGACGCCTCACCGACACCGCAGACGTACAACTGCACCTCGTGGACCGGCCCGTCTGCCTGGACCGCATCCTGGAGCTGACGGGGACCCTCGGCCACCTGACGGCCCGGCGCACCGCTGCGGGCACCCCCTCCGCCGGCACCCAGGAGGAAGCCGAGGCCGCGGAGGAGCCTGTACAGGCCCGCTCCAGCCATTCCGACTCCAGCTGACGGCTTGCCCGAGCGGGCCCGGCGACCGCCGTACGCCGCACACCTCCGAGGGATCAGCGCCATCCGGCAGGTGGGGGACCAGCGGGTCTGGTGTGTCACGAGGGCTCACGTGCCCTCGGTGCGGCATGTTCTCCTCGGCGGGCGATATCCCGTGAACCCTGGTGTGCCGGAGTCTGCGGAGGTGTCCCTGGGCGCGAGCGGTAGCGGGCGGAGCGGTCCCGAAGACACCGCCGGTCGCCCCGCGGGTGCCGAAGTCGGTGACCACCGATCTGATGCGGCGCCCACAGGTCGCGCGGGAGATCATCTGGATCCGACGCTGACCAAAGAGACAGAACCTGGTTCGTCCGCCTCGGGGTCGGTGAGCGGCATGGGGCTTCGGCGGTCCCGGCGCCCTGCCCCGGGTATGGGCACAGATGTGGGGAGGGTGGCGGCCCGCCCCCCGGACGGGCCGCCGGTCTCGTGGCAGCGGGGCCCCTGTCGGTCCCGCGGACGCGGCGGAGCTGAAGGCGGCCAGGCGGAAGCAGCCGTGCAGCGTCAGCCGCAGGTCACGAACGCCGGCCGGCGGAGCGGCGGGACCGGCCGCGACGGTCGTCGACGTGTAGCCGTCGCCGGTGACGGAACACCGAGCGCCGCCGACGGCCGGTCACCGGCGCGGAGTTCCGGCCGCACCACCCGGGGACCGCGCTCCCGAGGGCGGTCACGCGGTGCGGACGAGAAGCCCTGCGGGCCGCGCACACTAGTCGGCCGAAAAGCGGTACACCGTCATCGAGCGGTACTCCTCCCCCGGGCGCAGGCAGGTGGAGGGGTACTCGGGCCGGTTGGGCGAGTCGGGAAAGTGCTGGGTCTCCAGCGCGATGCCCGCGTACGCGAAGTACGGGCGACCGGAGCGGCCGGTCAGCGAGCCGTCGAAGTGGTTTCCGGTGTAGACCTGGAGCCCCGGCTCCGTCGTCAGGCATTCGACACGGCGGCCGCTGGCAGGGTGACTCAGGACGGCGGCCCGCCTGAGCCCGGTGCCGTCGAGCACCCAGTTGTGGTCGAAGCCGTCGCCGGCCCGGCGGATCTGCGGGTGTTCCTCGGTGATGCGGGCACCGATCGTCTGGGCCTCGCGGAGGTCGAACGGCGTGCCGGTGACGGGCTCCGCCGGACCGAGCGGTATCAGTTCTGCGTCCACCGGGGTGTAACGGGCGGCTTCGACCCGCAGCAGGTGGCCGAGCACCGTCCCACAGCCCTCGCCGGCCAGGTTGACGTACATGTGGTTGGTGAGGTTGACGACCGTCGGGGCGTCCGTGGTCGCGCGGTAAGTGAGGGAGAGTTCACCGTCGGGGCCGAGCAGGTAGGTGACCTCGGCCGTGAGGGCGCCCGGGAATCCCTGGTCGCCGTCGGGGCTGTGCATGCGGAAACGGACGCCGGCCCGCCTGCCCACGCGGACCGGCACGCCGTCCCAGAGGCGGGTGGCGAAGCCGTCCGGTCCGCCGTGCAGGGTGTGGCGGTCCTGCTGGGTCGCCAGCCGGTGCGTCGTGCCGCCCAGGGTCAGCGTTCCGCCGGCGATCCGATTGGCGTAGCGGCCGACCGTCGCGCCGAAGTAGGCAGCCTCCCCGAACAGATCCGCTGTGCTCTCGCAGCCCAGGACGACGTTGGCACACCGCCCGTCGCGGTCCGGCGTGTGCAGGGCCTGCAAGCGGGCTCCCAGACTGAGCACCTCCGCCGTCACGCCCCCCGGGGACCCGAACGTCCAGCGGGTGATGCGCCGCCCGTCCGGGAGCCCTGCGGCAGTCTCCTGGGTCACCGTCACTTCACCATGGGATACGAGTGCGTCTCGCGACACGCGACTACTCCGTTCAACGCGGCAGGGAGGGGACCGACGCCCGCCGTACGGGCGGGTGCCATCGGCGGGGCGGCGGGGAAGGGGCGGCGCGAGGGCGGCTCCGCTGACGACGTGGCAGGTACCATAGAGTGTTAGCGTTAACAATCAGCTCTGTCAAGGGATGCCGGAGCTCGGTCGAATGTGTCCGACGCGGCAGTGGGCGTGGCCCGAAGGGGCGGTCAGCCTCGGGGCGGAGGTTGCCGGCTCAACGACGGGTGACGGGGCCCGCGCTGCGACGCAGCACCATCTCGGGCGGAATCCGCACGTGAGCACCGGCGTGGGCGGTGCCCCCCAGTTCCTCGACGAGCAGTTCCAGGGCCCGGCGGCCGAGCTCGCCGAAGTCCTGCCGCACGGTGGTCAGGGGCGGGGTGAAGTAGGCGGCCTCGGGAATGTCGTCGAAGCCGACCACGCTGATGTCGCCCGGGATCGAGCGGCCGGCCTCGTGCAGGGCGCGTAGCAGGCCGAGCGCCATGTGGTCGTTGGCGCAGAAGACGGCGGTGACCTCGTCCAGTTCGGCGATCCGCAAGCCCGCCTGGTAGCCGGCGCGCGCGCTCCAGTCGCCGGGCTCGACACGCGGCACGGCGGCGCCGGCGGCCTCCAGCGCACCGCGCCAGCCCTCCTGGCGGTCCCGGCTCTCCAGCCAGCCGGCCGGGCCGGCCAGGTGGTGCACGGTGCGGTGACCCAGATCGAGCAGGTGCCTGGTGGCCGCTTCGGCGCCGGACCGGTTGTCCACCGAGACCATCGGAACCCGCGACTGACTGCCCGGTCCGACCGCGACGACCGGCACGGAGCTGGAGAGCCTGGCCACCGCACTGACGGCGGAGATCTGGGGCGCGATCACGACCACGCCTTCCACGCCTTGGTCGCGCAGTCGGTCGACGGCCTCCTGAACCGAGCGGCCGTCCAGGGAGTGCAGACTCGTCACGCTGACGAAGTACCCCGCACTACGCGCGGCCTGTTCGATGCCGTGCAGCATCGAGGCGGGACCGTACAGGGTCGATGCGAAGCTGACCACGCCGAGAGTCTGCGAGCGGCGGGTGACCAGAGCGCGGGCAGCGGAGTTGGGCCGGTAGTCCAGCTCGCGGATGGCGGCGAGCACCCGCTCCCGGGTCCCGGGCCGCACGTGCGGGGCGCCGTTGAGCACCCGGGACACCGTCTGGTGGGACACGCCGGCCAGTTTCGCCACGTCCGCCATCACGGGGTGACGACGCTCGGTCCCGGCGCTGTCGTTTCCCACGGGCACTTCCCTCCTCGGCTCCGGGCCACGGTACGCTACCGACCCTCGACGAAGGCGATGCGAGCATGCGGTCAGCTCCGTCCTCGAGCAGACCAGCGGCAGGCGCTCGCCTGGCGCACTCCCCCGGACGCTGACCGCCCGCGCCGTTGTTGAATGCTTAACGGTGATCCGAACAGACTCTTGACGGCGCACTTGTGAGCGTTAACACTCGGGTATCGCCAGGCCGGAGCCGCTGCAACTCCGACTTCGCACGGCGCGAGAAGACGGCTCCCGGCCGGCCCCGTTCGACCGCTTCCGGTCGCCCAGCCGGGTCGCACCGTGCCGGTCGCGGAACATCACTGGAGGAACTGTGCGGAAGCTTTCAGCGGGCCTTGTCACCGCGGGTCTCACGCTGTCGCTGGCAGCCTGCGGCCAGAGCGCCAACGGAGCGGGCGACGGCGGGGCCGGCAAGGACGCCAAAGGGGGCCTCATCGGCATCGCGATGCCCACCAAGTCGTCGGAGCGCTGGATCAACGACGGCAACAACATGGTCAAGGAATTCCAGGCCAAGGGTTACAAGACCGACCTCCAGTACGGCGACAACGTCGTGGAGAACCAGGTCTCCCAGGTGGAGAACATGATCACCAAGGGGGCCAAGCTGCTGGTGATCGCCGCCATAGACGGTTCCTCGCTCACCAACGTGCTGCAGAAGGCCGCCGACGCCCACATCCCCGTCATCTCCTACGACCGGCTGATCCGCGGCACCGCGAACGTCGACTACTACGCGACCTTCGACAACTACAAGGTCGGTGTCCTCCAGGGCAGTTACATCGTCGACAAACTCGGCCTCAAGGAGGGCAAGGGCCCCTTCAACATCGAGCTGTTCGCCGGCTCACCGGACGACAACAACTCCACGTTCTTCTACAACGGCGCGATGAGCGCCCTCAAGCCGTACATCGACGACAAGAAGCTGGTCGTGCAGAGCGGCCAGACCTCCCTCAACCAGATCGCCACACTGCGCTGGGACGGCGGTCTCGCCCAGTCCCGGATGGACAACCTGCTGAGCAAGTCGTACACAGCCGCCCGCGTCGACGCCGTGCTCTCCCCGTACGACGGCATCTCGATCGGCATCATCTCCTCGCTCAAGGGCGTCGGCTACGGCGCCGGCCGGCCACTTCCCGTCGTCACGGGCCAGGACGGCGAGCTGGCGTCGGTGAAGTCGATCACCGCGGGCGAGCAGACCCAGACCGTCTACAAGGACACCCGCCAACTGGCCAAGGCGGCCGTCCAGATGGGCGACGCACTGCTGACCGGCGGCAAGCCCGAGGTCAACGACACCAGTCAGTACGACAACGGCGTCAAGACCGTACCGGCGCAGCTGCTCCAGCCCGTCAGCGTCGACAAGGAGAACTACCGGAAGGTCCTGGTGGACAGCGGTCAGTACACCGAGGACCAGCTCAAGTAGCCCACGGAGCCCGACCGACGGGTCCGGCGACGCCGAACCGGCGGCGCGGCGCCCGGGAGACCGCCCGGCACCGCACCGCCCCGACGATACGGATGCACGACCATGGCCCGACCCGTTCTCGAGATGCGGTCGATCAGCAAGACGTTTCCCGGTGTCAAGGCCCTCTCCGAGGTCAACCTGACCGTCGCCGCAGGTGAGGTCCACGCCGTCTGCGGTGAGAACGGCGCCGGCAAGTCCACCCTGATGAAGGTGCTCAGCGGCGTTCACCCGCACGGCAGCTACGAAGGCGAGATCCGCTTCGAGGGCGAACCCTGCCGGTTCCGGGACATCCGGGCCAGCGAGCGGCGCGGCATCGTGATCATCCACCAGGAACTCGCGCTGGTGCCCTACCTGTCCATCGCCGAGAACATCTTCCTCGGCAACGAGCACGCCACTCGGGGCGTCATCAGCTGGGACCGGACGCTGGCCCACGCCGCCGCACTGATCCGGCAGGTCGGACTCGACGAGAGCCCGCACACCAGGATCGCCGATCTCGGCGTGGGCAAACAGCAGTTGGTCGAGATCGCCAAGGCGCTCGCCAAGAAGGTCAGGCTGCTCATCCTGGACGAGCCGACGGCCGCCCTGAACGACGAGGACAGCCGCAAGCTGCTCGACCTGATCCTCGAGCTCAAGGACCAGGGCATCTCCTGCATCCTCATCTCGCACAAGCTGAACGAGATCGCCCGGGTCGCCGAGGCCGTCACCGTCCTGCGTGACGGGCGGACCATCGAGACCATCGCGATCGGTTCCGACGGCATCTCCGAGGAGCGGATCATCCGTGGCATGGTCGGCCGCGACCTGGAGCACCGCTACCCCGAGCGCGCCCCGCGGATCGGCGAGGTCGCCTTCGAAATCGATGACTGGAGCGTCCGACACCCGATCGACCAGCGGCGCAAGGTGGTCGACGGCGCCTCGCTGAACGTCCGTCGGGGCGAGATCGTCGGCGTCGCCGGCCTCATGGGCGCCGGCCGCACCGAGCTGGCCATGAGCGTCTTCGGCCGCTCGTACGGACGGTGGACCGGCGGCCGGGTGCGGCTGCACGGCCGGGAGATCCGGACCCGGACGGTGCCGGAGGCGATCGGGCACGGCATCGCGTACGTGACCGAGGACCGCAAGCAGCTCGGCCTCAACCTCGGCGACGACATCAGCCGGAACATCTCGCTGAGCGCCCTGGGCAAGGTGGCCCGGCGGGGCTGGGTGGACCGGCACGAGGAGGCGCGGATCGCCGAATCGTTCCGGCGGACGATGAACATCAAGGCCCCCTCGGTGTTCGCGGAGACCGGCAAGCTCAGCGGCGGCAACCAGCAGAAGGTCGTCCTCAGCAAGTGGATCTTCGCCGATCCGGAGGTGCTGATCCTCGACGAACCCACCCGGGGCATCGACATCGGTGCCAAGGCGGAGGTCTACACGGTCATCGCCGAACTCGCGGGCCAGGGGAAGGCGGTCCTCGTCATCTCCTCCGAGCTCCCCGAACTCCTGGGCCTGTGCGACCGGATCTACACCATGGCCGAAGGCCGGATCACCGGTGAGGTGACCCGCGCCGAGGCCACCCAGGAATCCCTCATGCGGCTCATGACCATGAGCGCGGCATACCCCGACAAGCAGGTGTGAGGCATGGCCCAGATCGAGACCACCCCTGAGACCGCGCCCAGCGCCCCGGAAACCGGCCGACGGTCGTCGGCCGGTGCCGTACTGGCCCGGGCGCTGCGCGGCAACCTGCGCCAGTACGGGATGCTGGTCGCGCTGGCGCTGATCGTGCTGCTGTTCCAGTTCTGGACGGACGGCATCCTGCTCCAGCCGCTCAACATCACCAACCTGATCCAGCAGAACGGCTACATCCTCATCCTGGCCATCGGCATGATGATCGTCATCATCGCCGGGCACATCGACCTGTCGGTCGGGTCGCTCGCCGCCTTCGTCGGGGCGGCCGCGGCGGTGATGATGGTCGAGCACAGGATGCCGTGGCCCGTGGCGCTGGTGGTCGCGCTGCTGATCGGGGCCCTCGCGGGAGCCTGGCAAGGGTTCTGGATCGCCTATCTCGGGATCCCCTCGTTCATCGTCACGCTGGCCGGCATGCTGCTGTTCCGTGGTGGGACCCAGATCCTCCTGCAGGGCCAGTCCGTGGCGCCGTTCCCCAAGGGCTTCCAGAACATCAGCAGCGGATTCCTCCCCGCGGTCGGCCCGCACACCGACTACCACAACCTCACCCTGCTGCTGGGCGTGTCGGTGCTGGCCATCGCGATCCTGCAGGAGGTGCGGGGACGGCGGCGGGCCGCCTCGTACGGGCTGGAACCGCTTCCGGCCGGGCTGTTCCTGGTGAAGCTCGGCGCGATCACCGCGGCCGTGGTGGCCTTCACGCTGCTGCTGGCCAGCTACCACGGGGTGCCGATCGTCCTGCTGATCCTCGGCGTCCTGCTGGTCGGCTTCGGATACGTGATGCGCAACTCGATCCTCGGCCGGCACACCTACGCCATCGGCGGCAACGAGGCGGCGGCAAGGCTGTCGGGGGTGAAGAGCAAGCGGGTCGTCTTCCTCGCCTTCGTGAACATGGGCGTCCTGGCGGCCCTGGCCGGGCTGGTCTTCGCCGCGCGGCTCAACGCCGGTACGCCGCAGGCCGGCATCAACTTCGAGCTGGAGGCGATCGCCGCCGCGTTCATCGGCGGCGCGTCCGCGAGCGGCGGTGTGGGAACCGTCCTCGGTGCGCTCACCGGCGGTCTGGTGCTGGGCGTGCTGAACAACGGCATGTCGCTGGTCGGCGTGGGTACCGACTACCAGCAGGTGATCAAGGGCCTGGTGCTGCTGACGGCCGTCGGCTTCGACGTCTACAACAAGCGCAAGGCCGGAGCCTGACCTCGCCCCTCCTCGGCTCGACCCGCCTCCGCAGGAGGAGGGGTGCCTCGCCTACCGGGCCCCGGCCCCGCCCCCTGCGGCTCCGCCCGCGCGCCGACGAGACTCGTACCTCGCTCACCGCCCAGTGGCAGCGGGCGCTGGCCGGCTGCCTCGCCGAGCACCGCGGCACGGGCCGCTGCCGAGCTGTGGGCCGCTCGGTGGCGGGTCCGGAGGCAACCTTTTCGCATCCTGCGGCGACCAGGCAGTGCACCTCGACTCGAATCTGCGAACGGACGGACATGCAGACTGCACGGCAGGCGGCGCGGCAGCGCAGGCGTAGACACCGGCTGGTGAGGGGAACGGCGGTGGTGCTGACCGCCGCCGGCGCCCTCTTCTGCCTGGTGACAGCCGTGCTCCCCGACCCCGGGGACGAGGCCAGGGCCCGGGCCGGCATGGCCACCCCCGCCGCCACCCTGGCGGGAGCCACGCCCGCGGCCCCGACGAGCCCCGCGCCCCCGGCGGACAGCCCGCAGGCCACGGCGACCCCGACCGCGGCCGTCGGGGCGACCACCGACGCGGCGCCACAGCCCGCGGCGAAGGAAACCCCACCGGCAGCGTCCACTCCGGCACCGTCAGCAGGACGCATCCGGCCCGGGACCACCTACCAGGGCACGGCCACCGCCTACGCCGCCGGCGACGGCGACGGCGCCTGCCTGTTCGGCCCGAGCGACGACCTGATGATCGCGGCGATGAACAGCACCGACTACGAATCCGCCAGGGCGTGCGGCGCGTACGTACGCGTACGCGCCGCGAGCGGCGCCTCGATCACGGTCCGGATCACCAACGAATGCCCGCTGCCCTGCGCCCCCGGACAACTGGACCTCAGCGAACAGGCCTTCGCCGAACTCGCCGATCCCAGGCTCGGCCGTATCCCGATCACCTGGAGCCTGCTGAGCCCCCACACGTCCGGCACGCTCTCCATCCGCTACAAGACCGGGTCCAGCCCCCACTGGTGCGGCATCCAGGTGATCGACCACCGGAATCCGGTCGCACGGCTGGAGGTACGCACCACCAAGGGCTGGCGGAGCCTGCCCCGTACCGACTACAACTACTTCCTCTCCGCCGACGGCAGCGGGTGCGGCAGCGCGATGAGGATCACCGACATCCACGGAGAGAAGCTGACGGTCGAGGGGACCGCTCTGCTGCCGAACGTCGCACAACGGACCGGGGTCCAGTTCGCCCCGCACTGAACCCCGCACCGCGGCCGGGCGGGTGAAGCCGCGTGCGGTGCCTCGGATCCCCCGGACCGATCGGGCACTGGTACGCTGCCGCCGGATGTTAACGCAAACATTTTGTGGAGGGGGCGACCGACGGACATGGTCCTCGATGACGCGTCCGCGGAGTTCCACGACTTCTTCGAACGCCACTACGCCGAACTCGCCCGGTTCGCCCATCTCCTGACGGGTGAGGCGGACGGCGCCGACGATCTGGCCGCGGACGCCCTGATCGCGCTGTGGCAGCGCTGGGACCGGCTGCGCCGGGCCGAGTACCCGCTCGCCTACGCACGTGGCGTGGTCGCCAACCTGGCACGGTCACGCATCCGCAGCGAGGTTCGCGAACGCCGCCGGATCGCCCTGTTCTGGTCCCGCGGGCCGGAGCCGTCGAGCGGCCCGGACGTGGCCGCCGTGGTGGACGTACGTACCGCTCTCGCGCGGTTGCCGTTCCGGAAGCGCACGTGTGTGGTCCTGCGGCACGCCTTCGACCTGTCGGAGAAGGACACCGCTCTGGCGCTCGGAATATCGGTCGGTACCGTGAAGAGCCAGACCTCGAAGGGGATGGCCGAACTGGAACGGATGCTGGGCAGCACGGTGGCAGCCGGCGAACTGTTGGCGGGGAGGAGGAGCCGTTGAACGAGGAGCTCACCGGGCGGCTGCGCACAGCCGCCGAGGCCCACCAGCCCGACCGCGCCCGGATCCTGGCACGCGTGGAACGCGGCATGTCCGGCGCCCCCGACCGCCACCGCGAGTCCTCCGGCGCGAGGCCCTGGCCCAGGGTGGCGCTCGCCTCCCTCGCCGCGGCCGGCATTCTGGCGGGCGGGGGTCTCGCCGTCGCCGCCATCGTCCAGTCGCCGCCGGCCCGGCCGGACGTCCCGGCCACCCCCGCCGCGCCGCCCGCGCCGTCCGCGCCGTCCGTGCCGTGGACGCCCCAGGCGACGCCGCCGGCGCCCACCAGCGGCGGCTCGAACACGCCGGACCGCTCGGCCCCGACGAGCCCCAGCCCGGAGCCGTCAGGGGGCACGGGCTCGGCCCGGCCCGGCAGCGCACACGTCCAGGACGGGCCTCTGTCGGCGGCCGGCTCCCTGGACGCGGGCAGCAACACCTACTGGGCGCAGAGCAACATCACCCTCAGGACCACCCAGCCGCTCACCGCACTCACCGTGGAACTGCGCATCACGCAGACCGGCGGAGTGCGGAGCACCGGCAACTGGCGGACGCTGCCCCCCGACGACTTCACCGTCACCGTGCAGGATGAAGGCGGAGCCGTGGTCTACCGCTGGATCCTCAAGCCGGGCCGCACGGTCCCGGCCGGCCAGCACGTCTTCGCCGGCCAGTACAACCACGCCGCCGGCGCGCGCGAGGCCGAGCACGACGGGTACCGCGTCGACGCAACCGGTCCGCGCGGCGTCCTCTCGGTCCGGGGCGGCTTCACCGCGGCACGATGAGGCCAGGCCCGTAGCCTGGTCGACGCCACCGAGGTCATCCTCGGCAGCGGCCCGGCCGTGGGGGGGGGGGGGGGGGGGACCCCCCCCCCCCCCCCCCAGGGGGGGGGGGGGGGGGGAGGGGGGGGGAGGGGGGGGGTGGGGGGGGGGGGGGAGAGCACCAGGGGGCGCGCGACAAAGAAAGAACAAAAGAAAGGAAA
>NZ_JBVJFB010000001.1:827326-1725105 GCF_055588065.1 Streptomyces sp. NPDC046308
CCGGTTTTTGCGGTCGGTCTACCTACCCGGATGCACCCCCCCCCCCCCCCCCCCTGGGGGGGGGGGGGGGGGGCCCCCCCCCCCCCCCCCCCGGGCCGGCAGGGTCAGGACAGGTCGCCGTCCACCACGCCACGGCCGTAGCCGCCCGCCGGCCCCACATCCCGGCTCCGGTGCCGTACGGCACGTGCCCGGAGTCGAAGGGGTCGACGGCCGGCGTGCCCGTCGAGGGGGCGATGCCGGAGCCGGACGAGCAGGCTCCTGCCGCGGCGGGGCACGGAATCGGGCTGCGCGTGTTCGGCGTCCGCGCCGACCACGGTGGCGACGGTACGCGTGCCCGAGCGCGTGAAGCTGTACAACGAACTCGTCTCTCCGTGCCGGGACCGCACCCGAAAGGCTCCGATCCTGAACTCCTCCCTCGCAGAAGCCCTGTCCGTCGTCCTCCTCCTCACCGTCCTGGCCTGCGCGGTGATCAGGCCCTGGGGCTGGCCCGAGGCGGTCGTGGCGGTCCCCGCCGCCGGAGTGGTCATCGCCACGGGAGCGATCTCCCTGGAGCACGCCGCGGCCGAAACGGCCAGGCTGGGCCCGGTGATCGGCTTCCTCGCGGCCGTCCTGGTCCTGGCCCAGTTGTGCGACGACGAGGGCCTCTTCCACGCCTGCGGCGCCTGGATGGCGCGCCGGGCCGCCGGCCGCCCCCGCCGCCTGCTGGTTTTCGTCTTCGTGATGGCCTCCCTCATCACCGCGGTCCTCAGCCTCGACGCCACGGTGGTACTGCTGACTCCGGTGGTCTTCGCCACCGCTGCCCGGCTGGGCGCCCGTGCCAAGCCGCACGTGTACGCCTGCACCCACCTGTCGAACACGGCCTCGCTGCTGCTGCCGGTGTCCAACCTGACCAACCTGCTGGCATTCGCCGCCAGCGGCCTGACCTTCACCCGGTTCGCCGCGTTGATGGCGTTGCCCTGGCTGGCCGCCATCGGGGTCGAGTACGTGGTGATCCGGCGCTTCTTCGCCACCGACCTGGACGCGGGCGCCGACGCCCCGCCCGCCGCCGAGCCGCCCGAACTGCCGCTGTTCGCGCTGCTCACGGTGGCGGGCACGCTGGCCGGCTTCGTGCTGGCCTCGGTGTTGGGCATCGACCCGGCCTGGGCTGCGGCCGCGGGTGCGGCCGTCCTGGCGGCCCGCGCCCTGGCCCGGCGGCGCACCACACCCGTGGCGATCGTGCGGGCCGCGGCCCTGCCGTTCTGCGTCTTCGTGCTGGCGCTAGGCGTCGTGGTCCGGGCGGTGGTGGACAACGGCCTCGCGGACGCGCTGGGGCACGTGATCCCGGTCGGCACCGACCTGGCGTCCCTCCTCGCCATCGCGGCCCTGGCGGCCGTACTCGCGAACGTCATCAACAACCTGCCCGCCGTCCTGGTCATGCTGCCGCTGACCGCCCCCACCGGCCCGGGCGCGGTCCTGGCCGTGCTCCTCGGAGTGAACATCGGCCCGAACCTCACCTACGCCGGCTCCCTGGCCACGCTGCTGTGGCGGCGTGTCGTGCGCGCACACGGCACTGACGTGGAACTGGGAGAGTTCACCCGGCTCGGCCTGCTGGCCACGCCGGCCGCCCTGCTGCTCTCCGCGGTGGCACTGTGGGTGTCACTCCACATGATCGGAGGCTGAACAAGGTGACCGTCATCGTCTGGATCGTCGAGGGCACCTGGCCCGCCTGCGTCGACGCCGCGCGCGCCCACGCGCCCCGGGACGCCGACGTGGTGCTGCTGCACGTGGCCGGCCCCGAGGTGCCGGGCGCGGCGCACGGCGCCTACGCCGGGCTGCTGGGCCGCGCACGCCCCGACCGCGACCCGGGCACACGGGTGGAGCACCTGGCCGCCGCGGCGGGCGAACGGCTCCTGGCGGGTGCGGCCGAGAGGCTGGGACGCCCGTGCACCCGGCAGGAACGCTCGGGCCGTGTCGAACGCGAGGTCGTGGCCGCCGCCGAAGGCGCGGACCTGCTCGTTCTCGCCCGCGACGGCGACCGTACCCACCTCGGGCCACGCAGTCTCGGCCCGAAGAGCCGCTTCGTCGTCGACCACGCCCCGTGCCCGGTCCTGCTGGTCTGGCCGGAGACAGCGCCGGGCACGTCCACCATCCCTCCACCCCCACCGCCACCCCACCCTCCGGACCGCCGTTAGGCACGGCCGGAATCCGAGGGGTCCGGCGGCGGCCGTCCCGTCAGGCCCCAGCCGCGCCGGTTCCCGCGATCACCTCGGGCCGCAGCAGCGCGGCCAGCCGCTCGGCCGGGAGCAGGCCCCTCTCCAGGACGAGCTCGGCCACACCCCGGCCACTGGCGAGGGCCTCCTTGGCGATGTCGGTGGCGGCCGTGTACCCGATGTGCGGGTTCAGGGCGGTCACCAGGCCGATGGAGTTCTCGACGGTCGTGCGCAGCATCTCGGTGTTGGCGGTGATGCCGCCCACGCAGCGCTCCGCGAGGGTGAGGCAGGCGGCGCGCAGGTGCGTGATGGACTCCGACAGCGAGTGCAGGATGACCGGCTCGAAGGCATTGAGCTGGAGCTGCCCCGCCTCGGCGGCCATGGTGATGGTGACGTCGTTGCCGATCACCTCGAAGGCGACCTGGTTGACGACCTCGGGGATCACCGGGTTGACCTTGCCGGGCATGATGCTCGAACCCGCCTGTACCGGCGGCAGGTTGATCTCGCCGAGGCCCGCGCGCGGTCCGGAGGACAGCAGGCGCAGGTCGTTGCAGGTCTTGGACAGCTTGACGGCGATGCGCTTGAGCACGCCGGACATCTGGACGAAGGCGCCGCAGTCCTGGGTGGCTTCGACCAGGTTGGCCGCGGTGACCAGCGGCAGCCCGGTGATGTCCGCGAGGCGGCGGCGGGCCGATTCGGCGTACCCGGCGGGGGCGTTGAGGCCCGTGCCGATCGCGGTCGCCCCGAGGTTGATCTCGTGGATCAGCTCGACGGCCTCCGCGAGCCGACTCCGGTCCTCGTCGAGCATGACCGCGAAGGCGGAGAACTCCTGCCCGAGTGTCATCGGCACGGCGTCCTGCAGCTGGGTGCGGCCCATCTTCAGGACGTCGTGGAACTCGACGGCCTTGCGGGCGAAGGCCTCCTGGAGGACGGCCATGGCGTCGAGCAGGCCGTGGACCGCGGAGACGGTCGCGATCCGGACGGCGGTGGGGTAGACGTCGTTGGTGGACTGACCGAGGTTGACGTCCTCGTTGGGGTGCAGGTGCCGGTACTCGCCCCTGGCGTGGCCCAGCAGCTCCAGTGCCCGGTTGGCGACGACCTCGTTGGCGTTCATGTTGGTCGAGGTGCCGGCGCCGCCCTGGATGACGTCGACGACGAACTGGTCGTGCAGCTTGCCACCGCGGATCTCCTGACAGGCGGTGACGATCGCGGCGGCCTTCGCGGGCTCCAGCAGGCCGAGTTCCTCGTTGGCGAGGGCGGCGGCCTCCTTCACGGCGGCGAGGGCGTCGACGAGGTGCGGGTAGGTGGAGATGGGTGTGCCCGTGATGGGGAAGTTCTCGGTGGCGCGCAGGGTGTGGACGCCCCAGTAGGCGTCCACGGGGACCTCGCGGTCTCCGAGCAGGTCGTGTTCGCTGCGGGTGGCGGCGGTCATGGTCGTGCGGTCCTCTTTTTGGAGTGGGTGGGGTCAAGGGTCCGGAGCTGGGCAGGTCAGGTGGGGCCGGGCACGGAGCTCGGGTCCAGCGCCGCCACCGGCCGGACGCGGCCCACCGGCCGGCCGCCGCCCGTCATCGGCTCGCCCGCGAACCCGGCGAGCAGCCGCGGGTCGACCCCGGCACGGGCGAGGGCGGCGGCCGCCACCGGGATACGCGCCCGGTCCGCCCCGTCGGCGATCTTCACTGCGATGGCCCGGCCGTCGGGCAGTGCGGCCACCTGGACGCCCTCGAAGCCGTCCTTGGCCAGCAGCCCGGGCACCGCGCGCATCAGTTCGGCCGTGTCCCGCCCGGTGCCCGAGGCCATCTCCGGGTGGACGCGCAGCGCGTCCGCGACCCGGCGCTCGGCGGTGTCCGGAGCGGCCGTGGCGATCCTGGCGGTGGCGCGGGCGAGGCCGTGCAGGGACACCGAGAACAGCGGGGATCCGCAGCCGTCGACGGTGACGTTCGCGATGCGCTGTCCGGTGAGTTCCTCCACGGCCTCGGAGATCACCCTCTGGAGCGGGTGGGCCGGGTCGAGGTAGGACTCCAGGGGCCAGCCGGACAGCCTGCACAGGTACAGCATCGCCGC
This sequence comes from Streptomyces sp. NPDC046308, assembly GCF_055588065.1. Lineage (NCBI taxonomy): Bacteria > Bacillati > Actinomycetota > Actinomycetes > Kitasatosporales > Streptomycetaceae > Streptomyces > Streptomyces sp. NPDC046308. The sequence goes on from NZ_JBVJFB010000001.1 coordinate 831,577, forward strand.
GTGCTTGCCCGAGCAGTTCTGGGCGAGCGGGGAAGGCCCGCGGCCCTGGCGGACCCAGGTGTCCCGTACCCGTGGGGCGTACGGCAGGTCGGGAACGTTGCGCAGGTCGTCCTCGGTGAGGCCGGCCAGTTCGAGGATCAGCCGGGTGCCGGCGAGGTGGCGCTCCTCTCCGGAGTGGCTGCCCATCGCGAGGGAGAGGAGGGCGCCGTCGAGGGGCAGCCCGGCCCGCACCATGGCGACGGCCTGGACCGGCTTGAGCGCTGAGCGCGGGTAGCAGGCGGCCTCGATGTCGCCGATGCTCGAGCGGACGCCGCCTTCGCCGTCGAGGACGACGACGGAGCCGTAGTGGATTCCCTCGACCACGCCGCCCCGGGTGACGTGGGCGACCGGTGCGTGTCGGGGTTCGCGGATCGCGGGGGCGTCCGCGAGGAGAGGACTGCGCATCACTGCCTCGTTCGGTGGTGGGTTGCTTCGGACCGGTGGCAGGCGGCGGGCGCGCCCTGGGGGGCGGGCGGGATCGGCCTCCGGCTCAGCCGTCGTTCGCGGCGGCGGCCTGCGCCACGCGGCCGCGGACCGCGTACCAGCCGGCGACCAGCACCGCGGCGATCAGCGGCACGCAGAGCACGGTGGTGCGCGCGGCCCCTCCGTCGGCGTACATGAGGACCAGGACGGAGGCGAGGAAGGCCAGCGTCACGAGTTCGGTCCAGGGAGAGCCGGGCAGGCGGTAGGCGGGACGGGTCAGTTCGCCGTCGCGCGTCTTGCGCCAGAAGAGGAGGTGGCAGACCATGATCATCCCCCAGGTGGCGAGGATGCCGATGGCCGCGAGGTTGAGCACGATCTCGAACGCGTCCGCCGGGACCACGAAGTTGAGCCCGACGCCGAGGACGCACATGCCGCTGGTGAGCAGGATGCCGCCGTAGGGCACCTGGGTGCGGCTCAGCCGGGCGGTGAAGCGCGGGGCGGAACCGTTGACGGCCATCGAGCGCAGGATGCGACCGGTGGAGTAGAGGCCGGAGTTGAGCGAGGACATGGCGGCGGTGAGGACGACCAGGTTCATCACGTCGCCGGCCGCCGGGACGCCGATGTGGGAGAGCACGGTCACGAACGGGCTCTGGCCCGCGCTGTAGCTGTTCCAGGGCATCAGCATCGACAGCAGGACGACCGAGCCGACGTAGAAGAGGCCCACGCGCCACATGATCGAGTTGATCGCCTTGGGCATGATCTCCTCGGGGTTCTCGGTCTCACCGGCCGTGACGCCGACCAGCTCGACGGAGGCGTAGGCGAAGACGACGCCCTGGATGATCAGCAGCATGGGAAGCAGGCCGTTGGGGAAGATCCCGCCGTTGCCGGTGATCAGGGCCGGCCCGGGGACGGCGCCGTCGACGGGGTGCCGGGCCGCCAGGAGGAAGATCGCGATCCCCATGAAGACGACCAGGGCGCTGACCTTGACGATGGCGAACCAGAACTCCAGTTCGCCGAAGATCCGCACCGAGATGAGGTTCACGGTCAGGACCACGGCCAGGGCGATGAGGGCGATCACCCACTGCGGGACGTCGGAGAACAGGTGCCAGTAGTGGGTGTAGGTGGCGACGGCGGTGATGTCGGCGATGCCGGTGGTCGCCCAGTTGAGGAAGTACATCCAGCCCGCGGTGTAGGCACCCTTCTCCCCGAGGAACTCCCGGGCGTAGGAGACGAAGGCGCCGGAGGACGGCCGGTACAGGACGAGCTCGCCGAGCGCGCGTACGACGAGGAACGCGAAGATCCCGCAGACGGCGTAGGCGATGAACAGCGAGGGCCCGGCGTCGGCGAGGCGTCCGCCCGCGCCGAGGAAGAGACCGGTGCCTATCGCACCTCCGATGGCGATCATGTTGACGTGGCGGGGTTTCAAGGACTTGCTGTAGCCGGTGTCCCCGGCGTCGACGTGACGGGTCGTGGGGCGCTTCTCGTCTTTGAGGAACTGCTCGCTCACGCCTCGGATCTGCCTTCCGTAGGTGGGGCCGTGCGCTGGGGGCGCACGATGTCGGTGAGGGTCGTCTCGACCCGCAGGAGGTGGTGGGACATGGCCTGCACGGCGTCGTGTTCGGAGCCGTCGGCCAATGCCTCGAGGATCGCCCGGTGCTCGCAGTTGGACTGCTCGCGCCGGCCGCCCAGCTCGTTGAGGAAGGCCGACTGACGCGCCAGTGCGTCGCGGATCTCCTCGATGACGCGGCGGAAGACGGGATTACGGGAGGCCTCGGCAACCGCCAGGTGGAAGACGGTGTCCATCGCCACCCACGCGGTGGTGTCGGTCTCCCGCTCCATCCGCTCCAGCAGATGACGCAGATGGTCCAGGTCCTCCGGGGTGCGGCGCAGCGCGGCGTACCCGGCGACCGGGATCTCCACGTGCTGGCGCACCTCCAACAAGTCGCTGGCGGCGTAGTCGCCGAACGTGGGGTCCTCGACCGTGTTGGCCAGGACGAACGTGCCCTTGCCGGTCTTGGAGACGGTCAGGCCCATGGCCTGCAGGGCTCTGAGAGCTTCCCGCAGCACGGGCCGGCTGACCTCCAGGGTCCGGCACAACTCGGCTTCGGAGGGGAGCTTGTCGCCCACTGCGTACTCACCGCGCTCGATGGCGCTGCGCAGGTGGCCGAAGACCGCTTCCATCGCGCTGACGCGCCGCGGTCCCGAGCCACCTGTCTGGCTGTCTGACAGGTTCACGCTGTGATCTTGCGGCCTGCCCAGAGGGGTGTCAAGACATTCGTGTCGGGAAAGCCCGGCCCGGCGACCTTCGCACCATGCGCACCTTCCGTCCGGCGAGGAGAACCGTCGGATCGGCGTTCGCCGTGAAACGGCGGAAGCCGGCCGGCGCGTGCGCCACCTGCGCGATCGACACCCCGCCCGGCGCACGACTGCGCCCCCATCGGCCCGCCGGCCCGGGTACCGCCCCGACGACGCCTTCATGGCCGTGGAACTGGACCCGCCACCAGCCGAGTACGTTTGGCACGACGAACACGCCGAACAGCAGGAACAACGCGACGGCCCGGGAGCGGCCTACCGCCAATGGCTGGCCGTGGACGCGGGCGACGGCGCCGTCTGGTTCGGCCACACCGACTGGCGGGCCCCGGCCGAGAACCTCGCCGACCGGCTCCCCGGCGCTTGGCCGGCGGCTCCGCCGCCAGGCGGTCCACCTCCTTGATCCGGGAGATCGCGGCTGCGCCCTCCTGGTATGCGGTGGCGGCCTCGACCAGCTTGTACACCGGCTCCATCAGGTAGAAGAGGACAGCACGCCGGGTTGTCGGCTGTTAGCTGATACGGCACTCGTTTGTGGCAGAAATCCTGAAACGGCGACGTCTGCCGGCGGGAACGATGCGCGCTACGAGAACTGACACGACCGTGCGAATGCTGCGCCCGCAGCACCGGAACGTCGTACTGAGGACTGCGGGTTCGGCCGACGGTCCGGCGGCCGAACCCGCAGAAAGCGCTACCGGCTCCTGCGCGCCTCCGTTCGGGCGCCGACGCCCGACTGCCGAGGCAGCCTGCTGGGCGTGCCGGTACCAGCCTCATCAGCAAGGGTCCTGCGAGCCACGTCGGCGCGGGCGGCCGCGTCTGGCGGCGGGGCCAGGGTGATCCCCACGTCGGTGAGCATGCTCAGGTCGAGCGTCCACGTGATGCGAGACCGCGCCCGCGCGCCTCGCAGCGGTCGCTGGCGCGCTCATAGATCATGCGGTTTCACGTTCGTCGACTTGATAGTCGAAGAGGGTCGGACATTCGCTGCCGAGATTATTGCTTCTTCCTCCCTCAAGAGGCGCTCGAAGAGTTCCTGATCGCGAATCCAGCCGTCACGCCGTTCGAACTTCTCAACTTCAGCGGCTCGGTTCGGAACCTCGGCTATCGCGCCAACGTTCCCGTCTTCTCCTACACCTCCCTCGACCATGGGGCGGCGGGGGTTCCACGAGGAGATGCGGAAGAAGCCGATGCTCTGTGGGTCGAAATCGAACGGGTGGAGCGAGGGGGCAGGGGGCTTTCGTCCGAACCGCTCCGCCATGCCCACGGCCGCCGGAACAACATTGACCCGGGTGGCGCACTCCGCGAGTTGGTTCTCCACGGCGGCGAGGAGCCTCTCCCGCTCGTCGAGATCTTTGGGCAGTAGTCGAGCATTCTCTTTAAACGTAGCGTAGACGTCTGTTTTACTCACGGCGCCCATCAAGTCTTCGCTGACCATCTGCGCAAGCCACGCGAGGGAAAGCTTGGCGGTTTCATCGAAAATCGGGTAATTTTCTCTGCCGTCAGCGTTTCGGGCGAACAATTTGCGCCCGCGCTTGTTGATCCGGTCAAGCTCCTCCCGCACCGTGCTGCGGTAGATCTTACTCAGGGCAGGCAGGTCTTCCATGCAACCCCCAAACGTGGCCGGATCCAACTGACCATCAGTTCACGTGCGGCTTCTGGTGGTTGTCAAGAGTCGGTTTGGAAAGCTGCAGCTCACAGGCCGTCCGCTCCGACAGGCTGACCAACGACGTGGGGTTTCGCCATCAACGTGAGACTTGCGACTCCGTGGGCCGGGCATGCCTGCTCGAGGAAGCAGCCCGCTGACGATGTGGCCTGGAAACCTAGGTCAGCGGGCTGCTCAGAGACTCAGAGCGTCGCCCCTTCCAGGGCCGCGCCGGAGGAAGGGGGACGCGCTGTGCCCATGCTTGGTATGCCCGCAACCACCACGGTGACAACCACCTTGTTTGCCATCATCGCCTTTCTGGTCGCGATCTGCGCAGGCCTAATCGGAGGAGCCATCGCCAAGCAGCAAAGCGGCGACCTCGCCGCTGCCATCAAGCAGGCAGGGTGCGCTTTTGCCGTGACGCTCACCTTGTGTTTCGTGGTGATGTCCAGCACCGGCCTCATGCCAGGAAGTTGAACGGGAAGTCGAAGTGAGGGAACCGATCCGAGCACAACCAGCCCGGCGCCCCCTTGTATCAACCTGCTCCCCGCGCACACAGGGCGTGGTCCGCGCTGAGGGTGCGCTCCCCGTGGCGCGGGGGCCGCCCCTGCGGCGGCCGTGCCTTCACTGATCCGGGTTGAGTCGATTAAGTCCTGACGACTCAAGCGCTCCGGTCGGTTTCCGGCGTAGGGCGGGCGCTCGCCCGATGAAACAAACACGTGCTTCGCTTGGCGGTGTGAGACCACCGTTGCCTTCCCCGAGGACCTGATCACGCTCCAAAGCGCGTGGCAGCACACGGACGCCGCTCTGGCGGGGATCCCCGGCACGGCCGGTACGACCGTGCTGCGGCGTCAGCTGATCACCCTCTCAGGGGCGCTGTTGATCCTGAGCGGTGGGGCCGCTGCTGGCAGCTCGCCCCGCGAGCAGTGCCTTTCGCCGCTCCGCAGCCAGGACCGGTGCCGCTCCAGCAGGCTTACGCCGGGGCGCGTTGAGGGTGCGAGCCAGCAGTGCGCGCTCCCAGTTTTACGCTAGGGCGTGACGCGTGCCGTGCGGTCTGCTGTCCTGATGGTGGGGGTGGCAGATGGAGTGGTTCGAGAGTGCGCACGCGCTCGCGTCGGCGTTCGGCGCAGCGGAACAGCAGAAGGCGTTGGAGCGAGCAGGGCGGCGGTACCGCGCCGGGGCCGGATTCCGCGGAGTGGTCCTGGGCGGCCCGAGGCGGGGCAAGTCGACCCTGCTGGAACGGCTGGCGGAGCAAGGGAAAACGGGAGAGGGCGGCGAGCAGCCGAAGTACGGAGAACTGGTCGAGCTTTCCGGTCCGGCGGCCCCGGACGGCGGGGCGCAGTGGACGGCGTCGGAGCAGGATGCCTTGTTCACAGCCGACGTGGCGGTGCTCGTCATTGCGGCGACCTCGCCGCTGAGCATGGGTGAGGAGCGGGAGCTGACGTTTCTGCGGGATACGGTCGGTGTCCCGCACATCCTTGTGGCGGTCTCCCGGACCGATCAGGTTGAGTCCGAGGAGCTCGACGACCTGCTCGACGACATCCGCGACCGGGTGGCCGAAGGCGACCAGGGGATCCCGGTGTTTCCGATATCGGCGGGCCCCGACATCGGGCCCTCGATGGCGGCGCTGCGCGAGCTGCTCGCCCTTTGGCGCGCCGATCCGGGCCTGCCGGGCCTGCGGCTCCGGCGACTGGCCCGGCAGACCTGCGCCGTGATGGCGGAGATGGCCGCACTCGGATCGGCGGCGGCCGCCGCCGAGAAGCGTGCGGAACAGGACCGGAGCGCGGCCCGCGATGAGCTCAGGGACGCGCTGCACTCCCGGAACACACGCATCCGGGGCTTGCAGGTGCGGCTGGAGAAGAGCAGCCTGGCCTCGGCCCGGAAGATCTTCGCCACGGTTCGGCAGCAGCGACGTGCGCTCGCCACCGAACTGCGTCAGAACGTCGCGGCGGCCCAGGACCCGTTCGCGTGGTGGCAGGACGAATTCGACGACCAGCTCCACGCCCGGCTGGCGGAGGCCTCCGAGCAGTGGGGGCAGGCGCTCCACGACGACATGGTCCGGGTCGTCGGGCAGCTGGAGGAGTCGCTGACGGAGTATTTTCCGACGGAGATCAGCGGAGTCCCCGTGCAGTTCGCACAGCCGCACCGGCCGCCTGTAGGGCTTCGCCGCGAGGTGCGGCTGCCGGATCTGGACCGCTGGCGCCGGCTCACTGTCCTGGTGCGGCCGACCGTGGAAGGTGTCGCCCGCCTGGTGTTCGCGGTGCTCGAACGAAGGCGGGGTACCGAGAGCGCCCGCGGGTCGGGCGGCTCGGACACCACCCTGCAGAAGGCCGTGGTCGACTTCGCGGCCGCCTCCGCCGCCAAATTAGCGGAGAAGCGGATCGCGGACCAGGAGGCCCGGCAGCGCCGAATCATCGCGGACCGGGTCACTCAAGTGGTGTACCGCGAGATCGAGGAGGTGGCCGACGGTCTGGCCGCCCTGGTCCGCTCCGCCTACGAGGAACTCCAGCGGGAGCTGGAATCGGCCCGCCGCTCCTGGCTGCTGGCCGAGGAGCGGGAGTTGGCGACGGCCACGGCGAGCCCGGCGCCGGACTGGAACGAACTCGTCCAGCGGGCCAGCGAACTGCGCGCGGAGATCCTTGCGGGCATCGACGGCATCGGAAGTGGTATCGGCAACGGGGAGTTGGCATGACGGGAGACGCGGACCGCGTCGACTACGCGGCCGTACAGCGCGCCCGGGAAGACCTGGCCGAGGTGACCGCGGGCACCAGCGTCACGGCTGCGGCCCTCGGTCTGGACTTGCGCCGGGAGGAGCTCGACGCACTCGGGGAGCGCATCCGGGGCGACACGTACCGAATCCTGATGCTCGGGCAGGGCAAGCGCGGGAAGAGCACGCTGCTCAACGCGCTGTTGGGCGCCAAGGTACTGCCGGCGATGCCGCGGGCCACGACGGCCCTGCCCATCTCGGTCGTCTGGGACGCCGACCGGTACGTGGTCCTCCACCCTGACGGCTCCGAGCCGCCGGTCACCCTGCCGATCGAGGGGACCGGCATCTCCCGGAACGGAGAGGTGTGGCAGGCACTCACCATCGACCTCAAGAACCGCCATCGGCCCGGGGTCGTTCGGCACGCCGAACTGCATTGGCCCGCCGAGCTGTGCCGTAACGGCGTGGTATTGGTCGACTCGCCGGGATTCAACCAGGAGCCCTGGCTCCAGCAGGCCACCTTGAACGCCCTCAAGGACGCCGACGTGGTGGTCTTCGTGATCGCCTCGGATCTCGACCTCGAACCGGTCGAGATCGGCTACGCCAAGGACTACCTTCGGCCGTACGGGCACGAGGACTTCTTCGTGGCGTGCACCAGGATCGACCACGTCGGTGAAGACGAGCGGGACGGCCACATCGAGTACCTGACCGAGTATGTCCAGGACTCCCTGCGCGTCGCTGCCAAGCGCGTGTTCTTCCTGGATTCCCGTTCCGCACTGGATCTGCGCAGCACGTACCCGGGCAGCACGTCCGCGCGGTCGGACGAGCTCGCCGCGACCGGCCTGCCGGCACTGGAGGCGGCGCTGGAGGGCCATCTCGTCGCGGAGCGCGTGGCGGTGAAGATCCTCGCGCCGGGCCGCCGACTGGCGCTCGCGATCTCCGCGCTGCGGACGGAGGTCAAGGCGCAGCAAAGCCTTCGGAAACAGCGGCATGACGAGGCACGTACCCGCTGCGCGACCGTACGCGCCGAGCTGGGCCCGCTGGAGGAGCGCCGGGACCAGATCCGGGACCGGATCGACACGAGCCTGGAGCACGTCGGGCTCCAGGTGAATGCGGCCGCCCGCCGGTTCCTGCTCACGGCCGCCGAGGAGTGCCCTGGCTGGCTGGACGGCATCGAGGCGGAGAACAAGATCGGCCTGTCCCCCTTCAAGGCGAAGCAGCAGGCCGAAGCGGTGGCCAAGGAGATCACCGCCGCCCTCTCGGCGGTCTTGGAGGCCCGCTTCGTCCAGTGGCAGGCCGACGAGCTCAACCCGCAGGTCATCCGGCGGTTGGAGGAGCTGGCGGCTCGGCTCGACGAGGACTTCCTCGCCTTCACCACACAGGCCGACAGGATCCGCCTGGCTCTCACCCCGGTGGCTGACGCGGCCCCGGTCCTGGACGCAGCCAACCGGCCCGCCGGCGAACGGCTGCTCGCCGCCGCGGTGGCCGCGCTGGTCGCCGGAGCGGGCGCCGCACCCATCGGAGCCCGGTTCGGTTTCGCGGACGCCATGAAGGCCCTCGCCCCGCAGTTCGCCCTCGGAGTCGCGGCCTACGCCGTCGGCGGACCCCTCGGCGCGCTCGTCATGCAACTCCTCGGCGCCGTCATCGCGGGCAAGTTCCTCGCCGCGAAGGCCGGCCGCGCTATAGCCCGGAGCGTCGCCGACTCCCTGGCCGAGCAACTGCGCGCGTCAGCGGACGCCGAGGCCGCACGGCTGGCCTCCGCAGTGACGGAAGGACTCGGCAATCTGAAGCCGATCGCCTGCCAGACCCTGGACGCCGAGATCGAAGCCATCCTCCGGCAGGTAGCCGTCGCCGAGGAGGCAGCGGCGGACAAAGAAGGCGTGGTCGACGACCGCGCGCTCGCCGACCACGCCCGGACGCTCAACGACCACGCCCTCCGCGTTGAGGAGACCCTGCGGAACTGGCAGGGGCGGTGACCTCCATGGACCTCGAAGCACTGAGGAGTTCGCTCATCGCCCTGCTGCGCATCGACGATGTCCGCGACCAGAGCGCGTACCTCCGCGCACACCCCGAACTCAGGGGCGAGCCAGCGCTCGCCCTGCTCGACCAGCTGTACGCGGACGCGACCCGGCACGGCCGCACGGACCTTATGCCGCGGCTGGAGCGGACCGAGAAGCTGCTCCGGCTGGCCGGGCAGTTCGACATGCCCCTGGCCGCCTCACTGATCGAAGCCGGACCGGGCAGCGACCCGATCATCGGGGACACCGCCGTTCCACGGCCCGACGAGATGCCGTACCCGGTCGAGGCCCTCGCCCACCGCACGGCCGCTCACCGCACCGCGTTCCGCGCTGGCAGTGGCGAGCAAGACCTACGCGACGCCCTCGCCGCGGCGCGCGAGGCGGTCCGTACCGCCGGGCCGGGCGATGCCCGGACTCCGGCGCTGGAGCTGAGCCTGGCCGAGGTGCTCCACCAGTGCTATGACGCCTTCGGCGACTCCGACGCCCTCGACCAGGCCATCGACCTGTGCCGTCGCCGGACAGGCCCGCCGGCGGACGACGAGGTGTCCCGGTCCTCCCTCCATCTGCTCGCGGAGTGCCTGCGGATGCGCTACGAACGGACCGGGCAGCCGGACGACATCCGGGCGGCGTTCGACCTGCTGCCGGAGCCGACCGGCGCAGGCGACCCGGATGGCCCCCGCCGCCTGTCGGACCGGGGGGCCGCGTTCCTCGCCCGCTACCAGCGGATCGGCAGCGAGCGGGACCTCAACGACGCCGTCAGCTCCGCGCGACAGGCCCTGGCCGCCTCCGCACCCGACAACGTCCACCGGAGCGAGATGCACGCGCGGCTCTCCCTCGCCCTCGAGGCCAGGTACGAGCAGACGCAGGATCCGGCGGACCTCGACGGGGCCGTCGCCGAGGCCGGAAACGCCGTCGCCGCCGTCCGACCGGGGAGCCCGCAGCGCGCGAGGTACCTGTACTGCCTCGGCATGGCCCTGCGCACCCGCTACGAACGGGCCCAAGACCCCGACGACCTGGACCGGGCCATCTCGGTCGCACGCGACGGCGCGGCGCTGCCGGCCCGGGGACTCACCCGGGCCGCCCTGCTGCACCACCTCCAGGTGTCCTTGCGGCTGCGCGCCGCGCAGGGCGGCCACCCGGACGACCTGGCCGAGGCACGGCAGTTGAGCGACCGCGCCGTCGCGGCGACCCAGGGCCGGGACGATGCCCGGGCGGCAATGCTGAACGCGGCCGCCATCACCCTGCTCGCCGGGTCTGCGGACCGTCCGGAAGCCGACCGGCTCCGCGAAGCCATCGCCCTCTACGAGAAGGCACGGCGAGTCATCGGCCCCGACCACCCGGCCAAGGCTGCAATCCTGGTCAATCTGGGATCGGCCTTGGCGTGCAGCGGGGCGCTGGAGGCGGCAGCCGTCTTCCGGGAGGCAGCGGACTCCGTGCACGCCTCGACGTCCATCCGGCTGACCGCCGCCCGGGAGTGGGGCCTGAGTGCCGTCGAGCGGAAAGACTGGCCGGAGGCGCTGGAAGCCTTCGACACAGCCATCGGGCTGCTCCCACGGCTCGCTGGCATCGCCCTGTCCCGCGCGGACCAGGAGTCGCAACTGGCGGCCCAGTCCGGACTCGCGGCCACCGCCGCAGCCGTGGCCGTCCAGGCCGGGCAGTCCGATCGAGCGGTCGTCCTGCTGGAGCAGGGCCGCGGGGTCCTGCTCTCCCGCATCATGGACGCCCGCAGCGATGTCACCGAGCTCCGCGAACGAGACGCGACGCTCGCCGACGCCTTCGAGCAGCTGTGCCGCGCACTCGACGGCCCGCCACAGGCTGGGCCCGGGGAGACCGAACCGCGCGCCGTGGACGAACGGCACCGGCGAGCCCAGGACTGGAAGGCGCTCCTCGACACGATCCGGCGGAGCACCGGACTGAAGAAGTTCCTGCTGCCCCTGTCCCTGTCGGAGATCAAGGCAGCGGCCGTCGACGGGCCCCTCGTCGTGGTCAACATCAACTTTCTGCGCAGCGATGCCCTCATCGTGCGGCCCGAGGCTGACGCCGCCATCCAGGTGGTGCGTCTCCCGGCCTCACTGGCGGCCGATGTGGCCCGTCGTGTCGAGGAGTTGCACGCCTATGCTCCCTATGCGGAACGCAACGAGCGGCTGAGCGCCACACTCGCTTTCCTCCAGGACGCCGTAGTGGCCCCCGTGCTCGACGCCCTGTCCATCGGCCGGACGGGGTCTGGGGCGGCCGCGGCGCCGCGGGTGTGGTGGCTGCCGACCGGGCCAGCCACGTTCCTGCCGTTCCACGCGTGCGCCCTGGACCGTGTGGTGTCCTCGTACACGACCACCGTCAGGGCGCTCCTGCGCAGCCGGGACGGGAACAGGTCGGCGTTCAGCCGGGTCCTCGCCGTCGGCGTCCCTGATCCGGAAGGCGAACTCAACGAAGTCGCACGCGAGATCGAGCTGGTCCGGGACACCTGCGGGGAGGGCGTTCTGGCCCTGTGCGGTCCGGCGCACGGTCCAGATGCGACGCGGTCGCGGGTCCGCGCCGCGCTGCCCGGCACCACACTCGCGCACTTCGCCTGTCACGCCGACGCGCTGCTCTCCGACCCGTCAGGCAGCCATTTGCGGCTGTCCGATGGCATCCTTCCCGTCCGGGAGATAGCACGGATGCGGCTCGACGGCGCCCACCTCGCGTACCTGTCCGCCTGTTCGACCGCGCGTGGGGGATCCGATCTGGCCGATGAGGCCATCCACATCTGCTCGGCCTTCCAGCTCGCGGGCTTCCGACACGTCATCGGCACCTTATGGCCGATCCTGGACGAGGCCGGATACCTCGCAGCCACATCGGTCTATCGCGATCTGCGTCAGGATCCCGACCGGGTGGCGCACGCCGTGCACGCGGCGGCCCTCGCCGCGCGCGATGCCCATCCGGATCAGCCGCTGCGATGGGCTGCGTTCGTCCACACCGGCCCGTGACCGGCTATTGGGGCACCTCGGGCGGCGCCTCCGGCGGCGGTGCCTGCGGAAGCTCTTGGGCCGGCTGCGCGGGAGCGGCGAGGCCGAGGACTTGGGAGAGCACCTGGCGCATCAGGGGGCCTGTCGTGGGCTTGAGGTGGACCCGTACCGTCACCCCCCTCTTCGGGTGCCGCTCGATGAAAACCTCGGTTCGGAGCGCGATGACCACGAGGGCGCCGACGACCAACATCAGTGGTTCGCGGGCACCCCGTTCGTTGGACGCCTGTCGAACCGCCCAGTCCACGGCGTCGCCCGAGTCGGGGTCGTCCGCGAGACTGGCGAGCGCGGCCCTAGCGATCTCACCGGCCGACAGCGGAGGACCCGGCGGTGGCTCGGACAGTTCGTCCCGCGGCAGGGCCGCGGGCAGGGCCTCCTGAACCGTCCGCAGGGTTTCCATGTCGGTCGGCAGGCCCAGCCGGTACGCCACCAGGCGCAGAGCGGACAGTGCCTGTACATCGGACAGCTTCGGGAGGTAGACGCCCATAGCGTGACGATAGGCCATAACCGCGGTGCCTGTCAGCGGAGTTGACGCCCGGCTCGGATCCGGCGGAAACACTGGGTCGCGAAGCCTCCCCTGGGCGAGACCCGCCATCCGCCGTGGGCGTATCCCGCGGCCGTTCCCACGTGAACGGGGTCGATCGCCGGGCCCCTCCCCCACTACAAGCCCCTCTACGAGGTGGACGTCGACCTGTCCCAGGCCGATCGCGAACTACCAGCCCACGTGTCGGTGATCCGGGACGCGGCCGTACCGCTCCCCGCGGAACTCCCCGATCTCCTCGCCGACCTCGTCCGTGTCCTCGACGGCCTGGCCGTCGAGGAGCCGCTGGTCGCGTTGAAACCCACACACCGTGTACTTGGACCCCATCACCATGGGGCTCGCGGCCGACTGGCTGCACGAACGGCGCCTTACCTGGCCCATGGCGCCCAACCCCCACCTCTTCATCACCAGCCAGACTGCACACCATCCCTCACACATCCCGGTCAGCTACTTGGGACTGCGCGCGGCTTTCGACCAGATCGGCATGACCCCGAGGCAGCTCTGGAGCGACCGCGTGCTGGACGAGGCACGGGTGAGCGCCGACCCTGTCCACCTCATCGCCTCCTCGGCATTCACCCGTCGACGGCCATGAAGTACGTCGCGGCAGCCCACTCTGACAAGGCTTTCCCCAAGATCCGCTGAGCAGGGGCGTTCCGTACCCCTAATGAGGCGGCCGAATACGCCGACCCACTCCGGCCGATGCGCCTGTTCGTCGTCACCGAGCAGACCGCCATGCACTACGTCGGCACTGCCTGCCGGGAGCGCACCTGGCAACTGCCCAGGTAGCGGGCCTGCTCCGAGCCCAACGCCGCAGCCCGAAAGCCCGTGGCGACGAAGCAGCGGGTCCGGCATCATCCCCATGTGATTGTCATGCAACCCGTTCTGGAGATCTCCGCTTCCGACGACTTCGAGCTCTGGCCCGTTGGCGAACACGAGTCATATGGCTACCTCGTGCTGAACGGGGGGCTGACTCTGGCGGAGGTCGGCACGGCCGTTATGCGGATTGCCGACTGCAATGACATCGAGCCGCAGGAGGAACACGAATCGTGTCCGACCGACCCGCTCGGCGCCTTCCTGCACGGGCTGCTCACCATGCCTGACCTGTTTACCGCCGGCGGCTTCCGGGTGGCCGACAACGCCACCGACACCGTCTTCGTCGAGCCGGGCTGCTGCAACGGGCTGGAGACCTGGCGGGACTGGCTGGAGGTGCTCGACGGTACCGGCTGGGCATACTTCGGCCACGATCCGTCCACGGTGGCCGAACGTGTCAACGACGTTGTCCGGTTCACGCTCGATGCTCACGGGGTGGACAGCAGCCCGGTGATCCGGCTGTCGGTAGACCAGGTACGCAGGCTCGTCGCCGACGCCCAGCAGGATTTGCAGGACTTCCTCAGCCTTGCCGGAACCTGGACGGAACAACACCTGCCGGCACATGCCGCTGCCGTCACTACCGCCCTGGCACGGGCACTGGACCTGGCACCCACACCATGACCAGCTTCCTGACCCACCGAGCACATGTGCACGACGCCGGGCTCCCCCTCCACCGGCGGCACAGCGCGCTGCGCACCTGCCTCACCGTTTTTGCTCCTTATGGTCTGCGGGCGACGTACCACCACCTCACGCTCAGCGCCGCGATCCCCCGCCGGCTGGAGGCGGACCCGGACGCGCTGGTGCGGGCGGTGGAGGAACTGCACGAAGCGCGAGTGCTGTGGCTCGTGCGGGCAGACGCGTACGCCGCGCAACGCCGGATGGAGAAGCAGGCTGGGCGGCGGGCTGTACCGGACCCTCGGCCGTGGTGGCTGTGGAGCTGGTGGGAAAGCCCCGACCGTGCCTGGTACGAAGACCCGTTTCGCCACCCGTCGCTGCGCCTGTCCGAGTACGTCAGGCGGCAGAACGCGATTCTGGATGGAGCCGAGCCGCCCGGCTGCCCGGCTTGCGGGGGTGAGGAACCGCGAGTGCTGAGTTCGACCGGGCACGGTTGGGTCGAGCTGTGCCGTGGGTGCGCATGGGTGCTGGCGCCATGTCCGTGCGGGCGGCGGCACCGGTTCGTGCCAGAGACTCCGTTCAACTGGAACGAGATCTGGCAGCGGGCGCACATGAACGATGACGGCACCCCGAACTCACATTGGCCTGCGGGCTAGCCAGTCGGATCGGCACGGCGAACGCTCGGAAGATCAGATCCCGCCAGCTTCACCGGAACCTGCGCGCGGGATCGCCTCGGCCATGAACGGGCATGCGAGTTCCGGCTTCCCCCGTTCAGGAATCTCGGAACCCGCGCGCTTTCGCCTTCGACCTCTTGCAGCAGGACGGCCAGGAGCTCTTGGCGCGCCCGTACGCCGAGCGGCGCGCCCTGCTGGAGAACCTGTTCTCCGAGCACGCCCTGACCGCGCCGTGGACGCTCTGCCCGCAGACGACGGACCTGGCGAAGGCGCGGGAATGGCTGGAGTCCTGGAGCGACGTTTCCGGCGTGGAGGGGATCCTGATCAAGCCCCTGAACAGCCGCTATCTGCCCGGGTACCGCGGCTGACGTGTTGACTGCACCACAGGTGCTTCGCGCCCCGGCTACGCGGCGCAGCATCCGCCCCACCCGGCACGTGCTCCGGCGTCTGGACACGACTGTCGTTGACGCTGTTGCAGCCATGCACTGGGTCCTGGCTTGCGGCTCGGAAGCAGTTCGCCACCGTGATCCTTCTAGGACTGACGCGGGTTGCCGGACCGGAGAACCCAACCAAGACCATCCGGTCCGACAGCGGGAAGTGCAGTGTGAAACGCGCCTGGTGTCTACGTTGTCGGGGGTGTCAGCACCCCAGAACCCGAACGGGCCCCTCACCCTGGGCACGCGCTGAGGCAGGCGGCGCCGTCACAGCGGGGCCGGTGCATCACAGCCTGCGGCCTGAGGTTACGCGGTGGCCGTGTTTTGGCTGGGGGTGTGTGCGATGAGAGCGTGGGCGGCGGTGGGGTGGGCGGGCAGCAGGGTGTTGAGGCCGGTGAGGTTCAGCATCCGCTCAAGGCGGTCGGGGACGGCGGCAAGGGCCAGGGTGCCGCCGGCGGCTTTGGCGCAGCGGAAGATGCCGACCAGGGCGTTGAAGCCGGAGGAGTCGCAGAAGGTGACGGCCTGGAGGTCCAAGACCAGGTGGCGGTGGCCTTGCTCGATCAGGGCCAGTGCCTGGGCGCGCAGGTCGGGGGCAGTGTCGATGTCGAGTTCCCCGGCGACGTGGGCCAGGGCGAGGTCGCCGTCGGTGTGCTGTGCAGTGAGACGGAAGTCGGTCACGGTCGGCTCTCCGTCTCGTCAGTGGGGGCGATGGTGTGGGCGGTGGCGGTCGCGGTGAGGCCGCCTGTGGTGTCGGTGAGGGGGACGGACAGAGCCAGCAGGGCAACGTCGTCCCCGGCCCCGTGGGGCATGGCGTCGAGGAGGCCGATGGTGTCCTCGATGATCGCCGCTGCGCTGACGGGTGTGGTGCGGGCGGCGAGGAAACGGGTCAGGCCCTCTTCGCCGATCATTTCACCGCCCAGGGTGCGGGCCTCGGTCAGCCCGTCGGTATAGAGGAATAGCCCTTCACCCGGGGCGAGGCGGATGGTGCGGGAAGCGAAGCGCGCCTCGGCGAGCGCCCCGATGAGCATGCCCCCCTTGGGCTGCACCGCCTCCACCGCCCCGGAGCGGTGCAGGTGGAAGGCTGGGGGGTGCCCACCGGTGCCCACCGTCACGGTGAACCCTTCCTTCTCGTGCGGTTCCAGGACGCCGAAGACGGCAGTGCAGAACCGGGTGGCGACCGCTGGGTCCAGCAGCAGCGCCGTGTTCAGCGAGGTAAGAACCACGTCGGGGTCCGAGTCGATCAGAGCTGCGGCGCGCAGGGTGTAGCGGGTCAGAGAGGTCAGGGCGGCGGCTTCGGGGCCCTTGCCGCACACGTCGCCCAGGAAGAACGCCCACCTCTTCCCGCCGAGGGGGAAGACATCGTAGAAGTCACCGCCCACGTTCTGCGGGGAGGCGGTGGCGTAGTGGCAGGCCAGCTCCAGCCCCGGCACCAGCGGCAGCGCCGGCGGCAGCAGGGTCCTCTGGAGAGTGGAGGCGAACGCCTCGATGGCGCTCTTGTCCCGTTCCGCCCGCTGCCGCGCCTCCTCCTGCTCCCGGCGGCGCTCCTGCTCGACGCGCAGGGCGTCCAGAGCCGACAGGCGCAACTCCAGCTCGTCGAGCACGATCGAGGCCAGGTCCGCGAGGGTGACGGTGTCATCCTCGGTGATCAGGCGGGGCTTGGTGTCGAGGATGTTGACGGTGCCCAGCCGGTGCCCGTCGTGGGTGGTGATCGGCGCAGCGGCGTAGAAGCGGACGCCCATCGGCCCGGTGACCAGGCCGTTGTTGAAGGCGACGGGGTCGGTGAGGGTGTCCGGGATCACCAATGTCTCGCCGGAGAGGATCGCCGAGCCGCACAGGCCCGGCTCCCGGCCGATCTCGCTCACGCCGTCCAGGCCGTGGGCGGCCTTGAACCAGATCCGGTCCTCGTCCACGATCGTCACGCTCGCCACCGGCACCTTGAACAACCGGGCCGCCACCGCCGCCACCCGGTCGAAGGCGCCGTCCGGCGGGGTATCGAGGATGTCGTAGCGGCGCACCGCTTCCATCCGAGCCGCCTCCTCAGCGGCACTGAGCGCCTCTGGCCCCGGCATGCCTGCCGGGCTGGTCGCATGTCCGGCTTGCGGCATCGTCTACATCTCCTTGCCGCGCCGGCGTCGGTGCCGACGACTGCCGAAGCCTAGACCAGCCCCCTGTCGTCAAGAAACCAGGGGCCCGATACGAACGGCTTGAGCTACGAGCCGCCGGCTCCGGCGTACGAACGCCACCGCTCCTCAAGGTGGCCCGCCCACCGCGTGTCCCTGGTGCAGAGAAGCCACACCTCCACGTG
This sequence comes from Streptomyces sp. NPDC046308, assembly GCF_055588065.1. Lineage (NCBI taxonomy): Bacteria > Bacillati > Actinomycetota > Actinomycetes > Kitasatosporales > Streptomycetaceae > Streptomyces > Streptomyces sp. NPDC046308. The sequence continues at coordinate 849,145 of NZ_JBVJFB010000001.1, forward strand.
CCGCTACGGGGTGGGTGGGAACCCGCTCTGCAAGCAGTGCCAGCAGGCCCGCCAGGAACAGCCGGCCCGCACCTGACCGTGTCCGACCCTTCCCCGTCGGCCCCGATCACTTTGGTCCTCCCCGACGGGCAGGCCATCGAGCGGGTCCGGCTCTATGAACGACAGCAGCTCGACTCCGGCCTATGGATGTACCGCATCGGCGTCCCCCTCTGGCAGACGGCCGCCGGGGGCGGAGTCGAGCCGGCCGAGTACAGCACCTGGGTCACCGCCGAACAGCTGCGCCCACTGCCCGGCGTCGACCTCGGCCGACTCCCCCCCCCCCGCACCCGCACCTCGACGCCGGCCCGGTGGGCGTGGCTGCTCGACGGCCGCACCCACGGCCGCCCGGCCACCGTCCACGCCGAAGGCTGCCCAAGCGCCACCGACCGCGCGCACCCGCTGGGCACCATGCAGGCGCTCGACGCCCTCGCCCGGCCCGGCACGACCGCGTGCACCGTGTGCGACGCCGCCGAAACGCTGCTGCCGATCCTCACCCACGGCCAGGACGACGTGCCCGCCCCCGGCGACTGATCACCGGTCAGACGGTCGGAGACCCGGTGTAGTCATGGCGTTGGTAGCCGCGCCCGTCGCCGTGCCAGTCCAGGAACAGCACCGAGTCGGCGATCGCGGCCGCGCCGGCCCGATGGCTGATCGTCGGCGTTCGACTCCTCCAGCCGCTCCTCGAGCCCAGGGAAATCCCGCTCGACCACCGCGAGGTCGGTGCCCTTCCTGGATTGCTTGATCTGCAACCGCAGGTTGGCCCCGTCGAAGATCGTCGGGTCATCCACCTCACGGAACGCCGGGCCGTCCCAGTTCACCTCGGCGTACGCGTACACGGTGCCCCCGGACCGTGCCGCACACGTCCGTACCTTCACCTTCCAGTTGTCCGGCCACGGCCCGTCATAGCCGCTGTCGTCAATGTCCTTCGTGCTGCTCGCGCACTTGTAGGCCGGGGCGGCCGTGGCGGTGGGAGCGGCGGGTGCCGCCACCGCCACCACTGCCGGCGCAGCCACCGCCGCGCGCGCTTGATCGTGGTCATGTCTGGTCAATGCCGGGCCCGCCGATGCGACACGGCCCCGCCTCGAAACCGCCTCGGACGAGCGACACCCGGTGTCCGGGCGTCGATTGCACGTGCACGTCCGGTCAGCCGGAAGCGGGTACCGCTCCGGCCCAGGCGAGGACGTCGCGGCTCGCGGCGGAGTGTGCGGTCGAGGTCGTCAGGGGTGTCGAAGGCCGTGTTGGCCATCGCTCTGCGCACCAGTGACCAGACGGCCTCGACGGGGTTCAAGTCGGGCGCATAGGGCGGGAGGCGGACGGTGGTGAGCCAGTCATGCTCGTCCTCGTACTGTTTCAGCCCGGCGGCCAGATGGGTGTTGAGATTGTCCCGTCAATGCCTGCGGGCACTTCCCGAACGAGACCGCCGCCCTCAAACGGCTCTACCTCGCCACCCTCGCCCTCGACCCCACCGGGGAGGGCCGCAAGCGGTGGACCAGCCGCTGGAAAGAGGCGATGAACGCGTTCGACATCGCCTTCGACGGCCGCCTCTCCGCCGAACGAGTGTGAGCCAACCAGACCAACGAGAAACCTCTACGCCAACCGAGTGGTGAACACCGCTTTCGTGGCCCTGACCACGTCCGGCCGCCGGATCGGCTTCACGCACGACGCGGCGGGCCAGGAGCTCAGCCGTACCTACGGTGACGCCGTCACCCTCGACCAGGCGTGGGACGAGACCGGCCGGCTGGTGGAGCAGCGGCTCACGGGTGCAGGACAGGGGGTGGTGCAGCGCCGCGGCTACACCTACCGGTCCGACGGGGTCCTGACCGGCGTCGACGATCTGTTGGCCGGCCCGCGCAGCTTCGACCTCGACCCGCGCGGCAGGGTGACGGCGGTGCACGCCTTTAACTGGACCGAGCACTACGCCTACGACGACGTGGGCAACCAGACCTCCGCGCACTGGCCCGACGCCCATCCCGGAGGCGGGGAAGCCACCGGACCGCGCACCTACGAGGGCACCCGGCTGATCGGCGCGGGCCGGGTCCGCCACGAGTACGACGTCCTCGGCCGGGTCGTGCTCCGCCAGAAGGCCCGGCTCTCGCGCAAGCCCGACACCTGGCGCTACGAGTGGGACGCCGAGGACCGAATCACGGCCGTCACCACCCCGGACGGGACGCGCTGGCGGTACACGTACGACCCGCTGGGACGGCGGACGGCGAAGGAACAGATGACGCCCGACGGCCTGGAGGTGGCCGAGCGCACGGTCTTCACCTGGGACGGCACCGTGCTGTGCGAGCAGCGGACCGCCGCCGCGGCGCAGGAGGCCGGCGGGATCGCCGTGACCTGGGACCACCGCGGCCTGCAGCCGCTCGCGCAGACGGAGCGGATCCTGGGCGCCAGCCAGGAGGTGGTGAACGAGCGGTTCTACGCCATCGTCACCGACCTGGTGGGCGCACCCGCCGCACTCGTCGACGAGCGCGGCGGACTGGCCTGGCGCAGCCGCTCCACACTGTGGGGATCCACGGCCTGGAACCGGGACGCCACGGCCTACACGCCGCTGCGCTTCCCCGGCCAGTACTTCGACGCCGAATCAGGCCTGCACCACAACTACTTCCGCACGTACGACCCCGAGACCGCCCGCTACCTGAGCCCGGACCCGCTGGGCCTGGCGGCGGCCCCCAACCCGGTGGCGTACGTTGCCAACCCCCACGGGTGGTGCGACCCCTTCGGGCTGGCCCCGCACTCGGACAGCACCCGGGCGGCGCAGGGCGTCGACCACCAGCTCAACGAGGCGGAGAGCGGCAAGGACAACCACTACCTGAAGGGCATCGGGAACGACGGGGTGAAACTGGAGAAGTACCTGCGGGGCCATCTGCAATCGCCGGCCAACTACGTCGACAGCGACACGGGGGCGCAGATCATCATGGACAAGACCCTGGACCCGTCCAGGCCGGTGGCCATCATCCGCCAGGACCATATGATCCACGCGTACCACATCGAGCCGGAGGACCTCTCCAACTACATCACTCCGCGGGACGGCAAGGACACCGCGAAGTGGCGGACCCCGAAGGACGACGAAGTCAATGAGTAGCCGCAGCGGTATCCCCCGCGATCCTGCACCCGGCTGGCCGGGCTACCGCGCCGAGCCGTCCTACGACCCCGGCCAGAGCCGGGTCTTCCCGGCCCCGGTGCCGGCGGAGCTGCGGGCGCTCGGCAACGACGTCCGGGCGGCCGACTGGCCGGTGCGGCTCGCCTTCCGCAGTTCCCGGACCACGCTGCTCGACACGCTCTGCCGCTGGCAGACCCTGCGCGCGCTGGCGTACGTGCACCTGCTGGCCGCCCGTACCGGGGACGAGCGGCTGCCGGTCGACCTGAGGGTGGTTCCCGACCCGGAGGCGGTCGGCGATCCGGGCCTGCCCGAGCTGCTGGCGAGGCTGGAGCATGCCGCCGCCGGCCTCCCGGCGGACCTGCTGGACGCGGTCGTCTGCGACAGCGGCGGGCTGCTCGCCGACAATCGGTTCGCGGCATCGGTGCTGGCCGCCGGGCTCACCGCCGATTCCCGGCCGGGGGACCCGGACGAGGCGGTCTCCCGCGCCGTGGTGCTCACCAGCTACTGGTACGAGGTCCCCGGGCTGCGCGGCGCGCTGGCCCTGGCGTGGAGCGCGAACCTGTTCGTCCGCTCCTGGCTGGGGTGGTCCCAGCGGTTCGTGTACGGCGACCCGGCGGGAGGCATCGGCATCACCTCCGACCCCCGCCCGCCCCGCCCGGCGGCGTCCGCCCTCCCGAAGTGGGCGGAGCCCCTGCTGGACCGCATCGAGCAGGGTCCGGGGGCAGCCTCGTGACCTGGGCCGACTTCGTCGTGAACGACAAGCCCTTCGCGCCGTACACGACGAGGCTGGCCCACTCGCACTCGGGCTGCCGGAGTTGGTGCGGCTGCGCCTCGTGGCGCCGTGGTGGCGGGACGCTCTCGGGCGGACGGCCGAAGAACTTCTGGCGGTCGCCGACGAGTACCGGGAGGACCTGCCCGACCTCGACCGGCGACGCGACCGCGCGGCCCGGGCCCTCGGTCTCGACCCGGCCGGCCTGCCATCCGAGGCGGCGGCCCTGGCCCGGCTCATGGAGCTCTCTGGGGGACCGGTGGCCGCGGCCTGTCTCGTCGTCGGGTACGAAGGCCAACCGCTCGATCCCCTCTTCGATCCAAGCCCCACCCGCCCCTGACCGACCGGCCACCAGACCCTGTCGTGCCTGTGTCTGAGCCGCTCATGATGAGTGGGGATTGTGTTCGTTGAGGCATGCCCCCACGGCTACTTGGGGTCATCGCTGTCCCAGGGGTAGACGAACTGGTGGGGACTGAGTTGCCACTGGGTTAGGACGTCTGCTAGCTCAGACTCGTCGAGCGCCTCCGCGGAGGCGACGAGGACTGCCCCAATGTCGTAGTCGAAGCCGTCGATGAGTTCGCTGGCGTACTCCCAGTGCTCAAGCCGGAAGGTGCGGTCCGTGTCGTTGTGGACCCAGCCTTGCGCGCGTGCCTCGGAGTCGCGGGGGGTCTGCCTGGGAGTGATGTCCACGAATGCGCGGCGGTCTGTCCGCGTTGCCGGGACCTCCGCCACCAGTCTCCTCCCGAGGCGGAGTCCGGTCAGCTTGCCTATGGGCCACTTTGAAGCGTCGTTCACGAGGCCCTATTCTCGCTTGTCCTGGCGTCGGTCTCTGGAGATCTTCTTCTGGACGATCCTGCGGGTCATGAGGGTGATGGCGGCCCAGACACCTCAGGCGGGTAGGAAGTCGAGTTCATCGCGCTGGGTCCGTGTGTAGCCTGTCGATCTGTTCGAACGGATGAGAGGGCTGAGGGTGGACTCGCAGCGGCAGCAGGTGGGCATGCAGCTGCCTGAGGGGTCCTGGTGGGAGTGGGACGTCATCGCCTGGGATGCAGCTGAGCTTCGGCTCGCGGCCGGGCATGACCTCACCTACTACCACGGCTTGGAGCTCGTCTTCGGTGATCCGACCCTCGTCAGTTGTCCGGCGAAGTTCCTCGATCCGGTCTTCCGTCCGCCAACACGCGAGGAAGTCGCGAGAGTCACCCGCCAGATCGGCGAAGAATCGCCTGTTCTCGTTGCCTTCGAGGCGGACGCGGGCGGGCTGGAACCCGTCTCCTGTCTCATCGCCGCGGAACGGTTCGAGGTCGTGCACGAAACGGTTCTGCGGTACTGGCGCGCCGATGCAGCTCCTGGTCAGCGGTTTGCGTCGTGGGTGCGGCCGCCGGCGCCGCAGGGGAGCTACTGAGGTTTTCAGGGTGGGGTCGGTGGGTTGATGGTTAGGCCGGTGGCGGTGAGGCAGCCGTCGATGAGGTGGGGTCGGAGCCGGATTCTGCGTAACTCGCGGCGGAGTGTGCGGTCGAGGTCGTCAGGGGTGTCGAAGGCCGTGTTGGTCATCGCTCTGCGCACCAGTGACCAGACGGCCTCGACGGGGTTCAAGTCGGGCGCATAGGGCGGGAGGCGGACGGTGGTGAGCACCACCACGATCGGGCTGTCGAGCAAGCGCCATCAGCATCAGGCTCCCCCGGCGGGCGTGGCTGCCTGGTGCTGGAGGGCTGCGCGTCCGGCGTCGCGCAGGTTGAGGAGCTCGTCCTCGGTGGTCGGCGCCGGGACGGGGCCGACGAGGTGGCCCTTGTGCAGGTAGTCGCCGGGCTGGCCGTGGTAGGGCCGGCTCTGAGGGCCGGTGAGGTAGACGGCATCGGTGCGGAAGGCGACGACGCTGCCGGGTGGGGCGTGGAGGGCGCCGACATAGGTGTTGTCTTCACGCATGCGCTGGGACAGCAGGGCGGCTCGGGCCGAGGACCAGACACGGGCGCCGCGCAGGCCGTGCGGGTGCCGGCGTGGGGCGAGGTCCGTGTGAAGGTGGCCGGGAACAGCGGGATCCCGGCCGACGTCGCGGCCGTGGTCCCCAACGTCACGGTCACCAACACCAGGGCCGCGACACAGGTTCCATCAACCCGAAGCTCCAGTCCCTTCACGACGCCCTGGCCGACACCGAACGGGCCGGCACCGCGATGCGCTGGCTCTCCAAGGGCATCGTCGCCACCGTCCTCTCAAGAACCGGCTTGCCGCCATCGAACGCGACGCAGACGCAGCCTGGCAATTGACGGCTCCTCCGGCGGCTCCGTCATATGAGCTAGCGGCCGTTGCGGCGCCGCCGACGAGTGCTGGCGTCGTCGAAGCGGACCACGCCGACTCCTGTCATGCCCCTGAGCGCGGCCATCTCCTTCATCCCGTGCACGAGTCGGCATGCCCCGGTGTCCTGGTCGACGATGATGGGCCAGTTCCCCCCGACCCGGATCTGGCGCCCCTGCTCGTCCTTCGCCGTGGGATACCAGGTGAAGCCATAGACGCCCCTGCTGATCGGGGTCGCCACCAGGCCAAGCCTGAAGGCCCACTCATCCCAACGGTCGGTCAGGGTCCGACCGAACTCTTCTGCACGCCTCCGTGCCTCGCTCTCCTCCAAGAGATCCCCCCTTCACCACTCTCAGACCTTGAGAGAACAGACGTTACGGGACTGAACCCGGCCACAGAACGGGAGCTACCTCGGTGCACACATCTCTGTACTTGGCGGTGCACACAGAGAAGTACGCCGACACTCGTCGCCGTCGCCGTGAAATGGCAGCGAGCCGCCGCCGGAGACTGGGGCCGCCTACGCAGCCGAAGTCAGCAGCCGCCACCATGACGTCTGAAACCAAAGACAAGGGAGCAATACAGATGCTGCTACGTGATGTTGACTACGCTGACGTCGACGCCTACGTCCGGATGCGATGCGACCCGGTCATGATGGCCGAGCTGGGCGGACCGCTGCCGCGCGAAGGCATGGAGGCGAAGGTCCAACGTGATGTTCAACGAATGGCAGCGGACACCGACTGGACAAAGATGATCGTGCCCGATGAGGCCGAGCTCGACGTGGTCGCGGGAACCGTGACCCTGTGGCCCCACGACGAAGACGGCGAGCGCATCTCCGAGATCGGCTGGATGGTGCTGCCGGAGTACCAGGGACAGGGACTCGGCAAGCGGGGCGTCCGCAAGCTGCTTGAGCTGGCCCGCGACGACGGCCGGTGGGGGCTGGTACACGCATTCCCCGCAACAACCAACGCCCCGTCTAACGGCATCTGCCGCACGCTCGGCTTCCGATTCCTGGGCAAGCAAGATGTGCCCTTCGCCGGTCGAGTCCTGCAAACCAACCACTGGGCTATCGACCCTCGCACCGAGCTGACCTGATACAGGAGCGCAGCACGCCGGCGACCCGAGCGAAATTACGGAAGCGGGAGGCATTCAGAGAGTTCCAATACCCGAGCACACCATTAGCGACCGCGCAGTCGGATCCGGAAGTTGCTCAGGTGGAGGCGAGCACCCGGGCGGCGGCGCGGTTGGTGATGGACAAGGGGAACTTGCGGTGAAGTGGAATCTGCGGACGGTGGCCGCGCAGCGGGACCTATGGCGGCCGACCGAGGTCCTGGAGGCGTTTCGGGCGGTGGGATTCACGCCGTCGCTGAGCAAGGTCGCGGCGCTGTGGGGCGGTACGCCGGTCACGCTGCGGCTGGACGATCTGGACCTGATCTGCGCCGCGCTCGACTGCACGGTGGCCGACCTACTCCAGGCCGAGCCGGTCGCGGTCGAGCGAGCGCTCGGGGACACCGGCGCAGGGCCCGCAGATCCGATGCCCGTCGACGCGGCCGATCAGCACCCGGGTCCGCTCGCACAGCGGGCAAGGCATGGGGTGGCTGCGGGCGGTCCGGTAGCAGGCGGTGCAGACCGGGCCGAGCGGCCATGTACGGTCCCGAATGCAGTGGCACAGCAGAGCGCACATGCGGTCACCGGCCGAGGGCGGCAGTTCGAGCAGGGATCCAGTTCGGCCGGTTTGCCGCAGGCCGGGCAGGTGCGGGTCGCCGCGGCCTGCCGGCGGCGGCAGGCCGCGCAGGTGTTCCGACTCGGTCGTGGTCCGATAGTTCCGCAGACCACGCAGGCGCCGATGTTGCCACGGTTAGCGAGGGTCCCTTCGCAACCGAGACAGACCCGGCCGCCCGGGACGGCCCGGCGCAGCGACCGGACGCGTCCTGCCCCAGGCTGTCAGTACGCGGGAGCAGCATGATGCGTCGAGCCCAACTCCGCCTACTTAGAGTCCCAGGCCTCGGCGAGCGGAACCATGTGGTCGATGTCCAGCGCACCAGTCGGCGTCACCTCCCGCTCGTCGTAGTACGACCACCACGCCCCGCCGGTCAGGGTGCAGCCCGGCCCGATCTCCGGGTAGACGACCGCCTCGGCCAAGAGCACCTCCTGGCGGGTGTTGCAGCCGTCGGCCGGGATGTCGCCGACGTTCCAGTGCCGGAACGAGGTCCGCCGGTAGCCGGTCCGGTCCTCGGTGGCGAGCGGTAGCGCGGGAGCCTTGGCGGGCTCGGCGTCCTGCGCGGTGTGCAGGAGGCCGGCCGGTGCCGCGCGCCCACGGGCAGGGGATCGACGCCGTGAGCTCCGGCCTGGTCGTGCCTTACGCCCGAGAATGAGCTGCCGTCGCAGACCGCGTAGCGGATTTCGCTGGGAAAGCGTCCTGGAGGCAGCGCCCCCGCCGCCAGGTGCTCTCTCCCTCCGTATACTCCCCGTGTTCCGGCGGGGGCCGGTCCGGACGTGACCGTCGTCGGCTCTCGCGGGCGGACGAGGACGGGTGGAGAGGATCACGCGCGTGGGCTTGGCAAAGGACCTCGGCGGTCCGCATCGGTCCGTCGGGGCGGCGGGCGCGTCGGGCCCCGTTCGGCGCCCGTGGATCGGCGGGGGCGATGGCGTCCCGCGTTCGCTCCGTGGGCCCGCGGCCCGCCGTGCGCGCGCCGCCGCGGGTGGTGGCGGACGGGTACCCGCCGGGGTCCTGCGGCCGGTCGGGGGTCCGGCGACCGCGCCGAAGCCCGTCACGGCCGGCCGGGTGGTACCGCCCGGGTCCACGCCGGCGCGGCAGCCTTGAGCACGGGCACCCTGGGGTCCGTGGCGTCGTCCGGGGGTGGTGCCGACGCGTGGCGGGTCGAGGTCGATGCGGCGCCGGGCCGCCTGGTCGTGGCCGGGGTGATCGGCAAGGCCCGGGAGCACGCGCACGCCGCCGTACAAGTACTGGCGTGCAGGTCCGGCAGAGTGCTGCTGAGCGACGGGCGGGACGAACTGCCCGTACGAGCCGCCGTCATCCCCGCTGGGCACACGCATCGCGTGCGTCCGGCAGCGGGGCCGCCGCCGATTGGGGTGATGGTCTACCTCGACGCGGACACCACCGCCGGCCGCGCCCTGCACGACACCGCGGCCCGTGGCGGGGTGGCCGGCTGGGCCGCCGCGGCGTCGGTGTTCGCCGAGGCGGAGTCGCAGCCCGTCGGCGTGTCGGCGGCCGGCGTGCTGCGGGCGCTGGACAGGCTCGGGGCCGCTGCCCCCGGGCAGCCCCGGCACCCGGCCGTCGCAGCGGCGCTGGCGGCGCTGCCGGGCGCGGTGGCGGACGGACCGGTGCGGGTGGCCGAGGTCGCCGCCCGGGCCGGCGTGTCCGCGAGCCGGCTGGGGCACCTGTTCGCCGAGCAGTTGGGCTGGTCGTTCCCGGCGGCGGTGCGGTGGGCGCGGCTGCACGCCGCGATCGTCTCGGTGCGTGGTGGGGCGAACGCCACCGAGGCCGCGCACGCCGCCGGGTTCTCGGACAGCGCCCACCTGACCCGCGTGTGCAAGGCCATGTTCGGCATCACCCCCTCCCAGGCCCTGGCCGCCGCCCATTGGACGCCGACGGCCGACGGCCTTGATGCGCGGCGGGGCCGGTAGCGGATCCGTTCAAGCCTGCCGGGCACTGCGGCCGCGAGGCTGCTGGTATGCCTACAACGACCGCCGCGGCGCCCGCTGCCGCCCCCGCTCGATTCCTGGTCCGGTACGCGTACGTGCCCTTCATGCTGCTCGGCGTCAACGGTGCCGCCATCTGGCTGGTGAGCGCCGGAGCCCCGAAACCGTGGCTGTTGGTGCTGTTGGCGTTCGCGGTGGGCTGCTCGTTCGCCGCCGAACGCGTGCTCCCGTACCTGCCCGCGTGGAACACCCCGCGCGGGGACGGCCGCCGCGACACCGTCCACGCGTTCGTCAACGAGGTGTTCACCCTTGCCGGACTGGCCGTCGTACCTGCGGCCGCCGCGCTCGCACCGGCCTCGGGGGCGTGGCCGGACAGCTGGCCGCTGTGGTGCCAGGTGCTGCTCGCCGTCGCCGTCGCCGACGTCGGCATCACCCTCGTACACCGCGCCAGCCACCACGTCGGCTGGCTGTGGCGGCTGCACGCCGTCCACCACAGCGTCACGCGCTTCTACGGCTTCAACGGTCTGATGAAGCACCCCCTCCACCAGAGCCTCGAGACCCTCGGGGGCGTCACGCCGCTGCTGCTGCTCGGCATGCCCCTCGACGTCGCCTCCGTCCTGGCCTTCGCCGTCGCCGTCCAGCTACTGCTCCAGCACTCCAACGCCGATTACCGCACCGGGCCGCTCACCAAGGTCCTCGCCCTCAACCAGGGCCACCGGTTCCACCACCTGAAATGGGCCGGCATCGGAGACGTCAACTTCGGCCTGTTCACCCTCGTCTGGGACCACGCCATGCGCACCTACACCTACGACCCGGACCGGCGGTTCACCTCCGAGGACCTGGGCATGGCCGCCAAACCCGACTACCCGGTCTCCTACCTCGCCCAGCTCGCCGAACCGTTTCGGCCCGACCGGCCGAAAACAGACACGCCGAAAACAGGGATGCCGAAAGCGGGGACGCCGGACACCGGCGCGACGCGGACCGGCACCCGCTCCTGACGTCCGTCCGGGCGTTCTTGATCACTCATGTGGCCACCGCCACTCCCCCACGCATCCCCATGACCGCGGGCCCGGTTCCGGGCCACGTCGCGGCGGGATCGACGAAGACAGGAGGAGCATGACCACCACCGACCTCACCGAGGCCAGGGAGCGGTCCGCACCACCGCCCGCTGCCGATCGCGCGGCGGAAGAGAGCACGAAGGGGCTGCTGCGCCCCCATTACGCGAGTTTCGCCGCCGTGGTGACGCTGCAGGTCATCGGCGCCCTCGCGGGTCTGATGCCGCTGCTGGCCGTCGTGGAACTGGGGCGCTCCCTCTTGGCGCCCGGCCCGCTCGACGCCGGCCATGTCCGGATCGTCGTGGTCGAGGGTGCCGCGGGCCTGTTCCTCCGGCTTCTGTTCACGGCCGCTTCGTCAGGACTGGGACACGTCGTGGACGGCCAGGTGCAGCTGACCCTCCGCCGGCGACTGGCCGGGCAGCTCGGGCGGGTACCGATCGGCTGGTTCTCCCGGCGCCGGACCGGTGAGCTGGCCAAGGTGGTGGGGGACGACGTCAGCGCCGTGCACCCGTTCATCGCCCACGCCCCCGGGGAGCTGGTTTCCGCCTTCGTGGTTCCTCTGGCGTCGCTGGTCTACCTGTTCACCATCGACTGGCGGCTCACGCTGATCACGCTGATACCGGTCGTGCTGGCAGTGGCGCTGGTCCCCGTGATGATGACCCCGGCCCGGTTGCGCGAGCAGGAGGAGTTCGACGCGGCCATGGGACGGATCTCGAGTTCCGTCGTCGAGTTCGTCCAGGGCATCGCGGTGGTCAAAGCGTTCGGCGCGTCGGGGCGCGCCCACCGTCGGTTCCTCACGGCCGTGGACGATTTCGTCGGCAGCTTCCTCGGGATGGTGCGCGGGCTCGCCGGCGTCGCCGCCGGCATGCAGGTGGTGCTGTCGCCGCCGTTCGTACTGTCGGTCGTCCTGATCGGCGGTACGGCTCTGATCACCACCGGTGGCATGGCTCCGGCCGACCTGTTGCCCTTCCTGCTGCTCGGACTGGGCCTGACCGCTCCGGTGGCGGCCCTCGGCCACGGGTTCGACGACATGCAGGCGGCCCGCCGCGCCGTCGGCCGGATCCGGGAGGTGCTCGCCGTGCGGCCGCTGCCCGAGCCCGCGCACCCGGTGGCGCCGCGGGGTCACCGGGTGGAACTGCGCGGCGTCCGGTTCGGCTACGACGCCGATCGCGAGGTCCTGCGCGGCGTCGACCTGGTGCTCGAACCGGGCACGACCACCGCGATCGTGGGGCCGTCGGGGAGCGGGAAGTCCACGCTGGTGCAACTGTTGCCGCGGTTCTTCGACCCGACCCACGGCTCGGTGACCCTGGGCGGTGTGGATCTGCGCGAGCTCGGCAGCCGGGAGCTCTACCGGACGGTCTCCTACGTCTTCCAGGACGTCCGCCTGCTGCGTGCATCGGTCGCGGACAACATCGCCCTGGCGGTACCGCACGCCGACCTCGACGACGTGGTACGCGCCGCCCGGCTGGCGAACATCCACGACCGGATCCTCGAGCTGCCCCGCGGATACCGTTCGGTGGTCGGTGAGGACGCCGGTCTGTCGGGTGGCGAGGCACAGCGGATCGCGCTCGCACGCGCACTGCTCGCCGACGCGCCCGTCCTCGTGCTCGACGAGGCGACCGCCTTCGCGGACCCGCAGACCGAACAGGCGGTGCGCCGGGCACTGGCGACGCTGGGGGGTGACCGGACGGTCCTGGTCATCGCCCATCGCCTGGAGACGATCGCCGACGCCGACACCGTCGTGATGCTGGACGAAGGACTGGTCGTCGAACAAGACAGACCGGCCGATCTGCTGGCGCGCCCCGGAAGGTTCGCCGCGTTCTGGCAATCCCGGCGGACGACGCCGGCCGACCAGGTCGCGACACCGGATGACGTACCTCAAGGAGGCGGGCCCCGATGATCCGAATGCTGCTGCGCGTGCTGGGCCGCGAATACGCCCGGCCGGTGCGTCGCACCGTGGCCCTGATGACCGCGACCGCGGTGGTCGAGGGCCTGTCCTACGCCCTACTGGTTCCCGTGCTGCGGGCCCTTTTCGGCAGCACGCCCGAAGACGCGCGGCTCTGGCTGATCGCGTTCGGGACCGCGGTCGCGGGCTATGCGGTACTGCGTTACGTCAGCGACCGGTCCGGTTTCCATGCCGGGGCCACGCTGTTGCGCGGCACGTACCACCGTCTCGGTGATCATCTGGCACGACTGCCCCTGGGCTGGTACGACGCGGGCCGCCTCGGAGAAGTGTCCGTCCTGGCCGGCCGCGGCGTCCTCCAGGCGATGAGCGCGATCGCGCACCTGCTGGGCCCGTTCATCTCCGCCTGCGTGACTCCCCTGACGATCGTCGTCGTGATGCTGGCCTTCAACTGGCAGATCGGTCTGGCCGCGGCGGCCGCCGTACCGATCGTGGCGGTGATCCAGATCCGGACCGGCCGCTCGATGGCCGCCGCCGACGCCGACCGGCACGCACGCGACCACGAGGCCACCGGGCGGGTCATCGAGTACCTCCAGGCCCAGCCGGTGCTGCGCGCCGGAGGCCGGACCGTCGAACGCTTCAGGCTGCTCGACGACTCGCTGCGGGACGTCGAGCGCGCGTCCCGGCGCTCCGCGCTATCGGCGCTGCCCGGGGTGGTGGGGTTGACGCTCACGGTACAGATGGCGTTCACCGTGGTGCTGGCCCTGGGCGCCTACCTCGCGCTCGGCGGGGACATCGGTGCGGCAGAGGTCCTGTCGATCCTGGTGCTGGCCGCCCGCTGCGCGGATCCGTTGCTGTCCCTGGCGGACATGGGCGGCCAGATGCGCGGCGCGCGTCACGAGCTGGAGAGGCTCGACGCGGTGTTGCGTACCGAGCCACTGCCGGAAGCTGCAGAACCGGTCCAGCCGGTACGGCACGACGTGGAGTTCGAGTCCGTCTCCTTCCGGCGCGGCGACCGGACGGTGATCGACGACCTGTCGTTGTGGTTGCCGCAGGGACAACGGCTGGCCGTGGTCGGACCCTCGGGTTCCGGCAAGAGCACGTTCCTGCAGCTGCTCGCGAGGTTCTACGACGTGGACGCGGGGGCCGTGCGCGTGGGCGGTGTGGACGTACGTGCGGTCGACCCACAGGTGTTGGTGGCGCAGTTCGCCATCGTCTTCCAGGACGTTTATCTCTTCGACGGCACGATCGAGGAGAACGTGCGTCTGGGCCGCCCGGACGCGGACGACGCCGAGGTACGGGCGGCAGCGGCGGCGGCGCGGTTGGACGAGGTGATCGAGCGCCTGCCCGGTGGATGGTTGACGCGTGTCGGCGAGGGCGGGGCGCTGCTCTCGGGCGGTGAGCGCCAGCGCGTCTCGATCGCGCGGGCACTGCTGAAAGACGCGCCCGTCGTACTGCTGGACGAGGTGACCTCGGCGCTGGACCCGGTGAACGAGGCAGCCGTCCACGAGGGCATCGAACGCCTGATGGCCGGCCGGACGGTGGTGATGGTCGCGCACCGGATGCGGACCGTCCAGCGGGCCGATCGCGTCATCTTCCTGGACGGCGGCCGGATCGTGGAGGAAGGCAGCCATGACGGGCTGCTGCGCCTCGGCGGCCGCTACGCCGCTTTCTGGAACGCTTCCCTGGCTCCGGGCGGCGCGTGACGAGCCGGACCACGGCGGTCGGACCGTGCCGACGGCCCTGCCGGAGCAGGTCCGTCGGCCCCGTGCGGGCTGGAAGACGCCGACCGTGCTCAAGCGGGCCACCGCCCCGTAGGCGGTCCCGCCGCCCGGCCCCAACTGCCCGGACTCCGACGCCACCAGCGCGCCGTCCACGCCCTCCTGCGCGGGCCGACCGCGCCCCCGCAAGGCAGCAGGCCGCCCGGCGGGCCGCCCACCAGTTCCGCGCCGGCGCGGTCCGGCCGCGGGCCCCGGCGCGGGTTCGTCCGGCTCCGCCCGTACGTCACCTATCGGGTCCGGAAGGGAGCGCGGACGGCAGCCGCCTGCCTGGCCGGTGCGCGGACACGGAACTCGGTGAGCCTCTCCTTGATCACCTTCCGTTCGTAGGCCTCCAACGCGGGGCCCGTTCGGCTCCGAGCTGGTAGCCGTCGGGCCGTCGTAGGGACACCACCGCCCGACAATGCCCACTGCCGGAGCACAGCTTCACACCTGCAGGGAGCCTCTGACCAGCACCAACTCGCACCTGTCTATAGCAGTCGGCGGGAGAATGACTTGGGCTGTCGTCACGCATGCCAGCAACAGGTCGGCACTACCCGTCAGTTCCAACCAGCAGGTCACTGAGGCTGTGTCAGTGACACTCAGGCAACGATGCCCCACTGACACTCTCCCGCAGACCATCACCTCTGAGGGGCGAGGCCGACGGAGTTCTGGCTCCAGGACGTGCTGCAGAGTCCGGAGGCAAGGCACATCACAAATGAGTCACCGTGGCGAGATTATGCCCCAGTTGCCCGTTTCCGGGAAAGAACGCCCTGGTCAGAGCGCTACGTTGCTCCTCTCGTACCTAGATCATCGGGTACTCGCAGAAAGACCGAGGACGTATGGCTACTCGCTTCTCCGCGGCAAGACGCCGTGGAAGAGGGCCCTGGGGGACCACCCACTGGATAGCGGGCGGAGCGGCACTCATCGTGACCGCCACCCTGATCCAGAGCTCACACCCGGCAGACGCCGCTGCATCAACGGCCGCCGCGGCCAAGCCCGGCGCCGTGACCGAAGAACTCAACCTCGCGCGCGCCCGGGTGGCCGCGCGGACGGGCGGCCACCGCGTGGAGGCGGTCTCCGAACGGTCCGAGACCTCCACCACGTGGGTGAACCCGAACGGCACGCTCACGACCGAAGTGGCCGCCGGACCCATCCGCTTCTACGACCAGCAGGCACGCGCCTGGCGCGCCGTCGACGTGACCCTGGGTCACGGCCCGGACGGGTCCGTGGCGTCCAAGGCCCACCCGCAGGGCCTCAAGCTGGCCGCGGGCAGCGTCCCCCGGATGGCCAAGGCCACCCCCCAGGCCGCGCCGTCCGTCAACTACACCAGCACCGACCTCGTCACGCTGGGCGAGGGCGAGCAGCAGATCACCCTCAAGTGGAAGGGCGCCCTGCCGTCCCCGAAGCTCGACGGGGCCCGCGCCGAGTACACCAACGCCGTCCCCGGCGGTGACGTCGTCATCGAGGCCACCCGCGGCGGCTTCGAGCAGTTCGTCGAGCTGAAGCAGCGCCCGGCCGGCGAGAACTACTCCTACACCCTGCCGCTGGTGGCCAAGGGCCTGAAGGTGGAGCAGCAGGCCGACGGCAGCGTGCAGTTCACCGACCGCAAGAGCAAGAAGACCGCGGTCATGCCCGCGCCGGTGATGTGGGACTCCACCGTCGATCCGGTCTCCGGCGAGCACACCCGCAAGGTGCCCGTCGCGATGAAGGTCGTCCAGGGCAAGGGCACGGTCGACCTGGTCGTCACGCCGGACGCGAAGTTCCTCGCGGACCCGGCCACCAGGTATCCGGTGACCGTGGACCCCTCCACCTCCGCGCTGGGCAACGTCTTCGACACCTACGTCCAGCAGGGCGAGACCGTCGACTGGTCCAACGACACCGAGCTCGACCTCGGCAACCCCGGCACGAAGAACGCGAACGGCACCTTCCGCACCGCACGTTCCTTCATCACGTGGAACACGGCACCGATCGCGGACGCGCTGGTCTCCGACGCCAAGCTGTCCCTGTGGAACTTCCACTCGGGCAACACCGACTGCGTCGCGCAGCCGTGGGAGGTCTGGGACTCCGGTACCCCGAGCACCGCGTCGCGCTGGACGAGCCAGCCCGCCATGGGCACCAAGTACGCCACCTCCACCGAGACCCGCGGCAACCCCGGCTGCGGCTCGGCGCCGGACGGCTGGATCAACGCCGACGTGACCACCCTCGTCCAGACCTGGGCATCCGCGAAGGCCCCGCTGTCCAGCATGGGCCTGCGCGCCACGTCGGAGTCCGTCGTCGGGCAGTGGAAGCGCGTCAACTCGGCGAACGCCGCCTCCAACCCGCCGAAGCTGACGGTCACCTACAACTACCGTCCGCAGACCGGCACCAAGCAGGAGGCCGGCCCTCCGTTCGTCCAGGACAAGACCCCCGCCTGGCGCGTCGAGACGACGACGCCGACCCTGCGCGACACGTTCGCGGACAAGGACGGCGACACGGTCAACGGCACCTTCCAGATCTTCGACGCCGCCACCAACACCCAGGTGGGCAACACGCTGGTCTCGCCGTTCGTCCCCGCCGGCACCCCGGCGTCGGTCGTCGTACCGGCGGGCGTGCTCCAGCACGGCCGCACGTACCGCTTCCGCACCTCGCCCTACGACGGCACCCACTACAGCAACAGCTGGTCCCCCTGGTCCAACTGGACCACCTTCACCGTCAGCCCCCTGCCCGACGCCCCCCAGGACATCCAGGCCGGCGCCCAGCAGACCCTGACGCCCATCCTGTCCGCGGTCGTCACGACCCCGGCGCAGACCCGCGTGAGCGCCGAGTTCTCCCTGAAGGACGCGGCCGGGAACCCGGTCCCCAATCTCCCGCTGCCTCCCGTATGGGTGCAGAGCGGCAGTCGGGCCGCCCTGCAAATCCCCGAGGGCAAGCTCGCGGACGGCGCGAGCTACCGCTGGTCGGTACGAGCCTGTGACAGCGTCGGCTGCTCACCCTGGTCGGCCGAGCAGATGCTGACCGTCCGCCTCCAGCCGCTGCCGTCGATGCCGGCCACGCAGTCCCTGGCCCTCACCGGCACCGCACTCGCGGGCACGTCCGCCCCGACCGACTGCGACACGCCCGGCTGCGCCACGCTGCCGAACGGGCAGCTCCGGATCGGTACGGCGGACGGACACCTGTGGGCGACGCACCTGAAGGCGAACCTCTCCGCGCTCCCGCCGGGAGCCCGGGTCACCTCCGCCAAGCTGTCACTGACCAGGGCCGACTGCACCACCCAGTGCGTGGCGCAGAAGCCGAGCGCGTACGAGCTCTCCACCGCCTGGACCGCGGCACAGAGCGGCAAGGACCTCCTCACGGCCGCGGGTAACGACAGCTACGTCTCCGACCTCGCGCTGTCCGAGGTCGACTTCGGCATGCTGGTGCAGTCCTGGCTCGACCGCGGCGGGAACGAGGGACTGGCCCTCACCGTCCCCGGCACGGCCGCCGGAGCGTCGTACCACTCCGGTGCGGCGGCGGACCCCGCCCTGCGTCCGAAGCTGACAGTCGAGTACCTGCCGCCGACCGCTCCCGGCGCCGCCGGCGACATCGTCACCACCCCCGGTGACACCGGCCTGCTCGCCACCTGGAACGCCCCACTCGACAGTGGGACGACCGGTGACGTCACGTACGTGGCGAAGGCAGAGAAGAGCGACGGTACGGTGGCGGGCACCTGGGAGGGCACGGCGCTGCGCGCCGTCTTCGGCGGGCTCGACAATGCCCTCTCCTACCGGGTCTCGGTGACAGCGAAGAATGCCGTCGGCAGCGGCCCGGTGTCCCGCTCCGCCCTGGCGCAGGGTGCCTCCGTGGCCGGTGGCACTACGCCGTACAAGGACTACGTCCAGGCCTACTTGAGCGCCCGGAACAAGGTCATGACGGGGGTCAGCGCCACCACGGCCGAGGCGGCGGCCGAGTCTCCGCACGGTGCAGTCTTCGGGGCGGTCCTCGACGTGCAGGAAGCCTCCCTCATCGGGGAGCTCGTGGCGCTGGGAACGCAAGGCCAGGCGTACGTGGGTGCCTCTTCGGCTCTGACGGACACCATGGTTGCCGATGGTGGGGCCGCCCGCGTGCTGGTACGAGCCACTGTCATCCAGACGACGACCCTGCGGGTCAACGGCGTCGACGAGGTGTCGGAGGAGCGGCGGGCCAAGCGGTTCGTGTTCAACGTCTCGGGCGGGGCGGTGAAGCTCGAGAGCGAATCAGATGACAGCGAGGCGGGGCAGAAGCTGTCTCCCACGGCTGCGGCGGGAACGCAGGTGGCCGCTACACCGGCGGACACCACGGGTGTGCCGACCGATGGCGCAGAGACCATCCTCCTGGGCGACGACGGGTTCCCCGTGTCGGACCCCGTGGCGGCCGGCGCCCTCACGGCCTCCTACGTCAACGGGTCCGGGACGGCGAGCTGGGCCTGGAACAACGCCGGCCGGATCCCGAGGGACTACGGCAGCAACGACTGCACCAACTTCGTGTCCAAGGCCCTCTACAACGGTGGCGGCATGAAGATGCGCCACTGGGCGTACTGGCAGGACCGTGCCTGGTGGCGGAACACCTCCTGGACGTCGTGGAAGAAGAACAGCCACACCTGGTCAGGGGCCCAAAATCTGTTCACGCACATGCTGAACTACCGCCAGCCCGGCTACGTCAACCGTGTGTACAATCTTCGGCCCGGGGACATCTTGTTCTTCAGCTGGAAGAAAGACAACGGTGTGTTCAATCACGCGGCGGTCGTGACCGGAAACAATCAGGGCGTCGTCAGTGTGGCCCAGCACGGCTACAGCGCCCATGACACCCTCCAGGGGATCATGGCCCGCCACAGGACCGGTCCCAATCCGATCGTCGAGGTCGGCGCGCTTCGGCCGACGTCGCGATGAGGCCAGGACCGGCCTTGCGGGCCGTGGCCGTTTCCGCGTTGGCCGTCGGCATGCTGACCGCCTGCTCCTCGGCCTACGACGCCGAAGACGTGGCGTACGCCGGTGACTACGGCAGCCACCCGCCGCTCGCCGTGGTCGGATACCCGTCCACGGGATCCCTGGGCATCACCCAGCAGGTGGTGTGGCGCATCGCCGACGGCAAGGTGGACGAGCTGGCGTCGCTCGCCGACAAGGACGACAAGGGCGTTCCTGAGAAGACTGCCGAGAACTGGATCACGGCATTCGGCAAGGGAGCCCGCGGCAAGGTGACCGCGGAGTTCTACGACGAGGGCTCGCTCCGGCAGGAAGTCGTGCTCTATCTGCACGAGACCGGCCAGATCAAACAGATCCAGGTCCGGGCCACCAGCGTGAAAGGCAAGGACATCTGGCGCGTGACCATGGACGAACCCTCCCCTGAGGAGGCCACCGCCGTGCACCCGTGGGTGCCGAAGAAGCCCGGCGAACTCGGTTCGAAGACCGTACGGTGAGCTGATCCGAACAAGTCAGGGCAAGGGGCGTCGCCTGCGTGGGAAACCGCGTGGGCGGCGCCCCTTCGCGGTACCGCAGCTGCACGTGAGCAGTTTCAGGCGCGGCTCGGTCACCCCGGCGAGGAGGACGACCAACATCTCGTGCGTGCAGACACCGACGCCCAGCGCACATCGCTTGGTGCCTCACAGGATGTCGCCCGCGCAATGACGCTAGTGCGACATCCGGGGGAAGACTGTTTGGGCGCGACCATCTCCTACGAGACGGCCCCGTAGGGGCGTCAGCCAGCGTCGTTCAGGGGCTCATCCGGCAGTTGCTCTGCCGCTGTGGTCAGGATGTCGACCAGGCGTCGGAGCGTGTGCAGCGCGAAGTCGTGGGCGGCTACGTGGCGCAGCAGCAGGTAGGCGTTCCCTCCGTGCAGCATCCGGGTCAGTCGGCTGCGGTACACCGTGTCGTCCGCCTCGTCGACGGCCGCCGCACCGACTCCTCGGTCCAGGCCAACCGCGCGAGCCCGGCAGCAAACTCCAGCTCACTTCCTGCACGGGACCCACCGGTCTTCCTCGTAGGCGTCGAGCAAGTCCGTGGCACCGCGCTCCACCACCCGCCATGCGAGGTCCGCGGGCCTCAGCTCCGCCTTCCCCCGGCTCGGCCGGCCCGAGTGGCAGGAGCCGCACAGGACAACCCGGCGGGCGACTCCGGAAGCGAGGCGGAAGATCACGGTGCGGGCTGGATCGGCCAGGACTTCGCCCTCGTCCGGACACAGGTGGCAGAGCGGGGCGAGCGCCACCAGGTGGCGCCCGCCGACGCCACTGCGAAAGATCGGGGATTTCACCGGTGCCCAACGAGCTGGGCGTGTGTTGCGCCCCGTCGCACGTCTCCCCCACGTGACCGCCGAGAAGCGCCAGCGGCTCGCCGAGGTCAGGGAGAGGTTCTGGACTGGGTACCGGAACGCCATGCGACGGTTCGGCCTGCTCGCGGCGCCGTTGCACCGGGACCAACAGGGCTTGGAACGCCGCCTGACCGGACGCCCTGTCGTCGCTCGTCCGGGCGCGCTACGGTTCGAAGTGCTGCGGTAACCGAAGACGCTCAGGGGGCTGGCGTGCAAGGGCGTACGACACGCGCGTGGCGGGGGACGGCCGTTGTACTCGGCTTGGCTGCCGGTCTGGCCAGCTGTTCCAACGGGGAGGGCCAGCGGGCAGAGGGCCCCTCACGGCCGGTTTCGGCGGCGAGCATGCCGGCTGCGAAGCCGGGCACGCAGCCATTCACAAAAGACCGGCTTGAGCAGATGCTGCCCACGGCAGAGGAACTGCCCGCGGGTTGGCGGCTCTCCGGGGAGAAGTCCGTTGGCTGGCGAGACGCCGCCCCGGCCATAGACGATGGGGGCCTGCTGACGTGCGGCGCCCTGCCCCAGGACGCCGCCGAGCGCTACAGCGGTACGTATCAGCTGACCCAGAGCGTGGGCAACGAGGGTGGCGGTGACGGCGCGCACTTCCGTCTGGCCGAGAACGAAGAGGGGCAGGCCAAACGGAACCTCGGCCTCGTCCGCGAGCTGTTGAATTGCTGGAACCCGAAGGACGCCGGGGTCGGAGACGAGAGCCTGAGCTTCACGACCGAGCGGTTCGCGCATGTCGTGCTGCGCGTTGGCGGCATAGAAGCGCAGATTGACACGCCGAAGGAAGGCGCGAGCCCCTCGGCGGAGGCGTGGGCGGTCGTGGTGGAGCGGCGGATCCGCTCGGTGTTGGCGGGCGCGCAGCCGACAGCGCGGATCACGACGGGCTAGTACTCCTGCCGTAGATCGTGATCATGGATGCGGAGACCACCCGACGGTAGCCTGCCCACGTGGCTGAGACCTGGGAGAAAGAGCAGCTGATCGCGGACGGTTTCGAGCGTGTGTACGTCGAGTTGGAGTGGTACGACGGACCTCGCGCCGGCCTCGCCGACGTTGACGGCAAGCCCCACTACTTCCAGGGCTACAACTACGACCACGCCGACGAAGCCGACGAGTACCGCGTCTGGCCCGCGAGCGAGGGTGCGGTGGTGTTGGAGCGCGAGCAGTGGGCGATCTTCGCCAGGTGGAACCAGCGCTCTGAGGCTGGGGCGGCCGGACCGGAGAGCCATCCGGGTCACGGCGGGATCGACGTCCGCTATGACGAATTGACCCTGCTGCTGGCGCCGCACCGCCAGGCGCCGGCCAACGCGCGGCGGCTTGTGGGCGAGCTGCGGTTCGATGCCGGCGCTCGCTACCGGGTCGAGGGGCTCGACTACTGGCTCCGGTGGGGCGTCCTCAGCCATCACCCATGGGGTGCGTTTAGTTCTCCCAGACCACGAGCAGCTACGACGAACTACTCGCGCTCTTTCCACCCGTCGGTTCACAGATCAATGCAGTGATCGAGCAAATCCACCGCTGGCATCCGCCGGTATCAGTGCGGCTCACCATCCGACCTGCCGACCTGGAGTCGCTGGTCTGGAGCTGCGACTTCTGTGGTGAACCGATCACGTTAAGCCCAGGTGGAGACGCCCTCGTCCTGGACTCGCGCAGCAGCGACGGTCCAGGAAGCCATACCATCATCTCCCACCGGCACTCCCTGGCCGAGCGCATCAGTACGAGCAGGACGGCATACCCCCACGTTGACGCCGCGGGCACCACGGGCGCAGCCCGCGCGCCGTCATGGAGCTGCGGGCGGGTGAGGGAGCCGGTCCTGACCAGCGCCCCGCGGGGGCAACACGACCGTGCCGCCCGACCGCTCGTGCGAGGCCGGCGAGGTCAGCTACATGCGGGCATCTCGCGGCGCCGGCCGGTTCAGGCTCTGGACCGTCGCAGCTGGACGCCGCTACGACAGCCACGACGTCCACCCGGAGTGGCAGCCCCGGGTTGGGGGGTCGTGCGGGTTAGTGGCGGAGGTGCCAGTCGCCGGGGTTTGGCATGTGGGGGGCGAGCTGGCGGTAACGCTGCCACATGCCGTGGATCTGCTCCGCGGGACGCTGCTGCTCCCCGTGGAGGGCGTTGAGGACCAGCAGGCCGCCGGTCAGAGCCGGTACCACCCACTGCATGACCGCGAGGTGCTGCTCGGCCTTCTTCGTCTCCACGGGATGCCGCTCGGCCTTCTCCGCGTCGGCCGGGCTCGCCGAGGAGGCGTACTCGATCTTCTTGCCCAGCATGCGCGTGTAGGCGGTCGCGGCCAGCGCGGCTCCGGTCAAGGCGGTCTTGGCGAGGGTGGAGGCGGCGACGCCCTGCTGGGTGACGACCCGGGCCGCGTTCGCGGCGAGCAGCCCGCTGCTTCCCACCAGATGGGCGGCAATCGCGGCCGCGCCGAGCGGCGCCCACTTCGACCAGCCCGAACTGGCGATCCGGGCGCCGACCTCCCAGTCGCCGCCGCTCTGCTGCTTGGCGGCACCGTTCAGCCCGACCGCGCCCATCAGTGAGCCGCCGAACCAAGCAGCAAGCCCCACATCATGCAGACTCCGCAGAACGGTATTGCGTTCGGACATCAGGGACCTCTCCTCTGGCACGACCCGGCACGCGACAGGCCTGCCGGCACTTCGGCCACCGTGACCCGCGGCGGCGATCAGTGCCATCCCAGTTCCACCAAGCGGCCCATCACGCCACGGGCTGGATGCTGTCGACTGGGGCGGTGACCGGCAACGTGTGACGGCAGCCGAAACCTGCCCGCGGTCGACAGCGCCACCGGGGGCCGGAAGCAGCCCGTCCGAGAGCGGCTCCCCAGCAGTAGCTATTGCACCCCTCTTCGGATGACGTGATCCCCGGCCCGAGCCAGCGCCAGATCCAGCCGCCCGCCATCGAGAACGAGCTCACCGAGGGCCCCGCACTGCGCGCACCGGACATACGTCACCGCCGCCGGGGCCCGTATCCCGAACGGCAACCGCTCCACCATCTTCATGCCATCACCCACGCCGCCCGGGACACCGGGACACCGTCAGGCTGACCCGGTGTGAGCAGGAGGAGCTTGGGACGGTTCGGCCTTCTCAGTCCCTGCTCGGGCAGGCCTCCGGGCCGTGGCGGACACAGCAGAGCCCAGCCGAGTAGGGTCCGGGCGCCGGCCGGGCGCTGCATGCGCGGGGCACCCGTCATCGGCCCCACCAGCCCCATCCCACCCCACCCCCAGGCCCGCACCGCAGGCCCGACGATGAATGACATCCCCACCACCCGCCGGCCCGCCAACGCCAAGCCGTACAACCGGACGTCAACCCACAGCAGGGCAGAACGTGACCCACCGCGGGGCGTGGCCGTTGCCCCACTGCCGCGCGGCCCGTCCATCCACCGCGCGGCCCTCCCGACGGTGGACGCCCCGCCCGGACCGACACCGTCGGGAGCACCGCGTCCGATCCGGCCCCCAGCGTGGTGCTCCGCCCGGGGGCGGCACACCGGGCCGGTAGTCCTGGCGCTGCCGCGGCCCGTACGTGCCGAGCCGACGGGGCGGGGTGGACTCCGGCAGGCGCCTCCCACCGGCACACCGGGAGCCGCCGGGCTGTGCCGGACCCGCGCCCGAAGCCGCCCTCGCAACCGGCGTTCTTCTACCGGTCCGCCGCCGGCCTGGGCGGGGGTGCCGGGAGCAAGCCGAGTATGTCGAGCAGCCCTGCCAGGTCCTCTGCATCGGTGGCGTGTGCGGCCACCGCCCGGCGGGCCGCCGCCCGGTCTGCCGGAACGCCCAGCGCCAGAAGGGACGGATCATCACAGCCGAAGGGATCCTTCACCCGGCCGATCTCAGCACGGACACCCCAGCACCGCACCCGCACTACTCCAGATCCTCGGGGGACGACCCGATCCCGGCTGCCGCCAGGCGCGACGGTCTGCGCCGAAGCGCGGCCCGCACTACGACGCGGAGATCTGCTCCGGGTCGAGGACGAGGAGCCCCTGATCGTCGCGCGGGTCGACCACGAAGCCGGCCGTCTGCAGGGCTGCCGTCGCCGCGAGCACGAAGGCGTGCCGCAGCGCACCGTGATCCCCAGGGTCGTCGGTTATCGCGGGGTACGACCTGCTCGGACCGGGTGATGTGTACGGGCAGCCAGCCGATCAACACCCCGCGGGCGTGCCGGACCAGGTTCACACCTTCCTCACCAGGCGCGGCCTCCTCGAAGCCGGCCGCGGCCAGCACCGCCCGCACACCAGCAGGAACTCGTCCTCGTGATCTTCCATGCGCCGGAGCGTAGACGACCACCCCTACGGCCAGCGCGCTCCGACATCGGGGTGAGCTTTCGGGCGCAGGCGCAGGCGCGGGCGCGGTCCGGGGAGTTCGACGTGGACTACGTCGGGCACCTGGTCCTCAACGCCCTGATCCGGGCGAACAACAGCGGCCCCCTGGTGCTCGCCGGCCCGCTGCCGAACCAGCTGCGCCGCATGCTGGAGATGCCCGGCGCCTTTGGCCTCTTCGACGTACGCGACGGAGACGCTCCGGCCGTATGAGGGTCAGGGCGTACTCGCGGACGTTCCAGCAGAGGGCTGCCGGGGCTCGCTCACCCCGGTGAAGAACGTGGCGTTGACGGTCTTCCCGCCCTCATGGAAGTAGACGTGCGCGCGGTCGGCGAGCTGCTTGACCAGCCGCCAGCCGAAGCCTCCCGGCTGGCCCGGCGACCAGGGGCGGGTCAGCGGACCGTGGGGGGACCTGTCGGACACCTCCACCACGAGCGCTCCCAGATGAACGCGGAGGTCGAAGTGCGTGACGCCGCCGGCGTGGCGCCGGGCATTGGCGATCAGCTCGCTCACCACGGTCAGCACGTCTTCCCGCCGCTCCGGCAGAAGCGCAGGCTCCAGCTGGTCGAGAAACAGCCCCGCCGTCTCCCGCGCCTGCGCGCACGAGACATCACCAGTCCCCAGAGCCGGTAGCAGGCTGGATCGATCGTCCATGTCCGGCGCCTCCCCCCACTTCCCCGCCGACATACCCGGCCGACCGGGTGCACGCCCGCATTATGCGACGCCCGCGGTGATACGCGGTTCGTGTCCGTCCCCCGGACACTCTCCCCGCAGCACCCTACTGGAGCGCGACGGCCGAGGCAGTCCTGTGGAAAGTGCAGTTCAGCGGGCTTGCAGAGGGTGAGCTGGGCGGCGGGGCACCGGCAGCGGGCAGGCGAGCCACGACTCGCGGTTGACGGCCAGCGCCCCGGTCAACAGCTTCGCCGCGTGGGCACGGCAGGAGCGGACCGGATGGGGCAGCGCCGCTGCGGCATCGCCCGGCAGGGCGGCAGTGAGAAAGAGGTCGGCACACGCGCGGCATCGTCAACGAGGCGAGACCCTGCGAGCCGCCCAACGACCGGAGAGGCGCCACGCCAGGATGGAAGATCCCACAGGCACAGGCCCGTGGGTGTGGAAGCGAGGAGTCCGCATTGATCACTGTCGACGCCCAGCACCGCGGCGGCACCGTCCTGCTCAGTGCCACCGGCGAACTCGACGAGCACGCGGGTGAATCCCTCCGCGCGGCGGTGGACGGTGTCCCGATTGGGGTCCGGGACCTGCTGGTGGACCTGCACGGCGTCGCGGTCATGGACCGCGACGGCCTGCTGCACCTCCTCGACGCCCACCGGCGGGCGGAGCGGCGGGGACTGCGCGTCCTGGTCACCGGATGGCAGCCACAACCCCAGCAGTGCATGGCCGACATCGCCGGCATCCCCGGAGCCCGCACTGCCGCCGGGGAACGCTACGCCGTAGCAGGATTCCGCAAGCTCATCGAGGAGCGCGCCCGCAACGACCGGAACAGCGCCGACTTCACCGCCGGCTGGCTCCCCCGACCCTGAGCCGGCCGCGTCACCGCGCTCGTGCAGCCCGGGCGATGATCATCTTCATCGCGAAGCGCAGGGTCCCGCCGTGAACCGAGGGACCCTGTCCCTCGGCTTCCCCCGGCGGACGACCTACTTCACGAGGCCATCGACGGGGTCCCCGGGGAGTGGTGCCTGCCCGGCCCCCCCGCTGGCGGTTCAGAGCAGGCTGGGGCTGTTTTCGATGTCGAGGCGGCGGCTGTTGTCGATGCGCTGGCTGGTGTCGATGCGGGTGCTGGTGTCGAGGTCGGAGCTGGTGCCGCAGCGGTTGTGGTTGGCGGTCTGGGCGGCGTTGCCGCCTGTGGCGTCTCCTCCCTCACCGGTGATGACGCCGGAGGCGTTGTTGCCTCCGTTGGTTCCGGCGAGGACCCCGACCAACTGTTTGACCAGAGAGTTTCCGCCGGAGGCATCGACGAGGGAGACGCTCGTGGGGTTGTTGCACTGGATGACGACGGGGGCGCCGTCGGAGGGGGACGCGGCGACTGCGGCGCCGGCGCCGAATGCGGCGGCGCTGCCGAAGGTAAGCACGAGAACCGAGAGGGTACGGACGATCGCCTGCACGGATGTTCCTTTCTGCTGGTGGACGCTGCATTCGACGTCATGGAACCAACCGTCCGACTTCGGTTTCGGGCGTGATGTCCTCATCGCCCGGGCTACCTCAGTCGGATGCGCGTCCGCTGCCCGCTCCGGCTCCGGAACAGGGCTGGGCGGGGTGGGCAGCGGCCGGGACGGGAGCGGTTCAGAGCAGGCTGGGGCTGTTCTTGAACGAGAGGCGGCGGCTGTTGTCGATGCGCTGGCTGTTGTCGACGCGCGTGCCGGCATCGACGTCCGTGCTCTCGCCGCAGCGGTTGTGGCTCGCCGACTGGGCGGCATCGCCGCCCAGGGCAGTACCGCCAGGGCCCGTGTCGACCGCGGAGGCGTTGTTGCCGTCGTTCGTACCGCCGAGGACTTCGATCAGCTGGCTGACGAGTGAGTCTCCGCCCGAGGCATCGACGAGGGAGACGTTCGTCGGGTTGTTGCACTGGATGACGACGGGCGCGCCGTCCGAGGGGGACGCGGCGACTGCGGCGCCGGTGCCGAATGCGGCGGCGCTGCCGAGGGTGAGCACGAGGACCGAGAGGGTACGGACGATCGCCTTCACGGGCTTCCTTCCTTTCCGGTGGACGCCGCGTTCGACGCCACAGAAGCAACCCCTGACCTCCGTCTCAGTTTCGGGTCGTATGTCCGGTTCACCCGGCTGCCTCATACCGAAAGCCGAGCGGAGCAACGCCCTGCACCAGCGCGCCGGCATCCGCATCATCGGCACCCGCGAACGCAATCGGCCGCCACGCCGGAACATGGCGCGACGTCATCCTCGTCGAACGCCGCCCCCCCTCACCTGACGGCACACCCCAAGCCCTGGGGCCCGTCAGCACCCAGACCGCACGACACCCGCAGCCCACCCGTCAGGACCGCTCGACCTCCGCCATCAGCAGGCGCAGGGTCAGGGAGTGCTTCTCAGGTGGGAGGGCCTCCAAGGCGGCGCGGGCGTGGGCGGTGCCGCCAGCGCTATCGCCGGCACGGGCGAGCATCAAACCGCGATGCATCTCCAGGTGCGTCGCAAATCGCGGCAACGTCACCGGGAGCTCCGAGGCCGCGGCGTCCTGGGCGGCGACGGCCGTGCTCTCGTCGCCGAGGCGAGCGGCGAGCAGGGAGGTGAAGACGTTGAGGCGCCAGTCGGGGACGGCGCAGTCGGGGGTCTGCTCGTGGGAGCCGGCGTGGTCGAAGATGCGGCGGCCTTCGGCGAGGAGGCGGCGGGCGGTGGGGTGGTCGCCGCGCAGGGCTGCGGCGGCCACAGTTGTCTCGCGGGGGCAGGGGCTGCCGGGGTCCGTGCGGAGGTCGAGCAGCGCGGGCGCTCGTCTGGCGAACCCACGGTATGGCTTCCAGCAGCCGCATCGAATGCTCCTGGTCCGCCTTGGCCCACGTAGAGGATTCAGGCCCCAGCACGGGTTTGGCGGCCGGCTCGACAGCAGCCGGCTCGACGCTCTCACCAACCTCGGGTGGACTGGGCGCAGCCACGCCAGATGCCGCCCGTCAAGGCCTCCAGAGCGGCCGCGTCTGCAGGCCGCGAGAGTGCCGGGTTCGTCAAGGCGGCCAGTCGCGCAGACCGCCGGTCACGCGGATCAGACTGGTCAAACGGCGGCCGAGCTGCCGCCGCTCTTCCGTCAAACCTCATCCTCGCCCAACGGTCGCGACCATCTCGCAATGTCCGTTACAGCCGTTTCAAGAATCCCCATCATCTGTACTCCGCCCGGGATCACCTTGACGACACGCCCCCGGTGAGGGCCGCCTTGACCACTGCCTCGACACGGGTGCGCTGATCTGCTGGGGTGGCCGAGGTGTTGGGCCGCAAGGTGTAGACCGTCCGGCGGTGCTGTTCGGTGCTCGCGAAGATGCCGCTGGTCCAGCCGCCGCTGGAGCCGGTCTTGCCCCAGACCTTGGTGCCGTTCAGCTCGATTCCCATCAGCCCGCCGGCGCTGAAGCAGGCTGTAAGTGGGGGGCAGCTGGTGTTCTCGGGGGCACCGGGGACCGCGGGCACTTCGAACAGGTGCCGCTGCTGCGCCGGCGGGAGGAGCCGCCCGTCCAGTAGGGCCCGCAGGAACGCATCGAGGTCGGCTGCGGTGGACGTCAGTCCGCCCTCCGACCAGGCCCAGGCTATCGCCGGGTCTTCGGAGAGCGCGGTACGGCGCAGGTTCAGCGGGCGCAGGATCCGCCGCTCGAGCTCACTGACGAAGGAGCGGCCGGTGACCTGCTCCACGAGAAGCCCGGCGACGAAGCTGTTCAGCCCGTTGTACTGCTGGACGGTCCCGGGGGCCGGGGTGCGGCCGGGACGGGCTGCGACGTCTGCTGCGAAGGAGGCGGCCACCACTGCGTGCGGGTCGAGCGGGACCCGGACCGGACGGGGCAGATCGCTGGTGTGGTCCAGGAGCTGGCGTACCGTCACGTCAGCATAGGCGGCCGGGATCAGCTCGGGCAGGTGGCGCCGGACCGGCTCGTCGATGCCGATCCGCTGCTCGGCGACCAGCTGGAGTACCAGGGCATCGGTGAAGACCTTGGTCACGCTGCCCACCGGGAAGCGCGCACCGGCCTCCACCGGGCCGGCCGTTCCGGTGTACGGGGCGGGCATGCCGCGGCCTGCCACCCGTACCAGAGCCGCGTCCGTCACCTTGTCGGGCAGAGTAGCCAGCAACTCCCTCACCTCGCGCGCGTCGCGGGTGCCGGGGAAGCCGTGGGAGGCGAGCCCACCGGGCGCGGCCGCGGCCGTGGGGGCGGCCGCCAGACCAGCGGCAAGCGCGGCCAGAACCGCACAGGTGACGGTGAGACGGCGGGCGGCGCGGGGACGAGTGGTCATCGGTGGCTCCTGAGAACGGATCGGCTCGCATCAGCGCGGTACCCGCGCTGGACCAACCCTCGCCCCCACACGCCCTGTTGATCATCCGTGATCACCCCGAGCCGCCCCGGAACCCACCCCGATCTCGCTTCAGGGTGCGGCTGGCGCCACTTGGCGGGAGTGACCCCCTACCAGGCCAGCGGCTTCAGGCACGGCGGCGGCCTGCCCGCTGCCCAGCTGGCACTGACCCCATCCTGCTGATGCGGATCCTCCCTGGAGGAACCGTAACCATGACATGCGCCCGGGCACCTTGCGGGCATCCCTGGGAGCAGACCATGACCGTGTGGAGGAGCCCGCTACTCGCCGCCGCAGACGCGGCGTTGACCGACCTCCTTGGGGACGTGGTCAGGCGCCGGAACTGACCGCGGTGCAGGTCTGGGCTTCTCAGGCGCGAGGATCACGGATGGGTTCAAAACGCTTTCCACCCTGATGCGGCAAGGGCTGCGTGTCGTGGGCCGGAGGGGCCAACTACGACACGCGGCCACGCCAGGCCGATGCTGCCGGCTGGAACTCCGTTGTCGGGCTCGCTGAAAAGTTGGTGTTCTGGACGTTACAGGCCCTCGGGGTCGCCCTCGGACGGCGTGCCCGATGGCGAACTCGGACCCGTTGACCGCGACCAGGACACCGGCCTCGCGGCCATGCCGCGGACCGTCTGCGTCGTACTGGTGTCACGCCCGTGTACGGGCCCTGCAGGTGGCCTTGGTGGGATCAGCATGCGCGGTGGCTTCTCGCTGGTGCAGGCGCACCGGCATGAGTGCCACAGATACGACGTCAGCGGTTCGCATCTGGCTGGGTGAAGGCGTAGGTCCGAACCGGGTCGAAATGTAGTTCGTAGGGCCCGGAGCAATCCGCTGCGAGTGTGGCAATGCGGGCTCCGCAGAGACACGCTCGGTTCGGCCCTTCGGTCCCGTCTGGGCCGCAGCATCCAGTGCTGTTCTCCCAGCCGGGCAGAGGCTGCAGCACGGACGCGTCCTCGGGGTGCAGAACGATCGTGTTGCGGGCTCCGGCCGAGAGGGGGCCGCCGCGGCGGAAGCGGAATTTGGTATGGACCTGCCAAGTGGGGTGGGCTAGCTTAGCGGCTGACACTCCCTGAGAGCGCTCTCAAGCGTTCGATCCCCCACACCAGGAGGTCTCGTGAAACACACCGCCCCCTTACGCGCCGCAGTCGCCGCCCTGTTCCTGACCGTCGGCCTGGGCGCCGCCCACACCGGCGTGGCGAGCGCCGGCCCACTTCCGGAGCCCGCCGCAACATCGTCCGCCGCAGCGCCGTCCACCTCGGCCGGACTGCTCGACGCGATGCGCCGGGACCTCGGACTCACCGCTTCCCAGGCCGAGGAACGGCTGAGCGCGGAAAAGGCCGCCGCGGCCGTGGAGAAGACCGCCCGGCAGGCCGTGGGCGATGAGTATGGCGGGTCGTGGTATGAGCCGTCCACCGGCCGGCTCGTCGTCGCGGTGACCGACCGCGCGCAGGAGTCCAAGGTGCGGGCACTGGGCGCCGACACCCGCCTCGTCCGGCACAGCGCCGCCGCGCTGGACCGCGCCAAAGCGCGCCTGGACGCGCTGCGCGCCCCCACCGGGGTGACCGGCTGGCACGTCGACCCGCGGACCAACAGCGTCGTCGTCACGGTCGTGCGTACCGAGCGGGAAGCCCCCGCCGTACGGGCGTTCGTCGACCAGGCCCGGGCCGGCGGCCCCGTCACCGTCGCCGAGACGGCGCAGGCGCCCCGTACGTACGCCGCGGGGACCGTCGGCGGCGACCCGTACTACACCGGCAACGTCCGCTGTTCGATCGGCTTCTCCGTGTACGGCGGCTTCGTGACGGCTGGTCACTGCGGGCAGGCGGGGGCCGCCGTGCGCGGCTGGGACGGGTCCGCGATGGGCACCTTCCAGGGATCCTCGTTCCCCGGCAACGACTACGCGTACGTCGCCATCCACAGCGGCTGGTGGACCGTACCGGTGGTGCTCGGCTGGGGCACCATCCCGGACCAGCTGGTACGCGGCTCCGCCGAGGCGCCCGTGGGCGCCTCGATCTGTCGCTCGGGGTCCACGACACACTGGCACTGCGGCACCGTCCTCGCCAGGAACGAGACCGTCAACTACAGCCAGGGCGCGGTCTACCAGATGACGAAGACCAGTGTCTGCGCCGAGGGAGGCGACTCCGGCGGCTCGTTCCTGAGCGGGGACCAGGCCCAGGGCGTCACCTCCGGCGGCTGGGGCAACTGCTCGTCCGGCGGCCAGACGTGGTTCCAACCGATCAACGAAATCCTCGGCCGCTACGGCCTGACGCTGCACACGGCCTGACGCGTCGAGGTGTCCGGTGTCGCGGACCGGCGCCGGTGCGCCGGTCGACGAGACGGGCTGCGCGGCGCCGGACACCC
This sequence comes from Streptomyces sp. NPDC046308, assembly GCF_055588065.1. Taxonomy (NCBI): domain Bacteria; kingdom Bacillati; phylum Actinomycetota; class Actinomycetes; order Kitasatosporales; family Streptomycetaceae; genus Streptomyces; species Streptomyces sp. NPDC046308. The sequence continues at coordinate 881,707 of NZ_JBVJFB010000001.1, forward strand.
CCGCATGAACGAGGGACCGTCGGACGGCGCGGAGTTCGTGGCCGGGAGCACGCGGTCCGGACGCCCGCGCGGAGACCACCCGCGCGGAGACCACGCTCGCGGCGACCGTCCGCGGCGACCGTCCGGTCGACGATCACGTGAGGCTCTGATTCCCCCCTCGCTGCATCAAGCCAGCCTTAAGAGATCGTTAAGCCGCAGGCCCCACGACAAAACCGCAGGTCAGAGGCGTGCGTGAGTGGCGCCTGACGTTGCCATGACGGTTACCCCTCCGTAATACTCGCTGCCTCGGGTGACCTCGCGTCGCCTTTGAGAGCGCTCTCACACCCCTCCTGTCACTCTGCACACCCCCACCCAGACAAGGAACCATGCCCATGGCTGCTGCTCATCGCGCTCGTCGCCGCTCTCCGGGCACAGTGGTGCTCCTCGTGGCCACCGCCCTGGTCGCGGCGGTGCTCATGTCCTTCACCCGTTCGGTCGCCCCGACCGCCGGTGCGGCAGTTGTCGCGCAGACCTGGTCCGACGAGTTCGACGGCGCGGCCGGCCGCGCTCCCGACGCCGCCAAGTGGACGCTCGAGACCGGTGGTTCGGGCTTCGGCAACCACGAGCTGCAGTACTACACCAACAGCACCTCCAACGCCGCGCTCGACGGACAGGGCAACCTCGTCATCACCGCGCGGAAGAACACCGACCCCGGCCTCGGCTGCTGGTACGGGCAGTGTCAGTACACCTCGGCCCGACTGAACACCGCCAAAACCTTCACCCAGGCGTACGGTCGCTTCGAGGCCCGCATCAAAATCCCGCGCGGCCAGGGCATCTGGCCCGCCTTCTGGATGCTCGGCAACGACCTGGGCAGCGTGGGCTGGCCGGGCAGCGGCGAGATCGACATCATGGAGAACATCGGCCGCGAACCCAACACCGTGCACGGTACGGTGCACGGCCCGGGCTACTCCGGAGCGGGCGGCCTCGGCGCCGCGTACAGCTTGCCCGGCGGCCGCGCCTTCGCCGACGACTTCCACGTGTTCGCCGTCGACTGGAGCCCGACCTCCCTCGTCTGGTCGGTGGACGGCACCACGTACAAGACCCTCACGCCGGCCGACACCGGCGGCAACAAGTGGGTCTTCGACCACCCGTTCTTCGTCATCCTCAACCTGGCGGTCGGTGGGGACTGGCCCGGCAGCCCGGACGCCTCCACGTCCTTCCCGCAGACGATGACCGTCGACTACGTCCGCGCCTCCTCCGCCGGCGCCCCCGCCGCCCGCCCGATCCGGGGCATCGGCGGCATGTGCGTCGACGTCGCCGGCGGCTCCGACGCCGACCGCACCCCCATCCAGCTGCACGACTGCACCGGCAGCGCGGCCCAGCAGTGGACCATCGGGGGCGACGGCACCGTCCGCGCCCTCGGCAAGTGCCTGGACGTCGCGGGCGGTTCCACCGCCGACGGCGCCGTCGTCCAGCTCTACACCTGCAACGGCACCAACGCCCAGAAGTGGACGTACACCGCGGCCCGTGACCTCACCAACACCGGTGCGGGCAAGTGCCTGGACGCCAAGGGCAACTCCTCTGCCGACGGCACCCGGTTGCAGACCTGGACCTGCACCGGCGCCGCCAACCAGAAGTGGACGGTCGGCTGACCCACCAGCCCCGCCGCCCCCACTTCTCCCCCGTCCCCGCCCCCACTTCTCCCCCGTCCCCGCGCCCGACCGCTCCCCCGCCCGACCACACGAAGAACGGACCCCCACCGTGACGGCTCGCCACCAACGCACTATGCCCCGTAGAAAACTCCTCGCCGTAACGGCGGGCCTGGCCCTGGCCGTGCCCGCCGCGGCAGCCTGGCTCGAGATGAGCGCCAACGCGTCCACCACCGCAACGCTCCCCCTGGACCTGGTGAACACCACCGGCAACAACACGGTGTACGCCTATGTACTCGGCCGTGACCCCGCGGCCGGCGGCACCTGGGCCTTCATCCAGGCCAACGGCTCCAGCCTGTACCACCCCCCGGCTCCGGCCAACGATCAGACCCCGCTCGGGGTCGACTGTGCCATCGCGCTCAACGCGTCCGGCGCCGGGGCGCGGAGGGTGACGCTGCCGCGCCTGGACAGCGGCCGTATCTACTTCTCCGTCGGCGCGAAGCTCACCTTCCTGATGAACCGCGGCGGCGGTCTGGCCCTGCCGTCGGTGAGCAACCCCACCGACCCCAACGCGAACGTCGCTCACGACTTCTGCGAATTCACCTTCAACAGCGACCAGTTGTACGCCAACATCACGTTCGTCGACATGGTCTCGCTGCCGATCGCCTTCCAACTGGAGACCGGGCAGGGCACCCAGACGGTGCGTGGGCTGCCCGCCGACGGACTGTCCCGGGTCGCCGCCGCGCTGCGGGCCCAGTCCGCCGCCGACGGCAGCGACTGGAGCCGGCTGATCGTCACCGCGGGCGGCCGCGACATGCGCGTGCTCAGCCCCAACCTGGCGATCCGCGGCAACAGCGCCTTGTTCCGCGGCTACTTCGACGGCTACGTGGACGAGGTGTGGAACAAGTACCGCTCCACCGACCTGCGCATCGACACCCAGTTCACCTGGGGAACCGTCACCGGCCGGGTGAACGGCGACGTCCTCGCCTTCCCCGGCGTCGGCAGCTTCGCCAAACCGTCCACCCTGTCGATCTTCTCCTGCAGCGACGCGCCCTTCACCACGGGCAACGACCTGATGGGCAATCTCAGCGCACGGCTCGCCGCCGCCTTCAACCGCACCACCCTGCTGGACAATCCTTACCAGCCGACCGCCGAGAACCCCGCCGCCTTCTACACCCGGCCGCGCACCAACCACTACGCCCGCATCCTGCACGCCACCACCCCCGACCATCTCGGGTACGCCTTCCCGTACGACGACGTGCACCCGGCCGGAGTCGACTTCGAGGGCAAGGTGCAGTCCGGCACTCCCGGCCGGTGGACCATCACGGTCGGCGGGGTGGCCGGCGGCGGCACACCGGCCCCGACGCCGACCGCCACCGCCCCGGGCGGCGGGGTCAGCGCCTTCACCACCATCCAGGCCGAGGCGTTCAACGCCCAGTCCGGAGCCCAGGTCGAGGCCTGCTCCGACGGCGGCGGCGGATCCGACGTCGGCCATCTGTCCAACGGCGACTGGCTCAAGTTCTCGGCGGTCGCCTTCGGCTCCACCGGCGCCACCCGCTTCGACGCCCGCGTCGCTTCCGGGGCCGCCGGCGGCGTCAGCGGCCTGGTCCAGGTCCGCCTCGACAGCCCCACGGCCACCCCGGTCGGCGGCTTCGCCGTCGCCAACACAGGCGGCTGGCAGGCCTGGCGCACCGTCCCCACCGACATCCAACGCACCACCGGAACCCACGACGTCTATCTGACCTTCGACAGCGGCCAGCCCGCCGACTTCGTCAACGTCAACTGGTTCACCTTCGCCTAGCCGGCCGGGCGGGCGGGTGGCTGGGCGGGCGGGGCGTGGTCCGAGCTGGGATGCGGCGCGATGAAGGTATGTAGCTCAGCATCGAGCTCGTGTCCCAGCAGTACGTCAGCAATGTTGGGAAGTTCAGCAGTCCGATGCGCTGGCCACCGCTGGGATTTCAGTCCAGCGGTGGCCAGGGACCGGACAGCAGGCGTTCGGCCTCCGCGACGATGGCTCCGGCCAGCTGCTCGCGTGTGCCGTTCCGGATCGCCTCCCGGTCGTTGTACCCATCGACCTTGTCGACCAGCGGCCGAAGTGACTGCGGCCGGGCCAGTGCCCCCCAGCCGTCGTACGTGATGACGTCACCGCCGGCTCCGGGGGCCAAACTGCCGTTCACGATCAGCCGAAGCCACCAGCGCACGAGCTCCCAGCGTGCCGTCTCCCAGGAAATGTCGGTGTCATCGGTGGGGAGGCTCCCGGTCAGATCCAGCTCATCCAGTACCTGGTCGAAGAACGCCTCAGCCTTTCCGTGGTCGGCACGCGACAGGCCGGCAAGCTGCGGAAGCGACTCCGTTTCTAGGTCGAGGACCAGTGCCGTGAGCCCTGCCTCGATCAGCTGATGCGGGTAGTGCTGTCGGCCGATCAGGCGCTCCAGTGCCAGCATCCGCAGGTACTCGGCGGCCTCCTGCGCGCTGACCGCGTAGGGGGTGTGAGGGGTGGGCATGGCGACGTCGGTGCCGGGACCGCCGTGGACGAAGTACGACCAGAAGTCCACGGTCGCGTGGGCGGGGAGGTTGCCGGCCCGGCCGGTGAACTCGTGTCGTATGTAGTCGGCGAGGTCGTTCCCGTAGATGATGATGTCGGTCTGGTGGATGGACAGCACCGGGTGGCCGCGTTCGCCCGCTGTTCCCGGCAGGTAGCGGTGGCTGTAGACGGGGACCAGCTGGGGGACGGCCGCCAACTCGGACCGTGCGGTCTGCAGCGCGTCGGACGCCCCCGGGGGCCTCGGACTCCAGGCGGGGTGCCAGAAGCTGTTGTGCTCCACGTCGAAGAGCACACCCTCGACCGGTGCGGCAAGCCGCTCGACCAGGTCCTCGGCGTCGCCGTTTCGCCAGTCGGGCCAGCTTCGCGAACCGTGCGGGAGCCCGGCGGCAAGGAAGACCCTGTGGTCCGCCGAGAAGGTGAAGCCGAATCGCGCCTCGACCGCGTCGAGCTCCCGCTCGCTGAGGCCGGGCCCGATCTCAGCTCGGAGCATGTTCTGAAGGTCCCTGGCGGCTTCCGGGGTCAGCGGCGGGGGCGACTGAGCGGTCATCCCGGCAGCATAGTGACCAGTACGGATGACTCGTATGTCCTGCCAGGGGCGATGCAGAAGGAGCACGTGGACGCGTTCCTTGACCGACCAGGGCCCCTGCTGACGAACTGCCGAGCCTGCTATGCCAGCAAATCGCCCGCGGAGGCCGGCGCATCTCCAAGGGCCAGCTTCGCCCTGCACGAGACGACCGCATCTCTCGCCCACCCGCGCACGGCAGCAACATCCTCAGACGCATCAAACAGATACTGCGCAGTCTGCTGACTCTCCTTGATCCAGTCAGCGAAAGGGTCGTGGGCGAGAACCGCGGAGAAGCACTCGCGGGCCTCGACCACCTTGCCGACGAGCGCGGCGGCCACCCCAGCATTGAAGTTGCCCCAGAGATCATCTCGTCGGACCGGCTGGCTCAGCAGGGCGCGAGCCACAGCATCGAGATCGGCGAAGCGGTCTCTGAACTCCCCCACACGCTTCTCAGCGTCGTGGGCGAGTTTCTCCATAACGACAGCGAACTGCTGCTCGTGGCGGAACTCCTGCGAGCCTTCGACCTTCTCATGGACATTGAACGTCACATGCCCGACGTCCTGCCACAGCCACATCACGCCCACGGTCAGACCACTGCCCTGACTCCACTGCGGCGAGAAGAAATCGACTACACCGAGCCACCACCCGTGATCGTCGAACCAGGGCCGAGACCGGCCTCGCTGCCGCAGGCCGAGCGGACGAAGATGTTGCCGAGCCGCTGCGGTGACCAACCGGGATGCGGGGGAGGTAGCTGCCATGGCGAGGATTCTCGCCCACCCGTGAATGAGCTCGTCGAGCATCCCTGCAACCTTGAGCCCTCGCGGTCATGAGGGACTTGCTCATGCTGCGCACGCTGGCGACGACCACGCCGACAGCCAGGGCCTCGGTGGTGGCCCGCACGATCATGATCGTCATTCGGCGGTTCTACCGGCCTCAACCAGGGCACAGCCGGGCCGCGAGGGGACGTTCACTCGCGTGAGGCGCTCGTACCCGAGCGTCTCCGAGACGCCCGTCCTGCGCCAGATCGACCGTCTCCGGGCCGCTCGGGACTCTGAGCCCGGCGTACCGCCCCGTCGGGACGGCAAGGCGGACCCCGTGCCCCCGTCCGTCGCCACGGGCCGGACGGGGACAGGGCGCAGCCCCGGACACGCGTCGGCCACGGCTGCTCCATCAGTCCATGACCGGCCGGACGAGTCCCAGTCGTACACGGGCGGGGCGAGCACCGGCCAAGGCGCACGCGCTCCACGTCCCCGCAGCTGTTGTTCACGACGGTCTCGGGCCCACGCCTCGCTGCCCGTGCGACCCGAGCCTTCTCCAGCGGCATAGGGTCCTGGGAGACGGGGCCGGAGGTGTCCCCGCATGAGGTTCGACGGGGGAGACATCGCGTGAGGCGGACTTTGCTTGCCTTCGGCCGAATGGTCGCGATGGCCGTGCTGGTCGGGGCGACCGCGTGTACGGGCCAGGACGGAACCGAAAAGGGAACGCCGAAGCTGGTGCGGTGAGGAGCCGTCGTCGGCGGTCCAGGTCCTTCGGCGGCGCAGCAGTTGTGCGCCGTGATCGATCCACAGGGTGGTGTGGGAGGTGTAGGTGGTGCCGCGCCAGGCGAAGGTGTTGGTGCGCGGGCCGTCGAGGAGTTCGGTGTTGCCGAGGAAGAAGGCGCCGTTGCGCATCTCGGCGACGAGCAGACCGCCTGGCGTGAGGTGGGCGCGGCAGCGTGCGAGGAAGGCGTCGAGGTCCTCGTTGGTATGGCAGTAGAGCAGGGCGCTGTCCAGGCAGACGATCGCGTCGAACGTCGCTCCGAGGTCGAAGTCGCGCATGTCGGCCAGGTGGTGGCTGGGACCCGGATACTGCGTGGCCGCGTGTTCCAGCATTGCCGCGGATGTGTCGATGGCCGTGACCTCGCGCCCGGCCCGGTGGTGCAGCCAGGCGGCGTCGCGGCCGGTGCCGCACCCGACGTCCAGGACGCGGGGACCGGCGCCGTGGCGGGCCAGTACGTCCTCGGTCCAGCGGGCGGCGAGCCGTTCGGGGTCGGGGAAGCGTTCTTCGTAGAGCTCGGGGTGGTCGGTGAGCAGGTTGCCGCTGGTGGTCGCTGTCATCGGGTCTCGCTTCGGGGCCGGTCGGGGAGCGCGGGAGCCGTCGGGTCGGGTGCCTTCTCCGCGGGCAGGGCGCGTCTTCGCTGGAGGTGTGCGACGGCCGCTGCCGAGACGAGGCCGAGGCCGACACAGCAGCCGTAGGGGAGCCAGGTCAGGCCGGTGTGGCCGGCGGTGTCCATGGACCAGCCGATGGCCGCGCTGCCGAGGGCTGCCGCGACCCCGGACACCGCGTAGAAGAGGCCGTAGAAGGTTCCGGTCAGGTCGGCGCGGCCGAAGGCCGGTATGAGCTCCATCGCGAAAGGCTGGGCGACCATCACACCGAGGTGCAGGAGCAGGACGCCGGCGAGCACCGGCAGGAGGCGCAGCGGGTGCGTCGTGGCGGTGCCCGCCACGAGCATCGGGGGCAGGAATCCCAGGCCCATGACGCCCAGGCCGATGGCGATCCAGCGCCCCCTGCTCCCCCGGGCTTTCAGGGCGCGCGTGATGCGCAGCTGGAGCAGCAGGTTGGCGACGGTCCCGGCGAGGAACAGCAGGCCGACCGAGCCGGTCCAGCCGGAGGCATCGGTGGCCGCACGGGGCAGGAGCAGGTACAGCTGGTTCTCCAGGCCGTACATGCCGACCATGGCGAGGGAGAACGCCACGAACCGGCGGTTGCCGGCGACTTCACGCCAGTCGCCGAGCACTCCGGCCCCGGCGGCCGGGACCTCCCGAGTGGGCAGCACCAGCAGCTGAGCGAGGGTGAGGACGGCGAACACGCCGGCGGCGGTGACGGCGGCGGCCCGGAAGTCCACGAGCAGCAGCAAGGTGCCCAGCAGCGGCCCGAGGAGTGCGCCGGTGGTGGCGAAGACGTTGAACAGGGCGAAGGCCTCGGCCTTGCGGTCTCCGGCCTCCTGGGCGATGTAGGTGCGTACGGCGGGGTTGAAGAGGGCCCCCGCGAGCCCGCTGAGTATGGACGCGGCGAGCAGCAGCGGCAGGCCGTCGCCGAGGGCGAACAGGCCGAATCCGAGCGTGCGCAGGGCGCAGCCCGCGATGATCACGCCGCGGGCGCCGATCCGGTCGGCGGCCGAGCCGCCGATCAGGAAGAGGCCCTGCTGACTGAGGTTGCGCAGGCCGAGCACCACGCCGACGACGGCGGCCGAGAGCCCGAGGTCGTCGGAGAGGTGGGTGGCAAGGTACGGGATGAGCAGGTAGAAGCCGGTGTTGACGCCGAGCTGGTTGACCAGGAGCAGGCGTACGGCGAGCGGGAAGTCCCGCACGGAGCTGAGGATCTTCACCGTGCGACCGCCGTGTGGGTGCGTCTGACGCCGAGGCCTGCGCGGTCGGCGGCCCGTACGGTGCCGTCGGCGCCCCCGATGCCCGTCCAGGGGTCGTCGGCGAGCAGCAGGTGCCCGTCGAGGTCCACCCAGCGGGCCCGGTCGGCGAGGTGCACGGCGGGTGCGATGCCGAGCGAGCTGGCGGTGAGGCAGCCGAGCATGAGGTCGGTGCCGCTGCCGCGCAGGGCATCGTGGATGCGCAGGGCGGCCCGTACCCCTCCGCATTTGGCGAGCTTGACGTTGACTCCGTGGACCAGTCCGGCGAGCGCGACGGCGTCCTCGTAGGAGACGGCGTCCTCGTCGGCGATGACGGGGACCGGGGACTCCTTCGCCACGCGGGCGAGGGAGTCGGGGCGGCCCGCAGCGATGGGCTGTTCCACGGCGCTGACGCCGAGCTCGGCGAAGCACGGCAGCAGCTCGATCGCCTGGCGCTCGGTCCACGCCCCGTTGGGGTCGAGGAGCAGACTCACCCCTGGGGCTGCGACCCGCACGGCGCTCACCCGCGCAAGGTCCTCCCGCGGATCGGGCGATCCGGCCTTGACCTTGAGGACGGTGAAACCGCTCAGTGCGAGGCGGGCGGCCTGTGCGGCCGCCGGGACGGGCGCGACGATGCCGATCGTACGGGCGGTCTGCACGGCCGGCGCGGTGTGGGTGCCCAGGAGCTGGTGGGCGGGTGTTCCGGCCCGTTTGCCGACCAGGTCGAGCAGGGCCGCCTCCAGCCCGGCGAGCACCCCGGCCGGCAGCTCCGAGAAGCAGGGCAGCGAGTCGGCCGCGTGCGCGTGCCACGCGGTCTCGGGGTCGGGGAGGCGTTCGACCGCGGGGCGCGCGGTGGTGAGGTGGCGGACGATGCGAGGAGTGGGCAGGCCGAGGTATTCACTGCTGACCACCTCTCCCCAGCCGGTCAGACCCTCGTGTTCGATCGTGACCCGGACGGCGTCGCGGCGGGCCATCACGGAGCGGGAGATGCGCAGCGGCTCGGCCAGCTCCAGCTCCGTGGTGTGCCATGTCAGTCTCATACGGCGCCTCCCCGGGCCGGTGCCGGCAGGAGCGGCGGCCTGGTCGCCGCGAGCGGGTCGACGACGGTGCGGCAGCGGGTCCAGCCGATGGCCTCGGCCGCGTGCGGGTGTGGGATTTCCACGGGGCGGACGGCGAGTTCGGCCCGGTCGAGGCCGTGCGCGTGGCAGTAGTCGTCGTCGTAGACGGTGCCGAGGTAGCGGTGCGGGCCGTCGGGGAAGACCGTCGCGACGACCGCTCCGGTCTCGACGCGGGCGGCCCAGGCGGAGACCAGGGCGACGGCGCCGGTGCTCCAGCCGCCGCTGACGAAACTGGTACGGGCGAGCCGGCGGCAGGCGTCGACGGCTTCGGCGGGGCCCACCCAGTGGACCTCGTCGAAGGCGTGGTGGGCGACGTTGCGCGGGTGGATGCTGCTGCCGAGCCCGCGCATGAGGCGGGGGCGGGCGGGCTGGCCGAAGATGGCGGAGCCGATGGAGTCGACGCCTATCACCTTCAGCCGCGGCCAGCGGCGGCGCAGCGGGCCGATGAGCCCGGCGCTGTGTCCGCCGGTGCCGACGCTGCACACCAGCACGTCCAGGTGGTCGAGCTGCCCGCAGAGCTCGGCCGCCATGGACAGGTAACCGGCGGCGTTGTCGGGGTTGTTGTACTGGTCGGGCCAGTAGGCGTCCGGCGTCCGGGCCAGGACCTCGCGCAGCCGGGCGATCCGGGCGGCCTGCCAGCCGCCTTCGGCGGCCGGCCGCTCCACCAGCTCCAGCTGCGCGCCGTACGTCCGCAGCAACTGGCGTATGGAGGCCTCGAGTTCGCGGTCGCCGACGAGAACGACCGGGTGCCCGAGGGCCTGCCCCGCGAGGGCGAGCCCGATGCCCAGGGTTCCGGAGGTGGACTCGACCACGGTGGCGCCGGGGCGAAGTTCGCCGCGCTGTCGGGCGCCGAGCAGCATGGACACGGCGGACCGGGCCTTCATGCCGCCCGCCCCGAGGCATTCGAGTTTCGCCCAGAAACCGGGGTGCGGGTGGGGCAGTTCCGTGCGGATGCGGGCCAGCGGCGTGCGGCCGATCAGCGTCAGCAGCTCCGGGTTCGCGCTGCGGGACGCCGGGCGGTGCAACGGCGGTGCGGTGGTCACCGGCTGCCTCCGTAGCGGTGGATGACACCGGGGCCGCCGTCGAGCCAGAAGAAGGGGTACGGCTCCGCGGATACGGCGCTCACCCCGGCCCCGAGGAACCTCGGCAGGATCGCGCTGCCGGTCTGGGCGAACATCACCAGGGGCTTGCCACTGGTGGCGGCCCGGTCGAGCAGCGGCTGGAAGGTGCCGTTCCCCAGGGTCATGCCGGAGGCGAGGATCGCGTCGCAGTGCTCGAACTCCGCGAGGGCATCGGTCCGTACGGGCTCGCCCCACTCGGTGGCGCCCCCCTTGAGGTCGCAGGGCACGTATCCGAGGCCGCGCTCGCGCAACCGCTCCAGCAGGGAGTTGACCACGCCGATGACCAGGACCCGTCCCGCGCCGCTCGCGGGCAGCAGATCGACGACGGCCCGGGCCCGGGCCCGGGATCGGTGGAGGGAGCTGCCGGCCGGGAGGGCGTACGGGCGGGCTCCGTGGTCGGGGGTGTGGGGGCGTACGTGCGCGAGGTAGGCGTCGAGCGCGGCGATCCGTACGGGGAGCAGCGGGTGGTCGAGGAGCTCGGCCACCGAGGCACCGACACAGTCGTCGAGGGCCGCCGCGGGCAGTGCTCCCGGCTCGACGGCACAGGACCCGACCGCCGCGTGCAGGCGCAGGCTGAGGACCTCGTTGCGGTATCCGCTGCTGCGGCCGGCGTGGCGGACGGCCTGGGCGGTGGTGAAGGCGAGGGCGACGGATTCCCTGGCGGGGTCGGGGCCGTAGCCACCGGCGCGGACGTGCGTGATCAGCTGGTCGAGGGTGTGAACGGCGGGTTCGTGGAGGGTGGGTGTGGTCATGCGGGCACCGCCGAGGGCAGTTCGGCCGCACGCTCTTCGTAGGTGGGGTGCAGGTGCGCGAGGAGCCGTTCGGCGGTCTCCCGGGCCCCGCTGCCCTCGGTGTCGGCGGTCATGATGTGGCCGAGGTACTCGTTGTTGCTGGTCGCGGCGCGTACGGCACGCCCCGGCTCGGCAACGGTGAGCTCCAGCACCCCGGGCTGCGCCCGGACCTCCTCGGCGCCGTTGATGCCGGTGAGGGTGCCGGTGGCGTCGGGGAGCAGGAAGGCGATGGCGGCGCTGTGCACGCCGGTCGGGCGCGGCGTGAGGTCGGGCGTGTGGCCGAGGGCGACGTCGACACAGGCTGCGGCCAGGTCGATGCCCGTGACGTGGCGGACGAGTTCGGTGATCCGGTTGCCGGCCGGGCGGGGGTTGACCTCGACCACCCTGGGCCCCTGCGGGGTCAGTTTGATCTCGGTGTGGCACACGACGTGGTCCAGGCCGAGGGCCTTGATCGCGGCCACGGCCGTGTCGACGGCCTCCCGCTCGGAGACCGGTGCGATGGCGGCCGGGAACATGTGACCGGTCTCGATGAAGGCCGGCGCGCCGCCGATGCTTTTGTCCGTGACTCCGACCACGCCCGTGAGACCGCCGAAGGAGACGGTCTCCACGCTGACTTCGGGGCCGGTGAGCAGCTCTTCGAGGAGGATGACGGGCATCCGGTCCTGGCCGCGTGCGTTCACCGGGAAGTCCGTCAGCGCCCGGCAGGCGAGTTCCAGCTCCCGCTCGTCCCGGACCGCGCGGACCAGCATCCCGGCACAGAGGTCGACCGGCTTGACCACCAGCGGGTAGCCGATCTCCCGGGCGGCGGCCGCGGCCCGCACCGCGTCCGCGCAGAGCGCGAAGCGGGGGCCCGGCACTCCGGCCTCGGCCAGCACCCGGCGGGTCAGGTCCTTGCGGCAGGCCGCCTCGACCGCTTCGGCGGCCGGTCCGGGCAGCCCCAGGCGTTCGGCCGTACGTGCCACAGCCGACAGGTAGTAGTCGCAGGAGGAGACCACACCGTCGAAGGCGAGGACCGCGTGCAACCGTTCCAGTCGGGGCAACAGCTCGTCCATGTCGTTGGTGTCCGCCGTGACGATGTTGCGCGCGGCGAGCAGCGGGTGCGGGCCGTCGGATCCGGCGCCGCGCAGGTAGTGGTGCAGGTCGCGGGTGACGAAGGTGAACTCGTGCCCCCCTTCACGGATCGCCCTGGGCAGCAGCCTGCTCATCGACCCCACCCAGCTCTCGACAACCAGCAGATGCGCCAAGGGACTTCCTCTCGAACATGCCGCCACGAGCGTGGGGCATACCTGCGAAGCGGTCCGCCTGACGGCAGGCGTCCGCACCGAACCGAGGAGGAAGCTACCTGAAATCGTTTTCATTTCCAATAAGCCGGATTTCCGGTAGCCTGCCGCTCACGGGACCAGAGCGCCGGAAGGGGCCGCCGAGCCATGAGAGACCAGACAGCAAGGCAGGAGATCGGTCGGTACGCGGTACGGCACGCCACGCCCGCGGACGTACCCGGCGCGCGGAGCGTCATGCTCGACACGTTCTACCGGGAGTTCGACTACGGCTACGTACCCCAGTGGCACGACGACGTCATCGACATCGAAAACACCTACCTCGCCCACCCGCGCCATGCCCTCGTCGTGGCGGTCCTGGGCGAAGAGGTGGTCGGCACCACCGCACTGAACTCCCGGGGCCCCGCCCACCCCCCGCACCCGCGCCGGCTCGCCGAGCGCTACCCGTCCGGGCGCACGGCGCAGCTCCTGCGGGTGTACGTGCGCCCGGACCACCGCAGGCACGGACTGGCCCGCGCCATGGTCAGGGCCGCCTGCGAGTTCGCCGCGGGCGTCCCCGGGTACGACACCGTCTACCTGCACACGAACGTCGACGTCCCCGGAGCGGAGGCGTTCTGGCGCAGCATGGCCGACGAGGTCTGCGACGCGCGGACGACGGGCGAGCACGGCGGCTACGGGACGGTCCACTTCGAGATCCCGATGCCCATCGCGGCAGCCGCAGGCCAACGCGGCAGCCAGGGAGCTGGGGCGCGTATCGAGTCGTGATCATCGGGTGGGGGAAACGGCCCGGCCCCCGGCTCAGGTTCCGGGGAGGATACGGCGCGTTTCGTAGGCCCACATCGCGATCTCGACCCGGTTGCGGGCGCCGAGTTTGGCCATCAGGCTGGCCAGATGCGTCTTCACCGTGCTGAGGCTGATGTGCAGCGCATCGGCGATCTCGGTGTTGGTCAGCCCGCGGGCGACGGCGAGGAGCACCTGCTCCTCGCGGGCGGTGACCGGGGAGACCGGCTGGGCCACGGGCCGCCCGGCGGGCAGGTCCGCGAACGCCTGGAGCAGCCGGACGGTGACGCTGGGCGCGATGAGCGCCTCCCCGTCCGAGGCCGACCGTACGGCCTGCGCCAGAAGGTCCGGTCCCGTGTCCTTGAGGAGGAATCCGCGGGCGCCGGCACGCAGTGAGCCGTAGACGTATTCGTCGAGGTCGAACGTGGTGATGACGACCACGGCCAGCGGGTCGGCGACGCCCGGGCCGGCGACCAGCCGGGTGGCCTCGAGCCCGTCGAGCACGGGCATACGGATGTCGAACAGGCAGACGTCGGGACGCAGTTCGCGGGCCAGACGTACCGCTTCCCGCCCGTCGGCGGCCTCGCCGACCACCTCGATGCCGGGCTGGGCGTTCAGCATGATCCGCAACCCGGTGCGGATAATCGTCTGGTCGTCAGCGACGAGGACGCGAATGGACACCGCTCTCGCTCCTCGCTCTCGGCAGTTCGGCTTCGACACGCCAGCCCCGGTCGGTCCCAGGGCCGGCTCGTAGTGTGCCGCCGAGCAGGGTGGCGCGCTCGCGCAGTCCGGTAAGTCCGTATCCGTCGCGACCCCGGCCGGTGCGCCGGCCGTTGTCGCGCACGCTCACCCGTACCGTGTGACGTTCGGCCGCGACCCGGACGACGAGCTCGGTCGCGTCGACCGCATGGCGCAGCGCGTTGGTCACCGACTCCTGCACGATCCGGTAGACGGCCGCGTCCACGGCCGGGGGCAGCGCGTCCAGTTCGCCGTCGAGCCCCAGGTCGACCCTGAGGCGACCGCCCGGGCTGCGCACCAGGCGCTCCAGATCCGCGACTCCGGCAGGGGGCGCCAGGTCGGCGCCGACCCCGCGGTCGCGCAGCGCGGCGACCATGGCGCGCATTTCCTCCAGCGTGCGCGCCCCTTCCTCCTCGACCCCCTCCAGCGCCTCGACGGCGGCGGACGGGTCGGTGCCCGCGAGCACCCGGCCCGCCTGGGCGATGATCACCATGGCCGACACGTGGTGGGCCACCGTGTCGTGCAGTTCCCGGGCGAGCTGCTCGCGCTCGCGGGAGCGCACCTGCTCCAACTGCCGCTCGCGAGCGGTCACCCAGAACCGCACGGCAGCCCCGACCACGCCGGGCAGCAGCAGGAAGACGAAGCCCACGACCTTTTCGACGACCGGGGTCCCGTCCGTGACCACGCACAGCGCGCCGACCGGGAGGATCACCGCGCCGCCCAGCACGATCTCCCGTCCCGATCCCCACCGGGGCAGCGCGTACACCAGCACGAGCACGACCGCGCCGGTGTACAGGCCGACGGGCTCGCGCGGTGCGGCGACGAGCGAGGCCACCGGAAGCAGGGCCACCGAGCCGAACGCCAGCGTCACCATCGCCAGCGGGCGGGTCCGGCGCCACAGGGGCAGCAGGCACAGCCATACGGCGACCACCACCGCCACCGGCCGCCACACGACGTCCTCGCGCAGGGTGGCCTCCAGCGCCACACCGGCTAGGCCCGCGGCGAGCAGCGCCCAGTCCCGCCACACCCGGGCGGGCGCGTCGGGCGGCCGGGGTTCGGTCCACAGGGTTCGCAGGTCGTCTCGGAGCACGTTCTCAGCCTAGGGACCGCGTCGTTTCGCGCATCGGCCGAAAGGACGGGTCGTCACTCCGCCCCTGGGCCGACGGATCCGCGGCCGGCGGGCCGATGCCGCGCAGCGCCGTGGCGACGAACCTCGGCATCGGCGGCCGTACAAGGACGGCCGACGAGGTGGTTGGAGGACCCGATGCTGTCGAAAGCCCTGTTGCGCCTGGGCGGGGGCGCGGCCCGCCATCCCTGGCGGGTGATCGCTGCATGGCTGGTCACCGCCACGCTCGCCGTCCTCGCCGCCGTCGCCTTCGGCGGGCGGACCGCGGACTCGATGACCGCTCCGGGACTGGACTCCCAGCGGGCCGCGCAACTGATCGAGCGGGCCGGCACCGGCCAGGAGGGGATGACCGCCCACGTGGTCGTCACCCCCCTCGACGACGGTGCGACGTTCTTCGACGACGACAGCGCGCGCACCGCTCTCACGCGGCTGCGGACCGAGGTGCGGCGGCTGCCCCACGTGCTCGGCACGAGCGACCCGGCGGGGGCACTCGACGCGGGCGGGGACACCGCCGTGCGCGGCGGCCTCGTCTCGGCCGACGGGCGGATCGCGGTCGTCCGGGTGCAGTACCCCGACCAGAGCCGGCTGTCGGCCGAAGACCTCGACGCCCTCGTCGATCTCGGCGACCGGCTGCGCGCCGAGCTGCCCCTGCGCGTCGAAATGGGCGGGAGCCTCTTCTACGCCTTCTCCGACCCCGACGGCGGCGCGAGCGAGCTGATCGGCATCCTCGCGGCGGCCGCGATCCTGTTCCTGGCGTTCGGTTCGCTCGTCGCCGCCGCGCTGCCGATCGGCATGGCGGTCTTCGGACTGACCGTCGGAGTGGCCACGATGACGGTGCTGGCGGGGGTGACGGACGTCCCTGCCTTCGCACCGGTCCTGGGCAGCATGGTCGGGCTCGGAGTGGGCATCGACTACGCGCTGTTCGTGCTCGCCAGGCACCGGGAGTACCTCGCGCGCGGGCTCGATCCACACGAAGCAGCCGGACGAGCGGTGGCCACGGCGGGGCGGCCCGTGGTCTTCGCCGGCGGCACCGTCGTCGTGTCGATTCTCGGCATGGCGGTCGCGAACGTGCCGTTCATGACGGTGGGCGGGCTTGCCGTCTCGATCGTCGTCCTGACCATGGTGCTCGCGTCGGTGACGCTGCTGCCGGCCTTCCTCGGCGCCGCGGGCCCACGCCTGGCCCGGGCCGGCCGGATCGGCCGGGCTCTTCAGGCCAGGCGGTCGGGCCGACTCGGTCGACGGCGGGATGCGGCGGCGGGCGCCGTCCCCGCCGCCGGGTGGCGGCGCTGGATCACCCACGTCAGCGGGCACCCGGTCCTGTACGCGGTCGGCGCGGCGGGGCTGCTGCTGACCGCGACGCTGCCCGTGCTCGGCCTGCGCGTCGGCCTGCCCGACGACGGCTCACTGCCCCACGGCCGTACCGAGCGCCGGGCCTACGACCTCGTCGCCGAGGGGTTCGGCGCGGGCACCAACGGTCCCCTCGTCATCGCTGCGGACCCCGCCGGTGATCCGGGAGTGCTGGACCGACTCGTCGGGGCGGTCGCGGCGGATCCGGGCATCGCATCCGTCGCACCGACGCACATCGATCGGGCCACCGGCATCGCGACCCTCGTGGTGTTCCCGACCACCAGCCCTCAGGACAAGGCCACGGCCGACACCATCGCCCGGCTGCGCACCGACGTGCTGCCCACGGCGATCGGCCACGGCCCGGCCAGGGCCCACGTCGGCGGCGCCGCCGCGAGCCTGTCCGATGTGGGCCGACGCACCAGCGAACGCCTGCCGGTGTTCGTCGCCGCCGTGCTGGCGATGTCGTTCCTGCTGCTGATGCTGGTCTTCCGCTCGATCCTCGTACCGCTCAAGGCGGTACTGCTGAACCTGCTCAGCATCGGCGCGGCCTACGGCATGCTGGTCGCGGTCTTCCAGTGGGGCTGGGGAGGCGCACTCATCGGGCTGGAAGCGACGGTTCCGATCGTGTCGTTCATCCCGATGTTCCTCTTCGCCATCCTGTTCGGCCTGTCGATGGACTACGAGGTGTTCCTCCTCTCCCGCGTACGCGAGGAGTACCTGCGCACCGGAGACAACGGCACGGCGATCGTCGAGGGCGTCTCGGGCACCGCCCGGATCATCACCTCGGCCGCCCTCATCATGGTGGCGGTCTTCCTGTCCTTCGCCGTCGCCGAGGACCCCTCCGCCAAGATGTTCGGGCTCGGCCTGGCCACCGCGATCTTCATCGACGCCACGGTCGTACGCATGGTGCTGGTACCGGCGACCATGACACTCCTCGGCCGGACCAACTGGTGGCTGCCGAAGTGGCTGGACCGGATGCTTCCCGGCGGCAAGCCGACCGCTAACGTGTCGGCGTCGTCCTGGCCTCCCTGATCCTGTGGCTCCGAGACCAGCCCGTGATCATTTGTCAGACACGCCCTAGGGGTGGGGTGGGCATACGGGACCTGAGGACTTGCCGGAGAGGTAGGCCGTGCGTTCTTGTGCGTCCAGGTCCCGGTTGACGGCACGACAGACCTTCCGGATCGCTTCGGACGGGGCGGGCAGGCTCACATGCCAAAGGCGCACCGTCTTGTCACCGCTGCCCGAGGCAAGCGTGCGACCGTCGGGGCTGAACGCCACTGAAGTCACCTCGTCGGCATGCTGCCCGATCAGGGTGACGTGGTTCTTGCCGGAGTCGGCATCCCACAGTCCCGTGGTCCAGTCGAAGTCGGCGGTGGCGAGGGTGCGGCCGTCGGGGCTGAACGCCACCGACGCCGCCTGGCTGGTCCGCCCGGCCAGGGTGCTCCGGGGTTTCCCGGTCGAGGTGTCCAGCAAGCGCACGCTGTAGTCACCGATGGCGGTGGCGAGGGTGCGGCCGTCGGGGCTGAACGCCACGCTGTGCACCGTGTCGGAAGTGCGGCCGGTGAAACGGGCCTTGCCGGTGGTGACGTCCCACAGCCGTACGCTCTCGTCGGCGCTTCCGCTGGCGAGCGTACGTCCGTCCGGGCTGAACGCCACCGCACCCACGGAGCCGGTGTGTCCGGAAAGGGTGGCGCTTGGCTTGGCGGAGGCGGCGTCCCACAGCTTCACGGTGCCGTCGACGCTGCCGGTGGCGAGGGCGCGGCCGTCGGGGCTGAACACCACCGAGATCAGTTGGGAGGGGTCCTCCAGAACGGTGCGGGTCTTGCCGGTGGCGACGTCCCACAGCCTTACCGTGGTGTCGCTACTGGAGGTGGCGAGGGTGCGGCCGTCAGAGCTGAAGTCCACCTGCAGTACCTGGTCGCCATGTCCGGTCAGGACCGTCCGGGTGTTGCCCGTGGCGACGTCCCACAGGCGTACGGTCTTGTCCGCTCCGGCGCTGGCGACGGTACGGCCGTCGGGGCTGAAGGCCACGTCGTACACCAAGCCGGTGTGCCCGACCAGGGACCTGCCACCGCGAGGGGTGAGGTCCCACAGGCGTACGGTCCTGTCGTCGCTCGCGGTGGCGAGGGTGCGGCCGTCAGGACTGAACGCCACCGACTCCACCGTGTCGGTATGACCGATCAGCGTTCCGCTGATCGCCTCGGTGGCCACGTCCCACAGCCGCAGGAGGCGGTTGGTGCCGCCGATGGCCAGGGTGCTGCCGTCGGGGCTGAACGCCACGGCCTGAACCGCGCCGATGGCCACGTCCAGGGAGCTGCGCATCTTTCCGGTGGCGGCATTCCAGACCTTCATGGTGCCGTCACCGCTGCCGGTGGCGAGCGCGTGGCCGTCGGGGCTGAACGCGATCACGTAGACCGCGTCGGTGTGGCCCGTCAGAGTGGTGCGGGGTGCGCCCGTTTCGGTGTCCCACAGCCGTCCTGTACCGTCCGCGCCGGCGGTGGCGACGGTCCGCCCGTCGGGGCTGAACGCCACGGAGAACACCGTCGAGCCGTGCCCGGTCAGCGTGGTGCGGATCGCTCCGGCGGCCGTGTCCCACAGCTGAGCGGTGCCGTCTCCGCCGGCGGTGGCGAGGGTGCGGCCGTCGGGGCGCGGGCCTTGCCGGTGGCCGTGTCCCACAGTCGTACGCCATCTGCGCTCGCGGTGGCGAGGGTGCGGCCGTCGGGGCTGAAGGCCACCGAAGCCACCTCGTCGGGGTGCCCGCGGAGCGTGGCGCGGGTCGTGCCGGCGGTGGTATCCCACAGCCGTGCGGTGCCATCGGCGCTCGCGGTGGCGAGGGTGCGGCCGTCGCGGCTGAACGCCACCGAATTCACCGTGTCGGTGTGCCCCGGCAGCCGCCGATATCCCGGTAGGTACGCGGCCGTCCGCAGCGCGGCCAGGGCCTCGGGCGTGGGGCCGGCGCGGTACGCCCGGACGGCCAGCAGCGAGGAGAGGTCGGGGCTCACGTCGAGAAGCGTGCGGGACTGGGTGGCGAGCTGCCGGGACAGCGCCGCCTGCCGTTCGTCGGCCGCTGTCCGCCACTGCAGCACCGCGATCCCGGCGGTGATCAGCGCGAGGCCCAGGAGCGCGGCCAGGACGGCGATGAGATGTCTGCGCCGCCGAGCCAGGGCCTGCCGGCGTTTTCGGCTCGCGGAGAGAAAGACCGCGATGTCCTCGGGCAGACCGCGGTCTCGTGACCGCGCGAGGCCTTCCGCGAGTGCCGTCCCCGCGAGCAGGTCGTTCGGGTCCTGGTTCTCGGCCCAGCGCCGCTGCCGTTCACGGGTGCGATGGAGCCACTCCTGGAATTCGTGGTCTTCGCGAACCCACCCCCGCATCGCACCCCAGTCACGGATCAGCGCGTCATGGATCAGTTCCGCCACCGGCTCGCCCGGCGGGTCACCGGGTCGGTCCAGGTCGCGGACCGTCTGCGTGGTGATGAGGCGATGGTGGGTGAGAGCGGCGATGACCGCATCGAAGTCACCCCCAGGTGCACCACTGGGGCCGGCCGTCAGGTCGCGCAGTTCGTCGAGGGGGATCTGCGCTCGGACGGCGGGGGTGCGGAGGTCGCGGTCCTCGGGGTGAACCAGGGAGGTGAGGACGCGCTGCGCGATGCGCTGCCGGCCCTGGGACAGCTCGTTGAGGGCGCTGTCGCACCATGTCGTCAGGCTTCCGCTGACCGCTCCGATCCGCCGGTAGGCGTCGTGGGTCAGGTAGCCGTCGTGCCGCCGCAGCCACAGCTGTTTGAGCGTCATCTCGAGCAGGGGCAGTACGGTGACCGGTGCCCGGCGTTCCGCCGCCGGTTCCCGGCTGGTCGCCAGGACGTCGCTGATGATCTGCTCGGGCAACCCCGGCTGGAAGCGGAGTTTCACCTTTCCGGCCGGCAGCACGATGATGTCGTGTAGGTCCCGCCGGCTCAGCGTGCCCGGCACGTTGAGGAGCCCCGGGGTGGCCGCCTCAAGCAACCGGGGAGCCATGGCGGCCAGTTGGGGATAGAAGTCGTCGCGCATGATCAGGATCACGCCGAGCTCAGTGTACGTGTCGGCGACCTGGGTGATGTCGTCGATGGCGCCGAGGAATTCCTGCAGTCGACCGTCGGCGCTCTGCAGCAGCAGCTCTTCGAATTGGTCGACGACCAGCAGAACCCGGTGGTGTTCGGGCTCGTCCCGCAGCCGTTGGCTGACCGCCGCCAGGATCCCGTCACGCCGGGTGCCCGGCAGGCCCGCCCGCTCGATCTCCGCCGACAGGTCCTGCCGGGGCCGGGCCAGCACCGGCAGCCATCGGTCGCTTCCCGGTACCTCCGCCCGTGCCAACGCAGGCAGAACTCCCGCCTGGATCAGCGACGACTTCCCCGACCCCGACGGCCCGAGCAGCAGCGTCACGCGCTGCTGGTGGCCGAGGGCGGCCAGGACCTGGCGCACTGCCTCCTCCCGCCCGTGAAACCAGCGGGCGTGCTCCGTGGTGAACGGCTCCAGCCCCTGGTAGGGACACACCTCCTGCGGGGCCAGCTCCGGCATGATCTCCCGCAGGACCTGCGATGGCGTGACGTAGGCGATGCCCTGCCCGCGGGCGAACGCATCGGACGCCGTGATCTCGGTGAGCATGCCGATGACCAGGCCGGTCACCTCATCGAGGACGGGCCCGCCGCTGAACCCGGTGGTGAGGTCGTTGGCGTCGGTCAGCTGAAGACGCGTCCCGCCGCGCCCCGCAGACGGCAGCAGGTCGCCCACCGCCGCGAAGCCCAGGTGGCCCCCGCGCGGCGCCTGCGCCGGAAAGCCGAACGACCGCACCTCATGGCCGCGGCAGCCCTCCGCGGAGCCCAGCGGCAGCACCTTGGTGCCCGCCGGCGTACCGAGCAGCCGGACGAAGGCCACGTCCTCGTCCTCGGGCGCCCGCCACCGTTCGGGGAGGACCTCCCCCTCCAGCCCGTCCGCACCGGCCGCACGGGGGAAGGCCAGCGTCACCCGCTCCCCAGGTCCGCTTCCGGCGGCCAAGATGACGTGCGCACACGTCACCAGGACCTCGTCGGCCACCAGGAAGCCCGCCCCGGCCACGCTCCCGTCCAGCCCGAGGATCTGCGCCACCGCCGTCGGCAGCTCCGACGGAGCCTCCTGGTCCGCCCGCTGTCCGGCGCTGGTCAATGGACGCTCCGCCAGGACACGGTCACCTGAAGATGGCAAGCGGCCGTGCCCTTGGTGATCACCGCGCCGGCCTCGACCGCCAGGTCCACCCCGAACTCGATCGTGATCTCGTCGGGCCGCGCCTTGCGCAACTGGTCGAGGGCGGTCTGCGCCGCCCGGGTGACCGGCTCCAGAGCCTCGCCGAACGTTCCCGCGACGTCGCAGACGAGATTCCCGGCCCGCCCGGCCTTCACCGGTCCCTCCATGCCGGCATCCCCCTCCACCAGCACCCAGCCGCCTCCCTCCAGCCGGATCCGGGTCAGAGGTGTCACGATGCCTCCTCCGCTGCTCGCGCGCGCTCACCAGCAATCACAGCCAGCATCCGGCACCCCGGTCCATGCCGCACCACAGCCGACCTGAACAGCGCAGACCAAAGGGCCGGCCGCGCCTTCTCACGAGGGCGGGGTGTGACCACCGGAAGGTCGTCCGCCAACCGCGCCGAGCGGGCCCCGCGGCGCGCACCGGCCCGAATGACGTCCGGACGCCGTCCGGTTGACTACTCTGCGTACATGCCGAATGCTCCTGCGCAGTCGAGGTTGCGAGAGATTCCGGGCTGGGCGGTGGGGCTGTGCCTGTTCGGGCTCACCGCCGGTCTCTGCTTGATCATCTGGTACATGGTGGACCCTCCGTTCCTGGACAAGCCCGCAGGGAACAGCGAAGTGGCCCTCCAGTTCGCGGCGACGGCCGAAGAGGCCCGCGCCCTCGTGAACGGCGTCGGAGGCGGGCACGGACACGGGGTCACGCTGTTCCAGGACGGCCTCGTACTCGACTGGCGCATGTTCATTCCCGGGTACGCGCTGGCCCTGACCGGGGCCTTCGGACTCGGACACCTCTTCCTGTACCGGGAGTCCGCGCGCCTGTGGGCCCGGCGCGCCCTCGCCCTCACCCCCCTGCCGGTGGTGGCGGACTGCGCGGAGAACATCTTCCTCTGGAGGGCATTGAACCGGCTCGCCGCCGATCCGGTGCCGGACTTGACGTGGGCGTCCTACTTCGCCCAGGTGAAGTGGGCGCTCGTCGTCCCGCTGGTGGCAGCGGCCCTTCTGATCGTCGTCATCCTCTACTGCCGCCGGGTGCTGGACCCGTCCTTCGTGCGGAGTGCGCGGGAAGACCGCCTCCGTCCTGTCGTGGCTCACGCCCACCGGCTCGTGGACGGCACGGAGAGCCAGTGGAGCGACCCGGACGTGATCCTGCCGCCTGCCGCGCCCCACGATTGGGAGCCCCGAGCCGAGTGGACCGCCGCCGGCCCGGCGCAACCTGGCGAGACCATTGCCCGGAACCCGAAGGACAGCCCGGTGACCCGCTGGCGCACCCGCGCGTACCAGCCGCCCGGTCGGCAGCCCGCGGAGATCGGCTTCTGTGTCTCCGGCGGCGGCATCCGGTCGGCATCGGTCACCCTCGGCGCGCTGCAGGCACTACGCGGACAACTGCTCAAGGCGACGTATCTGGTGTCGGTGTCCGGCGGCGGGTACACCGCCGGGGCTTTCCAACTGGCGCTGACCGATGCCCGGCTCCGGGCCCCGGACGGGAGCCTTTCAGTGCGGCCCGGACTCGCGAAACCCGTGGATGTGTTCGCGCCGGGCAGCCCGGAGGAGGACCACATCCGCCGACACGCGAAGTACCTGGCGGACGCGCCGAAGGAGAAGCTGCACGCCGCGGGGGCGGTGCTGCGGGGAATGGCCGTCTCCTTCGGCATGCTTGCGCTGGTCTTCGCCGTGGCCGGTCAGTTCCTGCACCAGTTCTACTCGTACGTCCCACTGACCGAACTCCACCCCTTCGGCACGAAAGCGGAGGGGTTCGGCCCGTCCCTTCATCTGCGCCCGACCGCCTGGCGCCCCGTCCTCTTCCTGTTCGGCCTGGCCGGTCTGGTGTCCGTCGGGTACGCCTTCACGCGGGCCGGCAGCGGCAAGTCCCGCCCCGCCTGGCTGCGCAGCACGGTGAACACGCTCACCGGCCTCGCGCTGGCGGTCGCCCTGTACTCGATCGTCCTTCCTTCGGTGATCTGGTTCTTCGCCGCTCTGGCCCACAAGGCCGACCGAGGGGGCTATTGGGACGACAGCGGGACGGGGGTCGCCCTGCTCGGCGCGATCACGGCGGCTGCCACGGCCGCGGGTACGTGGTTCACCGCGGTCCACAAAACGGTGAAGAGGCTGAGGCCGGACGGTGAGAGGACGGGTCCGCTCGCCAGGGGCGGCACATCCCTCGTCACGCAGGTCGGCACCAGCTGGGTGAAGGCAGCGGTGTGCTGGCTGGTGCTGCTCCTGGTCGCGTTCTTCGGCCTCGCCCTCATGTCCTGGGCCGCCGTCTACGCGGGCAGCTGGGCGGCGGCTTGGCAGGTGGGAGTGCCGGTCGCCCTCATCGTGCTGACGCTCGTGATCGACCAGACCACGTTCAGTCTGCACCCCTTCTACCGGCAGAGGTTGGCCGGTGCCTTCGCCGTGCGCCGCGCTGTGTTGAAGGACGGCTCGGTCGGCGCCCTGCCGTACGACTACAACAACGAGCCGACCCCGCTGAGCCTCTACGCACAGCGGGTGGAGGGCTTTCCTCAGATCATCTTCGCCGCCTCCGCGGCCGTGTCGCTGCGCAACCGCACCGCTCCCGGCCGGCCCGCCGTGCCCTTCACCTTCGCCTCCGACTACTGCGGCGGACCCGACACGGGCTGGGTCCGCACCGGCACTCTTCAGAAGACGGCCCCGGCGCTGATCGGGCGGGACCTGACCGTACAGTCCGCCGTCGCCGTGTCCGGAGCGGCCTTCGCCTCCGCGATGGGCTCACAGACGATGTTCATGGAGCGGCTGCTCGCGCTGTCCAACGTGCGGCTCGGCACCTGGGTGCCCAACCCCCTCTACCTCGCGGAACTGGCGACGTACGGGCCCAACCGGATCATGCCGCGGCTGCCACGGGTACGGCGGCTGCGGTACCAGCTCCAAGAGCTCGTGGGCCGGTACTCGGACACCACTCCCCTGCTGCTGTGCACCGACGGCGGGCACTTCGACAATCTCGGTCTGGTCGAGATGCTCCGGCTCCGCTGCCGGACCGTCTACGTCATCGACGCCTCGGGGGACTCGCCGCCGCTGGCGACCACCCTCGCGCAGGCGATCACGCTCGCCTACGAGGACCTGGGAGTGACGATCACCTTCGATGACGAGGGGCAGAGCCTGCTGAACCTGGTACCCGGCAGCGCGGAACCGCTCCCGCCCGAGGCGCCGATGGCCTCCCTGAACGCCCGGTTTTCCGTCAGCGGCGTGGTGCGAGGCACGATCGAGTACCCCGAACCGGTCCTGTTCTCGCCCGACACGCCACCCGCCACCAAGGGGACGATCATCTACGTGAAGGCCGGCCTGACCCCTGACATGCCGTACGAGCTGCTCAGTTACGCCCTCCGGGAGAAGGCCTTCCCCCGCCAGGCCACCTTCGACCAGTGGTTCGACCACGCCCAATTCGACGCCTACCGGGAGCTCGGACACCACCTCGGCACCAAAGCCGCGCAGGTGCGCCCCGTACACGCGGCGCGGTCCGGTGTCAGGCGCCGCGGATCCGGGCACGCCCCTCAGCCGTAGCGGGGAGGTGCGGGCAGCGCTGGAGCACCGGGAGGCGGCGCGCGGTGCCGTCCCGTACGCAAGGTCCTGTCACCGTTCTCCGTGCCAGTACGCGTCGTGCGTGCGGTGGGCGTCGGTCAGACCCTCGCGGAAGTACCGCTCGTAGTAGTCGTTCTCGAGGTGATGGGTCTGCAGCCACACACCGGGTACGTGGATCGTGTCGCAGTGGGCGGGGAACCGCCCGTGAGTCTCGTAGATGTAGGTACAGATGTCCCGCGTACACGCGATGACGTCGGCGGAGTAGTCACCGGCCTCGCGCAGGTACCGGCTGCCGAACTCCCCCCGGTAGATGCGGGCGAACAACCCCTCGTCGGAGTAGATGCCCCTCGGCCCGAACTTGCCCGCCACGACGTCGTCGACGGCCTCGCCCATGGTGGCGTAATTGGGCGGGCACATCGCCTTGATGAGATGTTCACCGTTGTGACGCAGGCCGACGGCCGTCGCCCTCAGGTCCGCGTAGCGCGGGAGCGGCACATGCCAGCGCAGGATGTCCGCCGGTCTCCACCGCGGGATGGTCCAGTCGAAATCGAGCATGGGACCGTAGGCGGGACGGAACTTCGGGTCGCCCAGCATGATCGACGGGGCGATCGAGGCGTGGATCCAGGCTCCGAGGCCCATGGCGTCGGCGGTGAGCATGAGGTTCTGGAGCAGCAGGTCGGCCTCGATCTGTGTCCGCATGGCCCAGATGAAGCCCAAGGGCAGCTTGATGTCCTCGTTGAGGAACCCCGACTTCACCCAGTCGCGCACGCCCGCCACGCGGTAGAGGTTGCGGTCGTCGACGATGGTCGGCCGTGCTCCCTCCGGCTGGGTCAGCAGGTACATCAACCCGTTGATGTACTGCCGTGACAGGTCCACCACGGGGAGGAGGAGGGTGCTGCCCGGCAGGTTCGACAGGAACCGGTTCGAGTCGAGGTAGGCGGGGAAGTCCCGCTTTCCTTCCGGTACGTCGATGCGGTGGTCGAGCAGCCGTACCTTCGCCTCGGCGGCCCGCGAGCAGAGGGTGTCCGGGTCGAACGCCGCCTCCCCGCCGTCGGATGCCGGGGGCAGCTTGCGCAGGAAGTAGGTGCCGGTGTCGTTGATCAGGAAGAAGTGCGTGCCCTGCGCGTTGTCGGGGCTGCCCGCGGTCCGGCCGGCCATGTTGAGATTCGGCTTGGCCATGATGGGCTTGCCGTCGCGGGGGTCGGCGAAAGGGCGGTCGGGCATGGTGAGGCCCGAGCAGCCCGTGATGGCGATGAGGACGGCCTCCTCGAGCTCGGTCAGCGGGGCTCGTGGTGCGGTGGAGGCCCAGCTCATCGAACCGGCCTCGACCGAGCTGCCGCGGCTGACCCGGTGGGTGCGGCGACGCCAGATCGACGTGAGCAGGGGGCGCTGCACGAGGGCTTCGAAGCCGGCATGCCTGTGGATGTTCAGCGGGTCGTTCATCATGCTGTCCCCTCAGGTGTGACCGGACGAGCCGGTCTCCCCCGGACTCGGCGCCCCGCACCGCGCCGTTCGTCAAGGGCGCGGGGCTCACCGGGGGGAGCGGCGGGCCCGGCGCCGTCAGCCGCGCAAGCGTGCCTCGATGGTCTCCACGAGACCGGCGATGACGCCGTCGGGCGAAGGGCTGTAGTGGGGGACGGCCCATCGCGTGATCCGGGCGTCGATGAGGGACGGCCGGCCGGAGGCGAGCGCTTCGCGGAACGCCTTCTCGAACTCCTCCAGCGTCTCGACGCGGTAGCCGTCGGCGCCGCACGCCTGCGCGTACGCGGCAAAGTCCGGGTTCTGGAACTCGACGAGCGCCGTTTCCGCGTAGGTGACGAGCTGGAACAGTTTGATCAGTTTGAATTCCTCGTCGTCGAAGATGATCCAGATGACGGGGATGTCGTTCTCGACGGCGGTCATCAGCTCGAAACCGGACAACGAGTAGCAGCCGTCTCCGCACCCTACGACGACGGTCCGTTCCGGGTGGGCGACCTTCATTCCGATGGCGCCGTTGACGTGGCCGGCCATCGGGCCGAACGAACCCACCTTGCGGAAGTTCTGCCCCTCCTCCAGCTCGACGTAGTAGCCGAGCCAGGCGACGTGTGCTCCCGCGTCGGCGAGCAGCACACCTCGTGGGGGCAGCATCCTGCCGATCGCCTGGGCCAGCTCCCCCGGGTGGATCCTTCCGGTCAGGTGCGTGATGTGACGGGCTTCGTAGTCGCGGCCGTCGACTTCGACCGCCGGGACGTCACCGACCCGTTCGTCGAGCGCCTCGTAGAGGGCGGCCACCCCCAGGCGCGCATCGGAGAGCAGCGCGTAGTCGGACCGGTAGGCCTTGTGGAACTCGGCCTCGGAGATGTTCACATGGACGAGCACCTTGTTCTCGAAGAGGTCCTCGCGGTAGTTGAACGTGGCGTGCTGGTTCAGGGAGTTGCCGACGCACAGCACGACATCGGCCTCGCGGAAAGCCTTCCACGCGCTGGAGTGCCCGCTGTCCGCGAAGACGCCCACCGAGAGCGGGTGCCCCTCGGAAACGATGCCCTTGCCGTCCAGTGTGGTGAGCAAGGGAATCTGGAACCGTTCGACGAAGCGCCGGATCTCCGCTCCCGCTCCGCTGCGGATCGCGCCGAACCCGACGAGCGCCACGATGCGCTTGCGCCGGGTGAGGGCGTCGGCCAGCATCGAGGCGATCGCCTCCACCCGGACCGGATCGGGGACGACCGGGGCCACGTCGAGCCGGATGTGCCGGAAGTCCGTCACCTCGATCCCGCGGTGGGTGAGGTCCTCCGGAACGTGGATGTGCACCGGACCCGGCCTTCCTTCGAAGGCGATGTTGACGGCTTCCTCGAGCACGTCACACGTGTCGGCGGCATCGGTGAGCAGGAAGGACTTCTTCGTCGTGGCGGCGAACATGGCCCGGGAGTCGGGCGTCCGGTTCAGGCCCGAGGTTTCGTTGAGGGAGCCCCAGCCCTGCCAGGCCCTCGATGCGTATCCCGAGACCGCGAGGACGGGGTAGGAGTCGGACATCGCCACAGCCAGGCCGGAGAACAGGTTGAACGCACCCGGCCCTGCCGTCGCGAAACAGAAGCCCAGTTCGTTCGTCAACATCGCGTGGCCGCATGCCATGAAGGACGCGGCCTGTTCATGCCGCGTGATGACCGGCCGGATCCGCTGGGAGTGCTTGAGCGCCAGCATCAGGCCGGCGGCGTTCTCTCCGGCCCCGCCGAAGGCGGCCCGTACTCCGATGTCTTCCAGACCCTTGACTATGGCTTCGTAAACCCTCATCGCCGTTCCCTCGTCCAACCCCCGCATGTGTTTGTCGGCGAGTGCGGTTTCGACGCGGCACGTGGTGCGGCCTTCCGGAACCAGTTTGCCAGTACTCGACGCATCCCGCTCCCGCACATCAAGCGGGCCGTACGAGTGGTGGGGGACGTCACCGCGCACGGCGCCCGCAACCTGGTGCGGAGGTTCCCTCCTGGGGGCGCGAAGCGGATGCCACCCGTCTGCTCTGTTCCGCGCGCCGCGGCCGGAGGCCTGGGTCAGTGTTGCCCTGTGTAACCCAGGTGCCCGCGGTCCCAGTCCCCGGGCAGCCGTGCAGCGTCACCTCGTCGTCCGCCGGCGTCGCGTCGGGACTGCGGGGGGCGCTTTGGCGAAGAGGCACACATGGCCGAGTTCAGGCAGTACGAGCGCTACGTGGGCGGCACCCCGGAGGCGGAACGACTCGTCTTCGAGCGGCTCGCCCGCGAGCTCATGCGGGTCCAGCTGAAGTCCAGGAAGCGCAGTGGCGCCGCCGACCTCGCGCGGACGTTCCATGCCAAGGCCGTCCTCGGCGCGGAGAACGCGCGTCTGACCTTCGCCGGCGACCTGCCACCCGACCTGCGGACCGGCTTCGCTCAACCGAGTGCCGAGTACCCCGTCACCGTACGGCTCTCCAATGCCAACGGCACCCGCCGGCCCGACCACGCCCCCGATCTGCGCGGAGCGGCCTTGCGCATCGTGACAGGAGCCGGTGAAGCACACGACCTTCTGATGACGAGCCATCCGGTCTCGCATGCGCGCAACGCTCGCGAGTTCGTCGAATTCGCGAAGGCCATGGCGGGCGCCGACTCGACGCCGCGCAAGGCCCTCGCGCTGTTCGTCACGCTGCCGCTCGCCGTCGGATGGTCCACGGCCGCGCGTATGCGGCGAAACGTGCGCGCGGGTACGAGCCGCACGGTCCGCAGCCTGGCGCTGGAAACCTACTGGAGTCGCGGCGCCATCCTGTGGGGCGACGCGGGGCCGGTGCGTTATCAGCTGAGCCCGGCGGACGACGCTCCCCCGGCCCCCGACCCCTCCGGCACCGACCCCGATTACCTGCGGCACGAACTGGCGCAGCGGCTGAAGGACGCGGACGTCGTCTTCGAGTTGTACGTCCAGCGCTACGTGGATGCCCGCCGGACGCCGATCGAGGACGGCGCGGCCGAGTGGAAGGAGGAGGACACGCCTCTCGTGCGGGTGGCAACGCTGACCATCCCGCGCCACGACATCAACTCGGCCGGTGCTCGGGCCGCAGCGGCACGGGTGGACGAGCTCGCCTTCAACCCGTGGAACACGACGGAGGAGTTCCGGCCCCTCGGAAACCTCAACCGTGCACGCAAGGTCGCCTACGAAGCCAGCAGCGCCCACCGCCTCGGCCACCGCTTCGCCCACGTCGAGCCCCGGCGCAACGCCGTACTGGGCGTGCCGTTGCGTGCCGTCTTCCGCGGCCTCAACCGAGTCGTCCCCTGGCACCGGCTGCCCACTCGTCTGGGTCTGCTGAACCTCGTGGCCTTTCGGCAAGAGCTGCGCCGGCACAACCTGATCGACACCCAGG
This sequence comes from Streptomyces sp. NPDC046308, assembly GCF_055588065.1. NCBI lineage: Bacteria > Bacillati > Actinomycetota > Actinomycetes > Kitasatosporales > Streptomycetaceae > Streptomyces > Streptomyces sp. NPDC046308. The sequence goes on from NZ_JBVJFB010000001.1 coordinate 911,747, forward strand.
TGCGCGAGGCTCCGCCCAGAGCGCAGCCCGTGCCCGCTCCCGTCGACGAGGAGATGCGGCTCGCGCGGAGCTACGACGGCACCTGGAACGACCTGTCCGCGCCGGGGATGGGCGCTGTCGGGTCCGCCTTCGGGCGCAACCTCGCGCCCGTCTTCCAACCGGAGCTGTTCGACGTACCGAACCCGGTCACCGTCAGTCGGGAGCTACTGCACCGCGACGTCTTCATCCCCGCACGCTCCCTCAACGTCCTGGCGGCTGCCTGGATCCAGTTCCAGGTGCACGACTGGGTCAACCACAAGCGCTATCCCACCGGTACGAAGACCGTCGAGGTGCCGCTGCCTCCCGGTGTGACGTGGCGGAACACGCCGGGCGGACGTCCCGAGGAGGTCATGCGCTTCGCCGAGAACGACGGGCTGCACCCGGCCGATGGCCAAGGTCCGCCGACACTGTTCGCCAACTCGGCGTCCCACTGGTGGGACGGCTCAGAAATCTACGGTGGCGACGAGACCACCGGAAGGTCGCTGCGCGAGCCGGGCGGCGGTGCCTCGCTGCGCCTGGAGGACGGCCACCTGCCGGCCGGGCCGGACGGCCTCCCGCTCACCGGGTTCGCCGAGAGCTGGTGGTACGGCCTCAGCGCCATGCAGACCCTCTTCGCGCGCGAGCACAACGCCGTGTGCGACGCGCTGCGGCGGGAGTACCCGCGGCTGAGCGAGGACCGCGTCTACCACACCGCGCGACTGGTCGTCTCGGCTCTCATCGCGAAGATCCACACCGTGGAGTGGACTCCCGCGATCCTGGCCACCGAAGTGATCGACATCGGCCTGAAGACCAACTGGCAGGGGCCGCCCGAGAAGTGGCTCGAACAGTTGGGGCTGTGGCTCTTCGAGGCGCACTCGCTGACCGGCATCCCCGAGACCCTGCCGGACCACCATGCCGCTCCGTACTCGCTGACCGAGGACTTCGTCACCGTCTATCGCATGCACCCGCTGCTCCCCGACGACTTCGAGATCGTGGATCACCGGCTCGGCCGACGTCTGGACAGCCTCGGCTTCAACGACGTGCAGGGCCCCGCCGCAGAGGCACTGATCCGCACGACCGGTCTGCCCAATGCGCTGTACTCGCTGGGCATCGCGCATCCCGGGGCGATCACCCTGCACAATTATCCCCACGCCCTGCGGGCGTTCGAGCGGGACGGCGAGATCATCGACCTGGCCGTCGTCGACTTGGTACGCAGCCGCCGTCGCGGTGTACCGCGCTACAACGACTTCCGGGCAGGTCTGCACAAGCCGCGCGCGCGGCGGTTCGAGGACGTGTCCTGTGACGCGGAGACGGTGGCACGCTTGAAGGAGGTCTACCGCAATGTCGATCAGATCGACACCATGGTCGGTCTCTTCGCCGAGAACCCCCCGCAGGGTTTCGGTTTCAGCGACACCGCCTTCCGCATCTTCATCCTGATGGCGACCCGCCGCCTGCAGAGCGACCGCTTCCTCACGGTCGACTTCAGGCCCGAGGTGTACACCCCCTTGGGCATCGACTGGATTCAGCGCAACGGCATGACCAGCGTGGTGACGCGGCACTGCCCCGAGCTGGCGGGCCTCCTCCCACGAACGGCCAACGCGTTCGCGCCTTGGCGCCTGGCCATGGAGAGGGGGACCGAAGGCGGTCGCGGCTGAGAGACGCCGCGCCCCCCACGGGCAGGGACACCGGGCGGTGTCAGATGGTGAACGGCCTCTGCTTGAGGAAGCCGTCCGCCGGGCTGCCCGTCGTGTAGAAGTTCGGGCTCTGGATGGGTGGCATGCGCTTTTGGATGTCGCGGTGGAAGGTGCGGTAGTCGCCCTGGAAGGCGCCGTCCGCCCACACCTTGAGAAGGGTCGCGGTGAACAGTCCGTTGACGGCTCCGTCGGACGCGACCTGGTTGTCCTGGCAGGCGGCGATGAGCACGGCGTCGGCCGGCCGGCCTCCGTCGCCGTTCTTGAGTTCGCGCTGAAGGCCCTCGTAGAAGGCCCGGTCCCGTGTGAAGGCCCGCTGCTGCTCGAGCAGGGGCATCAGCCGGGACGCCGCCTCCACGTGGCCGGGGTCACGGGTCTGGAACTGCGACTGCAGCGCCTCCGGGGAGAGCAGCCCCTGGAGGGACTCGATGGCGCTGCCGCTGTGGCAGCAGTCCAGCAGGACGACGATCCTGACTCCCTCCTCGAACCGCCGGAATTCCCGGTAGAGCTCGTCGTCCAGGAACTGGCGGTCGAAGAACACCAGCGTTTCGTCCAGCCGGTCGGGTTCGTCGTCCGACCCGACGACGTTGTCCATCTGGCCACCGTGGCCCGAGTAGGTGAAGAGCAGGATGTCCCCGCTCTTGAGCCGGCCGGCCGCCTTGCGCAGTTCCCCGGTGATGTTCTCCACCGTGCCGTCGTCAGTCAGGATCACGGTGTCGCCGAACCCGCCGGCGCGGGCCACCGCCGCCATGTCACGGGCGTCGTTCTCGCAGGCGAGGAGCTTGCCGTCCCAGCCGCCGTAGGCGTCGGGATCGACCTTGTTCAGACCGACGTGGATGGACAGGCCAGTGGGCACGGGTACTCCTCGGGGCGTGGCGTGTGGGGTCGACAGCATGGGTTCCGCAGGCGTTGCCGCCTGAACCGGGGCGCCGGGGGACGCCGCCCGATTGGGCCTGTCGAGAGAAGCCGCTCTTCGGGTGACCCGTCGCATGGGACCGTAAATGATCACTTATGCACGGTATGACTGTTATATGAACGCAATCAACACGCCGTCGGGTCAGGCCGCGAGCACCAGAGCACGGCAGGACTCTCTCGCCGACCGCGCCGGCTACGACGAGTCCTTCCTCGGTTCCGTCATCCCGCTCCCCGTGCCCGCTGCGGCAGGGATCGAGACGGTGGTCCTCCCCTACACCCACTTCACCGTCGTCCTGCGCCCCGACCGCAGACTGGCCGCCTCCACCGCCGTCTGCATCGACGGCGAACGGCTCGTCGACGACGTACCCCGCGACGACGCCTGGGGGTTCGACCCCCGCGTACCCGAGACCCAGCAGGCCGGCAACGAGATCTACCGTGACAACTCCCTGGACCGGGGGCACCTGGTCCGCCGCCTGGACCCCGTCTGGGGCGCCGCAGCCGAGGCCGACCGCGCGAACACGGATACCTTCCACTTCACCAACGCGGCCCCGCAACAGGACTCCTTCAACCAGGGCAAAGAGCTGTGGCAGGGGCTGGAGAACCATCTGCTGGACCACGCGGCGCAGTTCGACCGCAAGCTGTCCGTCTTCACCGGCCCGGTCCTGCACGACTCCGACCCGCCCTACCGGGGCATCCAGGTGCCCCTGCGGTTCTGGAAGGTGGCCGCCTTCGTCCAGAACGGTCGGCTGGCCTCGACCGGGTACATCCTCGACCAGAGCCCGGACCTCAGCCGCGACCGCGAGCGGGCGATGGCGGGCGCCAAGCCGGGCGATCCGCCGCCCCTCGGCCCGTACCGCACGTTCCAGGTACCGGTCACCGACATCGTCGAGCTCACCGGCCTCGACTTCGGGCCCCTGCCGGCCGCCGACCTGATGCCCGTCACCCGCGCGCCGGCGGAGCGCTGGAAACGTCTGGAGAGTTACGAAGACCTGGTCCTGGGCAGCTGAAATGGACGAGGCCACCGTCCTGTACGTCCACGGCAACGGGAACAAGGTCCGCAAGGAACTACTCAAGTCCCAATGGGACGAGGCGCTGTTCGGCAGGGACATGGGCGCGGCATCGCGGATGGCCTACTGGGCGCCGGTCCGGTACGGCACCCCCCTGCCCGACAACGAGCCCGATCCGCTGTCCGGCGGCCCGCCGCCCGCTGGGGAACTCCCGGACGCGGGGGCCCCACGGACCCCCGAGGAGTTCATCGAGCACACGCTCCGCGAGGCGCGCCGGAAGGCCGGTCCGGCGCCGGGACACGCGCCGGGGAGACGGTCTCCGCAGGCCGGGGAGGAGGAACTGGCGAACTGGCTGGCGAAGATGACGTACTCGGCAGAGACGCTCGGCCGGGCCGAGGAGGCGGTCCCCGCCCCGGCGTCGTCGGACCTCGCCAAGGCGCTGCCGCTCCCCGCGTTCATGCGCGCACACGTCTTCGAGCTGCTCGTGAAGCTCACTTTCGAGGACGTGTACGCGTACTTCTTCGGCGGAGTCGGCGAGGCGATGCGCGAGGTCGTCCGGCGCGAGCTGGCCGAGGTGCGCGACGGGCCGCTCGTCGTGCTGGGGCACAGCCTCGGCTCGGTCATCGCCTACGAGGTGCTCCGCGAGGAGCGACGGGACGTGCCCCTGTTCGTCACCGTGGGATCCCCTCTCGGTATCGCCGAGGTCCAGGACCGGCTCGCCCTCCCGACGGCGGTCCCGGCGGGTGTGGACGCCTGGTCCAACGTCTCCGACCTTCGGGACGTGGTGGCGCTCGACCACTGGCTGCGGCCCGAGTACGGTCCTCCCGGCCTCGTGACCGACCATCTGGTCCGAAACGACAGCGGCAACCACCACGGCATCGCCCCGTACCTGCGCAGCGCGCCCGTCCGGCAGGAGGCCCACGCGCTTTTCGGCCGCGTTGCGACGGACCGGGCCGAGTGAAACCATGGCAGGTATCAGGCGTCCGTCTTTCCACGCCGCCACGGCGGTCTGTGCAGGTGCGGTATGTCTCCCAAGGACACCGAATGGGGACTCGTCACCGAAATGGTGCGGGACCACTTCTTCATTTCTGGCGAACCCCGACCCAAGCTGGTCCAGTTCGGATTCTCACCGGAGTTCGTGAGCAGAATTCCGCTGAATTATGTGAGCAGCGATAATTCGGTCGCCCTGGTCGAGGCAGTGCGGAACAGCGGCATCGAAACCCAGCTCCAACTGCTCAGCACACTCGTACGGATCGACTCGCTGACCTCCATCCCGGCCGGCAAAGAGGCACTGCGCCTCAAGGCCGAGCTGGAGGAGGCGGCGCGCCTGCACATTTCACCTCAGGACTTTTTCCTCAGTAGCGTGCTCAGCAGCGGCGGCGATGTGTTCATCGACCGGGCGGACTTCAGGAAAAGACTCCGCCAATTCTTCGAAAATCCCGACAAGACGGTTCTGGTGGTGGACGGAGAACCGGACAGCGGACGCTCCTACAGCTACAAGCTGATCCGACACGTCGGCGAGCACTGCAATTTTCGCCCGGTGCGGGTGACACTGGACCGCACGTCGACCGCCGAGCAGGTGATCCAGCGGCTCACCGAGTCCGTCGCGGACCCGGACACGGCCACACCGGCGACCTCGGACACGGCCGTCCTGCCGTTGAATTCGGCACAGTTGAATGATCCACTACCCGAGCTCGACGCGGCGGTGCACCGTGTCGTCCGGCAGGCCACCACTGCGCGCGGGCAGTACTGGCTGGTGCTGGACGACTGCGACAAGCTCGACGTCAATTCCGACGTCTGGGACTGCATCGGAAAACTGGCCCTGGCCCTCTACAACCAGAAGCCGGCCCCACCGGACCTACCGCCCCGGCTGGTCCTGCTCGGGTACTCGCCGACGATGCGCCAGCTCCCGTACGAGATACGCAAGAACGAGGTCAGGGACACCGCCCAGGTGTTCGGCCCGGACGATCTGCGGGAGTTCTTCCAGCAGTTCTTCTCCGAGGCCTCGACGCTCCCCGACACGACGAGGGTCGCCGGCCTCGTGGAGGCGACCGTCCCCGCCGTCCTGCACGCGGGTGAGGCCTCCGGGCCCGACAGCTACATGCGCAAGGTTTGCACGGCGGCAGCGGAATCGGTCCGCCTCTACGGCGCGCTCCCACCCGGTGAGGACTTCGGAGCACACCTGAGCGAGCAGCTCCGCGCCGCGGCGACCGCCACCGGTCCCGCAGAGGTGTCGGAGCTGCGCAAGGCCTATCGGGAAGCGGCGTCCCTGCTGAGCCGGTTCGACCCGGCGCGGTTGAAGCTGCCCGGCGAGGAGGAACCCTCCGGGGCGGCCGGCGTGGAGCTGCTGCGCGACTGCCGGGCCGTCGGCGCGCGCAACACCATCACCTGGGTACTCAAGCAGGAGGCTCGGGACACGGCCCTGCGCGGCTTCGCCTCTCCGGAACCGGCCCGCCTCGCCCTGCTGGCCAATCTGGAACAGGTGCCGCCCGGCCCGGGCCCGGAACGCACCGCGTTGGCCTACCTCGAGGGCAAGCCCCCGGACCTGGCCCACCAGAAGCTGGACGAGCTGCCCCACACACTGCAGGCGGTGTTGTGGCTCGCGCAGATCCCGGGCATCACCGGCATCCCGCAGAGCGGCGAGGTCCAGCGGCTGCTGGACCGGGCGCGGCTGATGCAGCCCCTCGAACGCCTCCCCCGCGGCTCCTTCCAGGGGCGCGTGGAGGAACTGGCGCGGCTGCGTGCGTACATCGGACTGCCCACGCCGCTGCAGGACGACTTCACCCGGGCGGTCGGCAGCGGCACCAAGCGTCCGGTGCTGGTCCACGGGCTGAACGGCGTCGGCAAGAGCGCTCTGCTCACGACGTTCCTCCGGGACAGCCTGCGCGACTTCCCGACCCCGTTCCCCTTCGCGTACGTCGACTTCGCACGACCCTCCCTCTCCGTCCGCGAACCGGCGACCCTGATCGCGGAGATGGCTCGACAGCTGCGCGTCCAGTTCCCGGAGCACCGTGCCGATTTCGACGCCCTCGCGCATGCGTGCGAGGAGACCGCCGGCCTGCACCGGGCCGAAGAGGACACGGTCGACGAGCTCTACGAGCTCGCCACCACCCGGGCGACGATGGCACGGCTCTCCCAGTCGGGCGTGCACGCCCTGTCCGCGGCGCGCGAGGGCATGCTGGCGGCCCAGCTCGCGACGCTCGTCGTCGAGGCGGTGGGGCTGCCCGCCCGGGAGCAGCCGCCCCTGGTGCTCGTGATCGACTCCTTCGAGGAGGCCCAGTACCGCGGTTCCCCGGAACTCGGCCGCATGTGGGGTGTCTGGTCGGCACTCCAGAAGGTGCACCCGCGGCTGCGCACCGTCGTCGCCGGGCGGCTGCTGAAACAGCATCCGGCGCGGCTGGTGGAGCCGCTGACCATCGAGTTGAACGAGCTCGGCCCGGAGGCCTCCGCGGCCCTGCTGGCCTCCTGCGGGGTGGCCGACGAACGGCTCGCCGAGAAGCTGGCCGACCGTGTGGGCGGCAACCCCCTGAGCCTGAAGCTGGCGGCTCGGGCAGCCGAGCAGGAGGGCGACCGGGCCGAGTCGCTGAACGAACTGATCGAGAGCCTGCCCCGGCGGCGACGGCACTTCTTCCGCAAGGTCGACGAGATGCTCATCCAGGGGATCCTGTACGAGCGGATCCTGGGGCGTATCGAGAACGAGGACGTGCGTGCCCTGGCCCAGGCCGGAATGGCGCTGCGAACCATCACCCCCGACCTCATCCGGGACGTCCTCGCCGATCCGTGCGGACTGGCGGTGGACTCCGACCTGGAGGCGGAGCGCCTCTTCGAGCTGTTCTCCCGGCTCGACCTCGTGGAATCCGCCACTCCGGGCAGCGTGCGCCACCGGGCCGATCTGCGGGCCATCATGCTGCGGCTCGCCGACCGCTGTCGTCCGGATGTGATGCGGGCGGTCGGGCAGCGGGCCGTCTCGTACTATGCGGCACGAGACGGTCTCGAGTCGCGGGCGGAGGAGATCTACCACCGGCTGCGGTTGAACGAGAGCCCGCGCGAGGTGGAGCTGCGCTGGCTGCCCGGTGTCGAGCGGTTCCTCGTCGGCGCCGACCAGGACATGGCGGGACGGTCCGCCGCGTACCTCGCCGGGCGCTTCGGCGGCCACGCCCCGGACGAGGTGATGGCGAAGGCGGACCAGGAGGACTGGGAGCGCCTCACCGCCCGCGAGGTCGAGGACCTGCTGTCGCAGGGGTACACGGACGCGGCTGCGGCCCGGCTCGAGGAGCGGCGCCCGTGGACCTCGGGCAGCCCCTTGCATCCGCTGTGGGTCGAGACCCTGGACCGGCTGGGCCGTCGTGCCGAAGCCCGGGCAGCGGCCGACGCGGCCGTGGAGCGCGCCGAGGAGGACGGCTTCCCCGAACTGCAGCTGGAGTTGCTGCTCCTCTCGGCCCGGTTGGCCGAGGCGGACGGCGAGCGGGGCGAGGCCGACGACGACCTCGCCGAGGCCGAGAAGATCGCCACGGGCCTGGGCAAGGACTTTGAGGCGCTGGGCGCCCTGCTGACTCGTGCACAGCTGTCGGCGGGCACCGAGGAACACGGTCAGGAGGTCGCGAGCAGGCTCGCCCAGCGACTGCGGCGGCTGCCCGACGCGAGGCTCGTCCAGCAGCCCGCCCTGGTGCGTGCCGCGGCGGCAGAGGTCTCGCGCGACCACCCGGGGATTCTGGAACACGCCCTGGACGTCGTGGGGCTGCCCGAGATCGAGGACGGTGCCTTGGACAAACTCGGCGACGCGATCACCCGCGTGGTGGCCCGCAGGCCCGAGCTGCAGGCCTCGCTGCGCTGTCTTCTGGAGGATTCCGCGAACCCGTCCGACCGGACCTTCACGACCGGGGTGACCCACCAGGGAGTGCGGAGCACGCTGCGCGAGGCACGCCGGCTCGGCACGCTCGACCGGCTCGCCAGGCGCCTGCTGAACCTCGACGACCGGAACGGCGAGATCGTCTCGGGCGTGGCGGCGGCCATGGGCGCCGCAGCCGTCACCTCCGGCCCGGACGTCGCCGCGGGCGCGCGGCCGGTCTCGTCGGAGCAGGGCGAGGCGGACCCTCAGCGGAGAGCCCAGCCGAAGGGAACGGCCGCAGAGCGGCCTGATCGACCATGAGCGACCCGTATCTCTCCCAGGACGACGTCGTACACCTGCGGGACACAGCGGTGGAGGCAGGACTGGCAGATCCGGCACTGCGGAGCCTGCTGTTCGCGGGCATCCTCCCGAAGTACCGCGGCTCGCTTCCCCTCCTTGCGGCGCCCGGTCAGCAGATCCACTCGGACCTCAACGAGATGAACCTGGTAGAGCGGCTGATCGACGGCTCCGTGCCGCTGGCCCTCTGGCTCCGCAACGCCGCCGACCAGCTCACCGACGCCGCCGCTCGCGACGTGTTCCTCAAGGCTCTGGATCGAGTGGCGCGCGATGCGGCCGGTGAGCCCGACGTTGCCCCTGACGTCCCCACCGGGGAAACCAAGGAAGAAATCGTCTTCCGGGACGACACGGTGCCCTTCGACTTCCTGAACGGCGGAACGCTGGCCGGCTCCTCGGTCGCCCGCATCAAGGTGCTGCCCTACCAGGGAGGCGCCCTGCTCCAGCCGCTGGCGCTCCCCCACAACGGCACGGGCTGGCTCATCTCCTCCGACCTGCTCGTCACCAACCACCACGTCGTCAACGCCCGCAAGCGCACCGATGGCCGGCAGCAGGTGGCGGACCCGGCGGACCTCCGGCTCCAGGCCCAGGGATCGCGCTCGCGGTTCGACTACCTGAGCGAGGACGACACAGACGTCGAGGAGGCCCATGCGAGCGAACTCGTGGCCTGGGACGAGGAACTCGACTACGCAGTGCTGCGCCTGACCGGCGTGCCGCCCCGGCCGTTCCTCCGCGTCGCCACCGCACCGCTGGTCGTGGACAAGGACACGCCTGTGGCGCTCAACATCATTCAGCACGCGGGTGGGGAGCCGAAGCGGATCGCGCTGCGCAACAACCTCGCCTTCGAGGCGGACGACCGGGACGTGCGCTACTTCACCGACACCCGGGGTGGCTCCTCGGGCTCGCCGGTGCTGACCGACGACTGGACGGTGGTAGCCCTCCACCGCGGCACGCGACGCGTCTCGGACGTCAGCTTCCAGGGCAAGAGCACGGCCTTCGTGAACGTAGGCACACAACTGAGCGCGATCCTGGGGCACCTGCGGGAGCACAGCCCGCACATCAACGACGAGATCATTGCGGCCCAGTCGGGCTGACGGGGCGGCCACGAAACAGGAGGTGTGAGATGCGCGGTGGATCACCGGTGGCGACCGGGCCTCAGCAGGTCTTCCGAGAAGACCTGCTGGAGGTGGCCGCACGCGTACGCAAGGGGCTGGACGAGGAGATCCTCGAGTCCGAGGAGGAGCTCCCGCGCGAGGAGGAGGCAATCGCACGGATAGGCCGCGCCGCCCGGGACGAGCGGGCCAGGGTGCTGGAGGCCGGGGTGCGCGGGCTGGAGAAGCTCGCGTCGGGACGCACCGATGATGTCGACGCGGACGAGTACTTCGGGGTGGAGGCGATCGTCCTGCTCGAGGGCCGCCCGGCGATCCTGGTCCAAGGCCAGGACTTCGCCTCGCAGCCGGGTGACTGGGCCCTGCTGGACGGGCAGCGACCGGGAATCCGGAGTTCGATCGAGCGGGTCGGCCGGGTGGAGGTCTCCGGACACGCCGAACTGGACTGGTTGGGTACGGGCTTCCTCGTCTCGCCGTTCGCCGTGATGACCAACCGCCATGTCGCGGCCGAGTTCACTCGGGCGGACGGCGAGGGCGGGTTCACCTTCCGCCAGAACATGGGCGCGCGCATCGACACTGCCGAGGAATTCGGCGCGCCCACCACCGACGCATCGTTCGAGTTCGAGGTCACCGGGGTCATCGGCATCCACGGGGACGTGGACATGGCGCTGCTCCGAGTGGCCCCGTCGGCCGACGGCGGGCCGCTGCCGACACCACTGCCGGTGGCGGCGGACGCTCCCCCGGACCTGCCGGGTCGGCCCGTGTACGTGGTCGGTTACCCGGCGGCGGACGGCCGCCGCAACGAGCCGGAGGCCATGAGGCGCATCTTCATGGACATCTACAACGTGAAGCGGCTCCAGCCGGGCACGGCGACGGCGCTGGTCCCGGACGGGTCCGGGTTCACCATGACGCACGACTGCTCCACGCTCGGCGGCAACAGCGGCTCCCCGGTCTTCGACCTGGCCGACCACCGGGTGCTCGGCCTGCACTTCGGCGGCAGGTTCAGGTCCGCGAACTTCGCCGTGCCGCTGTTCAACCTGACGGAGGACCCGCTGCTGCAGCGGGCGGAAGTCAACTGGGTCTAGGGCGCCTTCGAAGGCGGGCGCGCCGGTCTCCGCACTGTCACACCGGATCGGGGTTCCCCGGGCGCGTCATCGCTCTGCCCTCCCGGACGCGCTCCGGACGCGCTCCCGCTGCGTTTGCCAGTCGATACGGGCGGTCGGAGACTGGTTGTATCCGCGCTGCTGCCACGCCCCGTGGGCACCTGCCGACTGTCTGGGACTTCTCTCGAAGGGCCCGTGGCGACGCCGCATCTGACCACAGTGAACGTCGCGAACCTTGCGCGTGTTGCCGCGTGATCAACCATCGGTCCTCTTACCCAGGAGGTGTCCTATGAGCAGGACCTCGCCGCGACTCAACTGCATCATCCCCCCGTACCTTCTCAAGAGGCTCCTGGAGAGCGAGGACGGTGAGGTGCGGCAATCCGCCTTGAACACCCTGCTGACCACTGCTCGTCTGCGGGGTGAGCGCGCGGTCCGGGCGTCCTTCGCCGGCGTGGCCGCCCCCGGCAACGGTCGGCGCACCGTCTTCGACTGCGAGGAGGGGAGTTTCCTCCCCGGCGCTGTCCTGGCCAGGCCGGAAGACGGACCGGAGTCGGGTGACGTGTCCGTCAACCGGGCGTTTGACGGGCTCGGCCTGACGCGCGATTTCTACAAGGAAGTGTTCCAACGCGATTCCATCGACGGCCGGGGGATGCGCCTGGACGGATACGTCCACTTCGGCGTGAAGTTCAACAACGCGTTCTGGGACGGACGACAGATGGTATTCGGCGACGGGGACGGGAAGCAGCTCGGCAACCTCACCGGATCCCTCGACGTGATCGCCCACGAGTTGACGCACGGAGTCACCGAACACACCGCCGGATTCGAGTACCACAATCAGTCCGGCGCCCTGAACGAGTCGATCTCGGACGTCTTCGGGTCGCTGGTCAAACAGTGGTCGCTCAAGCAGTCGGCTGAGGAAGCGGACTGGCTGATCGGGGCTGACGTGTGGACCCCGGGCATCGAGGCCGACGCCCTGCGATCGATGAAGGCCCCGGGGCATGCGTACAACAACGCCCTGTTCGGCAAGGACCCCCAGCCCGACCGCATGAGCAAATTCATCCACTTGCCCGACACGGAGGAAGGTGACAACGGCGGGGTGCACTTCAACTCCGGAATTCCGAACAAGGCGTTCTTCCTGACCGCCGTGGGCATCGGCGGATTCGCATGGGAGGCTGCCGGGCCCATCTGGTACGAGGCACTCAGAGCGTCCGGCGCCGAGGCTCAATTCCTGGACTTCGCCCACACCACCTTCCAGAAGGCCGGGGAGCTGTTCGGCATCGGCAGCGCCGAGCAGTCGGCCGTGCTGGCGGCGTGGCAGGAGGTGGAAATCCCTCTCAGAGGCGTCCCGACCGGGGCCGCCCGGCCACGCGGCTTCGCGGCCAACGGGCACCGTGGCGCGGGCCGACAGGACGACCTGGCAGCCCTGAGCAGGCAAGTAGGTGAACTCAGCGCCCATATGTCGAGGCTGGCCAAGGAAGTGGACGCACTGAAGGCATCCAGGTGACCCCCGGGAACATCCGTCTCCCAGCCCTCGGTCACTCGTCACCACCAGGTCACCCGCGATGAAAGTGACTCTCGCGATACACGGCGGGCTGGCGGCAACGGTCAACCGCCGCCTCCCGCCGCAGGTGATGGACGCGGACACCCTGCCCGGGAACGCCCGCACGGAGCTGGCCCAACTGGTGGCAGCGGCCATCCCGACGTCCAATGCGGACCAGCCCGGCCGCGCCAGGGATGCGATGAGCTACACGATCACGGTGGAAGACAGCGGCCGCTTGACGACCCTCAAGCAGTCGGACGCCACGATGACCCCCGCCTTCGCCGCCTTGCTCACTTGGCTTCAGAAGCACTTGCAGCAGCAGTGACCACAAGGGGGTCGATCGATGTTTTGCCCTCATTCCGCGCAAAGCAGCAGGTCAACGAACCCTTCCCCGGGGCTTCAAGTGGGTTGGTGGCATTTCGGGGGCCGGAAGCGGAGGGCCGTCGTAGCCCTTGACCTCGCCGAATCGCGACCCGTTCACCCAGTCTTCGCGGGCCTGCGCGATATCGTCGTGTGACCGTCCGATCCAGTTCCAGAACATCACGATCTCCTCCTCGAACGGCTCGCCGCCCAGGAGCATCAGGCTGGCGTCCGACGAGGCGCGCAGGGGGAGGTCCGTGCGGCCGCAGCCCAGGTAGAGCATGGAGCCCGGGAGGACCGGGACGTCGTCGACGTGGGCTTCGCCCGACATCGACAGGACCGCGTACTCGAAGTCCGGTACGAGCGGGAGGCGGGTCTCGGTGCCCGCCGCGAGGGTCAAATCCGCGCCGACGATCGGGCTGTACGCCGTTCCGGGCGAGGTCGCCGTGTCCAGGGTGCCCAGGATGACCGTCGCCGTCAGGCCGGGGGCCGTGACGTGCGGGAGTTCCGCGTGGTGCTGGAAATGCGGGTCCACGTTGCGGTGGGCGTCCGGCAGGGCCACCCACAGCTGGGCACCGTGCAGGAAGCGGGCGTGCGGGCGCGGGCTCTCCTCGGAGTGGCTGATGCCGCGGCCCGAGGTCATCAGGCCCAGCTCGCGCGGGCGGATCGTGGCAAGGCTGCCCTCGCTGTCGCGGTGGAGCACCTCGCCGTCGTGAAGCCAGCTCACGGTCTGCAGACCCGAGTGGGGATGGGGCGCGACCTGCATACCGGGCTCGTCGGCGATGTCGTCCGGGCCGTAGTGGTCGACGAAGCACCAGGCACCCACCATGCGGCGGCCCAGGTTCGGCAGGAGTCGGCGGACCTCGGTGGACTCTCCGAGCTTGACCGTGCGCGGGCTGAGGAGCTCGCGCACCGGCTCGGCCACGACGAAGCCGCGGCCGCCGCAGGCGGAGAGAGCGGGCTGGCGATCGAGATTGCTCATACGGACAACCTAGTCGTGTGGTGGCGGCTCCGGCGGTGGAATGTTCGACCGCCCAGCCGTGTTGGTGGCACCGGACGGACCACCCGAACGGCGAAAGGGACGCGATGAACGCGCCGGGGACGTACTTCGAGCACGGAACGGCGGCCGAGCGCTGGGCGCGCGCCCGGCTCTTCTTCGACGCGAGGGAGTACGCGACGGCCGCACGCATCCTGGACGGGCTGGCGGGCGAGGTGCCCGAGCAGCTGGCACCTCGGCTGTTGCTGGCCCGCGCCTACTACCACTCCGCCCAGCTGTCCCGCGCCGAGCAGGAGCTCCGCGCCATCCTGGAGCGCTGGCCGGTGGAGGACTACGCGCAGCTCATGCTCGGCCGCACACTGGAGCGCCAGGGCCGCGCCGCCGAGGCCCGCCCGTACCTGCGGGTGGCCGCGGCGATGGCCGGCGACTTCCCCGAGTAGGGGCGAGGCCGCCGTCTCTGCGCAGGCACCGCTGCCCGAACGTGTGTGCGTGAGCGGCCGGCCCCGCGGCCGCGCCGGGGGCGGGGCCCCCGTTCCTACGAACGGTCGGATTCGCGCCCAACCGCGCAGGGCAGCCCAGGCCCGCAGACGAGGCCGCCGGTCCGCGCCTGCGGGCCCCGCCCGGTACTGGTGAGCCGCCGGCCTCTGCGTGGCTCCATGTGTACGGACGCCCCACCGCGCTCAGGACGTCGCCGGACCCGCGCAGACCCGGAGTCGTCGCGTTCGAACGCTCGCCCCTCGGAGCCATGAGACTGCCCGAAACCCGACCGCGCCCGCCGGCGGTCGGCCCCGCGCAGGCGCGCGCCGCCGAGCTCGGCGCGCATGGGCCAGCGGACTCCGCGTGCGTACCCGCCCGGCTACTGCGCGTACGCGTCCCCAGCTGTCGGCACCAGTGGCTTCGGCTCGCCGCCCGCGAGGCAGAGCGCACGCACGACCTCGCGCTTCGTAACAGGTCGGCGCCGGTGCCTCCGGGCCCGCCACGCTCCGCGCACGGCGCGCCCGGGGACGCCTTCACCGCGCATGCGGGCGGCACGCCCTCGCGCGGCCGGGGCCGGCGGGCTCAGCGTGCGCGGACCACGCGCCACCGGCCAGCGTCGGCCGGGCAGCCGGCTCGGGGTGTGCGAAGGGTCTGCCTCGCGGACGGCGGACCGAAGCCGCTGGTGCCGGCGCGCGCACGACCTCGCGCTCACCCCGTACCCCGTCGTGGCAGGTCGGCGCCGGTGCGTCCGGGCCCGCCACGCTCCGCGCACGGCGCGCCCGGGGACGCCTCACCGCCCATGCGGGCGGCACGCCCTCGCGCGGCCCGGGCCGGCGGGCTCAGCGTGGGCGGACCGCGCGCCACCGGCCCGCGTCGGCCGGGCAGCTGGCTCGGGCCGTGCGAAGGGTCTGCCTCGCGGACGGCGGACCGAAGCCGCTGGTGCCGGCGCGCGCACGGCCTCACGCTCGCCCGCGTACCCCGTCGTGGCAGGTCGGGGGCGGCGCCCCCGGGGACGCCCTCACCGCGCATGCGGGCGGCACGCCCTCGCGCGGCCCGGCCGGCGGGCTCAGCGTGGGCGGATCGCGCGCCCCCGGCACGCGTGAGCCGGATGCCCCGGCTCGCGGGGATGCGGGGCGGAGCCGCTGGTGTCGGCGGACAGCCTCGCTCGCCGCGGCCGGGGCGGAGCGGCGGCGTTCGGGGGTTCGGCCACGTGCGTGTGGGGTCCTGGGGGCGGCTCGGATAGCCTGGGGCTCATATGAACCGCCTGACCACACCCTTCGGCTCCTACGAGCTCACCCGCTTCCCCGAGGACCCGCGCGACCGGCTCCGTGCCTGGGACGCCGCCGACGAGTACCTGCTGCGCCACCTCGACTCCGGTACCGGGGAGCGCGGGCCGGTGGACCTGGCCTCCGCCGGCCAGATCACGGTGCTCGGGGACCGCTGGGGGACGCTGACGACGGCGCTCGCCGCGTACCACCCGACGCAGATCACCGACTCCGCCCTCACCCGCTCCGCCACCGCGGCCAACCTGGACCGCAACGGGATCGGGACGGCCAAGGCCACGGTGACCCTGCTGACCACGCAGGATCCGCCGCCCGGGAAGATCGACGTCCTGCTGGTGCGCGTGCCCAAGAGCCTGGCGCTGCTGGAGGACCAGCTGTACCGGCTGGCCCCGCACGTGCACGCGGGCACCGTCGTGGTCGGCGCCGGCATGGTCAAGGAGATCCACACCTCCACGCTGCGGCTCTTCGAGAAGATCCTCGGCCCCACGAAGACCTCGCTCGCGGAGAAGAAGGCCCGGCTGATCTTCTGTACGCCGGGCACCCCCGGCGCGACCCGGCCCACGACCCCCGGGCCGTGGCCGCTGACGTACACGGTGGACGAGGACGCGGGCTCGGGCTCCGGCCTGACCGTCGTCAACCACGCCGGGATCTTCTGCGCCGACCGGCTCGACGTCGGCACCCGCTTCTTCCTGCAGAACCTGCCGACCAACACCGACGGGGCCCGGGTCGTCGACCTGGGCTGCGGCAACGGCGTCGTCGGCGCGGCGGTCCAGGTCCACGACCCGGACGCCGAGGTGGTCTTCACCGACGAGTCGTACCAGGCGGTCGCCTCCGCGCAGGCCACGTACCGGGCGAACGTCCGCGAGGGCCGGCGTACGGCGGAGTTCTTCGTCGGCGACGGCGTGGCGATGCTGCCGCCCGCGTCCGTGGACCTGGTGCTGAGCAATCCGCCCTTCCACTCCCACCAGGCCACCACGGACGCCACGGCGCTGCGGATGTTCGCGCAGTCGCGCAAGGTGCTGCGGCCCGGCGGCGAGCTGTGGATCGTCGCGAACCGGCACATGGGCTACCACACCCATCTGCGCCGGCTCTTCGGCAACAGCGAAGTCGTCGCGAGCGAGCCGAAGTTCGTGGTCCTGCGGGCGGTCAAGCAGGATCGTCCGCGGACCGTGTGACCTCCCCGGACGAGCTGCCCGTGTGAGCTGCCGATATGACCTGTCGGTAGCTCCTACACTCTCGCCCGTGAGCAGCCAGGTGGAGGACGGGAGCGGTGGCGGGCGCTACCGCCGGGAGGACGTGGCCCGGGCGGCCGGCGTCAAGGTGCGCAACCTGCGCTACTACCAGGAGCGCGGGCTGCTGCCGCCGCCGCGCCGGGAGGGCCGGATCGCCTGGTACTCCGACGACCACCTGACCCGGCTGCGTCTGATCAGCGATCTGCTGGGGCGCGGGTACACCGTCAACGGGATCGCGGAGCTGCTCCAGGCGTGGGAGGAGGGCGGTGGTCTGTCCCGTCTGCTGGGCCTGGAACGGGAGATGACCCGGGACTGGGTGCAGGAGGAGCCGGTGACGATGACCCGGGCCGAGCTGCGGGAGGTGTTCGGTCCGACGGCGACCGCGGCGGACACCCGGCGGGCGGCGGAGCTGGGTTACGTGACGCTCGACGGGGACCGGGTCACGCACCCGAGCCGGCGGCTGCTGGACGCGACGCTGACGCTGGTGCGGCTGGGGGTGCCGCTGGCGGAGATCCTGGACGTCGGGGAGTTCGTGCAGACGCAGGCGTCGACGGTCGCGGACCGGTTCGTCGGGCTGTTCCGGCGGCACGTGATCGGTGCGGAGGGGGCGGAGGGTCTGGAGCGGCTTTCGGCCACGCAGCTCCAGCACATCACGGCGGCGGTGGCCGCGTTGCGGCCGGTGGCCGGGGAGGTCGTGGCCACGGAGTTCGCCCGGGCGATGGCGCGACGGGTGGACGCGGAGGTCGCCGAACTGCTGCGTACGGAGCAGTAGGAGTCGGCTCAAAGGGTGCGCTCGCACAACCTTGCCAACCCCCATTGGCACTCTTACATTCAACTCGTCGGTAACAACGGTGCACAGCCGAAATAAGGGACGACCTCATGACCGGTTCCCCCCATTTATCCGACCAGACAGCCGACGAGCGCGCCGGGTCCGGCCGCGTTCGCTGGCGTCGGTTCGCCGCCTTGACCGTCCCCGCCGTCGCCGTGACCGCCGGCCTCGGCATCGCCCTCGCACAGGGGGCGCTCGCCGCCTCGTTCGCCGTCTCGGGCCAGCAGTTCAAGGTCTCGGCGAGCAGCCTGGAGGGCGAGGGCTTCGCCCAGTACGGCAGCGTCGACGTCAACGCCCGTGAGGAACTCATCCCGGTGGCCGTCACCGCCATCCGGGAGGCCAAGCTTCACGACCTCTGCCAGTCCGTGGTCACCACGCTCCCGGTGGTCGGTGACATCTCGCTCAACCTCACCGCCGGCCGCAAGACCCCGGTGGAGGCGAGCAACCTGTTCGTCGACGCGACCCAGCTCGCGGGCGACGCCGTCTTCAGCAACATCGAGATCGGGCGGGACGCCTCGACCCTCGACAAGGGACCGGCCGAAGCGCAGGGCATGCAGGACCTGTTCGCCCAGCAGGCCGACACGGTCCGCATCAGCGATCTGCAGCAGACGGCGTGGGCGACCAACGCCGGCACCTTCAAGCTGTCCGGGCTCAGCATGAACATCAGCAAGGGCAAGAAGGAATGCTTCTGAGCCGTCGGCGGCGGTGGCAACGGTGGCGGCGCAGCAGGCCCTTCTGGGGCGGGCTGCTCGCGATCCTGGCCGGGGCGTGGATCTGCGTCCTGCCGCTGGCGCCGCTGAAGATCATGCTCCAGCAGGGGGTGGCGGGGATCCCGTCCGTCCTGATGGGCATCGTGATGATCGTGCTCGGCCTCACCACCTGGTTCGCTCCCGCTCAGCGCACGCTCGCGGGCGTCCTCACCACCCTGATCGCCACGGCCGCGCTGGTCCTGTCGAACCTGGGTGGTTTCCTGATCGGCACCCTGCTCGGCATCCTCGGCGGCGGCCTGATGTTCGCGTGGCAGCCGTACGCGGCCCCGCGCGCCGGGGATCCGGAGTCCGCGGAACGGGATTTCGCGGAACGGGACTTCGCGGAACGGAAGTGCGCGGAGCCGGATTCCGCCGTGGGTGCCGCGGCGGCCGCCGCGCCCCCTCCCCCCACCACGCACCACGATCCCCAAGGAGCACAGCCATGAGCCGTTCGCGCACCGCGCTCGTCCTCGGGACGGCCGCCGCCGGAGCCCTCGCGCTCGGCGCGGTCACCGCCCCGGTCACCGCCGCGCCCTTACCCGTGGCCGGGTCGACCACCGTCACCCCGGCCGGGCACGCCTTCCAGGCCACCCTCACGGGCAAGGCCACCCTCAAAGCCGGTTCGGTCACGGTGACCTGCAACGTCTCCGTCGCCACCGGCACGGTGCCGGCCGCCCCCGGCAACAGCAACCCGGCCGGGCCGGTGTCCTCGCCGATCTCCGCGCCGACGTACAGCTCCTGCACCTCCAGCATGCCGGGCGTGACCCCCACGGTCACGACGTCCGGCGCCTGGACCGTGTCGATGCAGGACGGTTCCCCGATCACCGCCACCATGGGCCTGCCGGTCGGCGGCCTGGTGGTCAAGACGACCGGGCTCGCCTCCTGTACGGTCACCGCCGCCCCCACGGCCCCGGCGAACGTCGGCGGCACTTGGGCCAACGGCGCCCCGTCCACCCTGACCTTCACCAACGCCTCGGTACCGGTCAAGGTCACCGGCGGGTTCGGCTGCCCCACCAGCGCGACCTCGTCCACCTTCAACGCGGTCTACCGGGTCGCCGATACCACCGATCCGGCGCAGCAGATCACCGTCGGCCCCTGACCCGACCGTCCGCCCTCGGCCCGCCCTCGGCTCGCGCCCGTTCAGGCACCGGCCCGTCCGTCCCGGTGAACTCCGGTGACGGCCGGGCCGGTTGCGTTCAGGCTGCCGAGCAGGGAGAGCGCGTGGGAGCTGGGGCTGCCCGGTTCGGCGTGGTAGATCACCACCTGCTGGCCGGGTGCTCCCCGTACGTCGAAGGCCTGGTACGTGAGGAACAGGACCCCCACGTCCGGGTGGACCAGCGCCTTGGCGTCGAGGGTCTTCCCGTAGACGGTGTGCGCGGACCACATCGCTGCGAACTCCTCGCTCGTCCCCGTGAGCAGCCGCACCAGTTCGCGCAGGCGCGGGTAGTGCGGTGCGAGGCCGGTGGACTGGCGCAGGGCGGCGACGACCGCCTCGGCCGCCCGTCGCCACTGGGCGTGGAAGACCCGTCCCGCGGGGTCGAGGAAGGTCATGCGGGCGAGGTTGTCCGCTTTCTCGAACGGTGAGAAGAGCGCGTACGCCAGGCTGTTGGCCGCGAGCAGGTCCAACGCCGGGCTGAGGACGAACGCCGGGGTGTTCGCGTACCCGTCCAGCAACTGGCGCAGCTGCGGGCTGACCGTCTCCCGCGGCCGGGTGCGCCGCCCGTCCGGCAGGGTGCCCGCCAGCCGGAACAGGTGGTCGTGTGCCTCGTGGTCCATGCGCAGGGCGGCGCCGATCGCTTCGAGGATCTGTGGCGAGGGGCTCTGCTCGCGGCCTTGTTCCAGGCGGGCGTAGTAGTCGGAGTTCATGCCAGCGAGGACGGCGACCTCCTCCCGCCGCAGGCCGGCCACCCGGCGCGGGCCGTGGGAGGCCAGTCCCACGTCGTCGGGCCGCAGCCGTGCACGGTGTGCGCGAAGGAAGTCCCCGAGGGCGTTGCCTGTCATCACGCCAGGCTAGACCGGTCCCCCGGCGCGTGCCTGGGTGCGCCGTACCCAGGCACAGCCCGTCCTGGTCCGCCCTTCGGCCGCCGCCCAGACTCCGGAGGAAGAGGCGGCCGAAAGCCGTCTGCAGGAAGGCCGTCGACGAAAGAGATCAGACATGAAGCAGACCGCCATGACCGGGACGAGGACCATCGCCGTCACCGGTGCGAGCAGCGGCATCGGGGAGGCCACGGCACGCCGTCTGGCGGCGGGCGGGCACCGGGTCCTGCTCGGCGCGCGACGCACCGAGAGGCTGGAGCGACTGGTCGGGGAGATCGCCGCGGCGGGCGGCACCGCCGCCTTCCGGACGGTGGACGTCACCGACGCGGCGGACATGCGGGGGTTCGTCGACGCGACGGTCCGCGAGTACGGCCGGATCGACGCCCTCGTGAACAACGCGGGCGTGATGCCCCTGTCGCCGCTGGCAGCGCTCAGGACCGACGAGTGGGACCGCATGATCGACGTGAACGTGCGGGGCGTCCTGCACGGGATCGCCGCCGCCCTGCCCGTGATGCGCGCCCAGGGCGGCGGGCACTTCGTCAACGTCGCCTCCATCGGCGCCTACGAGGTCTCCCCCACCGCCGCCGTCTACTGCGCCACCAAGTACGCCGTGCGCGCGATCTCCGACGGCCTGCGGCAGGAATCCGCCGGGGACATCCGCGTCACCCTCGTCTCCCCGGGCGTGACCGAGTCCGAACTCGCGGACTCCATCTCCGATCCGGAGGCGAGGGAGGCGATGAAGGCCTACCGGGCCGTGGCGCTGCCGGCCTCGGCCATCGCGGACGCGATCGCCTACGCCGTTGCCCAGCCGCCGCAGGTCGACGTGAACGAGATCGTCGTCCGCCCGGTCGCGGGCACCCGGTGACCGCCGCCGGGAGGGAGGGCGCCGAGGTGGCGCCCAACGGGAGGCAGGGCGCCGCGGTGGCGCCCACGGACTCCGCCTACGAGGGACTGGTCCGGCGCCTGCGGAACCTGGAGGACAAGGAGGCTCTGCGCACCCTCCTGGTCCGCGGCTGGCGGGCACTGGATCGCAAGGACTGGCAGACCTGGATCGACTGCTGGGCCGAGGACGCGGTGCTGGAGTTCGGACCGTGGGGCGAGACGCACGGGAAGGAGGCGATCCGGGCGACGGTGGAGGAGGCGGAAGCCCCCTACCCGGGCATGCAACACCACATCCTCAACATGCAGTTCGAGGTGGAGGGGGACCGGGCGAGCGGCATCGGCTACATGTGGTTCGTCGCCGTCACCGCACCCGAAACGACCTCGGCGACCTACTCCATGGGCGGTGCGTACGCGTGGGACTTCCGGCGCGGCCCCAAGGGCTGGCTCCTGGTCCGCCAGCAGCTCGACGTCCGGTGGACGGGCGGCGAGGACTCCCTCAGGGCCTTCGAACCGGAAATTCCGTTGCCCGCCGGGGAGCCGGGCGGTCAAGCTCGCCCTCATGTCTGAGAGCACCGAACACCAGCAACAGACCGCCCCGCGCAAGGAGCGCCGCGACGTCGGCGACCTCTTCTCGGACGGACGACTCCTCACGATCCCGCGCAGGGCCGCCCGGCGCGAGCAGTTGCTCGTCCACCTCGCGGAGACCCTCTTCGCGGTGGACCGGGAGTACACGGAGCCCGAGGTGAACGACGCGCTGCGCACCGTGCACGAGGACTGCTCGGCGCTGCGGCGGTACCTGATCACCTCGGGCCTGCTGACCCGGACCCGTGACGGGAGCAGCTACCGGCGGTCCACGACCACCCGGTAGTGGGTCGTCAGCCGACCGTCGTCGCCGATCAAGTGGAAGGCGACGGCGGGCGGTTCGTCGAGGTGGACGTGCTCGGAGTCGGCCGAGGGGTGCTCCCACGGGAGCCGCAGGGTGGAGACCACGCCCGGCGCCACCAGCACGGGTCGCCCCGCGAAGGTGGTGGCGGCCGCCGTGTGGGCGTGCCCGCACAGGAACGCGGTGAGGTGCGGGTGCCGTTCGGCCAGGGCGGCGAGCCGCTCCTCCCCGAACTGGCGGATCTCGTCGACGTACGGGGTGTGCAGCGGGACGGGCGGGTGGTGGAAGGCGACGAGGACCGGGGTCTCCCGGGGAGTGTCGGTGAGTACGCCGTCCAGCCAGGCCAGGGTGGACTCCTCCAGGAGGCCGTGGTCGGCGCCGGGAACGGAGGAGTCGCACACGGCGAGCACGAAGCCCGGGCCGCGCAGCACCTGGTCGACGGGCGCCGCGGACGAGGGGGCCCGCTCCCCCAGCAGGCCCTGCCGGAAGGCGGTCCGGTCGTCGTGGTTGCCGGGGCAGACCACCAGCGGGTGCCGCGAGCGCAGCAGCTTGGCGGCCTCCTCGTACTCGGCCGGGGCGGCATGGTCGGCTATGTCCCCGCTCACCAGTACCGCGTCCAGGTCGTACGGCAGGCCGTCGAGGTACTCCATGACGGCGCGGGTGCGGTCG
Organism: Streptomyces sp. NPDC046308; assembly: GCF_055588065.1. Classification (NCBI taxonomy): domain Bacteria; kingdom Bacillati; phylum Actinomycetota; class Actinomycetes; order Kitasatosporales; family Streptomycetaceae; genus Streptomyces; species Streptomyces sp. NPDC046308. The sequence continues at coordinate 934,710 of NZ_JBVJFB010000001.1, forward strand.
GCCGCCCGCGGGCCGCCGTCGAGATGGATGTCGCTGAGGTGGGCGATCACGATCACGAGCGGTGTCTCCTTCGCCTCTGGTCGAGAGATGCGTGTGACGCCCATTCAACAGGGCTGCGGGCGGCGGTGCTCGGGCGCTTTTCCGCGGACGGGTACGGCGCGCCGGCATCGTGCCGCGGGGCCGTGCAAGAGGACGGTGATCGTCACGGCGGGGGTTGAGAACATTCCGGCGGGACCGGGGCGGAGGCGGCGCGGCGTGGCCTCACCAGGGAATCGGCCCGTCCTCGGCCAAAAGGGCGCCCGTCGGGCCGTCCTCGCCCGCCGTCGCCAGGTCAACCGCCACGGCCGCGCCCTCCTGCGCCGTGCGTATCCCGGTGTGCCGGTTGAGGTCGGTCGCGCAGTAGCCGGGACTCACCGCGTTGACCAGGATCCCTTCGGCGCGCAGTTCATTGGCGTAGAGCACGGTGATCGCGTTCAGCGCGCTCTTCGATGTGCAGTAGGGGAGGAGGACCGAGTAGGAGGCGGACCACGGGCTGCCCGGGTCGGCCAGGTGGGTGAGGGAGCCGAGTTCGCTGGACATGTTGACGATGCGTGCGGCGGCGGAGCGGCGGAGCAGGGGGAGCATGGCGTGGGTCACCGCGATGACGCCGAACACGTTGGTCTCGTAGACCTGCCGGACGGCAGCGGCGGGGGTGTCGCTCGGCTTTTGCGGTCCGGCGGCGATCGCGGCGTTGTTGACGAGGATGTCGAGGCGGCCGAACGTGGCGTCGATGTGCTGAGCGGCGGCCTGGACCGAGGTCTCGTCGGTGACGTCCAGCGGTACGAACCGTACGTCGGCGCCGTCGGCGCCGTCGGCGCGAAGTTCCTCGGCCGCCGCCTCGCCACGCTCGGCGTTGCGGGCGCCGATCAGCACGGTGATGCCGAGGGCCGCGAGCCTGCGCGCCGTTTCCTTGCCGATGCCCTTGTTCGCACCGGTGATCAGAGCAGTCTTCTGTGAAGTCGTCATGGCACCCAGCCTCCCCTCCCCAACGGGCGGCAGGGAAAGACCAGAAGACTCTGGATCTATAGTCCACGGATATGAGTGAGCTGGAGGTGCGGGAGCTGAGGTACTTCATCGCGGTCGCCGAGGAACTGAACTTCAGCCGGGCCGCCGGGCGCCTGGGGATGGCGCAGCCGCCGCTGTCGAAGGCGATCGCACAGATGGAGTCCCGGCTCGGGGTACGCCTGCTGGAGCGCACCACCCGGCAGGTGAGGCTGACCACCGCCGGTCAGGTGCTGCTCGACCAGGCCCGGATCGCGGTCGACGCGGTGCACGCGGCGGGCCGGCGGGCACGCCGGGCCGGTCAGCCGACGCCCCGGCTCGTCGTGGCGGTCAAACCGGGAGGCGATGCCGGGCTGCTGCGGGAGATCCTCGCCGCCTACCGGGGAACGGGTTCACATCTGCCGCCGCCCGAAGTCGTCGTCGGCGGCAGCGGAGAGCCGATCGCCATGCTGCGGGACGGCCGTGCCGACGTGGCGCTGCTGCGCAGTCCGTTCGACGGTCAAGGGCTGGATCACCAGACGCTCGTGGTCGAGCCGCGACTGGCCGTCCTGCCCGCCGGGCACCGCCTGGCCGGACGCCGGCGACTGCGGCTGAGCGACCTCGAGGGCGAACCGATCCCGCGCTGGAAGGGGGCCGCCCCCTCCGCCACCGCCCACTACACGGGATGCGACGGCGCGGAAGCGGGCGATGGCCGCGCAGACTTGGCGTCGGCAGACGCTCCTGAGGGGCCGATCGTGGCCGGCGTCGAGCAACTCCTGGAGGTGGTCGCGCTGGGCCAGGCGGTGGCGTTCCTGGCACGCTCCACCACCGAGCGGCACCGGCGCCCCGACATCGCATACCGGCCGGTCACCGGCCTCAGTCCCAGCGCGGTCATGGTCGCCTGGCCGGAGACCTCGCGATCCGCGGCCGTCGCCGCCTTCGTCCGAGCCGCCCACGACGTCGCCGCCCACCATCCCGACCACGTGACCGCACTGGCCTGACCGGCGTACCGGGGCGCGGCGTTCGGCACCGGGCCGAGCGCGCGAGTGAACGCCGGATGACCGGCCGAGGGGCGCGTCGCGCCCGCGGCCTCACCCCCGGTAGGTCTCCAGCAGCCGCAGCCAGATCTCGCTGATCGTCGGAAAGGCCGGAACCGCGTGCCACAGCCGCTCGATCGGCACCTCCCCCGCGACCGCGATGGTGGCCGCGTGGACCAGCTCGGCCGCGCCCGGGCCGACGAAGGTGGCTCCGAGGAGGACCTCGCGGTCGAGGTCGACGACCATGCGGGCGCGGCCGCGGTAGCCGTCGGCGTACAGCCCGGCGCCGGAGACCTTCGACAGGTCGTAGTCGACGGCCCGCACCCGGTGGCCGGCCCGTTCGGCCTCGGCCAGGGTCAGGCCGACCGCCGCGGCCTCGGGATCCGTGAAGACGGCCTGCGGCAGGGCGCGGGTGTCGGCAGTGGCCGTGTGCGCGCCCCAGGGGCCGGTGTCCAGCGGGGCGCCGGCGGCGCGGGCGGCGATGGCGGCGCCCACGATCCGGCCCTGGTACTTGCCCTGATGGGTGAGGAGCGCCCGGTGGTTGACGTCGCCGACGGCGTACAGCCAGTCGTGGCCGGGCACCCGGCAGCTGTCGTCGACGTCGATCCACGTCCCCGCGGTCAGGCCCACGGTCTCCAGTCCGATGTCGTCGGTCCGCGGCGCCCGGCCCGTCGCCATCAGCAGTTCGTCGCCCTCCAGGCTCTCGCCGCCCTCCAGCACCACCCGTACGGGCCCGCTCGAGCCGTCCCGTACGACCGCCTCGACGGAGACGTCCGTACGGATCACCGCCCCGGCCTCGCGCAGCGCGTCGGCGACCAGCTCCCCGGCGAAGTCCTCCATGCGCGGCAGCAACCCGGAGCCGCGCACCAGCATGGTGACCTGCGATCCGAGGCCCTGCCAGGCGGTGGCCATCTCGGCGGCCACCACCGATCCGCCGACGATCAGCAGCCGGCCGGGGACCGCCTGCGCCGAGGTCGCCTCGCGGCTGGTCCACGGGCGGGCGCCGGCGATGCCGGGCAGGTCCGGGACGACGGCCCGGGTGCCGGTGGCGACGACCACGGCGTGCCGGGCCGACAGTACGTGGTGCTCGCCCTCGGGGCTCGTGACGGCGACCTTGCGGGACCCGTAGAGGCGGCCGTGCCCCCGGTAGACGTGGGCGCCGATGGAGTCGAGCCAGTCGACCTGGCCCTGGTCCTTCCAGTCGCCGGTCCAGTAGTCGCGGTGCGCGAGCACCGCCGCCGTGTCCAGCGGGCCCCCGACGGCCCCTGCCAGCCCCGGCACCCGGCGCGCTTCGGCGCGGGCCAGGACCGGGCGCAGCAGCGCCTTGCTGGGCACGCAGGCCCAGTACGAGCACTCGCCGCCCACCAGTTCGCTCTCGACGAGGGCGGTGCTCAGCCCGGCGGCGACGGTCCGGTCGACGATGTTCTCGCCGGCCGGCCCCCCGCCGAGCACCACGACGTCGTACTCCACGGCTTGCGACATAGACACCTTCCAAGGGTTCCAGAGGGTCCGCCAGGACCCACAGGAATCCCGGTCAGGGGCTCATAAGCCGCCACTGTACGTGTGCTCCGCGGGACACGCCGAGATGTGCGCGGCCTCGGCATGGTGTGGCAACGGCCCGCCGACGCCCGGTTCGAGGGGCCACGCGGCGGCTCCGTCGGCGGCGTCAGGCCTGGGCGGTGGGCCGGACGACGATCTCGCCGACGTCGACGCCCTCGGGCTGCTCGATCGCGTAGCCGATGGCGGACGCGATGGCGGAGGGCGGCATGGCGATCTCGTCGCGCTGCCGGGTCATCGCGGCTGCGACCTCGGCACTGGCCCCCTTGCCGACTCCCTCGGTGTGGGTGAAGCCGGGCGAGACGAGGGTGACGCGCAGGTCCGGGCCCGATTCCTGGCGCAGACCCTCGGTGAGCACCTTCACGGCCGTCTTGGTGGCCGCGTAGACGGCCTGGGGGGACTTGACGACGTGGGCCGCGGTGGAGCCGACGTTGACGAAGTGGCCGGAGCGCTGTCGGCGGAAGACGGGCAGCGCCGCGCCGATGCCGTTGAGCAGGCCGGTGACGTGGGTGGAGACCATGGCGTCCCAGTCGTCCTGGCGCAGGTCGTCGAAGGGCGAGACGGCCATCGTGCCCGCGTTGGAGACGAGGACGTCGAGGCGGCCGAACCGGGCGACGGCCGTGTCCGTCAGGCGCCGCAGGTCCTCGCGGCGCGTGACGTCGACGACGACACCGACGGCGGTGCCGCCCCGGGCCGCGATGCCGTCCACGACCGCGTTCAGCCGGTCTTCCCTGCGGGCGCCCAGCACGAGCCGGGCGCCCCGCTCGGCGAGGTGGTGCGCGGTCGCCTCGCCGATGCCGCTGCTGGCCCCCGTGATGGCGATGACTTTCCCCTGGATGCCCGACATGATCAGCTCCCGTTCGTGGCTGTGCGCCGGTGCGCCGGTCACTGCGGTGACCTAAAGTGAAAGTGGGGGTGGCCCCACTTGTTCGAAGCTAAGTGGGGCCGTCCCCGTTTGGCAAGTTCCGGGCAGCCGAAGGGCGCCCGAGAGGGGATGGCGAGCACCGATGACCGACGGACCGAGCCGACCGTTGCGGGCCGACGCGCGGCGCAACCGGGAGAAGATCCTCACCGCTGCCGTGCGCGTGTTCACGACGCGGGGGCTGGACGCGGAGATGGAGCGCATCGCCAAGGAGGCGGGGGTGGGCAGCGCCACGCTGTACCGCAACTTCCCCACCCGTCAGGCGCTGGTCGAGGCGGTCTACCGCAACGAGCTGGCCCACCTGTGCGACGCGGTCCCCGCCCTGCTCGCTCGGCAGTCGCCCGTCGAGGCCCTGCGCGCGTGGACCCGCCTTTTCCTGGACTACGTCACCGCCAAGCACGGCATGATCGACGCGCTGCGCGCCATCGCCGCCACGGGAGGCAACCCCTACGGTCAGAGCCGGGAGATGATCCTGGCCGCCCTCACCTCGCTCATGGACGCGTGCGTGGCCGCCGGGGCGATCCGCACCGACATCGGGCCCGCCGACGTCGCCGCCGCTCTGGAGGGCATCGCCCTCACCTCGGCGGGCGCCGAACACCGCCGGCAGGCCGAGCGCCTGCTCGACCTCACCCTGGACGGCCTCGCGGTCCGCCGGTGACGACAGACACCCCGCCCGAGCGCGCCACCGCGGGGGCCCAATGCACTGCCGGGGGCCGGAGGCGATGCCTCCGGCCCCCGGTGCGGGACGTGCGGGACGTGCGGGCCGTCCGCCCTCCGGCGGAGCCGTGGACGGCCCCGCCGGCTCAGACCTCCGACGTGCCGGGGCCCTCGGTGCCGGGGGCCTGCGCGCCGCCCTGCTCCGCGGCGATCTTGGCGCGCACCTCGTCCATGTCCAGCGCGCGGGCCTGCCCGATGAGGTCCGTCAGCGCCGCCTCCGGCAGGGCGCCGGGCTGGGCGAAGATGGCCACCTGGTCCCTGACGATCATCAGGGTCGGGATCGAGGTGATCTGGAAGGCACCCGCCAGCTCCTGCTGCGCCTCGGTGTCCACCTTGGCGAAGAGCAGGTCGGGATGGGCCTCCGAGGCCCGCTCGTAGACCGGGGCGAACTGCAGGCACGGCCGGCACCAGCCCGCCCAGAAGTCGATCAGCACGAACGGGTTCTCGCTGACCGTCTGGTCGAAGTTTTCCTTGGTGAGCTCGACTGTAGCCACGGTGTCCAGACCTCCTGATTGAACCGACTGCTCCTTGAACGAACGACCCGCCCCGAGCATTCCGCCCCACCCCGGACAGGCTCTAGAAGGGGTGGGCGGCCGGGGTGCTGCGGGCCGTGGTCCAGCGCAGTTCCGTGAAGGCGTCCAGGTTGGCCTCGCCGCCGAAGCGGGCGCCGGTGCCGGAGGCGCCGACCCCGCCGAACGGGGCGACGGCCTCGTCGTTGACGGTCTGGTCGTTGACGTGCGCGATCCCGGTGGGGATCCGCTCGGCCAGGTCGAGCCCGCGCGCCGCGTCCCGGGTCACGATCCCGAGGGAGAGGCCGTACGGGCCCGCCGAGGCCAGGGCCACCGCCTCGTCCTCCGTCGCGAAGGACCGTACGGGCGCCACCGGGCCGAAGACCTCCTCGGAGTAGGCGGGAGTGTCCTCGTCGGCGCCCGCCAGGACGGTCGGCCGGTAGAAGAGGTCCCGGTGGGTGCCGCCCGCGACGAGCTTGGCCCCGGCCTCGGTGCTGGCCTCCACCAGGGCGTGCACGCGGTCCACCTGGGCGCGGTCGATCAGTGGCCCCAGGTGGACCTGCTCGCGGTACGGGTCGCCCACCGCCAGTTCCTCGGCGCGCGCGGCGAGCCGCTCGACGTACTCGTCGTAGAGCGAGGCGTGTACGAGGTGGCGCCCGGCGGTCATGCAGATCTGGCCCTGGTGGAAGAAGGTGCCCCAGGTGGCCTGGGCGACGGCGGCCTCGACGTCGGCGTCGCGCAGCACGACCAGGGCGGAGTTGCCGCCCAACTCCAGGTGAGTGCGCTTGAGGTGACGGCCCGCCAGTTCGGCGACGGCGCGGCCGGCCGTCGTCGATCCGGTGAACGACACCACCCGGACCCGCGGGTCGGCGACCACCGCTGCGCCCGTTCCGGCACCCCCGGGCAGGACGTGCAGCAGCCCCGTCGGCAGCCCGGCGGCGGCGAACACGGCGGCGAGGGCGAGTCCGCCGCAGACGGCGGTCCGCCGGTCCGGCTTGAGCAGCACCGCGTTGCCGAGTGCCAGGGCCGGCGCGACCGAGCGGATCGCCAGGATCAGCGGGGCGTTGAACGGGGCCACCACCCCGACCACCCCGGCCGGGACCCGCCGGGTGAAGGACAGTCGCGGCGCCTCGCTCGGCAGCACCTGCCCGACCGGGCGCGAGGCCAGCGCGGCGGCCTCGTAGCACTCCTGCGCGGCGACGTGCAGCTCGAAGCCGGCCTTGCCGGGTATCGAGCCCGATTCGCGGACCAGCCACTCCCGCAGCTCGTCGGCGTGGGCGGCGAACAGGTCCCCGGCGCGGCGCAGCACTGCGGCCCGCTCCGGGTGGGGAACGCGCGCCCAGTCCTGCTGCGCGGCGCGGGCCCGTACGGCGGCCTCCGCCACGTCGGCGGGAGCGGCGAGGGCGAGGGTGGCGAGGGTGCGGCCGGTGGCGGGTTCGACGACCGGGGCGGCGCCGCCGGTGAGGGTGGGTCCGTCCTGCCAGAGCGTCGGGTCGAGGAGCGGCATGGCGCGGGGCCTCCGGGTGGGGATGGGCGGGGTGCCGGGCGGGGGGGGGCGGCAGCACGCGTCATCGTGCCAGACGGAAGGCTCCAGTTCTGTTCAGTTATTGGGCAGTTGACGGCGGGCTCTGACCGGAAACGGTCGGCGCCCTGGTGGGGCAGGTGCACCACCAGGGCCGTGCCGCGACGGGCTCAGCGCTCCAGCACGAGCGCGATGCCCTGCCCGACGCCGATGCACAGCGCCGCCATGCCGGTGCCGGAGCCCGCCGCCGCCAGCTGGTGGGCGACCGAACCGGCCAGGCGGGCGCCCGAGGCACCGAGCGGGTGGCCGATCGCGATGGCGCCGCCGCGCGGGTTGACCACGGCCGGGTCCAGCTCCGGCCAGGCCGCCAGGCAGCCCAACGCCTGCGCCGCGAAAGCCTCGTTGAGTTCGAGGACGGTGAGGTCGGACAGCCCGCGGCCGGCCTTGCCCAGGGCCTGCTGCACCGCGTCCACCGGGCCCAGCCCGAAGAGCTGGGGCTCGATCCCCGTCACGGCGGAGGCGCTGATCCGGGCGAGCGGCTCCCGGCCGGTGGCGGCCAGGCCCGCCTCGTCGGTCAACAGCAGGGCCGCGGCGCCGTCGTTGAGCGGGGAGGCGTTGCCGGCCGTGACCGTACCCCGCCCGTCCGTCCGGAAGGCCGGCTTCAGCCGGGCCAGCGCCTCGGGGGTGGAACCCTCGCGGATGCACTCGTCCCGTACGAGGTCCACGCCCTCGTAGGGCACGACCTCCCCGTCGTAGAGCCCGGCGGCCCAGGCGGCCGCGGCCTTGCGGTGGCTCTCCAGGGCGAAGGCGTCCTGTGCCTCGCGGGTGACGGCGTACTTGTCGGCGACGAGTTCGGCGCCCTCACCGAGCGAGCCGGTCCACTCCGCGGGCATCCGCGGGTTGGTCATCCGCCAGCCGAGGGTGGTGGACCACATCTGCTGGTGCCCGGCGGGGAAGGCCCGTTCGGGCTTCTGGACCACCCAGGGGGCGCGGCTCATCGACTCGACGCCGCCCGCGATGGCCACGGAGGCGTCACCCAGCGCGATGGCGCGGGCGGCCTGGATCACGGCTTCGAGGCCGGACCCGCACAGCCGGTTGACGGTGACCCCGGGGACGCTCACCGGGAGACCGGCCAGCAGGACGGCCATCCGTGCCACGTCGCGGTTGTCCTCGCCCGCGCCGTTGGCGTCGCCGAAGACGACGTCGTCGATGCGGGCCGGGTCGAGGTCGGGCGTACGGTCCACCAGCGCGCGCACCACGTGCGCGGCCAGGTCGTCCGGGCGGACCCCGGCGAGGGCCCCGCCGAACTTTCCGATCGGGGTGCGGACGGCGTCGACGACGTAGACGTCGCGGACGGTGCGGATGCTCATGGGGTCTCTCCTGGGCGGATCCGTACGGCGGTGGCGCACCGGCGCCGTGTGGGCACCGATGCCGGTGTGGGCACGACGCCGGTGTGGGCATCGCGACACGCCGCCGGGCACGCCCGGTGGGGCGCGCCCGCAGTCTCCGTCCGCACGTCACCGCCTGTCAACGGCCCGCCGGCGACCCATCGGCCCGGCCGGGACGGAACGGGCCACGGGAAGGGGGCGGCGGGCCGGGGCCACGGGCAGGGGCGGCGGGCCGGGGCGCCCGAGCAGCGCGCCGTCAGGTCGACGCGCGGTGCACGGCCTCGGCCGTCATCAGGTCGTGCCGCTCCGTGACCTCCGACGGCTCGCGCACCGCGTGGTCCACCAGCGAGGCCAGGTGGTCCCCGGTCGGCATCTCCAGGCGCACCGTGCTCAGCCGGGGCCGCAGCAGCCGCCCGATGAGCAGGTCGTCGGCGCCCATGACGGCGACGTCCTCGGGGATCCGCAGCCCCTCGTCCTGGAAGGCGCGCATCAGCAGCATCGCGTACTCGTCGTTGTAGGCGAAGACCGAGTCCAGCCCGAGCGTGCGCCAGCGGGCCGCGAGCGCCGCCGCCGAGTCCTCGGAGTACGCCATCGGCACGGGCTCGACCCGTACGTCCTCGGTACCCGCCGCGCCCGCCGCACCCGCCGCGGAGCGGGCGCCCGCCAGCCGGGGCGCGGAGAACAGCTCCAGCCCCTCCTCCTCCGGGACGACCACGCCGATCCGCCGCCGGCCCCGCTCGACGAGATGGGCCGCGGCGCGGGCGCCCACCTCCTGCTGGTCCATGACGAGTGCGTGCGCCCCGGGTACGCCGACCGGGCCCATGGTGATCACCGCGCGGGCCCCGGCCCGCTTGAGGGTGGCGACGTTGCGCGCCGAGAGGCTGATCTCGCCCAGGGATATCACCGCCACCGGACGCAGTTCCGCCCACGCCCGCACGGCCTCGTCCCCGCCGAGGCCGAGGCTGCCGTACTGCACCACGGTGTAGTCGAGCCGGCGCAGGGCCCACTGGAGTTCGTTGAGGAAGGCGCTGTACAGGGGGCCGATCGGCACGTTCGGGGTGGGGAGCAGCACGATCCGGGTGTGCCCGGCGCGCAGACTGCGGGCGGCCGCGTGCGGGACGTAACCGAGTTCCTCGGCGGCCTCGCGGACCTTGCGGCGGGTCGGCTCGCTGATGCGTACGGCTTCCGCGTTGTTCAGCACGTACGAGACCGTCGCGCGCGAGACCCCGGCGAGGCGGGCCACGTCGGCGCTGGTCGGAACGGCGGGTTGTGGCGTGGCCGATCCGGAAGCCGCGTTCGGCGGCTTCGGCGACTTCGATGACTGAGACATTGCCGTGGCATCCTTCCAGACCCATTGCGGCCCGGGGCCGGCGGATGGCCTGAAACGACCCTGAGCCTCGCCCCGCTGCTCGGCGCCGGCCTGATGCCGGGAGCGCCGGTGGTCCCCTCGCTGGTCCGGCTCGCCGATCCGGGCCGGCTGATCTCGCCGGAGCGGGCCCCTGGCGGGCTGGATCCAGGGCCGATGCCAGGGCCTGGCCACCTGGGCCGACGCTCCACGGTTCGAGCCCGCCCACGACTGCGCGGCTGTTACCGCCGGCCCCTCAGACCGCGCGCGGCATGCAGGCCAGCTGATCCCGCGCGTCCCACGACTCGGTGATGACGAAGCCGAGCCGTTCGTGCGGGGCGGTGGTCTCGGTCCGCCAACTCCCCACCGGCACGGGTAGTCGTGCCCGGCTGGTCCCCGTACCGTCTACCTACCGAACGGTAATAGGGGGAGTGGTTCGCGATGTCGGATGTCTCAGCCGGCCTGGTCGAGATGGCCGCGGCGCTCGCAGAAGGCAGTGTGTCCGCACGGCAGTTGACGGAGCAGGCGCTGCGTCGGATCGCGGCGGCGCAGCCGGAGCTGAACGCCTTCCGGACCGTACGCGCCGACGCCGCGCTCGTCGAGGCGGACGCGGCGGACCGGCGGCTGGCCGCGGGCGAGCGGCTGCCCCTGCTGGGCGTACCGCTCGCGGTCAAGGACGACATGGACCTGGCCGGGGAGCCGACCGCGTTCGGCTGCGCCGGGCCCTTCTCCCCCAAGACGGCCGACTGCGAGGCGGTACGGAGGCTGCGCGCGGCCGGTGCGGTCATCGTCGGCAAGACCCAGACGCCGGAGCTCGGGCAGTGGCCCTTCACCGAGGGCGACGCCTTCGGCGCGACCCGCAATCCGTGGAACCGGGCCTATTCGCCCGGCGGTTCCTCGGGCGGCTCGGCGGCGGCCGTGGCGGCGGGCCTGGTTCCGGCGGCGCTCGGTTCGGACGGTGCCGGTTCGGTCCGGATCCCCGCGGCCTGGACCCACCTGATCGGCGTGAAACCGCAGCGCGGGCGCATCTCCACCTGGCCGGAGCCGGAGTCCTTCCACGGGCTCACGGTCAACGGCGTACTGGCCCGTACCGTCGCCGACGCGGCGCTCCTGCTGGACGCCGCGAGCGGCCCGCACCCCGAGGACCTGCACCGCCCGGCCCGCATCTCGGCGGTCGAGGCGGCCCGGCGCACCCCGCGCCGGCTGCGGATCGCCCTCTCCTTCGGGATGCCCTTCACCGCGACGCCCAAATCACTGGACCCGCAGGTGCGTTCCGCGGTGGAGCGGCTGGCCGGGCGGCTGGAGGCACTGGGGCACGAGGTGGTCCCGGAGGACCCGCGGTACGGCCCGATCGGGCTGACCTTCGTGCCCCGCGCGACCAGCGGCGTACGGGACTGGGCGGCGCGGGTGCCGGATCCGGCGCTGCTGGACCCGCGTACGCACGAGGCGGTACGGACCGGCCGGATCCTGGGCGGGCTGGCCCTGCGGGTCTCCCGCCGGGCGGAGGCGGCCCTGGGGCGGCGGGTCGGTGAGATCTTCGGCCGTTTCGACGTGGTGCTGACCCCGACGACCGCCACTGCGCCGCTGCGGATCGGTGCGCTGGCCGGTCTCGGTGCCATGGCCACGGACCGGGCGATGATCGCCGCCTGCCCGTACGCCTGGACGTGGAACGTCCTCGGCTGGCCGGGGGTGAACGTCCCGGCGGGGTTCACTGCCGAGGGGCTGCCGATGGGAGCCCAGTTGCTGGGCCCGGCGGACTCGGAGCCGCTGCTGCTGGCGCTGGCCGCTCAGGTGGAGGCGGCGCACGACTGGGCGGCGCGGTGGCCGGATCCGGTACGGGCCGGCGTATGAGGCGGTGCGTGAGAGCCGGCGCCTGTCGGCCGCGTGGCCGGAGTGCCGAGAGTGATCCTCCGTGACAGGCTGAACGGGGGGATCTCGCCGGTCCGGCCACCGCGCCGGCCCCGCACCCGAGGAGACCGACATGGCCAGTGACGCCGGCAGGACCCAGGCAGGCCAAGGGCAACCGCGCCCCTGGCACGCGCCCACGTCCGGTACCACCCTCCTGGCGGGAGTGCTGATGGTCTTCGGCGGGGCGATGGCGTTCCTCGAAGGGATCGCTGCCGTCGCCAGCGACGACCTGTTCGTCGTGACGCGCCACTACGTGTTCGAGTTCAGCCTGACCGGCTGGGGCTGGATCCACCTCATCCTGGGCATCGCCCTCGTCGTCGCCGGGTGCGCCGTACTCGCCGGAGCCCTGTGGGGGCGCTACTTCGGCATCGTGGTCGCCGGACTGGGCGCGATCGCCAACTTCCTGTGGATCCCGTACTACCCCTGGTGGGCGCTGACCCTGGTCGTCGTCAACCTCTTCATCGTCTGGGCCCTGTGCACGGGCTCGCACCGGGAAGCGGACATGACCTGACCGCCCGACGCGGCCGCGCGGGGGCACGGGCGCGCACCCGGTAACCTCGGCGGGATGACGGCACTTTCGCATCACGGCGGCGGCTACACCGACCAGCCCGGCCGCGACGGGGACACGGCGACCACCGAGGCCGACCCGCGCGCCATCGGCCCCGTACGCACCGAGTACGCTCCCGACCCCGACGGCGACCCCGATCCCGGCGAGATCGTGTGGACCTGGGTCCCGTACGAGGAGAACGACGGCCGCGGCAAGGACCGGCCGGTGCTGGTCGTCGCGCGGGAGGCGGGCGGGCGGACGCTGCTCGCCGTACAGCTGTCCAGCAAGCGGCACGACCACGACCGGGAGTGGGTGCCGATCGGGACCGGACCCTGGGACAGCGCGGGCCGCGAGTCCTGGGTGGACGTCGACCGGGTGCTGCGGGTGCACGAGTCAGGGATGCGGCGCGAGGCCTGTGCGCTGGACCGGGGACGCTTCCGGCTGGTCGTCGACCGGCTGCGCGAGCGCTACGGCTGGACGTAGGGGCCGACCCGAACCGACGCGGGACGGGGTGGGACGGCGCGACCGGGCCCTTGCTCATCCCAGCCCATACCGACCTGTCCCGGCCCCCGTCCCGCCTTCAGGCCCCGAAATCCGCGAAGGCGCGCTCGAAGGCCTGCCGCGTCTCGGGCTTGCGGTCCAGCACCCCGAACACCACTTGTTCGAACACTCCCGCGAACCGGCCGGCCAGGAGTCCCCGGAAGGCCTCCGCCACCTGCGCCGGGTCGTTCTGGAACACCCCGCAGCCCCACGCCCCCAGTACCAGTCGCCGGTAGCCGTGCAGCGCGGCCACTTCCAGCACGAGCTCCGCCCGCCGGGCCAGCGCCGCCGGGATCTCCGCCACCCGCTGCGGCTCCTGCCGCCGGATCGTGCCCGCGTTCGGGGCGGGAGAGGTCAGGAAACCGACCCGGAACGGGGTCTCCAGCAGTTCGCCCCGGTCATCGCGGAAAACGGGCACCCCGGGCGAGTGAATCACCCGGTCGGTGTAGAAGGTGCTGCGCTCCGCCCGGTGGACCTCGTAGTACTCCGGGGCCTCGAGCAGGGTCTCGTAGAGGGCCGAGGCGCGGCACAGCGCCTCCTCCTGGGCCTTGGCCCCGCGGACGTAACCGCCCCCGGGATTGCGGGCCGAGGCGAAGTTCAGGGCCGCCACCGGGGCGGCGTCCGGGCCGGGCGGGCCGGCCTGGCCGCCCGTCGCGAGCCTGCGGGCCGCGACCGTGGTGCTCTCGTCCGTGACCTGGACGGCCGTCGGTTCGCTCCCACGAACGCCCTCTCCGTCTGGAGCGACCCGGTTTGGTCCATATATCCTGGTTCCTGCCTTGGCCTCCGCCAGGGCGGCGGCCAGGGAGACCTGCCGCCCCGACCGCGTCCGGTAGCCACCGGCCGCCAGGATCTCCGCGTTCTCCCGCGCGATCTCGCGCAATCTGCTGCTCACGCCGCCATCCTCTGCATCCCGGCCACCGGCGGCAAAGGAATTTGTGCCCCAGGAAGGGGTAGGCACGGGTGATGTCACGGCCGACCACAGGAGACGAGGACCCGGTATGCCCCAGGACTCACCCACTCCCCCACCCGCGACCGCCCCACCCCCCACCGCCTCCCTGAGCGAGACCCAGGCGGAGGAGCTGATCCACGGCATCTGTTTCAAGACCGGCCCGCCCCGCCTCGTCGGCGCGGAGCTCGAATGGCTGGTCCTGGATGCCGAACGGCCCGAACAGCCCCTGCCCGCCGAGCGGCTGAGGGCCGCGCACGCCGCCGCCCGCGCGCTGCCCCTGAACTCGCGGCTGACCGTCGAACCCGGCGGCCAGCTCGAACTCAGCTCGGCCCCCGCCGCCTCCCTCAGTGGATGCGTGGACGGCCTGCAGGCCGACCTCACGGCCGTCCGCGCCGCCCTGGAAGCCCGCGGACTAATCCTGCGCGGCCTCGGCCGCGATCCGCGCCTCCCGTACCGGCGGCTGCTGAACAGCCCGCGCTACGACGCGATGGAGGCCTACTTCGACCGTACCGGCCCGGCCGGGCGCGTCATGATGTGCGCCTCCGCCTCCGTGCAGGTCTGCGTGGACGCCGGGTACGAGGAGCCGGGCGTGCTCGGTCACGGTCGGCGCTGGCGCCTCGCGCACCTGCTGGGCGCGGTCCTGGTGGCCGCGTTCGCCAACTCCCCCGCGGACGAGGGCCCGTACGCCGGCTGGCGCTGCGCCCGTCAGGGCGTGTGGATCGACATCGACAGCCGGCGCGCCCTCGCGCCGCCGCTGGAGGCCGAGCCGCGGGCCGCGTGGACGCGGCAGGCGCTGGACACCGAGGTGATGTGCGTCCGCTCCTACGAGGGCGAACCGTGGGAGATCCCGCGCGGCACGACCTTCCGCGACTGGCTGCGTACGGCCGGCGACGCCGAGCGGCCGGAGCGCGCCGGTCCCGCGGGCCGCCCCGTGCTGCGGGCGCCCACCGTCGAGGACCTGGAGTACCACCTGACCACGCTGTTCCCGCCGGTGCGGCCGCGCGGCCACCTCGAGCTGCGGATGATCGACGCGCAACCCGGCGACGACGGCTGGCTGGTCCCGCTGGCGGTCGTGCACGCGCTGTTCGACGATCCGGAGGCGGCCGAGACGGCGTACCGCGCGACGAAGGCGCTGTCCGACGCGCACGGCCCGCGACCCTCACCCCGCAATCCGCTGTGGCGATCCGCCGCCCGGCACGGTCTGGCCGATCCGGAGCTGCGGACCGCCGCGACGGCCTGTTTCCTGGCCGCGGCCGAGGCCCTGCCCCGGCTGGGCGCGAGCGAGCACGTCCAGGAGACGGTCGCGGCGTTCACCGAGCGTTTCGTGCTGCGCGGCCGCTGTCCGGCCGACGATCCGTCCCCCCTGCTCACCGGGAAGGAGGCCCGCCGGTGACCACCTCATACCCGTCCCGGGAAGCCCTGCGGGAGCGGGCGGCCGCCGCCCTGACCGCCGCGCGCGTGCGGACCGCCGGGCTCACCGACGCCGTGAGCGACGCGGACCTGACCGCCCAGCACTCGCCGCTGATGTCCCCGCTCGTCTGGGACCTCGCGCACATCGGGAACCAGGAGGAGCTCTGGCTGCTGCGCAACGTCGCCGGCCGCGAGTCCATGCGCCCCGAGATCAACCCGCTCTACGACGCCTTCGAGCATCCCCGCGCCGAGCGGCCCAAGCTGCCGCTGCTCGGGCCCGAGGAGGCCCGCCGGTACGCGGCCGAGGTCCGCGGCCGGGTCTTCGACCTGCTGGAGCGCACCCCACTGGAGGGCAGTGCGCTCCTCGACGACGGCTTCGCCTTCGGGATGATCGCTCAGCACGAACAGCAGCACGACGAAACGATGCTGATCACCCATCAGCTGCGGCGGGGAGCGCCCGTGCTGACCGCTCCGGATCCGGACGCCCCGTACGAACCCCCGCTCGCCGCCGAAGTCCTGGTCCCCGGAGGCCCCTTCACCATGGGAACCTCCGCCGAGCCGTGGTCGCTGGACAACGAGCGGCCCGCCCACGTCCGGGACGTCCCGTCCTTCTGGATCGACACGGTACCGGTGACCAACGCCGCCTACCTGGCCTTCATCGCGGACGGCGGCTACCGCGAGCCCCGCTGGTGGGCGGCGGCGGGCTGGCAGCAGATCCGCGAACACTCCATAGAGGCCCCGCTGTTCTGGCACCGCGAGGCGGGCCAGTGGCTGCGCCGCCGCTTCGGGGTGACCGAGCCGGTGCCCGAGGACGAGCCGGTGCTGCACGTCAGCTGGTACGAGGCGGACGCCTACGCCCGCTGGGCGGGGCGGCGGCTGCCGACGGAGACGGAGTGGGAGAAGGCGGCCCGCTTCGATCCGGTCACCGGCCGCTCGGCCCGCTACCCGTGGGGCGACGCGGACCCGACCCCGGCCCTGGCCAATCTGGGGCAGCGCCACCTGCGCCCGGCGCGTGCGGGCAGCTACCCGGCCGGGGCCTCCCCGCTCGGGGTGCGCCAGCTGATCGGCGACGTGTGGGAGTGGACCGCGTCCGACTTCCTGCCCTACCCCGGGTTCCGGGCGTTCCCCTACCGGGAGTACTCGGAGGTGTTCTTCGGCCCGGAGCACAAGGTGCTGCGGGGCGGTTCCTTCGCGGTGGACCCGGTGGCCTGCCGGGGCACCTTCCGCAACTGGGACCTTCCGGTGCGCCGGCAGATCTTCTCCGGCTTCCGGACCGCGAGGGATGTCTGATGTGCCGTCATATTGCTTATCTGGGACCGGTGGTGGAGCTGCGGCGGCTGCTGAGCGAGCCCGAGCACTCACTGGTGCGCCAGTCCTGGCAGCCGCGCCGGCAGCGCTCCGGCACGGTCAACGCCGACGGCTTCGGCATCGGCTGGTACGCGCAGGACGACCCGGTGCCCGCCCGCTACCGGCGGTCCGGGCCCGTCTGGTCCGACCTGACCTTCGCCGACCTGACCCGGGTGGTGCGCAGCGGGGCCGTACTGGCCGCCGTACGGGACTCCACGCTGCCCGGGGCCGACGGGGAGGCGGCGGCCGCGCCGTTCTCGGACGGGCCGTGGCTGTTCAGCCACAACGGTGCGATTCGCGGCTGGCCGGACGCGGCGGCCCCGCTCGCGGCCGGGCTGCCACCCGAGGAGCTGCTCCGGCTGGCCGCGCGCACGGATTCGGCGCTGGTCTGGGCGCTGGTCCTGCACCGGCTGCGGGCCGGGGACGACCTGGGCACGGCGCTGGCCGAGCCGGTCCGGGAGCTGGCCACGGCGGCTCCCGGCTCCCGGCTGAACCTGCTGGTGACCGACGGCGTCGCCATCGCCGCCACGGCATGGGGGGATTCGCTCTGGTACCTGGCCGACCCGGGCGCCCGGCGCACCGTGGTGGCCTCCGAGCCGTACGACGACGACCCCCGGTGGTGCGAAGTGCCCGACCGGACCCTCCTGACCGCCACCCGCACGCGGGTCGAACTGACCCCGCTCAAGGAGAACTCGCCGTGACCGACTTCCAGTTGACCCGGACCCTCGACGAGCACGCGGCGGAGACCGCGCTGCGCTCGGACGTGCTGCACGGGCTCACGCACTTCCCGAAGGTGCTGCCGCCCAAGTGGTTCTACGACGCGCGGGGCAGTGAGCTCTTCGAGGAGATCACCCGGTTGCCCGAGTACTACCCGACCCGCGCGGAGCGGGAGATCCTGCTGGAGCGGGCCCGGGAGATCGCCTCCGAGAGCGGCGCCCGCACCTTGGTGGAGCTGGGCTCGGGCTCCTCGGAGAAGACCCGGCACCTGATCGAGGCGATGCCCGCGCTGGACACCTACGTACCGGTGGACGTGAGCGAGAGCGCCTTGCGGGGGGCGGCCGAGACGCTGCTCGCGGAGCACCCGGGGCTGCGGGTGCACGCGCTGCTGGCCGACTTCACGCGCGCACTGCGGCTGCCCGACTCCCCCGGGCCCCGGTTGGTGGTGTTCCTGGGCGGCACGATCGGCAACCTGCTGCCGCCGGAGCGCGCGGTGTTCCTGGCGTCGGTGCGGGCGATGCTGTCGCCCGGGGACGCGCTGCTGATGGGGACGGACCTGGTCAAGGACGAGGCCGTGCTGGTGGCGGCGTACGACGACTCGCGGGGGGTGACGGCCGAGTTCAACAAGAACGTGCTGGCGGTCGTCAACCGGGAGCTGGACGCCGACTTCCACACCGCCGACTTCGCGCACGTGGCGGTGTGGAACAAGGAGCAGGAGTGGATCGAGATGAGGCTGCGCGCCCGGGCGGAGCTGGTGGTGAAGATCCGGGCGCTGGATCTCGTGGTGCCGTTCGCGGCGGGCGAGGAGATCCTCACGGAGGTCTCGGCGAAGTTCCGTCAGGAGGGCGTGCGCAAGGAGCTGGCGGCGGCGGGGCTGGAGCTGACCCAGTGGTGGACGGACGCGGCGGGCCGGTTCGCGCTGTCCTTGTCGGTCGCCGACGGCGCGGCCGGCTGAGTCGGCAGGCCGGGGAGCGGGGTTCGGGCTGAGGCTCCGAGCACGGCCTGCTGAGCTGCTGCCGCGAGGTCCCGCCGGTGCGCGTACCGGCCCGGCGGGATCCGCGGCAGCAGCCTGACCTCGGCCCGTACGCCGCGGGCCCGGGCGATCCGCCACAGCGAGGCGGTCAGCGGGTCGTCCCCGACGAAGGCGGGCGCCCCGGCCGGGGTCCCGTCCCAGTGGAGGTAGGCGAGCCGTACCGGCTGTACGGGGACCCGGGCGTCCAGCGCCGACTGGAAGGCGGCCCGGCGGAAGGTCCCCTGGGCGCGGCCGCACCACGTGGATCCCTCGGGGAAGACGGTGACGCGGTCGCCGGCGAGCAGCGCGCCGGTGATGGAGCCGACGGTGGCGGGCAGGGCGCGGATCTTGTCGCGCTCGATGAAGAGGGTCCCGGCGCGCCCGGCGAGGCGGCCGAGGACCGGCCAGGCGCGGATGTCGCTCTTGGCCAGCATCCGGCAGGGCACGGCGGCGGCGACGAGCGGGACGTCCAGCCAGGAGACGTGGTTGGGGACGAGGAGGCGGCCGCCGTCCGGGCCGGGGCTGCCGTGCACGGTGATCCGTATGCCGAAGGCCCTTACCAGCGCGGTCGACCAGGCCCGGACCAGTGTGTGCCGGGGGCCGGCCGGCAGCAGCCGCAGCGGCGGGGAGCCCAGGATCGCCAGCAGGATCAGGGCGACGGCGGCGATGAGCCGGAGCACCGCCCGCGGAACGCTCGCGGTGCCCCCCTCGTGGCCCGCACAGGCCTCGGGGGTGCAGGGCGAGGTGGGGAGCCAGACGCTCATGCGCCCGGGACGAGCGAGCGGAAGTGCTTCAGGTAGCGCGGGTTCGTGCGGCGCAGCGAGAGCAGCACGTACAGGTCGGCGCAGCCGAACTCGGCGTCGAGGGCGGGTTCGCCGCAGACCCAGGCGCCGAGGCGCAGGTATCCGCGCAGCAGCGGGGGCAGCTCCATGCGGTCGGGGAAGGTGACGCCCTCGGGGTTCCAGGGGAGGTGCGGAGTGACCCGGTACTCCTCGGGGGCGCGGCTGCGGGTCAGGGCGGCCTCGCGGGTGGCGGCGGCCAGGACCCCGCCGTCGGCGAGCGGTATCGAGCAGCAGCCGGCGAGCCAGTTGTGCCCGGAGCGGTCCATGTAGTGGGCGAGGCCGGCCCAGATGAGGGCGATGACGGCGCCGTTGCGGTGGTCGGGGTGGACGCAGGAACGGCCGACCTCGACCAGGTCGGGGCGGATGGGGGCGAGGGCGGAGAGGTCGAATTCACCCTCGGAGTAGAGGCGGCCGGCGACGGCGGCGCGCTCCGGGGGCAGCAGCCGGTAGGTGCCGACGACCTGCTCGGTCTCCTCCTCGATGACGAGGAGGTGGTCGCAGTACGCGTCGAAGGCGTCGGAGTCGAGGCCGGGCTCGGGCCCGTCCAGGCGGGCGCCGAGCTCCCCGGCGAAGACCTGGTGGCGCAGGCGCTGGGCGGCGCGCACCTCGGACTCGTCGCGGGCGAGGCGTACGGCGTAGTGGGGGCCGGCGGTCGGCGCGGCGGCCCGGGGCGCGGTGGGAGCGAGGGGGGTGGGGCCGGTGGGGACGGCGAGGGCGGAGGGGGGCGTCAGGGGGGACGGGGACAGGGGGGACGGGGACAGGGGTGCGATGGTCATGGCGGCTCCTGATCCGGGCACGGAGGGCCAGGCCGGCAGGTGCGTGGCCTGGCTCCTTTACTTCTTCCGTGACCGGCTGGATTCGACATGACCGCTCAGCGGCCCTTGGATGTGCGGACGCTGAACTTGACGGTGAACGCGGCGGAGGGCTCGGCGGTGGTGGTGGCCCGGCGGTGGCGGTGGCCCGGCGGCGGCTCGGCGGTGGCCCGGCTCAGCGGTCGGAGCTGAGGACCCTGCCGATCTCCTCGGAGGCCGTCCGGGCAGCCTGCCTGGGGTCCCGGCCGGTGAGGACGGCCGTCATGAAGGGCTTGATCGGGTTCTTGGCCTCGACCTCGGCCCAGCGGGCGGAGGTGGGGGTGGCCCGCCCCTGGGCCGCGCCGGGGGCCATGTTGGTGGCGCCCTCGTTGCCCTCGACCACGTGCGCGAGGGTGGTCTTGTTCGGTACGTAGCTCATCGTGCGGGCGAGTTCCGTCTGCCACTTCTCGCTGACCAGGGCCGTGATCACGTCGACGGCGTGCTTCCGCTGTCCGGTCCGCTCCGGGATGATCAGGTCGGAGCCGCCGGTGAAGACGGCGCCCGGCTTGTCGGAGGTCTTGCCGGGGATCGGGAAGAAGCCCAGCTTGCCCTTCAGGGCGGGGTTGGCCGCCTCGATCTCGGCGGCCTGGCCGGGCGGGGCGATGATCTGCGCGACCTGGCCGCGCGCGAAGACCTGCGACTGCGGCGGCGTCTCCTCGTCGGCGTCCTTGGGGCCGTCGCCGAGGGCCTGGAGCTGCCGGTAGAAGTCCATGCCGACCAGGGCCTTCTCGTCGTCGAGGGTGCCGACCCACCTTCCGCCGGTCTCGATGGCGAGCTCACCGCCCTCGTCCCAGACGAAGCCGGCGAGGACGTACCAGTTCTGGCCCGCGAGGTAGATGCCCTGCTGGTCGCCCTTGTCGAGCTTCTGGGTGGCCTGGATC
The DNA here is from genome assembly GCF_055588065.1 of Streptomyces sp. NPDC046308. Classification (NCBI taxonomy): domain Bacteria; kingdom Bacillati; phylum Actinomycetota; class Actinomycetes; order Kitasatosporales; family Streptomycetaceae; genus Streptomyces; species Streptomyces sp. NPDC046308. Next base: position 955,731 of record NZ_JBVJFB010000001.1, read on the forward strand.
CATTCCTGGCGGTTCTTGGGCGGGGTCTTGATGCCGGCGTTCGCGAAGAGGTCCTTCTGGTAGATGACCACCCGGTTGGCGGCGTACCAGGGCACGCCGTACTGGGCGCCGTTGACGCTGCCCGGTTCGGCGAGGCCCTTGAGCCAGTCCTTGCTGCCCCACTCGCGCAGGCCTTCGAGGGTGAGCTCGGAGAGTCCGCCCTTCTCGATGTACTGGGCGACCTGGGTGTTGCCGACCTCGATGACGTCGGCGCTCTCCTTGCTCGTGCCGTCGAGCACGGCGTTCACCTTGTCGCCGATCCCCGTCCACTCCTGGATCCTGACGTCCAGGTCGACGCCGGGGTGTTCCTGCTCGAACGACGCGGTGAACTTTCCGATGAAGTCCTCCGAGGCGCTGCCCTTCATCAGCCAGAGCGTCACCTTCTGCGGTCCTGAAGCCGATTCGGTCAGCCGGCTGCAGCCCGTGAGGGCGACCGCGGCCGCGAGGGCGGTGCACAGGGCGGGCAAGCGCATCTTCAAGAGGGTCACCTTCTGGGGGCTCGATCTCAGATGGCTCGAAATTGGCATAGACCAATGGGCCGGTCAAGGGCCTTTCGCTCCGGATTGTTCGCGCAAAGTTCGCGGAGCCGGACTTACTGGGGCACCGTAGAACCAGGCAAAAGCCACCCACTGTCGGGAGACCCCATGTCCAATCACACGTACCGGGTGACCGAGATCGTCGGCACCTCCCACGAGGGCATCGATCAGGCCATCCGCAACGGGATCGCCCGGGCGGGCCAGACCGTGCGCAACCTGGACTGGTTCGAGGTGGTCCAGGTACGCGGCCACATCGAGAACGGGGAGATCGCCCACTACCAGGTGGGCCTCAAGGTCGGCTTCCGCCTCGAGGGCGAGGACTGAGCCCCGGCGGGCGCCTCGGCGGGCCGGGCCGGCCCGCCGGCCGCGGGTCAGGTCCGGCCCTCGACCTCCTGCGCGGATTCGAGCTCCGGCGCCTCCGCCGCCCAGTCGGCCTGCACCACCCGGAAACCGGCGGCCCGGGCCGCCCGGCAGACGAGCTCGTCGTCGTCCACGAGCATGCGCACCACCCGGCCGCGCGCGATCCGGCCCAGCACCTCCAGCTTGGTCGTACGGGCCGGCCGCCGGTCCTGGTTCCCGCGCATCCACAGCCGTCCCTCGGGCAGCCCGTGGCGGGCGAGCCAGTCGAGCGTGTCGGGGCGGCACCGCTCGGGGCGCCCGGTGAGGTACACCACCTCGCAGTCGGCGGCGCTCTCCACCGCGAGCGCCACCCCGCGCGTGAGCGGCGGATCGGCGGGTGCCGCACCGAAGAAGCCGGTCCAGTCACGAGGGCGCCGCTCCAGGAAGTGCTGGCGATGGCCGGTGTCCGCCAGCGTGTTGTCGATGTCGAAGACGGCCAGCGGCCGAGAGGTGCTCTTCTCGCTCATCCGGCCAGCCTAGAGCCGGGCACGGACACGGGCGCCGCCCCGCCAGAGCAGGGGCGGGGGGAATCCTGTCGGCCCCCGGACGTTGACACCTGTGTGATCCGAAGAATCTCGATACTCGACCGGTCCCGCACCCGCGAGGGTCACCCGGCCCCGCAGGCCCTGCGCGACACCGTGGGGCTGGCCCGGACGGCCGAGGAACTCGGCTACCACCGCTTCTGGGTGTCCGAGCACCACAGCGTGCCCGGGGTAGCCGGTTCGGCGCCGGTCGTACTGGCCGCGGCCGTCGCCGGCGCGACGCACCGCATCCGGGTCGGCACGGGCGGGGTGATGCTGCCCAACCACCAGCCGCTGGTGGTCGCCGAGCAGTTCGGGGTGCTGGAGTCGCTGTTCCCCGGTCGGATCGACATGGGGCTCGGCCGCTCGGTCGGCTTCACCAACGGGATCCGGCGCGCGCTGGGCCGGGACACCGGGGACGCCGACCGCTTCGAGGAGCAGCTGGCCGAGCTGCTGGGCTGGCTCGACGGCACCCAGCAGGCGCACCCCGAAGTGCACGCCCGCCCCACCGAGGGCCTGCGCATACCGGCGTACGTCCTGGCGACCGGCGAGGGCGCCGGGATCGCCGCCCGGGCCGGGCTGCCGCTGGTGGTGGGCGACCTGCGGTCCCGCGGCCGGGTGAGCGAGATCGTGGAGGCGTACCGCAAGCAGTTCCGGCCCTCCGCCCGGGGCGCGGAGCCGTACGTGGTCGTCTCCGGAACGGTGGCGGTCGCCGCCACGGCGGAGGAAGCCCGCCGCATCCTGCTCCCGGAGGCCTGGTCCGTCGCGTACTCCCGCACCCGGGGCAGCTTCCCGCCCCTGCGCCCGGCGGAGGAGATCGAGGCACTGGAGATGACCCCGAAGGAGCGGGAACTGTACGAGGCCGCCCTCGCCGGCCACATCCACGGCACCGAGGACCAGGTCGCCGCCCAGCTGTCCGAGGTCGCCGCCCTGACCGGCGCGGACGAACTCCTGGTCACGACCTCCACGTACGACCGCACGGCCCTCCTGGACTCGTACGCCCGCCTGGCCGGCATCGCGGGCCTCCAGGACCCTGCGGTGGGAAGCCCGGGGATCGGGTAGCGTCGGTGAGCGTGCCGTTCGCGGTGGTGGCGCGAGGTCAACCGAACTGTGCGAGGGGCGCGTTGAGCGGGACGACGAAAGGCCGGGGCGCACCCGGCCTCATGGTGCTGTCGATCGGGGTCGGAAGCTTCGCCGAGGGCTCCGAGCTGGAGGACCTCGGTTTCGTGCGCTCGCGGGTCGAGGAAGTACAGCGAGCGTTCAAGGAGTTCGAAGCGACAGGGGTGACCTCCCTGGACCGTTCCGAGGGCGAGATCGACGCCCTGTTGCGGAGGTGGATCCTCGATGAGCGCGGCTCGGCGGGCACACTCATCGTCCATCTGATCGGGCACGGCCGGCCCGATCGCAGCGACAGGCTCTCCCTCGTGGCGCACGACGACCGGGACGTCGACGTCGACCGCTGGATCGAGAAGGCGCAGCAGGAGGCCGAACGGAGCGGAGACCAGCGCCGAGTCGTCTTCCTCGTCGACACCTGCTCGGCGGGCACCGCGACGGGACGGCAGCGGATCAACGAGCTCGACGGCGAGCGCGGCGTGTGGACGCTCGGCGCGTCGGTCAGCAGCTCGCCGACGGAACGTGGCCGCTTCAGCGGATGGATCGCCGCCGCTCTGGACAAGCTCTGCTACGGGGACTTCGCCCCGGGCGTCGAGGCCATCGAATTCACCTGGTTCGTGCGGGAATTGCTCACCCAGGTCAGAACGGACAGCACTTGGCGACGTGTGTCCCTCGGCTTCAGCGTGGAACAGGGCGACACGGAGTGGCCGTTCCTGCCGAACCCCCGCACGCTCGAACGCACGCCGGAACAGCTCCAGTTACAGCGCCGCTCGCTGGGCTACGTCCCCGGCGAGGACCTGGGCGAGCAGATCGCCGCGGGAGAGGCGATCACCGACGGCCTCTACTTCATCGACCGTGCTTCCGGTCGCGGCCTCTTCTCCGCTGATCACAGCACGGGCTTCTTCTCGGGCCGAGCCGCCGAGCTGGAGCACTACCGCACCTGGTTGGACGGCGAAAGCCCGCTGCTGACCGTCACGGGCGCGGCCGGTGCGGGAAAGTCGGGGTTGCTCGGCCTCGTCGTGTGCGCCGCCCATCCGGACCTGAGACGGCGGGTCCGGCCACTCTGGGAGTCCGCCGGACGCGATCTTCCGGAAATCCCGGACGTCGTCGCCGTGCACGCACGACAGCGCTCGGCGGAGCAAGTCATGGCCAACATCGTGAACCAGGCGGGCCTCGTCCTGCCCGAGGACGACGGCCCCGAGGGAGAGGCACCGGAGCAGGAGGACGCCAGTGCCGATTCCCCTCGTTGGACCGGCCGCCTCCTGCGCGAAGCTCTCAAGCGGGAGGGGAAGCACCGGCTCATCGTGGTCGACGCCGTTGACGAGAGCACCGAGCCGCGAGCCGTGCTGAGCCTGATGTCCGGCCTCGTCACTCCCGCCGGGAAGGACACCACCACCTCTTCCGCACCGTGCCGCATCCTGCTCGGCGGCCGACGGGAGGTGGTGGCCGGATGGTCCGCCGCCGCTGAGGCCTCCGGGACCGCTGTGGACCGGATCGACCTGGACACGGCGGAACCGGTCACGCTCGAGGACGACGTGCGTCGCTACGTCGCGCAGCTACTCAGGGCCAGCAAGCCCTACTCCTACGGCCCACCCGCGGAATTCGTCGACTACCTGGCGAAGCACGGCGCGCAGCGCATCGTCCGCAATCTGCGGCCGGACAGTCTGTGGGGGCCGTTCCTGATCGCGGGTCTCTACGTCCACTATCTGGTGACCCTGGACAACCCCCCGCTGACGGAGACCAACGCCCAGGCGTACACGTGGGCGGCGTCGGCCGACTTGCCGCATCTGATGGAAGCCGTCCTCACGGCCCGCAACGAGGCGTTCCCTTCGCTCCGCGCGGTCCTCGCCGTGCTCGCGCGGTCGCGTGGCGACGGCATGCCGAGTACGACTCTCCGGCGGTGCCTGACGGCCCTGGGTGCCGACGACCTCACCGACAAGCAGTTCCTCGCCACGTTGCGGGAGGCCACACCGTTCCTCCGGACCGGGATCGATCCCGAAAGCAACATGGCGCTCTACCGGATCTTCCACCAGGGTCTGGCGGACTACCTGCGCGACCACCCCGTCAGTCCCGATCCGGTGGACGCCGCCCAGAGCCTGGACCTGGAGCGGAAGCTGCTGTCGGAGGTCGTCGGCCCCTTCACCGCGGACGCGTGCCTTCCCGGTGACCGGTGGGACTCCGCGGAGCCGTATGTGCTGCGGCACGCCCTCGGGCACGTGGCGGGAGCCGACTCCTGCGAGTACGCCGAGGCGCTCCTCACCGATCCGTACTTCCTCATCCGCTTCGATCCGCGCCAGGACCACAGGGCGATCGACATGACGCAGTCCGAGAAGGCCGCAGAGTACGTGCGGCTACTGAGCACCTCCTGGTCCTCGCACGGACAACTCAGGAGAGCGTCCGACCGTGCTTCAGTGTTCGCCTTCGACGCCCATCGGCTGGGCCTTCCGGAGCTCGTCGCGCAGTTCTCCCGGATCGCGCGGGACGTTGCCTTCCAGCCGGAGGAGACCCATTCCTTGCTCTGGGCAGAGGGCGGCCGAGTGGATTCCAGCGCCCGCTTCATCGAGTCTGCTGGGTTGATGGTGCGCAGTGTCGCGTTCTCGCCGGACGGAACCCTTCTGGCAGCCGGCACACACTCCGGCGTTCGGGTCATGGACACGGACACCTTGCAGGTGACCGTTCCCCTGTTCGGCGGTCCGGACCATTGGGTCACCAGTGTCTCCTTCTCCCCGGATGGGCGACTCCTGGCTTTTGGAACGAGCGGCCGAAAAGGCAACGTCCGGTTCTGGGACGTACAGAAGCGTGCTCTTCTCGACGAACCATGGCTCATCAGGACCAGAGACATCCAGACCCTGGCCTTTTCCCCCGACAGCAGCCTCCTCGTGGTCGGAGGCGGGGAGACCGATGCTGCCGTCTGGGACGTGGCCGGCGAGTGCCCAGTGGAGAGGGCACTTCTCGCAAACAGCGAGAACACCCGAAGCGCACGGTTCAGCCCTGATGGGCTGCTGCTCGCGGCAGCCGGTAGCGGCGGACTCTCTGTGTGGCGGACGGCGGACTGGCACCACGCATCTCCGGACGCGAACAACGCTACGGCGATCGCTTTCTCGGCCGATGGCCGCCTTCTCGGTGCACTCGACCGCAGCGGAGTAACGCTGTGGTGCAGCGAGACGCTCGAATGCATCCGCAGAGTGGAGCACGAGGATCCGATCCCGGGCGACCTGGCGTTCTCGGTGGACGGATCCCTCATGGCTGTCGGCACCTGGGACTCACTCGACGTGATCGAGGTGAGTTCGGGGCGCACAGTCGACCGTCTCGCCACCAACGGTGCGCGCATCCACTCTGTGATGTTCCACCCCTCTGCCCCGTCGACGCTGGTCAGCGGTGACGGCCGCGGTGGCATCCGCCTGTGGAACACCTTCACACAAGGTGGCGGCGTCCCCCAGTTGACGCAGTTCGACTCGCAGTCCGCCACCTGCTCACCGGACGGCCGCTTGATCGCGCTCCTCAACGATACGACGTCCTGTCTCGAACTCCGTGACCCGGCGACGGGACGCACGGTTTCGTTGGACATGCCTCTGAAGGACGGCGGTTGGCTCGCCTTCTCCCCCGACAGCCAGTTACTTGCCGCCACCACGTACGGCGAGGCCCTCGCACTTGTCCGCACCGGCTCGCTCCCACCCCCGCCGGCAGAATCCTTGCGGATGGGCGGGGTTCCGGTGCTCTCCGCTCCCGTCGCCTTCTCCCCTGACAGCCTGCTGTTCGCGCTCGTGCTGGAGGAAGACCTCTCCGGTACGCACGTGATCAAGGTCTGGGCCGTACACGACCTGCGCCTCGTCCAGCGGATTCCGCTGCCCGGACGACCGGGTGCCTTCGGCTTCGCCGGGCCCGAGAAGCTGTTCGTCACCATCGACGGAGCCGTCGCCGTCTACGGCTGCGACGGCACGCACGCACAGGAGACCCCCGCATGATCCGCGTCCTCGGTATCCACGGCGTCCGCAACTACAAGGCCGCCGACACCGCGCCCCTCCTCGGCAGTGCCCGGCTGCGAGCCGACTGGCTCGCCGCGATCGGTCCCACCGCCTCCGGGCTCGATCTGGAGACGGCCTACTACGCCGACCTGCTGCGCAGCGAGCAGCAGAGCGCGGAGCCGGCCGACGACGAGCTGGCGCTGGTCGAGCAGTGGGCGAGGGTCTGGGGTGTCGACCCCAGTGGGGCGCAGGGCCGGGCCACCGGGTGGCTGCGGTGGATCTGCGGGCAGGTCGCCGAGCGGACCAGGCAGAGCCCCGCCGTGGTGGAGAAGAGCGTCAGGCTGTTCTTCCCCGAGGTGGCGCGGTACTTCGCCGCCGGCCGCGACCCCGTGCGCGAGCGGGTCCGGGCCGCGCTGATCCGGCACCGGCCGGACGTCGTCGTCGCGCATTCGCTGGGCAGCGTGGTCGCCTACGAGGCCCTGCACGACCTGGCGGGCGAACTCGACGTACGGCTCCTGCTGACGCTGGGCTCCCCGCTGGCGCTGCCGAACGCGGTGTTCCACCGTCTCGATCCCGGTCCGCTGGAGGGCCGGGGTGCCCGGCCCCCGGGGGTGCGGCAGTGGGCCGACATCGCCGACGTCGGGGATTTCGTGGCCGTCCCGAAGGGTGAGCTGGCCCGGGTGTTCGACGGGGTGGAGGAGCGGCCGGAGATCAGCATCGCTCCCCTGTGGCCGCACAGTGTGCTCGACTACCTGAGGCATCCGGCGGTGGCCGAGGCCATCACGTCCGTCCGGCACTGACGCCGCCGTACAGCTGGTGAGGCCCTAAACTGGGGCGAATGCACCAGTTCACCGATCTCCAGGCCCCTCGCGACCCCTTCGTACGGGTCCGGGGCGCGCGGGAGCACAATCTGCGGGGCGTCGACGTGGACATCCCGCGCGACGCGCTGACCGTGTTCACCGGGGTGTCCGGGTCCGGCAAGAGCTCGCTCGCCTTCGGCACGCTCTACGCCGAGGCGCAGCGCCGGTACTTCGAGTCGGTGGCCCCGTACGCCCGCCGGCTCATCCACCAGATCGGCGCCCCGAAGGTGGACTCCGTCACCGGGCTGCCGCCGGCCGTGTCGCTGGAGCAGCGCCGCTCCTCCCCCGGCTCCCGCTCCTCCGTGGGCACGGTGACCCTGCTGTCCAACTCCCTGCGGATGCTGTACTCCCGGGCCGGCACCTACCCCCCGGGCGCGCCACGGCTGGACTCCGATGCCTTCTCGCCCAACACCGCTTCGGGCGCCTGCCCTTCGTGCCACGGGCTCGGCCGGATCCACCGCACCAGCGAGCAACTCCTCGTCCCTGAACCAGATCTGTCGATCCGTCAGGGCGCCATCGCCGCCTGGCCCGGCGCGTGGCAGGGCAAGAACCTGCGGGACATCCTGGAGACGCTCGGTCACGACGTGGACCGGCCGTGGCGGGAGCTGCCCGCGAAGGACCGCGAGTGGATCCTCTTCACCGAGGAGCAGCCGGTGGTGACCGTGCACCCGGTGCGGGAGGCCGATCGGATCCAACGGCCGTACCAGGGCACGTACATGAGCGCGCAGCGCTACGTCATGCGGACCTTCGCCGACAGCAGGAGCGAGACGCTGCGGGCGCGCGCCGAGCGGTTCCTCGCCGATTCGCCGTGTCCGGTGTGCGAGGGGCGGCGGCTGCGTCCGGAGGCGCTGGCCGTGACCTTCGCGGGGTACGGCATCGCGGAGCTGGCCGCGATGCCGCTGACCGACCTGGACGGCGTACTCGCCGCCGCCGACCTGGACGGGGAGGCCGCCCGGGTGCTGGCCGAGGACCTGCGTTCCCGGATCGGGCCGGTCACGGAGCTGGGGCTGGGGTATCTGAGCCTGGACCGGACCGCGCCGAGCCTCTCCGCGGGCGAGCTGCAGCGGCTGCGGCTGGCGACGCAGCTGCGGTCGGGGCTGTTCGGGGTGGTGTACGTGCTGGACGAGCCGTCGGCGGGGCTGCACCCGGCCGACACCGAGGCGCTGCTCGGCGTACTGGACCGGCTGAAGGAGGCGGGGAACACCCTTTTCGTCGTGGAGCACCAGCTGGACGTGGTGCGGCACGCGGACTGGCTGGTGGACGTGGGTCCGATGGCCGGGGAGCACGGCGGGCAGGTCCTCCACAGCGGGCCGCCCGCGGCTCTGGAGGGTGTGGCGGGGTCGGCGACGGCCCGGCACCTGTTCGCCGCGCGGGAACCGGCCGGGGTGTCCCGGCCGGTGCGTGCGGAGACCGGTGCGGTGCGGCTGACCGGGGTGGACCGGCACAACCTGCGGGGTCTGGACGCGCGTTTCCCGCTGGGGGTGTTCACGGCCGTGACCGGGGTGTCGGGTTCGGGGAAGTCCACGCTGGTGGGGCAGGCGCTGGCCCGGGAGGTCGGCGAGCGGCTCACGGATCCGGACTTTCCCGTACGGCGGCTCGTGGAGGTGGACCAGAAGCCGATCGGCCGGACCCCGCGGTCCAACCTGGCCACATACACGGGCCTGTTCGACGTGGTGCGGCGGCTCTTCACGGCGGCGCCGGATGCCAAGGCCCGAGGCTGGAAGGCGGGCCGGTTCTCCTTCAACGTGGCGGGCGGCCGGTGCGAGACCTGCCAGGGCGAGGGCTTCGTCTCGGTGGAGCTGCTGTTCCTGCCGAGTACGTACGCCCCGTGCCCCGAGTGCGCCGGCGCGCGGTACAACGCCGAGACCCTGGAGGTCCGCTACGCGGGCCTGAACATCGCGGAGGTGCTCGCGCTGACGGTGGAGTCCGCGTCCGGGTTCTTCGCGCAGGTCCCGGCGGTGGCGCGGAGTCTGCGCGCGCTGGAGGACATCGGGCTGGGCTACCTGCGGCTGGGGCAGCCGGCCACCGAGCTGTCGGGCGGCGAGGCGCAGCGGATCAAGCTGGCCACGGAGTTGCAGCGGCTGCGCCGGGACCACACGCTGTACCTGCTGGACGAGCCGACGACGGGGCTGCACCCGGCCGATGTGAGGGTGCTGCTGCGGCAGTTGCACGGGCTGGTGGACGCCGGGCACTCGGTGGTGGTCGTGGAGCACGACATGGAGGTGGTGGCGGGCGCCGACTGGGTGATCGACATGGGTCCGGGCGGCGGCACGGCGGGCGGCCGGGTCGTCGCGGAGGGCACCCCGGCGCAGGTGGCGGCGGCGGGCGGGGGCCGCACGGCGGCCTACCTGGCACGGGCACTCGGCAGCGGCCCGGACAGGACCTAGTGCGGTGAACCTTGCCGGTCACAGCACTAGGTGTACGGGGTCTGGTCGGCGGTGGCCGAGACGCGCAGCCGGTTGTGGTCCGAGACCGCCGTGTCGAGGGGGAGGGCGTCGGCGCTCGCGGCCCGGAAGTGCGGGGCGCTGAAGAAGAGGTAGTCGAGCTTCTTCGCGCCGAAGGTCGTCTCGCCCGATCGGCACGCGGAGGTGGCGGTGGGCGGGCAGACGGCGGGGTCGAAGAACTCCTGGTCGCTCTCGTCGGCCTCGGTGAAGTCCCCGTGGGCGCCGTCCCCTCGCTCCGGCAGGTAGAAGCGGGACAGCGTGGCGGAGCGCGGGGAGTGGTTGAAGTCCCCGCCGAGGACGACGGCGAATCCGTCGTCCAGCCACCGGCGGGCCTGCTCGGCCAGCCGGTCGGCTTCGGGGACGGCGAGGGTGCCGTCGTCCCAGTAGAGGTGGACCGAGCAGGACCAGGTGGGCCGGTCCGCCAGGGAGGCGAGGGCGCAGGGCACGGTGATCGGTTCGCGTTCCCCGCCGACCGTCAGGTCGAGGTCGGCCGTGTCCGAGATCGGGCCGCGGACGAGGACGGCGTTGCCGTAGGCGTGGCCCTCACAGATGGCCGGGTTTCCGGCGGGCAGGGTGGAGGAGTAGAACCCGGCGTAGCCGAGCGCGCCGAGGCGGTCGAGGAGCGCGTGGTACTGGTGCTCGCACACCTCCTGGAGGAAGAGCTGGTCGGCGCCCCAGCCCCCGGGGTCGGCCTCGGCGGCCACTTGGGCGAGCCGGCGCTCCGCGTCGTACGGGGGGCCGGAGCACATGTTGCCGCAGATGTTGTAGCCGGTCAGCCGGACCGTGCCGGCAAGACCGGTCTCGGTGGCCGCGGCAGCGGCCGCGGCCGCGGTCGGTCCGGGCGCGAGGAGGAGGCAGAAGGCGGCGGCGAGGGTGACGACGAGGACGGCCAGGGCGGCAGGGGTTCGGCGCACATCCGTGATGCTTCCCGCGCACCCCACCGCTACCCCAACACCGGCTGAGCACACGGCGGATGCTTCCCCACCCGATACCCGTGCCGACGACCCGGCGACAAGTACACCCGTGGGACTACGCGTCCCCCGGCAGCAGGTGCTGCGGCAGTTCGCGGAAGCTCCACCGGCCCTGGCGGCGGGTGAACATCCAGACGAGGTCGTACCGGTCGGGCCAGGTCGCGGGGACGCCGCGGACCTGGTGGGCGCCGAGGGCCCGGATCAGGCGGGGGACGCCGGTGTGCTCCCAGCAGACGAGTACGGGCATGGGAGCGGCCAACGCCGCCCGGACGAGGGCCGTTTCGGCGCCGAGGGCGAACTCCCTGCGGACGGGGGTGCGCAGCGCGGTCGCCAGCGCCGCGACGGTCTGCCTGCATCGCGCGGGGGCGCCGTCCTTGCCGCCGGCCGCGAAGACGGCGGCGGGCCGGGGCAGCGAGGAGCCCTTGGCGGGCGGGAAGAGGCGCGGGAGCTGTTCGGCGCGGCGCCAGCCGCGGCCGGCCAGCGAGCCGGGGTCGTCCTCGCCCTCCTCGTCCCAGCCGGAGTCACCGGCGTACGGCTTCTCCGCGTGCCGGATCACCATGATCAGGGCGTCCTTGGGTCCGGCCTGCGGGCCGGGGGCGGGGGTGCGGGGTTCTTCCCCGCCGGAGCAGCCGGCCGCGGTCAGCGGGGCGAGGGCGGCGGCCAGTACGGCTCGGCGGCGCGGTCCGTACCCGGTGGGGGCTTCTGGCATGGGGTCACTGTCCCCCATGGCCCGGGCGCCTGCGGGGTGCGGCGCGGGGTGGGCCGCGCCCGGTCAGCCGATCGGCGCAGGGCCGGACGCCCGGCGCCCCCGCCGCCCTGCAAGGCCGGGCGCGGCGTACGGCCCGTCCGGGCGCCCCGCCGGCGGACCGGGGTGCCGATCAGGACGGACGTACGGCCCGTCCGGGTGCCCCGCCGGCGGACCGGGGTGGCCGATCGGGACGGGACGGGCGCGCACGCTCCTCCCGTACCAGCGGTCAGCGGGGGCCCTTGCGCACCGCCCGCAGCCACTCCTTGTTCATCGCGGCGATCGACGGCAGCGGGATCCCCTTCGGGCAGGCCGTGGCGCACTCCCCGGTGAGGGTGCAGCCGCCGAAGCCCTCCTCGTCCATCCGGGCCACCATGTCCAGCACCCGGGTCTCCCGCTCCGGCGAGCCCTGCGGGAGCACGTTCAGGTGGTTGACCTTGGCGGAGGTGAAGAGCATCGCGGAGCCGTTGGGGCAGGCCGCCACGCACGCGCCGCAGCCGATGCACTCGGCGTGTTCGAAGGCGAAGTCGGCGTCGGCCTTGGGCACGGCGGTGGCGTGCGCGTCGGGCGCGGCGCCGGTGGGGGCGGTGATGTAGCCGCCGGCCTGGATGATGCGGTCGAAGGCGCCGCGGTCGACGACGAGGTCCTTGACCACCGGGAAGGCCGCGGCCCGCCAGGGCTCGACGTCGATGGTGTCGCCGTCGGTGAAGGACCGCATGTGCAGCTGACAGGTGGTGGTGCGCTCGGGGCCGTGGGCGTCGCCGTTGATGACGAGGCTGCACGCGCCGCAGATGCCCTCGCGGCAGTCGTGGTCGAAGGCGACCGGGTCCTCACCGCGCAGGATGAGGTCCTCGTTGAGGGTGTCGAGCATCTCCAGGAAGGACATGTCCTCGGAGATCCCGTCGACCTCGTACGAGGCCATGTGGCCGGGGGCGTCGGCGCCGCGCTGGCGCCAGACGCGCAGGGTGAGCTTCATGCGTAGCTCCGCTGGGTGGGGTGGACGTACTCGAAGACGAGGTCTTCCTTGTGCAGGACGGGGGCGGCGCCGGTGCCCTGGTACTCCCAGGCGGCGGCGTAGGCGAACTCCTCGTCGCGGCGGGCGGCCTCACCGTCCGCGGTCTGGGACTCCTCGCGGAAGTGGCCGCCGCAGGACTCGGCGCGGTGGAGGGCGTCGAGGCACATCAGCTCGGCGAGCTCCAGGTAGTCGACGATGCGGTTGGCCTTCTCCAGCGACTGGTTGAACTCTGCCCCGCTGCCGGGGACCTTGATGCGCTGCCAGAACTCCTCGCGGATCTCCGGGATCCGGGCGAGGGCCTTGCGCAGTCCTTCCTCGGTGCGGGACATGCCGCAGTACTCCCACATGAGCTCGCCGATCTCGCGGTGGAAGGAGTCCGGGGTGCGGTCGCCGTCGACGGCGAGCAGCTTGGCGAGGCAGTCGCGGACCTCCCGTACGGCGGCGGCGGCCTCGGGGTGGGTGTCGTCGACGGCGTCCTGGTGGGGGTGGCGGGCGAGGTAGTCGTTGATGGTGGAGGGAAGCACGAAGTAGCCGTCGCCGAGGCCCTGCATCAGGGCGGAGGCGCCGAGGCGGTTGGCGCCGTGGTCGGAGAAGTTGGCCTCACCGATCGCGAACAGGCCGGGGACGGTGGTCTGGAGGTCGTAGTCGACCCACAGTCCGCCCATCGTGTAGTGCACGGCCGGATAGATCCTCATGGGGACCTCGTACGGGTCCTCCGCGGTGATCCGCTCGTACATCTCGAAGAGGTTGCCGTACTTCTCGGCGACCTTGTCGCGGCCCATGCGGTGGATGGCGTCGGCGAAGTCGAGGTAGACGCCCTGACCGCCGGGGCCGACGCCGCGGCCCTCGTCGCAGACGTTCTTCGCGGCGCGGGAGGCGATGTCGCGGGGGACGAGGTTGCCGAAGGAGGGGTAGATCCGCTCCAGGTAGTAGTCGCGCTCCGCCTCGGGGATCTGGGCGGCGGGGCGGGTGTCGCCCTTGGCCTTGGGGACCCAGATGCGGCCGTCGTTGCGCAGTGACTCGCTCATCAGGGTGAGCTTGGACTGGTGGTCGCCGGTGCGCGGGATGCAGGTGGGGTGGATCTGGGTGAAGCAGGGGTTGGCGAAGTACGCGCCGCGCCGGTGCGCCCGCCAGACGGCGGTCGCGTTGGAGTTCATGGCGTTGGTGGAGAGGTAGAAGACGTTGCCGTAGCCACCGCTCGCCAGGACCACCGCGTCCGCGTAGTGGGTGGAGATCTCGCCGGTGATCAGGTCGCGGGCCACGATGCCGCGGGCCACGCCGTCGACGACGACCAGGTCGAGCATCTCGGTACGGGCGTGCATCTCGACGTTGCCCGCGGCGATCTGCCGGGACAGCGCCTGGTAGGCGCCGAGGAGGAGCTGCTGGCCGGTCTGGCCGCGGGCGTAGAAGGTGCGGGACACCTGGACGCCGCCGAAGGAGCGGGTGTCGAGGAGGCCGCCGTACTCGCGGGCGAAGGGGACTCCCTGGGCCACGCACTGGTCGATGATCTCGACGGAGATCTGGGCGAGGCGGTGGACGTTGGACTCGCGGGCGCGGAAGTCGCCGCCCTTGACGGTGTCGTAGAAGAGGCGGTGCACCGAGTCGCCGTCGTTGCGGTAGTTCTTGGCGGCGTTGATGCCTCCCTGGGCGGCGATGGAGTGGGCCCGGCGCGGGGAGTCGGAAAAGCAGAACTGGACCACGTGGTAGCCCTGTTCGGCAAGGGTGGCGCCGGCCGCTCCGCCCGCGAGGCCGGTGCCGACGACGATGATGCGGTGCTTGCGGCGGTTGGCCGGGTTGACCAGCTTGGCCTCGAAGCGGCGGCGGTCCCAGCGGTCGGCGATCGGACCTTCGGGGGCCTTGGTGTCGGCGACGGGCTCGCCTTCGGTGTAGTGGGCGTAGTCGTTGCTCATGGTCAGCTCACCACTCCGGTCATGACGGCGACGGGCACGGAGACGAAGCCCGCGAAGAGGACGAGGGCCAGGGCGTTGGCCAGGGACTTCAGCGCCCGGTCACGGCGGGCGTTGCCGGCTCCGAGGGTCTGGGCGGCGCTCCAGAACCCGTGCCGGACGTGGAGGCCGAGGGCGGCCATGGCCACGATGTAGACGGTGTTCCCGTACCAGGTGGAGAAGGTCGCGAGGACGTTCTCGTAGGGGTGGCCCGCCCAGGCGCGCTCGTTGACGGTGAGCGTGGTGAGGTCGAGCAGGTGCCAGACGATGAAGAGGCCGAGGATGATGCCGCCCCAGCGCATGGTGCGGGTCGCGTAGCTCGCACGGCGGCGCTTGTGGGCGTACTTCACCGGGCGGGCCTTGATGTCGCGGCGGCTGAGCTGGTACGCGGACACGGCGTGCGCGACGACCGCGGCGAGGAGGGCGACGCGGACGATCCACAGGGCCCACTCGTGGTGGAGGAAGGGCGAGCCGAGGGTGCGCAGCCAGTGGGCGTAGCCGTTGAACTCGTCCGCCCCGAAAAAGATCTTGAGGTTGCCGAGCATGTGCACGACGAGATAGCCGAGCATGATCAGGCCGGAGACGGCCATCACGGACTTCTTGCCGACGGAGGAGTCCCAGAGTGTGCGCGTGGTGGACGGCCGTCGACCCGTCCGCGTTGCCAGAGCCATGCCTCCGACGGTAGGGACCGAGGTCCCGAAAGGTCCAAGACATGAAGGAGCTCAAATCGATAGCGACTGCCTATGTAGGGCGTTACGCTGGGCTTATGCAGTTCCAGCAGCTCCTGTACTTCGTGGCCGTCGCCGAGACCCGGCACTTCACCCGGGCCGCGGAGCGGGTGCATGTCGCCCAGCCCTCGCTCTCCCAGCAGATCAAGGCGCTCGAACGGGAGTTGGGTGCCGAGCTCTTCAGTCGGGCGCGGGGCAACATCGCCCTCACCGACGCGGGCGAGACGCTGCTGCCGCTGGCCCGACGGATCCTGGCGGACGCGGACACCGCACGGCTGGAGGTGCAGGAACTCGCGCAGCTGCGGCGCGGGCGGGTCCGGCTGGGCGCCACCCCGAGCGTGTGCACGGGCCTGCTGCCGGACGTGCTGCGCGCCTTCCACGCCGCGCATCCGGGGATCGAGCTGCTGATCGAGGAGAGCGGTTCGCTGGACCTCGTACGGGAACTGGCGCGGGGGGCCCTGGACCTCGCCCTGATCGCGCTGCCGCTGCCACCCTCGGCTCCGGCACTGACCACGGTGGAACTGCTGACGGAGGACCTGGTGGTGGTCTCGTCGACGGAGCGGCCGGCTCCGGGCGGTGGCGGCGAGCTGACCATTCGGGGCCTGCGCGACGAGCCGATGGTGATGTTCCGGCACGGCTACGACCTGCGGGAGCTGACGGTGACGGCCTGCCGCGCGGAGGGCTTCGAGCCGGTCTTCACCGTGGAGGGCGGGGAGATGGACGCGGTCCTGGGCTTCGTGCGGGCGGGGCTCGGCATCGCGGTGGTCCCGGCGATGGTGGTGGACCGCGCCGGTCCCGGTCTGCGGGCGACCCCGCTGGCCGGGTCCCCGCTGCGCCGCACGGTGGCCCTGGCCCACCGCACGGACGTGGCTCCCCCGCGGGCCGCCCGCGAGCTGAAGCGGATGCTGGTGGGCTGACCTCCCGCGGCCGGGGCCACGGCGGCCCTGGCCCGGCGGGGGTGCGGCGGATCCATGGCGGCCGGGGGCGCGCGGGCCCCGGCTTGGCGCGTGGGCCCGGGCTTGGCGCGCGGGCGCGGGCTTGGCGCGCAGTCGCGGGCTTTGAAGCGCGAGCGTGGGCTCGGCGCGCGGGCGCGGGCTTGGCGCGCGGATCGGGCGCGGGCACGGGCCGGGCTACGGCCGGGGTATGGACAAGGCTTTGTCGAGGCCCTCGGCGAGCATCCCGAAGGCCTGGTCGGCATCGGCCACCGCGGCCGGGTATGCCTCGTCGGCGCTCCGTCCGGCTTCGATCCGCCGCCAGTTCACCCGACCCAGCTCATGGCGGACCGCCACCAGGTGCGTCGCCGCCAGGCGGGCGGCCAGCTCGGGGACCGCCTCCGCCTCGAGCCCGGCGGCGGCCAGCTCCACCTCGCGCTGGGTATAGAGGCCGACTCTGCTCTGCAGACTGGCGGTGCTGTAGACGAGCTGCTGGAAGGCCATCACGTTCGGGTGGTCGCACAGGCCGGTGATCGGATCGCGCTCGGCCAGGGCCGTCAGGAAGTGCGCGTGCACCGCGCCCACCGGCGTCCGGCCGGGGGGCCGCTCGCGCACGATGCGCGCCACCTCGTCCTGATGGTCGGCGAAGCGGTCGAGCAGCAGGTCCTCCTTGCTCGGGAAGTACCGGAAGAGGGTGGGCTTGGAGACCTCGGCCGCCGCGGCGACGTCCGCCACCGACACGGCGTCGAAGCCCCGCTCCAGGAAGAGCTCCAGCGCCGTCGCCGCCAGCCGGTGACGCGTACGGAGCTTCTTGTTCTCGCGCAGACCCGTCGTGTTCTCCATGCGCACAGCGTAGCACGGATTCGTAACCGAGTTATTTTTTTAACCGGGTTGCTTTTTCTGCCGGTAGCCGCTTTCCTTGAGACATCGACGAGGAGGGGACATCTCATGACCGACGTACTGATCACCGGATCCGGTCCCACCGGACTGACGCTCGCCTGCGACCTGGCACTGCGCGGATTCGCCGTGCGCGTCATCGACCGACGCACCGAACCGCACCACGAGTCCCGGGGCAAGGGGCTGCTGCCGGGCAGCCTCGACGTCTTCCGGGAGCTCGGCGTGCTCGACACCCTGGCGGCCACCGGCAGCGGGAGCGTGGTGCTGCGCAAGTACTTCGACGGGGAACACATCAACGACACCCCCACCGACGGCGGCCTGCTGATCGGGCAGTGGCAGATCGAAGCGGCCCTGCGCGATCGGCTCGCCGGGCTGGGGGTGCGGGTCGAGTTCGGATCGGAGCTCGCCGCAATCGCCCAGGACGAGTCCGGAGTGCGTGCCGGGCTGGCGGACGGCACCGTGATCGAGGCTCGCTATCTCGCCGGGTGCGACGGCGGGCGCAGCACCACCCGCAAGCTCCTCGGCATCCCCTTCGAGGGGAACGGCCAGGAGGAGCCCGCGATGGTCATCGGGGACGTCCGGGCGCCCGGGCTCAGCCGGGACGTCTGGCACCAGTGGTTCACCTCGGAGGGCAACGGAATGCTCCTCTGCCCCATGCCGGGGACGGACAGCTTCCAGTTGCAGGCCTCGCCGGAACGGGACGAGCGGGGCGAGCCGCTGCCGCCCTCCCTGGAGAGCTTCCAGCGGCTGTTCGACCAGCATGCCCGGGTGCCGGGCATCCGGCTCGCCGATGCCACCTGGATCTCGGCCTGGCGCGTCAACATCCGGATGGCCGCGCGGCTGAGGGAGGGCCGGGTCTTCCTCGCCGGGGATGCCGCGCACGTGCAGCCCATAGCCGGCGGGCTGGGCATGAACACCGGCATCCAGGACGCGGCCGCCCTGGCCCGGACGCTGGCCGCCGCACTCACCGGGTCCGGCAGTGAGGAGCTGCTCGACACGTACGAGGCGGAGCGGCTGCCGGTGGCGGCCGACGTCCTGGCCGACACGGCGGAGCGGTACGAGCGGGTCATGGAGGCCGTCCGGACCCCAGGGCGCGGGACGGAGGTCGGCCTGAAGCGGAGCCGGCCGCCCGCCGGAGCCTGAGCCGGCCCCGGCCGGGCCCGCGGCGGTGGCGTCAGGGGTGTCCGGGGTGTCCGGGGTGTCCGGAAGGCGTGGGCACCGCGTCCGAGAGGGAGAGGGCGTGGATGCGGTCGGGGGCTCCGGGGCGGGCGTAGTACCAGCCCTGGGCGGTGTCGCAGCCGAGGGCGCGCAGCTGGGCGGCCTGGGCTCCCGTCTCCACGCCCTCGACCGTGACGGCGAGGTCGAGGCTGTGGGCGAGGGCGACGATTCCCTCCACGATCTTGACGTCCACCGGGTTGGCGGGCTGCTGCTGCATCCCCTGGGTGAAGGAGCGGTCGAGTTTGAGGACGCTGACCGGCAGGCGCCGCAGGTTGGCGAGGTTGGAGTAGCCGGTGCCGAAGTCGTCGAGGGCGATGTCCACCCCCAGGGCGGCGAGCCGGCGCAGCGGCTCCAGGAGTTCGTCGTCGGCCCCTATCAGGGCGGATTCGGTGACCTCCAGGCACAGGGCGCCCGGGGCGAGCCCGGACTTCTCCAGCACCGCGACGGTGTCGGCGACGAGTCCCGGGTGGTGCAGCTGGGTCGGCGAGAGGTTGACGTTGACGCGCAGGGCCGAGCCGCCGTTCTGGCACTGCCAGATCCGGGCCTGGCGGACGGACTCCTCCAGCACCCAGCGGCCGAGCGGCACGATCAGCCCGGTGCGTTCGGCGAGCGGGATGAAGCGGTCCGGGCCGAGGACCCCGTACTGCGGGTGCGACCAGCGCACCAGGGCCTCGGCCCCGCGCACGGTGCCGTCGCGCATGTGGACCAGCGGCTGGTACTCGATGAAGAACTCCCCGCGTTCCAGCGCCGCCGGCAGGGCGTTGGTGAGGCCATGGCGGGTGATCGCGCGGGCGTCGGCCTCGGCGTCGGCGAATTCGAAGCGGTTGCCGCCTGCCGCCTTGGCCCGGTACATCGTGATGTCGGCGCTGCGCAGCACCTCCGCCGGGGTGCGTTCCTTGGCCGGCCCCTCGACGATCCCGATGCTGCCCCGGACCGTCAGTTCCCGGCCCTCCAGCCGGATCGGGGTGGACAGGGCGGAGAGGATGCGGACGGCGAGGTCGGTCACCTTCTGCTCGGTGTCGGGTCCGGTGGTCAGGGCGACGAACTCGTCGCCGCCGAGCCTGGCGACGACCTCGCCGGGGCCTGTCGCGCAGCTCTGCAGCCGGTCGGCGACCTCCACCAGCAGCCGGTCCCCCGCCGAGTGTCCGAGGCTGTCGTTGACCGTCTTGAAGCCGTCGAGGTCCAGGTAGCAGAGGCCGTAACGGCTGCCACCGGCGCCGCTCAGGGCCTTTTCGAGCCGCTCGAAGAACAGCGTCCGGTTGGGCAGTCCGGTGAGGGCGTCGTGGGTGGCCTCGTAGCGTAGGCGCAGGTTCAGCAACCGGCGTTCGGTGGTGTCCTCCATCAGCGCCAGCTGGTACTGCGGCTTCCCCTCGGCGTCGCGCAGCAGCGACACCGTCAGGTTGGTCCAGAGGACGGTTCCGTCGTGCCGGTAGTACGGCTTCTCCACGCGGTAGCTCTCGCGCTCCCCGCGCACCAGTTCCCCGTACATCCGCCAGACGTGGGGGGTGTCGTCGGGGTGGCCCCACTCGCTGACGTTGCGGCTGCGGACGTGGCCCTCCAGGCCACCGAACATCTGCAGGAGCGTGTCGTTGACCTCGAGGACGTTCCCGTCGAGGTCGGCGATGCCGATGCCGACGGCCGCGCCCTCGAAGACGGCCCGGAAGCGCTCCTCGCTCGCGTGCAGGGCCTGCTGGGCATCGGTGCGGGCGCTCTGCGCGGAGCGGGCGATGGCCTCCTGCTCCCGGAGGGTGCGCTCGCGCAGGGCGCGCGCGTACCCGGCCGCCATGGCGTGCTGGAGCCGGGCGCAGCGCGAGTGGTACTCGGCGGTGGCCTCCACGCCGGAGCCTTCGAGTCCGTCGGGTCCGCAGTAGAGCACCAGGTACGACTCGATCACGCCGAGCGTGCCGGCCAGGGCCTCGGGGTCGGTGCAGTGCACGGCGACGAGTTCGGCCCCGACGCGGTGCGCGACGGCGGCGTCGAAGGGCCGGGCGTGCAGGGCCTCGGTGAGCGTGCGGGTGAGCGGCACCAAGTGCCGCTCGAACTCGGTGCGGGTGAGCGAGGTCGCCGTGACCGGGAAGATCGCCCGGCCCCAGATGGTCGCGAAGCGGGCGATCCGGTCCTCGATGCCGCCGTGCGGCGTCGCGGCGGCGCCGCCGGCCGCTGCCGGTGCCGCCACTGCGGCCGGTGGGGCGGCGGGCGCCGCGACGGCGTCCGGTGCGCCCGCGGTCTGTGCCGGAAGTCTCACGCCTTGCGTCCCACTCCGCCGAAGCCCGAAAAGGCATAGGGGTCTTCCGGTGTCTCGTCCTCCGCCTGGCCGCCGGATCCGTCCGGCCGCCAGTCGGGCATCGAGACCAGTCCGGGCTCCAGCAGCTCGAAGCCGTCGAAGAACCGGCCGATCTGCTCGCCGGTGCGCATGACGAGGGGGTTGCGGATGTTGCGGTAGACGTCGACGACGCCGCCCGCGACCTCCTCCCTGAGCGGGATCCCCTCGTACGAGGCGTGCGTGAGGATCAGCAGGCTGCCGGGGGCCAGCGCGTCGCGCAGTGCGGCGACGGCGGCGTACGGCTCGTCGGCGTCCTCGAGGAAGTGCAGGACGGCGACGAGCAGGAGGGCGACCGGGCGGTCGAGGTCGATCAGCCGACCGACCTCGGGGGCGGCCAGGATCTCCTTCGGCTTGCGCAGGTCGGCGGCGACGATGTCGGTGCGGTCGTCCTCGCCGAGGACGGCGCGGCTGTGCGCGACGGCCACGGGGTCGTGGTCGACGTAGACCACGCGCGCCTCGGGGCTGGCGGCCTGGGCGACCTCGTGGACATTGCCGAAGGTGGGGATGCCGGAGCCGATGTCGAGGAACTGCGTGACGCCCTCGGCGACGGCGTGCCGGACGGCGCGGCGCATGAATGCCCGGTTCGCCTGCATGATCTTGGGCAGTCCCGGCATGAATTCCATGGCGCGTCGGGCCGCCCGGCGGTCGACCTCGAAATTGTGGGACCCGCCCAGGTAGTAATCGTAGATGCGGGACACGCTCGGCACCGATATGTCGATGCCTGGCGGGGCCCAGGCCGGGCGCTCCATCGAGGTCTCCAAGCGTTGTTCCTGCGGTGGTCGGTCCGAGGTCGGACTCCTGTCCGAGCCGAATGTACTGATCATTTCCCAACAGGGCGAGCAAAAGCGGAAATTGGCGATCCGTTCTTCGTCACACACCAAAGGTGCCCACCGTGCCCCGGGGGTCGAATGACCGGTACCGACAAATCCCTTTTGGGAATTGACCGGTGCGTGATCGGGATCGCCTCGGGACCGGCCACAACTGGCTCAAACCTTTCTGGTCACGGCTCCACCCGTTCAGGCGAACCGGGGGCCGAGCCTCGCGTGCGCGGGCGCGCGCGGGCCCATGCTCCCGGGGTGAACAGAGCCTGTGCCCATCGTCTGCTGGCGGTCCCGGTCCTGCTGTGGGCGGCCTTGTCCGCCACTCCGGCCGTGGCTGATAGCTGCGCCTACGCGACCACCTGTTCCGGGGACGGCGCGAGCGCCACCGCGGTGTTCGCGGTGGCCGGCGGCGGCGGCCGCGGAGGCGGCCCGGGTGGCGGACATCACGGCGACGACCGCGGCTCCGGCCACGGCAGGGGCCGTGGCGGGAACCACGACGGGGGCCGTCACAGCGGCCCTCATTGCCCACCGCCACCGCCCCCTCCACCGTGCCCGCCGAAGCCACCGCCCCCTCCTCCGCCACCTCCGCCACCTCCACCGCCTCCCCCTCCTCCGCCACCACCGCCGCCCCCTCCGCCACCGCCCAAGCCCACGCCCGCCCCGCCCCCGAAGCCCACGCCGCCGCCTCCGCCGCCCAAGCCGGCGCCCCAACCCGTACCCAAGCCCGTCCTGCCCCCGCCGCCCCCGCCGAAACCGGCGCCCCCACCGCCCCGCGCGGTCACGGCGCCCGCACCGCCCCCGCCCGCCCCCGTGGTGACACCGCCACCACCGAAGGCGGTGGCCCGCCCGGCGTACCACGCACCGGCCCGCAAACCGGCCGAGCACCACATCTCGCCGGTGACCTTCACCCTGCTGACCGCGGCTCCCGCGGTGCTCGCGATCGTCGCGCTGCGCCCGCGCTGACCCGCCCCACCTGAAACCGATCGGGAGTCATCTTGTCGGAATGGCTCGTCCTGTCCCTCGCGATGGCCGCGGCGTGTGCCGTGGTGCTGTCCATCGCCTTCTTCAACCACCGCAGGATCGGCGAGGACGACGATCCGAACGAAACCCCGGACGTCATCGAATACATGACGATGATGATCGGCGTGATCTACGCGATCGTGCTGGGCCTGGCGATCGCCGGTGTCTGGGAGGGCCGCGGCGCCGCCCAGGAGTACGTGCGCCAGGAGGCGCAGGCCCTGCACGAGATCAGTGTCCGCTCCGAGGTCTACCCGGCCGAGGTGCGCAAGAAGGTCCGGTCCGACGTCGACGCGTACGTGACGTACGTGGTGGACACCGAGTGGAAGGAGATGGCCGACCACGGCGACCTCACGGACCGCGGCGGGGAGCTGCTGGAACGTATCCGCCGGGACGTCACCGACTACGAGCCGCAGACCGACCACGAGGGGCAGGCGTACCAGCCGCTGGTCGACCAGGTCGCGGTGGTGGACGACGCCCGCAGTGCGCGCGGTCAGAGCGCCGGGGCCACCATGCCGGGGGTCGTGTGGTTCGGGCTGATCGCGGGCGCCCTGGTGACGGTGGGCCTGATCTTCACACTGCAGATCAGGCGGTCGTTCCGGGAGCTGCTGCTGGCCGGCCTGTTCAGTGCGCTGATCGCGTTCCTGCTGTTCCTGATCTGGGACTTCGACGCGCCCTTCGGGCGGGGCATCGCGGCCACCGCCGAGCCCTTCCTCGAGCAGTTCCCGCACCTGGACCTCGGAGGCTGACGGCCGCCCGGCAAACCGGGGACGGGCCTCCCGTCCCCGGTTCGGCCTACGGCCATGCCCCATTCGCCCGTTCCTGATCGCGGGCCACCGCCCCCGGACCTAGCGTGGCGGACATCGAGGCGCACGACCCCCCACGTGCGGAAACCGTTCCGCGGCTGCTCCTCGGGGATCCGGAGACTCAAGCATGGGTGCGATACGCAGCTCCGCCACCATCCTGCTCAGCGCCGGCGCAACGGCCGCCGTACTCGCGCTCGGCGCACTCGGCGCGTCCGCCGCCACCTCGGCCCGGGCCGGGGTCGGGGCGCGCCAGATCACCTCGTTCGGCTTCACGCTCACCCCCTCCACCGTGGCCCCGGGCGGCCAGACGGTGCTCGCGGTCAGCGGCTGCGACTCCGCCTACTCCACCGCTTCCTCCGGGGTCTTCGACACCGTGAGCATCGCGCGCGGGCAGACCGTGCGGGTCACCGTGGACCGGGACGCCCGGCCCGGGGCCGTCTACTCCGTCTCCTTCACCTGCAACGGGGAGACCGGCTCCGCCGACCTGACCATCGCCGGCGGCACGACCCGGCCTACCACCAGTTCCACGCGGACCACCACCGCCACGGCCCCGCGGGCCGCCGCGCCCACGAACGCCACGGTCGCCGGCGGCGTCCGCGGCGGCCTCGGAGGCAGTGTGGCCGGCATGGATCCCGTGGAGTTCGGCGCGGGCGCCGGCCTCTTCCTCACCGCAGCGGGCGGCGCCGCGTACGCGCTGCGCCGCAGGGGCTCCGGCCGCGACCACTGAAGAGCCCGCCCGTGTTCCCCGCCGCCGCCGCTCGCCCCGGGCCCGGGCGAGGGCTGGGGGCGACCGGCGGCCGCGGGGAACACGGGCGGGGCACTCACCCGGCCGGAAGGGCGTCCGGTCAGGCCCGGCTGCGGAGCGGCCGGCGGCGGCGCACCACATGGGCCCCCGCGCCGAGCGCCGCGGCGCCGACGAGTCCCGCGCCGATGGCGGTCTCGGCGGCGGACGGGCCGAAGGACCCGCCGATGCCGCCCTGCGAGGGGTTGCCTTCCAGGATCGTGAAGCGGTGCGTGGCGACCAGGCTGCTGTCGTTGCACCGGACCGACAGCGTGTGGTGGCCGGGCGACGCGTGGTTGAAGATCCGGACGTTCGCGAAGCCGATCGACCCGGCGGACAGGTTGGCCGGCGGAAAGTTCCCCGGCGAGGAGACGGTACCGCCGTGTCCGCAGCCCGAGGCGCTCACCTGCATCGTGGCTCCCTGATGCACGGCGTACGGGTTGACCGAGATGTTGCTGGGACCGCCGTTCCCGCCCTGACCACCACCGGGGTTCTGGTTCGCGGAGGCGAACGGGACACTGAGGCCGATCGCGGCGCAGGCTGCCGCCGTCACGGTAAGAGCGCGCAAGACACGCATGGTGGAACCTCCAGCGGGAAGCGCCCCGGAGCGTCGGCCCCGGATGATCGACGAGAACGCCTCCCACGTCGAACCCTCCGATCGCCCCGCAAGCTCCGCATTTCCGGCTTTGGGCCGCCCGGTTGAGCGACACGCCGAAGCGCGGACGGTGCGGCTGACGGATCCGCAGGTCACGACCCGTCAGGCATTTATGTGACGATTACCTGGATGGACGCACCTCTTCCGGCCCCCTCCGGGGCCGCGGCCACCCGTTCGCACCTCCCCCCCTCGCCGTCCCGCCCGGCCGCCCTTAGCGTGCGTGAAGTAGGGCGTACAGGGGCGGGACAGGAACGCGGGTCGGGACCCCCGCGTCGGGAAGGGAGAACGATGGGCGAGGACGAGACCGGGCAGTCACGCAAACGCTCACCGTGGGGCGTACTCGCCCTGGTCATGCTCACCGGCCTCGCCATGGTGCGGAACGGCGTGGACATCGGCGGGGGACCGCCCCAGCCCGCCGCGGCCGCGGCGGTGGCGGTGACGGCCGACCAGCTGCCGGCGAACCCGCCGGCGCCGGCCGCGGGCATGGAGGTGCTGGACCACTCGTCGGTGCAGCGCATCAAAATCCCCACGATCAACGTGGACGCGCCGGTGATGACGGTCGGGCTGGACGCGGAGGGCTGGATCGACGCCCCGCCGCCGCAGGACCGCAATCTCGCCGGCTGGTACCTCAACGGCATCTCGCCGGGCCAGCGCGGCTCGGCGGTGATCGTGGGGCACGTGGACAACGCGCAGGGCCCGGCGGTCTTCTACGGCCTGGGCTCCCTCAGGCAGGGCAACCGCATCGAGGTGGAGCGCTACGACGGGCGCACGGCCGTGTTCGAGGTCTACGGCGTGGAGGTGTTCTCCAAGGAGGCCTTCCCCGGAGCCCGGGTGTACGGGGACACCGGGCACCCGGAACTCCGGGTGATCACGTGCGGCGGCGGTTACTCGAAGGCCCGCGGCTACGACGGCAACGTGGTCGTCTTCGCCCGCATGGTGGAGACCCGCTGAGCGCTCGTCCGCGCCCATGGCGAAGGCCCGCTGAGCGCTCGTCCGCGCCCATGACGGAGGCCCGCTGCGCGCTCGCCCGCGTGCATGGTGGAGGCCGTTGAGTGCTCGCCCCCATCGTGCACGCCCGCTGCGCCGTCGCCCCGCCGGGCAGCGGGCCGCTCAGCGTGGCGGCAGCTTCGGAAGCGTCATCCGGTAGCCCCGCGCCAGCAGTTGGGGCAGGTAGGAGGAGATCGCCTGGACGCTCTGCGAGCGGTCGCCGCCCGCGTCGTGCGACAGGACGATCACGCCGGGGCCCGCGCCGCCGAGGACCCGCGAGATGATCGTGCCCGTCCCGGGCTCCTTCCAGTCCAGGGTGTCCACGGTCCAGGCGAGCGGCTCCATGCCCAGCTCGGCCCCGATCTCGAAGGCTGCCCGGTTCCATGCCCCGTACGGCGCCCGGAACCACACCGGCGCCTCGCCGACGGTCTGCCGCACGACCTCGCTCGTGCGGCCGATCTCGGAGGCGAGGGCGGGCCGGCTGAGCTTGGGGATGAGCGGATGGGTCCAGGTGTGATTGCCGATGACGTGCCCTTCGGCGACCATCCGGCGCAGCAGGTCGGGGTTCTCCGCGGCCATCTCCCCGCAGACGAAGAACATGGCGCGTACGCCGTACCGGGCGAGGGTGTCGAGGATGCCCGGGGTGTAACGGGGGTCGGGGCCGTCGTCGAAGGTGAGCACCATGGCGCTCGCGGTGCTCGCGTCGGCAGGGAGTTCCAGGATGGGCCGGGTCCGGACGGCCGGCTTCACGGCGGCGGGCCGTGCGGGGGCGTCGGAGGTCATGGGCCGCAGCCGGTAGGCCTTCTCGGGCAGCCCCTGGGGGAAGGCGGCCCCGGGTGCTCCGGCCGCGGGATTCGGCCCGGGCCCGGCGGCGCCCGGCGCACCGCCCGCGCTACCCGCACCACCCGCACCACCCGCCGTGGGGATACCGGGCGTTCCGCCCTCGCCGCCCGAGGAAACCAGTCCGGCGGCGGCCGCGACTCCGAGGAGGACGGCGGTACGCAGGAGCGCGCGCCGCCCTACTGTCGGCTCGTCATTTTTCATTATTACTACGTATCAACGACATCGCCGCAGATGTCGAGAGGCGCGGACGCGCCTCCTCCCGGTCACCCACCCGGACCAGCCGGGCGGCCGGTCAGCCGCGCCGCACGAGGGGGAACGGGAGCGTCTCGCGGATCGTCAGGCCCGTGAGGAACATGACCAGGCGGTCCACGCCGATGCCCAGGCCGCCGGTCGGCGGCATCGCGTACTCCAGCGCGTCCAGGAAGTCGTTGTCGAGCTCCATGGCCTCCGGGTCGCCGCCCGCCGCGAGCAGGGACTGGGCGGTGAGCCGACGTCGCTGCTCGACGGGGTCGGTCAGCTCCGAGTAGGCGGTGCCCAGTTCGGTTCCGAAGGCGACCAGGTCCCAGCGCTCGGCGAGCCGCGGGTCCTTGCGGTGCTGGCGGGTGAGCGGGGACACGTCGGTGGGGAAGTCCTTGTAGAAGGTGGGCAGTGCGGTCTTCTCCTCCACCAGTCGTTCGTACATCTCCAGGACCACGTCGCCGCGGGAGTCCTCGGGGGCGTGCGGCACGCCGGCCCGGTCGCACAGTCTGCGCAGTACGGGTTCCGCGGTGTCGGCGTCGACCTCCTCGCCGAGGGCCTCGCTGATGGCCCCGTACATGGTCTTGACCGGCCAGGTCCCGGAGATGTCGTGGACGACGAGCTTCCCGTCCGGTCCTGCCTTGTGGGCGATCGGGGAGCCGAAGGCGGCGGTGGCGGCGCCCTGGATCAGCTCGCGCGTGAGGTCGAGCATGACGTCGTAGTCGGCGAAGGCCTGGTAGGCCTCCAACATCGTGAACTCGGGATTGTGCTTGTAGGAGACGCCTTCGTTGCGGAAGGTGCGGCCCATCTCGAAGACCTTCTCCATGCCGCCTACGCAGAGCCGCTTGAGGTACAGCTCGGGTGCGATGCGCAGGTACAGGTCGAGGTCGTAGGCGTTGATGTGGGTGCGGAAGGGCCGGGCGTTGGCGCCGCCGTGGATCTGCTGGAGCATCGGGGTCTCGACCTCCAGGTAGCCGCGCTCCAGCAGCCCCTGGCGCAGGGCCTGGACGGCGCTGGACCGGGCCCGTACGACGTCGCGTGCCTCGGGGCTCGCGACGAGGTCGAGGTAGCGGCGCCGGACCCGGGCCTCGGGGTCGGCGAGTCCCTTGCGCTTGTCGGGCAGTGGGCGCAGGCACTTGCCGGTGAGCTGCCAGGAGCGGACGACGAGGGAGGGCTCGCCGGCCTTGCTGGCCCCGGCCTCGCCGCTGACCAGGACGTGGTCGCCGAAGTCGACCTGGGAGGTGAAGGAGTCCAGCACCTCGCTCCCGGACTCGTCGCGGGTGAGCATCAGCTGCATGTCGCCGGACCAGTCGCGCAGGACGGCGAAGACCACGCCGCCGAGGTCGCGTACGACCATCACGCGCCCGGCGAGGGTGGCCTGTTCGCCCGACCGGGCGCCCGGCGCGAGGCCGGGGAGGGCGGCCTTCAGCTGGGCGACGGTGTGGGTGCGCGGGCGGATTCCCACCGGGTAGGGGTCGGTGCCGGCCGCCCGGAGGCGTTCCAGTTTGGCGTGGCGGACGCGGACCTGCTCGGGCAGCCGCTCGGCGGGGGCGAGTCCCTCGCCCCCCTCCCCCACGGCGTCGAGGCCCAGGGAGTCGATGGAGGGCAGCCCCTCGGTGGTGGCGGGGTTGGTGAGTCCCCTGGGGTGGCCGTTGCCCCACAGGGTGCGCAGGCTGGGGACGGAGACGAAGCCCTCGGCGATGCCGGAGGCGAGGCTGACCCGGGCGAGCGAGCCGGCGTCCTGGTAGCAGAGGAAGCGCGGGTACCACTCGGGGCCGTACTTGACGTTCGAGCGGTACAGCGCCTCCAGCTGCCACCAGCGGGAGAAGAACAGCAGCAGCCTGCGCCACAGCTTCAGGACGGGTCCGGCGCCGATCCGGCCGCCCTCCTCGAAGGCGGAGCGGAAGACGGCGAAGTTCAGGGAGATCCGGCGGACGCCCAGGCCGGGGGCCGCGGCGCACAGCTGGGCCACCATGAACTCCATGACGCCGTTCGGGGCGGCGCGGTCGCGGCGCATGAGGTCGAGGGAGATGCCGTCCCTGCCCCAGGGGACGAAGGAGAGCAGGGCGATCAGTTCGCCCTGTGCGTCGAAGGCCTCGACCAGCAGGCAGTCCCCGTCGGCGCGGTCGCCGAGCCGGTCCAGGGCCATGGAGAAGCCGCGTTCGGTCTCGGTGTCCCGCCAGCGGTCGGCCCGGTCGACGATGGTCTGCATCTCGTCCTCGGAGAGGGCCGAGTGGCGGCGGATGAGGGTGGTGGCGCCGGTCCGCCTGACCCGGTTGACGGCCTGCCGGGTGACGCGCATGTCCCGGCCGTCGAGGTCGAAGTGGGCGACGTGCAGGATGGCCTCGTCGCCGAGCTGGAGGGCGCTGAGCCCGGAGCGGGCGTAGGCGGTGGCGCCGTCCTCGGAGGCGCCCATGACGGCGGGCTGCCAGCCGTAGCGGCGGGCCACGCCCAGCCAGGCGTCGACGGCCGGGGTCCAGGCGGCGGGGTCGCCCACCGGGTCCCCGCTGGCGAGGCAGACGCCGGCCTCGACGCGGTAGGTGACGGCGGCCTTGCCGTTGGGGGCGAAGACGACGGCCTTGTCGCGCCGGGTGGCGAAGTAGCCGAGGGAGTCGTTGCGCCCGTAGGCGCCGAGGAGGGCGCGGATGCGGAGCTCCTCGTCCCCGTGCAGGGCGGCGGTCAGCCGCTGCGAGCGGAAGAGGGTGGCGGCCGCGTTCAGCAGGGCGAGGGCGCCGAAGAGGCCGAGCAGGAAGTACAGCGGGCGGGGCGGGCTGCCGTCGAACTGACGGGCCGAGAAGAGGCCGCCGAAGACCTCCTTGGCGGCCCAGTCCAGCCACTGGCCCTTGGGGAGCGTGCCGGGGAAGAGGGCGACGAGTCCCCAGCCGACGAGGACGGCGGCGAGCAGGCCGAGGCCCAGCACGAGCAGGGCGTGCCACAGGGCCCCGGGCCGGGAGGCGGCGTAGAACTCGTGGCGGGCGGCGATCAGCACGGCCGTCGCGGCGACGGCGATGGCCATGGAGGGGACGCCGATCCAGTAGTCGCCGACGGCCATGTCCAGTACGTCGTCGAGCATCAGCAGGGCCAGATAGGTGATGACGATCCACCAGGCGACCTTCTTGCGGGTGCCGAGGGCCGCGGCGAGGAGGAAGAGGAACACGGCGTAGGCGAGGTTCGCGCTGACCGGTACGACGATCAGGTCGAGGAAGCGCACGACGTGGCGCAGGAGCCGCCGCAGCGTCGGGGAGAGCGAGAGCAGCGCGCACAGCAGGCCGAGCGCGCCGAAGAACGCGCCGAACCCGTCGGGCACCCGGTTCAGGAAGCGGTTCCGGGTCCCGCGCGTCTCCTCCACGGTGGCACTCATGGTTCGCACTGTAGGGAGGGCCGGGCGGGTGCGCGCGCCGAGCGGAACGGGGCATCGCCTAACCTCGGCAGGGTGACGGAGCACGTGAACACGGGATTCGAACGCGGTACCGACGGACCGAAGGTGATCCTCGCCGGGGTCGACGGGTCCGACTCCTCGCTGCGGGCGGCGGCCTACGCGGCGGGGCTGGCCCGGCGGCAGAACGCGCTGCTGGCGCTGGTGTACGTCCAGCCGGTGATCCCGGCCGGGGCTGCCCTGGGGGCGCCGGTGGCCGACACCACCGGGGAGATCGCGGAGGGGCTGGTGTCCGAGATCCGCGAGTCCGCGGAGCGGCTCAAGGGCATCTACGAGGTGCGCTGGCAGTTCCACACGTTCCGCGGCGACCCGTACGCGGGGCTGGTGAGCGCGGCGGAGGAGCTGATGGCGGACGCGGTGGTGGTCGGCGCGTCCGAGCAGGCGGGCCACCGCATCGTGGGCTCGGTGGCGATCCGCCTGGTCCGGGCGGGCCGCTGGCCGGTGACCGTCGTCCCGTAGCGCTAGGGGGCGAGGGTGAGGCCGTCCTTGGCGGCGCCGCGGCTGAGGACGGCCTCGATGATCTCGTCCCGGGCGCTCTCGTGGTCCTCGCGGTCGGAGGGCCGTGCGAGGTTGACGACCCGGCCGGCGGACAGGTCCATCATCTGCGGCACGAACTCGGCCTTGGTGACCTGCCAGCGCTGCCCCTCGGCGGCGGGCGGGGCGAAGGTGAAGCGGCCGATGGAACCGTAGTTGCCCCGCATGTCCCGGGCGCCCGTGTAGTTGAACATCTCGCCCGCGACCTGGTCGCCCATGCCGTAGATGATCCAGGTCCCGTTGACCTTCTCGTAGGGCTGCGGGATGTGGGCGTGCGTTCCGAGGATCAGATCGATGTCCGGCCGGCCGCCGGTCTGGGAGGCGGTCAGCGCCTTGCCGAGCGAGAGCTGGGTCTCGTCCGGCTCGGTCTGCCACTCCGTGCCCCAGTGCACGCTCACCAGCACCACGTCCGCGCCCGCCTTCCGGGCGGCCCGGGCATCCGCGATGATCTTGTCCTGCTTCATGAGGTTGACCGCCCAGGGCTGGCCCTCGGGCAGGGGGTAGCCGTTGGTGTCGTACGTGTACGCGAGGTGCGCGACCTTGGCGGAGCCCGCCGTGTACGTGGTCACCGCGGCCGCCTCGGCCGCCGTACGGGCCGAGCCGGCGTGCTTCAGTCCGACCTTGTCGAAGCGGTCCAGGGTGCGGCGCAGCCCCGCGGCCCCGTCGTCGAGGGTGTGGTTCGAGGCCGTCGAGCAGCCGTCGTACCCGGCGTCCTTCAGCCCGTCGGCGACCTCCGGCGGGGACTTGAAGGCCGGGTAGCCGGAGAACGGGCCGCCCTCCTCCCCGTAGATGGTCTCCATGTGGCAGAGGGCCAGGTCGGCTGCGGAGACCACGGGTTTGACGCCGGAGAACATCGGCCTGAAGTCGTACCCGTCGCCGTCCGCGTCGTTCGCCGCGCGCTGGATGACGGAGGTGTGCGGCAGCACGTCTCCGCTCGCGATCAGGGTGAAGCCCTGGCCGGCCGGGGCACCGGGGGCGCTGGAGGGGGCCCGGCCGGCGCTCTCTCCGAGGCGGGCGGGTGGGGGGCCGCCGGTGCCGGAGCATCCGGCGGCGGCCGCGGACAGGAGGAGCGCCGACAGGAGGGCGACCGCCTGGGGCCGGGTGCGCTTGGTCATCTGCCCAGCTCTCATTGATACGACTATCTGATATCTGATCACCTGCAATCCATAGAAGTGGACGCCGCAAGTCAAGGACCGGATCCGTATCCGGACACCGGGCCCACCCCAACGGCGGACACCGGCGGCGCCTGCTGCCGTTCGCCGCGCCGTTCGACCGTTCACCGCCCGGCACGGCCGCCCGGCGGACGACCCGGGTGCTTGGGCGCATCGCCCGGGCGGGACGGTTCCCGGAGGGCTCCCCGCAGGTCAGGGTGGACGAGACGGCTCCGCCACGGACCCGTACGGACCCCCTGTCGGAGCCCCACGCACCTCGGAAGGAGCCCCTCGTGCCGCTCTCCCCCGCCCTCCCGCACACGGACCCCGAGGCGCTGGCCGAACTCCAGCGCGACCACGGGCGGGCCCTGTTCGGTTTCCTGCTCGGTCTCACCGCCGGTGACGCCCAGCGCGCGGAGGACCTCGTACAGGAGACGCTCGTACGGGTCTGGCAGCACCCGGAGGCCCTGGCGAGCGGGCACGAGTCGATGCGGCCGTGGCTGTTCACGGTGGCCCGGCGGCTCGCCATCGACGCCCGCCGGGCCCGGCTGTCACGGCCGCTGGAGGTGGACGCGGAGGGGCTGGAGCAGGCGCCGGCGCCCGAGGACGCGGTGGCCGGCTCGGTCACGGCGATCGACGTCCGGCGGGCCGTGGGGTCCCTGGGGCAGGAGCACCGCGAGGTGCTGATGCAGGTCTACTTCCGGGACCGGTCGGTCGCGGAGGCCGCCGCGGAGCTCGGCATCCCGGCCGGTACCGTCAAGTCCCGTACCCACTACGCCCTTCGCGCCCTCCGCAAGGGACTCCAGGGGTACGGCTACGGCCTCGGAGCCTGAGGCTCCGGCACGCGGGAACATCGGGGCAAGGGAACCGGGAACGCCGTGAAGGGGCGCGGACCGGACAAAAAACGCACGGAATCGGGCATCAGAGCGTCCAAGTTGCGTAAACATCCCCCGCCCGGTGAGCCGCTCGGTGAAGGCTCGGGCCGACGACGACGGGATGCTCGACGCGTGGGAGAAGGTGGAACGGTGCAGCCCGAGGGTACGAACGGCACCAGTGACGGCGGGCTCGCGGTGCCCATGGCCTGGCTCTACGCCGAGTACATCGCGGACGAACTGCTGCGTACCGGCCGGCTGATCCCGGTCAGCACCCTGGAGTTCCGGGCCGGACGCGACACGCTCGCCCTGACGATCTACCTCTCGGACGCCGCCGGCGAGCTCTCCGGGATCCGCGTGGTCTCGCAGCTCGACGAGTGGATGTCACTGACGGCGTACGGACACCCCTGGCGCGACTGGGTCCACACGCGCTTCCTCGCGCTGGGCGAGGAGGCCCGGGAGCGCGGCCGCGGCGAGGACCCCGACCTGGAGCTGGCCCGGGCGGCCTGGCGCTGGCTGGACCGGACCGAGCTCTTCGCCACCAACCTCGACCCGGGGCGCCACGGCCACGCCGACACCCCGCCGGGACTGGACGAGAACGCGCGGGTGTGGACCCCCGCCTGGCAGCTCGGACTGCCGCTGGGCAACCTGGCGATGCACCTGTTCTGACGCCCCTACGAGGACCGTTCGCCCGGGTCGGTCACCAGGCCGGTGAAATCGGCCTCGTTGCGCTCCGCCCGGGTGACGTACCACCGGGCGATGAGCCACATCACCGGATACACCAGCACTCCGAGCGCCACCCACACCAGCGGCCCCGACGCGGCCCTCGGCAGCGCGAACAACAGCGGCAGCGTCCCGACCAGCACCACGAGCGCGGCCAGCGCCCCCAGCCCGGCGCGCAGCTGACTGCGCATCAGTGCCCGTACGTAGGTGGCCCCGAGGGTGGTGTGCTCGGAGATCTCCGAACGGGCCGGGGCGTGCGCGGGCGGCCGGCGGCGGGCGCCCCGGGACACCCCGGTGACGATCTCGCGCCGGGGCGGCGACTGCGGCTGCTCCTCGGCCATGGCGTGGGAGTCTACGCAGCGCCCGGCTATTTGAGGAGCCGCGAAAGCCGCCGGTCGGCCAGCGGCTTGCCGCCGGTCTGGCAGGTGGGGCAGTACTGCAGCGAGGAGTCCGCGAAGGACACCGAGCGGACGGTGTCCCCGCACACCGGGCACGGCTCCCCGTCCCGGCCGTGCACGCGCAGCCCGGACTTCTTCTCGGCCTTGAGCGCACCGGCGGCCACGCCGTGCGCCCGGGCGACGGCCTCGCCCAGGGTGGCGCGCACGGCCTCGTAGAGGTGGGTCACCTGGTCGTCGTCGAACGAGGCGGCCAGCTTGAAGGGGGAGACCTTCGCCGCGTGCAGGATCTCGTCGCTGTACGCGTTGCCGATGCCCGCGATGACGCTCTGGTCGCGCAGCACGCCCTTGATCTGCCGCCGCTCCCCGGCGAGGAGCGCGGCGAAGGCGTCCCGGTCGAAGTCCGCGGCCAGCGGGTCGGGCCCGAGGCGGGCGATGCCGGGGACCTCCTGGGGGTCGTGGACCACGTAGACGGCGAGGCGCTTCTGGGTCCCGGCCTCGGTGAGGTCGAAGCCGCCGCCGCCCTCCAGTACGACCCGCAGCGCGAGCGGCCCCTTGCCGGGGCGCGGCGGCTGCGGGGGCAGGGTGTCCTGCCAGCGCAGCCAGCCGGCCCGGGCCAGGTGGGTGACGAGGTGGAGCTCGCCGATCCGCAGGGCCAGGAACTTGCCGTACCGGGCGGTGGCACCGGCCGGCTGCCCTTCGAGAGCGGACAGCGGCGGATCGTACGTCTTGAGCACGCTGACGGCGAGCGGGAGGACGCGCTCGACCACCCGCCCGGTGAGGTGCTCGTCGAGGTACTCCCGCAGGGCCTCGACCTCCGGCAGCTCCGGCATGGGTCCAGCCTGCCGCCGCCTCAGGCGAAACGCGAGCTGGACACGGGGCCCGGGGACGCGACCCGGTCGCGGGGCGCCGAGAGCCAGCCGGTGCGGACCGCCGTCACGAACGCCCGGAAGGCCTCGTCCGGGTCGGCCGGGGTCGCGCCGTCGCCGCCGTCCGGGGCCGGGTCGGCCCTCGCGATCTCGCCGGCGATCTCCTCCTCGGGCCGGTCGTCGTCCTGCCACGGCGGGGCGACGTACTGGCAGAGCAGCGCGCTGGAGTCGGCGCTCACCGCGGGCGGGTCGGTCCAGCAGGTGGCGTGCTCGTGGAGGATCTGGCCGTCGGCGCGCTCGCGCAGGGTGGCGACGAGTTCCTGGTCGGACGCGTTCAGGTCGTAGGCGACGACGAGGGTGTCGGCACGGTTCGGTTCGTACGGGACGGCGGGCAGCCCGAGCAGCCGGGCGGCGGCGAGCCCGAGGATCCGGTCGGACCGGCCGGGAAGCAGCGAGACGGTCGCGGGGGCGCGCTCGGCGGCCTCCAGCGCGAGCGCGAGCCGGGCCAGGCCGCGGCGGCACTGTTCGGGGCTGTCGCCGAGGTAGGCGTACCGGCCCGTCATCCCCGCGTCCCAGCCGTACGGGGAGAGGGTGCCGAGGAGGCCGCCGGTCAGGCCGTAGTGCCAGCCGCGCAGGTCGGCAGGGCCGAGGGGGTCGGGGTGTCCCGCCGTGGCCTGGGCCCTGCGGGACTGGCCGCTGCGCAGCACCTGGCGCGCCTGGCGCTTGCGCGCGCCCGACCACTGCGGGTCCTCGGGCGCGGGGAGGCCGAGCAGCAGCCCCTCCGCGGTGTCCAGGTCCCCGGCGAGCAGGGTGTGGTGGACCAGCAGGTACGTCTCGGGCCAGGCGGGCAGCCGGTCGCCGCGGCCGGAGAGCAGCGCGGCGGCCTCCGCGTGCCGGTGCTCGTCCTCCAGGGCGGAGACCAGCTCGGCGAGGAGCGGCCGCGAGTCGGGGAGCAGCCGGAGCGCCTCGCGCAGGGGCGCGACGGCGAGGAAGGCGACGCCCCGCTCCACGCAGGCGTAGCCGAAGTCGTAGAGGGCCTGCGGTTCGTCGGCCCGCTCGGCGGCGGACCCGGCGGCCTCGGCGAGGTCGTCGAAGCCGGCGGTCTCGGCCAGGGCCATGACGGCTTCGGCGAGTTCGGCGAGGGGAAGGGTCTCCGCACGGGGGCGAAGCGAACGTACGGCTCCGGGCAGATCCCCTGCCGTCAGGAGCCGGCGGACGTCATCCATGGCGATAGTCATCGACGCTGATCCTCACGGACCGGGCGCCGCCCCGCAACGCACTTTCCCCGCCCGGCGCCCCCACCCGCCCCGCCGGGAACTCAGCCCATGACGAACTCGCACCACACGCACTTGCCGCCGCCGCGCGGTTCCACGCCCCAGACGTCCGCCAGCCGGTCCACCAGCATCAGGCCCCGTCCCGAGACCCCCGCCTCCCCCGCCTCGCGCCGCCGGGGCAGCGCGCTGGAGCGGTCCTCGACCTCCACCCGCAGGCGGCGCTCGTGTCCCGCCAGGACCCGCAGGGTGACGATCGCCGGGCCGTCGGTGTGCATCAGGGCGTTCACGATCAGCTCGTCCGCGACCAGCTCGATCTCGTCGGACCGCTCCCGCGCGCCCCACGCCCGTACCGCCGCCCCGATCATGTGGCGGGCCGCCACCAGGGCCTCGGGGTCGCCCGGTGCCACGTGCTGCTGCAGGCGGCTGCCGGCCTGCGGGGCGGCCGCCACCTCGCGGCGCAGCAGGAGCAGCGCCATGTCGTCGTTCCCACCCCGGTCGTCGGCGACCTCGCAGAGCCGGTCCGCCAGGAACTGCAGGTCCGACGGGCCGCTGCGGATCTGGGAGGCCAGCAGCCGGATGCCGTCGTCGAGGTCGGCGCCGGGCTGTTCCACCAGGCCGTCGGTGCAGAGCAGGAGCGTTTCTCCCGGGTCCAGTTCCACCGTGGTCACCGGGTACTCGAGCCGGCCGAACTCGGCCGAGAGGCCGAGTGGCATCCCGCCCTCCACCGGGAGCCGGCGGCTGTCCCCGTCGCGGGTGCGCAGCAGGGGGTCGATGTGGCCCGCCCGTACCAGCTGGAGGACGCCTGTCGAGAGGTCGGCCTCCACGTAGGTGCAGGTGGCGAAGCGGTCCGTGTCCAGCTCGTGCAGGAAGACGGAGGCCCGTGCCATGACCGTGCCGGGCGAGTGCCCTTCGGCCGCGTAGGCGCGCAGGACGATCCGCAGCTGGCCCATGACCGCGGCCGCGTGCGTGTCGTGGCCCTGTACGTCGCCGATGACGGCGCCGACCCGGCCGCCCGGCAGCGGGATGACGTCGTACCAGTCGCCGCCGATGTCCCGGCCCATCCGGGCGGATCGGTACCGTACGGCGATCTCCCCGCCGGGCACCGACGGGATCCGCCTCGGCAGCATGGCCTGCTGCAGGCCCTCGGCGAGGTCGTGCTCCTGCTCCAGCAGCATGGCCCGCTGGAGGCTCTGCGCGATGCTGCTGCCGAGTGCGACGAGGAGGTTGCGTTCCTCCTGGGTGAAGCCGTCCTTGTCCTGGTAGAGCAGTCCGATCGCGCCGATGGGGCGGGCCTGGGCGATGAGCGGCAGGTAGGCGGCCGCCGAGATCCGCATGTACGAGATCTTCGCCCAGAGCTCGGGATAACCCTCGGCGAACTCCTCCGCCGAGTCGAGGAAGCGCGGCTGGAGCGAGCGGACGACCTCGCTCATCGGGTACTGCTCGTCGACGCGGGTGTAGCGGGTGCCGGGGACGAAACTGTCCTGGGGGCCCTCGGCCACGAGGTGGATGCGCCCGGCCTCGACGAGGCCCATCACCATGCCCATGGAGCCGAGCCGCTCCAGGCCGTGGGCGTCGCCGATGACGTCGATGACGTCCCGTACGGTCCTGGCGTGTGCGAGGGCGGCGGTGGTGGACTCGACGACGGACGTCTGGCGGCGCCGTTCCTCGTCCAGGCCCAGGCGCTCCGCCGAGTGGCTGAGCTCGTCGGTCGCGTCGCGGACGATGCCGATGATCCGGTACGGCCGCCCGTCCGGGCCGCGCATGACGCGGCCCTGGGTGTGCGTCCAGCGCAGCCGCCCGTCGTGACAGCGGATGCGGAAGTAGGCCCCGTAGCTGTCCTCCTTGCTCTTGAGCGCGGAGGAGACGAGGGCGTCGAGGCGCGTCGACTCGGTGGCCGGGACGCGCGGGGAGAGGGACTCGGGCCGGCCGTCGTACTCGTCGGGGGTCGTGTCGAAGACGTCCAGGGCCGCTTCGTCCATGTGCATGAGACCGGTCACGAGGTCCCAGTCGAAACTGCCCATGCGGTTCAGCGAGAGCGACCGGTCCGGGTGTGCGGGCCAGTCGTCCGGCAGCGATACGGTGGTCGGCACCGATCCACCATGACACACCGGCCGGTCAGGCGCTCTCCAGCGAATGGCTCGGGTCCGAGCTCCCCTCCGAGGGCTCCGGCTGCAGGTCCGGACGGGTGTGGGGGTCCGTGTACGGGTCGGTGTACGGGTCCCCGTACGGCTCGGTGTACGGGTCCAGCGGGGGCGGCATCGACCCGTCGGGCTCGGGCACGAGACCCGGGTCGTCCGGGTTCGGCTGCGTCAGGTCGAACGGGAGGTCCGAGGGGAGGTCCGAGGGCACGCCGCCGCCCGGCAGGTCGGAGGGGACGTCCGAGGGAGCGTCCGGGCGCGGCTGCTGCGGCCGGGGGACGCCGTCCGAGGGCGAGCCCGGGTTCTGCGGCACGCCGGGACTCCGCGGCGGGTTCTCGCCCTGGGGGTTCTGCGGCGTCTGCGGGGCCGATCCGGTCGGCTGGCAGTCCTGCGCGCCACCGGCCTGGTCGCTCGGGCACGCCTGGGACGAGGCGGGCCCGGACGGGGTGAGGGGGCCCGTCGGAATCCCGTCGGCGGGGTCGAAGCGGGGCAGCGCGCGCGGGGGCCGGTCCTGGGCCCCGTCGTCGCCCCGCTTGCGTTCGATCCAGGTGTTGTCGGCGACGTTGACGATCACCAGGTTGTCGATCACGTGGGTGGTGGGTTCCACGACGATGACCTGGTTCGGCTGGTAGCCGCTCCACGGGTCGCCCTTGTGCACCGGGGACCCCTTGGCGGCGAGCGGGGAGGCCAGCGGGTTCCCGCAGCCGCAGCGCACCCGGGGCATGCCGTGCTCGTCGACGAGGACGGCGGTGCCCGCCTGCAGGACGGACTGGAAGCCGTCGGCCCGGCCGTCGCGGAAGGCGTGGTTGGTGACCCTGGTGTCGGCGCGCAGCACGACGGGGGTCAGGCCGCGCAGGAACTCGGGGATGCTCGCCTGTTCGATGTCCGCGGCCTGGGCGAAGGCGCGGGCCTTGGCGTTGTCGGTGGTCAGGAAGCGGACCTGCTGTTCCACGTCGCAGCTGCCGAGCCGCTGGGTGCCGCCGTACAGGCCGGGAGTGGCCGCGTTGACCGTGCGGATGCCCTGTCCGGTCGGGTTGGCCAGCGGGGGCTGGACGGGGGCGGACTCGGCGGTGGCCGAGGAGGCGGTGAAGGGGTCGGGGCCGGCGGAGGCCACGGGCTGGAGGTAGACCTCCTGGCTCTCGGGGCCGGGGGCGCTCTTGGGTTCCTCGGCGCCGCCGCAGCCCGCGGCGAACAGCCCGAGGAGGGCCAAGAGGGCGGCGCCGGCCGGTAGGTGACGGCCCGACGTCTGACGAGGTGTCGGAACTGACGGTGCGTGCACGTGGATCTCCCTTTTCGCCCCGGTTGCTCCCTCCTGTCTGCCGCATGTGCGCGAGAGCCGCAACCGGAGGCCGTCTTGAACATGTTCAAGGAAGGTCGTAAGGTCATCACCATGAGTTGAACGCGTTCAAGGCGTTCGGCCGCGGCATTGGGGGGAGTCCAGGGTGGCGGTACTGGTGAACGTGATCGTCACCCTGGGCATGCTCTACGTCGTCCCGGCGGGCCTGCGCCTGATCGACCCGGCCGGGCTCCGCCGGACCGCCCGCCTCTGGCCGCTGCTCGCCGCCCCCGGGGCACTCTGCCTCTGGCTGCCGCGCGGACTGCCCGCCACGGCGCTCGCCGCACTCTACGCCGCCGCCTGCCTGGCCCTCGCGGCACGGGCCCCGGCCCGGCTGCTGCTCGGCCGCCACCCGGGCCGGGCACCGATCCGTGTCCCGGATCCGTCCGGGATCGCCGTCGCCACCGCGCTGGCCTCGCCCTCGATCGCCGGGACCGCGCTGGTCGCCGAGCGCGCCGGGTACCGGCTCTTCGGCTTCGACCTCGACATCCTGGCGCTCACCGTGCCGCACTTCCACTTCGCCGGGTTCGCTGCCGCGCTGGTCGCGGGGCTCGTGTGCCGGGTCGTCCGGGACCGGCCCGCGACGGGCCTCTCGCGCTGGGCGGCGTACAGCGTCCCGGCCGGCACCCTGCTCGTGCTCCTCGGCTACTTCGTCGACGACTGGGCGGAGCTGGTGGGCGCGGTGGTGCTGACCGGCGGGATGTGGGCCGTGGCCCTGCTGACCTGGCGGGAGATCCGGCCCGCGGCCCGGGACCGCGGCACGCGGACACTGCTCGCGACCTCGGCGGCCGTGCTGGTGGCCACCATGCTGCTCGCCCTGTGGTGGGCGGTGGGCGAGGCCACCGGGATCGTGCACCCCACGCTGACCTGGATGGCCGCGACCCACGGCCTCGGGAACGCCCTCGGGTTCGCCCTCTGCTCGGTGCTGGCCTGGCGCCGGCTCACCACCGACCGCTCCCCACGCGCCGACGGCGGCCGGCGGCTCACGACCACCGCGCCGTCGCCCGGCGGCCGGCGACCGCTGACACCCGTGTCTGGCCGTCCACCGATGACCACCCACCGCTGACCACCCACCGACTGGAGACCTCGCCATGACCCGCCTCATCAGCGCCGGCCGGGACACCGTCAACTACCCCGACAAGGGCGCGACGGCCCACCGGCCCCTGCCCGCCGGCTACCACCACCTCCACCACCGCACCCGCCTCGGGCACGGCCGGGCCGTCTTCGAGGCCGCCGGCGCCGCCGTGACCACCTTCCACGCGCACCGGACCTCCGGGATGCGGGTCCGCGCCGATGCCGGGGCGGTCCGGCCCGGCAGCCGCGTGGTCGTCGGGATCGGCCTCGGGCCGCTGCGCATCGACGCACCGTGCCAGGTGATCTGGACGGCGTACGAGCCCGCCCGCATCGGCTTCGCCTACGGGACCCGGCCCGGTCACCCCGAGTGCGGGGAGGAGTCCTTCATCGTGGAGATGGACCCCGACGGCACCGTGTGGTTCACCGTGACCGCCTTCAGCCGCCCGAACACCTGGTACACCCGCCTCGCCGGCCCGGTGGTCCCCTTCCTCCAGCTGCGCTACGCCCGCCGGCTGGGCCACCGCCTGCGCGGGCTGGCCACCGCCGCCTGACCGGTCGGATACTGGAGGCGATGGACTGGTTCACGGCGCCCGGATACTGGCTCGCCCGGCTGGTCTTCCAGCGGGCCCTGGCCGGGATCTACCTCGTCGCCTTCGTCGGGGCCGCCCTGCAGTTCCGGGCCCTGATCGGGGCGCACGGCATGCTGCCCGTGCCGCACTACGTGCGGTACGTGCCCTTCCGGAGCGCCCCGAGCCTGTTCCAACTGCACTACTCCGACCGCTTCTTCGCCGGCTGCGCCTGGACCGGCGCGGCACTCGCCGCGGCGCTGGCCG
Organism: Streptomyces sp. NPDC046308; assembly: GCF_055588065.1. Lineage (NCBI taxonomy): Bacteria > Bacillati > Actinomycetota > Actinomycetes > Kitasatosporales > Streptomycetaceae > Streptomyces > Streptomyces sp. NPDC046308. The sequence goes on from NZ_JBVJFB010000001.1 coordinate 997,165, forward strand.
CCGGGGCCGGGGACGAGGTGCCGCTGGGCGCCGCCATGGCGATGTGGGCCCTGCTGTGGCTGCTCTACCTCTCCGTCGTGAACGTGGGGCAGACCTGGTACTCCTTCGGCTGGGAGTCGCTGCTGCTGGAGGTGGGCTTCCTCGCCGTGTTCCTCGGCAACGCCCGGGCCGGGCCGCCGGTGCTGGTGCTGTGGCTGCTGCGCTGGGTGCTCTTCCGCGTGGAGTTCGGGGCCGGGCTGATCAAGATGCGCGGGGACTCATGCTGGCGCGAGCTGACCTGTCTCTACTACCACCACGAGACGCAGCCGATGGCCGGGCCGCTGAGCTGGTTCTTCCACCATCTGCCGAAACCGCTGCACCGGGTGGAGTGCGCCGCCAACCACGTGACCCAACTGGTCGTCCCGGTGCTGCTGTTCACCCCGCAGCCGGTGGCCTCGTACGCCGCCGGGATCATCGTCGCGACGCAGCTGTGGCTGGTGCTGTCCGGCAACTTCGCCTGGCTGAACTGGCTGACGATCACACTGGCCCTCTCGGCCGTGGACTTCACGGGGCTCGCGGGCGCTCCGCCCGCCGCCGCCTCGCAGGGGGCTCCCGTGTGGTTCGTGGTCCTCGTCTGCGCGGTGACCGCCCTCGTGCTGTTCCTCAGCCGTCGCCCGGTGCTCAACATGGTCTCGCGCCGACAGGTGATGAACCGCTCCTTCGACGCACTGCACCTGGTCAACACCTACGGGGCCTTCGGCTCGGTCGGCCGGGTCCGGATGGAGGTGGTCGTGGAGGGCACCGCGGACCGGGTGCCGCACGAGGACGGCGGCGCCTGGCGGGAGTACGGCTTCCGGGGAAAGCCGACCGAACTGCGCAGGCTTCCGCGCCAGTTCGCCCCGTACCACCTGCGGCTGGACTGGCTGATGTGGTTCGCGGCGATCTCCCCGGGCTACGCGCGGGACTGGTTCGGGCCGTTCGTGGAGCGGCTGCTGGCGGGCGACCGGGACACGCTGCGGCTGCTGCGCCACAACCCGTTCCCGGACGCGCCGCCCGTCTACGTCCGGGCCCTGCTCTACCGCTACCGGTTCACCACCTGGCGGGAGCTGCGCGAGACGGGGGCCTGGTGGCACCGCACGCTCGTGCGCGAGTACCTCCCGCCGACCCGCCTCGCGGGCGCCCGGCTGTCAGAGCCCGAGTAGCGCGGCCTCCCGCTCGGCGTCGAGTCCGGGGGCCGGCCGGTCGGACCGCTGCGGGGCCTGCCCGCCGAGAGTGCGGAGCCAGGCCCACGTGTCGGCCACGGTCTCCTCGACGGGGCGGCACTTCAGTCCGGCCGCCAGCGCCTTGCCGACGTCCGCGCCGAACATGTGGTCGTGCAACTCGCCCTCGGGGAGCCAGACCGGGAGCTCGGTCCACGGCTCCACGCCGGCCGCCAGGATCGCCTCCGGGTCGGTCCAGCGCAGGTCACCGCCGCCGGTGACGGCGGCGCAGGCGTCGAGGAACGTGCCCATGGTGGCGTGCCCGACCGGGGAGACGAGGTCGTACGGGCCGCCGAGCCCGGCCTCGGCGGCGTCCAGGGTCCAGCGCGCGAGGTCGCGGACGTCGATGTACTGGAGCGGGAGCTCGCGGGGGCCGGGGGCGAGCACCGGACCGCCGCGTGCCGTGCGGTTCAACCACCACGGCAGCCGCCCGACGTTCTCGTACGGGCCGAGGATCAGGCCGGCGCGGACCAGCAGGGCACGGTCCGCGAAGGCGTCCAGTGCGGCGAGTTCGCCGCCCCGCTTGTCCTCGGCGTAGGCCGTCGGCCGTGCGTCCGGCGAGCCCTCCACGAGGGGGCCGCCCTCCCCCTGCCCGGCGGGGGCCGGGTAGGCGTACACCGAGCGGCTGGAGATGTACGCGTACCTCCGGGCGCGGCCGCTCAGCAGGCGGGCGCTGTCGCGCACCGCCGTGGGGGCGCCGCCCCAGGTGTCGACGACGAGGTCCCACTCCCCCGCGGCGAGGGCGTCCAGGCCTCCGGGGGCGGTGCGGTCCCCGTGCAGGGCCGTGGCGCCCGGCGGGGGCGCGTGGTGTCCGCGGTGGAAGACCGTCACCTCCCAGCCCCGGTCGAGGGCCTCCTCGGTGACCGCGCGTCCGACGAATTCGGTACCACCCAGCATCAGCAGCTTCATGGCGGCCAGCCTGCCGGGGGCGTGCGGGGCGCGGAAGGGTTGATCGCCGACAGCGATGACGCCCAGGGCGTACGCGGGACGGGAACCCGCCGGGACGGGCAGCGCCCCCGGTGCCGGTCGGCACGGGGGCGCTCTGCGCTGCTCTGCGGATCAGTCGATTCCGGGCAGGATGTGTGCTTCCGCCAGGTCGTCCTCGTAGCCGGCCAGTCGGATCGGGGCGGATCGGGCCCAGACCTCGAGGCTGCCGAGTTCGTCGGTACGGGGCTTCGCCCGCGTCGCCGTCCGCTCCATGACCGTCGGTTCGGGCTTGGTCTTCTCAGTCACCGCGCACTCCTTTGTGTCGCGCAACCCGGCATGCGGACCGCGAGCCGGGCAAGGGGATAAAGGGTTTCCGGACGCGGTGGCGCCTTGGTGGAGCGCGGCCCGGATGGGGGCCGTCTTGATGCCCCAGAGTACACATATGAGCGGACCTCCGCTCGATCGGAAGGCAAAATCCGCTGCGCCCTCTTACTTTCGCTCCTGGTTCAGCAACTCGTCGGGCTGCGGGTGCGTGACGGGTGATCTGCTCGACCCCGGACGAGCAGGGTGCGACGGAGGGGGTCGGCGGTGGCGGAGTCCGGGGTGTCCGAAGCTCAAGTGCCGTACGTCACAAGCGTGATGGAGCTGATGGAGCTGCTGCACGACAGCCCCGACGACCGGGGCCTGCGGACCGCGGCCCTACTGCGCCGCTCACACCCCTCCGACAAAGAACTGCAGCTCGCGGGCTTGCTGCACGACATCGGCCAGATGCTCCGTCCGGGTGACAGAGCGCGACACGCCGTACTCGCAGCGGAGGCGGTGCGCCCGCTGCTGGGCGAGAGAGTGGCCCGGCTCGTACGGCTGCACGCGCCGGCCGACGGAACCGGTGACGAAGCCGGGGAAGCGGCGGAGGCGGGGGAAGAGGCCGACGCCGTGGCCACCCTGCGCCAGGCCCGCGACGCGGCCGAGGGGTCGCCACTGGACGCGGGCGTACCGGAGGACTGGCGGCCGCTGCTGGAACTCGTCGCGGCCGGGTCCTGCCGGGCCTAGTGCTGTGGCCGGTCACAGCACTGGGAACGCGATCGACCCCCTCGGTTCTCCGAAGGGGTCGATCGGGGGCACGTCGTGGCCCGAGGGCCGCCGGGACTACCAGTTCGCCGGGGCGTAGTCCTTCAGGAAGACGCCGAACAGGTCCTCGCCGAGCTCGCCGCGGACGATGGGGTCGTAGACCCGGGCCGCGCCGTCGACCAGGTCGAGCGGGGCGTGGAAGCCCTCCTCGGCGAGGCGCAGCTTGTCGAAGTGCGGGCGTTCGTCGGTGATCCAGCCGGTGTCGACCGAGGTCATCAGGATGCGGTCGGTCTGGAACATCTCCTGGCCGCTGGTCCGCGTCACCATGTTCATCGCGGCCTTGGCGGCGTTGGTGTTCGGATGGCCCGCACCCTTGTAGCCGCGGCTGAAGACGCCCTCCATCGCCGAGACGTTGACGACGTACGCACGCCCGCTGGACGCCTTCCGGGCGGCATCCGCCATGGCCGGCCGCAGGGCGCTGATCAGGATGAACGGCGACGTGTAGTTGCACAGCTGGGTTTCCAGCAGCTCGACCGGGGAGATCTGGTCGATGGTCTGCACCCAGGTGTTGCTCTCGACGACGTCGGGCAGCAGGCCGCCCGCGTCGATGGCGGTGCCGGCGAGGTGCCGCTCCAGGCTGGCGTTGCCCGCGACCAGGGCGAGGTCGGCGACCTTCTGCGCCTCGAGCCCGCTCACCCCGACGGGCAGCGCCGCCAGGCCGTCGACCGCGCCGGAGTTGAAGGCGCCGATGACCTGGTGGGCGGGGAGCTCACCGGCCGGCAGCGGGGCGGCCTCGCCCTCGACCAGCGCCGCGTAGGCGCTGGGCAGGCGGCGGACGGTCTGCGTCGCGTTGTTGATCAGGATGTCGAGCGGACCGGCGCCGGCCACCTGCTCGGCGAGGGCCACGGCCTGGGCGGGGTCGCGCAGGTCGATGCCGACGACCTCCAGGCGGTGCATCCACTCCGCCGAGTCCTCCATCGCCTTGAAGCGGCGGATGGCGTCCTTGGGGAAGCGGGTGGTGATCGTGGTGTGGGCGCCGTCGCGCAGCAGCCGCAGCGCGATGTACATGCCGATCTTGGCCCGGCCGCCGGTGAGCAGCGCGCGCTTGCCGGTGAGGTCGGTGCGGGCCTCGCGCCTGGCCCGGTTCTCGGCGGCGCACTCGGGGCAGAGCTGGTGGTAGAAGTAGTCGACCTCGACGTAGCGCGTCTTGCAGACGTAGCAGGAGCGCGGGCGCTGGAGTATCCCGGCGATCCGGCCGGCCTCGGTGACCGAGGAGGGCAGGATGCCCTCGGTCTCGTCGTCGATGCGCTCGGCGGAGCCGGTGGCGGTGGCCTCGGTGACGGCCTTGTCGTTGGCGGTCTTGGCGGCGCGGCGCTCCTGGCGGCGGCGCTGCTTGACCGTGCGGTAGACGCCGGCGGTGGCGCGGCGGACGGCGATGGCGTCGGGGTGGTCGACGTCGATCTTGTCCAGCTCTTCGAGCACGCTGAGGCAGAGCGCCAGCCGCTCGGGGTCGATGCCCGGCCCGTAGTCCTGCCCCTGCTGCCGGCTTTCTTCGGTCACCGTCATGGCCGCTGCGTTCCTTGATCACTCGTCCGCATCCGCCTGCTGCGGAAGTCCTCAAAAGGGGAACTGTACGGATCCCACGCACCCGGAGCCAAACCCGATCCCGGAATCCTCACGGACCGCCAGCGGCTCGTCACCGTAGGGGGTCGCGCCAGTGATCCGCGGGCGCCGTAGGGGTCGTCCGCCCGTCGTGGTGAGGGCAGGCTGGCGTACTCCCGTACTACGTCGGGAGTATGACCGGTGACCACCTGTGGGCGGAGGAATAGCGCAGATGGGTCGGGCATTGTGGACCTTATGAGTGCACTGGCGCTGGCGGTCCTGCTCTGTCTCGTGTCCGCCCTGGCGTACGCGGGTGGTGCGATCGTCCAGGAACGGGTCGCGGCGAGCACGCCGGACCGCCCCTACGCCCCGCTGCGGCGCGTCGGCTGGTGGGTGGCGGTGGGGCTGAACGGCCTCGGCGCGCTGCTGCACGTGGTTGCCCTCGCCTACGGACCGCTGAGCCTGGTGCAGCCGCTGGGCGCGCTCACCATCGTCTTCGCGCTGCCGCTGGCGGCCGTGTTCGTGCGGCGCCGGGCGGGCTCGGCGGCCTGGCGCGGGGCGGTACTGGCCACGGTGGGCCTCGCCGGGCTGCTGGCCCTGACCGGCGGGGACGGACGGGCGGAGCAGGCACTGGCGGGCGGCGAGCGGAACGTGCTGCTGACCTTGACCGGGGCGGCGGTGGCCGTGCTGTTCGTGGCGGCGCACCGGATGCACCGGGCGGTGCTGCACAGCGTGCTGCTGGCCGCGGCGGCCGGTACGTCCTTCGGCATGGCCTCCGTGTTCACCAAGTCGGTGGCCGAGGACTTCGCCCCCGGGGCGCTGGGCGGCCTGTGGCCCGACCTCGTGGCGATCGCGGCGCTGGCGACGGCCGGCCTGCTGCTGTCGCAGGCGGCCTACCGCGGCGCGGGGCTGACCGCGCCGCTGGCCACCGTGACGGTGATCAACCCGGTGGTCGCGGCGACGGTCGGCATCACGCTGTTCGACGAGGGCTTCCGGTACGGGGCCGCCGGCACCGCCGCGGCGGTGGCCAGCGCCCTCGTGGCGGCGGCCGGTCTGGTCCTGCTCACGGCCGTGCCCCCGCACGTGCGGGGGTCAGATGCGGACTCCGTGGCCCCGGAGGTACTTCAGCGGGTCGATGTCGGAGCCGTAGCCGGGTCCCGTCCGCATCTCGAAGTGCAGGTGCGGGCCGGTGGTGTTGCCGGTCGAGCCGGAGCGGCCGATCCGCTGGCCTCCGGAGACCTGCTGGCCGGCCTTGACGCCGAGGGCCGAGAGGTGGGCGTACTGGGAGTACCGGCCGTCGGTGTGCTTGATGACCACCTGGTAGCCGTAGGCCCCCGCCCAGCCGGCGGAGACGACCTGGCCGGGCCCGACCGACTTGACGGTGGTGCCGGTGGCCACGGGGAAGTCGACGCCCGTGTGGTAGCCGCTGGACCAGTGGGAGCCCGAGACGCGGTACGCCGTGCCGAGGGCGGCGTCGACCGGGGCGGAGAATCCGCCCGCATCGGGCTTCTGCTGCGCTGAGGCGGCCTGCGGCGCGGGCTTCTCGGCCGGCTTCTCCGCCGGTTTCGGCGCGGGCTTCTCGGCGGGCTTCGCGGCCGCCGGTTCCGCGGGCTTGACCGGCTCGGCGGTCCGCGGCGGCTTCTCGGGGTCCTGCCTCGCGGGCGGCGGCGTCGACGGCTCCGCCGGCGGCTTCGCCGGTGCGGCGGTGACCCGCAGGGTCAGCCGCTGACCGGGGAAGATCAGGTTCGGGTTGGCGCCCACGGTGGCCCGGTTGGTCTCGTAGAGCGCCTGCCAGCCGCCGTCGACGCGCTGCTCGGTGGCGATGGCGGAGAGCGAATCGCCGGGCGCGACGACGTACGGGTTCGGCAGGACGGAGGTCCCCGTCGGGCTGGGCGTGGCGCCCTGGGCCGGGGCGGCCGTCCGCACCGGCTGGGCCGGCGCCACGGCCCTGGGCTGCGCCGCGGACTGGGCCCTGGGCTGCGAGGGTGCTTGCGGGGCGACGGCCGGCGCCGGCCCGCTGCGGGTGAGGCCGGCCTTCTTGCCGCACTGCGGCCACGCCCCGGATCCCTGGCCCTTCAGGACCTTCTCCGCGACCGCGATCTGCTGGTCCTTGGTGGCCAGGTCGGCGCGCGGTGCGTAGGCGGCGCCGCCGAAGGCCCGCCAGGTGCTCTGGCTGAACTGGAGGCCGCCGTAGTAGCCGTTCCCGGTGTTGACGCGCCAGTTGTTGGTGGACTCGCAGGCGGCGACCTTGTCCCAGGTGTCCACGGTCGCGCCGTGGGCGACCCCGGCTCCGATGAGCGGGAGCGCCATCCCCGCGCCGCCGGCGGTGACGGCCAGCGAGGCCCGGTTGATGCTGCTCGGCTGATACCGGCGGTGCCGGCCCCGTACACCCATGGGAGCCCCCCTCGAAGACATCAGGAACCGCACAACCTAACGTTGCGAACAGGGCATGACAAGGGGCGCAACGCGGCGCTCGACAGCGGTACTTGACGGTGTGTTGCCCGTCAGGTGATCCACGGGCGGCCGCGTGGCGGTAGCGTCGGCAGTCCCGCACACGGAAGCACACCGAAGCACGCAGGAGCGCAACGATGAGCACCAGCACAGCCCAGATCGGCGTCACCGGGCTCGCCGTCATGGGCAGCAACCTCGCCCGGAACTTCGCCCGCAACGGATTCACGGTGGCCGTACACAACCGGACCGCCGCCAAGACGACGGCCCTGGTGGAGGAATTCGGGCACGAGGGCACCTTCGTCGCCGCCGGGTCGGCGAAGGAGTTCGTCGACGCACTGGAGCGCCCGCGCCGCATCGTCGTCATGGTGAAGGCCGGGGAGCCGACCGACGCCGTGATCCACGAGTTCGCCCCGCTCCTGGAGGAGGGCGACGTCATCATCGACGGCGGCAACGCCCACTTCGAGGACACCCGGCGCCGCGAGAGGGAACTGCGCGAGCAGGGGATCCACTTCGTGGGCGTGGGCATCTCCGGCGGCGAGGAGGGCGCGCTCCTCGGCCCGAGCATCATGCCCGGCGGCTCGCCGGAGTCGTGGACGTCACTCGGCCCGCTGCTGGAGAAGATCGCCGCCAAGGCCGAGGACGGTACGCCGTGCACCTCGCACGTGGGCCCCGACGGCGCCGGACACTTCGTCAAGATGGTGCACAACGGCATCGAGTACGCCGACATGCAGCTGATCGCCGAGGCCTACCACCTGCTGCGCGAGGTCGCGGGCTACTCCCCCGCGCGGATCGCGGAGACCTTCCGCGGCTGGAACCGCGGACGCCTGGACTCGTACCTGATCGAGATCACGGCGGAGGTGCTCGCGCACACGGACGCCGCGACCGGCCGCCCGTTCGTCGACGTCGTGGCCGACGCCGCCGAGCAGAAGGGCACCGGCCGCTGGACCGTACAGATCGCCCTGGATCTGGGGGTCCCGGTGTCGGGCATCGCCGAGGCGGTCTTCGCCCGGGCCGTCTCCGGCCACGCGGACCTGCGGAAGGCCGCCCGCGGGCTGGCGGGCCCGACCGCCGCCGCGCTCGCGCCGGAGGCGGCGGAGGCCTTCGCCGCGCAGGTGGAACAGGCGCTGTACGCGTCGAAGATCGTCTCGTACACCCAGGGCTTCCACCAGATCCGCGCGGGCAGCGAGGAGTACGGCTGGGGCGTGGACCTGGGCGCGATGGCCTCGCTGTGGCGCGGCGGCTGCATCATCCGGGCCGCGTTCCTCGACCGGATCCGGGCGGCGTACGACGCCCGGCCGGACCTGCCGAGCCTGCTGGCCGACCCGGGCTTCGCGGACGAGATCGGCGCGGCGCAGGAGGACTGGCGCGCGGTGATCACGGCCGCCGTGGGCCAGGGCATCCCGGTCCCGGCGTTCGCGGCGTCACTCGCGTACTACGACGCCCTGCGCGCCGAGCGGCTGCCCGCGGCCCTCACCCAGGGGCAGCGGGACTTCTTCGGGGCGCACACCTACCGCCGGACCGACCGCGAGGGGTCGTTCCACACCCTCTGGAGCGGCGACCGCTCGGAGGTCCGCACGGACTGACGCCCGGCCCAGGGCAGGACCTAGCTGAGGGGCCCGGGCTGGGGGATCGGCGCGGGTCCCGGAGGCGGGGGGACCGGGTCCGGCTCGGGCACCGGTCCGGGCACCGGCGGCACGGGCCGCGGCATGGGCTCCGGGTCGGGGACCGGGCCGGGCCCCGGCACCGGCGGCTGCGTCTGCTCTACGTTTCGTCCCATGTCGTTCAGTTTCCCGCGATCGCGGCGGATACGCCCGCTACCGCCGCGCCGGACGCAGCGCCAGGCCGGCGGCCAGGCCCGGGGCCGGGCTGGACAGCACGGGGACCGGGTTCGCGGTCAGGCCGGCGGCCCCGGCCATGGAGGCCTGGGCGAGCACGATGACATCGGCGCCGGTGACGGCGTCGGCGGCCGCGGCCACGCGGGCCAGGTACCCGGCCGTGTCCCCCGCCTCGAAGCGTTCCCAGGCCCCGGCGACCAGGTGCGTACGGACGGACACGCGCCGCTCGCCCGCCTCCTCGGCCAGCAGCCCGGCCGTCGGGGCGAGCGTGGACTCCAGGGCGGCCAGGACGGCGATCCGCGCGCCCGTGCGCACCGCCGCGGCCGCCATCGGCCGGTCCACCCGCAGCACGGGGGCACCGAGCTCCGGAGCCAGCGACTCCGCGGTCGCGCCGATGGTCGAGCAGGTGACGAGCACGGGCGCGGGCCCCGCGGCGGCCAGCAGGGCCAGGAGGGCCGGAGCCACCGCCCCGGGCCCTTCGACGCGGGCCCGTTCCAGCAGCTCCGGCGCCACCAGGTGGCGCAGTACGGCCCCCGGGTGGTGCCGGTCGCGCAGCGCGTCGAAGACCGGGACGTGCACGGGCGAGGTGTGCAGCAGGACCAGGCCCGGCTCCGTCACCAGCGGGCGGAGTCGGTGTCGAGCTGGGCCTTGGCCGCCGCCACGACATCGGCTGCCGGTTCGGGAGCCTCCTCGGGGTGCTTGGCGGCCCAGCTCGCCGCGTACGGGCAGAGCGGCACCACGGGCACGCCCTCGGCGGCGGCGATCCCGTAGAAGGTCCGCACCAGCCCGCCGGCGATGCCCCGGCCCTCGTGGGCGGGCTCGACGACGGTGTGCACCGCCACCAGGGCGTGGGGCGCCTCGGCGAGCACGAAGTAGGCGATGTACCCGACCACCGCCCCGTCCTCCACGGCGAGCAGCCGCCCGGCCTCGCGCTCGTCGCGGAACTCGATCGGTGTGCTCCGGCTCTGCGGCATTGGTCCCCGACTCCTGTCAGACAGCCACCGCGTGGGGGCTGCGCTCCTGATCCGTTCCCGGCACCGGGGCGGAGGGATCCGCGCCCAGCTCGACGATCCGGTTGTCGCCGTCCACGTGCACGACGCGGGGCTTCAGCGCCCGCGCCTCGGCGTCCTCGACCTGTGCGTAGCTGATGAGGATGACCAGGTCCCCGGGGTGCACCAGATGGGCGGCGGCCCCGTTGATCCCGATGACGCCGGACCCGCGCTCGCCCTCGATGACGTAGGTCTCCAGCCGGGCGCCGTTGGTGATGTCCACGATGTGGACGAGCTCCCCGGGCAGCAGATCCGCCGCGTCCAGCAGGTCGGCGTCGATGGTCACGGAGCCGACGTAGTGCAGGTCGGCCTGGGTGACGGTGGCCCGGTGGATCTTGGACTTGAACATGGTGCGAAGCATGTGGAAACTCCCGGAATGTCTGCTCCCTGCCCGCTTTCCGCAGGTCAAGGGCGGTCATCGGAGCCTACAACGATTCGCGCTTCCGGTCAGCTCTCCTGAGCGGACGATGCCCGTCCTTCATTTGGTCCATATGTCCAGCAGCTGGTCGGCCGCGCGGAAGTGGTCGGGTGGATCGACGTTGCACACGACGGTCACGGCGGTGGTGCGGTCCGGACTCACCTTGAAGGTGCTGTGGAACCCCTCCCAGTCGCCTCGGTGCACCAGGCTCTTGTCGGGGAGGAGGAGGATTCCGGCCCCGTACCGTCCTTCCTCGATGCCGCGCCCGCGCAGGACGTCGCCCACGCTCACGGCTCCCTGCGTGACTCCGGCGAGCAGTTCCGGTCCGCCTATGCGACCGGTGCGGTAATTGTCGGCCCAGCGGACGAATTCTCCGGGGGTGGTCTGGACGGAGCCGTCTCCGTACTGGCTCCAGGGCGAGGAAGCGGGAGTGAACGAGCCGTCCTTCTCGTCGTACGACTTCGCCTTGCCGGGGACGTCCACCGCCGGGGACAACCTCATGCGCAGGTGCAGCGGGGTGAAGAACTCCTGTTGGAGGAAGTCCGGGAACGGCTTGCCGGTGACCTTCTCGACGACGTGCGCCAGGAGGACGTAGTTGGAGTTGGAGTAGGAGAATCGCCTGCCCGGCGGGTCTTCCGGCTGCGAGGCGAGGATCGCTTCGATGGCTTCCTTCTGGCCGGCCGGGTCCGTCAGCTCGATGCCCTTGGCCTCCAGCAGGTCCTGGTAGTCGGTGATGCCGCTGGTGTGACGCATCAGGTCGCCCAGGGTGACGTCCCGCGTCCAGGCGGGCGGGTCGTCGAGGTAGGCGGACAGGGGGTCGTCGAGCGCGAGTCGGTGCCGTCCGGCCAGCAGGAGGACGGCGTCCGCGGTGAACTGCTTGGAGTTGGACGCCATGTCGAAAACCGTCTTCGGGGTGATGGTGCGCCCGGTCGTCAGATCGGCCTTGCCTCTCCCCGCCTCCCAGACGACGCTTCCCCGTTGGCCGACGGCCGCCGCACAGCCCGGGCGATCGGGAGAAGGGACCAACTCGCGCAGAACGTCCGCGCTGCGCTGCGCGCGATCGTCGCCGCTCGCGTGTGCCTGCGGCTGTGCGGCCCCGGCCAGTACCACCACGAGCACGGCGCCCCCGGCCGTGCACAACGACACCATCCGATTCACGGACACCACCTTCTCCGTCAGAAAGCGAGCCCGGGACGCGCGCGGACGGCACGAGGCTGGGCGAGACGGCCCCGCCGGAGCCGGACAGGGGCACACCCGGGTCGGGGACCGAGTCGGGCTCGATCCTGCGCGCGAGGGAGAAGGCGCACGCGAGCAAGGCCCCAGCAGGAGCCCGGTCAGCGGGACGTCCGCAGGCGCGCCTTGACGTACTGCGGCAACCGGAAGCGTGACCACCCGCGAGAGCGTCGTCCGCTCCCGCCTGTACGTCCGGCTCGTCCTTTTCATGCTAGAGCCGTTCCCCGGCGGGTGCAGGGGCGGGCGATCCGCTCGGCGGGCCCGCCGCGAACGCCGTGCCTAAGCTGAGGGAGTGGCGTCGGAAGGGTCCTCCCATGGCTGACTACCCGCTGATCGAGAACCACGGCCTGATCGGTGATCTGCAGACCGCGGCGCTGGTGACCACCGAGGGAACCGTCGACTGGTTCTGCTGCCCGCGCTTCGATTCGCCCAGTGTGTTCGGAGCTCTTCTCGACTGGGAGAAGGGCGGCCACTTCACGGTCAGACCGACGGACGAGACGTACACCACGAAGCAGCTGTACCTGCCGGACACCGCGATCCTCGTGACGCGGTTCATGACCGAGGCCGGTGCCGGCGAGGTGGTCGACTTCATGCCGGTGACCGGGAGGACGGCCACGGACCGCCACCGCCTGGTCCGCATGCTCCGGTGCGTCCGCGGCAGCATGACGTTCCGGATCGACATCGCCCCGCGGTTCGACTACGGGCGCAAGCCCCACACCCTGCGCCTCACCGAGAACGGGGCGGTGTTCGCCTCCGAAGACCTGGAGCTCACGCTCAGTGTGGTGCGCGAGCCCGAGGACGAACGGGTGGTGCACACCGTCACCGGTGAGCACGACCTGCGCGTCACGCTTCCGCTGGAGGCCGGGCAACAACGGGGGCTGGTCCTCGAGTCGGCCGCGGAGGGGCCGCCGCGCGAGATCCGCGTCGCCGAGTTCCAGGAACTCTTCGCCGACACCCGGCAGTTCTGGCGTTCGTGGCTCCACCAGTCCCGGTACGCGGGCCGCTGGCGCGAGACGGTGGAGCGCTCCGCCATCACGCTGAAGCTGATGACGTACGCACCCAGCGGTGCCCTGGTGGCGGCTCCCACGGCCGGTCTGCCGGAGCAGTTGGGTGGCGAGCGCAACTGGGACTACCGCTTCACCTGGATCCGGGACGCGTCCTTCTCCGTGTACGCCCTGCTGGGACTGGGGTTCACGGAGGAGGCGCGGGCGTTCATCGCCTGGCTGGGCGACCGGGTGAAGGAGAAGGCCGGCAGCGACGGCGACTCGGGCCCGCTGAACATCATGTACCGGGTGGACGGTTCCTCCGACCTGTACGAGGAGACCCTGGACCACTGGGAGGGCTACCAGCGCTCCGCCCCGGTGCGCATCGGCAACGGCGCGGCGACCCAGTTGCAGCTGGACATCTACGGCGAGGCCCTCGACAGCATCTCCTTCGCCCACGAGCACGGCATCCACCTGGACATCCACGGCTGGACCTCGCTGCGCACCCTGCTGGACTGGCTCGTGGACCACTGGGACCAGGCCGGTGAGGGGCTGTGGGAGACCCGCGGCGGGCGCAAGCACTTCACGTACGGCCGGGTGATGTCATGGGTCGCGTTCGACCGCGCGCTGCGGCTGGCGGTGGCCCACGGCCGGCCGGCCGAAAGCGGCCGCTGGGCCGCCGAACGCGACAACATCTACGAGCAGATCCTGGCGAAGGGCTGGGACCCCGACCGCAGTGCCTTCGTCCAGCACTACGGCAGCGACGTGCTCGACTCCGCGCTGCTGCGGATGCCGACCGTGGGGTTCATCACGCCCGACGACCCGATGTGGAAGTCCACGCTGGAAGCGATGGACCGCGAGCTGGTCACCGACAGCCTGGTCTACCGCTACAACCCCGAGGCCTCGCCCGACGGCCTGCGCGGCAACGAGGGAACCTTCTCCCTGTGCACCTTCATGTACGTCGACGCCCTGGCCCGCGCCGGGCGGCCCGATCAGGCCAGGCTGGTACTGGAGAAGATGATGACGTACGCCAACCACCTGGGCCTGTACTCGGAGGAGATCGGCCTGACGGGCCGCCAGCTCGGCAACTTCCCGCAGGCGTTCACCCACCTGGCGCTCATCGACGCGGCCATCACCCTGGACGCGACCCTGAACCGCATGGAGCGAGGCAACACCCCGTAGGGCCTCCCGGCGTCCCCCGGGCAGCCGGGAGGCCCTGTCGGGCGCAGTCCTTGTGGGGGGTCAGCGGCAGTTGACCCAGTTGTTGGACTTGAAGTAGTAGCTCTGGCTGCCGGAGCCCTTGGCCCCCCTGGCGACTATGGTGCTGCTGCCGGAGTAGTTGGTCCCCGAGTACGCCTTGAAGTCACAGGAAGCACCGTGGTTGTACCAGGACTTGAAGTTCTGGAACACCGCGTACTGGGTCAGGCTGGCGTTGGTCCCGGCGACCTGCTGCCGCTGGCCGGTGTAGTTCGAGCCGGACCAGACGCAGAAGTAGCCCGAGGGGCAGTCCGACGCCGCCGCGCTCGCGGTTCCCGCGCCCCCGACCAGCAGACCGCCGGTCAGCGCGATACCGCCGGCGACTGCTGCGAGGTTCCTCGTCATACGCATGCCTTGTTCCCCTTCGACGTGGAGGTGCCCACCGGCTCGACCGGCCGGGGTGGCGGAACTCGGCATGAGTCTGGGGGCGTGCCCGGGGACGGGGCTTGTAGAAAACGGCACTTGGTCCTAGACCTCCGGGACGGGGCCGAGCAGGACGACGGAGTCGCCCTTCTGCGGGGTCGCGGGCTGCGTCGCGTCCACCGGGACCAGGCGGCCATCGGCGCTGACCAGGAACAGCGCTTCGTGTCCCGGCGGGACGGGGTCCGCGGCCGGCTGGACGAGGAACCTGGCGCCCTGTTCGTAGCGTCTCGCCAGGGCGTGCCGGACGAGTGAGCCGCCGAACAGGACGGCGCCGCCCGTGTAGGGCGCGACGACGCCGTGGCTCTCGTGGGGCGGTCCCACCCGGTAGACGGGGCCCTCGACGTTGTCCTGGACCACGACCGAGGCGAGCGCGTTGAAGTCGTCGTCATCGGTGAGCAGGAAGACGGCGTTGACCCCCTCCAGCCGGGCCCGCGGGTTGGTGGCCGTGGCCAGCAGGTCTCCTCTGGCCAGTGTGATCCCGGCTTCCTTGATCCGTTCGCGTTCCTCGCCCATTCCCGCCCACATCTGTACGTCCAGCCCCGTCGACCGCAGGGCCGTGCCCAGCGCGATCACCCACGGGGCTCCGCCCACGAGCAGCGGCCGGGTGAGGTCCGGCCGGGCGACGCCGAGCCGCCGGGCCACGGGGCCGGCGGTCAGGGCGTACAGCACCACCGTCGAGACGATCACGAGGAAGGTGATGGGGAGGACCTTGGAGGCGCCGCGCAGTCCCAGTTGGACGAGGCTCGCGGCGAAGGCCGCCGCGGTGGAGGCCGCGACGATGCCGCGCGGAGCCATCCATCCCGCGAACGCCCGTTCCCCCGGGGTCATGTCCTTGCCCATGGTGGCGACGAAGGCCACGAGCGGCCGCACCACGAGGACCAGGAGCGCGACAAGCGCGAGGGTGGGGAGGAGCACGGGGGTCAGGGAGGCCGGGGTGACGCCGGCCGAAATGGAGATGAACAGCAGTCCGATGATCAGCTGGACGAGTGTCTCGAAGAAGGGCCGGCGCGCGGGCATGTCGAAGCCGCGGGTGTTGGCCGCGGCCATGCCGGTGACGATCGCCGCGATGAGGCCGGTGTCGTCGCGGACGATGTCGCAGCCCGCCGACACGGCGATCACCGTGGCCAGCTGTGCCAGGGTGCCGAGCGTCTCGCCGAGCCGCAGCACGCGCAGGGTCAGCCACAGCAGTGCGATGCCCACGGCTCCGCCGACGAGGCCGACGGCCATGCTGATGAGGAACTGGCCAATCTGGTAGCCGCGGCCGATGTCGATCCGGTGCGTCGTGTCGATGGCGTGGAAGACGAGTGCCCCCAGAATGGCGCCGATGGGGTCGGTCAGCGTCCCCTCCCAGATCAGCAGGCGCCGCACCTCGTCCGTCGGCCGCACGTACTGGAGCAAGGGCCCCACGACCGTGGGTCCCGACACGACGAGGATCATGCCGACCATCGCGGCGACCCTGAGGGACATGCCGAACAGGGCCGGGCCGACGGCGCAGACGGCCAGGAAGGTGAAGGCCACGCCGAAGAGGAGCAGCCGGCCCACGATCGCGCGGGTGTGGCCGGTGAGGTTGCGCAGGTCGAGGCCGAGACCGGCGTCGTAGAGGATCACCGCCACGGACAGCGACACGAGGGCGGAGAAGGGCTCCCCGACCAGCTGTTCCGGGTGAACGACGTCGGTCAGGGCGCCCGCGGCGAAGCCGACCGGCAGCAACAGGATCAGCGCGGGGACGCGGAGCCTTCCGGCGAGGATCTGGCAGGCCGCGGCCAGCGCCACGACCAGGGCGATGCCGAGGAGGATGTCGTCCTCGCTCACAGCGCTCTCCTTCCTCGCCCCGCAGGCGCGACGGCGGGCTCAGTCGTCGTCGACCGCGTCCTGCCGCGTGGGGCCGGTCCGTCGCAGGTCGGAGTCGGTGAGGGGCTCCAGCTCGCCGTGGGTGTCCAGCCAGTAGAGGAAGAAGACGGCCGGGGCGACGAGCAGCAGGGCGACGAGGCTGACCACCGACAGCCAGAGCAGCGTCTGCGAGTCGCCCGCGGCGTCCGCCACCGACAGGGACGTGGGGATGAGGTAGGGGCGCTGCGCGAGCCCCCAGGCGAGGACGGCCGCGCCGACGACGCCGACGGCGCTGAAGCGGGCCCAGTGCGTCTGTTCCCGCAGCACGCACAGTCCCGTGGCGACGAAGGACACCGCGGACACGATCGCGAGGGCGAGCCCCGCCCCGTGGGTCAGCCCGTGCCAGACGTGGGGGGCGTCGACTCGGGTGACGAGGAGTACGCCGGCGGCCGTCAGGGCGGACGCGACGAGAGCGGCGAGGGCGCGGATCCGGAAGTAGCCGACCAGGTCGGGTGCGTCGAAGCGCTTGGCGTCGGCGGTCAGGAACACGGCGCCGAGGAGTGCGGTCCCGGCGACGGTGAGCAGCCCGAACAGCAGGGAGGCGGGGGTGGCCCACGCGTGCGCCGAGGCCTCGGTTCCCGGTGCGATCCGGCCGGAGGTTACGGCGCCGACGGCCGCCCCGAGGCAGAAGGGGGTCAGCAGGGAGGCGATGGCGAACACGGCGCCGAAAAGGCGCCGCCGGGCCAGCCGGCGGCTGGGTTTGCGCAGGGCGAAGCCGGCGCCGCGCAGGACCATTCCGAGGGCGGCCACCGCGAAGGGCAGCCACATCGCGGTGAACACCGTTTGGAAGAACACGGGGAACCCGGTCCACATGAGGATGAGGACGAAGATCAGCCAGACGTTGTTGACCTCCCAGACGGGTGCCATGGCGTGGTCGATCAGCCAGCGGGGACGCTTGCCCCGCTCGGCTCCGCCGGCCGTCAGGTCCCAGAAGCCCGCCCCGTAGTCGGTCCCGCCACCGCAGGCGTACGCGGCCACGGCCAGCAGCAGGACGAAGGCGACGAACTCGGCCATCACGCGCCACCTCCCCCGGAGGCGGTGGGGTCGCCGTCTGCCGGGGACGGGGCGTCGCCGGCCGGGACGGCCGGGCGCGGACCGTACGGGGTGACCGCCTCGGGTGCGTCCACCGGAGACCCGTCCGGAGACCCGTCCCGAGGCCCGCCCGAAGGCCCGCCCGTCTCGGCGTCGGCCAGTCGCCAGCGGTCGCGCATCTTCAGCAGGACCCTGAGGAACGCCCCGAAGATGAACACGTACACCACGATCACCAGGCCGAACATGATCCAGAGGGTGGTGGAGCGGGTGGAGGTGACGGCCTCCGCGACGCGCATGTTCTCGTAGACGATCCAGGGCTGGCGGCCCACCTCGGTCGTGATCCAACCGCATTCGACGGCGACGAGGGAGCCGGCGCCGGCGCAGGCGGCGCCGCGGAAGAACCACTTGGATTCGGGCAGTCGGCGGTGGCGCAGCCAGACCAGGCCGTACAGGAGGGCGAGGAGCAGGAGCCCGCTGCCGATCACCACCATGATGTCGAAGGCCCAGTGGGCGATCGTGGCCTGGGTGGCGTTCGGGCGGTCGCCCGCCGGTACGGAGGACAGCCCGATCACCTTCGTGTCCGGGCTGAACCCGGCCAGGATGGAGTCGAGTTGGGGGATCTTGATGCCGCCGGTGACCGTACCGTCCGGATGGAGCCGGCCGAACATGTACTCCGCGACGTGGGTGTCGGTCTCCCAGACGATCTCCATGGCGGCGAACTTGACGGGCTGCTTCTGGAAGACCTGCCGGGCGATCGAGTCACCCAGCATGAACTGCACCGGGGTGGCCACCGCGGCGAGGGTGAAGGGGACCGTGAAGCCGAGCCGGTGGTAGCGGTCCCGGCGTCCGCGCAGCCAGCCCACCGCGTAGACGCCCGCCACGACGTAGCCCGCGGTCAGCAGCATCGCCACCACGAAGTGCCAGTACTGAGGGCCGAACATCGGGGTGAAGACGGCCTTCCAGACGTCGACGTCGACCGGGTTGCCCTGGGAGTCGAGCGAGAACCCCCGTGGGGTGTTCATCCACGAGTTGGCGGCCAGGATGCCGAACGCGCCGAGCAGCGCGGTGGCCGGCAGCGGCAGCCCGAGCAGGAAGTGGGTGCGCGGCTTCAGCCTGCGCCAGCCGTACAGGTAGATGGCGATGAGCACGGCTTCCAGGAAGAACGCCCAGGCCTCGACGCCGAAACCGATGCCGAAGACATCGCCCCACTTGCCCATCAGTCCGGGCCAGAGCAGGCCGAACTCGAACGACAGCACGGTTCCGGTGACGACGCCGATCGCGAACTGCACCGCCATCACGGCCGACCAGCGCCGAGCCAGCAGCAGCGCCGTGGCGTCGTTCTTGCGCAGGCCGATGTAGTGCATGACCAGGGTGATGAGCGGCAGCGTCACGCCCAGCGGCACCAGGATGATGTGGGAGGCGAGGGTGAACGCCATGAGCTGCCTGGCCGGGAGCATCTGCGCGGGGGCGTCCGCCGCCAGCAGGTGGAGCGTGGTGTGCATGCGATCCTTCGGCGCTCGGGACGGCGGTCGGGGGGAGCGTGTCAGCCGCCCGTGGCGAAGCCGGGGAAGAGGGTCATCCCGCCGTCCACGTAGAGCGTGGTACCGACGACGTAGTCCAGGAGGTCGGAGGCGAGGGCCACGGCCGCGTACGCGATGTCCTCGGGATCGCCGATGCGCTCGTACGGGATCAGCCGGAGCAGGTCCTCCCGGGCCTGCTCCGTCTCCCACGCGTCCTTGTTGATCGGTGTCTTGATGGCGCCGGGTGCGATCGCGTTCACGCGGATCTTCCGGGGCGCGAGTTCCTGGGCCAGTGTCGTCATCAGCATGTGCACGCCGCCCTTGGAGGACGCGTAGTTGGCGTGCCCCGCCCAGGGGATGATCTGGTGGACGGAGCTCATGCAGATGATCTTCCCGGCCGCGCGGGACACCTCGGGGACGACCCCGCGCCGCAGGAACTCCTTCGTCGCCTCCCGGGCGCAGAGGAACTGGCCCGTGAGGTTGACGTCGAGCACCTTCTGCCACTGGGCGAGCGTCATCTCCTCGAACCGGGCGTCGCGCTGCAGTCCGGCGTTGGCGACCAGGATGTCGATCGTGCCGAACTCCCGGACCATCCGGTCCGTCATGGCGACGACCTGGTCCTCCTGGGACACGTCCGCCTCGTACGCGGCGGCGCGCACGCCGAACGAGGTGATCTCCTCGACCACCTTCTCGGCCTCTTCCCTGCCGGCCACGTAGTTCACGACGACGTCGGCGCCGGCCCGGCCCAGGCCGATGGCCGTGGCCTTCCCGATCCCGCTGTTGGCGCCGGTGACCAGCGCCTTCTGGCCCTTGAGCAGGTGGGCGGGGATCACACCCCGCGGTGCACCCTCGGTGGGACTCACGATCGACTGCCTCCTCGCATGCCCGGTCCGGTCCGCCGGACCGCGGTCCGTCGGGTCCGAACGCCACGGAAGCACCCTCTTCGCGGATCGGCGGCCCGGGCGGCGTGCCCTTGGGCCACGCGGCCGAGCGTCACCCCCCGGTCGGAGGAACCGCGAACCGCGGGTCAGCCCAGCCGCTCCACTATGTGGTCGCCCACCCGCAGGGCGTTCGCGATCGCCGTGAGGGAAGGATTGACCGCGCCGATGCTCGGGAAGAAGCTCGTGTCGACCACGTACAGGTTGTCGAGATCGTGCGCCTTGCAGTTCACGTCCAGGGCGGAGGTGGCCGGGTCGTGGCCGAACCGTACGGTGCCGGCCTGGTGCGCCGTGGCGCCGATCGGCATGCCCTTGTGGAGGTAGATGCTGCGCGTCAGGAGCTGGTGCTCGTGCATCCCCAGGTGGCTGAGCATGCCCTGGAGCTTGTGCCGCAGGCGCTTCAGCCCCTCGATGTTGTTCTTCTCGTCGAGCACGAGCCGGATGGTGCCGTCGCCTTCGAGGGTGACCCGGTTGTCGGGGAGGGGAAGGTCCTCGCCGCACAGCCAGAAGTCGACCGCGTGATGGGCCATGACCTCGAACGGCATGTCGGGGGCCACGGCGCCCGCCCAGCGGGGCGCCTCGCCGTGGATCTGGGCGGCGTCCGACTTGCCGAGCATCTGGATGCCGCCCAGCGGGTAGTCCCAGTCGTCGGCGCCGAGGTACCAGTCGTGCAGGGCCAGGGTCTTCTGGAACCTGGTGTCGTTGGGCTCCTTCGAAAGGGCCATCAGTGCGAGGTTGTTGTGGCGCATGTAGTGCCGGCCGACCACGTCGGAGCTGTTCGCCAGCCCGTTCGGGTGGCGGTCGTCGGCCGAGGCCAGCAGGAGCGCCGCGGAGTTGACCGCCCCGCAGGCGACGACCACGATGTCCGCGGTGTACGAGGTCTGCGGTCCGTCCCCGTTCCGGGTCACGACGCTGCTGACGGTGCGTCCGGTCGGGTCGGTCTCCAGTCGGACCACTCGCGCGTTGGTGACCATGTCGACGTTCGGGTGCCGCAGGGCCGGTTCCACACAGATCACCTGGGCGTCCGACTTGCCGCGTACCAGGCAGGGGAAGCCGTCCACGCGGTCGCAGCGGACGCAGACGCTGCCGCTGGTGGCCCGCCCGTGCTCGTCCTGGGTCAGGTTGACGCCGATGGGCAGGTGGAAGGGGTGCAGACCGCGTTTTTCCAGGTCGTCGCTCAACTGCTGGATCCGCGGTTCGTGCGCGACGGGCGGGTGGGCGTACTGCGCGCTGTACGGGCCTTCCCACGGGTCCTCGCCGTGGCGTCCGTGGACCAGGTAGAGGTGCTCGGCCTGCGAGTAGTACGGCTCCAGGTCCTCGTACCGGATCGGCCAGGCCGGCGACACCCCGTCGTGGTGGCGGAGTTCCCCGAAGTCCTCGGGCCGCAGCCGGAACAGGGCCGCACCGTAGAACTTGGTGTTCCCCCCGACGTAGTAGTTGACCTCGGGCGGGAACGCGTCGCCGTTCTTGTCCAGCCAGAACTCCGGAGCCCGGTACTTGCCCTTCACGAACACGGCGGTGGAGTCCCAGTTGTCCCGCTCGCGGGGGAGGTAGTCGCCGCGTTCGAGGATGAGCACCCGCTTCCCGGAGGGGGCGAGCCGGTGGGCGAGCGTGCCGCCGCCGGCGCCCGAACCGATGATGACGACGTCGTAGTGCGGGGAGTCGCCCACGGCGACCACCGTCCTTGCGCTCGCGGGCCCGCCCTGTCAGCGGCCCTCTGCCTGCGCGCTGCCGGGACGCGGCAGCCACCCCACCTCTTCGAACGTATCCCTCCTCGCCGGGGCGGGCGACCGGACGGGGGGTGCGCGGCCGGCCGTCACAGCACGGCGATCGGGTTCACGGGTGAGCCGGTGGCCGCGGGGAGTCTGAGCGGCGCCACCACGCACAGGAAGGACCACCGGCCCGCGCGGGCGCACGCCGCGGTCAGCTCCTCGAACTGGAGGTAGTCCATCAGGTGCAGTCCCATGGCGTGCACCGCCAGCACGTGCACGGGGAAGTCGACCCCGGCGACCGCGCTGGGGGCGGTGTCGTTGTTGCCGTCCGAGCCCAGCGCGGCGACCTGCCGCTCGGCCAGGAACCGTACGGCCGTGGGATGAAGGCCGGCCCGGGCCCGCGCGGCGTCCCACGCCCCGCGCTCCTGGCGCCTCGGCCGGTGCCCCACCCGTACGAACAGCAGGTCGCCCGGCCGGACCCGGACCCCCTGGGCCTCCTCCGCCCCGGTCAGGTCGGCGGCGCGCACGTGGTCGCCGGGCTCCAGCCACGGCACGCCCCGCAGCCGCGGAACGTCCAGGAGCACGCCACGGCCCACGATGCCGTCCCCGACGGCATCGACGGAGAGCGCGCCGGCGCCGTGCGACGTCACACTGCTCGCCGGCACGCCGTTGTAGAGCTCCCCGTCGAACACGACGTGGCACAGTGCGTCGAGATGGCTGTCCGCGTCCCCGTGCACGTTCATCGCGAAGCGGTCGCGGGCGAAGTGGAGCGCGTCGCCGCCGCTCGCACCGGTCTCACCGTCGGCGGGCGCGATCATCCGGTGGCGTGCCGGTTCGGGATTGTCCGGGCCGGGCCGGGTCTCGATGGGCGCGGCGAGGGACACCGTAACTCCGGAGCGGACCTCGGCGGCGGCGGCCACGACGCGCTCGGGCGTGAGGTGGCCGAGCGCCCCGCGCCGGTCGTCGGGGGCGCGGGGGCTGCGCTCGCGCAGCTCCTCGTACAGCGCGCGGAAGGCGCCGGCGGTCATGACCTGCGGCGTGGGCGGCCCGTCGGCCGGGGTCACCGGGTTCCCCAGGGGGCCAGGATCCAGCGCAGGACATGGCTGCCGCCCGGCTCCAGGACGGTGAGCGCCGCGCCGCTGCGGAAGGCGTCGGCCGGGCAGGACATCGGCTCGACGGCGACACCGCGCCGGCGCCGCCCCGGCTCCGACAGCGTGTCCCCGGTGTACACCTGTACGTACCGGACGCCCTCGACGAGCCGTACGTCGATGCCGTGACGCCCCGAGGGGTGTCCGAGGCGCACCGTGCAGTGGCCGTCGGCATCCCTGTCGAGCCCGGTGTAGGCGGTGTCGAGGTGCTGCCGGCCGATGGGCCGGGCGGTGCGGAAGTCGTACGCCGTGCCCTCGACCGGTTCCTCACCCGTCGGCAGGCCGTGCGCGTCGCTGCCGAGCCGGTAGCGGGCCGGCACGGTCAGCAGGGCGGTGTCCACCAGGTCGGTGCCCACGGTCAGATAGGGATGCTGGCCCACGCCGTAGGGCGCCGCGGTGTCCCCCCGGTTGGTGGAGGTGACCGTGGTGTCGAGCCCCTCCGGACCCAGCCGGTACTCGGCGCGGACCTCCAGCCGGTACGGGTAGCCCGGCTGCGGGAAGAGGGTGGTGCCCACCGTGACGGCGTCCTCGCCGCGGTCGAGCAGCCGCCACGGGACCCATCGGAGGAGTCCGTGGATCGCGTTGCCGTTCTCCGGTTCGGTCAGCGGGAGTTGCAGGTCCTCGCCGCGGAACCGGTAGCGTCCGCCGGCGATCCGGTTCGGCCAGGGAACGAGGAGCTGCCCGCGGCCGCCGGTGATCTCCTCGTCGGCGGCGAAGCCGTCGAGGAGCGGCCGCCCGCCCACGTCGTAGTGGCGCAGGGCGCCGCCCAGCTCGACGACCACCGCCGTCTGCTCGCCGTGGCGCAGCCGCCACTGTTCTCCCGATGCCGTGGGGGGCATGTGCGGCTCCTCGGTCGCTGCGGCGCGGAGTTGGGCGACGACGGCTTCGACGACGGCTTCCGGGGGCTGGCCGATGTCCACGACGCAGGCGTGCTCGTCGGGTTCCGGCTCCTGGAGGTCGGCGAACTGGCTGTCCATCAGCCGTGCGGGGAAGAAGTGGCCGTGCCGGGCCCGGAGCCGGGCCCCGATCAGCTGCCGTGAGCCGTGCAGGTGGACCAGACGTACCTCGGGCCGCCCTCCGGCCAGCTGGTCGCGGTAGGCGCGCTTGAGGGCGGAGCAGGCCACGACGGCGGGTTCGCGCGCCGTGATCCGTTGGTCGATCCATGCCGCGACCGCGTCCAGCCACGGGCGTCTGTCCTCGTCGGACAGGGGCTCGCCGGCCGCCATCCTGGCCCGGTTCGCCGCCGTGTGGAGGTCGTCCGCGTCCTGGAAGGCCCAGCCGAGCCGGTCGGCCAGCAGCACACCCACGGTGGTCTTCCCGGAACCCGCCACGCCCGTCACGAGCACCACGGATGCGGGCACCGTCACGTCGTGCCGTGCCATACGGCCTCCTTCACGAGGCGGATCCGGGCGACGAACCGGCGGCGGGGGCACGCGCGGTCGGTGGGGCCGCCGCCTTGCCCACCGGTGGAACGGCGGGTCCGGGCGGCAGCAACTGGATCGTCACGAAGGCCACGACGGCCGCGAGGATCACCACGGGGGTCATGGCCACGCTGCCGAGCACCAGGACGACGAGCACGATGCTGCTGACCGGCAGCCGCAGGGCGCTGGTCGTCGAGGCCGCCATGCCGATGGCCATGCCCGGTACGACCCCCAGGCCCGGCAGGGGCGCGAGCAGCACGCCCACCGCGCAGCCCAGGAACAGCGACGGGAACACGGGGCCGCCGCGCAGGCTGCCCAGGCACAGGGAGTAGGCGACGGCCGTGCAGAGCACCACGGCGATCAGGGCCCCGACCCCCCAGGCCGACGGATCGGCGGCCATCGCGCTCAGCGTCGACTGGCCGGAGGACGCCACGTCCGCGGGCGAGCGGCCGGTGGTGAGCCCGTACACGGCGGCGCAGACGCCGGCCGCCAGGGCGCACAGGGTCGTGTGGGCGACGGGACGCTTGGCGACGAACCGCGCGGTCGACCGGCCCCCTCGCATGATCAGGTGCACGAGGAAGCCGATGGCCACGGCCACGGGGACGGACCAGAGCACGTCCCCGGCGTCGAGCCGCGGCAGGGGCACGCCCACCTTCACGGAGAGGCTGGGCGCGTCGAGACCGGTCCAGCGTCCGAAGCCGGTGAACACGAGGGAGCCCACCCCGCTCGACAGCAGCGCGGGCAGCATGACCGCGAACAGCTGGGGCCCGCCGACCCCGGCCACCTCGATGAGCAGGACGCCCGCGATCAGCGGGCTCCCGAAGATCACCGCGACGGCCGCCGCCGCGCCCGCCGCGCCCAGCAGCGCCGTGCTCTGGGCGCTCGCCGGTACCTGCGCGAGATCCCGGAAGAGCAGTGCCAGGCCGCCGCCGAGGGCGATCAACGGGGCCTCCGGTCCGAGCGTGGCGCCGAGGGGGAGGCTGAGCAGGGCGGCGAGGATCACGCCGGGCAGGGCTGCGGGGGAGACTCCGCCGGTGTGCAGTCCCGTAGCGGGGATGTGGCCGCCCCCGCCGGGCATGCGGCTGACCACGAGCCCGACGGTCACGCCGGCGACGAGCAGCAGCGGCAACGGCCACCACCACGGCGGGGCGTCCCACCCCAGGGACTCCGGCAGGCCGCTCCACATCAGGTGTTCCAGCTCGTGGAGGCCGACCAGGAACCAGAAGGCCACCAGCGACACCGGAACTCCGATGAGGGCGCAGAACACGAGTGCCTTGAGATAGCCGGCGCTGCGCAGGAGTTCGCGCAGCCGGTCCGCCTCTTCGGGCTGTGTGGCCCCGCCGGGCCCCGCGGGGTGCGGATCGGACGCCGTCATCCGCCGGGTCCCGTCCCGGCGCCGCACGTCCGTCTCGGGGCACGAGGGGTTCCGGGCATGTTCGCTCATCTCCCAGTGAGTGCGGGTGGACCGGAGCGGGCCGGGTCGCCGCGTCCCCCGGGGGCGCGGCGGGGCCTGGACGGGCCAGAGCCATTGCAGCATCCGGCCGGGGGCTTCGCATGTCCGGCCGGGGCCCGGCCCGGGGTCGTCGCCCTCCGGCGGCGCGGAGCGCCGGCCGGGCGGATCATCGAGACGAGAGGTTCGGCCGCCCGGGTGGCGGCGTCCGGCCGGCGGCGCAGGGGGCGCCGTCGGCACCACACCGCTGGTGGCTGTCCCGTGGGGCGGTGCGGCCGGCGGTCAGGTGTCAGGAAGAGGGAATTCCATGACGGAGCCGAGTCCTCAACCCGTGGGCACCGGTCAGCCGAAGGAGGCGGACCGGCTGCGCGAGATCCTCCGTACGCCCGGCTACCTCGTCATCCTGGTGTACTCGGCCCTCATCGGCGTTCCGGTGTCGCTCGTCGCGTTCTGGTTCCTCGTCGCTCTCCACGAACTGCAGCACGTCTTCTGGACGGACCTTCCGCACCACCTGGGCATGGACACAGCCCCGTGGTGGTGGCCGCTGCCCCTGCTGCTGGTCGCCGGTGTGGTCGTCGGCCTGGTCGCCGCCCACCTGACCGGCGGGGGCGGCCACATCCCCGCGGGCGGCCTGCACGCCGGCGCGACGCCCCCGGCCGCGCTGCCGGGCGTGGTGCTCGCCGCGGCCGCGAGCCTGCCGCTGGGCGCGGTGCTGGGACCGGAGGCGCCCCTGATCGCCGTCGGCGGCGGCCTGGCCCTGCTCTTCCGGGACCTCACACGGACTCCGGCGACCCCGCAGACCACCGCGCTGCTCGGCGCGGCCGGTGCGGCCGCGGCCATCGCGGTGATCTTCGGCAACCCGCTGATCGCCGCCGTCCTCCTGATCGAGGTGTCGGGGATCGGCGGCCCCCAGCTCTTCGCGGTCATGCTCCCGGCCCTGCTCTCCAGTGGGATCGGGGCCCTGGTCTTCACGGGCTTCGGCAAGTGGACCGGGCTGGAGACCGGCAGCCTCAGCCTCACGCTGCCCACGTCCCTGCCGTCCCTGGACGCACCGGACGTGCTGTGGAGCGTGCTCATCGCCCTCGTCCTCGCCGTGCTGCTGAACCCCGTGCTGGAAGTGGGCCGGCGGGTCGCGGCGTTCGTCTCCGCCCGGGTGCTCCCCCGTACCGTCCTGTGCGCGCTGGGCGCCGCGGCCTGCGCCGCCCTCTACGCCCTGATCACCGGCCGCTCGCCCGCGGACGTCGCCCTCTCGGGTCAGGCCGCCCTCGGCGAACTGGCCGCCGACCCGCACGCCTGGGCCGTCGGTGCGCTGATCGCCGTCCTGCTCTTCAAGACCGTCGCCTACGCCCTCTGTCTGGGCAGCCTGCGCGGCGGCGCCATCTTCCCCGCGGTCTTCCTCGGAGCGGCGGCCGGCGTCCTCGTGGCTCCGCTGCCCGGGCTGGGCGCCGTACCGGCCATGACGGCGGGCATGGCGGCGGCCACCGCGGCCGTCATGCGGCTGCCGGTCAGCAGCGTGGTGCTCGTGGTGCTGCTCCTGGGCAGCTCCGCGATGATTCCGATCGCCATCCTCGCGGCCGTGATCTCCTTCACCACGACCGAGCTGCTTCCCGCCGGTACGGCCCATCCGCCCGAGCCGCTCGCCGAGCAGCCGCCCGCGCAGCCGGGCGGCGCCAAGGCGGCCGGAACCCCCTGACGGTATGCCAGGGGGCTCGGGTGCTGCGGTGCGCGGTGGCGCGTCGCGGTCAGGCGGCCGACAGTTCCTCCGCCGGCAGCCGGCCCGCGCGCACCGCGTCGACCAGGGCCTGGTGGTCGCGTTCGTTCTGGTCGGCGTACGCCTCGGCGAAGGTGACGAGCGCCCGGTCGAAGGCCTCGCTGCGGCCCAGGTACGAGGCGATCGCGATCCGGTCGCCCGACCGCGCGTGCGCACGGGCGAGGGTGAGGCCGCACAGCTCGGCGAACGTCGCCAGCTGCGCGGGCGACATCGTCTCCGGCATGGCGATCCCCTTCCAGTCGCGCAGCTGCCGGACGTAGAAGTCGCGCTGCCTGCCGTCGATCCCGTCCACCCGCTCCCAGCCCAGGAACATGTCGCTCGCCGCCTGCATGAGCCGCTGTCCCGAGACGACGCGCTCGCCCTGGTTGCGGTGGCGACTCGCGCCGAGGTGGGCGGCGAGCACGGAGGTGTCGGCTTCCTTGGCCTGCAGGAAGAGCGGGTCCCGGCCGTCGCGGCCGAGCAGCAGCAGGATCCAGCAGCGAGTCCCGACGCTGCCGACGCCGACCACCTTGCGGGCCATGTCCACCAGCCGGTAGTCCTCCAGGAGTACCCGCCGGTCACTCGCCATCGTGAGGCCGTAGGTCTCGATCAGTCGTTGGAACCGGCTCTCCAGCTCGGCGCGCTCGACGTCCGGCAGCAGTTCCGCGAGCGGCACCAGCAGCGGGGGGTCCGGCGCGATGCGCGGCCGGCCGTCGACCAGCTCCGTGAGTTTGTCGAAGGCCTGCAGCGTGTCGCGTGTACGGGCCTTCGACATGGCACGGGCCAGTTTCTTCCGTCCGCCCTTGTCGAGCCGGGCCGTGCCGAAGTCCTCCAGACGGTCCGCGTCGACCTTCGCGTACCAGACGTCGAGGTTGCCCATGCCGGCGAAGCCGCGCATCGCCTCACGGTACGAGCGCACGCCGGCGCCCACGATGCCCGCGCGCTCGGCGTCGTCGAAGCCGTTCGCCCGGGCCGCGATGACGAGGCTCGCCGACAGCCGTTTGACGTCCCACTCCCAGGGACCCGGCAAGGTCTCGTCGAAGTCGTTGATGTCGAACATCAGCCGCCGCTCCGGAGAGGCCAGCAGCCGGAAGTTCAGCAGGTGCGCGTCCCCGCACAGCTGGGCCGTGATCCCCGAGTCGGGGCTGCCGGCCAGGTCGGAGGCCATGATCGCGGCGGCTCCCCGGTAGAACCGGAAGGGGGATTCAAGCATCCTGCCGTAGCGGATCGGCACCAGCTCGGGCACCCGGGCCGCGGACTGCTCCTCGAGGATGGCCAGCGGGTCCGGCCGGTCCGGAGAGGGCCGGTAGACGGCGTGCCCCGAGCGTGGCGAGCGGCTCCGGGCCTCCTTGCCCTGGGCCGCGCGTTCCTGGGGTGTGCTGCCTGCTACCGCGCGCATCGCGGCGGTCGTGCTCTGGGACATCAGTGTGCTCCTGCCTGGACCTGCGTCCTGCGCACGGGAACGACGCCCTGCCGCAAAGGGGTTTCGGATGCGGTGGACATGTCACGTCCTCCTGGGCGATCACCGCTGGTCCTCCGCTTCAACCCTAGGACCTCGCCCGCTACCCCGCATGGGGCTCGGCCCGCCGGTCCGGAGTGCGGGGACCCTGGCCGCGGCGCAGTCTTGAGGCAGGGCACGGCGCTGGCAGCGCTCGACGAGGCGGAGGGAGCAACACCGGTGGCTGAAGCCGACACCTCGCAACGCGCGTCCGGCGCCCTGCGCGGCGTACTGGCCCCGCTCGCCCTGGCCCAGTTCATCTGCAGCTTCGCCGGTTCGAACATGAACGTGATGATCAACGACATCAGCGAGGACCTCGACACGACCGTGCAGGGAGTGCAGGTCGCGATCACGATCTTCCTCCTCGTCATGGCGGCGCTGATGATCCCCGGCGGCAAGCTGACCGACCGCTACGGACGCAAGCGGTGCTTCCTGACCGGTCTCGCCGTCTACGGCGTCGGCGCCCTGCTGAGCGCGGCCGCTCCGGGCCTCGGCGTCCTCATCCTCGGCAACTCGATCCTCGAAGGCATCGGCACGGCGCTGCTCATCCCGCCCGTCTACATCCTCACGACGCTGCTCTTCACCGACATGACCTCCCGGGCCCGGGCCTTCGGGACCGTCATGGCGCTGGGAGGCATCGGCGCGGCCGCCGGGCCGCTGATCGGGGGACTCATCACCTCGGCCATCAGCTGGCGGGCGGCCTTCGTGTTCCAGGCCGTGGTGATCGCGCTGATCATCATGCTGAGCCGCCGGATCAGGGACCCCCTGCCGCCGGATCCCACGCGCCCCTTCGACACCGGTGGAGCGGTCCTCTCCGCCGTCGGGCTCATCCTCCTGGTCACGGGGATCCTGGCAGCCGACGACAACGTCTGGCTGATGCTCGCCCTGATCGTCCTCGGCGCGCTCGTCCTGCTCTGGTTCTTCCTGTGGGTGCGGGCCAAGGAGCGGGCCGGGAAGGAGCCACTCCTGCCGACGAGCCTGTTCCGCAACCGCACGTCCAACCTCGGCCTCGTCACGCAGAACATCCAGTGGCTGGTGCTCATGGGGACGTCGTTCGTGGTGGCGGCCTACCTCCAGGTCGTGCGGGGATACGACGCCATCCGGACCGGCGTGATCTTCACGGCGGCCACGCTCGGCCTGCTCGTGTCGTCCCTGGCCGCCGCCCGCCTGGCGCGGCGGCACGCACAACGCACCTTGATCATGGCGGGGTTCACGCTGACGACCGCCGGGGTCGCCGTCCTGCTGGCCCTGGTGGGCGGCTCTCCGAGTCCCTGGGCCTTGGCGCCCGGGCTGCTGCTGATCGGCCTGGGGCTCGGTGTGATGCTGACCCCGTCGGTCAACATCGTCCAGTCGAGCTTCCCCGAGGACCGGCAGGGCGAGATCTCCGGACTGT
The DNA here is from genome assembly GCF_055588065.1 of Streptomyces sp. NPDC046308. Lineage (NCBI taxonomy): Bacteria > Bacillati > Actinomycetota > Actinomycetes > Kitasatosporales > Streptomycetaceae > Streptomyces > Streptomyces sp. NPDC046308. The sequence continues at coordinate 1,027,401 of NZ_JBVJFB010000001.1, forward strand.
CGCGCAGCGTGTCCAACCTCGGCTCGTCGCTCGGCACCGCGATCGCCGGCACCATCCTCGTCGCCGGTCTGACCACCCACGCCTACGCCGCCGCGATGATCACCCTGGCCGTGCTCGGGCTCGCCGGGCTCGCCGCGGCGGCGTTCCTTCCCCGAAGTCCGGGGTCCGGCACCGTTGCCTTAGCCGTCGAGAGCTGTCGGGGGCAGCGGATGGGAGACGTCCGTGAGTGACCTCAAGTTCGAACAGAAGAGTTCCCTGTCCCGCCTGGAGGCCGCGGATCAGCTCTCCGCGCTCGCGGAGGCGCTGAGGCAGGGCGGCGACGTCGAGCTGGAATTCGGCTCCGGGACGCTGAGCCTGCAGGTCCCCGACGAACTCCGCACCGAGATCGAGGTCGAAGTGGGCGACGGGGAGATCGAGCTGGAGCTCGAACTCAAGTGGCCCACCGTCCGGACGGGGGCCGCGCCGCCACGGCCCAAGCGGGCGGCGCGGGGCAAGGGATCGGCGTCCGGGGCGTCGTGATCGCGTGTCACACCGTCCGCCGTCCGGCCCGCCACGGGCGGTCGCCGTCGCCGCCTTCCTGATCGCCCTGGCCGCGGCGCCGCCCGGGGCCGCTTTCGCGTTCACCGGCGGCAACCACGAGGAGATCACCCGGGCGGCCCTGCCCTGGGAGCCGGTCACCCTGACGGAGATGGCCGACTCCCGCGACGGGGCGATCAACGCCAACGACCACGGCGGCTACTTCCTCCTCGGACCCCTGCACTGCGACAACGCCGACTACCTCGCCCCCCGCTACGTCCCGCACTACCCCCGCAGCCGGGACGAGGCCACCACCGAGCTCGTCGCCTGCGTCCGTACCTCCGTGGCCCGCTTCCGGAACGCGGTCCGGGCGGCCGACGGCCTCGTCGACGCGGACGGCAGGGTGCGGGCCGACCAGAGCGACCTGTCCGCGCACTGCACGTGGAAGGAGACGTCCGACCGGGCCAAATGCGAGGTCCTGGGACAGCTCGGCCGCGGGTGGCACCAGATCGAGGACTTCTACGCGCACTCCAACTGGTCCGACCGGGCCGCCCCCGGCCCGGTCGGCCTCGCCGACCCTCCGGGACTGGCGCGTACCGACGTCGCCCCGTTCCTCGACATCCGCCGGTACAGCGCCATGAGCGACGCCGACTGGACCCGGGAGGCGCGTGCCCGCGTACCCGTGGACCTCGCGACCGGCTGCTACTCCGATGTCGACTCCACCGGGGTGAAGGACGACGACTGCGCCGGCCGCGTCACGCACAACCAGGCCCTGAACAAGGACACCGCCGCCTCCCCCCGCTCGAAGACCGGCGACAACTTCGAGCACGCCGTGTCCGGGGCCACCGCCGAGATCACCCGCCAGTGGAACGATTTCAAGGCCGAACTGCTCGCGACGTACCCGGACCACCCGCGCGGCGAGCAGATGATCTGCGCCCTGGTCCACGACGACCCGCGGGCGAGCTGCCCCTGATACCAAAAGCAGCAGGTTTTCCCCTATTACGCCGAAATGCTCCTTCAGCTGGGTGAGCACGGCGGGTTCGGGGTAGCCACCTTGCATGATCACTGTTGGGGTCGAGGAGGAGTACCTGCTGGTCGACCCGGAGACCCTCCTGCCCGTACCGCTCGTGCAGGACGTGCGGGCCACGGCCAGCCTGACGCCGATCGCGGACGAGCGAGAGGTCCAGGACGAACTGCTCCAGGCGCAGATCGAGGTCGCCACCCCCGTGTGCACGGGCCTGGAGGAGGTGGGGGGCCACCTCCTGCGGCTGCGTCACGCCGTCGCCTCCGCCGCCCAGGCCAACGGCTGCCGCATCGCCATCTCCGCCACCGCGCCGGTCCGGGACGCCCTTCCCGTGCCGGTCACCGGCACGGCGAGGTACCTGAGGATGCGGGGAGAGGCCCGGCTGCTCGTCGACGAGCAGCTGATCTGCGGGATGCACGTCCATGTGGGGGTCCCCGACCCGGAGACCGGAGTGGCCGTCCTGAACCGGCTGCGCGTCTGGCTGCCGACCCTGCTGGCGATGTCCGCGAACGGTCCCCTGTGGGACGGGCGGGACACCGGCTTCGCCAGCTGGCGCACGATCATCTTCGGCCGCTGGCCGGTCAGCGGCCCGCCCCCGTACTTCAACGGGTTCGCCGACTACGAGGCCCGGGCCGACGCGCTGGTGGAGTCCGGGCTGGTCCCCGATCGGGGGCAGCTGTACTGGCAGGCCCGGCTCTCCGAGCGCTATCCGACCGTCGAGGTGCGCTGCTGCGACGTGCAGCTGGAGGCGGACGACGCGGTCATGCTCGCCGGCGTCGTCCGCGGGCTCGCCGCCACCGCGATCGCCGAGGAGAAGGCGGGGGCCGCCCCGGTGCTGTGCCCGCCGGAGATCCTGCAGGCCGCGACGTGGCATGCGGCCCGGCACGGGATGAGCAGTACGCTGATGGACCCGCAGGGCCGGCTGCGCAGCAGTGGGGACGTCGTGTGCGCGCTCCTGCGGCACATCGGCCCCGCCCTCGAGGAGAACGGCGACTTCCGCGAGGTCAGTTCGCTCCTTCACCGGCTCCTGCGCCAGGGCACGTCGGCCGACCGCCAGCGCCTGGCCCTGGCCGGGACCGGCCTGTCGGCGCTCGCCGCCCTGATCACCACGGGAGCCACCACCGGGTGAGTCGCCTCCCGAGGTGCGATGCTGGAAGCAGTGGAGGGCCGGCGGCTGGACGTCCGGGCCGGCCCCGTCAGCAAGGGAGAATGACGTGCCCGGTCTTCTTCGAGGAGTAGCGCGCACCGCGGTGGTCGCCGGTACGGCGACGGCGGTGTCCAACCGCGTGTCGCGGCGCCAAGCGGGCCGGTGGGCCGCGCAGGACGAGCAAATCGCCGCGCAGCAGCAGTACGCCGCCCCACCCGCACCCGCTGCCCCCGCCGCCGCTCCGGCGATGGCGGACGACATGAGCAGCAAGATCGACCAGCTCAAGGAACTCGGAGCGCTGAAGGAGCAGGGAATCCTGACCGAGGCGGAGTTCGCGCAGCAGAAGAGCAGGATCCTCCAGGACTGATCGCCTGGGTCTGGGCGTCCGGAGGCGGCCGGCCGGGCTCACTGAGCCAGCCGGCCGCCTTCGGGGTCCTCTTCCACGTCGAGGGAGGCGAGCAGGGCCTGCACGGGGATGCGGCCGCTCGCGACCAGCTGTGCGCCGCTGCGCCGCAGGGCCCGGGCGAAGGGCGCGGCCCACCGGTTCTCGTAGACCAGGATCGCGGCCGCGTTGCCCGGCTGGAGGGCGTTGCCCGCTTCGTCGAGGTCGTCCTGGCCGAGCAGTTCGGACGACGCGCCTTCGAAGACGGCCAGGCCGAAGTCGCCTTCGCCGTCGAGGTCGGTGAGTTCCAGGGCGGTGACGTTCCCGTCGGTGTCCTTCTGCACGAAGCGGAGGTCGAGGAGGTGGATGATGCCCTTGTCGACCAGGTCGATCAGCAGGGGGAACGCCTCGCCCGTCATGCGGTTTCCGGGGAACTCGACGACCAGGTAGTCGACGGGGCCCATGTCTTCGATGTCGTCGCTCATGAGCGCTCCTCGCGTGTGGCTCGACGGCCCGGCGGTGTGGGCCGGACATGCGCATCGGTGGCCGGACACGGCCCCGATCTCATTGCAGCATCCGCCACCGGGGCCCGCACCTCAGCCGGTGAGCTGGTAGAGGCTCCTGCCGACGAGCCACAGTCCCAGGAGCAGGCACACGACGACGATCGCCTGCTCCTTGTGCCGTTCCAGCCATGCGCGCAGGCCCAGCAGGGCGCGCCCGGCCTTCTCCGGTGAGAACACCATGTAGAGCTCCATGGCCAGCAGGGTGGAGGTGGCCAGGAGGCAGAAGCCCATGAGGGCCAGGAAGGACTGCCCGTGGGAGAGGTCGGCCTGCACGACGGTGGCGGCCGCGGCGGCGACCATCCCCCAGGGCTGGAGGAGCACGGCGAGGGCCGCCGCGGACCATCCGGTGGCCTCGTCCATCCGGGACGACACGGGCGACGCGGGCGACACGGACGACCCGGCGTCCTCGGCGTCGGCCCCCTCGGCCCCCTCCCCCGGCGCCCCCTCCCCCGCGGAGGAATCCGCCGTCGTGCGGCCACGGCGGCTCCGGCGCCGCCGGTGCCCGCTGTACAGGACCAGGCCGACACCGATCACCAGCGTGGCCACGAGGGCCGCGATCGACGGAGGAGAGCGGGGCGGGGGCGGCTGCCCGCCGGTGAAGAGGAGCACCATCGCCATCACGGCCACGAGGCACGCCAGCCAGGCGAGGATGAAGGCGAGGCCCTTGCGCACCCCGCGGGGTGCGGACACCACCAGGACGAAGGCCATGATGGGCAGCGGGAACAGGGTGACCGCGAGGCCGATGAGGAGCAGGTCGAGCACCATCGCGGCGCACCTCCTCGAAGGACGGGCTCAGGCGGCGCCCGCGAGCTGGTCGAGCTCGGAGTCGAGGGCGAGGGCGGCGGTGATGAGGGCCAGGTGGGTGAAGGCCTGGGGGAAGTTGCCCAGTTGTTCTCCGGTGAGGCCGACCTCTTCGGCGAAGAGCCCCACGTGGTTGGCGTAGGTGAGCATCTTGTCGAAGGAGTAGCGGGCCTGATGGACGCGGCCGGCCTTGGCGAGGGCGTAGACGTGCAGGAAGGAGCACAGGGAGAAGGTGCCCTCGGAGCCCTGCAGGCCGTCGGGCGAGGCCTGCGGGTCGTAGCGGTAGACGAGGCTGTCGGAGACGAGTTCGCTGTCCATGGCATCGAGGGTGGCCAGCCAGCGCGGGTCCTTGGGGGCGATGAAACCGACCAGGGGCATGAGCAAGAGGGAGGCGTCCAGGACGGTGTTGTCGTACTCCTGGACGAACGCCTGACGCTTTTCGCTCCAGCCGAGGGTCATCACCTGGTCGAGGATCGCGTCCCGTGCCGCCGTCCAGCGGGTCAGGTCGGCGGGGCGGGCCGTGGCCACGGCCTGGCGGATGCCGCGGTCCAGGGCGACCCAGCACATGAGGCGACTGTACGTGAAGTCCTTCTGGCCGCCGCGGGTTTCCCAGATGCCCTCGTCGGGGCGGTCCCAGTGGTCGCACAGCCAGTCCAGCAGGGCGGCGCAGCGCAGCCAGTCGTCGTAGCCGATGACGTTGCTGACCTGGCCGGTCTGGGCGAGGGCGTAGACGGCCTCGCCGTAGATGTCCATCTGGAGCTGGTCCGCGGCGCCGTTGCCCGCACGTACCGGTCTGGAGCCGCGCCACCCTTCCAGGTGGTCGAGGATTTCCTCGGTCAGGTACGGGTCTCCGTCGACGCGGTACATGATCTGGAGGGGTTCGCCGTTGGGCGCGCCGCCGTCCCGCAGCCGCCGGAGCAGCCAGCTCCGGAAGGCGTTGGCCTCGTCGGTGAACCCGAGGGCGCGCATGGCGCGCACGGAGAGGGAGGCGTCGCGGACCCAGGTGTAGCGGTAGTCCCAGTTGCGCTCGCCGCCCTCCTGCTCGGGCAGGCCCATGGTGGCGGCGGCGATCGGCGCGCCGGTCGGTGCGTACGTCAGCAGCTTGATGGTGATCGCGGAGCGGTTGACCATCTGCTGCCAGCGGCCGCGGTAGGTGCAGTGCGCGGTCCAGGCGTGCCAGAAGTCGCGGACGTCGTTGAACTCCTGCGTCATGTCGTGGACGTTCACCGCCGGCGGGGGCGGGCCGTCGGCGTCGCAGACGGTCAGGAGGACGGCCGCGCGTTCGCCCTCGGCCAGGGCGAGGCGCGCGCGCACGTCCGGCCCGTCGGCCTCCAGGTCGAGCGGCCCCAGTGCCTGCAGGTACGCGGTGATGCCGGGGCCGTCGAAGCGGGCGGTGGCGTCGTCGTCGAACGTCAGGTCGTGCGGTGCGCGGCCGTAGTCGAAGCGCGGACGGCACTCCAGGCTGAAGCGCGCGGTCCCGCGCACACCCCGCATGACCCGCACCACCCGGTGCCGGTCGGTGACGGTGTGCGGATCGTGCACGGGCATGAAGTCGATGACCTCGCCGACGCCTTCGGGGGTGAGGAAACGGGTCATCAGGACGGCGGTGTCGGCCATGTAGAGCTGTTGGGTGACGACCTCGGCGCCGCCCGCCGGTCCGGCGCCGGCGTCCGGGGCGTCGGGGGCGTCGGCGGTGATGGCGAAGTAGCCGCCTCCGCGGTCGTCGAGCAGGCCGGCGAAGATGCTGGGCGCGTCGAAGCGGGGTGAGCAGAACCAGTCGAGCACGCCCTCGGAGGAGACGAGGGCACATGTCTGCAGGTCCCCGATCAGACCGTGCTCGGCGATCGGCGGGTAGGGGAGCATCGGCCTCGCCTTCCTGTGGGTCCCGGTCCGGTTCTCAGGAACCGAGGACCTTCGCCTTTGCCTGCTCGTACTCCGTCGGCGTGAGGTCGCCGCGGTTCTTGAGCTCGGCGAGCTTCGCCAGTTCGTCGGCGTGCCCGGTGGGCCCGGCGCTGTCGCGTACGTAGGAGCGGAAGGCCTGCTCCTGCTGCTGGGCCCGCTTGAGCTCACGTTCGCCCATCCCGCGTCCCCGGGCGATCAGGTACACGAACACGCCCAGGAACGGAAGGATGATGACGAAGATCGTCCATCCCGCCTTGCCCCAGCCGCTCAGCCCGTCGTCGCGGAAGATGTCGGCGATGACGCGGAACAGCAGCATGAACCAGAGGACCCAGAGGAAGATCAGCATCATGGTCCAGAAGAAGTTCAGCAGGGGGTAGTCGTAGTCCTCTGCCAGGTTGAGCAACGGGTTCTGCATGGCCCGGTCTCCTGTCGGTCGGGTCGGTCAGGCGGGCACCGGGACGAAGGGGAACAACGCGTCGGCGCCCGGCCGTACGATGCCGTAGCTGCCTTCCGGTACCTCGTTCCAGGCGCCGGGCAGATCGCCGAGGGGTTCGGACACGATCAGGCGGGTCTCGTCGGAGACCTCCTGGAGGAACGCCATGTCCGGGTGCAGCCTGCGCAGCGAGTCCACCTTGCTGCTGTAGAACAGCGAGCGGGAGGCGTGCCCGCTGGAGTAGCGGAACGCCCAGACGCTTTCGCCGTCGGTCATGGCGAGCGTCATCTGGAGTGGGAACTCCACTCCGTGGTCGTGTCCGACGCGTTCCACCACTCCCGCCATCCTGGCGATGGCGGTCGGCGGGTCCTCTTCCAGGCCGAAGGTGAGGGCCAGGTAGAACATGACCTCGGAGTCCGTCGTTCCGCCGATGTCGGCGTAGAGGGCGGGATCGACGAGCATGGTGAGGTCCCGGCGCATCAGGTGGAAACCGGAGATCGCTCCGTTGTGCATGAACATCCAGCGGCCGTGGCGGAACGGGTGGCAGTTCGACTGCTGCACAGCCGTCCCGGTCGACGCCCGGATGTGCGCGAAGAACAGCGGGGAGCGGACATGGTCCGCCAACTCCCGCAGGTTGCGGTTGTTCCAGGCGGGACCGACGTCCCTGAGGAGCGCCGGGGACTCGATGTCGTCCGTGTACCAGCCGACACCGAACCCGTCGCCGTTCGTCGTCTCCACTCCGAGCTTGGAGTGCAGGCTCTGGTCGATCAGCGAGTGAGCCGGTTTGTACAGGATGGTGTCGAGCAGCATGGGCGTACCCGAATACGCGAGCCATCGGCACATGGGCCATCACCTGCGTCTCTACGGCACTGCGGGAAGCGAACCGCCGTCCCCCGCGCTCCGGGGTGGATTGCCGTGTTCTCCCTGTGCGCGGTGGCCGGCGTCATGTGGATCTCGTTCGGCCATCTCATTCTCGGGTCACTCCCCCGGGCGCGCCACGCGGGGCGCCGGAGGCGTCACCGCGCCGGCCACCGGCCGCCAGCAGCGCGAGTACGGCCAGCACGGCCAGCAGGATGAGCACCAGCAGCAGGACCGTGAGCACCGTCGGGTGGTTCCACAGGGCGAACACCAGTGCGAGGACGATCAGCGCGCCGGTGGTGAGCCAGCGCCGGCGGGCCAGGACCCAGGTGCCGACGCGCCCGGTGTGCACTCCGCGCGCGGCTCCCCAGCCCGCGGCGGAGTCGGCCGCGCGCTCCGCGGTGCCGCGGACGCCGCGCGGCAGCCGGCCCGCTCCGGACAGGTAGGCGCCGAGGGCGACGACGATCCCGAGGACGATCGCCATGCGGATGCTGACCCTCAGGAACCGTACGAGCGTGTCGAAGATGGCCGCGGCCGCCGAGGGCGACTGGACCTGCTCCGGGAGGTGGTCGAGGTAGTAGCGGCGGGCGATGACCAGAGCGATGGCCAGGATGAGGCAGGCGAGGGCCGCGCAGAGCATGGTGGTCACCAGGGCCCGGCGCCGGCGCCGGGCGAGCAGGACCCCGGCCACCCCGAGGATCACGGTGAGGACGGGCAGCCAGTTGCCGAGGACGTCGAGCAGGTGGACCATGCTCCTGATCTTCGCCAGTTGGTCGGACTGGAAGAGCACCATCTGCTTGTCGACCTCGGGAATCTTCTCGGCCGGGGAGATACCGGCCTTCACTAGCTCCTCCTTGACCTTCTCCACGGCCTCGCCGATGTCGAGGGTGACGGTGCCGCCCTCGACCTCCACCGCGCCGCGGCCCTGACCGGTCAGCGCGTGCACCACCGCGTTGTGGCCGGCCCGGTTGGCGGTGGTCCAGATCTTCTCGAACCGGTCGCTCTCGACGAACCGGGTCGCCACCTTGGAGACGGCCGCGTCGGCGGCGGAGTCCAGCTGGGGGCCCAGGGCCTTGACGGCATTGCCGACGCGGGGCGGCAGTCCCTGTGATTCGAGCCATTTCGCCAGGTCGTCCGTGACCTGGGCGCCGTCGACGCGGACGTCGGTGGCCTCGGTGATGCGGTGGACCGCGGCGGCCTCGACGTCCGGGTTCGAGGCGAGCGGGGCGACCGTGGCGACGTACCGGTCGGTGTCCAGCACGATGTCGTGGACCCACACGGTGAGCAGGGAGAGCGGGACGAGGATGCACGTGAGCGTGATCAGCACGGCCGAGACGGTGCTGGCCGCGATCCTCCGGGAACGCGAGGCCTGCCGAGCCGGGGTGGGCGGCTCCGCGGGCGGCTGGGACGGCGGCTCGGACGGCGGCTCGGACGGCAGACTCATAGCGCTCCCTGGGGACGACTGAGGTGAAACGCCGCTTCCCGGTCATTGGACATGCCGCCCCGCGGGTCCGCGCGTTCGGTTGGGCTCATCGTGTGAGACGGGTGAGGCGTATGAGCCCCGTCCTCGGGGAGGCGCCGGCGGCCGCCCGCCGCTCCCCGCTGCCGACCGGCCGCCGAGGTTGGAAGATGGAGTATGACCGACCTCCGGCCGGAGCGCGTCCAGCCCGCCAAGGGACGGGCGCGACGGCCACAGCGTCTGTCCTCGTTGCTGAGCGTCCGCAGCGTGGCCGGCGAGGTGTTCCTCCTCCAGCTGGCCGTCGTGGTGCTCCTCGTCGCCGCCGCGGTGGCGGCGCTCGTGGTGCAGGCCCGGAGCGACGCGATGCTGGACGCCCGGCACCGTACGCTCGCGGCCGCCGGGACGTTCGCGGAGTCGCCGGGCATCGTCGCGGCCCTGAAGAGCGACCATCCGAGCGCGATACTGCAGCCGAGCGCCGAGGCGGCCCGGAAGGTCGCCGGGGTCGACGGCATCAACGTGTACACCCTCGACGGGGTCACCCTCACCCACAGCGACCCGCGGCAGATCGGCAGGCGCGTGGTCGGCCCCTTCTCCAAGGCGGCGGCCGGCAAGTCGTTCACCGAGACGTTCGAGGGCTCCCTGGGGCAGTCGGTGGTCTCGGTGGTCCCCGTCAAGGACCCCGACGGCCACGTCATCGCCGTCGTCTCCTCCCCCGTCACCGTCCAGAACGTCCAGGGCATGGTGAACCGGCAGCTGCCGGTCGCCCTAGGGATCGCGGCCGGGGTGCTCCTCCTGAGCGCGGGCGGCACGGCTCTGGTGAGCCGTCGGCTGCTGCGCCGGACGCACGGCCTCGGGCCGGCCGAGATGACGCGGATGTACGAGCACCACGACGCGGTGCTGCACGCGGTACGGGAGGGCGTGCTGATCGTCGGCGGCGGCGGACGGCTGCTGCTCGCCAACGACGAGGCGCGGCGGCTGCTGGACCTGCCCGCGGACGCGGAAGGCCGCCCCGTCACGGACCTGGGTCTGGAGGAGGCGATCGCCGAGCCGATCGTCTCGGGCCGGTCCGCGACGGACGAGCTGCACATGTCGGCCGACCGGCTGCTGGCGGTGAACATCCGGCCCACCGCCCCCTACGGGCAGGCCGGGACCGTCGTCACCCTGCGGGACACCACCGAGCTGCGGGCACTGTCGGGCAGGGCCGAGGTGGCCCGAGAGCGGCTGAAGCTGCTCTACGACGCCGGGGTGCAGGTCGGTACGACGCTGAACGTGGAACGTACCGCCGAGGAACTGGCGGAGGTGGCGGTACCGCGGTTCGCCGACGTGGTCACGGTCGATCTGCTGGACCCGGTGCTGCGCGGCGAGGAGCCGCCCGAGGCGAACACCGAGATGCGCCGCACCGCCGTCGCCGGCCTCCGGGGCGAGCACCCGCTCTCCCCCGTCGGCGAGTTGATCCGGTTCGCGCCCAGCGGCCCCATGGCCACCGGGCTGGCCCTCGGCCGTGCGGTCCTGGAGGCCGACCTGCGCGCCACCCACCGCTGGCGGGCCCAGCACCAGGCCAACGCCCGCCAGATCCTGGACCGCGGCATCCACTCCCTGATCGTCGTACCCCTGCGGGCCCGGGGCGTGGTGCTCGGGATGGCCGGCTACTGGCGGGGGCAGGACTCCCCGCCGTTCGACGAGGAGGACGTGTCCTTCGCCGAGGAGCTGACCGCCCGCGCGGCCGTGTCCGTCGACAACGCCCGCCGCTACACCCGCGAGCACAACATGGCCGTCACCCTGCAGCGCAGCCTGCTGCCGCGGGGCGTGCCGGAGCAGTCCGCCGTCGAGGTCGCGCACCGCTATCTGGCCGCCCGGGCCGGGGTGGGCGGTGACTGGTTCGACGTCATCCCGCTGCCCGGCACCCGGGTGGCCCTGGTGGTCGGCGACGTCGTCGGCCACGGTCTGCACGCCGCCGCCACCATGGGCCGGCTGCGCACCGCCGTGTACAACTTCTCCACGCTCGACCTGCCCCCGGACGAACTCCTGAGCCACCTGGACGAGCTGGTCGCCCACATCGACACCGACGAGCAGGAGTGGCAGGGGATCACCGGAGCCACCTGCCTGTGCGCCATCTACGACCCCGTCTCGGGGCAGGTGACCGCCGCCACCGCCGGGCATCCGGGCCCCGCTCTGATCACCCCCGACGGGACCGTGTCCTTCCCCGAGGTGCCGGTCTCCCCGCCGCTGGGCCTGGGGGCGGGCATGCCCGTCGAGACCACCACGCTCACCCTGCCCGAGGGCTCCCGGCTGGCGCTCTTCACCGACGGGCTCATCGAGAGCCGCGACCGGGACCCGGACGCGGGCCTGGCGGCCCTGCGCGCCGCCCTGTCCGGGCCCGCCCGGACCCCGGAGGAGACCTGCGGCGCGGTGATCGAGGCGATGCTGCCCAACAGGCCCAGCGACGACGTGGCCCTGCTGGTGGCCCGCACCCGCTTGCTGGACCCCGAGCGGATCGCCGAGTGGGACGTCTCCCCGGACCCCGCGGCGGTGTCCCCGGTGCGCAACGCCTGCGCCCGCCGGCTGGCTGAGTGGGGCCTGGAGGACATCTCGTTCACCACGGAGCTCATCCTCAGCGAGCTGCTGACCAATGCCGTCCGCTACGGCACCGAGCCCATCCGGGTGAGGCTGCTGTACGACCGCTGGCTGGTCTGCGAGGTCTCCGACGGGTCCAGCACCTCCCCGCACCTGCGCCGGGCCGCGGACACCGACGAGGGCGGCCGCGGCCTGTTCCTGGTCGCGCAGTTCGCCGAGCGCTGGGGCACCCGCTACACCCCCCGCGGAAAGATCATCTGGAGCGAGCAGGCGCTCCACGACGGGGCCGCGCCAGCCGCGATGGACCTCGGCGAGGCGCTCCTGGCCGGGTGGGACGACGAGGGGTTCCGGTAGCCGCCGGTACGGCTGCCACGGGGAAGAGCGCGGACACCACCGTTCGGGACTGCGCTGCCGGGGCCGTCGACCGTACGCTGGGCTCGATCGGTACACGTCCGCCCGATATGGAGCCTTTGTGCCCGCGTCCCGTCTCCGGACAGCCTTCGTCGCCGCCTGCCTGGCCCTCGCGGCGGCACCCCTCGGCGCTTGCGGGGACAAGCCCGCCGCCGGGCCCACGGCGCCCGCGGAGGCCACCTCGGCCGCGGACGCCGGCGGCATGGCGGCGCTGACGGCCGCGGCGAAGAAGGAGGGCGCGCTCAACGCGATCGCGCTCCCGCGCGACTGGGCCAACTACGGGGCGCTGATCGACGGCTTCGAGAAGAAGTACGGGATCAAGGTCCGGGTGGAGAACCCGGAAGGGACCAGCCAGGACGAGATCAACGCCCTGAAGGAGCGCAGGGACCACGGCCGCGCCCCGGACGTGATCGACGTGGGGGGCTCCTTCGCCCAGTCCGCGGCCCGGCAGGGCCTGCTCGCTCCGTACCGGGTCGCGCCCTTCGACCAGATCCCCGAGGGCCAGAAGGACCCGCGCGCCCGCTGGTACAACAACTACGGCGGCTACATGTCGATCGGCTGTGACGCCAAGCGGGTGAAGACCTGCCCCTCGACCTTCGCCGATCTGCGCAAGCCCGAGTACAGGGGCCAGGTAGCCCTCAACGGCGACCCCACCAAGTCCGGCTCGGCCTTCGCCGGCGTGTACGCGGCGGCCCTGGCGAACGGCGGGTCCTTCGACGACATCCAGCCCGGCGTCGACTTCTTCGCCGAGCTCAGCAGGAACGGCAACTTCATCCCGGTCCCGTCCTCGCCGGCCACGATCGAGTCGGGCCGGACCCCGATCAGCATCGACTGGGACTTCCTCAACCTCGGGTACGCCGACGCGTTCCGCGAGAAGGGCGCGGACGTCGACTGGCGGACCGCCATCCCCTTCGACGGCAGCTTCGCCGAGTACTACGCGAACGGGGTGAACAAGGACGCCCCGCACCCCGCGGCGGCACGCCTGTGGCAGGAGTGGGTCTTCAGCCCGGAAGGCCAGAACCTCCGGCTCGGCGCCTACGCGCGCCCCGTCCTGATGGACGCCATGGAGGAGGACGGCACCCTCGACAAGGCGGCCGCGGAGAAACTGCCGACCGTCGAGGGCACGCCGACGTTTCCGACGGAGGGCCAGACGGCGAAGGCGAGGGAGACCGTCAACCGCGGCTGGGCGGACGCCGTCTCGGGCTGAGGCATTCAGTGCCCGGCGGCGGCCTTGACCAGGGCGACCGCTGTCCCGATCGCCGCGTCGATCGCACCGGCCAGCAGCGCGAAGGCCGTCCCGCCGCCCATCCGGATCCCTCCGTAGCACCCCCACGCGAACAGGGTGGCGACGTTGACCCCGGCCGCCACGAGAAGGGCGGTGTCCAGGTCCATCGCCCCCAGGGCCGAGACGCCGACCAGGGCGAGCGGGCCCACCGCGGACAGCAGCAGCGGGCTGCTGACGAAGAGCATCGCGCGCAGGTCCCGTCCCCGGGCGAGGGCTCCGTGCGTCACGCGGTGGGCCTGCTGGTCGGCAACCAGCGCGGCCAGCCACAGGCCGACCGAGGCGGTCCCGATCGTCGCCGCGGCCCCGAGGGCGCTCACGTGGCTGCTGCCGGCGAGCCCGATGACGACGGAGATCATGGTGATCGTCGCGTAGAGCCGTTCCTTGAGCTGGGCCGCGGCCGGCTCCGTGGTCACCGCGTCCGCCGCATGGTCCGTCACGCGACCCACGGTAGGGCGCGGCCGGGCCGGACCCCCGGAACCACACCGGGCGACCGGCCCGCCGGGCCGTCAGACGACGGATGTCACAGCTTGCGGCACAGCAGGGCGTCCGGCGTCTTGCCCTTGGCCCACGCCCCGGTGAAGGCGATGCCCGCGGCGTACTCGTCGGTGCCGCACTGACCCTTGTAAGTGCCGTACGCGAACTCTCCGCCCGGACCCGCGGCCGGCCGGTTGTCGCCCCGGTCGAACCAGACGGTGCGGCCGTTCGTCCCCAGCGTCCGGCCGGCCCGGGCGCACAGGACCGCGGAGACCGCCTGGCCGCGCACGCTGTAGCCGGTCATGAACTGGTCGGGCCCGCACTGGTACTTGGTGTAGCCGCCCGCCCAGTCGCCCTGCTGTACGTAGCGCTCGTCGCTCACGACGGTCGGCGCCGGGCCGGTGGCCGCCAGGCCGGGGGCCCCGGCATCGGTGCACAACCCGCGCCCGTCCCGGTGGGACAGGCCGACGAGCCGCTGTCCGTCGGGGCAGGTCCCCTTGCGGGCTCCGGTGTCCCAGTCGCCGAGCGCCCGTACGCGTGCCGACTGGACCGCGTCGGCGTGGTCGAGGTTGAGCATGTCCCAGGTGTCGGAGACGGCGACCGGGCCGTTCTTCTGCGGCGAGGCGATCAGCCGGTTCCAGTCGGCGGCGCGCCAGTCGCCGCCGTCGAGGAGGCCGGAACGGCGTCCCGAGGCGTCGAAGTCGAGGATCGACCAGGTGCCGTGTCCGGTCCAGCCGACCAGGGGCCAGTAGGCGAAGTCGGTGTCGTTGGCGATCAGGTGGTCGACGAAGTTGCCGAACCAGGCGCGCGCCTGCGGGTTGGTCTCGTCGCTGCCGATGCCGAACTCGCTGATCCACAGCGGTGCGGTGAAGTGGCGGCCGGTCTCGGCCGTGACGTAGAACGCCTGCCGCTGCAGGGTCGCGAAGAGGTCCTCGCGGGAGAGTTCCTGGTAGCGCGGGTCGTGGGTCTCGCCCATGCCCGTCGCACCGGTGTGGTTCGGCCCGGTGTAGCCGTAGAAGTGCGCCGCGTACACCAGCTTGTTCGAGGCGACGAGGGTGTGCGAGAGGGTGCGTACCGGTTCGAGCGTGGGACGCCCGTGGGGCAGCCCGTCGGCCGGTATCCCCTGCCAGTTGATGCCTTCGACGATCACGAGCAGGTCGGGGTTGGCCTCGGTGAGGAGCCGGTCGCCGAGGCGCTGGGACGCGGCCCACCAGTCGTGGCCGTTGCCCCAGTTCCAGTTGGCGTCGTCGGTGACGGTGCGGCGGACCTCGTTGTAGAGGTCGGCGCCAACGACGCGCTTGTTGTCCTTGTAGCGCCGGGCGAGGTCGAGCCAGGCGTTCTCCCACTGCGCGGTGGACTGGCTGGTGTTCCAGCGCTCGTTGCCGTCCAGACCGCAGCAGAAGCGGGAGGTGTTGGTGTGGTTGTTGAGGATCACCGCGAAGCCCTCGGCCGTGGTCGCCGCGATCACGGCGTCGAAGACCTGGAGCGGGGTCTTGCCGCGCAGGCCGGGGTTGGCGGCGACGGAGGCGTCGGGGACCGGGCGCTGGTCGTGCAGCATCTCGTTCGAGAACGGCAGTCGGATGCTGTTGATGCCGAGTTCACGGAATCCGGCGAGGATCCGCGCGATCGGCGCCCGGTCCAGTCCGAGGGGCATCTGGTCGGCCTTCTCGCCGTCGTGGTGGCCGGCCGGGTCGTTGATGTCGCCGGAGCCGCTCCAGGATCCCTGGGCTCCCTGCCAGTTCGCGGACTTGAGCTTGAAGCGGTTGCCGCCGGCATCGACGACGTAGCGGCCGCGGGTGCTGAGGGGCGCGGTCCAGGACTCGGACAGCGCGGTCGGGGCCGGGGGCGTGGCGGTCCTCCCGGTCGTCCCGGTCGTCGGGGTCGCGACGGTCGGGGAGGCGGCGAGCGCTCCGAGCGCGAGCGCCGCGGCGAGTACCGCGGGGAGTAAGGCTCTTCTCACTGTGTCCTCCGTGAGGCCTGGGGGTGGGACGTACGTGGTCGAGCGGCGGGGCGGGGGTGCGGTGGAACCGTGGGGCGGTGGGGCCGTGGTCGCTCGGCCGTCGCTGCCGAGGACGGCGACACCGCGCGGTGCGGGGGTCACGCCGACGGCGCCGGCGCCGCCTTCCGCAAGGCGTTCGGCATCGAGCTGCCGGCCCTGCGCCCGGCCCTGCTGCCGGCCACGACCTTCGCGGTGATCGGCAGCTTCCGGCTCTTCGACGAGCCGAGCGTGCTCCAGTCCCCGGCGCCCACCGCCGTCTCCACGCATCACACCCCCACCATGTGCGCGTACAGCCTCGCCTTCGACGCGCGCCAGTTCAACTACGCGGCGGCCGGGCCGTGTTGCTCGGCCCGGTGACCGTGCTCCTCGCGTACGGGGTCCAGCGCACGCCGGGCACGTGGCGGGTCGGCGACGGCCGGTCGTACGAGGGCCCGGCCACGGTCCGGGTCGACGCGCCCCCGGCCCGGCTGCCGTACCTGCCCAGGACGGACGCGCCGCAGGGGTGACGAGCCGCCGGCATGGGACCCGGTGTCCCGCGCTACCGCGTCCCGGGGGCCGGTGTGAGGCGGCGGGCGCCCGCCGCGGGGGTGACCTCCAGGATGCGCGGGAGGCGGTGGCCGGCGGACCCGAAGGCGGCGGTGACCGACTCGGCCACCACGCCCTCCCGCCCGTCCGCCACGAGTCCGATGACGGACCCCCCGAAGCCGCCCCCGGTCATCCGGGCACCGAGGGCCCCGGCGCCCAGCGCGGCGCTCACGGCGAGGTCGGTCTCCGCGCAGGAGACGCGGTAGTCGTCGCGGAGGGAGGCGTGGCCCTCGGTGAGGATCGGGCCGAGCGCCGCGGCGTTCCCCTCGCGCAGCCGGGAGACGGCTTCGGTGACCCGGGCGTTCTCGGTCACCACGTGGCGGACCAGCGGGGCGAGTTCCGCCGGCAGGGTCTCCACGGCCCGCGCGAGTTCCCCGGTGGGCAGGTCGCGCAGGGCGGGCAGACCGAGCAGCGCGGCCGCGCGTTCACAGCCCGCGCGCAGGGCGGCGTACGCCCCGTCGCCGAGGTCGTGGGTGACGCGGGTGTCGATCACCAGGAGCCGCAGCCCTTGCCCCCGCAGGTCGAAGGGCACCTGCGCGTGGTCCTCCGGGCTGCGGGCGTCGAGGTGGAGGGCGGCCTCGGCGGTGCAGCAGACGGAGGCCATCTGGTCCATGATTCCGCAGGGGACTCCGGCGAAGCCGTTCTCGGCGCGCTGGGCGGTCCGGGCCAGTTCGGGCCCGGGCAGCCCCAGTCCGTACAACTCGTCGTAGGCGACGGCGACCGCGCACTCCAGCGCGGCGGAGGAGGAGAGTCCGGCGCCGGTGGGCACCGTGCTGTCGAAGTGGAGGTCGGCGCCCCCGACCGGGTGGCCCGCCTCGGCGAGGGCCCAGACCACGCCGGCCGGGTAGCCGGTCCAGCCCTTCACGGCGCCCGGGGTCAGCTCGGCCACGGTCAGGTCGGTGATCCGGCCGTCACCCTGCGCGCTGTGCAGCCGCAGCCGCCCGTCGGTGCGGGCGCGGGCGGCGAGCAGGGTGGTCTGCGGAAGGGCCATCGGGAGGGCGAAACCGTCGTTGTAGTCGGTGTGTTCGCCGATCAGGTTGACCCGGCCCGGCGCCGCCCAGACCCCGTCCGGGGAGCCGCCGTAGAGCGTGCGGAAGGTTTCCGCGACCCGCTCGGCCCGGCTGTCGTGGTCCCGCTGCCCGGTCCCGTTCACGACAGGGCCTCCCGAAGTCGCCGCGCGGCCTCCTCGGGGGCCACGTCGTTGATGAAGGCTTCCGTGCCGGACTCCGTCCCGGCGAGGAACTTGAGCCTGTCGGGGGACCTGCGGATGGTGAACAGCTCGAGGTGCAGGGCCAGTTCCTCGCCCCCGGTGCGCGGTGCCTGGTGCCAGGCGGAGACGTACGGGGTCGGGGGCGGCCCCTGCGGCTGCCCTGGTACGGGGAACAGCCGGTCGAAGCGGCGCAGCAGGTCCAGGTAGATGCCCGGGAACTCGGCCCGCTCGGCCTCGGTGAGGCAGGTCAGGTCGGGGACGCGGCGGTGCGGGTGGAGGTGCACCTCGTACGGCCAGCGGGCGGCGTACGGCACGAAGGCGGTCCAGTGCTCCCCGGCGGTCACGACCCGCTCGGTGGCGGCGCGGGCCCTCGCGAGCAGGTCCTCGAAGAGGTTGCGTCCAGTGGCGGCGCGGTGCGCGGCCGCGGCGGCGGTCATCTTGGCGGTGCGCGGCGTGACGAAGGGGAAGGCGTAGATCTGGCCGTGCGGGTGGGAGAGCGTCACCCCGATCTCGACGCCCCGGTTCTCGAAGCAGTAGACCTGCTCGACGCCCGGGAGGGCGGAGAGTTCCGCGGTGCGGTCGGTCCAGGCGTCCAGGACCAGCCGGGCGGCGGCCGGGGTGAGATCGGCGAATCGGGCCTCGTGCTCGGGGGTGAAGCAGACGACCTCGCAGCGTCCCGCCTCGCCCGCGAGGGAGGGGAAGCGGTTCTCGAAGACGGCCACTTCGTAGTCGGCGGCGGGGATCTCGCCGAGCCGGCCGTCCCGGGAGGGGCAGAGCGGGCACTCGCCGGCCGGCGGGTGGTAGGTCCGGCCCTGCCGGTGGGAGGCGATCGTGATCCAGTCACCGGTGGCCTCGTCCCGGCGCAGCTCCGGGTGACTGCTCACGCGGTCGAGCGGGCGCCGGTCGGGGGCGTCGCGCACGGCGCCCTCGTCGTTGTCGAAGTAGATCAGTTCGCGGCCGTCCGCGAGTTTCGTGATGGTCTTCTTCACCTACCAAGACTAAACAGTTTCCAAAACAAATCAACAGCCAGGCACGTGCTATGTTGTTGCTTTCTGAGTGGATTCCCCAGACGTCCGGGAGTGACCTCGTGGCCGAACAGCAGGCCGCGCAGCTGGCCCACCAGCGACGCGCGTACATCCTCGACGCCGTCCGGCGCGACGGCTCGGTACGGGTGGCGGACCTGGTCGGACAGCTCGGCGTCTCGGACATGACGGTCCGCCGCGACCTGGACGCCCTGGCCCGGCGCGGCGCCGTGGAGAAGGTCTACGGCGGGGCCGTCGCCACCGCCGGGGCCAGTGGGCACGAGCCCGGGTTCGACGCCAAGTCCGATCTGGAGGCGGCCGCCAAGGCCGCCATCGCGGACACGGCCGCGACCCTGGTGGAACCGGGCAGCGTGGTCGCGCTCTCGGGCGGCACCACCGCGCACGCGGTCGCCACCCGGCTGCTCGGCGTCCCGCGGCTCACGATCGTCACCAACTCCCTCCCGGTGGCCGATCTGGTGCGGACCGCCGACCGCGACGGCGCGGGCACGGCCCCCACCCTGCTGCTCACCGGCGGCTCCCCCACCCCCTCGGCCGCACTGGTCGGCCCGCTCGCCGACCTGGTGATCGGCTCCCTGCACGTGGACCTGCTGATCCTCGGCGCCCACGGGGTGACGGAGGAGGCGGGGCTGACCACCCCCAACCTCACGGAGGCCCAGACCAACCGGGCCCTGGTCGCCTCGGCCCGCCGGATCGCCGTCGTGGCCGACCACAGCAAGTGGGGGGTGGTCGGGCTCAGCGGTTTCGCCGCGCTGGACCGGGCCGACTGGTTCGTGACCGACGCGGGGATGCCCGCCCCGGCCCGCGCCGTCCTCACCGAGTCGGTGGGCGAACTCCTGGTGGCGGGCGAGGAGCCCGGTCCGGATCACGCCCCGCAGGGCTGATCGCCGTGCCAGTGGAGTGCGCCCGTGCCCAGGCTGATCGTGGCGCGGGGCCGCATGGGCTCCTGGTCCCTGCGGGCGAGCAGCACGATCTCGTCGACCCGCGCCGCCACGCTGCCCAGTCGGGCCGCGCACTGCGCGGCCAGCCGCCGCGGGTCGTGGGTGCGCCCCAGTGACAGGTGCGGCGTGAAGGAGGGGAACCGGCCCCGGCACGCGGGGAACGGCTCCACGAGCGCCTCCCGGAGCGCCGTCCAGGGGGCCGGGCCGGCCGCGGCGGGGTCCAGCCACACGGTCGCGTAGGAGCGGTGCCGGAAGGCACGCACTCCGCTCAGGCGGACGGAGAACGGCCGGATCCCGCTTGCCACGGCCGCCAGCAGCGGGGCCGCCACGGCGAAATCGTCCTCCGGGACGAAGCCGAAGATCAGGTTCACGTGCGGGGGCCACCGGCGGATCTGGGGGTCGTACTCGGCCCGGATGCCCTGGATGGGGGGCCACAGCCCGGCCGGAGGAAGCCAGGCGACGGCGGTCCGGGGCGTGGGAGCCGCCGCGAGGAACGCGGGGACACCGGATCCGCCACCGGGGGTCGGAAACCCGTTCACACCGCCATGATGCCCCCGGACACCGGCCGGGGGCCGCGCGTCTCAGCCGGTGAAGGAGCCGTGCCGCCCGGCGCCGCCCGTGAAGCGGTCGGCGCCCGCCTGGGTCTCCCCCGCCGCGAGCGGAACGAGGCCGTGCCGGTATTCGCCGGCCAGGGCCTCCGCCTCGCCCAGCCCGTGCTGTTCCCGTACGGAGAGCCGGTCGTGCCGCAGGCACAGCTGCGGGAACCCGGCGATCTCGTGGGCCAGCCGCTCCGCCGCCCGGCGGGCTTCCCCGGGCGGGACGAGGCGGTTGACGAGGCCGATACCGTACGCCTCCGCGGCGGTCACGGGGCGGCCGGTGAGGATCAGGTCCATCGCGCGGCTCTCGCCGATCAGGCGCGGCAGCCGCACCGTGCCGCCGTCGATCAGCGGCACGCCCCAGCGACGGCAGAACACGCCGAAGGTCGCGTCCTCCTCGGCCACCCTCAGGTCGCACCACAGGGCGAGTTCGAGCCCGCCCGCCACCGCGTGGCCGCTGATCGCGGCGATCACGGGTTTGGTCAGGCGCATCCGCGTGGGGCCCATCGGCCCGTCGCCCTCGGCCCGGACCCGGTTGCCCCGGTCGGTGCCGACGGCCCCCAGGTCCGCGCCCGAGCAGAACGTTCCGCCCTCGCCCCACAGCACGGCGACGGACGCCGCCTCGTCCTCCTCGAACGCGCGGAAGGCATCGGCGAGTAGGGCGGCCGTCGGGCCGTCGACCGCGTTGCGGACGCCGGGGCGGCCGAGGATGACCGTACGGACCGGGCCGTCGCCTTCGATCCGGACGGCAGCCGGGTCGGCGGGGGTCGTCCCCGTTGTCTCGGAGGTCGTGGCCACGGCGGAACTCCCTGGGTCGTGGGGTGTGCGGACGCCCACTCTGCAGCAATCGCGCGGGCGGCACGAGAGGCCGGGGGCCGCCCGGACTGCGCCCGCCGCCGCACGGACCTACGCTGCCAGAGGGAGGTGATGCCCGATGTCTGCTGCACCCCGGGCATCCGCGGCCCGATGTGCGGCCGCCGGAACCGTCACTCTGTTGATGTTCGCGGGCCCCGGCGCGGGCGCCGCTCGGGCCGATGACAACGGCATCGCCGACAAGAGCGCCCCCGCCATAGCGGCGGCCGCCCGCGAGGCCATGTCGGGGCTCACGTCCATGCGCATGGCGGCGAAGGTGACCGATCCCTCGGGCACCACCACGCTGGACCTCCGGTTGGACGCGCGGGGCAACTGCGTCGGCACCGTCACCCCGCCCGGCGATTCCGGCACGGCCGACGTCGTCAAACGCGGCGACGACGTGTGGATGAAGCTGGACGACGAGCTGCTGCGGGCCCAAGTGCCGGGCGGCAAAGGCGATGACGCGATCGCGCTCATCAACGGCCGCTATCTGCACGGCACCACGAGCAGCCCGATGCTGAGCGACTTCGCCGAATTCTGCGACCTCGACTTCTACAAGAAGGAGTTCGCCTCGAAGCCGGCGAACGAGCAGCTCGACAAGGGGGCGCGCAGCAGCGTCGACGGCCGGCCGGCGATCACCGTCAACAGCCGCCAGGACGACCGGAAGGGCACCTACCAGGTCTCCACCGAGGACGAGCCCTATCTCCTGCGCGTCCAGGGCACCGACGAGTCCGGCGAGCGGGTGGAGGCCACCTTCTCCGCCTTCGACGAGCCCGTCCGGGCCAAGCCCCCCGCCCCCGCCGACTCGGTCGACCTGTCCGAGCTCCAGTAGCGAGAGGGACCCACCATGATCACCACTGACTTCGTCCCCGGCTCCCCCTGCTGGATCGACCTCGGTGCTCCGGACGTCCCCGCCGCCGCGGCCTTCTACGGCGCCGTGCTCGGGTGGGCCTACGAGTCCATGGGCGAGAGCGAGGAGATGGAAGGCGGGATGTTCCGGAAGGACGGCAAGATCGTCGCCGGGCTCGGCAAGCTCACCGAGGAGGGAGCCCGCTCGGCCTGGATGATCTACTACAGCGTCGCCGACGCGGACGCCACGACGCGGGCCGTCGAGCGCGCCGGCGGCACGGTGCGGGTGCCGCCGAGGGACCTCGACGAGTGGGGGCGGATGGCGCAGTACGACGACCCGCTGGGCGGCCAGTTCGCCGTGTGGCAGCCGGGCGAGGACAGCGGGGTGCAGCTGGTGGACGAGCCGGGCTCACTGTCCTGGACGGAGCTGTACACGAGCGACGCCGCGGCCGCCAAGGAGTTCTACGGCGGCCTCTTCGGCTGGCGGTTCAGCGACATGCCGCTGCCGGGCGGCGGGGGCACGTACGCCCTCATCACCCCCGCCGGGCTCCCCGAGGAGCGCATGCACGGCGGACTCATGGAGCTGCCCGAGGAACACCTCGCCCTGACGGGCGGGCGGCCGTACTGGCACCCGGTCTTCGCCGTCGACGACTGCGACGCCGCCGTGGCCAGGGTCACCGGGAACGGCGGCAGCGTGCAGATGGGCCCGGAGGACGCCGAGGGCGTCGGCCGGCTCGCCGTCTGCCTCGACCCGTCGAACGCGGACTTCGTGGTGCTCGCCCCGGCCCGGAGCTGAGCCCGGACGCACCGGGCCGGCTCGCGGCCGGAGCCCGTCGGCTCAGGCCCCGGACCGGTACGCGCGCAGGCCCAGGGCCGTGGGGTACGCCCGCCCGGTGCGGTTGTCGCGCTTCGGCGGGGCCGCTCCTGCCGTCTCGTGATCGTAGTACGCGCGTTCACGGCGTGCGGTGGACCCGGGCGAGGACGAGGACGGTGTCGTCGGTCGGCGGGGCGGACAGCAGGCCGGCGAGAACGCGGTCCGCCATGTCCTCCAACGAGCCCTGAGCCTTGGCCAGTTCGGTGCGCAGCGCGTCCAGGCCGGCCTCG
Organism: Streptomyces sp. NPDC046308; assembly: GCF_055588065.1. Lineage (NCBI taxonomy): Bacteria > Bacillati > Actinomycetota > Actinomycetes > Kitasatosporales > Streptomycetaceae > Streptomyces > Streptomyces sp. NPDC046308. The sequence continues at coordinate 1,050,406 of NZ_JBVJFB010000001.1, forward strand.
ATGTCCCGGCCGCGCGCCTCGACGAGGCCGTCGGTGTAGAGGGCGAGGACGGCGTCCTCCGGCAGTTCGACCTCCGTCGCCCGGAAGGGCAAGCCGCCGACGCCGAGGGGGACTCCGAGGACTTCGCCGACGGTCTCCACCGTGCCGTCCGGGTGGAGCACCAGGGGCGGGGGGTGGCCGGCGCTGGCGACGCGCGCACGTCCGCTCCGCGGGTCGTAGACGATGCACAGGCACGTCGCGAGCTCGATCCCGGACTCCTGGGCGCACGCGTCGAGTTCGGTGAGCAGGTCGTCGGGCTCGCTGGCGTGCCGGGACAGGGCCTGGGTGGTGATGCGGAGGCGGCCCATGGCGGCGGCGGCCGACACCCCGTGCCCCATCACGTCGCCCACCACGAGCGCGATCCGCCCGTCGGCCAGGTTGATCACGTCGTACCAGTCCCCGCCGACCTCGGTGATCCGGCTGCCCGGCACGTAGCGGTGGGCCACGTCCACGTACGGGCTGCTCGCCAGGGCGGTGGGCAGCAGCGCCCGCTGCAGGGTGAGGGCGATGTCCTGGACGCGGGAGTACAGACGGGCGTTGTCGAGGCAGATCGCGGCGCGCGAGGCGAGCTCGCCGGCGAGGTTGACGTCGTCCTGGGTGAAGGCCGGCCGGCCCGCGGACCGGCCGAACATGGCGATGCCCTGTACGGTGCCCCGGGCGATGAGCGGGGCGACGAGGACCCCGGCCACCCCGCTCTCGGCGAAGAGGCGCGCACGTGACTCGATGGTGACGGTCCGGGCCAGGAACGCCTCGTCGACCACGGCGGAGACGGCACGTCCGGTGCCCACCATGTCGTGGATGACGGAGCCGGGCGGGTACCGGACCTTGTCCACCCCGCTGACCAGCTCGACCGCCGGCCCGGGGAGGACCGTCCCGGAGGCGATCCTGCGGGTGTACAGCGGCCGGGCCGGGTCGAAGTCCTCGGACTCGTCCATCCACTCCACGATCTCGACCACGGCGCCGTCGCAGAAGTCCGGCATCGAGGCGTCGACCAGCTCCTGGGCCGTCTGGTTCACGTCGAGGGTGGTCCCGATGCGCGTGGAGGCCCCGTCCAGCAGGGCGAGGCGCCGGCGGCTGGCGGTGGCCTCCAGGATGGCCTGTTCCCGGTCCGTGACGTCCACCATCAGTCCGCCGACCCCGGGGCGCGAGCCGACCGCCTCGCTCAGGGGGAAGAAGCTCACCGACCGCACCTGGTCGAGGTCCGGGTGCCCCTGCGGGCGCGTGCCCACCAGCGCCCCGACGACCGGTTCGCCGCCCTGGGCGACGGCGCGGAGCATGCGCTCGTACTCGCCCCCGTCGGACATGATCATGATCTCGTCCATGCGGCGCCCGAGGTGCGCCTCGATCGGCAGGCCGTCCATGTCGGCGAGCACCTGGTTGAGGTGGATGTACCGGAGGTCCGGGTCGAGCATGACCAGGCCGATCGGGCAGGTCTCGAAGAGGGCGTCGAGGAAGGCGAGGTTGGTCTTGACGCGGTCGAGCTCGTCGCTGCGGCTCGCCAGGCCCATCACCACCGGGCTGCTGCCGACTCCGGTGACGGGGAAGACCCGGAAGCCGCAGTCGAAGGCCGTGCCGTCGCGGTGTCGCGCCACCAGCTGGCCCCGCCAGTACCCGAGGGTCCGGCCGTTCTCCGCCAGCCGGGCACCGGACAGGGATTCGCCCCGGATCTCGTCGGCGAAGAGGAGGGCGGCGGGCTTCGACAGGATGGCGGCTGCGTCGTACCCGAAGAGCTCCCCCGCGCCGGGCCCCCAGTAGCAGACGAGGCCGTGGTCGTCGATGCCGAAGACGGCCACGCGCACGTGTTCCAGCAGTGTCCCCGGCTCGGACCAGAACGGGCCGTGAGCCTCCTCGCCCCCCGGCCGAGCCGATGGCACGAGACGACCCCTTCCGCCCGCCGATACCTCCACCCATTATGCGGACGCCGCCGTGATTGCGCGGTGGCGGACGGGAGGAGCCCCCCACGGTGCCACCCCGTCGGCAATGGGATCCGTTTTCACGGAGGGGGCGCCGCGAGGGCCGGGGAGTCGGGCCGCGCCATCGGCGGGGCTTCCCCTAATCTGGCAAAAAAGTACCGGATCTTAGCGAAGGGGAAATCCCGTGCCTTCTCGCCTCAATCCCTACATCAGCTTCAACGGCAACGCCCGGCAGGCCATGGATTTCTACAAGGACGTCTTCGGCGGCACCCTGACGGTGAACACGTACGGTGACTTCGGCAGCGGGAAGGAGGCCGGTGGCTCCGACGACATGATCATGCACAGCATGCTCGAGACCGAGAACGGCTTCACGCTCATGGGCGCCGACAACCCGCCGGGGTCGGAGAACAAGCCCGGGAACAACATCTCGGTGAGCGTGAGCGGCGACGAGGCCGAGGAACTGCGCGGCTACTGGTCCAAGCTGTCCGCCGGCGGCACGGTCACGGTGCCGCTGGAGAAGCAGATGTGGGGCGACGTCTTCGGCATGTGCACGGACCGCTTCGGCATCATCTGGATGGTCAACATCGTCCAGCCGCCGGCCTGACCCACGCCGCCGTGCCCGGTCGCCATCGCCCGTAGCAGTCCCGTGCGGCGGGCCACCCGTCCACGGTGGCACCCCGGCCGCCCGTCTTGCTCCACCCCGGCACCTGACCCCGCCGTCCGGCTGCCGCATGATCGATTCCCAGCACCGGTGGAGGAACGCGTGCGCTCCTCCACCACCGCGTTCCTTCGATCACGGGAGCCCCGCCACATGTCCGACATCAACGTGCGTGCCGTACGGGCCGAGGACTTCGCCCAGTGGCGCACCCTCTACCGCGGCTACGCCGACTTCTACCGGGTGGAGCAGACCGAGGAGGCCGCCGCCACCGTGTGGTCCTGGGTGACCGACCCGGGCCACGAGGTCAGCGCCCTGGTCGCCGAGGACTCCTCCGGCCGCCTCCTCGGCCTGGCCCACTACCGCCCGTTCGCCCGGCCGCTCTCCGCGACGGTCGGCTGCTTCCTCGACGACCTGTTCGTGGCGCCCGAGCACCGCGGCTCGGGCGCCGCCGACCGGCTGCTGGGCGCCCTGCGCGAGCTCGCGGCCGAGCGCGGCTGGAGCGTGGTCCGCTGGATCACCGCGGACGACAACCACCGCGCGCGGTCGAAGTACGACCAGGTGGCCACGCGCACCATGTGGATCACCTACGACATGGCCCCGACCGGCTCGTGAGGATCACGAGCTGCTGGGTCGCGCGGGTCATCGCGACGTAGCGGCTGACGGCTCCCTCGACGCCCTCGCCGAAGGTCTGCGGGTCGATGAGGACGACGAGGTCGAATTCGAGCCCCTTCGTCAGCTCCGGTGTCAGCGACCGGACGCGCGACGCCGGCCGGACGGTGACGTCGTCGACGTCACCGGTGGCGATGACACAGGCGACCCCCTCGGCGTGGGCGGCGAGCCACGCGTCGAGGACCGAGTCCAGCTCCGCGACGGAGCCGTGCGCGACGGGGATGCCGCTGCTGCGGATGGAGGTCGGCACGTTGGCGTCCGGGAGCGCGGCCCGGATGGCCGGCTCGGCGTGCGCCATGACCTCTTCCGGCGTGCGGTAGTTGACGCTCAGGGAGGCCACGTCGATCCGGTCGAGCCCGACCCGTTCGAGCCGTTCCCGCCACGACTCGGTGAAACCCCGGCGGGCCTGGGCGCGGTCGCCGACGATGGTGAAGCTCCTGGACGGGCAGCGCAGCAACAGCATCTGCCACTCCGCGTCGGTCAGTTCCTGGGCCTCGTCCACGACGATGTGGGCGAACGGGCCGGCCAGGAGGTCGGGTTCGGTGCGCGGCAGCGCGCTCTCGTCGACCAGGGTGTCCTGCAGGTCCGCTCCGTGCAGCATCCCCACCGCGCCCTCGCTCTCGTCGAGCACGACGTTCTGCAGCAGGCTGTCGATGGCGTCGGACCGGCGCGCGCGTTCGGCGGCGACGGCCGCGTCATGCCGGCGCCTGCGCAGGGAGGCCTCCGCGTCACCAAGCCGCCGGCGGGCCGCGTCCAGGAGCGGCAGGTCGGACACCGTCCAGGCGTGGGTGTCCGTACGCTGCAGTGCGCGCACCTCGTCGGGGCCGAGCCAGGGAGCGCACTTGCGCAGGTAGGCGGGGACCGACCAGAGGTCCGCGACGATGTCGGTCGCCTCGAGCATCGGCCACGCCCGGTGGAGGGCCTTCCGCAGCTCCCGGTCCTGGAGCAGCGCCCTCCGCAGCAGGTGGGGCGGGGCGTCGCTGTCGTCCTTGTCCATCAGGATCGTGGCCAGCTCCTCGAGGATCTGGTCGTGCGCCTCGTTGTGCGGGGTGCCGGACTCCACCGCGTCGAACGCCACCGCCCAGTCGTCGGCGCTCAGCCACAGGTCGGACCAGGGGGTCTCGACCTCCATCCCCTCGGTGGGCGGCTCCTCGTAGATGCGGACGGCCGCCTCGATCGCCTTCACCAGGCCGGCGGACGACTTCAGCCGGGCCACGTCCGCGTCGGTCTCGGCCCCCGCCGCGGCCCCTTCGGCGACGAGGTCGCGCAGGGTGCAGGTCTGCACACCCTCCTCGCCGAGGCTGGGCAGGACGTCGGCGACGTAGGCCAGGTAGGGCTCGTGCGGGCCGACGAAGAGCACGCCGCCGCGGCGGTGGCCGAGGCGGGGGTCGGAGTAGAGCAGGTGCGCCGCCCGGTGCAGGGCGACGACGGTCTTGCCGGTGCCCGGACCGCCGTCGACGACGAGGGCGCCGCGGGATCCCGCCCGGATGACGGCGTCCTGGTCGGCCTGGATGGTGGCGAGCACGTCGCGCATCCGCGGCGAGCGGTTGGTGCCCAGGCTGGCGATGAAGGCGGACTGGTCGTCGAGCGCGGCGTGCCCTTCGAGCCCGTCGGCGGTGAACACCTCGTCCCAGTAGTCGCTGATGCGGCCGCGGGTCCAGCGGTACCGGCGGCGGCTCGCCAGGCCCATCGGATTCGCGTGGGTCGCCGCGAAGAAGGGCTCGGCCGCGGGGGAACGCCAGTCGACCAGCAGCCGGTGCCCGGTGTTGTCGGTGAGGCCGAGGCGTCCGATGTACAGCGGCTCGGCGTCGTCGGCGCCGACGACGTGCCCGAGGCACAGGTCCAGGCCGAAGCGGCGCAGGGTGCGCAGGCGGCTGGTCAGGCGGTGGATCTCCGCGTCGCGGTCCATCGCCTCGCGGCCGATGCCGCCGGGTGCCCTGCGCGCGGCCTCCAGGCGGTCGGACAGTTCGGCGATCGACTGGGCGAGGCTCTCCGAGATGGCCGCGAAGTGCTGCTCGTCGCGGTCGATCAGTGCCGCGTCCGCCTTGCCGGAAAGGCGCTCGGGAAGGTCGAACGCGCTGGTCGTGGTCGGGGAGTTCACGGCATCAGCTCCGATCCGAGGTCGTATGACGGACAACTCGACAACAGCACACACACGTGGTGGATCTCCCGTTTCTGCAGGTCGGCGCTCGGTCCGCGAAGTCTGCACCACGGCCGGGGCCTTGCCGCAAGCCCCCCGGTGCGCTATAAGTTGAGAGTGGCAAGGAGCGGATCGACCTCCTTGCCTTTTTGTATGCCCTCTCGGCCTCCCGCCCTCCGGGCTCGCCGCCACCGTGCGGCTCGACCCTGTGGTGGCCCAGGTGGAGATCCCGTCGGGCCGGGCTCGACGAGGGCTTCGGCGACAGCCCGGTGCTGCTCGCCACCCGCCTCGACGAGGACCTCGACGAGGCGGGGGCGCAGCCGGTGGTCCCCTCGGACCGGTGCGGGGCGCGCCACGTCAGCGCCATCGCGCACGTGTGGTCCGGCGCCCCGGCGGCGCCGGACCTCTGATCGGGGATCAGGCGGTGGCGAGGGAGATCTCGGTCGACTTGATCAGCGCGACGACCTGCGAGCCGGCGGACAGCCCGAGCGCGTCGACCGCGTCGGCGGTGACGGCCGCGGTCAGGTGACCGCCGCTCACGTTCATCTTCACGGCGGCCATGGCCGGGCCGGTGGCGATGTCGGAGACGGTGCCGGTGAGCTGGTTGCGGATGGAGATGTTCTCGACCGGGCCGGTGGCCAGGGCCACCTCGGTGGCCTTGACGAGCGCCTTGACGCCGGAGCCCGTGGTGAGGCCGAGGTCCTTGACGGCGTCGGCGGTGATGGCCGCGGTGATTTCCTGCCCCCCGTCCAGCCTGACCTTGACCGTCGCCATGGCCTCGCCGACGGTGACGGCGGTGACGGTGCCTGCGATCTGGTTGCGGATGCTGAGCGTCATGAAGGTTCGACCTCTTATGTGGACGTGTCGTGCGGCCCGGAGGGAACCGCCCCGGACCGACCGTAGGCCCCGGGATCCGGCTCGCACGGACCCCCTCGCATCCGCCCGCGGGAACCACCCGCCCGGCTGGCGCCCACGGGTGGGAGCGGCTACAGCCGCCGCTTCTGACCAATCTCCGATTCAGCCTCGAGCATCACCCCTGTTCCTTTCAGAGCATGATGAGCAGCCGGGTTTTCGGCTTGAGCTTCCGGTTCACCGAACGGCTCTGCACGTAGACCTCCAACTTGGGATTCCGGCCCGCCTTTACCGAGACCGTTCCCTGGATTCCCGTGCCGAAGAGAAGGCTGCGCGCCGCGTCGCCCGTATAGGCGCGGTCGGTGTCCTTCTCGACGACGATGACTTCCTTGTCGGGCTGGACCTGGACGCGGGTGCCCAGCTGGTAGTAGCACGATCCGCGTTCGTACGTCACGCCCGGATGCGAGTCGACGAAGGACCGGATCTCGACCTCGGTGTCGACCTTCAGGAGGCGGTACTTGTCGGCCGGGACCGGTTCGAGGTTCGCCCGCACGTCGTCGACCGAGATGTCCTGGCCGACCGCGAAGAGGTTCTTCGTGCCGCGCACGCCCTGCTCGCGGCCCCGGAGGAAGCTGGTGGCGGCGGCGCGTACGGTGCCGATCGCCTCCTCGACGCCCTCCTGGGAATCCGCGTCCCAGATGGCGATGTTGCCGGCCGGGAAGCCGTAGTTCTGCGCGGTGCGCTTCGCCAGGGAGTTCGGGACCAGGATCGCCGAGGTCCAGTGGCCCGGAAGCGCGCCCATCTTCGCGGCGATCCTGTCGAGCCAGGGGCCGAGGATGGTCATGTCGCCGTCGTGCCGGCGGTCGCCGCCGGAGGCGTTCTCCTCGCCGTCCGTGACCACGATCTGGAGGAAGCTGTGCTCGCCGTACTCCTCCCAGATGTGTCCCAGGTCGTCCAGGGACTTCAGGGAGGCCTCGATGAGGGCCGTGGCGCCGTTGTTGACCTTGTAGAGACCCCGCATGGACGGAAGGTGCTTCACGTCCATGTCCCAGACCAGGTTCTCCACCCTGTGGTCGAAGGAATAGAGGCTGATCCGGGTCTCGTGACCGAGGCTGTCCGATTCGGCTTTCAGTCCCGCCACGAATTCGTCCACGACCCGGATCAGTTGGTGCTGGTGCTGGTGCATGGAACCCGAACTGTCCACTACCAGCGCGACGTGGTTCACCTTGTGCTGGATTTTGTTGGCGGACATGTCTGTGCTCCTTTTCGAGGCTCCCCGAGTGATGTCTCCACACTATGGGGAGGCACTGACAATGGAGCTTGACGAGCCGTCACCCGCCTTTCAGAGCGGTTCGCCCAGGGGTCCGTACTCCTCTTCCAGGTTCCGGGCCCAGTGGGCGGCGAAGTCCGGTTGTGTGCCGTCGGCGTCGGTGAATCCGTACTCCCGGTACAGGCCCCACGTGGCGAGGGCGCGTCCGGTCCTGGTCATGATCCGGGGATCGGCCGCGAGTGCGACGACCGCCCGGCCGAGGTAGGCGGGGGTCTCGGAGTGGGCGAAGTTCGGGTCCTGGGCGGCGCCGTCGCGCCAGTTGGCCTCGGTGACACCGAAGTGGTCGAGCAGGGCCTCCGAGCGCAGGAAGCCGGGTGTGATGGCGACGGCCGCGACGCCGTGCGGCTTGAGCTCGGCCGCCTGGGCGACGGCGAGCCGGATCACCGCGGACTTCGCCAGGTCGTAGAAGAACGAGCCGCGGTAGCGGGCGGTGTTGCCGTCGGTGACCTCCACGACCAGGCCGCTCCCGCGGGCGACCATGAGGGGGAGCGCGAACCGGCTGGTGATGACGTGGGTCTCCACCGCCTGCCGCAGCAGTCGGAGTCCGGTCTCCAGGTCCTGTTCCCACAGGGGGTGTTCCCAGTCGGTCATCCGGTCTGCGCCCCATACGGAGTTGACCAGGACGTCGAGCCGGCCGTCCTGCTCCGCGGCGATCCTGTCGACGAGGGCTTTCACCTCCTCGGGACGGCTGTGGTCGGTGCGGGCGGGGATGCCCAGGCCGCCCGCGGCGGTGACCTGCTCGGCGGTCTGCTCGATCGTCTCCGGGCGGTCCATGTCGGAGCGCCCGCCGGCGCCGCTGCGGCCCGTGACGTACACCGTCGCGCCGGCGGCCCCGAGCTCGACGGCGATGCCCCGTCCGCCGCCCCGGGTGCCGCCGGCGACGAGAGCCACCTTTCCTGCCAGCAGGTGCGTGTCGGTCATTTCGATTCCTCCGGGTCGTGGTCGGGGCGCGCGGGGATGTGCGGGAGCAGTACGGTGTCGAGCTCTTGCCGGAGCCGCTGCGCGAGGGTGCCGCGGCGGTCGAGCGCCCAGGTCAGGCCCGCTCCGGCGGTGATCGCCTGCACGGTGCGGGCCAGTGCCGTGACGTCCGTTCCGGCGCGCAGCTCACCGGCGTCCGCCGCGTCCGCCAGCAGCGCCTCGACCGCATGCCCCTGGGCCTGGTGAACGGCCAGGGCGTGCGCGTAGAGCTGCGGATCGGCGAGGTCCGTGCACAGGAACGCCAGATGGTGGGCGTAGGTCTCCGGCGTGTCGATACCGGCCACCGATTCCGCCGTGAGCGCCGCCAGGGCTTCGAGCGCCGAGGCGTGTTCCCCGCGCACCCGGCCGGCCCGTTCGCCCGCGTGCTGCGCGGACTGGTCGGCGAGGGCCAGGAGCAGACCGCGCTTCGATCCGAAGCGCTGGACGAGGGTGCCGGGCACCAGCCCGACCTCGCGCGCGACGGCGGCCAGCGTCAGGCCGGTCGGACCGCTCCGGCCCATGACCCGGGCCGCGGCGCGCAGGATCACCGCGTCCTCGACCCCTCGGGGACGTCCCACAGCGCCACTCCGTTCGTTAATAAATGCTCGTTCATTTATTAAAGCGTGCGCTCCGCGTCGCCGCAAGCTCCGAACCTCCACGCGGGCGTCGCCCCATCCGGGCACGGAACCCGCCGCGGCCGGGACTCGGCCTTGCGCCCCCGCCCGCCCCCTGGCCTACTACGGGAACGACGGACAACTCCCGCCGCGGCCGCCCGGCTGGCGCGCGCCGCGGCAAGATAGCAGCCTTTCCCGGGAGCGCCGGGATGTTTGTCCGATGGTGATGTCCTCCCGCAGTCGCGCCACCCCTGCCACTAGCGTCCCGTGACACCCCCGGGAATGCGGGTGTGCACCGCACGGCACGTGCGGCCCCTCCTGCCCCGCCACTTTCCCGGCCCATGGAGCGAGGAGGCACAGTGCTGTCATTGCGGCGGAGATCCTTCAGCGGCTTGTCAGTGGCCACGAGATACACGATCGGAAGCGGTGTCGTCATCGCCGCGCTTGCCCTCACCCTGATCGCCCTGCTGATACCCGTGGACCGATTCGGCAGCACCGCCTCGGCCGCCACAACGGGTCCGGCCGCGGCGGACGACGACGGCCTCGGGACGATGAGCACGGCGTACGGACCGCTGACGGCCGCCGACCGGGACTTCGTCCGCAAGGTACGGCTCGCCGGGCTGTGGGAGCTACCCGCGGGACGGCAGGCGCAGCAGCGCGGTACGCGCCCCGCGATCCGCACGGCCGGGGAACACCTCGTCGACGGCCACACCGAACTGGACCGGCAGGTCATCCAGGTCGGCCAGGCCCTCGGCGTCGATCTGCCCAACCAGCCGTCCGCGCAGCAGCAGGACTGGCTGGGCCAGCTGACCCGCGCCAAGGGAGATGAATACGAACGACTGTTCGTCCAGCTGCTGCGCCGAGCGCACGGAAAGGTCTTCGCACTGCTGGCGGGGATACGGGCGCAGACCCGCAACTCCATGGTGCGAGCCCTCGCCACGTCCGCCAACGCCACGGTCCTGGACCACATCACGGTCCTCGAGGACAGCGGACTGGTCGACTTCGACACGCTCTCCGACAATGTCCGAACGACGAAGTGAAGTGATCGCATGAGTCAAAAGGGCCACAAACGCCCCCGGTTGTCGAACAAGCTCCTGGCTGTGGTGTCCGCCCTCGTGCTGGGCGGTGGCGGGGTCGCCATCGTCGCCGGAAACGCGTCCGCGGGCCAGGAGGGCGACCGCGCGACGAAGGTGGCGGCCACCATCGACTGTCCCGACGTCGGGGAGAAGATCACCGCGGTGCCCGAGCAGGCCAAGACCCAGGTGGACGAGGGTCTCGCCAAGCTCGACGACCAGGTGGCCGACGCGTACCGGCGCCTCGCCGCCGGCGAGGCGAAGGGCAACGCCCTCCTCGGTGAGCTCAAGCAGCAGCGGGACAAAGCCATCTCCGGCATGGCCGACGCGATCGGCCAAGGGGGCCAACCCCCGCAGGAGATAAAGTCGTTGGGCGCCTGCACGATGAAGGAGGCACCCGTCGCGAACGACGGCGAGGCAGGCGGCGGGGGCGACCTGAGCGCCGCCGCCAAGAGCGGCGCCGGGGGGCAGAAGGGCGGTCCGGCGAAGAGCGACTTCGTCAGCATCAACAAGGTCAAGCCGAACGTGCGCACCCCCGCCGCGTCGGGGAACGCCTCGAAGGGCTCCTTCAGCTCGCAGTGCGGCCGCAACGAGAACGGCCACTTCAACCCCGACAACGTGATCGTCGCACCCGGCGTGTCCAACGGCGCCCACCACATGCACGACTACGTGGGCAACAAGACCACCGACGCCTTCTCCACCAACGACAGCCTCGCCGCCTCCGGCACCACCTGCGGCAACGGTGACCAGTCGAGCTACTACTGGCCCGTGCTGCGACTGCGCGACGGCAAGGCCGAGCGGGACGCCAAGGCTCCCGGCGGCGGCCAGGACGCCAACGTCGGCACCATCCTCAAGCCGAAGCAGGTGTCGATCACCTTCAAGGGCAGCCCCGTCGACAAGGTCACCGCGATGCCCCGCTTCCTGCGCATCATCACCGGTGACGCCAAGGCCTTCACCAACGGCAACGCCAACGCCAACGCCTCCTGGAGCTGCACGGGCTTCGAGAACCGCCAGTTGAAGGACAAGTACCCGGTCTGCCCCAAGGGCAGTGACGTGGTGCGCACCTTCACCTTCCAGAGCTGCTGGGACGGCCGGAACGTCGACAGCGCCAACCACCGCACGCACGTGGCCTTCCCCGACAAGAACGGCCGCTGCCAGAAGGGCTTCAAGGCCATTCCGCAGCTGGTCATGCGCCTCACCTACGGGGTGGCGCCGGGTGCCCGCTTCGCCGTGGACAGCTTCCCCGAGCAGCTGCACAAGCCGGTGACCGACCACGACGACTTCATCAACGTGATGTCGAACGGCCTGATGAACAAGGCCGTGAGCTGCATCAACGACGGGCGCACCTGCCGCTGACCCCGCCTGACCCCCTGGTCCGTACCGGTCCGGTTCCTCGAGATCCGGGCCGGTACGGGCCCTTCTGCTCCCGGGGCGGGGCGTTCCTCACCCCCACCACCGCGCCCGGCCCCGGGAAAGGTGTCGGCCCGAAGCCGACTTCGGGCCGACACCGCACACAACAGCCCGGCCCGGCCCCGTGACGAGGGGGCCGGGCCGGGCTGTTCGCGGTTCAGGTATCGCTTCGGGGGTCGTTACGGGAGTCGTTCAGAGGCCGTTGACGCGGGCCATGCGTCCGACGACGAGGGGGGTGAAGTCGGCGGTGATCACGCGCGCCGCCCTGCGGCTCACGCGCGAGTGCTGGCGTCGCACCTGGGCCATCAGCCGGCGGCTGCGCAGGGCCATCTCCAGTTCGAAGCGGGTACGGGGGTCGCGCAGGCCGGTGCCGAAGAGCTTCTCCAGCTGGCGCATCCGGTAGCGCACGGTCTGCGGGTGCACGCTCAGGGCTTTGGCGGCCTCCGGGGCCCCGCCGCCCTCCAGCCAGGCGAGCAGGGTCACCTCCAGGCGCTCGCTCTGGCGCGGGGTCAGGTCGGCCAGCGGCCGCAGCCACCGGGCGGCCAGCGCGTGGGCGAGCGGTTCGTCCTGGAGCAGCAGCAGGGTCGAGAGGTGGTCGTCCACGAACACGGCGCGGAGCTCCAGGCCCGGGCGCGCGGGGGTCAGGGCGAACAGGCGCAGCGCCCAGCGCAGCGAGGAGGCCGTGTCCCGGAGCGGGACCGCGTGCCCCACGGCGGCGAACCGGCCGCGGAGCAGCTGGTCCAGCGGGGCGCGGGTGTCCGGGTCGAGGCTGGGCACCAGCAGGCACGGCCGGCCCGCGAACGTGCCGGTGAGGGCGTCGGCCAGTACGGCGGCGAGCTGCTGGGCCTCGACGGGCGAGGCCGGCACGATGGCCCGTACGGCCGGGGGGAGGGGCCAGCCGGCCGCCTCGGCGAGTTCGACGAGGGAACTCTCGGAAGCGGCCCGGTCGTCGGTGAGGGCGTTGAAAAGGTCCTCACGGGCGCGGTCGCCCGCGCCGCCGCCCGCTCGGGCACTGTCCCGGGCGCCCTCACGGGCACCCTCTCGAACGCCCTCACGGACGACCTCGTAGCGGCCTTCGTGCGTGACCTCGCACTCGTCGTTCCTCTGGAGGGCAATTCCGACCTTGATCCGGGCCCTGGTCCCGGCCTTGGTCTCGGCCTCGACTCCAAGGGTGTCCATGTCCATGTCCGTGTCCGCGATGTCGTCCTCGCTCTCGTCCGGGTCCTCGTCCCGGCCCTCGTACTCGTCCTCGTCCGGTGTCTGTTCCCGGGTTTGCTCCTGGTAGCCGAGCGCGGTGAGGAGAGCCTCCTCCACGCACTGCCTGAGCAACTCGTCATCGATGGCATCGTTGTCATCGATAAGTGCGGAAAATTCCGGAATTCCATGCAGAAGCTCCTCCACTATCTCGCCGGCCAGCGCGGGCAGTTCTTTGCGCAGGACGCGGGTCCACTCGCCACGCGGGCGGGACCAGATGCGGTTCAGAAGTTCGCACATCGTTTTCCTCGTTCGTGCCGGGGTGAGGCTTGTCCGGGGAAGAGCGACAAGCCCGCCGAGGTTGCCCCCTGCGCCAACATCCTTGTCTGGCACGGGAGTTGCGGCCCTCGTACTCCCTCCTGAGAGGTCCGGCCACTTACGGTCCCGTAATTTTGCGGCGTTTTTGCCGTCCGGGACGCGTAGGTGACAGGCGGCGCGGTGGCCAGTCGCAACCTCCGCTGGAGGGGAATCTTCCGGTGTTGTTCGATGCGTCGGAGACGCGCTGCGAGAAATTATCACGTTTCGATAAATCCTGTGGAGCTGGTGTGCAGCTCCACGATGCTGCTGCACTCCGGCCCCAAGTTCCCTCGGCCGGCGCGGAGTTTCACAGCGCTGCCGGGCACAGAGGACACAACGACCCCCGGGTGCCCGAGCGCCAGGTGGAGTGCTCGGAGCCCAGGCGCACAGGAGAACTGGATGCCCCTGCCCCAGCCTCACATGTCCCGCTCACACAGAGCCCGCCGCAGAAGCCGTCACGCGGCAGCGGCAACGGCACCGACCGCCGGCCGGAGGGCCGTCCGGCGGCCCTCCCTCCTTCCCACCGCGGGCAGACTGCCGACCGGTGTGATCAGCGCCGCCGGCGCGGCCGTCGTCTCCCTCGTCGTGGCCGCCCGCGCGGGCGCACTGACCCAGCTGTGGGACTTCCTCGACTACGGGGCGGGCGTGCTCTCGCTCGTCTCGCTCACCTCCACCGTCCTGTGGGGGCTGGTGGCCAGCGACCGGCTCCTGCTGGGGTCCGGCCACCGGCTGCTCGCCCAAGGGGTGCACCGCGGCCTCGCGGTGGCGGGGCTGGGTTTCCTGGCCCTCCACATCTGGGTCAAGATCGCGGAGCAGCGCACGACGGCCGCCTCCGCGGCGGTGCCCTTCACGGACGTCGGCCAGCCGGTCCTGATCGGCCTCGGCTCGCTGGCCGGATACCTCTTCCTCGCCGTGGCGATATCCGGTGCCGTGCGCAGCGCGTTCGCCACCAAGGGCCGCTCCCTGTGGTGGCGGGCCCTGCACTTCGGGGCCTATCCCGCGTGGGGCGCGTCCCTGGTGCACGGCCTGAAGGCGGGCCGGCCCGCCGACGTCTGGGTCACGGCGTCCTACGCGCTGTGCCTGGCCGGCGTCGCCGGAGTGCTCGCCTTCCGCCTCAAGTCCCGTATGGGCGACGTACCGCCCCGGCCGGCCGGCCCGCCGACCGCGCCACAGCCGTCCGTCGTACTGGCGGCCGTGCCCCGGCCGAGACGGGGTACGGCTCCGGTCGCCATCGACCGGCCGGCCCCGCCGCCGGCCCGGCCCGACGACCCGCCCCGCGCCGCCGTGTACGCCCCGAGCCGGGCCGGTGGCGCTCTGGGCGGGAACGGCGAGCAGGTCGCCACCGGGGACCGGTGGCTGTGACCGGCCTTCCGACCCCCAGCCTGGGCTGCGTGGGCGCCCCCAGGCTGCTGGCCGGGCTCGACCAGGCGCCCAGGCTCGACCGCGTCGCCCATCTGACCGCGCACGGCTCGCTGCCGCGCTACCGGCCGGACGAACTGGTCGACCTCTCCGACAACATCGACCTGCGGGGCCGCGGCGGGGCGGGCTTCCCCTTCGCCCGGAAACTGCGCGCCGTCATGCGGTCCGCCCGGGGCGGCGACGGACAGACCGCTGTAGTCGTCAACGGCAGTGAAGGCGAACCGAGTTGTCTCAAGGACACCGCGCTTCTGCTGCACGCCCCCCATCTGGTGCTCGACGGGGCCCTGCTGGCCGCCGCCGCGATCTCCGCCGACGACGTCGTGGTGGGGGTCACCCGGACGGACGTGGAACAGTCCGTCCGGGCCGCCATCGCGGAACGCGGCCCGGCCGGCCGCCGGGTGCGGGTGACGATGCTCCCCGAGCGGTTCGTCACCGGAGAGGGAACCGCCCACATCAACGGCCTCAACGGCGGTGACACGCTGCCGTCCGGACAGAAGGTGCGGACCAGCGAACGGGGCCTGGGCGGCATGCCCACCCTGCTGTCCAACACCGAGACCTTCGCCCAACTCGCCGTCGCCGCACGGCTCGGCGCGCTGGACTACCGTACGACCGGCCTGCCGAACGAGCCGGGCACCGTCCTGCTGACCGTTGCCGGCACCACCGTCGTCGAGACGCCGACCGGGGCCGCGCTCTCGTACATCCTCGACCTGTGCGGCACCGATCCCGGTCAGGGCGTACTGGTCGGCGGCTATCACGGCAAATGGCTCGATCCGGGGTCCGCCCGCGCCGCGGAGGTGTCCCGGCAGTCCCTCGACTCGCTCGGCGCGCGGCTGGGGGCGGGGGCGGTGCTGCCGCTGCCCGAGGACACCTGTCCGGTGGGCGAGGTGGCGCGGGTGACCCGCTGGATGGCGAACGAGTCGGCCGGGCAGTGCGGCCCGTGCGTACGGGGGCTGCCCGCACTGGCCGACGTACTGGAGGACGCGATCCGGGGAGGGGGCAGAACCGCCCTCGACATGGTGGAGACGCGGCTCAAGGCGGTCCTGGGCCGCGGAGCGTGCAGCCATCCCGACGGCACCTCGCGCTTCGTGGCCTCGGCGCTCAGCGTGTTCCCGGACGAGTTCCGCGACCACGCCCTCGGCAGCGGGTGCGGCCGGCGGGTGCTGGGGGCGCTGCCGTTGCCCGAGGACGAGAGTCCGGAGCGGCTGGTCGTGGACTGGACCCTGTGCCGGGGCCACGGGCTGTGCGTGGACATCCTGCCCGACGTCGTACGGCTCGACGCGGACGGCTTTCCGGCGCAGGCGTCCATGCCGGTGCCGGGCCGGCTGCGGCCCAAGGCGCTGCGCGCGGTGCGGCGCTGCCCGGCCCTTGCCCTGCGCATCCAGGACTGAACCATTGCGCCGGGTTCAATCTTGGCGCGATCTGACAAATTCCCAGGGAATTCCGCTTCCACCGCCCGGCGCCCCGTATCAATTACCGGGGGCAAGAAAACGCGGAACCGAACCTGAAGGAGAGACCGTGAAGAGGATGCGTCGTGAGATATTCGCCGGGTCGGCGATCGCGGTACTGATGCTGACGGCCGCATGCGGTAGCGGGGACAATTACTCGGGAAAGGGGACATCGGTTCAGCCGGTGGGCGACAGCAAACAGGTCGGCAATGGCTACGACGACGTCTACGGCAGCGGATCCGGGGCCGACCCGTCGGGTGCGGCCGGCAAGAACGGTCCGGCCGGCCAGCTGAAGGTGCAGGAGATCGGGACGGTCGGTTCGGGCGTCGCCGACAGTCAGGGGTTCACCCTCTACCGCTTCGACAAGGACACGCCCAAGCCCCCCAAGTCCAACTGCGAAGGGGACTGCGCGAAGGCCTGGCCCGCCGTCTCCGCGGACGACGTCTCGGCAGGTGAGGGGATAGACAAGAGCCTCCTCGGCTCGGTCGCCCGGGCCGATGGCACCCGCCAGCTGACGCTCGCGGGATGGCCCGTGTACCGCTACGCGAAGGACACCAAGGCGGGCGACTCGCTCGGCGAGGGGGTCGGCGGGACCTGGCACGTGCTGGGGCCGGACGGAAAGCCGGCGGCTCCGGCCAAGAGCGGTGGCGCGGACGGCGGAAAGGGCGGCGGCGCGGCGGAGGGGACATCCGAACTCAGCGTCAATCAGAACGCCCAGCTCGGCCCCATCATCGCGGATGCCGAGGGCCGGACGCTCTACCGGTTCGACAAGGACAGCGCCTGGCCGATGAAAATCGGCTGTGTGGACGGCTGCACGGACACCTGGAAGCCCGCAAAGCCCGTCGACAAGGAAAATGTGACCGGAATTGCCGCCGAATTGGTGGGCAAGGTGAAGCGGCCCGACGGTACCGAGCAATTGACGATCGACTGCTGGCCGGTCTACACGTTCACCGGTGACAAGGAACCCGGGGACATCAGCGGCCACAACAACAAGGGCCTCTGGTTCGCCGTCACCGACAAGGGCAAGAAGGCGAAGGTCACCGGCTAGGACCGGGGCGGACCGGCCCCACCCGGCACGGTCCCCCGGCACACACCCCACCGCCCTGCCCGCCCCTCGACGCGTGGTGCCCGGGACCCCTCCCCACCCGGGCACCACGACCCTTGTCCCGACCAGCCAGAGAGGTCGCCATGCCCTCGTCCACCGACCGCCGCACCCGGCGGACGGGCTCGCCACGCGTGACCCTCGCCGCACTGTGCCTGGCGGCCCTCCTGTGCGGCGGCTGCGGCGCCGGGCAGACGGCCGCGCACCGCACCTCGAACTCCGCGCAGCAGACCTCGACCTCCCCGAGCGGCACCTCGATCGAGGAGATCGCCGCGGCCATCGGCTGTACGGCCGAAGTGAGCGTGGAGGCCGACGAGTTGCGGCAGGGGGGCTGCCAGACCGAACAGGGCGGCCCGTACCGCATGGTCACCTTCGCCGCCGAGCAGGGGCTGCGCTCCTGGCTGACCGAGGCCAAGACGTACGGCGGCCTGTACCTGGTCGGGGACCGGTGGGTCGTCACCGCGGGGACGGAGGACGCCCTCGCGGGGGCACGCGGCAGGCTGGGCGGCGCCCTGGAGAAGGGCGACACGCACGCCGGCCCCTCCGAGCACCCCGGATCCCCCGAACACGCGGGATCCCCCGAACACGCGGGGTCCTCCGAACACGCCGGATCGCCCGAGCATGCCGAGCCCTCCGGACACGCCGAGCACTCCACCCAGCCCTGAACTCCCGTGGCGTGTCGGCCAGTTGTCCTGATTTCAGCTCGTTCGCGAGGAGCACAAGGCACGACCCTTCGGGATGATTCGGCCGGGCGGTGCGTGCAACAAGGTGGAGCCGTAAGCGACTTCACCGAAAGGAACGCTTCGTGCTCCTGAAACGCTTCGCACCACTGCTCGCGGCCGCCGGACTCCTGGCCTCCACCGTGCCCCTGCTGTCGGCGACCCAGGCATCGGCGGCCCCCGCCGCGGACCACCTGCGGCAGAAGCCCGCCTGGCACCGCTGCAGCCCCGAGCAGCCGGCCTCGTACGAGTGCGCCACGCTCGAGGTGCCGCTCGACTACCGGCGTCCCGAGGGGCGCACGATCGACCTCGCGATATCCCGGATCAAGAGCGAGAACCCGGCCAAGCGACACGGCGCCATGCTGCTGAACCCGGGTGGCCCGGGCGGTTCCGGGCTCGACCTGCCGCTGATGATGAACGAGGCGATGCCCAAGGAGGTCCGGGACCAGTACGACCTCATCGGCTTCGATCCGCGCGGGGTCGGCGCCAGCGACCCGATCACCTGCGGGCTGGACGAGGCGGAACAGAACTTCGACCGCGCCTATCGTCCGGAGACCTTCGGCTCCGACGTGACGTGGGCCCGCACCGTCGCCGACAAGTGCCGTGAGAAGGCCGGTTCGGTGCTCCCGTACATCACCACCCGCAACACGGCGCGCGACATGGACACGATCCGCGCGGTGCTGGGCGAGCGCAAGCTCTCGTACCTGGGCTACTCGTACGGGACCTACCTCGGCGCGGTGTACACGCAGATGTTCCCGGACCGCACGGACCGCTTCGTGCTCGACAGCGGCGTGGACCCGCAGCGGATCTGGCGCGGCATGATCCAGGTCTGGGCCACCGAGGCCGAGCCGGCCTACGCGCGGTGGACGCGGTGGGCGGCGCAGCGGTCGGCGGAGTACGGGCTCGGCGACAGTCCGAAGGCCGTGTCCGACACCTTCTGGGCGCTGGTGGCGCGCGCCGACAAGGAGCCCATCGACCTCGAGGGCATGAAGGTCGACGGCGACATGATCCGTGCCGCGCGCGGGGTGTTCTTCTACCCGGCGCAGGCCACTCCCCTGATCGCGGCCCTGAAGGCCGCGGCCGAGGGCAGGCCGCTGCCCGAGGGCATGACCGTGACGGAGCTGAAGCGGCTGCTGACCGGCGGCGCGGCGGCCGAGCCCGCCACGGACAACGGCACCGCCGTGTTCTGGGCCGTGGTGTGCGGGGACACGGGCAGCTGGCCCCGCTACACCGAGCAGTACGAGCGGGACGCGGCGAAGGACAAGGCCAGGTACCCGCTGTACGGGGACTTCGCGTCCAACATCAAGCCGTGTGCCTTCTGGGACCGGCCGGTCGAGGCGGCCACGCCCATGAACAAGAGGGCGAACGTGCTGACCGTGCAGAACGAGTGGGACTCGCAGACCCCGCTCGTCAGCGGGCAGGGCCTGCACCGCGCCCTCAAGGGATCGCGGATGGTGCTGGCGGCCGGCGGTGAGGGCCACGGGGTGTACCTCGTCGACCCCGCCTCCTGCGCCAACGCGCCGGTCCACGCGTACCTGACCACGGGCAAGCTGCCCGCCCAGGACGTGACCTGCCAGAACCCGCCGAACGATGCGCGCCGGCGCGGGTCCCTCGCCCCGTCCAAGCCGCTGCCGATCCCGTCCGGACCCGGGCGGTTCTGACACCGCCCCGACCTCCGGCCCAACGCCGGCCGCGGACGGCTACCGGTTCGTGGGGGACGCCTCCGCGGCCGCCTTGATACGGCGGCCGAAGTCGGGGGCGTCCTTGCGTGCGGCGCTCGCCGCGAGGCCGACGAGCAGCTTGCCGAGGCCGTGTCCGTGCAGGGTGTTGAAGATCCGGACCCGGGTGCGGCCGCCGGAGACGGCTTCCAGGTCGTAGCCGCCCTCCGCGGTGACGAGGTTCTTGCTCTGCTCCGTCCAGCGGATCAGGCGCGGCGGGTCGAAGCCGTCGATGCGGAACTCGCGGGCGGTCTTCATCCCGGCGTCCTTGACCGTGCTGCGGAAGACCGTGCCGAGGGCCGTGGGGCCGTCCGGGATCCTGGTGATCTCCTGGACGCGCGGGCTGAAATCCGGGTCGTTGCGCCCGTCGGCGAGGTAGGCGAAGACCTCCTCGATCGGCCTGTCGATCTCGACGCTCGCCTCGAACTGTCCGGACATGATGGCTCCTCGCTGTGACGTCCCGTGATCCACGATCCCAGAGCGCCCTTCCCCGCGCGCGCGGAGCGGCTCACCGGGCCGCTCCGCGCGCCTCGAACCCGCGGCCGCTCTTGCGGCCCCGCAGCGGTCAGCCTTCGATCAGGGGGGTCAGGCCGTCGAGGAGTGCCTTCAGGCCGAGGCTGAAGAGCGCGTCGAGACGCAGGTCGTAGCCGTCCTCGAAGGATCCGACCACCTTGGCGAAGGTCGGGAAGCGGCCCGATTCCACCAGGGCTCCCAGGGCGGGGGCGCGACTGTCCATCCACTGCTCCTCCGACTGGCCCGTGGCGGCCTCGGCGTGCGCTTCCAGTTCCAGGTGCGCCGCGAGGCCGTGGACGTGGCTGTAGAGCAGGACGTGGATGTCGAACAGCGTGGTGGGGTCGAGGCCGTGGCCGTCGAGCGCGCCCAGCATCCACTCGCCGTGCACCATCAGGTTGGGTACGAGCAACGGGCGCGTGAGGGACCCGAGCTGGGACAGCCACGGGTGCTTCCGGTAGAGGCCCCACAGGGTCCGGCCGCCCAGCTCGACGCGGGCACGCCAGTCCGCCGGGGCGTCCGCGGGGTAGGACTCCTCGCCGAACGCGGCGTCGGCCATGTGCAGGACGAGGTCCTCCTTGCTCGGGACGTACCGGTACGTCGACATCGCCGCGACGCCGAGCCGGGCCGCGACGCCGCGCATGGAGAGCGCCGGGAGTCCTTCGGCGTCGGCGATCTCGATGGCGGCGCGCACGATCCGCTCCAGGCTCAGCTCCTGCTCGGGGTCCGGGGCGGACGACGGGCGTCTGCGGGCCGGCGCGGCGGGGGCGGCCCGCGCCGCTGGGGCGGGGGCGGCTCCGGCGACGACCGTGCCGATCCGCGGCCGGGCCTCGACGAGTCCCTCCAGACGCAGGGTGGTCAGGGCCTTGGTCGCGGTGGCGAGCGCGACGCCCCATTCCGCGGCGAGCTGCCGGGTCGAAGGGACCCGGTCCCCGGGGGCGAGTTCACCCTGTGCGATGCGCTGCCGGACCGCGGCGACGATGCGCAGGTAGGGCGGGGCCCCCGCTGCCCCTGTGGCCTTCGTCACGTCCTGCCGCCTCCCTCGCCTGTACTAGTGCAGAGGGTAGCAGCGGCAACGTCGCGCGAGGGCGATCCTGTCCTAGTACACCTGTCGTGCAAGGCCAGTTGAAGGGTCTGCGCGTACGTCGTACGTTCAGAGCTCGTACACCGTACACACACGGAGGACCCCCTCATGCTGACCGTACTCGTCTCCGGTGGCGGAATCGCCGGTCCCGTCCTCGCCTACTGGCTGCGCCGCCACGGCTTCGCGCCCACCGTCGTCGAACGCGCTCCGGGCCCGCGCCCCGGCGGCCAGGCCGTGGACATCCGCGGCGTGGCGCTCGAAGTCGTTGAGCGGATGGGCCTGCTGGACCAGGCGCGCCTCGTACGGACCCGGATGCGCGGCATGTCGATCCTCGGCCCCGACGGCCAGGAGGTCGACCGCTCCACCGAGGCGACCTTCAGCAGCGGCCGGCTCGACAGCGAGGACATCGAGGTGCTGCGCGAGGACCTGGTGCGGATGGTGCACGAGCACACGCGCTCGGGCGTCGAGTACCTCTTCGGCGACAGCATCACCGCGCTCGACGAGGACGAGAGCGGTGTGCGCGTCGGCTTCGCGCACGGGCCGTCCCGCACCTTCGACCTCGTGGTCGGGGCCGACGGCCTCCACTCCGCCGTACGTCGCCTGGCCTTCGGCCCGGAGGAGCGCTTCACGCACCATCTGGGCAGCTACCTCTCGGTGTTCAGCGCGGAGAACTTCCTCGGCCTGGACGAGTGGCAGGTGTGGCTGCGGGACGGGGACGCGGGCTTCGGCATCATGCCCGTGCGCGACAACACGGAGCTCAGGATCGCCTTCGGCTTCGAGTCCGGCCCGATGGCCCCCGAACTGCGCGAGGGCACCGCCCTGCGGCAGCGCGTCGTGGACAGGCTCGCGTCGATGCGGTGGGAGGGCACCCGCCTGGCCGAGGCCGCCCGGACGGCGCCCGACTTCTACTGCGACGCCATGGCCCAGGTCCGTATGAACCAGTGGTCGCGGGGCCGGGTGACCTTGCTCGGTGACGCCGGCTACTGCCCCTCCCCCCTCTCGGGGCAGGGCACCAGCCTGGCCTTGGTGGGCGCCCACGTGCTGGCCGACTGCCTGGCCCGGGACAAGGGCGACCACCGCGCGGCGTACGCGCGCTACGAGCGGCGGATGCGCCCCTTCGTCACCCTCAACCAGGCCCTGGCCACCGAGAACCCCGGCGGACCCGCCTCCGAGGACTCCGTGGCCCACGCCAAGAACGCCCTGTCCCTGGACGGTTGACCCGGCGGGGCGACGGTTCAGCCGAGCAGCGCGTAGACGGTCGAGGCCGTGGCGGCCGGTTCCGCCGAGCCCTCGGGGGTGAGGGTGATGTCCGCGAAGGCCATCCGCTTGCCCAGCTTGGTGACCCGTACGTGGATCAGCAGGTCGGCGCCCACCACCGGCCGCTGGAAGCTCGTCGACTGCTGGACGGTGGTCATCGGCCCGTACCCGCCGCGGGCGGCGGAGATCGCGATGACGGTGGCCGTGTCGGCGGCGGCCATCATCGCCTGGCCCGAGAGCCCGCCGCCGTCGCGGGCCAGCTCTCCCGACCAGGGCAGGCGCAGCACGGCGTGCCGCTCGCCGGTCTCCTGGACGGTCAGTCCGAGGGCGAGCACCCAGGGGGCGAAGTGGTCGGCGAGGATCTTGTCTGCGTCTGCGGGAGAGAACGTCACCGGGGCATTGTGGCGGCCCGGCCGGACCGCCACAATCCCCTTTCGGACGGTTCCGGTCAGAGCGAGGCGGCCAGTTCCGTCCCCTGCCGGATGGCCCGCTTGGCGTCGAGCTCGGCGGCCACGTCGGCGCCGCCGATCAGGTGCGCCTCGACGCCGGCCGCGCGCAGCGCCTCGTACAGGTCGCGGCGCGGCTCCTGGCCCGTGCACAGGACCACGGTGTCGGCGGGCACGAGGCGCTGCTCGCCGTCGACGGTGATGTGCAGGCCCTCGTCGTCGATCCGGTCGTACGCGGCACCGGCGACGGAGACGACCCCGCGGTGCTTGAGCTCGGCGCGGTGGATCCAGCCGGTGGTGGTGCCGAGGCCGGCGCCGACCTTGGTGGCCTTGCGCTGGAGCAGGTGGACGCGGCGCGGCGGCGCGGGACGCTCGGGCTTCGCGAGCCCGCCGGGGCCGGTGTACGCGGTGTCCACGCCCCAGTGGCGGAAGTAGACCTCGGGGTCCTGGGAGGCGCCCTCGCCGCTGTCGGTGAGGAACTCGGCCACGTCGAAGCCGATGCCGCCGGCTCCGACGACGGCGACGCGCTCGCCGACGGGGGCGCCGTCGCGCAGCACGTCGAGGTAGCTGACGACGCTGGGGTGGTCCACGCCCTCGATGTCGGGGGTGCGGGGGGTGACGCCGGTGGCGACGACGACCTCGTCGAAGCCGCGCAGGGTCTCCACGTCGGCGCGGGTGTTCAGGCGGACCTCCACACCGCTCTCCGCGAGCTGGGTGGCGAAGTAGCGGATGGTCTCCTCGAACTCCTCCTTGCCCGGGATGCGGCGCGCGACGTCGAGCTGGCCGCCGATGTGGCCGGAGGCCTCGAAGAGGGTGACGGCGTGGCCCCGGCCGGCGGCGGAGACGGCGCAGGCGAGTCCGGCCGGGCCGGCGCCGACGACGGCGACGCTCTTCTTCGTGCGCGTCGGGGACAGGACGAGCTCGGTCTCGTGGCAGGCGCGCGGGTTGACCAGGCAGGTCGTGATCTTGCCGCTGAAGGTGTGGTCGAGGCAGGCCTGGTTGCAGCCGATGCAGGTGTTGATGGTCTCGGAGCGGCCGGCCGCGGCCTTGGCGACGAAGTCGGCGTCGGCCAGGAAGGGGCGGGCCAGCGACACCAGGTCGGCGCGCCCGTCGGCGAGCAGTTCCTCGGCGATCTCCGGGGTGTTGATGCGGTTGCTGGTGACGAGCGGGACGCTCACCGCGCCCATCAACCGCTTGGTGACCCAGGTGTAGGCGCCGCGCGGGACGGAGGTGGCGATGGTGGGGATGCGGGCCTCGTGCCAGCCGATGCCGGTGTTGATGATGGTGGCGCCGGCCGCCTCGATCTCCTTGGCGAGGTGGACGACCTCGTCGAGGGTGGAGCCGCCGGGGATGAGGTCCAGCATGGACAGGCGGTAGATGAGGATGAAGTCCTCGCCGACGGCCGCGCGGGTGCGTCGGACGATCTCCAGCGGGAAGCGGACGCGGTTCTCGTACGCGCCGCCCCAGCGGTCGGTGCGCTTGTTGGTGGCGCCGGCGATGAACTCGTTGATCAGGTAGCCCTCGGAGCCCATGATCTCGACGCCGTCGTAGCCGGCGAGCTTGGCCAGGCGGGCGGCGCGGACGAAGTCCTCGACGGTCCGCTCCACCTCGATGTCGCTGAGCGCGTTCGGCACGAAGGGGCTGATGGGGGCCTGGAGGGCACTGGGGGCGACCAGGTCCTTGTGGTAGGCGTAGCGGCCGAAGTGGAGGATCTGCATCGCGATCTTCCCGCCCTCGGCGTGCACGGCCTCGGTGATCACCCGGTGCTCGGCGGCCTCGTCCTCGGTGGTGAGGCGGGAGCCGCCCTCGAAGGGGCGTCCGGCGTCGTTCGGGGCGATGCCGCCGGTGACGATCAGGCCGGCGCCGCCGCGGGCGCGCTCGGCGTAGAAGGCGGCGAGGCGTTCGAAGCCGCCCGCGTGCTCCTCGAGGCCGGTGTGCATCGAGCCCATGATCACGCGGTTCGGCAGGGTGGTGAAGCCGAGGTCCAGCGGGCTCAGCAGGTGCGGGTACCGGCTCTGGGAACTCTGCGGATTCATCGGGGTGTGCCTCCTCGCGCGGGGGTGATGACTCTGTTCTAGCGAGGGCAAGCCGGTTTTGCAACTAAGTGCATAACCCCGGGCGTGCGCCCCTCCCCCGGATGCGGGCGCCGCACGACCTCCCGGGCGCCACCTGTGTCGGACCTCACGCGCCGGTTGATCCCTCCGTGCTCCGAGCCGCCCGTCCGATGCGTCCGGGAGGGCCGTCCGCCCTCCTTGTCGGCCCCCTCCCCCCTCACTAGCGTCCGCCGCTGAGACCTCACACCGGTGGGGTCGGAGAGTGGGGACAGATGAAGAATGCGCTGCGGCGTTCCCTTGCCCTCGCCGGGGCACTGGCCGTCCTGCCGCTGATGACCGTCTCCGCGCAGGCGGAACCTCCGGGGCCGCTGTCCGCGGAAGCGGTCGCCGCGATGGCCCCGGAACGACAGGCCGAGGCACTGGGGCCACTGCGGGCGGCGGCCGATGCCGCGGCCCGGGTGGGCCAGGGGGCACGGGCGGACATCTACACGCAGGTGGAGATGGCGTCCGACTACCGCTCGGTCCGCGTGTACCTGACCGATCCCGGCCGCGGCCGGGAGTTCCTGGCCGCGGTGCACGAGGCCGACCCCGAGGTGAACGCCAAGCTGATCCACATCGTCCGGGCGAAGAAATCCCGCAAGGAACTCATGAAGGAGATCTCGGGGTTGACCGGCGGCGCCGGCCTCCCCTTCACGGTCTCCCTCGCCGGCAGCTCCGTCGACGGCTCCGCCATCGACCTCTCCGTGGACAAGCCCGAGGCCGCCCGGGCCTACTTCGACTCCCCGGCGGTGGCCCGGCAGCGCGAGGCCGCCGGCGCGACCCCCGTCCGCATCACCCAGGCACCGCCGTCGCGGCCGCTGAACCGCTGGAACGACACCTCCCCCTTCTACGCGGGGGCGGCCCTCGGGCCGGCCTCCGGCAGCCGGTCGTACTGCACGAGCGGAATCCCGGCCGTCAGCACGTGGGACGGCCGCCAGTGGCTGGTCACCGCGGGCCACTGCTACAACGTCGGCGACAACGTCTGGGCCGCCGGCGGCAACTACATCGGCCAGGTCAAGTTCAAGAAGCCGGAGATCGACTCCGCCTTCATCGAGGCACCGACCCACCGCTACACGTGGGACGGCGTGGACGCGAACGGCTACACCCGCTACCTCAACGGGGTGCGCAACGTCGCGGTCGGGGACTTCACCTGCCAGCTCGGGTACAACTCCAAGGTCGTCTGCAACATCCGTACGGTGTACGCGGGCAACGCCAGGTGGAACGTCAACGGAACCGACGTCTGGGGCAGTTACGGCGTGCCCCACGCCGGTGGCATCGTCGGCCGCGGCGGCGACAGCGGCGGCCCGGTGATCTTCATCAACGACCCGAACTCACGGCAGCTCAACGGCATCGTCAGCTACGGCTGGGGATGCAACGCCGCGCAGGAGTGCAGCACCGGACTCGGCTGGGTCGACGTCTGGGCCATCTTCAACGGCTTCGCCATCAAGCTGAACCCGTCCTGACCGGTAGGGCCCGACCTGACCCCGGCCCGGCGGGCCGGGGTCATCCGTACGTCCGGACCGTTCAGACCCGGTGGAGCCGGACGGTGACGATCTGGAACGGGCGCAGGGTCAGCGGGACCGCGCCCGCCGGGGTGGGGGCGCCCACCGCCGAGCCGGCCAGCGGGCGCTCCAGCAGGTCGCTCTCGACCGCGGCCGCGAGGGGGAAGTCCGCCGTCAGGAGCGCCGACGCGCGCCCCCCGAGGGACTCGTAGAGGCGGACGACCACGTCACCGCTGCGGTCCTCGGCCAGTTTCACCGCCTCCACGACCACCGCGTCGTCGTCGACCGCGATCAGCGGGGTGACCGGGCCCGCCCCGGTCAGGGTGCGCTCGGGCAGGTTCAGCGCGTGCCCCCCGCGGACCGCGTCCCCGATGGACGCGCCGGGCGCGAGCGAGAACCGCAGGGTGTGGGCGCCCTGGTCGGTCTCGGGGTCGGGGTAGCGCGGGGCGCGCAGCAGGGAGAGCCGGACGGTGGTGGTCTGGCCGCCGTCGGGCCGCACGTCCCGGGTGACGTCGTGCCCGTACGTGGAGTCGTTGAGCAGCGCGACCCCCCAGCCGGGCTCCTCCGCGTGGATCCAGCGGTGTGCGCAGATCTCGAACTTGGCCGCCTCCCACGAGGTGTTGGTGTGCGTGGCCCGGTAGACGTGCCCGAACTGCGTCTCGGAGGCGGTCCGTTCGGCCTTCACGTCCAGCGGGAAGGCCGCCTTGAGGAACTTCTCCGTCTCGTGCCAGTCCACGTCCGTGACGATGTCCACCGTCCCGGACCCGGCCCGCAGCGTGACCGCCTGGACGGCGGTGGAGGAGCCGAAGGAGCGGGTGACCCGGACGGTGGCGGCCGCCGGCCCGCTCTCGGCGACCTCCATGGCGTCCCACTCCACCAGGTCCGTGACCCGGTTGCGGTAGAACGCGTCGACGTCCCAGGCGTCCCACATGTTCGGGAAGTCGGGGTGGATCTGCAGCAGGTTCGCCGCGGAGCCCGGAGCGAGGGTCTCGCGGCGCGCCGCCAGGTCGTAGACGGACACGATCAGCCCGCGGCCGTCGATCTCCACCAGCAGCCGGCCGTTGGCCATCACGTGCCCGCCGCCGTGCCGCTCCTCCACCGTGACCGGCTCCCCGGGCTCGGCGGGGCGCCCCGCCCCGCCGGCCGGGACACCGCGCCGGGCGTGCGGGGCACAGTTGAAGACCAGCTCCTCGGCGCCCTCCCCGGCGAGCGCCCGCTGCGCGGCGAGGGTGATCCCCCGCAGTTCCTCGCGCAGCCGCGCGTACGTGGCGCGCGCCTCGCGGTGCACCCAGGCGATGGAGGAACCCGGCAGGATGTCGTGGAACTGGTGCAGCAGCACGGTCTTCCAGATCCGCTCCAGGTCCTCGTACGGGTACCCGTACCCCGGCACCTTCACGGAGGCGGTGGCGGCCCACAGCTCGGCCTCGCGCAGCAGCGACTCGCTGCGCCGGTTGCCCTGCTTGGTCTTGGCCTGGGAGGTGTAGGTGCCGCGGTGCAGCTCCAGGTAGAGCTCGCCCGCCCACACGGGCGCGTCCTCGTACTCGGCGCGGGCCTTCTCGAAGAAGGAGTCCGGGCGCTCGATGCGGACCTTCGGGGAGCCTTCGAGGTCCCGCTGGCGCCTGGCGCGGGCGAGGTGTTCGCGGGTGGGGCCGCCACCGCCGTCGCCCCAGCCGAAGGGGACCAGCGACCGCGAACCGCGTCCCTTCTCCCGGTAGTTGCGGGCGGCGTGCGCCAGCTGGGCGCCGCCGAGGTCGCAGTTGTAGGTGTCGACGGGAGGGAAGTGCGTGAAGACGCGGGTGCCGTCGATGCCCTCCCACCAGAAGGTGTGGTGGGGGAAGGGGTTGACCTGGGACCAGGAGATCTTCTGGGTGAGGAACCAGCGGGAACCGGAGAGCTTGACGATCTGCGGCATCGCGGCGGTGTAGCCGAAGGAGTCGGGGAGCCAGACGTTGTTCGTCTCGATGCCGAACTCGTCGAGGAAGAACTTCTTGCCGTAGAGGAATTGCCGGGCCATGGCCTCGCCGCCGACCATGTTGGTGTCGGACTCGACCCACATGCCGCCGACCGGCACGAACTGCCCGTCCGCGATCTTCTTCTTGATCCGCTCGAAGAGCTCGGGCCGGTGGGTCTTGATCCAGTCCAGCTGCTGGGCCTGGGACATCGCGAACACGAACTCGGGGTACTCGTCCATCAGGTTGACCATGTTGGACGCGGTGCGCGAGACCTTGCGGACCGTCTCGCGCAGCGGCCACAGCCAGGCGGAGTCGATGTGGGCGTGGCCGACGGCGCTGATCCGGTGCGCGGAGGCGCCGGCGGGGGCGGCCAGCACCCCGGCGAGCTCGGCGCGGGCCGCGGCCGCCGTACCGGGGACGTCCGTCAGGTCCACCGCGTCCAGGGCGGAGCCGATGGCCCGCAGGATCTCGTGGCGCCGGGCCTCGCGGGTGTCGAGCTGGACCATCAGGTCGTAGAGCACCTCCAGGTCCTGGACCAGCTCCCACACCTCGGTCTCGAAGACGGTGAGGTCCATCCGGGCGAGCCGGTAGAGCGGCTGGTCGCCGCTGGTCAGCCGGTCGCCCTCGTACGTGGCCGCGTGGTCGACCAGGACCGGGTTGGAGGCGGCCTCGACGTACCACTCGACGCGCTCGCCGCCCTCGGCGCGGTCGGCCACCCGGACCCAGTCGTTGTAGGGGTTGAGCGCCTTGATCTCACCGCCGTCGGCCCGGTGGACCAGGCCCTCGCACTGGAAGCCGGGCATCATCCGGTCGAAGCCGAGGTCGAGGACGGCCTCGACGGTGCGGCCGGCCCAGTCGGCCGGGACGGTCCCGGTGACCTTGAACCAGGTGGTGCCCCAGGCCGGGCCCCACGGATCGCCGATCGTGCAGGGCCCGTACGGCGCCGCCAGGCCCTCGGCGACGGGGACGGGCTCGCCCGGCGCCTCCCAGCGTCCGACGGTCAGCGGGACGGAGCGGGAGTGGACGGCGGGCTTGATCCGCTCCTTCAGGACCCGGCGGAGACGGTGCTCGGTGATGCTGCGGTCGTCGTGCATGACGGCTGCTCCAGGGACTGGGTGGTCGGTACGGACAGTGCTGCGGGCGGGCTCAGGCCTTGACCGCTCCCTCGCCCACGCCCTTGAAGAAGAAACGCTGGAGGACGAAGAAGAGGAGCATCATCGGCAGGAGCGCGGCCATCGCACCGGCCGCGATGAGCCGCTGGTCGTTGACGGTGGTGGCGCCGGCCAGGGTCTTCAGGCCGAGCTGGAGGGTGTAGTGGTCGCTGTTCGTGAGGACCAGCAGGGGCCAGAGGAAGTCGTCCCAGGCCCCCATGAAGCTGGTGATGCAGACGACGGCCAGGGCGCCCTTGGCGGCGGGGAGGAAGATGCGGGTGAAGCGGGTCCACTCGCCGGCCCCGTCCAGGACCGCGGCCTCCTCGACCTCCTTGGGCACGGCGAGGAACGCCGCCCGCATGATCATGATGTTGAGCACGGAGACCGCGCCGGGGAGCCAGACCCCGACGAGGGTGTCGACCAGCCCCATCTCGCGGACCGTGAGGAACATCGAGATCATCACGGACTCGAAGGGGAACATCAGGGTCGCCACGAGCACGGTGAAGACGGCCCGGCGGCCCTTCCAGGCGGCCCGCGAGAGGGCGTAGCCGCCCATGGCCGCGAAGAGCAGGTTCGAGGTGACCGCGAGGACCGCGACGGTGAGCGTGTTGCCGACGTACTGGAGCAGCGGGAAGGACTCGGCGACCCGGACGTAGTGGTCGAGGGTGGGCTGCGCGGGCAGCACGCCGTCGTACACGTTCTCGGTACGGCCGCGGATCGAGGTGAGGAACTGCCAGACGATCGGGCCCAGCATGATGACGAGCATCAGGACGAGTGTGGCGTAGCGGGCGGCCGGGCCGACCCACCGGCGCCTGCTCCCCGGGGAGGTTCGGGGGCTCAACTCTCGTCTCCCTTCGACAGGCGGCGGCCCAGCAGGCTGAAGACCAGGGTCAGGAGGAACAGCAGGATGGAGAGGGCGCACGCGTAGCCGGTCTCGCCGGAGAAGCCGAGGCCGACCTGCCGGATGAGGAAGGGCAGCGTGCGGGCGCCGCCGCCGGGGCCGCCGCTCTCGCCGCCGAGGATGTAGATCTCGGTGAAGACGCGCAGCGCGGAGATGGCGGAGAGGGTGCCGACGAGCAGCATCATCGGCTTCACCTGGGGGACGGTGATGCTGAAGAAGCGGCGGACGGGGCCGGCGCCGTCGATGGCGGCCGCCTCGAGGAGGGAGGCGGGGACGTTCCCGAGGGCCGCCAGGTAGAAGACCATGTAGTAGCCGAGGCCCTTCCACACGGTCACGAGCATCGCCGAGACCAGCAGCATCGTGCTGTCCGTCAGGAACGGGATCGGCTCGGAGATCAGGTTCAGCCGCTCGAAGACGGTGTTGACGAGACCGTCGCTGCGCAGCACCCACTGCCAGATCAGCCCGACGACCACGGCCGAGGCGATCACCGGGGTGTAGAAGGCGGACCGGAAGAACCCGATGCCGGGGATCTGGGCCTGGACGAGCACGGCGAGGGCCAGCGGGAGGAGGACCAGACAGGGGACGACGACCGCCAGGTACAGCACGCTGTTGCCGGTGGCGACCCAGAAGTCGGGATCGGCGAAGGCGCGCCGGTAGTTGTCGAGGCCGACGAAGGTGCCGCCGCGCAGGATCCGGGCGTCGGTGAAGGAGAGGACGACGGTGTTGACGAACGGCCAGAGGCTGAACAGCGCCACCATCGTCAGACCGGGGGCGAGGAACAGGTAGGGGGTCCACCACCTGCGGTGGACCAGGCCCGTATCGGCCTCCGAGGCACGCTGCGCGGCGCGGCGCCGCCCGCCCGCGGCCGTCACTTGTCGGCCGCGGCGGTGAGGAGCTTGTTCGCCGCTTCCTCGGCCTTCTTCACCGCCGTCCTCGGGTCCTGCCCGCCCGTGATGGCCTTCTGTACCTCGCGTACGACGGCGTCGCCCACCTGGTTGGTCCACTGGACGGGGGTGTTGGCGTCGAGCGCGGCGGTCTTCAGCTGCTCGGCGCCCACCGCCCGGGCCAGGGTCTCCGCGTCTTCGCCGTCTCCCTTGTCCGAGAAGAACGGGTCGGCGAGGCCCTGCGCGTGGGACGGGTAGATCGTGGCCTTCCTGGAGAACTCCACCTGGTTGGGGCCGTTGGTCACCCACTTCGCGAACTCGGCCGCCGCGTCGGGGTGCCTGGTGTCCTTCCTGATGCCGAGGGACTGGGCGTAGATGCCGATGTGGCCGAGCCTGCCCGTGACGGCTCCCGCGACCCGGGTCTTCGCGTAGACCTGCGGGGCGTTCTGCTTGATGTCCTTGACGAAGCCCGGGGAGCCCGGGCCGAACACGATCTTTCCGCCGCCGTAGAGCTGGTTGATGTCGTCGGACTTGAGGAGGGACTCCCTGGGCATGGCGCCCTTGGCGTACAGGTCCTTCATCCGCTCCACCCAGGCGACGGCCTGATCGGTGTCGAAGGTGAACCGGTCCTGCTTCTCGCTGAGGATCGGGACGCCCATCTTCTGCCAGTCGCCGGGCAGCCGGCCCTTGGGATCGGCCATGAAGGCGGAGTACCGGCCCCCGGACGAGGCGGCGATCTTCTCGGCGTAGTCGAAGAACTGCTCCACGCTGGTCGGCGGCGCGGCCGGGTCCAGGCCGGCCTTCTCGAAGAGCTCCCTGTTGTAGGTGAGGATCTCGGGCGTCACGTACCAGGGGTACGCGTACACGCTGTCTCCCTTGCCGGGGAGCCTGAACTGCTCCCAGGCGCCCGGCACGTACTCCTTGGCCGCCGCCCCGTCGAGCTTGGCCACATCGGCGAGCATGCCGCGGTCGGCGAGGAGCTGGAAGGAGTCGGTGGAGAGGTTGACCACGTCGGGGAGGGCTCCGGCCTGGGCGTCCGCGACGAGCTTCTCGTTGTAGCCGTCGCCGGGGACGTCCTCCCATGTGACCTCGACCTCGGGGTACTTCCGCTCGAAGGCGTCGATGACCCCCTGGACGTAGGCCGTGAACGTGGGCTTCAGCTGGAGGGTCCGGAAGGTGATCTCGCCGGCCACCCGGCCCGTCCTCTCGACCTCCTTCGCGTCACCGGCGCCACCGCCGAGGCCGCAGGCGGCGGTCGAGAGGAGGGCGCCGGTCAGCAGCATGGCCACGGCGGTACGGGTCGGGTACGAACGGGTCATCGTCGCCGCCTTTGCAGAAGTCCGGCCTCTTTGCCGGAGGCGGTGCCCACCGTCGCCCGAAGTCAGGACCCCGTCAATGAGGCGGAGCAACCATTGGCCGGTGACCCCCGGACCGCACATGCCCCAACCGGCCTGCGGAGAAGGCCGGATAACCTCAAGTCGGCTGGGTTGACCTGGACTGATGCGCTTTAGTGCACAGCCGGTTGAGCGCGTTGTCGATTCGATGGCGAAGCCCGGCCGGACGCCGACTTCCGAGCGGTTATGGCCGGTTCGAGAGGGTGTGCACTAATGCGCTTTACCCGCACGCCGCGAAAGCGCTTTGGCATCGCAGCGCCCCTCCTGGGGAGTGCGGCGGGCGCACTGAACACGTTCGGGGCGGGGTCGGCCGGGCTCCGCCGCCCGCCCCGAGGTTGGCTTCCCGGCGGCGAGCGGGCTGATAATGCTTCAGACCCCCTGGTCACGACTGGTGACCGCCCCTTCGGGGGGTGGCCGACAGCCGCGCGAAGCGGCTGCCCTGACGTAGTGGAAGGCGATCGCGTGAGCCCCAAGCACCACCGCCCGGCGCAGAAGAACGACGACCAATTACTGCAGTCCTCCCGCCCGGCCGCGACTCAGCAGCGGGTGGCGACGCCGCCGGTGGGGCTGATGGCGTTCCAGGCCGGTGCGGGCAACGCCGCGGTGGTGCAGATGCTCCGTCGGACCGCTCACTCGCCGACTCCGGAGCAGCACCGGCACACCGACGGATGCGGACACCCGCAGACCGAGCAGCCCGCGGTGCAGCGGTCCGCCGTCCACGACGTCCTGCGCACCCCCGGGCGCCCCATGGACAACGCCACCCGTACCGATATGGAAGCCCGGCTCGGCGCGGACTTCTCCGACGTCCGGATACACAACGACAGCGCCGCCAAGGCCTCCGCCGCCGAAGTCGGCGCCCGGGCCTACACGTCCGGCAGCCACGTCGTCATCGGTGACGGTGGCCACGACAAGCACACCCTCGCCCATGAGCTCACCCACGTCATCCAGCAGCGCCAGGGCCCCGTCGCAGGCACCGACAACGGGACGGGTCTGAAGGTATCCGACCCGTCGGACCGGTTCGAGCGCGAAGCGGAGGCGAACGCCAAGCGGGCCATGGCGGGCGGCTCGGCGGCCGCCCCGGACGTGCAGCGCCGCGCGGCGGCTTCACCCGCCCCCGGCTCTCACCCCTCCGTGCAGCGCGTCGCGACCCCCCAGGACCGGATGACGGTCGCGTACTGGGAGGACAAGGCGGGACTGGGCGCGTCCAGCAGCAGCGCCGCGAAGGACCGCACCAAGCAGATGACCGCGTCCAAGGCGGCCGCGAAGAAGTTCAAGGCCCACAGGCCTCCGCGGACGATCGACGAGATCGTCAAGACCGTCGGCCCCAAGCTCCTGACCGATCTGGCGGCGATGGGGGCGGACTCCGGGAGGATGGAGCTCTACCGGTCCATGAGTTTCGAGGAGGCCCACAGCGCCCTGACGTACTGGGGCGACACGGCCTCCCGCGACGCGCTGCTGGAGTACGTGGCGTCCGGCGAGGGCTCGGCCAAGGGCTTCAGGGAGCAGGGGTTCGGGGGCCTGACGATAGGCGCCCACCTCGGCGACCAGGGCCAGGCCGACGCCTACTACGACACCCTGGGTGCTCCGTACGCGGTCCAGCTGAAGTTCACCCTGAAGCCGGGGGCGCACGAACTCCTCTTCAACCAGGACCACATGGCTCTCGGGCCGGGCTACAAGAACGACCTGATCCGCAAGGCGAACGAAGACGGCGGGGCCTACAAGAACGCGAACGCGAACGAGGGCACCCTGGGCGGGTACATCGGCGTGAAGGCCGAGGACAAGGAGCCCTACAGCCTGGGCATCGCGCAGGGGGCGAACGGCAAGAACGGCAGGGAGCTCGGTGCGAGCCAGCTGCTCTTCCAGCTGTTCGTCGAAAACGTCGAACTCGTGAAGAACAGGTCGGGACAGGACCTGCCCTAGCCGAGTCAGGACGGATTGCCGCGGCTGCCCCGAACCGCTTCGGTCCGGGGCGTCCGCGCAGGGGGGGCCGGGCAGCGCCTACCGCATCGGGTACTGCGCCTTCTCCGCGAGCCTGCCGTCCTTGAAGCAGAAGCGGAGCACGGTCTCCTTGCCGTTCTCGGGGGCGCCGCTGGAGAGGTACCAGGAGCAGGTGCTGCCCTCGGGCTCGGCCGGTCCGCCCTCCTTGAGGGCGCTCTTGACGAAGCTTTCGCCCGACGGGAGCCGGCCGCGGACGTCGCTCTCCGCGTCGCCGGTCGTCACGGACGCGTAGACCGACGGGTCGACCAGGGTCTTGTCGGCCATGTCGAGGACCTTCCCCATGCCGAAGACCACGGCCACGAGGAGGCCCACACCCAGCACCAGCGCCACGCCGCACCCGATCAGACAACCCTTGCGCTGAGCCACGCCCGTTCCTCCATGTCGCTCCGTGTCCGGCGGCGGTCGCCTGGACACTGACACCCTCGCAAGGGACGGTGGCTCGGGGCTGTCCTCGAAAGTCGTCGGCCGTCACTACGATCGTCGTCCGAGGTCGGGCCGCCCTTCCGGGCAGGCCGTGCGGTCCTCCGCCGGAACCGTCGTGGTCGTCCGCGAGGGCGCGGACGAGGAGATCCAAGGCGCCGCCGGATGCCCGCGGGTCAGGCCGTGGCGGTCACCAGGTCCCCGGGGTCCGTGTTGGCCCCGCACAGGATGACGGCGACCCGCTCCCCGAGCGGCTCCGGCGCGCCGCGCAGCGCCGCCAGTGCGGTGGCCGCGCCCGCCTCCACCACGATCCGGTGCTCCTCCCAGAGGGCGCGCCGGGCCGCGGTGATCGCCGCGTCGGGCACGAGCACCGAGGTCACGTGCTCCTGCTGCGCGGCGGCGAGCGCGTCCGCCGAGACCCGGGTGGCCCCCAGGGAGTCGGCGGCGACCGAGTCCACGGCCACGTCCACGACCCGGCCCGCCGCCAGGGCCGCGTTCAGGGCCCGGCAGTTCTCCGGCTCGGCCGCGACCACCCGTACGCCGTGCCGGCGCGCGGCGGTGGCGACGCCGGCGAACAGTCCGCCGCCGCCGACCGCGACGACCACGGCGTCCAGCCCGGGCAGGGCGCTCCGGATCTCGTCGAGCAGCGTCCCGGCGCCCGCGGCGATGAGCGGGTGGTCGTAGGCGTGGCTGCTCAGCGCCCCGCTCGTGGCGGCGAACTCCTCGCAGGCGGCGAGCGCTTCGGCGTAGCGGTCGCCGACGAGCCGGACCTCGGCCCCGTATCCGCGCAGCCGGTCCACTTTCACGCGCGGGGCGTTGGCGGGCAGGAACACGGTCGCGGGCACGGACAGCGCGCGGGCCGCCCAGGCGCAGGCGAGACCGGCGTTGCCGCCGGAGGCGATGGTGACTCCTGCGGCCGGGAGGGCGCCGGCCTCGTGGTGCGCGGCGAGGAAGTTGCGGGCGCCGCGCGCCTTGAAGCTGCCGGTGTGCTGGAGGTACTCCAGCGCGTACCAGACCCCCTCGTCGGCGGCCGGGGCCACCGCGACGGGCCGTACCGCGCCGGCGATCCGGTCGGCGGCGGCGAGGACGGCGGCGTGGTCGAGCTGCTGGACGGGTGCTGCCTGCACGGTCTGTCTCCCTGTCAGTCGGTGGGCCGGGCGGCCTCGATCAGCTGGCGCAGGGCGCCGTAGTACACCTCGTGGTCCGTCAGGGGCGGCAGTACGTCGGCCGGTGCGCCGGACAGCACGGGGAACTCCGCCGGATCCAGCGCGGCCAGGGCGGCCCGCGAGGCGGCGGTGGCCGCGGCCGGGTCGCGGTGGTCGACGAAGGCCGCGCTGCCCAGGGTGAGCAGGTACATGCGGCGGTAGACGGTCATCGCCTCGGCGGCGGTCATCCCTGCGGCCACGCTGTCGGCGAGGGCGGGCTCGACGAGCCGGGCGAGGAGCTGGCGGCCGAGCCAGGGCCGGCCGCCGCGCAGCACCAGCAGTCCGGGGTGGGCGGTGAGCAGCAGGTAGAGCGCGCGGAACCGCTGCTCGGTGGCCTGCGCCCAGTCCGTGCCGGCGGGGATCTCGGGGAGCTGCGCGGCCAGGTGCTCGGTGCACAGGTCGAGCAGTCCGGCGAGGTCGGTGCAGCGGCGCTG
The DNA here is from genome assembly GCF_055588065.1 of Streptomyces sp. NPDC046308. Taxonomy (NCBI): domain Bacteria; kingdom Bacillati; phylum Actinomycetota; class Actinomycetes; order Kitasatosporales; family Streptomycetaceae; genus Streptomyces; species Streptomyces sp. NPDC046308. The sequence continues at coordinate 1,087,246 of NZ_JBVJFB010000001.1, forward strand.
GACGGTGGCGTGGGAGACGTCGAGCCGGTCGGCGAGGGCGCGGAAGCTGAGGCGTTCCGGCCCTTCCTCGTCGAGGATCCGCAGGGCGGTGACGGCGATGGCCTCGGGGGTCGCCCGGTCCAGGGCGTCTGATCGGCGCGGCATGAGATACACCGTAACATACGGCGTATCACTTCTTTCGTGTGACAGCGATTGCAGCCATATTGCTGGTCATTGGCCGACAACCAGCGACTCTTATTGACAGTGGGTAATCGCATCGCTGCACTGGGCGCACGCCTGCCCCCACGTCAAGGAGACTCAGTGCCGCCTCGTCTGCGTGCGTCGCTCCCCTGTCTGACCGCGGCCGCCCTGTTCGCCCTCGCCCTCTCCTCCGCCCCGGTGGCGGCCGAGCCCCGGGCGACCTCGGACACCCCGCTCGCGCTCACCCCGCCCATGGGCTGGAACAACTGGGCGCACTACATGTGCGACATCGACGAGGCCAAGGTCGTCGCCAACGCCGACGCGCTCGTGTCGACCGGGCTCGCCGCCAAGGGCTACGACACGGTGACGGTCGACGACTGCTGGATGACCAGGAGCCGGGACGCGCAGGGCGCTCTGGTCGTCGACACGGCGAAGTTCCCGCACGGCATGGCATGGCTCGGCGACTACCTGCACGCCAAGGGCCTGAAGTTCGGCATCTACCAGGATGCCGGCTCCCTCACCTGTGAGAAGTACCCGGGCAGCGGCGCGCCCCAGGGCGGCGGGGCGGACCACTACGCCCAGGACGCCCGGCAGTTCGCGTCCTGGGACGTCGACTACGTGAAGATGGACGGCTGCAACCTGTGGGTGCCCGCGGGGCAGACCAAGGAGCAGGCCTACCGGGACGCCTACAACGCCGTGGCGAAGGCACTGCGGGAGAGCGGCCGGGACATGGTCCTGTCGGCGTCCGCGCCCGCCTACTTCCAGCAGGGTGAATGGGGCGGCTCCGACTGGCACAAGGTCCTCGGCTGGGTCGGCGAGACCGGCCAGCTGTGGCGCGAGGGCAAGGACATCAAGGTCTACAACCCGGCGACGCCCGCCACCTCACGGTGGGGTTCGGTCCTCGGCAACTACGGCTACAACCGCTGGCTCGGCCGGTACGCGGGCCCCGGCAACTGGAACGACCCCGACTTCCTGATCGCGGGCGCCCCCGGGCTCACGGCGGCCGAGAGCCGCAGCCAGGTCGCCCTCTGGGCCATGATGGCCTCCCCCTTCATCCTGTCCTCCGAGGTCTCCCGGCTGACCCCCCAGGGGCTCGCGGCCCTCGGGAACACCCGCATGATCGAACTGGACCAGGACCCGATGGGCCGTCAGGGCGCGGTGGTCTCCTCCAACGCCACCTTCGAGATCCTCACCCGGCCGCTCGCGAACGGCGACCGCGCGGTGGCCGTGCTCAACCGCTCGACCACCACCCGGGACATCCGGGTGCCGCTCGACGAGATCGGCCTGAGCCACTGCACGGCCGACGCGCAGGACCTGTGGAACGGCAGCCGCCGGGAGGTCTCCGACGCGCTGACCGGGAGGCTGGCCGGGCACGACACCGCGGTCTGGCGGCTCAGCCCGCGCGGGTGCGCCGAGGCCGTGCCGACCGGGCAGGTCGTCGGTGACGGCGCCCGGTGCGCCGACGGCGCCAACACCACCGGCGTCGGCGCGGTCGTGATGGCCGCCTGCACCGGCGCCCCCGACCAGCGGTGGACCCTGGGCGACGACGCGAGCCTGCGGCTGGCCGGCGAGTGCCTCTCCGCGGGCGACGACGGCCTCGTGGAGCTGGCCGACTGCGCGCCCCCGCAGGACCGCCGGCCCGGCCAGAGCTGGGCGCACCTGCGCGGCGGAGCCCTCGTGGAGCGGGAGAGCGGAATGTGCCTGACCGCGCCGGCCGCCGCCGCGACGCCGGACGCCCCGGCCGCGCGCCTGCGGCTGACCGCCTGCGGCGACCACCGGGTCGACCAGGCCTGGGCCCTGCCGGTCTGACGGCCCGAGCCCACGCATGAGGAACCCGATGCCGCGAAGCGGGCGCCGGCTGCCCGGCTCCCGCCCCCGCCCCCGCCCGCTCGCCCTCGCCGCTCTTCCCGCGGCGCTGCTGGCGCTGATCTGCGCGGGGCCCGCCCCCGGGGCCACCGCCCCGGGGGCGGGGTCGCCCGCACCTGCCGCCGTACGGCCCGACGCGCGGGTCGCCGTACCCGCGCACGCGGGCGCGCCCCGGCCCCGGAGCTTCGACACCGCGCCCGCGCGGGCCGCCCTGGAGCGGCTGCTCCCGCGCCACCACGGCCAGTTCACCCTGGTGCCCGACACGGCCGCCGGTCCCGACACCTTCACCGTGTCCGGGACCGCCGGTGCGATCACCGTGCGCGGCAGCACCGGAGCCACCCTGCTCACCGGTGTCGGCTGGTACCTCCAGCACGTCGCCGGGGCCGACATCGGCTGGCCCGGCGAGAGCATCGGCCTGCTGCCCGCCCGGCTGCCGGCCGTCCCCGCGCCGGTCACCCGCAGCGCGCAGGTCCCGCACCGGTACGCGCTCAACGACACCGACGACGGGTACTCCGGCCCGTACCGCACCTTCGAGGAACACCAGCGGCAGATCGACCTGCTCGCCCTGCACGGCATCAACGAGGTGTTCGTGCAGGTGGGAGCGGAGTACCCGTACTACCGGGCGCTCCAGGACTTCGGCTACTCCCCCGAGGAGCTGCGGCAGTGGATCCCCGGCCCCGCCCACCAGAGCTGGTGGCTGCTGCAGAACCTGAGCGGTTTCGGCGGCCCGGTCACCGAGCGGCTGATGCGGGAGCGGGCCGACCTGGGCGGGCGGATCGCCGAGCAGCTGCGCGGCCTCGGCATGACCCCGGTGCTGCCCGGCTACTTCGGCACGGTGCCGCCGCGGTTCGCCGCGCGCAACCCCGGGGCCGCCACGGTGGCCCAGGGCGACTGGGCCGGCTTCGAACGTCCCGACTGGCTGGACCCCGCCTCGCCCGTCTTCCGGAGGCTGGCCGCCGCGTACTACGCGGAGCAGCGCGCGGTGTTCGGGGACAGCACGATGTACCGGATGAGCCCGCTGCACGAGGGCGGACAGACCGGGTCCGTGGACGTCGGCGCGGCGGCGGGCGCCATCCAGGAGGCGCTGCACGCCGCCCACCCGGGCGCGTTGTGGGCGGTGCTGGGCTGGCAGGACGACCCGACCCCGGAGCTGCTGGCCGGGGTGGACACGTCGCGGCTGCTGATCCTGGACGGGCTGTCGGACCGGTACAACCGGCTGGACCGTGAAGCCCGTTGGGGCGGCGCCCCGTACGCGATGGGCACCATCTACAACTTCGGCGGGCACACCACGATCGGCGCGAACACCTCGGTGTGGCTCGAACGGTTCGGCCCCTGGCGCGCCAAGGACCACAGCGCGCTCGCCGGGATCGCCTACCTGCCCGAGGCCACCGGGACCAACCCCGCGGCCTTCGACCTGTTCACGGACCTCGCCTGGGAGCCGGGGACGATCGACCACCGGCAGTGGTTCGCCGATTTCGCGGCCCGCCGCTACGGCCGGCCCGACCCCGCGGCCGCCGCGGCCTGGGAGGAGCTGCGCAAGGGGCCGTACAGCACCTCCTCGGGGCTGTGGTCGGAGTCGCAGGACAGCCTGTTCACCGCCCGGCCCGGCCTGACCGCGGCCGGGTCGGCGTACTGGAGCCCCAAGTCGATGCGCTATCCGGCCGGTTCGGTCCGCAGGGCGCTGGACCGGCTGCTGGAGGTGGCCCCGGAGCTGCGCGGCTCCAGCGCCTACCGCTTCGACCTGGTGGACACCGCCCGGCAGGCCCTCGCCAACCACTCGCGCGTGCTGCTGCCGAGGATCAAGGCGGCGTACGAGGCCAAGGACCTGCCCCTGTTCCGCACGCTCACGGCCGAATGGCGGGAGGGCGAGGCGAAGCTGGACGCGGTGACCGGCTCCGACCCGAACTTCCTCCTCGGCAGCCGGCTCGCCGCGGCCCGCGCCCGGGGCGCCGACCGGGCCGAGCAGGACCGGTACGAGTACGACACCCGGTCCCTGCTCAGCGTGTGGGGCCGCCGCAGCACCAGCGAGGGCGGCTTCCTGCACGACTACGCGAACCGCGAATGGAGCGGCCTGGTCTCGGAGCTGTACGCGAGGCGGTGGGCGCTCTACTTCGACTCGCTGGAGGAGGCGCTGGTCCGGCGGGCCGAGCCGCGGGCGATCGACTGGCCCGCCTTCGAGGAGGAGTGGGCCGGGCGCACCACCCGGCACCCGGACCGGCCGAGCGGGGACCCGTACCACCTGGCCGCCGCGGTCGCGGCGGCCCTCCCGCCGGCCCCCACGGCCTGACCCGCGCCGCGGGAACGGCACCCGGCCGGGCCCGCGGCGGCACGGCGTCGCCGCGGGGACGGCCGGGCGCGGCACACTTGCGGTGTGGAGGCAGACCCGAGCCGGTCCGCGCGGCCGCGGCGCGTGACGGGCGCCGTCAGCGGGATCGTCGCGGCCGTCGCCGGGCTGGCGTTCGCGGAGCTGGCGGCGGCCGCCGTGCGGCCCGAGTCCTCGCCGGTCCCCGCCGTCGGCGGGGCGGCCGTCGACCTGACGCCGGTGGCCGTCCGGGAGTGGGCCATCCGACTGTTCGGCACCGCGGACAAGCTGGTACTGACGCTCGGCATCGTCGCCGTCCTGGTCGTGATCGCCGCCCTGGCCGGGCTGCTGTCCCTGCGCCACCTGCCCGCCGGGATGGCGGTCGCGGGCGGGTTCGGGCTGCTCGGGGCGGTGGCCGCGCTCAGCCGTCCGGAGGCCACCTGGCGGGACGCGCTGCCCTCGCTGCTGGGCGGACTGACCGCGGCCGGGGCGCTGTTCCTGCTGGTCACGGCGGCGAAGCGGCCCCGGCCGGCGGGGGCGCCAGCCGGCAGGGGCCGGGCCATGGACCGGCGCCGCTTCGGCCGGCTGGTCACCGGGGTCCTGGCGGCCTCGGTCGCGGCCGGCTTCGCCGGGCGGCGCCTGGGCGCCCACGGTTCGGCCGGCGCCACCGCCTCCCGGGCCCGCTTCGTCCTCCCCCGGCCCACCGTGCCCGCGCCGCCGGTGCCGGCGGGCGCGGACCTGCGGGTGCCGGGGCTGTCCCCCTTCCTCACCCCCGACCGCGACTTCTACCGAGTGGACACCGCCCTGGTCGTCCCCCGCGTGGACGCGGACACCTGGCGGCTGCGCATCCACGGCGAGGGCGTCACGCGGCCCCTCACCCTCGGTCTGCGGGAACTGCTCAGCCGGCCCCTGGTCGAGCACGACATCACCCTCACCTGCGTGTCGAACGAGGTCGGGGGCCCGTACGCGGGCAACGCCCGCTGGCTCGGCGTGCGCCTCGCCGACCTGCTCCGCGAGGCGGGGGTGCGGCCGCCGTCCCGGGGCGGGCCGGCCGACCAGCTGGTGTCGCGTTCGGTGGACGGCATGACCATCGGCACGCCCGTCGAGGCCGTCATGGACGGCCGCGAGGCACTGCTGGCCGTCGGCATGAACGGCGAGCCGCTGCCCTTCGCGCACGGCTTCCCGGTCCGGATGGTCGTACCGGGCCTGTACGGGTACGTCTCCGCGTGCAAATGGCTCACCGAGCTGCGGCTGACCACCTTCGGCGCGTACGACGCCTACTGGGTGCGGCGGTCCTGGGCGCAGCAGGCCCCGGTCAAGACGCAGTCGCGGATCGACACCCCGCGCCCCTACGCCGACCTGGCGCCGGGCCGGGTGGCGGTCGCCGGGGTGGCGTGGGCGCAGCACCGCGGGATCGAGGGGGTCGAGGTACGGGTGGACGGCGGCCCCTGGCAGCGGGCGCGGCTCGGGGCCGCGGACGGGGTGGACACCTGGCGGCAGTGGGTGTGGCCGTGGGAGGCGACGCCCGGCGGACACAGGCTGGAGGTCCGCGCGACGGACGGGACGGGAGCGGTCCAGACCGGGGTCCGCGCCGGGACCGTGCCGGACGGGGCCACGGGGTGGCACTCGGTGGAGGTACAGGTGAAGGCCCTCGGCTGATCGCCGGGCCGCTCGACGGCCGGACTGCCCGCCTCGACGACCGGACTGCCTCGGCCGGACCGCCTCGGCGGCGCATCCACGGAATGATCCGAACACGCTGATCGTCGTGACCGCACCTCGGCGACATGCCCGGTGCGCTGGGGCAGTGCGGCAACACACCGCAGCGCCGGATCGCCGACCGGCTCGCGCAGGACCGGCCGGATCTCGTCGCACGGAACTTCCGTACGCTGTCCGCCCCGGGCGGCCGGGGCCCGGACGCGCTGGGCCGGCTGAGCACGGAACCGGCGCCGCCGCGCGCCTGCCGGGAGCCGTCCGCGTCACTCCCGGAAGGCCTCCGGAGTGCACCGGGCGGCACCCCCGGTTAGCGTGCGTGACGAGGCCTGCGACCGCGGGGTGGGGGATCCTCGCCTTCGACCCGCATGGAGGCACCGCTGTGCGCCGTTCCAGGATCCTGGCCCTCGCCTGTCTGAACCTGCTGCTGGGCGCCTCGCTGACGGCCGGGTGCGCCCTGAGCCGCGCCGAGAGCGCCGCGAAGGACTGCCCTGCCGGCCAGATCTCCCGGGGCGGCACGTGCCTTCCGGGCGACACCCAGGACTTCACCGCACGGCAGGTCACCGAGGCCCTCGCGAAGTACAAGCTGACGGCGGCGATGGCCGAGGTGTGGGTCGACGGGGAACGCGTGGCGACGTCCGCGGCCGGGGAGACCATGACGGGCTTCCCCGCGACGACGGACATGCGCTTTCGCATCGGGGCGGTCGCGATCCCCTATCTGACGACCGCGCTGCTCAAACTCGTCGACGAGGGCGAGGTCACGCTGGAGGACAAGATCTCCCGGTGGCGCCCGGACCTGCCGCACGCGGACGAGATCACGCTGAAGATGCTGGCCTCGACCTCCTCGGGGTACGCGGACTACGTCACGGACAAGGGCTTCGTCGACGCCCTCTACAAGAACCCCTTCCGCACCTGGACGGCGGAGGAGCGCGTGCGGATCTCGGTCTCCAAGCCCCTGGTGCTGCCCCCCGGTTCGGGTTTCGCCTACTCGCACGCCAACTGGGTGATCCTGCGCGACATCATCGCGAAGGTGAGGCGCAGGCCCCTCGAGGAGGTGATGGTCCAGGACGTCCTCAAGCCGCTCGGACTGAGCCACACGGCCATCTCCTCCAAGGCCGACATCCCCGAGCCGGTGCTGCACTCCTTCGACAACGAGCGGGGCGTGTTCGAGGACGCCACCTACTGGAACCCCTCGTGGACGCTGGCGCCGGGCTCGGTCATGACGGGCACGCTGGAGGACGCGGCGAAGTCCTTCGCCGCGATCGGTGAGGGGAGGCTGCTGACACCCGAGTCGCACAAGGCCCAGCTCACCGGCGTCGTCAAGATCAAGGGGGACACCTGGTACGCGCTGGGCCTGCCCGTGCAGAACACCTGGATCGTCCAGAACCCGTCCTTCGCCGGCTACGCGGGCACGGTCGCCTACCTGCCGTCCAAGAGGATCGCCATCGCGACGGTGGCGACGCAGGGTCTCGGCAGCACCGTCCAGAACGCCAGCTCCAACGTACTGCAGGCGATCGCCGGCCACGTGGCCCCGGAACGGCCCCTCACGCTGGGATGACGGTCCGCCGCCCGCCGGGAGCGGTCCCGGCGGGCCGCGGACGCGTCAGTTTCCGGCCAGGCGGACCGGCAGCGTCTCCACGCTGTTGCCGATGAAGCTGCGCTGGTGCGGGAGTTCGGCCTCGGGGATGGCGAGGTCGGGGAAGCGGGTGAAGAGCCGCTCCAGGGCGGTCGTGGCCTCCAGGCGGGCGAGCGGGGCGCCCACGCAGTAGTGCGCGCCGTGCCCGAAGGAGAGGCTGCGGGCGGCGGTGGGGCGGGTGATGTCGAAGCGGTCGGCGTCCGGGCCGTGGAAGGCCTCGTCCCGGCCGGCGGCGGTGTAACCGGCGAGCACGGGGGTGCCCTGCGGGATGACGGTGCCGTCGAGGGTCAGGTCGCGCGTGGGGTAGCGGAAGGGGAACCAGCTGACCGGTCCGTCCCAGCGCAGGGTCTCGTCCACCACGTCCGACCAGGTCGCCTTTCCGTCGAGGACGAGGGCGAGCTGGTCGCGGTGGGTGCACAGGGCCCGGACGGCGTTGCTGATGAGGTTGAGGGTGGTCTCGTGGCCCGCGACGAGCATCAGCCGCATGGTGCCGGTGAGTTCGGCCTCGCTGAGCTCGTCGCCGTCGTCCTCGCGGGCGGCGATCAGGGCGCTGGTGAGGTCCTCGCCCGGGGACTCCCGGCGGGTGGCGGCGATCGTGCCCATCAGCTCGACCAGCTCCCGTACGGCGGCCATCGCCTCGGCGGGGGTGGTGTCGGTGGCGATGATCACCTTGTTGGACAGGTGGTGCAGCCGTCCCCGGTGCTCGGGGTCCACCCCGAGCAGCTCGCAGATGACGCTCATCGGAAGCGGCAGGGCGAAGTGCTCGCGCAGGTCGGCGACCCCGTCGGGGGCCTGCGCCGCGGCCCGGGCCAGGTCGTCGAGCAGCTCCGCCGTCAGCTCCTCGACGCGCGGGCGCAGCCGTTCCACCTGGCGGGCCGTGAAGGCCCTGCCCACGAGGGCGCGGAGCCGGCGGTGGTCCGCGTCGTCGGCGGTGTGCATGCCCTGGGCGTTGGCGAAGGCCCGCAGCGGCCAGTCGCGCGGGATGGTGCCGTCGTGCAGGGCCGGGAAGTGCCGGGCGTCCTTGGCCACTTCGGGGTGGCCGAGGAACTCCTTCAGCGCCTCGTGGCCCAGGACGACCGCTCCGGGTACCCCGCCGGGGAGCACGACCTCCGCCACCGGGCCGTGCGCGGCGCGCAGCCGGGCGTTGAGGGCGTGCGGGCAGCCCCCGGCGGGGTCGATGACGTACGGGGCGTCCGGGGCGGACGGGGCGGGTGAAATCGGGGACGACAAGCCGGCTCTCCTGACCTGGGGACGGAACTCGGTCAACAGTGCGGCTTCGGGCGCGGGTTGGACAAGACCGTCCCCGTCGCGTCTCAGAACCAGGTGAGGCTGAGCGCGAAGGTGGTCCCGGCGGTGGCGCCGGTGGAGTCGGTCGCGGTGGCGGTGACCTGGACCGTGCCGCCGCCCCAGGGCTTGCCGGTGATCCGGCCGGAGGCGGTGTCGAGGGTCAGACCCCAGGGCAGGCCGGTGGCGGCGTAGCGGACGGGGGGCTTTCCGCCGGTGGCGGTGAGCTGGACGGTGCAGGACTGGTTGAACTTGCACGTCTGCGGGCCGGGGTTGGCGAGCCTCAGGTCGCCAGGGGTGGGCGTCGGGGTTGGGGTGGGGGTGGGTGTGGGTGTGGGCGTGGGGGTGGGCGTGGGCGTGGGCGTGGGTGTCGGCGTGGTGCCGCAGCCCGGGGTGGCCTCCGGCGGCAGCGGGACCCGCCAGACCTGGGTGTCGTTCTCCGATCCGACGAGCAGGCTCGTGCAGTCGGCGTACGTCACCGTCTCGCCCTGCGACTGGGCCGGGAGCGCGACGTCCGCGAGCTTGGCCCCCGCGGTGTCGTACACGGAGGCCGTGTTGGCACCGAGCGGTCCGCCGCTGCGCAGGGCGTACGAGGCACCCGACGGGGAGAACGCGCCGTCGGTGGCGAACACCGGGCCGGGCCGGACCGCCGTGAGGGTGTTGACCTGCCCGGTCACGGGAGGCAGCGGGGCCTGGTACAGCTGGCCGGCGGCTCCGATGACCTTGCTCGCGACGTAGAGCCGGCCGGTCGCGGGGTCGGCGAGCAGGGACTCGGCGTCGTGCCTGCCGTCGGCGTAGGAGAAGCGGTACGTCACCGGGGTGACCGTGGCGTTCGCCAGCTGGTCGGGCTCCGCGAAAGAGTGCACGGTGATCTCCGCGCGGCCGCTGAAGTTGTCGCCGATGTCCCCGACCAGGATCGCCGGGCCGCCCGAGGCGTCCCTGCCGAGGGCGAGGGCCTCCCAGTCGGTGTTGCCGACGCCGGAAAGGGTGTAGGTGGCCAGCAGCCGGCCGGTGGCACCGTTGCAGTCGACGGCGAAGACCTGGTTGGTGTTCCCGCTGTCGTTGACGGCGTAGAACACGCCGGGGTGTTTGCGGCTCATGGCGAGACCGCTGAACTCGGCCAGGCCGCCGGGGAGGGTGCACTTCTTCTCCGGCGCCAACGCTCCGGTGCCGGAGACGGCCGGTGTGGCGGAGACGGCCGGGGAGCCGGAGACGGCCGGGGAGGCGGTGGCACTGGCCATCCAGGCGACCGCGGGCAGGAGCGTGGCGAGGGCCGCGGTCGCGAGGGCGGCGGCCCGTGGGGGCGTCAGGAATCGGGACATGCGCACAATGTGCGGGGACATCGGTTGGTCTGCCAGGCCCGGTTCCCTCCCGTTCGAGCATCGTTCAATGCCGAGGGGGCATGTCCCGTCGGCGCACCGTCGGCGCATCGTCGGCGCACCTCAGCGCACGGGCTCGCGCACCGGCCCCTTGTGTCCGGCCTGCGCGATGAACGCGCGGGCCGCGCGGCTCAGCGGCCGACGGGCGTGGGCGATGCCCACCGGGCGAAGCAGCGGCGGGGTGAAGGAACGGATCTCGGCCCGGCTCCCGAACGCCCTCGACACCACGTCGCGGTACCAGATGAGGGAGCCGCGGCCGTCCGTCACACCGGTCACCCAGGCGAGCCGTTCGTCGACTTCGAGGCAGGGGACGGGCCGCACCCCGAGGCAGCTGAACATGGCCTCCATCTCGGTGCGCCGGCCGGTCCCCGGGGTGGGCAGGACCATCGGCAGCCCGTCGAGCATGCGCAGCGGCATCGGGTGGGGCAGCCGGGAGCCGAGCGGGGAGATCAGCACCACCTCGCGCTCCTGGATGAAGTGGGTGGAGAGCTCCTTGTCGACGGGCAGGTCCACCAGGGCCAACTCGGCTCGCCCCTGTACCAGTTCCTCGACGAGGACCTCCCTGCTGCCGCGCTGCTGGAGCCGGACGTCGACCGTCGGGTGCCGCTCGGTGAAGGCCCCGACCAGGTCGGTGGCCAGGTCCAGGGCGAGGGTGGGGGTGGTGACGAGGGTCAGGACGGCCCGGGTGTCCCTGCCGTGGGGGGTCCCGATGTCGTCGATGGCCTCCACCGCGTTGAGCACGGTACGGGCCAGCCGGACGACCCGGGCCCCCTCCGGCGTGAGGTCCACCCCCCTTCCCCGGCGGGCGAGGAGCTCGACGCCCAGATCGCGTTCCATGGCCTGGACGGCCCGGGACAGGGCGGACTGGGCGACGAAGACCGAGGCGGCCGCGCCGGTGATGGACCGGCAGTCGGCGACGGCGACGAGGTAACGGAGCTGCGCCAGCGTGGGGGTCATGACCGGACGGTAACCTCGCGAGGCCGTACCTGTAAGGGCTCGTCGGGTGAACAACTCCACGGTGGCCGGTTTGCCTTCATGCCCGGGCGGCGGTGAGGCATGCCGGTGCGGCATGCCCGCGGGGACGCGGTGCGCCGGGCCGCGCCGCGGGCGCGGCCGACCCGGGCCCGGTAACACCGCAGGCCACGGCTGGGCCGGGGCGGTTCGCGGGTCCGCTCGGGGTGCGCGCCGGGTGCTCCGCCGGTGCCGCGCGAGCGAAACACCTTACTCCGCATGGCTGTTGACAGTGCACGGAGACCACCGCACGATGCAACGCGGCATGAGGGTGTTTGACCACTGTTCAAGCCTGCCGCAGTCCGGCAGACGTGCGAGACCGCCGCACTCCCCTCCTCGCGCTCTGTCGCGTTCCCCGCTCTCCGCTCGGCCGTTTCCGCCGTTTCGCCATTCCCGCCATTTCCGCTACTTTCCGCCGTCCCGCCGTTCCGCCGTCCTGGACTCCGCCATGTCACACAGCACTGGAAGAGGAGCGCCCGTGACCCCCCACTCCCCGCAGTCCGCCGTCCCCCGCGATCTGGTCGTCGCGGTCAGTCCCTTCGAGGAGCCCTGCCCGGCCGTCGTGACCGCCGCCGAACGCGCCGGGGCCCTCGGACTGCTCGACCTCGGCCGGGACGCGAACGCCGCGCGGAGCGGACTCGCGGAGTCGGGCCGCCGGCTCGGCGGCAGCGGCAGGTACGGAGTGCGGGTGCCGGCGGCCTGCCCGCTCGGTCCCCGGGAGCTGCCGGCGGAGGTCGACACCGTGCTGCTCGCCGACCCCGCGTGGTACACCCCGGAGCGGGTGGCCGCGTGGACGGCGGCGGCGGGCCGGCCCCGGGTGTGGGCGGAGGTCACCAGCCTGTCGGAGGCTTCGGCCGCCGTGGCCGCGGGGGTGGACTCGCTCGTCGCCAAGGGCCACGAGGCCGGCGGCCGGGTGGGCGCGGCGACCACCTTCGTACTGCTCCAGCAGCTGCTCGGGGACCCCGCGATCCGGGTGCCCGTACGGGCCTTCGGCGGGATCGGGCCGCACACGGCGGCCGCGGCCGTCGCGGGCGGGGCCGCCGGGGTGCTGCTCGACGCCCAACTGGCGCTGACCGTCGAAGGAGAGGCGGCGCTGCCGGCGGAAGTCGCCGCCGCGCTGCGGGCCATGGACGGTTCCGAAACCCGGCTCGTCGACGGGCACCGGGTGTTCGCGCGGCCCGACCTCACCCCGCCCGAGGGTCCGGTTCACCTGCTGCTCGGCGCCCGGGACCTGCGGACCCGACTGCTGCCCGTCGGGCAGGACGGCGCCTCGGCGGCCCGGCTCGCCGAGCGGCACCGGACCACCGGCGGTGTGCTCCTCGCCGTACGGGCGGCCATCGGCGGGCACCTGGCGGCCGCGGCCCGGACCCGGCCGCCGGCCGTCGCCCAGGGGCCCATGACCCGGGTGAGCGATCAGGCGGCCTTCGCCGAGGCGGTGGCGGCCGCGGGCGGCGTACCGTACCTGGCGCTCGCTGTCATGGAGGGCCGGGACGTACGCGGGCTCCTCGCCGAGACGGCCGAACGGCTCGGGGAGCGCCCCTGGGGCGTGGGCCTGCTCGGCTTCGCCCCGCCCGGGCTGCGGCGCGCCCAGCTGGCGGCCGTGACCGAGGCCCGCCCGCCGCACGCGATCATCGCCGGGGGCACCCCCGCGCAGGCGGCCCCGCTGGAGGCGGCCGGGATCCGCACCCACCTGCACGTGCCCTCGCCCGGCCTGCTGGAGCGCTACCTCGCCGAGGGGGCGCGGCGGTTCGTCTTCGAGGGGCTGGAGTGCGGCGGCCACGTCGGGCCGCGCGCCTCGTTCCCGCTGTGGGAGGAGCAGATCGAGCGGCTGCTGTCCTGCCCCGAACCGGAGACGCTGGACCTGCTGTTCGCGGGCGGGATCCACGACGAACGGTCCGCCGCGATGGCGGTGGCGGCCGCGGCTCCGCTGGCCGAGCGCGGCGCCCGGATCGGGGTGCTGATGGGCACCGCCTACCTGTTCACCGAGGAGGCCGTGGCGGCGGGCGCGGTCCTGCCGGGCTTCCAGCGGGCAGCCGTGGAGTGCGCGGAGACCGTACTGCTGCGCACCGCGCCCGGGCACGCCACCCGCTGCGCGGACACCCCGTACGCCGAGACCTTCGAGGCGACCCGGCGGCGGCTCGCGGAGAGCGGCGTCGAGCCGCGCGCAGTCTGGGAGGAGCTGGAACGGCTCAACCTGGGGCGGCTGCGGATCGCCAGCAAGGGGCTGCGGCGCGCGGCGGACCGACTGGAGGCCGTGGACGAGGAACAGCAGTACGTGGAGGGGTTGTTCATGCTCGGTCAGGCCGCGACCCTGCGCACCGCGACCACCACGATCGCCGCACTGCACGCGCAGGTCACCGAGGGAGCCGCGGCACTGCTGGAGCGCCGGGCCCGGGACTTCGCCGACGAGGCACCTCAGGCGGCCGACCCGCTCGACATCGCCATCGTCGGCATGGCCTGCGCCTACCCCGGCGCGCCGGACCTCGCCGCCTACTGGGCGATGGTCCTCGCCGGCACGGACGCCGTCACCGAGGTGCCGGCCGAGCGCTGGGACCCGGAGCTCTACTACGACGCCGACCCGGCCCGGGCCGGGGAGCGCACGCCCTCCCGCTGGGGCGGCTTCCTCGGCCCGGTGCCCTTCGACGCCCTCGCGCACGGCATCCCGCCCGCCTCCCTCGCCGGGATCGAGCCGGTGCAGCTGCTGGCCCTGGAGATCTCGGCGCGGGCCCTCGGCGACGCCGGCTACGGCCGGGAGCGCGCCTTCGACCGTTCGCGGACCTCGGTGGTCTTCGGCGCGGAGGCCGGTACCGAACTGGCCGGCGCGTACGGGCTGCGCGCCCTGTACCCCGCCTACCTGGGCGCGTTGCCCCCCGCCCTGGACGAGCAACTGCCGCGGCTCACCGAGGACTCCTTCCCCGGGATCCTCGCCAACGTCATCGCGGGCCGGGTCGCCAACCGGCTGGACCTGGGTGGCGCGAACTGCACGGTCGACGCCGCCTGCGCCTCCTCCCTCGCCGCCCTGGACCTGGCCTGCCGCCAACTGCGCGACGGGGACAGCGACATGGTGGTGTGCGGCGGCGCCGACGTGCACAACGGGATCAACGACTACCTGATGTTCGCCTCCGTCCGCGCCCTGTCGCCGGGCGGCCGCTGCCGGCCCTTCGACGCGGCCGCCGACGGGATCGCCCTCGGCGAGGGGGTGGGGGCGCTCGTGCTGAAGCGGCTCGCGGACGCGGAGCGGGACGGCGACCGGGTGTACGCCGTGATCAAGGCGGTGGGCTCGGCCAGTGACGGCCGGTCCCTCGGCCTGACCGCGCCCCGCCCGGAAGGACAGCGGCGGGCCCTGGAGCGGGCCTACGCACGGGCCGGCATCGCCCCGGCCGAGGTGGGCCTGGTCGAGGCGCACGGCACCGGCACGGTGGTCGGCGACAGCACCGAGCTGGGCGTGCTCAGCGAGCTGTTCACCGCCTCGGGGGCCGCCCCCGGGTCCTGCGCCCTGGGCTCCGTGAAGTCCCAGCTCGGCCACACCAAGTGCGCCGCGGGTCTCGCCGGACTCATCAAGGCCGCACGGGCCGTCCACGCGGGGGTACGGCCGCCGACCCTGCACATCGACACCCCGAACCCGGCCTGGCGGGCGGAGACCAGCCCGTTCTCCTTCGACAGCGAGGCCCGCCCCTGGGCCGTACCCGTCGAGCGGCGGATCGCCGGGGTGAGCGCCTTCGGCTTCGGCGGCACCAACTACCACGCCGTGCTGGCCGGTTACGCAGGCGCGGAGGAACCCCGGCACGGCCTGGAGGAGTGGCCGGCCGAGCTGGTCTGCTTCCGCGGCGCGGACCGCAAGGCGGCCGGCCGGGCGATGGCGCGGCTCGCGGCCCGTCTGGAGGAGAACGACGCGGCCGGCCGGCCCTGGCCGCTGCGCGACCTCGCGGCGGAGACCGCCGCCGGCTCCGGTCCGGTCCAGGTGGCGATCGTGGCCGCCGACCTCGACGAACTGGCGGCCCGCCTCGAACAGGCCCGCACCTTCACCCACGGCACGGGCATCCACGTCGCACCCGAGAAGAACGGCCTGACGGCGTTCCTGTTCCCCGGGCAGGGCAGCCAACGCCCGGGCATGCTGGCCGAGTTGTTCACGGCGTTCCCCGCCCTGCGCGCCCTCCTGGACTCGGCTCCGCCCCCGGTCGTGGCCGCGATGTTCCCGCCCGCGGCGTTCACCCCCGAGGGACGGGCGGCCCAGCGAACGGCGGTCACCGACACCCGCGTGGCCCAACCCGCCCTGGGACTGGCCGGGGCAGCGGCCCACCTGCTGCTCGGTGAGCTCGGCGTACGGCCGGACTGCGTGGCCGGGCACTCGTACGGGGAGCTCACCGCGCTCTGGGCGGCCGGGGTCTACGACACCGGGAGCCTGCTGCGGCTGAGCGCCCGCCGCGCCGAGGCCATCCTGGACGCCGCCGGCGCCGATCCCGGCGGGATGGCGGCGGTGTCGGCGACGCCGGAGGAGGTCGCCGCTCACACCGACTGCACCGTCGCGAACCACAACGCCCCCCGCCAGTGCGTCATCTCGGGCGCCACGCCCGCCATCGAGGAGGCGATCTCCGCACTGCGCGAGGCGGGCCTGTCCGCGGAACCCCTCCCGGTGGCCTGCGCCTTCCACAGCAAGGTGGTGTCGGGGGCATCGAAAGCCCTGGCCACGGCCCTGGCGGACACGCCGATGACCAACGCGGCCCTCCCCGTCTGGTCGAACACCACAGCCGACCGGTACCCGACCTCACCCTCGGACATCCGGAACCTCCTGGCCCGCCAGGTGGCGGAGCCGGTCCGGTTCGTCGACGAGGTGGAGGCGATGTACGCGGCCGGCGTCCGCACCTTCGTGGAGGCGGGCCCGGGCCGGGTCCTCACCGCCCTCGTCGGCCGGATCCTGTCCGACCGCCCCCACACGGTGATCCCGCTGGACGTACCCGGCGAGCACGGCCTGGTCCGGCTGGTCACGGCGCTGGCGGAACTGACGGCGGCCGGCGTGCCGGTGGCACCGGAGGCCCTGTTCCGCGGCCGCACCTCCCGCCTCCCCGAGCGCGCCCCGCGCCGCCCGGGCTGGCTGGTCGACGGCCACCTGGTCCGCACCGCGTCCGGCACCCCGGTCCCCGGCGGCCTCCGCCCGGCGCACCGCGTGGCCGCGCCCACTGGAGCCGTAGATCCGCACACGACCGCGCAGGGAGGCACGGGCATGACCACGAGTCGGACGGCAGGTACCGAGGAGACGATCCTGGAGTACCTCCGCGGCACCCGCGAGCTGGTCGCGGCCCAGCGGGACGTCCTGCTGAGCTACCTGGGCCTTCCGGCAGCCGGTTCCACCGGGGCCGGGAGTGTGCCGGGGCGATCCCCGCAGGGCGCCGAACGCATCGGGGCTCCGCTCTCCGACCCCCCGCCACGTTCGGCGTCCGAGGAGACGTCCGGGCGCGCGCCCGGCCCCACCTCCCCCGCCCCCGCTGAAGCCCCGGCCCTCGACCGGTCCCCCGAGGCGGTCATGCAGGTCGTCCTGGAGATCGTCCACACCCGGACCGGCTACCCCCTGGACATGCTCGACCCGGGCCTGGACCTGGAGGCGGACCTCTCCATCGACTCCATCAAGCGCGTGGAGATCATCGGCGCCCTGGCCGACCGGATCGGGCTCCCCCAGGACCCGGGCGGTTCGGCCGAGTCCGCGGTCGAGGAACTGTCCCGGATCAAGACCTTGCGCGCCATAGTCGACTGGATCACCACACACACGGCCCCACCCCCACACGCGCACCCACACCCGGCCCCGCAGCCCACCACACCCCCACTCACCCGCCTCCGCGTGGAGACCACGCCCCTTCCCACCCCCACCGCGCTCCCGGAAGCCCTCCAGGGCCTGCGGATCGGCGTGGTCGACGACGGCCAGGGCCTCGCCCGCGCGCTCTCCGCGGCACTTCAGGCGTACGGGGCCGAACCGCACCCCCTCACCGAACCCGAGCCCGGCTTCGACGGCATCGTCGACCTGACCGCCCTGCGGACCGGCTCGGAGCCCGTCCTCCCCCAGCTCTTCCCCGCCCTGCGCCGCACCCTGACGGGCGGGACGCACCGACTGCTGCTCGTCACCGCACCCGGAACCCCCGCCGCCGGCCTGCACGGCTTCGCCCGCAGCGCCGCCCTCGAATTCCCCGGCGCACTCGTCCGCGCGGTGGACGTCCATCCCAAGGAGGCCCCCGAGCAGATCGCCGCGCAACTCCTGGCAGAACTGGGCTGCGACACGGCCCACCCCTCCGTGGGCTACACGCCCGAGGGCACCCGCACCACCCGCACACCGGTACCGGCCCCCCTCTCGGCCACCGAGGGCGCCGCGCAGCCCCTCGGGCGGGACTCCGTGGTCCTGCTCACCGGCGGAGCCCGCGGGATCACCGCCCGCGTCGCCCTCGCCCTGGCCCGGACCACGGGATGCCACGTCGAACTCCTGGGCCGCACCCCCGAACCCGCCGCCACCGCCACGGATGGGTTCGCCCAGGCCCAGGACCGCGTCGCGCTCCGCGCCGCCCTGATCTCCGCGGGGCTCCGTACGCCCGCCGAGATCGAGGCCGCGGCCTCGCGCATCCTCGCCGAGCGCGAGGTGCGCGCCACCCTGGACGCGCTCACCGCGGCGGCCGCCTCCGTCCGCTACCACTGCGCGGACGTCACCGACGAGCGGGCCGTACGGGCCGTCGTGGCCGACGTACGGGAACGCCACGGCCGGCTGGACGGCATCGTGCACGGCGCCGGCGTCCTGCGCGACGGCCTGCTGGGCGACAAGCAACCGGCCGACTTCGCGGACGTCTTCACCACGAAGGTGTCCGGCGCCCGGCACCTGGCCGCCGCGGCCGCCGAGCACGGCCCGGCGCCCGCCCCGCGCTTCCTGGCCCTGTTCGGGAGCGTCGCCGGGGTCTACGGCAACCGCGGCCAGACCGACTACGCCGCGGCCAACGACGCCCTCGACGGCCTCGCGCACACCTGGGCGGAGTCCTTCCCGGGCCGGGTGCTGTCGGTCGACTGGGGCCCCTGGGCCGCGGAGGCGGGCGGGATGGTCACACCCGAGCTGGAGCGTGCGTACGCCCGGCGCGGCATCCCGCTGATCGATCCGGCGGCCGGCACCGCCGCGTTCCTGGCCGAACTGTCGCACGGGACCGACGTACAGGTGGTCCTCATGGCAGCGGCGGAAACGGAACCGGCACAGACGGCGACGGCACAGAAGGACACGGCACGGGAGGACGGAGGCGATGAGTAGCCGCCGCGACGACACCGCCCCCCGCCCCACCGACGCCGCCATCGTCGGCATGGGCGCGGTCTTCCCGGGCGCCCCCGACCTGGCCGCGTACCGCCGCAACCTCCTCGCCGGTACGGACTCCATCGGCGAGGTGCCGCCGGGGCGCTGGGACCCCGAGGTGTACTACGACCCGGCCGCCGGGGGACCCGCCGGCGGACCCGCCGCCGGCGACCGCTTCTACTGCCGCAGGGGCGGCTTCGTCGACGGCCTCGCCGCCTTCGACCCGACCCGTTTCGGGATCATGCCGGCCGCCGTGGAGGGCGCCGAGCCGGATCAGCTGCTGGCCCTGCACGCGACGGCGGAGGCGATCGCCGACGCGGGCGGCGAGGACCGGCTGCCGGCCGACCGTTCGCGGATCGGGGTGGTGTTGGGGCGCGGCGGTTTCATGGGCGTGGCCACCGCACGCCTCGACCAACGCGTGCGCACCGCACACCAGTTGGCGCAGACCCTGCGGGAGCTGGCGCCGGAGCTGGACGAGCGGCGGATCGCGGCGGTGCGCTCGGCGTTCCAGGACGCGCTGGGACCGGAGCGGCCGGACGCCTCGATCGGGCTGGTGCCGAGCTTCACGGCCGCCCGGACCGCGAACCGGCTGGACTTCCGCGGCCCCGCCTACACCCTCGACGCGGCCTGCGCCTCCTCCCTGCTGGCGGTGGACCAGGCGGTGGGACTGCTGGCGACGGACCGCTGTGACGCGGTGGTCGCGGGCGCGGTGCACCACTGCCACATCGCGACGCTGTGGAGCGTGTTCACGCAGTTGCGGGCGCTGAGCCCGAGCGAGCGGATCCGGCCCTTCGACCGCCGGGCCGATGGGACCCTGCTGTCCGAGGGGACCGGGGTGGTGCTGCTGAAGCGGCTGGGGGACGCGCAGCGGGACGGCGACCGCGTGTACGCGGTGATCCGCGGGACGGGCGTCGCCGGGGACGGCCGGGCGGCGAGCCTGATGAGCCCCCTGGTCGCCGGCCAGGTGCAGGCCCTGGAACGGGCCTGGCGGGAGGCCGGGCTGGATCCGCGGGCGCCCGGCGCGCTGGGCCTGCTGGAGGCGCACGGGACGGGCACCCCGGTCGGCGACGCGGCCGAACTGGACACCCTGGCGCAGGTGTTCGGCCCTCCCGGGCCGGGGACCGGGCGCGGCGTCGGCTTCGGTTCGGTGAAGTCGATGCTCGGGCACACCATGCAGGCCTCGGGCATGGCCGGGCTGATCAAGGCCACGCTCGCGGTGCACGAGGGGGTGCTGCCGCCGACGCTGCACCTGGAGGAGCCGCACGCCGACCTGGCCCGGACCCGGATGCGGCCGGTGACGGAGGCGGAGCCGTGGGAGCGCGGGCCTCAGCCGCGCCGGGCCGGGGTCAACGCGTTCGGGTTCGGCGGGATCAACGCGCACGTGGTCCTGGAGGAGGCTCCGGCGGCCGCGCGCCCGCCGCTTCCGGTGCGGCGGTTCCTGCCGCTGGGGGCCGCGGCCGCGCCGGTGGGGCCGGCCGCGCGGGCCGACGTACTGCTGATCGGCGCGGACACCCCGGCTGAGCTGTCGGCGCGGCTGGCGTCCGCTGCGGCGGCGTCCGCTTCTCCGGCGTCCGCTTCTCCGGCCTCCGCTTCCCCGGCCTCCGGCGGCGACGGTCCCTGCCGGGTCGCGGTGGTCGGTCCGACGCCGCAGCGGCTCGCGCTCGCCGCGAAGGTGGTGGCGCGGGGCCGGCCGTGGCGGGGGCGCGGGGACGTGTGGTTCGCACCGGAGCCGCTGGGCGGCCGGGTGGCGTTCCTGTTCCCGGGCCTGGAGCCGGAGTTCGCCCCCGTGGTCGACGACGTGGCGGACCGGCTCGCGCTCGAGCCGCCCCCGCTCACCCGGGGAGCGACCCTGGTGGAGCGGGCCCTGGACGCGATCGCGACGGGCCGCTTCTTCGCCCGGGTGCTGCCCGGGCTCGGCATCGAGGCGGACGTGCTGGCGGGCCACAGCCTGGGCGAGTGGGCGGCGATGGTGGCCGCCGGAATGTATCCGCAGGAGGCCGCCGACACCTTCCTGGACTCGCTGCGGCCGGACGACCTGCGG
This sequence comes from Streptomyces sp. NPDC046308, assembly GCF_055588065.1. Classification (NCBI taxonomy): domain Bacteria; kingdom Bacillati; phylum Actinomycetota; class Actinomycetes; order Kitasatosporales; family Streptomycetaceae; genus Streptomyces; species Streptomyces sp. NPDC046308. The sequence goes on from NZ_JBVJFB010000001.1 coordinate 1,107,964, forward strand.
GTCCCGGACCTCGTGTACGCGGCGCTGGGCTGCGGTGCCCGGCGGGCCGAGGCGGCGCTGCACGGCCTGGACGCGGTGGTGGTGAGCCACGACAACTGCCCGCACCAGTCGGTGGTCTGCGGGGACCCGGACCAAGTGGCCTCAGTGGTGGCGCGGTTGCGCTCCGACGGGGTGCTCGGCCAGGAGCTCCCCTTCCGTTCGGGCTTCCACACCCCCATGTGGGAGCCGTACCTCGGCCAGGTCCGTGCCGCCTTCGGCCGGCTGCCGCTGCGGGCCGGCTCCCTCCCGGTGTGGTCGGCGACGACGTGCGCGCCGTTCCCCGCCGCCCCGCGGGAGGTACGGGAGCTGGTGGTCCGGCACCTCCTGGAGCCGGTCCGCTTCCGCGAGTTGACGCTGCGGCTGTACGAGGACGGGGGCGTGCGCACCTTCGTCACGCTGGGGCCGGGCAGTCTGCCGGGCTTCGTCGAGGACACCCTGCGCGAGCGTCCCCACCTCTCCGTTTCCACCTCCTCCCCCCGCCTGGCCGGTCTCGCGGCGCTGAGCCGCACCTGCGCGGCGCTCTGGGCCGAGGGGCACGCACCGCGCTGGGGGCTGCTGGCCGGGGCGGCCCCGGCGGCCGGTTCGACGCTTCGCCCCGGCCCGGCCGCGCCGCGGCCGGCACCCGCCGGGCCGCGGCCGGCACCCGCCGGGCCGGGGCTGCGCATGCCGCTGGACCTCGGGTCCCCGCTGGTCCGCCTGGGCGAGGCGGCCCGCACCTCGCTGACCGGCCTCCTCACCCCGTCCGCCGCGCCCGCCGCCGGTCCGGCGCCCTCCGCCGCCCCGAGCCCGGTCCCGGCGGCCGGACCGGCGCCGGGAGCGGTCCGGCCGGTGCTGCTGTCCGCCCTGGACGCGGTGCTGGCCGACGCCGGCTCGGCCGCCCGGACCGTCACCGACGCCTGGTCGGCCGCTGCCGAGGCGCCCGGTCGCGGCGGTACGGGTTCGGGAGGGGCCACGGGGAAGGAGCTCCTGCGGCTCTCGCTCGCCGCGCTGCCCTCCGTACGCGACCACTGCGTGTACCTCCAGCCCGAGGGCTGGCCGGAGGACTCCGACCGGTTCCCCGTCGTGCCCATGACCACCATGCTGGAACTGGCCGCCGACGCCGCCCTGCGGCACGCCCCGCCCGGTCTCGCCGTCGTCGGCTACGAGGACGTACGGGCCCTGCGGTGGCTCGCCGTCGAGCCGGCCGTAGACGTCGAGGTCCGGGTGCGCGGTGACGGGCCCGGCCGCTCGCACGTCACCCTCGGGGAGTACGCCTCGGTGGTCGTGCTGCTCGGCGAGCGCTTCGGGGAGCCGCCCGCGCCCGACGACACGCCGCTGAGCGACCCAGGGCCGGCGCCCGTCAGCGCGGCGGCCCTCTACCGGGACCGCTGGATGTTCCACGGGCCGCGCTTCGCCGGGGTCCACGAGGTGCGGACGGTCGGCTCGGACGGCATCCACGGCGTGCTGCGGGCCCTGCCCGACCAAGGCGCGCTCCTGGACGCCGCCGGGCAGCTCTTCGGGCACTGGATGCAGCTGCGGCTTCCCGTGGACCGGCTGGTCTTCCCGGCGACCGTGGACCGGATCCGGTTCTTCGGGCCGCCGCCGGCGCCGCGGGAGCTGGTCACCGCGACCGCCCGGATCCGTGAGGTGCGCGACGTGACCGTGCGCGGTGACCTCGAACTGCGGCGGGCCCGCGGCGGGGTGTGGGCCCGGATCGACGGGTGGACGTACCGCCGGTTCGGCGCCGACGAGCGGGTCTGGCCGATGAAGTTCACCCCTGAGGTCTGCGGGATCGGCGAGCCCAGGCCCGAGGGCTGGTGCCTGGCCCGGCGCCGCTGGACCGACCCCGCCTCGCAGGAACTGGTGATGCGCCGCTACCTGGGCGCCGCCGAGCGGGCGGTCTACGAGCGGCTGTCGCCGCGGGCCCGGGCGCCCTGGCTGCTGGGCCGGATCGCCGCCAAGGACGCGCTGCGCGGGCTCCTGTGGGACGGCGGAGCCGGGCCGGTGTTCCCGGCGGAGGTGCCCATCGGGAACGACGCGGCCGGCCGGCCGCTCGCCGAGGGCCCACTGGCCGGGGGGTACCGGCTGTCGATCGCCCACAAGGACCGGATCGCGGTCGCCCTGGCCGACCCGGCGCGGGCGGTCGGCATCGACGTGGAGCCGGTGACCGCCGACCCGGACGCGCTCATCCGGATCGCCCTCGGGCCGGACGAACTCCGCCTCGCCGAACGGCTGGCGGCGCGCGGGGGCACGGGGCTGCCGACCGCGCTGACCGCCCTGTGGTGCGCCAAGGAGGCCGCCGCCAAGGCGGAGGGCAGCGGGCTGGGCGGCCGGCCGCGGGACTGGCGGGTGGCCGGCGACCCGGATTCCGGCGGTCTGCTCGTGACGTCCCCGGACGGGCACCCGTACCCGGTCCGCACGACCCGGCTCGGCCATCCGCTCACCGGCGTCCCGTCGGCCGCCGCGCCCGCCGGCCCGCCGCCCGCCGACCCGCGCCCCGTCGCCCCGCCACCCGACCACGTCGTCGCCTGGACCGCCCGCCCGACCGCGCCCTCCCCCGTCCCCTTCCACCTCACGGAGAACCGTCATGGCAACTGACATCCTCGCCGAGATCACGGGCATGCTCGTGGAGATCGTCGGCGACGAGTACCTCCTCGCGGAGGAGGTCACGATGAAGACGACCTTCAACGAGGACCTCGCCCTGGAGAGCATCGAGTTCGTCGCCCTCGCCGAGCTGCTCCACCACCGCTACGGCGCCGAGGTGGACCTGATGGGCTTCCTCGCGGAGAAGGACATGGACGCGATCCTGGCCATGTCCGTGGGCGAGCTCGTCACCCACATCGGCCGGATCACCCACACGTCCCTGGCCCGGGTCTCGGCGGGGACCTCTCCCGCGTCGGCCGGCTGACGCCATGGCCTTCGTCCTCGCCGACTCCCTGCGCTTCCACGTCCAGCGGCTCCCGGCCACCGAAGGAGCCGACGCCCCGGACCGCCCCGTCGTGGTCTTCCTGCACGGGCTGGTCGTCGACAACCTCTCCTCCTTCTACTGCCCCCTGGCCCTGCCGGTGGCCCGGGCCGGGCACGAGGCCGTCCTCTACGACCTGCGCGGCCACGGCCGGACCGAGCGGCCGGCCTCCGGCTACGACAGCCGCACCGCCGTACGGGACCTCTTCGCGCTGCTCGGCGCGCTGGGCCTCGGGCAGCGCCCGGTCCACCTGGTCGGCAACAGCTACGGCGGGACCCTCGCCCTGCACGCCGCCCTGGCCCGGCCCGACCTCGTCGCCGGGCTCACCCTCCTCGAACCGCCGCTCGGCGGGGCGTGGGTGGAGAACATGGTCGACACCCTGTCGGCGGCCGCGCTCAGCCTGGAGGACAGCCCGGTCCCCGCCGAACTGCTCACCCTGCGCCTGCGCAAGGCCGCCAACCTGACGGCCGTCGCCGACGCCCTCCTCAACCGCACCTCGCTCATCGACGACATCGCCGCCAGCCGCACCTTCACCCCGGCCGACTACGCCCGGCTGCGCTGCCCGGTCCTGACCGTCTGCGGCGAGCACTCCGAACTGGTCCCGGGCGCCCGGGAGCTGGCCCGCCACGCCCCGCGGGGCACGCTGCGGATCCTGCCGGGCCTGGGGCACGACGTGCTGAAGGAGAGCAGCGGGGTGCTGCGGGAGTCGGTGCTGGCCCATCTCGACACGACGGCCGCGCAGGCCTCGCCGACCGTGACGGCCACGGCGGCGCAGGCGGCGGCCCGGCCGCGGGCGGGAGCGCTGGTCCGGTGAAGGTGCTGTTCACCGTGCCCCCGCTGGCCGGGCACGTCAATCCGACGGTGGCCGTCGGGGCCGAACTGGCCGCCCGCGGGCACGAGACCGCCTGGGCGGGGCCGGCCTCGGCGCTGTCCCAGCTGCTGCCGGCGCAGGCCCGGATCCTGCCGGCCGGCGAGGAGTCGGGCGGCGAGTACGCGGCGCTGCACGAGCGCTGGCGCGACCTGCGCGGGGTGGGGGCGCTGCGGTTCCTGTGGGAGGAGGCGCTGGTGCCGCTGGCCCGGGCGATGGTGCCGGGGGTGGAACGGGCCGTCCGCGCCTTCGAGCCGGACGTGCTGGTCGCCGACCAGCAGGCCCTGGCCGGGCCGCTGGTCGCCCGGCGGCTCGGCGTCCCGTGGGCGACCTCCGCCAGCACGTCGGCCGAACTGACCCGGCCCTTCGCCGATTTCCCGAAGGTCGGGGAGTGGGTGGCCGGGCAGATCTCCGGTCTGCTCGCGGAGTTCGGTGACGCGGCGACGGAGCCGGGGGGCTGGGACCCGCGGTTCTCGGAGCGACTGGTCCTGGTCTTCTCCACACCCGAACTCGTGGGGACCGCAGGGGACTTCCCGGCGCACCACGCCTACGTCGGGCCGGCCTTCGGGGCCCGGCCGGCCTCCCCCGGATTCCCCTGGCAGCGGCTGGACCCGGCGCGGCGGCGGGTGCTGGTGTCCCTGGGCACCCTCAACCAGGAGGCCGGCGCCCGCTTCTACGGCGCGGTGCTGGGAGCCGCCGAACGGCTTGCCGAGGACGTCCAGTTCGTACTGGCGGCGCCTCCCGCCCTGATCGGGCCGGTGCCCGGCCACGTGCTGCTCCAGGAGAGCGTCCCGCAGCTGGAACTGCTGCCGCACCTGGACGCGGTGCTCTGCCACGCCGGTCACAACACCGTGTGCGAGGCCCTCGCCCACGGACTGCCGCTGGTCGTCGCCCCGATCCGGGACGACCAGCCGATCGTGGCCCGGCAGGTGGTCGAGGCCGGAGCCGGCATCCGGGTGCGGTTCGGCAGGACCCGGGCCGAGGAACTGCGCGACGCGCTCACGGCCGTGCTGGACGATCCCGGCCCCCGCCGGGCCGCCCGGCGGATCCAGGCCTCATTCGCCGCGGCGGGCGGGGCTGCCGCCGCGGCCGACCGGTTGGAGAAGCTGCTATGACGCCACCCCCGATCTCCCGGGTCCGGTGGACCTCCGCGGTGTTGCTGGCCGCGCTCGCCACCGGCACCGTACGCGCCGGGCGCCGGCTGCGGGCCATCCCGGTGCTGCCCGTGCCCCCGCCCGCGGGGGCCGACGTACCGCGGCCCGCCGGGTGGCGGCTGCTCACCGCCGGCGGTGTCGAGCCCGACCCGGCCACCTTCCTCGCCGCCTGCGCGCACGCCGAGGCGGAGGGCCTGCGGGTGCTGGACCTGCTGCCCGCGGACCTGCCCGCCGAGCGGGCCCTGGGCCTGCTGCGGCTGGTCGACCCCGCCCGGTACCGGGGGGACCGGCTCGGCGAGGGGCGCGGGGCCGGCTTCGCCGTGCTCGTCGCCGAGGAGGTGCTGGCGCGGGCCGAGGTGGATCCGCTCGGGCCGCGCGCGGATCCGGCGGAACTCTTCGCGCTGACCCGTCGGCTGAAGGAGTACGCCGCCGACGCGACGGGCCTGGCCATCGCCCCCGGCCTGAGCTGCGGCGGACCCGCCGAGCCCGGGGGGCCCGCGCGGGTCGCCGAGCTGCGGGCCCAGGGGCTGCCGCCGGGGGCGCTGGCCGCCGCGCAGCTCGGCGGGCTGGCCCTGCTGGCGGGCGCCGCGCTGCGCCAGGGCCGGTGGGGGGCGGCCGCGGCCGGGCTGTACTGGCTCCAGCCGTACCTCGCCCTGGGCGGCCCCGGCTCCCCGCTGCGCCCCGCCGGTCTGGCCCGGGCCACCGTGGCCCGGCCGCTGCGCTCGCTCGGCGCCGCCCTGCGTACGGCCGCGGCGGCCGGGCGGGGCGGGGCGGGCGGGGACCGCGCGCGGGACACCGCCCGGGCCGCCGCCTACCAGGCCGAACTGGCCTCGGGTGCGGGGCGGTTCCTCGAACCGCGCCGCACGGACTGCCCGTGGTGCGGCTCCGGCCGCCTCGCCGTCCGGGTCCGGGTGCCCGACCTGCTCCAGGGCAAGCCCGGCCTGTTCACGCTGGAGCAGTGCGGGGAGTGCGGGCACGTCTTCCAGAACCCCCGGCTGACCCCGGAGGGACTGGAATTCTACTACCGCGACTTCTACGACGGCCGAGGCGGCGAGGGCGCGGGCACGGTCTTCGGAAGGCTGGGCGCCGCCTACCGGGGGCGCGCCGAGATGCTCCTCCCGCACGCCGATCCGGGGTCCTGGCTCGATGTCGGCACCGGGCACGGGCACTTCTGCAACGCGGCGCGGGCCGTCTGGCCGCGGACCCGGTTCGACGGGCTGGACATGGGCGACGGGGTCCGCGGGGCGGAGCGCCGCGGCTGGGTGGAGACCGGATACCAGGGTCAGTTCCCGGAGTTCGCGTCGAAGCTCGCGGGCCAGTACGAGGTGGTCAGCATGTACCACTATCTGGAGCACACCCGGGATCCGCTCGCGGAACTGGACGCGGCGGCCGCCGTGCTGGCCCCCGGCGGGTTCCTGACCATCGAGCTGCCCGACCCGGAGTCGCGGATGGCGCGGCTGCTGGGCCCGCTGTGGCTGCCCTGGTTCCAGCCCCAGCACCAGCACCTGATGCCCGCCGCGAACCTGCGCGAGGCGCTGGCCGACCGGGGGTTCACCGTCCTCGCCGAGGAGCACGGACCGGCTCACCAGGGCAACGACTTCTTCGGCGCGGTGGTGCTCGCGGCGACCGCGCTGGCCCCCGACCCGGACCGTCCGTGGGGTCCCCCGGCCACGGCCGGCGCGCGGGCCCGCGCGCACGCCGTTCGGCTGGCCGCCCTGCCGGCCTTCGCGGGCGCGGCGGTGCTCGACGCCCTGCGCACGGCGGCGGCCCACCGCACGGACGGCGGCAACGCCTACCGGATGCTGGCCCGCAAGGACGCGTCGTGAAGCGCGCGCAAGCCCCGGGGCCGCACAGCGCCGCCGCGGCCGACCCGGGCACCGGGCCCGGAACCGACCGGGCCGGAGGGGATGCCGTGGCCCCCGCCGCGGCGGAGCCGGCCGGCCCCGCCGGAGCCGGCCTGGCCCGGCGGGCCACCGTCGATCCGCTGTTCCGGCTCGTCGCCTACGCCCTGGAGGCCGCGCACGGACGGCCTCCGGCCGCCGTGTGGAGCGCGCCGTACGCCTTCCACCTGGGCTCCCCCGGCCTGGTCGCGGCGGCCGGCTGGCCGACGGCGGCCGCCGCGGCCCCGCGCTCCGACGGCCTGGTACGGCTCAGCTCCCTCGCCCACCCGGCGGAGAGCTGCGATCTGCCGCTGACGCTGTCCGGGCCGCCGCCCGCCGCCCCCGACTGGGCCGTGCGGCCGTACACGGTGCTGCGGGCGCTGGCCCGCGCCGGCTACGGCCGCGGCGGGTCGGACCTGCACGTGCAGGGCTCCCTCACGGGGGCCGCCGGGCTGGCCACGGCCGAACCCGCCGAGTGCGCGGTGGCGTTGGCGGTGGCCGACGTACACACGCCGGCGGGTGCGCGTCCGGACCGCGCGGAACTGGCCGGGCTGCTGGCCGCAGCGCTGCCGGACGGGGACGACGGCCTGCGCCGGGCGGTGCTCTTCGCCCGGCCCGGCCGGGCCCTGCTGGTGGGTCCGGGGCCCCGGCGGCGACAGCGGTACGTGACCTTCGACCCGGCTGCGTCGGGAGACCGGCTGGTGCTGGTCGCCGTGCGCGGCGAGGCCGCGGACCGGGCGCGGGAGCCGGCCCGGGCCGTGGCCTGCGCCCGGCGGGCCGGTGCGCTCAGCGCGTGGCACCCCGGGCCGCGGCCGGGGCGCAGCGTGCTGGTGCTGCTTCCCGAGGCACGACTGACGGCGGTACGGGCCGCGGTCGCGGAGGACTTCCGCGGCCGCGGGATGCCCGTACCGCGCTTCCTGAACATCGCCGTCGCCGGTGCGGCGCGGCGCGAGGAATGACACCGGGTCGCCGGACCCACGACAGGGAGGAAACACCCATGCCCACCCCCACCCCCGCACCCTCACCCAGGGCCGGGCTGAGACGCCGGGCCCGCTGGTCGGCGCTCGTGGCCGGCCTCGGCGCGCTCGGCCTGCTGGGCGCCTTCACCGTGGCCAACTCGCAGGCGGCGGAGCATGTCCCGACCGCTCCCGCGGCGGCGGCCGCGGCCGCGCTGCCGGCCTACGACCACGTGGTGGTCGTCGTGTACGAGAACAAGCAGTACGGGGAGATCATCGGCAGCGCGAACGCCCCGTACGTGAACCAGCTGGCCAACGGCGGCGCGAGCCTGACCGGCATGAAGGCGCTGACCCATCCCAGCCAGCCGAACTACTTCAACCTCTTCTCGGGTGCCACCCAGGGCATCACGGGCGACGGCTGCTACACCCCGCAGTCGATGACGGCGGCCAACCTCGGCCAGGAGCTGATCGCGGCGGGCAAGACCTTCGCGACGTACAACGAGGACCTGCCGAGCGAGGGGTCCACGGCCTGCACGAACGGCCAGTACGCGCAGAAGCACAACCCGTGGTTCGCCTTCAAGAACGTGCCGCTGAACACCGGGAAGACCTGGACGCAGTTCCCGCAGAACAACTTCGCGGCGCTGCCGCACCTCTCCTTCGTGGTCCCCAACCAGTGCAACGACATGCACTCGTGCTCCGTGAACACCGGGGACACCTGGACGCGGAACAACATCGACGCCTACGCGCAGTGGGCGAAGGCCAACAACAGCCTTCTGGTGCTCACGTGGGACGAGGACAACTACCTCGGCTCGAACCAGATCGCCACCGTCTTCTACGGCGCGAAGGTCAAGACCGGCAAGTACGCCACCGCCTTCAACCACCACCACCTGCTGCGGACCTTCGAGGACCTCTTCGGCACGGCGACGCACGCGGGCAACGCGGCCAACGTCCAGCCGATCAGCGAGGTGTTCGACACCTCGACGGAGCCCACCCCGACACCGACACCCACTCCCACCCCGACACCCACCCCGACCCCGACACCGACACCGACCCCCACTCCGGGTGACCTGAAGCTGGCCAACCCCGGCCCGCAGACCTGCAAGTTCAACCAGTCCTGCACCATCCAGCTCACCGCCACCGGCGGCAAGCCCGCCTACCGGTACGCCGCCACCGGCCTGCCCTGGGGCCTGTCCGTCGACGCCGGCTCGGGACGCGTCTCCGGCAAGCCCTGGAGCAGCGGCACGGTCCAGATCACGGCGACGGCCACCGACTCCACCGGTGCCACCGTCACCGCCGCGTTCCCGCTCACCGTCAACTGGTTCTAGGCCGGGGCGTACGGCCCGGCCGCTCCCGAGGAGGCATGCGTGTACCTGTCGACCAGCCGGGCCGCGGACATCGCCGGTGACACCCCGGCCCCGAAGGGCCCGCTGCGGGCCGTCCCCGGCACGGTGTTCGCGCTCGGACTGGTCAGCCTGGTCACGGACGTCTCCGCGGAGATGGTCACCGCCGTCCTGCCGCTGTACCTGATGGCCGGGCTCGGCATGTCGCCGCTCGCGTTCGGCGCCCTGGACGGGCTCCACCAGGGCGCCACGGCGCTGCTGCGCCTCGCGGGCGGCCGGATCGCCGACCGCACCCACCGCCGCAAGCTCGTCGCGGGCACCGGCTACGCGCTCTCCGCGCTCTGCAAGGCGGCCCTGCTCGCCGTCACGACCCCCTGGTCGGTCGCGGCGGTACTGGCCGTCGACCGGACGGGCAAAGGGCTGCGCACCGCCCCGCGCGACGCGTTGATCTCGCTGTCCGTGCCGCCCGGGGAGCAGGGCCGTGCCTTCGGGGTGCACCGCGCGCTGGACACGGCGGGCGCGCTGCTGGGGCCGCTGGCCGCGTTCGGGGTGCTGTGGATGGCGGTGGACGGGTACGAGGCCGTGTTCACCGTGAGCTGCTGCATCGCCGTGCTGGGGGTGGTGATGCTGGCGCTCTTCGTACGCGAGGCCCCCGCGCCCGCCCCCGCCCCGGCGCCCGCGATCGTCCCCGCGCCCGCGCCCGCGATCGTCCCGGCCGCGGCAGCGCCCCGGGCTCCGCTGCCCCCCGTACGCACCCTCCTGCGACTGCCCGGCCTGCGGCGGCTGTGCCTGACCGCCGCCGTGCTCGGCCTGTTCACCGTCGGCGACGCCTTCCTCTACCTGCTGCTCCAGCGCCGGCTCGACCTGTCGGGCGCGTACTTCCCGCTGCTGCCCGTCGGCACGGCGGCCGTGTTCCTGCTGGCCGCGCTGCCCGTGGGCCGGCTCGCCGACCGGCTGGGTCGCCGCCGGGTCTTCCTCGGCGGGCATGCGCTGCTGCTCGGCGCCTGCCTGCTGCTGCTCGCTCCGGTGCCGGCCGGGGCGCCGCTGGTCGCGGGCGTGCTGGCCCTGCTCGGTCTGTTCTACGCGGCCACCGACGGCGTGCTGATGGCGGCCGCCGGGCCGCTGCTCCCGGCCGGGCTGCGCACCACGGGCCTCGCGGCGCTGCAGACCGCGCAGGCACTGGCACGGTTCGCGGGTTCGCTGCTCTTCGGCGCGGCCTGGACCCTGTGGGGGCCGGGCCAGGCCCTGGGCTTCGCGGCGGGCGGGCTGCTGCTGTCCCTGGCGGCGGTCGCCGTGTCCGGCGGGCGGAGGGCGGGGCGGTCGTCGTAGGGTCGGTCCATGCCTGGAACACAGCGGACTCTCGAAGGCAGGGTGGCCCTCGTGGCCGGGGCGACGCGCGGCGCGGGCCGCGGCATCGCGGTCCAACTGGGCGCGCGGGGCGCGACGGTGTACGTGTCCGGGCGCAGCACCCGCGGCAAGCGCTCGGAGTACGACCGGCCCGAGACCATCGAGGAGACCGCCGAGCTGGTGACCGCGGCGGGCGGCCGCGGGATCGCGGTGGTCGCCGACCACCTGGTACCGGCCGAGGTCGAGGCGCTGGTGGGGCGGATCGACACCGAGCAGGGGCGTCTCGATGTCCTGGTCAACGACATCTGGGGCGGCGAGCGGCTCTTCGAGTGGGACAGCACGGTCTGGGAGCACGACCTGGACAAGGGTTTGCGTCTGATGCGGCTCGCGGTGGAGACCCACGCCGTCACCAGCCATTTCGCGCTGCCGCTGATGCTGCGCGAGCCGGGCGGGCTGGTGGTGGAGATGACGGACGGCACCACCGAGTACAACGCGTCCAACTACCGGGTGTCCTTCTTCTACGACATCGCCAAGTCCACCGTCCTGCGCATGGCGTTCGCGCTGGCGCACGAGCTGGGGCCGCGCGGGGCCACGGCGGTGGCGCTGACCCCGGGCTGGCTGCGCTCCGAGATGATGCTCGACAGCTTCGGCGTGACGGAGGAGAACTGGCGGGACGCGCTGGCGAAGGTCCCGCACTTCGCCATCTCCGAGACCCCGGCCTACGTGGGGCGGGCGGTCGCGGCCCTCGCCACGGATCCGGAGGTCGCGCGCTGGAACGGCCGCTCCCTGTCCAGCGGACAGCTCGCGCAGGAGTACGGCTTCACCGACCTCGACGGCAGCCGGCCCGACTGCTGGCGCTACATGGTCGAGGTCCAGGACCCCGACCGCCCCGCGGACACCACCGGCTACCGCTAGGGGGTCCTGCCGGTCGGAGGCCTGCATGGCGTCGGCCCACACCTCCCCGCGGTCCACTGTGGTGACCGCGGACGTGGGATGTCCGGCGAGGCGTCTCTAGCGTTCCGGCCATGACGAGCCAATCTCCCGCAGCTCCCGGACCCTTCGCGCACGGCTGCGGCGTGGACCTTTCGGGGCGCACGGCCCTGGTGACCGGTGGCGGCAGCGGTATCGGACGGGCCTGCGCGCGGGCGCTGGCGGACGCCGGCGCCCTGGTGCACGTGGTGGACCTCGACGCCGGGGCGGCCACCGCCGTGGCCGAGGAGGTCGGCGGCCGCCCGCATGGTGTGGACCTCGCCGACGCCGCGGCGCTGCGCGCACTCCCCGACGAGGTGGACATCCTGGTCAACAGCGCCGGGCTGCAGCACGTGGCGGCCATCGAGGACTTCCCGCCGGCCCGGTTCGAACTGATCCAGAAGGTGATGGTCACCGCGCCGTTCCTGCTGATGCGGCAGTGCCTGCCGTACATGTACGGGGCCGGGTGGGGGCGCGTGGTGAACATCTCCAGCGTGCACGGCCTGCGCGCCAGCCCCTTCAAGTCCGCCTACGTCGCGGCCAAGCACGGCCTGGAGGGGCTGAGCAAGGTGGCCGCCCTCGAAGGCGCCCCGCACGGGGTGACGAGCAACTGCGTCAACCCCGGTTACGTACGCACCCCGCTGGTCGAGCACCAGATCACCTCGCAGGCCGCCGCCCACGGCATCGCACCCGAGGACGTGGTCACGGACGTGATGCTGGAACGCGCCGCGATCAAGCGGCTGATCGAGCCGGAGGAGGTGGCCGCGGTGGTGGTGTGGCTCTGCGGTCCGCTCACCGGCTACGTCACCGGCGCGTCGGTGCCCGTCGACGGCGGCTGGGGCGCGCACTGAGCAGCGGCCGCTGCTGCGGGGGCCTGAGTACGCGTACTCAGGCCCCCGGCCGTCCTTGCGGAGAGGCTGTCGGCATGAACACACACCGCGGCCCCCGGCCCGTCGTACCGGGAGCGTTCGCAGCGGCCGTCACCGGTGCGGTCCTGGCCTACGGAGCCGTGCGCTTCTTCTCCTGGGTCGAGCGGCGCGGCGCCCGGGCGTGCGAGGACTCCGCCGGCCTCTGCTGGACCTGGTGGGACTGGGCGGCCGTCCCCCTCGCCCTGACCGCCGCCCTGATCGTCCTGACGGCGGTCTACAAGCCGCTGGGCATCGGGCCCCGGCTCGCCGTCGTCCCGCCGACGGTCCTGCTCGCGGTGTTCCCCCTGGCCGCCGCCCGGGCGGACTTCGGCTGGTGGGCCTCCGCCCTCGCGGGCGGGGCGTGGGCGGGCTGCCTCGCACTGGCCGCGTGGGACCGCTACCGGACCGCCGGGCTCTCGGCCGCGGCCGTACTCCTCCTCGCCTCGCTCGTCGTCCTGTACCGCTGACCCCCGCGGCGGCGGCGCCGCGTCAGCGTCCCGCCGTGGGGTGCGGGCATCCCGGGAGCTCCGGCCGGTCCTTCGTGCGGACGACGGGCAGCCAGGCCGTGGGAGGTACGGACCCGCGCGGGAGGCGGACGCGGAACCAGCGGGTCGACTGCAGGTCCTCCTCGTTGATGACGGGCTGCCCGTCGGGCAGCTGACACTCGGCGGCGAGGACGTCGCCGTGCCACACCCGGGTCGGTACGACGTTGTCGGCGGCGTAGGGCCGCAGCGGATCGACCGCCAGCCCCAGACTGCACTGGGGGTCGCGGTCGACCCGCCCCTGGCAGCCCCGCTCCGCGTTGAACACCCGGACCGTGCCCGCGCTCGCGCCCGCCCGGCCCTGCAGGGCGGACGGGCCCTCCCGTACCGCGTCCGACCACAGGGTCGCGCCGGCGATCCCGCACAGCGCGGTGGCGAGGACGACGGCGCGGGCGCGGCGGCCCCGCGGCCGCCCCACCCCCGGCCCGCGCGCGCCCTGTTCGGCGGCGATGCGGGCGAGCAGGCTTTCGGCGGTGTGCGGGGCGCGCGCCGCGTGGGTCGGGGCGAGGCAGTCCGCGGCCAGCGCGCGCCAGAACGGCGGCACGGCGGGGTCCAGGCGCAGCGGCGCGCGCCCCTCGCCGTACGCCTGGACCGCGGCGCCCCGCGCCATGGGGGTGGCTCCGGCGAACGGGGAGGCTCCGGACGCGAAGACCTCGTGGATGACGACGCCCAGGGCCCAGATGTCGGCGGTCGGCCGGATCTGCACGCCCAGTTCCCCGAGGGGCGCCCGCCAGCGCTCGGGCGGGAGGTAGTCCAGCGTGCCCATGGGGGGCGCGTACCCGTGCGTGCCGGTCATCTCGGTGGCGAGCCCGAAGTCCGAGAGCCGCACGGAGCGGCCGGCGCCCAGCAGGACGTTCTCCGGCTTGAGGTCGGCGTGGACCCAGCCCGACCGGTGGAGATGGGCGAGCCCCTCGCAGATGCCGGTGATCAGCCGGGCCCGGTCGGCCTCGGCCACGCCCGCGTCGAGGAGTTCCCGCAGGCTGCCCGCGGCCCGCTCCATGACCAGCACGATCGCGCCGTCCAGGGCGGGTCGCTCGGGTGCGGCGAGGACGAAGGAGTCCAGCAGGCCGATCAGCCGGGGATGGCCGGCCCTGCGCCCGAGTTCGACCTCGCGGTGGGCCGATTCCACGATCCTGCGTGCCTGGCGCGGGGCGAACCCGGCGGTCGGCATGATCTTGAGCGCGACCTCGGCGGGTCCCGGAGCCCTGCCCGCGGGAGCGCCGCCGCTGCGGTCCGGGTGGCCGTCGCACGGCCGTGCCGCGTAGACCGTGGACCAGCCGCCGGCCCCGATCACGCCGGTGACCGTCCAGTCCCGCACCCGGTGGCCGGGCGGGAGCAGCTCCCCGGCTTCGCATGCGGTGGTGTCGCGCAGGCCGTGCGGCGGCGTCATCGTGCGCTCTGCCGCTCCCGCCCGCCGGCCCCCGTCAGGGGCGGCAGCAGCGTGAGGTGTTCCTCCCGTACGAGCCCGAACCGCAGCGCGAGCCCGACGATCTCCTCCCGCTTGCCGTTGCGGCGGTCGCTCTTGCCGGGTTCGCGGAGGTCCGGTCCGCCGATGCGCAGCTTCTCCTCGGCGAGGTAGTCGATGTGCGAGCTGATCGCACGCGCGGTCAGCGCGCCGCCGGTGACGTGCCCCTTGAGCCGCTCGACGATCTGGGGGGTGGTGGGCACCGCGACGCGGGACTGGTCGCGCAGGCGCGGTTCGCAGAGCGCGACGAGGACGAGGAAGTACGCCGCCGTCTCGTCCAGGGAGTACGCGGTGACCGTGAGACGGCCCCAGGGGGCGCCGATGGCGTCCGGGTCCAGGTAGACGTGGTCGGGCGCGAACACCTGGAAGGACACCCCGACGTCGCCGCGCGTGGGCAGCACCACCCGCGAGAACTCGAACGGGACCGGCGCCCCGACCCGTCTCGGCGCGACCCTCAGGTACTCCCCGGCTCCCTCCGGGTTCTCCACCAGGTAGCTGTGGGTGGTGCTGTGGTTCGTCAGTTGCCAGTGGTCGTCGGTCACACGGATCTCCCCGGCGAGGCGGGAGATGGCCGCGTCGGCGAGGCGAAGCTCGACGGGGGTCGTCGCGGAACCCCGTCCGAAGCGGGCGACCTCGCCAGGTCCGAGGCGTAACGTCACCGCCCCACCGTACGGTTCGCCGCCGTCGGTGCCACCGCATCCCTGCGGGAGATGGACGACCACGCCGCTCACCGCGCCCCCTGTTCCACGCGTCGTACCGGTCCGACGATGGGAACAATACTCATCTTCCGCGCGAGTTCAGGGGCGCACTTCGGCCACTTCGGGCGGGGTCACCCTGGCGAGATCCGCACCCCGTTCAGAGAGCGGGAGCGCCCGACACCCGAGGTGCGACCGAGCGGTCGCCGAAGGCGGTCCACGGCCGCCATCCGCCGCTCGGCCGGTCCTGGACTCGGGTGCGCAGCCGGCCCTCGGCGGTGACGGCGAAGACGTGCGTCCGGCCGGTCGAGTCGAGCGCGGCCGTCGGCGTGGCCGCGAGCCTGATGCCGGGCTCGCCGAACTCGCCGCCGGGAGCCCAGCCCCCGCCCGGGGTGGTCTGCCACCGGTGACCGAGTCTGGCGCCGCCGGGTGTCAGGGAGAACGCCTCCAGCCGGCCGTCGGCGTTGGCGGCGAACGCCGGGGCGGCGGCGCTCCAGCCGGACAGGGACAGCCACTCGTCCCAGCCGCCGCTCGGCACCGACTGCCGCCGGGAGAAGGTCCCCGTGCCCGAGGGTCCGAGCGCGGCGACGGTGAGCCGGCCGCTGCCGTCCAGGGCCACCCGCGGTGCGGCGCCGGCCGCGGTACCGAAGCGCTGCCAGCCCGCGGTCCAGGAGCCGCCCGGGCTCTCCTGCCACCGGTGGTGGATCCCCGCGCCGCCGGGCGAGAGGGCGAACACCTCCAGCCGGCCGTCGGCGTTCGCCGCGACCACCGGCGGAGCGCCCGCGGCCCCGCCGAAGCCGGGCTCCCACGGGTCCCAGGCCAGGGATCCGGGTGAAACCTGCCGACGCCGGGCGAGGGAGGCGCCGCCGGGGCTGAGGGCGAACGCCTCCAGCCGGCCGGCCGCGTCGCGGGCGACGGCGGGGGCCGCGCCGGCCGGGCCGCCGAACTCCTCCCACTCGTACCAGCCGCCGTCCGGCCGCTCCACCCGGTGGTGCAGGTTGACGCCCCCCGGAGCGAGCGAGAACACCTCCAGCCGGCCGCCCGCGTTGCGGCCGAGCGTGGGGACCGCACCGGCCGGCCCACCGAAGGCCTCCCACGGCGACCAGGTGTCGGAGTCCGGGTCGAGCTGGACCCGCCGCAGCATCGAGCGGTCGGAGGCGTCGAGCGCGAACACCGTGAGGCGGCCGCCGACGTCGAGTCCGGCCACCGGGTTGTCCGGGCTCTGCCACGGCGGTGGAGTCTCGCGCCAGTGCAGGGGCGCCACGTGCAGCCCGTTGCGGAACCAGCCCGCGGCGCTGGCGTACCACGCCTCCCCGTCGGCGACCACCTCCACGGCGTGAGCGGCGACATGGCCCGCGTAGCCGGCGAGGTCGAAGCGGAACGGGTCCCGGGACGCCAGCACGTCCGTGCCCTCGTAGCCGTTCCGGGGCCCGAGGAACAGGTAGTACCAGCCGTCCCGTTCGACGACGTACGGCGACTCGGTGACCGAGACGGTCGTGTCCGTCGTCGCGTCGGTGAAGGCGACGCCCGGCTCGCTCCAGTGCAGCAGGTCGGCGGACCGCCGGTGGGCCACGACGTGGTGGCCGCCCGCGCCCGACAGCTCGGTGTAGTACATGACCCACTCGCCGCCGACCCGCAGCACCATCGGGTCGCGCGCCGCGAGCCCGCGGAACAGTGGGCCGGACGGCTCGCGCGTCCAGGTGAACAGGTCGTCGGACGTGGCCAGACCGATCGCGGCACCGGTGCGCCCGCCCGCCGCGTAGAACATCCAGAACCTGCCGCCCGCCTCGACGACGTGGGGCGCCCACAGGTGTTCCTCGCCGAAGTAGGAGGGGTCGAGGGTGAGCGCGTCGGCGTGGGTGGTCCACGGCCCGTTCGGGCTCGGCGCGCAGGCGTGGGCGAAGGAGGTCTCCTTCGCGCTGTCCGGGGACTCGCCGCGCGGCGCGCTGTCCCCGACGATGCCGAACAGGTGCCAGCGGCCGCGGGCCTTGATCAGGGTGTGGTCGTTGAGGTAGCGCGGGCCGTCGGCGGTGGACGGGTCGTAGACGTGGGCGAAGGGTCCCGCGCCGGCCCACCGAGGGGGCGGCACGGCGTCGGCGGCGTCGGCGGCCGCGGCCCGGCCGGCGCCCAGGAACGGGAGCGCGCCCGCCCCGGCGGCGCCCTTCAGCAGGTTCCGTCGGCTGATCGCAGGCATGGGTCTCCCTCCGGAGGGACCGTGTCGCCGGCCGTGCCCGGGCGGGCACGGCCGACCACGGTCGGGTGTGGGGCGGTCGGGAGGCGGGTCAGTCGAGGCCGGGGCCGGCGGTGTCGCTGAGCCAGCTCCACTCGGACCAGGTGGAGAAGCCGGTCTGCCACTTGTGGTGGACACCGGCGCGGCTGGTGCCGAAGATCTCGATCCGTCCGTCGGCGTTGGCGGCCGCGGTGACCTCGGTTCCGCCGCCGCCGAAGGCGGACCATGCGTCGTAGGGCGCGTTGGCGGCGCGCTGCCACATGTGCATCGCCGTACTGGCGTTCACGGCGAAGACCTCGACCCGGCCGTCCGGGGTGTGTTCGCTGGTGAGCTGCGCGTCCGCGGGCCCGCCGGTGGGTTCCCACTCGGACCAGCCGCCGGGGCCGGTCTGATACTTGTGGAACACCCCGGCCGGGCCGGAGGCGAAGACCTCCAGTCGGCCGTCGGCGTTGTGGGCGGCGGTGAGGTCACGGCCGCCACCGCCGAAGGTGTCCCACGCGGACCAGCCGCCGTTGGGGTCCGTCTGGTACTTGTGCTGGAAGCTGTCGCGGCCCAGGGCGAACACCTCCAGACGGCCGTCAGGGGACTTCTCCATCTCCACCCGGCTGTCGGCGGGTCCGCCGCCGGTGGGTTCCCATGGCGACCACCCGCCGTTGGGGGCGCTCTGGTACCGGTGGAAGAGGCCGGCCGGGCCGGAGGCGTACACCTCGATGCGGCCGTCGGCGTTCACACCGGCCGCGGTGTCGCGCCCGCCGCCGCCGAAGTCCTCCCAGTTCGACCAGCCGCCCGAGGGGGAAAGCTGCCAGCGGTGCTGGAAGGTGGCGCCGCCCAGGGCGAACAACTCCAGACGGCCGTCGGCATTGGGTGCGATCGCCAGTTCGGCGTTGCCCGGCCCGCCCAGCGGTTCCCAGGCGGACCAGGTGCCGTTCACTTCCTGCTGCCAGGCGTGGTGCACGCCCTCGGCGCCCGCGGCGAACACCTCGAGGCGACCGTCGGCCGACCGGGCCGACACCACCCGGCCCGACTCCGCCGGATACACCGGTGGCGTGGGACGCGGTCCCCTGCCCGGGACGCAGGGCAGCACGACGCCGCGCTCCGCCAGATAGGCCTCGGGGTCGATGCCGTACGAGGTGGACCGGTCCCCCCAGATCCGCAGGTGGAGGTGGGGGCCGGTGGAGTTGCCCTCGGCGCCCATGAGGGCGATCTGCTGGCCGGCGGCGACGTGGTCGCCGACGAAGACGTCGCGCCGGGACATGTGCCCGTATTCGGAGATCCTGCCGTCGGGGTGCAGGACACGGATCCACTGGCCGTAGTCGCCGGTGTACCCGGAGATCGTCACCTCGCCGTCGCCGACGGCGTAGATCGGCGTACCGACGTCGTTGGCGATGTCCACGCCGTTGTGGCCGCTGTGGTAGTGCTGCGACACGATGCCGCCGGCCGGGCACGCGGCCGCCGCGGGGCCCGTGGTCCGGGCTTCGGCGGGCATCGGGGCCACCAGCGAGGACAGCAGGGCGGCCGTGGCGGCGGTGGCCGCGAGGACGCAGGTCAGGGCGCGTCGGGAGAGTCGGGAAAGTCGGGGAGGCACGCCGGTCACGCCTTGCGCAGCCGGTCGACGATGCCGTCGATGTCGCGCTGCATCATGTCGTGCCGGATGAAGTGGCCGCCGGGCAGTTCGTACCACTCGTGCGGGATCCCCGCGTTCCCGAGGAGGGAACGGAACTCCCGCTGGCCCGCGAGCACCTGGGTCTCGTTGGCCGTGTCGAACCAGTTGACCGGATCGGGGCTGGTGCCGGCGACGAGGAAGACCCGCTTGTTGCGGTAGCTCTCGATGCGCTGCACCGGGTTGTCCGCGTTCACCCGGGCCTCGTCCCACAGCGGCGCCCCGTAGACGGTGCCGCCGTTCAGGTCCAGGAGGGCGGAGGAGGCGTTGGCCCAGTGGACCACGAGGCCGTTGTCGCGGCGCAGGCTCGCCGGGCCGGAGTGGGCGCTGACCGAGGCGAAGTGGCCCCAGTACTTGGCCGCGTACTTCAGGGCGCCGAAGCCGCCCATCGAGAATCCGGACACGGCCCGGCCGTCGTACTCCGCGTACGTGCGGAAGTTCGCGTCGACCCACGGGATCAGCTGCTCGATGTGGAAGTGCTCCCAGTTCCGGGGGCCCGCGTTGGAGTTCACGGGGTTGGAGTACCAGCCCGCGTGGCCTCCGTCGGGCATCACCACGATGAGCGGCCTGCCCGCCGTCCAGGCGCGGATCCCCTCGCGGTCGAAGGTGATGAAGTCCTGGTCGGTGCCGCCACCGTGGAAGAGGTAGAGCACGGGGTACCTGCGTCCGCTCCAGTGGTAGTCGTCGGGGAGGAGCACGTTGACGGCGGGGTTCCAGCCGATCGCCCCTGTCTGGAACCGGTAGTACCACATGCGGGCGTCGACCTCGCCGCGCTCGACGATGTGCAGGCCGAAGCCGTCGCCGACGGCCGAGGCGGTCGATGCGGCGGCGAGGACACCGGCGCCGCCCATGGCCAGCGCGGCCGAGAGGCCTCCGGCGGTCTTGAGGATGCTCCTGCGGCTGGGGTGCTGCGCGCTCAAGGTGACCTCCTGGTCGCGAGTCTGACGGCGTGTCGGTGATCGCGGACCGGCCGGCCTGTCGATCCGGCCGACACCGGCGTCACGTTAGGACCGCGCCCACCGCCCAGGCCATCCGGAACGTTCCGGAGTGACACGCCGGTTCCGTCGCCCTTTCATCGAGGTGCTCCACGACAGAAGGGAAGACAATGGCGTTGGATGGTTTACGTCGCGCGTTCGCAAGACTGGCTTTCGTGGCCGGTACATGGGCGTTGGTCGCCGGCATGACCGCCCCGGTCGCCCTCGCCGCCCACCCGCCCGTTCCGGGCCCGGGCGACGACCGGTCCGGCGTCTCCCACTACTTCGGCGGCCCGCGGGGTCTCGCCATCCCGACGGTGCCCTGTGATCCGGCGGGCCCGTCGGCCGCCGACGCCATCATGGCCGACCAGCTCAACCCGCAGTTGCACGCGAAGATGGCCGGCTACATGAACGCCTACAAGGTGTCGTGCGCGCGGATGGTGACCCAGGCGGTGAAGGACCGGGGGCTCAACCAGCGGGCCGCGGCCATCGCCATCGCCACGGTCATCGTGGAGACCAGCATCAACAACTACTCGCAGGCCGTCGACCACACCAGCCTCGGGCTGTTCCAGCAGCAGGACTGGTGGGGCAGCCGGGAGGAGCGGCTGAACCCGGCCTACGCCACCAACGCGTTCTTCGACCGGGTGGACCAGCTGTATCCGGGCGGCTCGTGGAACAACGAGGGGATCGGCGAGGTGTGCTGGCACGTCCAGCAGCCGAGGGAGGACCTGCGCGGTCTGTACGAGGTCGAGGCGGCCGACGCGATCGTCATCGCCAACGCACTGTGGTCCGGTACGGGGGGCGGCCCCAGGCATCCGTACGGTGCGGGCCGGGTGGTGTCGGGGCGGTCCGCGGACGGGCGGCTGGAGGCCTTCGCCGCCGGCGCCGAGGGCGTGTACCACTCGTGGCAGACGGCGGTGAACGGCGGCTGGTCGCAGTGGCGGTTCGAGGGCGGCCCGCGTGACGCGCAGCTGGCCGTGGCGTCCAACGCGGACGGCCGGCTGGAGGTGTTCGCGCTGTCGGGCGGCACCTTCGACCACATGTGGCAGACCGCGCCCGCGGGGGCCTGGTCCGCCTGGGCGAACTTCGGCGGCGGGGGGTACCGGCTGGCCGCGGGGAACAACGCCGACGGGCGCATCGAGGTGTTCGCGTCCAACGCCGGCGGGGTGTTCCACCGCTGGCAGACCGCGCCCAGCGGCGGCTGGGCCGAGTGGGAGGGGGCCGGCGGCGGCCCGGCCAACGCCCGGCTCGCCATGGAGAGCGCACCCGACGGGCGCCTCGAGGTGTTCGCGCTCTCGGACACGACCTTCGAGCACCTGTACCAGACCGGGGTCAACGGCGGCTGGTCCGCCTGGGAGAACTTCGGCGGCGGCGGACGCGACCTGGCCACCGGCCACAACCAGGACGGCAGGCTGGAGGTGTTCGCGTCGAACGCCAACGGTGTCTTCCACCGCTGGCAGACCGGCCCGGGCTCATGGTCGGAGTGGGCCGGCATGGGCGGGATCCCCAACGCCGAGCTGACCGTCTCACGGTCGGCCGACGGCCGGGTCGAGGTGTTCGCGATCAACGCCGACACCGCGAGCCACGCCTGGCAGACCCGTCCGAACGCGCCGTACGCGGAGTGGGAGACCTTCGGTGGCGGCGGCACCGAGATCGGGGCGGGCACCAACGCCGACGGCCGCATCGAGGTGTTCGCCACCAGCCACGCCGGCGTCTTCCACCGGTGGCAGACCGGCTTCGCCACCTGGTCGCAGTGGGGCTGGCTGAACGATTCCGGCCCCGCGGTCGGCTAGGGGGTGGTGTCAGTGCGCTGAAGTATCCTTCCGGCCACCGCACACCGCCTCGGAGGACCAAGAGAATTGTCCGGCCTGTCTGCTTTCCCGCTGCCTTTCCATGCGTCCCGTTCCATATCGTTCGCGACACCCCGAACGCTGCGGGAACTGCAGATGACGCAGTGCAGCTCGCACATCCGGGCGAAGCCCGGGTGGTTCCACAAGATGAACGACCCCGAAATCGTCGCCAGGTGGACGAAGGAAGCGCTCGCCCAGGGGCTCACCGAGGCGCAAGTTCGCTACGTGCTCGCCGAACTCGCGCACTACGCCGCGCTGCGGGACGCGCGAACCGGCGTCGAGGTGTCCGCCGTCGACGGGGTGTGGCAGTCGGACACACTGGTCGACGACAAGCTCAGGACCCGGCTGCGTGAGGCGGTTCGCGTTCTGGAGCAGGTCCCCGAAGCAGAACAGGACTGGCATCCCGGATCCGACGGCCAGGTGCTGGATCTGGTGCACCCCTCGCTGTTCTGCCTGGTGCGAGAGGTGAGTGGCGCGCCCGAGGAGGCGTGGCAGAACCCGACGGACCGCTATTCGAAGTACGAGTTCTCGGAGAGGTTCCAGTGGCTGCCCACGGACGTCGACGTCAGCGACGACGGCGAGGTCACCTTCCGTTCGTACGTCAACAACGTCCACCCCGAAACGCACCACGAACTGCTCTCCGTCCTCCCGGACGTGTTCGCGCGCATGCGCCCGCTGCTGGAGAACGTGCTCACCGACCTGCGTCACCCGCGGCCCCTGCGGATCGAGGCCGACCCCTACGGGTGGTACGACTCGGAGCCGGAGTATCCGGACAAGTCCTCGTACGACGATTCCGAGGCCTACGCGGCGGCCCTGCGTACGTGGGAACGGGCGCAGGACGACTGGTGGGAGAACCGCCGCCCGGTCGTCCCGGACGCCCCGGTCTTCACCCCGCCCGAGGTGCCGGGCCCTGCCGCCCGCGTCGACCTGCGCGGCCGCCGCCTCCAGGTCATCGTCAAGCTCGCCACCATTCACCTCACCCCGGACAAGCCCGAGTACCCCGGCGGTTCCTGGCACGTCGAGGGCATGCTGAACGAGCGGATCGTCTCGACCGGCATCTACTACTGGGACAGCGAGAACATCACCGAAAGCCGGCTGAGCTTCCGTGCGGCCCTCGACGACCCGGACTACGAACAGAACGACGACAACGGTCTGCGCGAGGTCTACGGCCTGGAGGACGAAGACGCGCTGAACCAGGTGCTGGGATCGGCATCGACCCCGGCGGGCCGCTGCCTGGCGTTCCCGAACATCCTGCAACACCGCGTCAGCCCGTTCGGCCTCACGGACGCCACCCGCCCGGGACACCGCAAGATCCTCGCGTTCTTCCTGGTCGATCCGTCGGAAAGGATCGTCTCGACCTCCGATGTGCCACCGCAGCAACCATGGTCCGACACCTCGACCATGACGCTCGAACAGGCACGGGACTACCGCGAACAGCTCATGCGGGAAAGGAAGTTCTTCGTCGACGAGCACAACGAGCAGCTCTACGAGCGGGAGTTCTCCCTCTGCGAGCACTGAGCGCGAACCAGCCCCAGGTCGGCGACCTGGGGCTGGTTCGCCTGCCCGGCCCCCCGCTGGTGGTCAGGCGTGCTTGTCCGCGGGGTGGTGGGTGGGCTGGACCGACCAGGTCGGGGGTTCGTCGTTGCCCGAGTCCTCGTCGCTCTCCGCGTCGGCGAAGGTCGCCTGGACCTTGTCCGGGGCGTGGTGGACCGGGGCGTAGACGGCGTAGAGCTGCATGGGCTTATCGCCGATGTTGGTGATGTTGTGCCACGTGCCGGCGGGCACGAAGACCGCCCAACCGTCCTCGACCTCCTGGTCGAAGTCGAGGTGGTCCTTCGAGCGGCCCATCTGAACGCGGCCGCGGCCCGCGTCGAGGCGGAGGAACTGGTCGGTCCCCGGGTGCGCCTCCAGACCGATGTCCTCCCCCACCGGGATCGACATGAGGGTCAGCTGGAGGTACTTCCCGGACCAGGCGACCGAGCGGTAGTTGGTGTTCTCCAGCGTGGCCTGCTCGAGGTCGAAACTCTGGGGTTCGGGCCCGATGTCCTTGATGGTCATGCTTCTCTCCCGGTCGACGGAGGTGGTACGCGTTCGGGCGCAGGTTTTGCGCCGGGTCAACCCTTTCAGACTCACCGGGGTGTCACGGGCCGACGCCAGGGACACTCGAGCCGAGCGGTCACGGGATCCAGGACGCGGGGACCGCCGCGCCCCGGCCCCCGGCCCTTCGCCCTTCCGCCGGACGCCGAGGTCCGGGTCAGGACAGCCGTGGGGGGTGGGTGGGGCGCACACCCCTCGGGCGGGAAGTGTGGCGACGCGCACCATGTGCCGCTGACCTGGGCGTTTCTATGGTGTGGCCACACGGAAACGTCCCCGCCCCCGTCCGGAAGTGGTACTCATGGCCGCCTCTGCCACACCGTCCCCAGCCCCAGCCCCAGGCAGCATCAAGCGCGTCGTCGCCGCCAGTCTCGTCGGGACCACCGTCGAGTGGTACGACTTCTTCCTCTACGGCTCGGCCGCCGCGCTGGTGTTCAACACGCTCTTCTTCCCCTCCGACGACCCGCTGGTGGGAACCCTGCTGGCCTTCCTGACGTACGCGGTCGGGTTCGCGGCCCGGCCGCTCGGCGGTGTCGTCTTCGGCCACTTCGGCGACCGCATCGGCCGCAAGAAGCTGCTGGTGCTCAGCCTGCTGATGATGGGCGGCGCGACCTTCGCGATGGGCCTGCTGCCGACCCACGCCTCCATAGGCGTCGGCGCGCCCGTCCTGCTGACCGTGCTGCGGCTGGTCCAGGGCTTCGCCCTGGGCGGCGAATGGGGCGGCGCCGTCCTGCTGGTGTCCGAGCACGGCGGCGACGAGAGCCGCGGCTTCTGGGCCTCCTGGCCGCAGGCCGGCGCTCCCGGCGGCAACCTGCTCGCCACCGGTGTGCTGGCGCTGCTCGCCGCGGTCCAGTCCGACGAGGCCTTCCTCGCCTGGGGCTGGCGCGTCCCCTTCCTGCTCTCCGGCGTCCTGGTCGTCATCGGCCTGTGGATCCGCATCTCGGTCACCGAGTCCCCGGTCTTCCTCGAAGCCCGGGAGAAGGCCGCCGAGGAGGCCGCGGCCGGGCGCGAGGACGAGCCGCCGGTCGTCGAGGTGTTCCGGAGGAGTTGGCGTCAGGTGCTCACCGCGATGGGCACACGCTTCGGCGAGAACATCTCGTACTACGTCCTCACGGCGTTCCTGCTGGTCTACGTCACCGTCCACCTCCAGCTGCCGAAGAGCGAGGCGCTCAACGCGGTGCTGATCGGGTCGGCGGTCCACTTCGTCACCATCCCGATGTGGGGGGCGCTCTCGGACCGACTCGGCCGCCGCCCGGTGACCCTGATCGGGGCGCTCGGCATGGCGGGCTGGGCGTTCGTCTTCTTCGCCCTGCTGGACTCCCGGTCCTTCCCCGCCCTCGCCTTCGCGGTCACCGTCGGCCTGCTGTTCCACGGCGCGATGTACGGACCGCAGGCCGCCTTCATCTCCGAGATGTTCGACACCAGGGTCCGGTACTCCGGCGCCTCGATGGGCTCCCAGCTCGCCTCCATCGTCGGCGGGGCGCTCGCCCCGATCATCGCGGTGGAGCTGCTGAAGGAGTACGGGACCTCCACGCCGGTCTCCCTCTACCTGTGCCTCGCGGCGCTCGTCACCGCCGTGACCGTCTGGGTGGCCCGGGAGACCCGCGGCCGCGACCTGGCCGTGGACGGGAGGCCGTCCGCCGCCGCCGAACCGGTCCGCGGACTGCGGGACTCCGAGCCGCTCGGCAGGTGATCCCCGTATGCTCCCCGCCGTGACAGCACCAGGCACCCAGCACGCCCACACCGCCGTACGCCGGCTGCTCGACCTGCTGGCCGAGGGAGCGCCCGCCGAGGACTACGCCCGTCCCGCCGCCGAGGCCCGGGACGCCGGCGCGGCGGCGGGCGAGCTGGCCGACATCGCCGAGGCCACCGACGTGGCCCTGCGGATCCGGCGGACCCTCGGTCAGCACCGGCGGCGCGAGGCCGAGCTGACGGCGTTGTTCGACACGGCGAGCGACCTGGCCGCGCTGCGCGAGCTGGACGCGGTGCTCCGGGCGATCGTGCACCGGGCCAAGCTGCTGCTCGGCACCGACGTCACCTATCTGTCCCTCAACGACGAAGCCGCCGGCGATACGTACATGAGGGTCACGGACGGCTCGGTCGCCGCCGCGTTCCAGCAGGTGAGGCTCGGCATGGGTGAGGGGCTCGGCGGCCTGGTGGCCCAGACCGCCCGTCCGTACGCCACGGGCGACTACCAGGCCGACTCCCGCTTCCACCACACGTCCGCCATCGACGGTGCGGTCGGGCAGGAGGGACTGCGGGCGATCCTCGGAGTGCCCCTGCGCGTCGGGGCGCGGATCATCGGCGTGCTGTACGCGGCGGACCGCGCTCCCCGGGAGTTCTCCCCGGAGGAGGTGGCGCTGCTGTCCTCGCTGGCCGACCACGCGGCCATCGCGATCGACGGCGCCCGGCTGCTGGAGGAGACCCGGGCCGCCCTGGCCGATCTCAACTCGGCCTCCGAGACCATCCGGGCGCACAGCGAGGACGTGCGCCGGGCGGAGCGGGCCCACGACCAGCTAACCGACCTCGTCCTGCGCGGGGGCGGGGTCGACGAGGTGGCCGCCGCCATCGCCGTCATCCTGGACGGCGCCCTCGTCGTCCACGACGCCCACGGGGCCGAGCTGGCCCGTGCCGGAGCCGGGCCCGTGCCCCCGCCCGGCCGGGCCGTGGAGGCCTCCCGGGTCAGCGGCCGGGCCGTCCCGCAGGACGGGACCTGGGTGTGCGCGGTGCTGGCCGGGCCGGAACTCCTCGGCAGCCTCGCCCTGACCGGCCGCACGGCCCTGTCGGACACGGACCGGCTGCTGTTCGAGCGCGCGAGCGTCGTCACCGCGCTGCTGCTGTTGCTGCGCCGGTCCGTGGCGGAGACCGAGGACCGGGTGCGCGGGGAGCTCCTCACCGACCTCCTCGCCCTGACCACGGACCCGGGCGCCCTCGCGGCCAGGGCCCGGCGCCTGGGCGTCGACCTGTCCCGGCCGCACTGCGTCTTCGTCCTGCACGGCGATGTGGCCTCGCGCCACCGCCTCCTCGCGGCGGCCGCCCGCAGCGGTCCGGCGCGGGGCGCTCTCGCCGGGATCCACCACGACCACGTGGTGCTCGTCGCGCCGGTCGGGGCGCCGGGCCCGACCGCCAAGGCGCTGGCGGCGGAGCTGGGTCAGGCCGTGGGCTCCCCGGTCACCGTCGGCGCCGCGGGTCCGGCCACGGGGCCGGCGGGGCTGTCGGCCGCGCACGGTGAGGCGCACCGCTGCCTGTCCGCACTGCGCGCCCTGGGCCAGACCGGGCGGGGCGGTGCCTTGCCGGAGCTCGGTTTCGTCGGCGTGCTCCTCGGCGATCAGGCCGATCTGGTCGGGTACGTACGGAACACGCTCGGTCCGCTGCTCGACTACGACGACCGGCGCGGCACGGACCTGGTCCACACCCTGGACGCGTACTTCGCGCAGGGCACGAGCCTGACCCGGACGAGGGCGGCGTTGCACGTCCACGTCAACACCGTGGTGCAGCGCCTGGACCGGGTCGGCCGGCTCCTCGGCGAGGACTGGAACTCCCCGGCTCGCACGCTGGAGATACGGCTCGCTCTGCGGCTGCACCGCCTCACGCACGGGCTCTGACGCGGCTACGGGGTGGTGGCCGCTCCCGTCTCCGCCTGTCACCGACGCGCATCCAGAACGCCGTACGCGCCCTGCGTACGGCGTTCGCACGTGCGCTAGGGTGGTGGCATGCCAGCCGACGAGAAGCAGCAGAGTCCCGGCGCGCCCGCCGCCTCCCCGGTCCCCTCCGTCTGGACCCGCCCGCGCCGCAAGGAGCAGCAGCCGGCGCTCAGCCGGGACCAGATCGTCGTGGCGGCCGTGCGCATGCTCGACGCCGACGGCATCGAGGCGCTGAGCATGCGCAAGCTGGGCACCGGGATGGGCGCCGCAGCCACCTCGCTGTACCGGCACGTGGCCAACAAGGACGAGCTCATCGAGCTGGTCGTGGACGAGGTCTACGGCGAGCTGGAAGTACCGGAGATCACCGACCCCGGGGCGTGGCGCGAGGCCCTCGCGAGCAGCGGTCACAGCCTGCGCGACATGGTCCTGCGCCACCCCTGGGTGGCTTCCGTCCTCGGCCAGGTCGGGCTGGCGTACCTCGGCCCGAACCTGATGCGCCTGTCGGAGCGGATGCTGCGGCTGGCCCAGGCGGCCGGCTTCCCGCCCGGCGAGGCGGAGCTCGCGATGAAGGCCGTCATCTCCTACGTCATCGGCGCCACCACGAGCGAGGCCTCCTACCTCTCCCTCCTCGCCCGCAGCGGGAAGAGCGAGGCGCAGTGGCTCGAGTCGCTGCTGCCCGCGGCCCAGGAGGCCCTGGAGGAGCACCCGCTGACGCACGACCACGCCGCGGCGAAGCACGGCATGGACCCGGCGCGGATGCGCGAGGAGAACTTCGACTACGGCCTCCAGCGGGTCCTGGACGGCCTGGAGGTCCGGCTCAGGCGCGGCTGAGCCCGCCCTCGGGCAGGCGCAGTTCGCGGCCTTCCCCCAGCGGGGCGAAGAACCGCTCCACGTCCGCGCCGGACACGTCCGCCAGGTCGGCCGGCGACCAGCGCGGCCGGCGGTCCTTGTCGACGACCTGAGCCCGGACGCCCTCGACCAGGTCGGGCGAGCGCAGGGCGTGGCAGGACACGCGGAACTCCTGGGCGAGCACCGGCTCCAGGGAGCCGAGGGCCACGGCCCGGCGCAGCGCGGCGAGGGTGACCTTGAGCGCGGTCGGGGACTTGGCCAGGATCGCCTCGGCGGCCTCCTTGGCGGCGGGCACGCCCTGGGCGAGCAGCCGGTCCACGATCTCCTCGACGGTGTCCGCCGCGTAGCAGCGGTCGATCCAGGCGCGCCGTTCGGCGAGTTCGCCGGGCGGCGGCGTCTCGTCGAACCGGGGCAGCACCTCGTGTGCGGGGGCCGTCGCGAGGGCGGCGGCCAGCTCCGGCAGGCGGTCGGCCGGTACGAAGTGGTCGGCGAGCCCGCACAGCAGCGCGTCGGCTGCCCCCACGGCGGCGGCGGTGAGCGCGAGGTGGGTGCCGAGCTCACCGGGGGCCCGCGAGAGCAGGTGGGTGCCGCCGATGTCGGGGACGAAGCCGATGCCGGTCTCCGGCATGGCGACGCGGGAGCGTTCGGTGACGATGCGGACGGAGCCGTGGGCCGAGACGCCGACGCCGCCGCCCATCACGATGCCGTCCATGAGCGCCACGTACGGCTTGGGGTAGCGGGCGATCCGGGCGTTGAGCCGGTACTCGTCGCGCCAGAAGTCCTCCGACGCGGTGCCGCCGGCCTTGGCGTCGTCGTGGATGGCCCGGATGTCCCCGCCCGCGCACAGCCCGCGCTCCCCGGCCCCGCGGATCAGGACCTGGTGGACGGCGGGATCCTCCGCCCAGGCGGCGAGCGCCTGGTCGATCCGCAGCACCATGGGGTGGGTGAGGGAGTTGAGGGCCTTGGGGCGGTTGAGGGTGACCACTCCGGTCCGGCCCTCGACGTGGAACAGGACCGTGCTGTCGGTGCTGCCGGGGTTCCCGGCGATGTCGTCTTCGCTCTTCACAACGATCAGTATGTCCGGACGGGCTTCCCCGGCGGCCGCGTCACGCACCAGTTGTCCGCGTCAGCCGCGAGGGCGGGCCCGGTGGGCCCGCCAGGCGGCCAGGGCTTCGGTGCGGGCTCCGTCGGGATGCCGGGCGTGCCAGTCGCGCAGGAACCGGTTGAACTCGAACTGGGCTTCCACCTCGCGGGGTTCGGCCGCCCGGGCGCGGGTGGCGTGCCAGTGGGCGACGGCCTCGGCGAGGGTGCGACCCGCCTGCCGGGCGACGTACTCCCGCATGAAGGCGTCGAAGTGGAAGGCGGGACCGATCTCCCGCACGAAGTACTCCCGCAGCACCTGGCTGCACCGCTGCCCCGGCGGGATCACGCTCGACCCGTCCACGGGAGCGGTGAGCCGGCGTCCGGCGCGGCGGGGCGCGGGGGCCGCCGGCGCGGGAAGACCATCGAGCGCGGCGGCGAGCCGGGCCGTGACAGCGGCCTTGCCGCCCCCGGCGGACAGGCCCATCCGGCGTGCCAGCGCGCTCAGTTCGGCCAGCGTCCAGTACCAGCGCAGCAGTTCCGCCCCGGTCAGCGCCACCGTCAGGGCCGGCCGGGATTCCCCCGTATTCGTACTCACGTTCCCATCGTAAGGGGCGCCGCGCAGGTGTCGAACACGGCGGCGAGTCCACGGGTCCCACCCTCGGGTTCCCCGCGATGTCGCTTATGTTCGGACGTGTCCAGTCCCCTCGCCTGACGGAGGCCCCATGACCGACGACCCGAACCGCCTCACTCTGGGCGGGGACACGGCACTGGTCCTCATCGACCTCCAGACGGGCATCCTGGGCATGCCCATCGCCCGGCCCGCCCCCGAGATCCTCGCGAAGGGCATCGCGCTGGCCGAGGCGTTCCGCGCACGCCGGCTGCCCGTGGTCCTCGTCAAGGTGGCCTGGTCCCCCGACGGCGGCGATCTGCCCACCTCCAACGTGGACCGCCCGGGTCCGGCCGCGGCTCCGCCCCCGGCGTTCTCCGAGATCCCCGCGGAGCTCGCCGTCCTCGGTGACGCGGTCGTCACCAAACGGCACTGGGGCGCCTTCACCGGTACCGAGCTCGACCTCCAGCTGCGCCGCCGCGGCATCCACCGCATCGTGCTGGCCGGCATCTCCACCAGCGCCGGGGTCGAGTCCACCGCCCGTACCGCGTGGGAGCTCAGCTACGACCTGGTCTTCGCGGAGGACGCCACCGCCGACACCGACCCCGACTCCCACGCCCACACCTTCGGCAAGATCTTCCCCCGCATCGGCAAGGTCAGCAGCACCGACGAGGTCATCGCGGCCCTGCGGTCCCCTTCGTAGGTGCGGGGTCCGGCCGCCGCGGGGCCGGACGGCGGGCCCCGCGCGGAGGCCGGGGAGGGTTCACCCGTAACCGGGAGGACTCCCGTGGGTTAGCAGCTCGGAAGACGAGGGAGTCCGCATGGCACAGCAGCACAGGCAGTCCCTGCGGCCGCGCCTGCGGTACCGGTTCGACCGTCTGGTGGCCGGGGGGACCGCCGCCCTCATCGGCTGGCTCGCCCTGGCCTGCCTCGCCGTCGTGATCCCGGCGAGCACGGTCCTCGTCTGGGCCGACCGCGGCGCTCCGACCACCCTCTCCGGCCGGCTCACGGCCGTGTGGGTCAGCGTCGGCCAGACCCTCAAGATCGGCGGCGCGGTCGGCTCACCCGTCTACGTACTGGCCTCGGTCACGCTCGCCCTGGTCGCGCTGCTGTTCGTGTCGACGCTGGTCAGTCTGATCACCACCGGCATCAACCGGCGGATCATGGCGCTGCGCCGCGGGCACTCCACCGTGGTGGAGGCGGGGCACACCGTCGTCCTCGGCTGGTCCGATCAGGTCTTCCCGGTGATCGGGGAGCTGGTGGCCGCCAACGCCAACCAGCGCCGTTCGGCCATCGCCGTCCTGGCCCCGATGGACAAGGTGGAGATGGAGGACGAGATCTCCACCTCCGTCGCGAGGACCGGTACGACGAGGATCATCTGCCGCAGTGGCCGCACCACGGATCCCACGGTGCTGGCCCGGTTGAGCCCGCAGACCGCGAAGGCCGTGCTCGTCCTGCCGCCCGCCGGGGAGAGCGGAGACGCCCACGTCGTGAAGACCCTGCTCGCGCTCGACGCCGCGGTCCCCGGACCCGGTGACGCGGTGGTGGTCGCCGCCGTCCGTGACACCCGCAACCACCTCACCGCCCGGCTGGCGGCGGGGCCCGGCGGGCACGTCCTGTGCGTCGACGACATCATCGCGCGGCTCCTCGTACAGACCGCCCGTCAGCCCGGACTCTCCCTCGTCTACCAGGAGTTACTGGACTTCGCGGGCGACGAGTTCTACACCGCCGCCGCCGGGGGCCTCGCCGGCCGCACCTTCGGCGAGACCCTTCTGGCGTTCACCTCGTCCTCGGTGGTCGGCCTGCTGCGCGGTGACGGCGTCGTCCTCAACCCGGACCCCGGTACGGTGATCGCCGCGGGCGACCGGATCGTCCTCGTCTCCGAGGACGACGACACGGCCGTGCCCCTGGACGCGGCCGCCCTCGTCGAGGAGGACGCGATCCGGACGGCCCGTCCGCGGGCCCCGCTGCCCGAACGCCTGCTCCTCCTGGGCTGGAACCGCCGTGCCCCGCTCGTCCTGGAACAGCTCGACCAGTTCGTGAGCCCCGGAACCACCCTGGACGTGGTGGCTCTCGGCGGCGAAACGACCCTGCGCACCAGCCCCGAGGCCACCGCGGTGCGCGACCGCCTCGAAGTGTCCTTCCACGGCGGGGACATCACCGATCCCCAGGTCCTGGCGAAGCTGGACGTGCCGTCGTACGACAGCGTGATCGTCATGGCCGAGCCGGCGCCCGGAACGGAAGCGGCCACCGTCATCGCCACGAACACGGACATCGACACGGATACCGGGACGGACGACCGGACGCTGGTCACGCTGCTGCACCTGCGCGCGATCGGCGGGGCCGCGCAGCGGGAACTCTCCCTCACCACCGAGATGTCGGACGACGGCAACCGGCTGCTGGCCCCTGCCCGGGAGGGCGCCGACTTCATCGTCAGCGGCCGTCTCATCAGCCTCCTCATGACCCAGATCTCGGAGAGCCGCTACCTCGCCGACGTGTTCGAGGAGCTTTTCAGGGCTGAGGGGAACGAGCTCCACCTGAAGCCCGCCTCCGACTACGTCCGCACCGGCCGCGAGGTGGCCTTCGCCACCCTCGTCGAGTCGGCGCGCCGCCGCGGTGAATGCGCGGTCGGCTACCGGCTGCGCGCCCGGGCCGCGACGGGCCCCGACTTCGGGGTGCGGCTCAATCCCGACAAGCGCGAGCGGGTCCGCTTCGGCGAGCACGACTGGCTGATCGTGCTCGCCGAGAGCTGAGGCACTTCGGTGGAAGGCCGGCTGAGCCGGAAGAGGGCTACTGCGGGCCTGCGATTCCCAGGTGCGCCGCCAGGGTCATGAAGGCCGCGGTCAGGGCGGGCACGCCGGCCTGGGTCAGGTAGCCCACGAAGCCTCCCATCAGTTGCTGGAGCCGTGAGGGCGAGGGCTCGTCCCCGGCCGCCTCTCCCTGCAGCTCGTGCAGGGCCCGCCGCGCACCGTCCTCCTGGTCGGTGGACAGGCCGAGCCGGGGGACGAGGCCCAGCATCAGCTCCACGAACGGAGCCACGGCCGCCGCCGTTGCGGAGTCGGCCGAGATGGTGGTGGAGGTCTGTTTGCCGTGGTCACCGCTCTGGAACTGGCCGGTGGCCGCGCCGTGAATGGTGATGTTCCGGGTTCCCTGGTCGTCGGCCATCTTCCCGTCCTTGTCTGGTGTCTCGTGGGTGCGCGGAGCGCAGGTCAGCCGTTCGAGGGTGTGCCGAGGCACTCGGTTCCCGCCGGGCCGCCGAAGGACGAGCAGGGGACGCGTTCCAGGGGCGGCTCCTGCGGCGTCGGCATCCTGGTCACGCCGGGAGCGATACGGACCCTGGGGAACTGGGCGAAGGCTCCGGCCAGGGCGCTCGCGCCGGCGTCGCTCACGTCGGTGCTGGACAGGCCGATGTAGCGCCCCGTCGTGAGGTTGAGCGTGCAGGTCCCGGTGCCGTTCGGGTACTTCTCCTGGCGGCCGCTGCTCTCGTCGGTACCCCTGCCGTTCGGGTCGAACGGGCTGGGGGAGGCGGGCCCTTCGTCGCAGCCGAACCACTCGGGCTCTCCGTTGAAGGGGCGGGAGAACCCACGCGTGTTGCCCGTGATCTTGGCCGAGAGGCTCATCTTCGTGTGGAGGGGTACGACGAACTCACAGGTGCGCGGGGGCGGCGGCCCCGCGTTCTGGTCGAGGTTCAGAGGCGGTTGGACGCAGGGTTGTGCACCCGGCGTGTCGGGGGTGACGGTGACCTCGAAGTCCGTCGCACCCAACTCGACGTGTACCAGGGCGGTTCGTGGTGCACCGGTGGGTCGGTCTCCGGTCAGCCGCAGGCACTCCCGTCTGGCGGGCTCGTCGTCGGGGCTGGTCGTCGTGGCGCACACGGTGCGTTCGCCGTCGGCCTTGACGGTGCATGCCGCGGAGGAAGGGCCTTCCTCACATCCCCAGTAGACGAGGCTCACACCCTGCGGGAGCGGTTGGGCGGGAATGACCTGTACGGGGCCCCGCTCGCCCTTGACCACCTGCGAGACCTTCGTGCAGCTGGTTTTGCCGGTCCCGCCCGGGCAGGGGCCTTCCGGGACGCCGGGCATGTCCCGCACCTCGAAGAGGCTGGTCGCGACGTGGACGTGCAGGGGCACGGTGGGCGGGGCGGCGGAACCGCCGCCCATGTTCAGGACCGTGACGGTGCCGCCCGCTGCCGCGAGCAGCGAAGCTCCGATCACCACCTTGGCGAACAGCGAAAGACCGACCGGATCCACGGGTGGAACGGGGGCTCCCGTGCCCGGTGGCGGGCCGTGCGTCGGCGTGGGAGGGCCCGCCGGAGGATGCGGGGGCGGCGGCTGGCCGTGCGCCGAGGAGGCCGAGCTCGTGTCGGGGTGTGAGCCGGGGCCCGGGTCCGATCCGGCGCCGTGGTCCGAGCCGGGGCCGTGGTCCGATCCCGATCCGGTGTCCGATCCGGTGTCCGGACCCGCGCCCGTGTCCCCTTCCGTGCCCCCGCTCGTGTCCGTTCCCGTACGGGGATCGGGGCCCGGGAACGGCGTCGGACCGGGCGCGGTCAGGGCCTGGGCGCCTTCGGCGACGGCGGCGCCGGTGTGGTCACCGAGGGCGTACCAGGCGGCCGCGGCCACGCCGAACGCGGCGGCGGCGGCCGCACGCTTGCCCGTCACCCACGAGCGCACGCCGGATTCGTAGGTGAAGTAGGCATGGGCCTGCTCGTCACCGGCCTGGCGGGCCGAGGCCAGGCCCCGGGTCAGGATCCGCCCCCATGCGCCCCAGCGGAGGGAGCACGCCAGAAGGGGGGCCGCGGCCCTGGTGAGAGCGACGCCCAGGTCCGGCCGGCCGGCCCGGCCGACGGCGTCGGCGAGTCCCGCGATCAGCAGGCTGTGGTCCGCCAGTGCCGCGGGCCCGGTCCGCCGGGCGGACACCCACGCGGTGAGCCGGGCCACGGCCTCGGCGAGCTGCCGGGCGTCGAGCGCGAGGTGCTCCGGCAGCGTGCCGCTCGGATCGGCGGCCAGGCGGACGTGCTGCCCGGTGACGCTCAGCACTCCCAGCCGGGCCAGCCGACCGACGGCTTCCTCGACGGCGTCGGTGGTGGCGCCCGGTACCAGCGGCGTGAGCACCTCGACAGTGGTGTGCGCGTCCGGCACCGTCGCGAGGAGCGACAGGACCTGCCGGGGCACGCCGACGAGCCCGGCCACGGCCCCGCGCAGCAGTCCGGGAACCTCGGCGGGCGCCGGCAGCAGCGCCGTCCCCCCGTCCCCGCCGGGGCGTGCCAGGGCGGCCGCCCTGATCAGCGCGTACGGATTGCCCTCGCTCGCCCGCCACAACGAGGCCGCCGTGTCCGCCTCGGCCGGCAACAGCGGACGTTCCAGTTCCCGGGCCAGCAGCTGCAACCCGGCCGGCGCGGGGAGACCGGCGAGGGCCACGTCCCCGCCCTCCCCCCACAGCAGGCGTTCGCGCGAGCTGAAGGCCAGGGTGGCGGACGGCATCGCGTCCTGCAGCCGGGTCAGCTCCCGGGCCGGTACGTCGAGGTCGTCGACGACGACGCAGAGCCGGAGCCCGGCGAGGAGGCGGTGCAGCTCCCCCTCCCCCGGGCGGTATCCCGGGGCGTCGTAGCAGGCCTCGAAGACGCTCTGGGTCAGGTCGTCGACGTCCTTGCCGTGCCCGCTCAGGAACACGACGCCGTCGTGGTGGCCGATCTCGAACACCGCCTGCCGGATCAGGGTGCTCTTGCCGATCCCCGCGGGCCCGTGCACCCCGGCCGGTTCGTTGCCGGTGATGCTGCGGACCAGCGAGGCCAGCTCGCCGTCCCTGCCGAGCGGCGGCCGGCTCGCACGGCGCGGCAGCCGTTCGATGCGTGCGCGGCGTACCGGCTTGGGCCGTTCGGCCGGGCCCACCACCGTCACGGCGGAGTGCGTCGCGTTCACTGTGATGCTCAGGACGTCGTTGTTGTCACCGGTGACGAATTGACCGAGGGCGTCGCCGCCCACGGACAGGCTCCGGTCTCCACCCGCCATTGTCCCTCCCGCCTTGGCGTACGGAACGTCTCGGCCAGCATTCCGCGTCCGTGCGCGGCGCGATACCGGAATGGCGTACTCCTCGTCCCCGCCGAGGAGATGAATCGTTTTACCCCGAACCGCCACCGGCGGCCCGGCTCCGCACGCGCTGCGGAGCCGCGACCACCGATCCGCCGTGGCTCCCGGCACGGTCCAGGGGACGTACCACCGCCGTACGGCCGTCAGGGGGCCGAGTGGACCTCCAGGGCGGTGCGGACCGCGGATTCCAGGGCTCCTTCGATCCACGCCGGCTTGATGGAGGTGTGGCAGCCCGCGAAGTGCAGGTTCCCCTCGGCCTTGCGGACGTGCGGGAAGAGTTCGGTGTGCTGCCCGGGCAGCAGGACGGAGGCCTCGCCGTACGCGTACGGGTCGCGCATCCAGGACTGGGTGCGTCCGACGCCGGTGTAGAACACCTCGATCCGCTGCCCGAACACCTCCTGCACGCCGGCGAGCGCCCTCGGGTAGCGCTCCGCGTCGTCCAGGGAGTCCCACTTCAGGGCGTCGTCCGACCAGCTGTAGGAGGCGAGCACCACACCGCCCGGGCTGCCCTCGACGGGGTAGGACGGCTGGAACATGAACCGGTTGGGGTTGTCGGTGGCCGAACCGCCGCCGATGACGTGCGCCGCCTCGGGCTGGTCGCGGGTGACGGCGCGGCAGGCGGCGTAGTGGGCGCGCTGGGCCTCGGAGATGTGGCCCTTGGGTACGGAGGGGTGGGCGCCCAGCAGGATCCCGTCGGCCGGGGTCCGCCCGACCTGGTAGTTCCGGTACAGGCCGGGCTTCACGGCCTCCAGCTCGCGCTTCCAGTCGGCCTCGTCGAACTCCCACCAGCGGCGGCTGAACTCCAGCAGCACCTTGGTGGCCGCGTCGTAGTGCAGTTCGGTGATCGCGCGCCGCTTGCCGTAGGAGAGGGCGGGGGCGATCGGGATGTGCCGCAGTCCGGAGAAGGGGACGGTGACGATGGCGGTGTCACCGGTGAAGCTCTCGCGCCGCACGGCGCCGTCGCGGCCCTCGGAGACGGTGTCGACGGTGACCTTGCCCTCCCCGTGGGTGATCCGGGTGGCACGGCGGTCGAGCCGCACGACGTCCTCGACCCGGGCGTAGAGCGCGTCGGCCAAGGTGGCGGTGCCGCCGGGCAGTTCGAAGAAGGCGGTGTCGGGGCTGATCAGCGAGGCCCCGATGAAGCTGTGGATGAAGGCGAGGTGCAGCCGGGAGGTGAGGTTCTCGACGGTGCCGATCAGGTCGATCGTGCGCTCGTCGAGCCCCGCTTCCTCGGTCAGGTAGCGGTACATCGACATGTGGCCGTACCGCTGGATGACGTGGGCCCAGCCCTCGACGAGCGCCTTGTCCTTCTTGCCCTCGATCTCCTTGCGCACGGGCGCGAAGGCGTTCCGCACGATCTGCGCGGCGGGCAGGGACTCGTAGGCCGCGGGGACGCCGAAGGAGCGGTTGAGGGCCTGGGGGCTGCGCGCGTAGTCGGCGCGGCGCACCCGGATGCCGTTGACGAGGATCCACGTACGGTAGGCGGGGCGGCCGGAGCCGTCGACGTCGACCAGGTGGAAGCGCCGGCGCTTCAGGCCGAGGCTGTCGATCAGCCCGGTGACCAGCGGGTGGCTGTCGGGGATGCGCATGGCGCCGGCCTCGGCGTACTGCTTGGGGTCCGCGAAGGCGGCGTCCGACTTCTCGTGGCCGCCGGTGCGGAAGGTCTTGACACGGCCGCCCACGCGGTTGCCGTTGGCCTCGATGACGGTGACCTGGTGGCCGGCCTCGCGCAGCAGGTGGGCGGCGGTGAGCCCGGCCGGCCCGGCGCCCACGATCAGCACCTTCTTGCGGCTGCGGGAGCGGGGCAGGCCGGTCTTCAGGAGGACGTCCGCGTAACGGGGCACCAGGGGCTGGTCGTCCTCGTCCCGTACGAGGATCGCCCGGGCGATGGTCAGGCAGGTGTCCCAGTCGGGGCGCGCGGAGCCGGAAGGGGCGTTCGGGGTCCCGGCGTTCGCGGCGGCGACCGACAGCCCGCCGGCGCCCGCGACGGCGGCGGCTCCCGCGATGACGGTACGGCGGGAGGGGCGCCGGGCGGGCGCGGGCGACGCGGGCGATGCCGCGCCGGGGCCGGGCGCGGGATCGGGGGTGGGGTCGGGCGTGGGGGAAGAGTCCATGATCATGGGTCAACTCTCGTTGCCCGCCCTCCGCCCGGACGCCGAAAGCGGGCCGGGCGGGAAATGATCACCCGGACGTGCGGGCCGGTCAACCCGGTGCTGACGAACGGGGTTTCGCACCCGGAACGGCGGCTCGGGGGCCGGTCAGCGGACCCCGCGCACCCGCTGGCTCGTGAGTTCGTACCGGGCCCCGACGACGGCGAGGCTCCCGGCCGCGACCCTGGCCGCCAGCTCGGGTTCGGCCCCCAGCCTCGACCGCACCAGGCGCACGTTCGCGGTGATCGCCGCGTCGATCCGGGCCGCACCCCGCAGCGTACGGTCGATCGCGGGGTGGATCTGGTCGATGAGGTACTGCATGTGGCCCGGAAGCGGTGGTCCGCCGTCGTCGGCCCGGACGGCGGCGGCGACGGCCCCACACGACTGGTGCCCGAGGACGACGATCAGCGGGATGCCGAGCTCCAGCACCCCGTACGCGATGCTCCCGAGCACCGCCTCGTCCAGCACCTCGCCCGCCGACCGCACCGTCAGCAGGTCGCCGAGGCCCTGGTCGAAGACCAGCTCGGGGGGAACGCGGGAGTCGACGCAGCCGAGGACGACGGCGAACGGGTGCTGTCCGGCCACCACGGTCCGGCGCACCGTCCGCGTCTGGTCGGGATGTCGCTCGTGGTACGTGCGCCAGCGCGCGTTCCCCGCCACCAGGGCGCCGAGCGCGGTCTGGGGCGAGGTGGGCCGCGACACCGCCGCCCCCGCGGCGCGGACCGG
Organism: Streptomyces sp. NPDC046308; assembly: GCF_055588065.1. NCBI lineage: Bacteria > Bacillati > Actinomycetota > Actinomycetes > Kitasatosporales > Streptomycetaceae > Streptomyces > Streptomyces sp. NPDC046308. Next base: position 1,147,024 of record NZ_JBVJFB010000001.1, read on the forward strand.
GTTCGGGGTCCCGCGGGAACCGGACCCCAGCCCGGCGCCCACCGCCACCGCACCCGTCAGTACCGCCCGTATCACCCGGCGCCTGCCCGGGCCCTCGTGTCGTGGGGACATGCCGGATCCCGTCGTCCGCCGTTCCTGACCCTTCACACGCGGGTCCAGTCTCAGCGGGCCCCCTCGGTGGCGCAATCGGGGGCCGGGCATTCATCCGTGTGGCCCTGTCGTTCGAACCGGCGTGCAGGGTCGGTGCAGGTCAGTGCAGGTCGGACCGCGCGGGCGTGTCGTCGAGGAAGCCGCCCGACTGGTGCTGCCACAGCTTCGCGTAGGCGCCCTCCGAGGCGAGCAGTTCCTGGTGGGTGCCCTGCTCGACGATCCGCCCGCCGTCGAGGACCACGAGCTGGTCCATGCCGGCGACGGTGCTCAGCCGGTGCGCGACCACGAGCGCCGTCCGCCCTTCCATGAGCCGCCACAGCGCCTCCTGCACGAGGATCTCGCTCTCGGAGTCCAGGGCACTGGTCGCCTCGTCGAGCAGCAGGATCGGCGCGTCGCGCAGGATGGCCCTGGCGAGGGCGACCCGCTGGCGCTGTCCGCCCGACAGCTTGACCCCGCGCTCGCCGACCATGGTGTCGAAACCGTCCACGAGCCCTTCGGCGAACTCCGTGACGTGCGCCGCCTCCGCAGCGCGGCGGATCTCGGCCTCGGTGGCGTCCGGCCGGGCGAACGCGATGTTCTCCCGCAGCGTGCGGTGGAACATCGCCGGGTCCTGCGGCACGTACGCGATCAGGCTGCGCAGGTCGGCCTGGGACAGCCGGCTGATGTCCTGGCCGCCGATCAGGATCCGGCCGGCGTCGACGTCCGTCATCCGCAGCAGCAGCCGGGTGAGGGTGGTCTTGCCGCCGCCCGACCGGCCGACGAGCCCGATCTTCGAGCCGCTGGGCACGGCCAGGTCGAGGCCCTCGAAGAGCGGCTTCCCGCCCCCGTGGGCGAAGGTGACCCGCTCGAAGCGGACGTCGGCGGATCCGGCGGGCCGCAGCGGTTCCGGGGAGACCGGGTCGAGGACGGTCGGCGGCGTCAGCAGCAGCTCGGTGAACTGCGCGGCCTCCGTCATCGAGCTCTCCAGGCGGCGGTAGATCTGGTTGAACTCGAACATGATGCGCGTGGCGCTGGAGTAGTACGCGAAGGCGACCACGACCGCCTCCACCCCGCGGCCGCTGCCGGCGAGCGCGATGGCCAGCAGCAGGCCCAGCGCGTTGGTCAGCACGGACATCGGCGCGACGATGGTGTCGATGCGCAGGTTGCCGTAGTCCCACGAGCGCAGGGTGAGCCGCCGCGACTCGGCGACCCGCGAGCGGTGTTCGGCGGCCTCGCGGTCCTCGGCGGCGAACGCCCGTACCGTGTCGATGTTCATCAGGCTGTCGGCGACGTGCCCCGAGACGCGGGCGATGGCCGCCTCCCGCTGGACGACGAGCGCCTGGCGGCGTCGGATCAGGGGGGTCACGCACAGGGCCGTCAGCACGATCGGCACCAACAGGGCGCCCACGAGCAGCGGTTCGTAGTGCCAGAGCACCACCGATCCGAAGATCAGCGGTACGAACCTGCCCACGAGCGAGAACGTCAGCGTGTCGACGAACTCCTCGAAGCGGGAGGCGAAGCTCAGCACCCGCTTGGTCAGGGACCCGGCGAAGTTGTCGTGGAAGAAGGCGGCGTCCTTGGCGAACAGCTCGTCCATCCCGATCACGTACAGCTGCTCGATGCCGCGGGCGTCGAGACGGTTCAGGCAGTGCAGTCCGAGGCGCCAGAGCCCTTCCGCGAGCAGTAGGACGGCGGCGAAGCCGAGGACGTAGGGGAGCATCGGGCCGATGTCGAAACCGGTGCCGGCGGCGGCAGCGGTATCCTTCCCGGCGCCCTCGGCGATGCGTGCGACGAGCTTGGCGACGACCAGGGGCGCGATGTAGTCGATGCCGATGTTGCCCAGCGCCGGGAGCAGCATCGCGGGAACCGTCAGCCACTTGAGGCGGGCGAGCTCCCGTCCGTAATAACGAAGGGCGAGGAGCACCGGGCCCCGGCCCGGCGAACCTTTGCGTGATTCAGGCAATTCCATCCCAACCCTGCTTTGGCGGACCTACAGGACAGGATTGGCAGTCTCCCGCGACGGCACCGGCGCAGTCCAAGCGTTTTTCGCGGAGAGGGCGGCCTAACCGGCCGCCAGCACCGCGGGGGTGGGGCCGTCGGGGCGGACGGTGAGGCCGTACACGGCGCGGGCGGGGAGCGAGCGGAAGCGGGGGACGTGCGCGGGCAGCAGCCGCTCCAGGAGGACGGTCGACTCGCGGAGGGCGAACTGCATGCCGAGGCAGGCCCGGGGGCCGATGCCGAAGGGGAGGTAGCTCCCCGGGTGGGTGGGGCGCCGGCCGGGGGTGGTGAAGCGCCCCGGATCGAACCGGGCGGGGTCCTCCCACAGTCCGGGGTCCCGGTGCGTGAGGTGGGGGCAGACGATCACGTCGGTGCCGGCCTCGACCGCGTATCCGGCGAGGACGTCGTCCTGCGCCGCGCAGCGCGGCAGGATCCACGCGGAGGGGTAGAAGCGCAGCGTCTCGTTGACGAGTGCCTGGACGGCCCGGCGCCGCTCGGGGGACCCCTCGGCGCCTGCGGCGAGGGCCTGTTCCCGTGCCCCCGGGTTCCGGTCCAGCAGGAGGTAGAGCCAGGTCAGGGTGGTGGCGGTGGTCTCGTGACCGGCGACCAGCAGGGTGACCAGCTCGTCGCGGATCAGCCGGTCGGTGTACTCGGGGCGGGTTCCGGCCGCGTCCAGCAGGACGTGCAGCAGGCCGGGGCCGTGGGGTCCGGCCCCGCCCGTGCGGGCGGCCGCGATGGCGCGGCTCGCCACGGCGTCGATCCCGGCCAGCTCGGCGGAGACGGCCTGCCGGGCGGCGGCGCCGTCGGCGGGCAGCTGGGGCAGCGCGGCCACCACGGTGGGTACGGCGGCCAGTTCGCGCTCGGTGGTGGGGTCGAGGGGGTGACCGGTCAGGGAACGCCAGATGGTGTCCAGGGCGAAGCGGCGCATCTCCTCGCCGACGTCGAGGACCTCCCCGCTGCGGGCGTACGCGGCCCAGCGCGCCGCGGTGGTCCGGGCGGCGGCGGCGATCCGCTGCTCGTAGCGGCGCATGCCGGGGCCGGTGAACTGCGACTGCAGCAGCTTGCGTTGCCGCTGCCACGCCTCGCCCGTCGCGGCCAGGACCCCGTCGCCGATCAGCAGCCGGGCGCGGTGCGAGCGCTTCACGTACCGGTCCGGGTGGAGCGCGAGCACGTGCTGCACGGCCTGGGCGCCGGTGACCAGCACGGTCGGGCGCGGCCCGAGCCGGAACGCGGCTACCCCGCCGAGGTGTTGGCGGGCCTGGACGAAGAGGTCGATCAGCTCTCCTCCCCCGTCCCGCCACTCGGTGACGAGGCCGGGATCCAGCTCGGGGACCCGGCGGCCGTCGCAGGACGGACTCGGGAGGGGACCGGGGCGGGCGTGGGTGGCCACGGGCGTGCTCCTGTTCGGTGGCACCGGGTGCGGTCATCACGCACTGTAAGGGAGCCACCGCACCACGCGACACCCCGCCTCGGCCCGGGGGCGGGGTCCCACGGGGCGGCGGGCGGAGGCCGGCGGCGGCGGGCGGAGGCCGGCGGGTTCTGGCCGAACTCCGCCGGAATCCGACTGCCGTTCGCCTGGCGTATGCGCCGCCGTCACGCCAGGCTCCCCCTCCGGTACCCCGGGCGCGCTCTGCTGAGGGCGCTCAACCACCCTCAACCGCAGAGGTCGTTCCCGCCATGGCAGAACTCAACCGCCGCCGCTTCCTGCAGCTCGCCGGCGGCGCCACCGCGCTGACGATGCTGAACGACAGCATCGCCCGCGCCGCCGCCATCCCCGCCCAGGGCACCACCGGCACCATCGCCGACGTCGAGCACATCGTGGTCCTCATGCAGGAGAACCGGTCCTTCGACCACTACTTCGGCGCCCTGCGCGGCGTCCGCGGCTTCGGCGACCCGCGCCCGGTGACGCTGCCCAGCGGCAAGTCCGTCTTCCACCAGTCCGACGGCACGAAGGAGACGCTGCCCTTCCGCCCGCCGTCCGACGACCTCGGCATGGAGTTCCTCCAGGGCCTGAACCATGACTGGGCAGGCGGACAGAGCGCCTTCAACAAGGGCAGGTACGACAACTGGGTGCCCGCCAAGACGGCCACCACCATGGCCCACCTGACGCGCGAGGACATCCCCTTCCACTACGCCCTGGCGGACGCCTTCACCATCTGCGACGCGTACCACTGCTCGTTCATCGGCTCCACGGACCCCAACCGCTACTACCTCTGGTCGGGCCACACGGGCAACGACGGCCAGGGCGGCGGCCCGGTCCTCGACAACGCCGAGGCGGGCTACGGCTGGACCACCTACCCGGAGCGGCTGGAGGCGGCCGGGATCTCCTGGAAGGTCTACCAGGACATCGGCGACGGCCTCGACGCCGCCGGCTCCTGGGGCTGGATCAGCGACGCCTACCGCGGCAACTACGGCGACAACTCGCTGCTCTACTTCGACGACTACCGGAACGCCAAGCCGGGCGACGCGCTGTACGAGAAGGCCCGCACCGGCACCAATGCCAAGGCCGGCGAGGGCTACTTCGACCAGCTGCGCGCGGACGTCGCCGCCGGCACCCTCCCCCAGGTCTCCTGGATCGCCGCCCCCGAGGCCTTCAGCGAGCACTCCAACTGGCCTTCGAACTACGGCGCCTGGTACATCGCGCAGGTCCTGGACGCCCTCACCTCCAACCCGGACGTGTGGGCCCGTACGGCGCTGTTCATCACCTACGACGAGAACGACGGCTTCTTCGACCACGTCGTCCCGCCGTACGCCCCCGCCGGCGCCGCCCAGGGCCTGTCGACCACGCCCACCGCCCTGGACGTCTTCCCCGGCAAGCCCGGCTACGTCGCCGGACCGTACGGCCTGGGCCCGCGCGTGCCGATGCTCGTGGTCTCCCCCTGGAGCACCGGCGGCTACTCCTGCTCCGAGACCTTCGACCACACCTCCGTCATCCGCTTCATGGAGAAGCGCTTCGGGGTGACCGAGCCGAACATCTCGCCCTGGCGCCGCGCCGTCTGCGGTGACCTCACCTCCGCCTTCGACTTCGCCCGCAAGGACACCGGCACGGCCCCGCTGCCCGACACCGGACCCTGGTTCCCGCAGGACCGCGAGCGCCACCCCGACTTCCGGGCCACCCCGCCGGCCGTGGGCGTCATGCCCCGCCAGGAGAAGGGCCTGCGCCCCACCCGCGCGCTGAAGTACGCCCCGTACGTGGACGGCGCGGCGCTCGTCGCGGAGGGGAGGTTCCGGCTGACGTTCAGCGGCGGCCCGGACCTTGGCGCGCAGTTCCACGTCACCTCCGGCAACCGCAGCGACGCCCCCTGGACGTACACCACCGAGGCCGGCAAGTCGATCGGGGACACCTGGAACACCGCGTACTCGGCCGGGGTCACCGACCTGACCGTGCACGGCCCGAACGGTTTCCTGCGCGCCTTCCGCAACCCCGGCACCACCCCCGGTCCGGAGGTCACCGCCCGCCACAACGCCGCCACCGGGAACCTGGACCTGACCGCCACCAACGCCGGGTCGTCGACGGCCACCCTGACGGTCACCAACTCCTACGGCGGCGGGCCCAAGCGCCTGACGGTGGCCAAGGGCGCGACCGTCACGTACAGCGTCTCGCTGAAGAACACGCGGCGCTGGTACGACGTGACGGTCACCGCCTCGCAGACCCCGGACTTCGTCCGCCGCTTCGCGGGCAAGGTCGAAACGGGCGCGGCCGGCCTCTCGGACCCGGCGATCCTCACGAACCAGTCCTCCTGACCCACCACCGCCCTCGTGCCTCCGGGCCCGTGTCAGCCGATGGCCACCACGACCGGGCCGCCGGTGGGGTCGGCGCGGGAGGTCCAGGACGGGGGCAGTCGCAGGGAGCGGGAGGGGGAGGCAGCGGCCGGGATCCGCCGGCGCCACAGGAGGTGGCCGTCCTGGTGGACCGTCACCAGCGGAGCGGTCAGGGGCTCCCCGGAGCGCAGGAGGAGCGGGCGCGCGGCGGTGCCCGTGAACCGGTTCGGCGTCACCCACAGGAGCGGGGCCCGGACCTCCAGCGGGGGGCCCGGCTCCGGCCAGGGGGCGCCCGCCAGGTGGGCCAGTACCGAGGCCGCCGCGGCTGCTCCCTCCCCGGCCGCGGTGGCCGCGCGTTCGATGCCGTGGAGGGCGTTGCCGACCGCGAAGACGCCCGGGGCGGAGGTACGGAACGACGCGTCCACGCCGGGGCCCCGGGTGCCGGGGTCCAGGGGGATGCCGCCGCGGCGGGCCAGCTCGTGGTCGGGGATCCAGTCGCCGGTGAAGACCACCGTGTCGCAGGCGAGGACCCCCGACCGGCCGTCCCGGTGGCGGACGGCCACACCCGTCAGCCGGCCCCGGCCGCGCAGTTCGCCCACCGTGGTCCGGGTGAGCAGCGGCACCCCCGCCACGGCGGCGGCGCGCGGGCTCTCCGTGACCATCGCCACCACGTCCGTACCCGCCCGCCGCAGCGGGCGCACCGCGTGCCGGGCCACCGGTTCGGCGCCCACGACGACGGCCCGCCGGCCGACGGGCAGGCCGTACCGGTGGACCGACTGGAACAGCTCGCCCGTGCTGAGTACGCCCTGCGGGCGGGAGCCCGGCACCAGCCGGGCGCTGCGGGGGCGCTCCCGGGCGCCGGTGGCGAGGACCACGGCCCGGGCCGTGATCCGCTCCGTGCCCGCCGGGCTCGTGGTCTCCAGGGACAACGGTCCGGCCCAGCCGGTGGCGGTGACTGCGGTGCGGACCGCGGCCCCGGCGGCGGCCGCCGCCCACGCGGACCGCCGTGCGTACTCGGGACCGCTCAGCCAGGGACGCGGCGGCCGGCCGAAGCCGCCGTGGTGGAGGTGGCGCGGCAGTCCGCCCGGCTCCGCGTCGCGTTCCAGGACCTCGACCCCGCCCGCGCCCGCCTGCGCCAGCCGGGCGGCCAGGGCCAGTCCGGCGGGCCCGGCGCCGACCACGAGTACGTCGACCGTACGGTTCACCGGCGGGCCTCCTCGAACAGCGCGCGGACGGCTGCCCCGCAGTGGAAGCCCTGGCAGCGGCCGCCCCGGGCGCGCGTGCGCCGCCGCAGGCCGTCCACCGAGGCGGGCGGGACGGTCCCGGCGAGCGCGTCCCGTATCTCCCCACGGGTCACGCGCTCGCAGTGGCAGACGATCCGGCCGTACTCCGGATCCGCCGCGATCATCGCCGCGTCGCGGTAGGGCCGGGGGAACGCCTCGCCGAGGTTCGGCATGCGCACCGGCTCCAGCTCCCGTGCTCCGGCCACCGGCAGGCCACCCTCGGCGAGCAGTTCCACCACGTGGGCGGCGATCGCCATCGAGGCGGTCAGTCCGGTGGACCGGATGCCTCCGACGGTCACGTACCGCTGCGCGGGATGCGCCCGGACCGCGTAGTCCTCCTGCCCGGTGGCCGCCCGCAGCCCGGCGTAGACGGCGGTGACCTCCTCCTCCAGGAGCGCCGGCAGGATCCGCCGGCCCTTCTCCCGCAGCAGCGCGAGCCCTTCGGCGGTGGATCCGGTGGCGGTCTTGTCGTCCAGGTCCTCGGCGGTCGGCCCGAGCATGACGTTCCCGTACACCGTCGGCGTCACCAGCACGCCCTTGCCGCGCGCGTCCGGCACCGGCAGCAGGATGTGGCGTACGAGGCCGCGGGCCAGTTCGTCGAAGACGATCAGCTGGCCGCGCCGGGGCGTCACGGTGAAGTCGGCGTGGCCGAGGAAGCGGTCGATCTCGTCGGCGTACAGCCCCGCCGCGTTGACCAGGTGCCGGGTGCGCAGCGGCCCCCGGCCGGTGGCCAGTACGTGCGGATCGCCCGGGGCGACCGACCGTACCGGGCAGTTGAGGTGCAGGTGGACGCCGGCGCGGACGGCCTGCGTGGCGTAGGCGAGGGTGGTCGTCCAGGGGCAGATGACCGACTCGTCGGGCACGTGGAGCGCGCCCAGCACGCCCGGCCCGAGCTCCGGCTCGCGGGCCCGCACCTCCGCGGCCGGGAGGATCCGGGCCGTGCGGTGGCCGTTGCGTACGGCCTTCTCGGCGAGCCCCGGCAGGGCGGCGAGCTGCTCCTCGTTCCAGGCGACGAGCAGCGCCCCGAGCGGTTCCACCGGGATGCCGCAGTCGGCGGCGTACGAGGCGAGCAGCCGCTGTCCGTCCCGGACGAGCCGGGATTCCAGGGAGCCGGGCACGGCGTCGAAACCGGTGTGCAGGATGGCGGTGTTGGCCTTGGAGGTGCCGTTGCCGACGTCGTCGGAGGCGTCGACCAGGGCGATCCTCAGGGGCAGCCGGGCCAGTTCGCGGGCGATGGCGGAGCCCACGACGCCGGCGCCGACGACCGTCACGTCGTAGGCGGAGCCGGCCGGCAGCGGGCCCCGGGTGGTGACGGTGGTGACGGTGGTGCGGGGGGTCCGAGCGGCGCCGGGGGTCCGAGCGGCGCCGGGGATGCCAGGGGCGCCGGGGCCGGCCGTCATGCCGGGCCGTCGAGCAGGGCCGACACCGCCGTCCGGAACCGTGCGCGGCGCTCCGCGGCGTCGGCCGCGCCGGCCCTCGGCTCGTAGACGGCGGACGGTTTCCACTCCGGGACGGCCTCGTGCACGGTGAGCGAGGCGTCGAGGCCGAGCCGGGCGGCGGCCCCCACGCCGAGGGCGGTGGCGTCCGGCAGCGCCGACACCTCGACGGGGATCTGCAGCAGATCGGCCTGCGCCTGCATGAGCAGCGCGGACCGGGAGAGTCCGCCGTCGACGCGCAGGGTGGTCAGGGGCGCGCCGAGATCGGCGGCGACCGCGTCGGCGAGTTCCGCCACCTGCGCGGCGATGCCGTCGCACAGCGCGTGTACGAGGTGCCCGGCGGTCGTGTCGAGGCCGAGGCCGGTGACCGAACCGCGCAGGTCGCCCCGCCACCAGGGGGCGGCGAGCCCGGCGAGCGCGGGGACGAAGGTGACGCCGCCGGCGTCCGGGGCGCTCCCTCCGACGACGTCGATGTCCGCGGCTCCGGAGATGACCCCGAGGTCGGTGAGCCACCGCACGGCGGAGGCGGCCGTGTACACCTGTCCGTCCAGGCAGTAGCTGGTCTGCCCGCCGAGCCGCCAGGCGACGCAGCCGACCAGCCCGGAGGTGCTGCGCCGGGGCAGCGGGCCGGTCTGCGCGAGGAGGAACGCCCCGGTGCCGTAGGTGCACTTGGCGGTGCCGGGCTCGGTCACGCGCTGGGCGAGCAGCGCGGCCTGCTGGTCGACGAGCAGTCCCGTCAGCGGCAGCCGGGGCCCGAACGCGGTGGTGGCGGCGACGTGGGTGTCCGCGTCGACGACTTCCGGCAGCCGCTCGCCGGTGAGGCCGAACACGTCGAGTGCGGCCGGGGACCAGTCGACGGTGTCGAGGTCGAGCAGCTGGGTGCGGCCCGCGGTCGCCGCGTCGGTGACGAAGGCGCCGCCGGTGAGCCGGTGCACCAGCCACACGTCGCTGGTGGTCACGACGCCCCGCCGGGTGAGGCTGCGGCGTATCCAGGCCATCTTCGGCGCGGCGAAGTAAGGGTCGAGCGGCAGGCCCGTCCGTTCCCGCAACGCCTCGGCGTGCGCGGCCAGTTTGGTGCACAGCTCCTCGGCCCGGCGGTCCTGCCAGACGATCGCGTCGGTCAGCGGCTCACCGCTCGCGGGGTCCCACGCGAGCACGGTCTCGCCCTGGTTCGCCACGCCCACCGCCGCCACCGGCTCGCCGGCCGCCGCCAGGGCGGCCCGCCCGGCGTCGAGGACCGAGTCCAGCAGCTCGCGCGGGTCGACCTCCACGCGGCCGCCCGGCAGGTACCGGGGCCGTACGGGGGCGGAGGCGGAGCCGATGACCCCGCGTACGGGACAGATGACGAGGGCCTTGGTTCCCGAGGTGCCCTGGTCCACAGCGAGCACCGGGCCCGTCATCACCACTCCGTCCCTGGATCGACATGCGTGTGATCGTCGCCTCGGAAGCCTTCACCAGCGGACGTCGCCCGTCAAGATCCGTCCCGGCGGGCACCGGCCGTCCGGAGATGCGGCTGACGCAAATTCATCTGCCGCACGTGGCTTGATAGTTGCATTTGAAAGGTTCCCTGACGGTTCCATGACCCCAACGCTCACACTCGATCTATAGTGATCGCCGATCACCAGGCGCGAAGGCCATGCGATGTGAGGACCGATGACCACGACCACCGCAAGACGCGCCCGTCCCGGCCACCCGTCGACCGGGACGAGGTGATGGCGGGCGGCGACTTCCGGCCCGTCTACCACCCCGCCGGCCACGACAACGAACTGCGCGTCGCCGTACAGGACCTGCGCACCGGCCGCTGGGTGTCGATGGCCCAGTTACTGGACCGCACGGACGGCTGGGGGCTGTGGACCCAGCGCACCCAGGTGCTCGCCGCGGTCGCCGCCGGCTCGGACGTGGTGCAGGCCTGGCGCGCCGAGGAACCGCGCAGTGTCGCCGCCTCCGTCATGCACACCCGGGTCGTCGTGGAACGGGCCGTCCGCGCCCACCGTGCACGGCACCCGCGCACGCGCGAGCTGTGGCGTGAGGCATGGGAGGCCTGCCGCGACACCGCCGAGGCCAGCCCCGCCGACCCCGTGCCGTGGGTCTGCCTGCTCGCCCTCGCCTCCCTCGACGAACACCGCTCGATGGACGAGCACCGGCTCCGGGCGCCCGCCGTGATGCTGCCCCCCGGCCCCTGGGGCATCCTCGCGCAGGCCGACAAGCGCGACCCGCACAACCGCGAGGCGTACCACCGGATGCTCCAGTTCGTCTGCGCCGGCACCCCCGGACCGCTCACCGAGGCCGCCAACTTCGTACACTGGGCGGCCGGTTCGGCGTCGCCCGGATCCGCGGTCCACCTCCTGCCGCTCTATCTCAGCATCGAGCGCTACCGCCGCGAGCGCGGCCAGGAGCGGGCGCTCGACCTGCACTGGGTCACCGAGGACGCCGTCCGTGACGCCGGCCACGCGCTGGACACCTGGTTCCGGTACGCCGACCTGCGCCGCGCCTCCCCGCTCGACCTGAACCACCTCGCCCACGCCCTGTGGGGAGCCAACCGGTTCGACGAGGCGGCCCAGGTCTTCGACGTGATCGACCGGTACTGGACCACGCTGCCGTGGGCCTACCGGACCCGCGACCCGGCCGACCAGGAACTGGCCGCGGAGGTCTTCCTGCAGGCCCGGTCCCGCAGCCTCGCCGGCCGGGACTGACCGCCGCTCCCCCGCTCACCGGCGACCCCGCGGCCCCACCGGCTCACCGCCCCACCCCCCGCCCCCGTCCCCGCGCTCCACGACCCCCCGGAGGTACCTCCCCATGTCCCGAACCGCGCCGACCGTCCGCCAGGACCGCAAGGCCCCGCCCCGGCAGGACGAGGAGGAACGACTCAGAGAACTGGGCTACCAGCCCGTCCTCGCCCGCCGGATGGGCGGCTTCGGGAACTTCGCGATCAGTTTCTCGGTCATCTCCGTCCTGTCCGGCTGCATGACCCTGTACGGCTTCGGCCTGGGCACCGGCGGTCCGGCCGTGATGATGTGGGGCTGGGTCGGCGTCGGGGTCTTCGTCCTCTGCGTGGGTCTCGCCCTCGCCGAGGTGACCAGCGCCTATCCCACCTCGGGAGCCCTCTACTACATGGCCGACCGGCTCGGCGGCCGCCGCTGGGGCTGGTACACCGGCTGGCTCAACCTGCTCGGCCTGCTCGGCGCCATCGCCGGCATCGACTACGGCGCCGCCCTGTTCACCGGCGCCTTCCTCAACCTCCAGTTCGGCTTCGTGCCCACCGCCGGCTCGACCTTCCTGATCTTCCTGGCCATCCTGCTGCTGCACGCCGTGCTCAACCTCTTCGGCGTCCGCCTCGTCAGCGTGCTGAACTCCGTCAGCGTGTGGTGGCACCTGGCCGGCGTCGCCGTGATCGTCGGCGCCCTGGCCTTCGTACCCGACCACCACCAGTCGCCCTCGTTCGTCTTCACCGAGTTCGTCAACGACACCGGCTGGGCCAACCCGTTCTACGTGGCCGCGGTCGGCCTGCTGCTCGCCCAGTACACCTTCTCCGGGTACGACGCCTCCGCGCACCTCTCGGAGGAGACCTCCAACGCCTCCGTCTCCGCCGCCAAGGGCATCGTCCGGGCCATCTGGGTGTCCTGGATCGCCGGGTTCGCGCTGCTCGCCGGACTCACCTTCGCCATCCAGGACTACGCCGCCGTCCAGGGCAGCGCCACCGGCGTCCCGCCGGCGCAGATCTTCCTCGACGCCCTCGGCTCCGGAGGAGCCAGCGCCCTGCTCCTCGTCGTCATCGTCGCCCAGCTCTTCTGCGGCAACGCCGAGGTCGCCGCCGCGAGCCGGATGGTCTTCGCCTTCAGCCGCGACAACGCGCTCCCCGGCTCCGCCCTGTGGCGCAAGGTCAGCAGCCGCACACAGACTCCGGTCCCGGCCGTCTGGCTCTCGGTCGTCGTCGCGGGCGTCCTGGCCCTCCCCTCCCTCTACTCCGCCACCGCCTACGGGGCCGTGACCGCCATCAACGTCATCGGCATCACCCCGGCCTACGCCATCCCGATCTACCTGCGGCTGCGCGCCGGCAACCGCTTCCAGCCCGGACCGTGGAACCTGGGCCGCTGGAGCAAGCCGATCGGCTGGACCGCCGTCGTCTGGGTGGCCGTCGTCACCGTCCTGTTCTGCCTGCCGCAGAAGTCCCCGGTCACGATCGACTCGATGAACTACGCCGTGATCGCCCTCGCGGTGGTCCTGGTCCTCGCCAGCGCCTGGTGGTACGCCGCCCGCCGCTCGTACGGAACCCCGTCGGCCTACGGCAACGCCCGGGAACAGGCCGAGATCGCCGAGGGCATCGTCTGATCCCTCCCCCGTACGCACTGCTCCCGGACATGACCCAGGGGCCGTTCCGGATTCCTCCGGAACGGCCCCTTTTTTCCCGTGGTCACGGGCCACGCGTCGCCAATACGGCTGCCCAGCAACGGACTTCAGCGGGGCGCGGCGTGATGAGATGATCGTCCGCCGCCGCACGTGACCGGGTGAGGGGAAGCGTCCTCCCGGCCCGTGGCACCGCCGGCTCCCGCTCCTTCCGCGCACTGCGCCCCGCGCCGCGCACGTCGAGAGGTCTTCAGCATGTCCGTGGTCGGTTCCCGTCTCAGCGTCCTGTCCGAGGACTTCGCCGCCGCCCCCCAGCGTCATTTCGCCCGGCTGAGGGAGCGGGACCCCGTGCACTACGAGCCGGCGATCGACAGCTACTTCCTCTCCCGCTACGAGGACGTCAGACGGGTCCTGACCGACCACGAGGCGTTCACCACCGAGACGCTGCAGGTGCGCGCCGAGCCGGTGATGCGCGGGCCGGTCCTCGCCCAGATGACCGGAGCCGAGCACACCGCCAAGCGGAAGATCGTCGTGCGGGGTTTCACCGGCCCGGCCCTGCAGGACCAGATACGCGCCGTCCACGCCAACGCCGCCGAACTCCTGGCCCCGTACCTCCCGCTGGGCCGGATGGACCTGGTCAACGACTTCGGCAAACCCCTGGCCGTCCAGGTGACGCTCGACGTCCTCGGCCTGGACCGGGCGGACTGGCAGCAAGTGGCCGCCTGGCACGGCGGGGTCGCCGAGTTCATCACCAGCATGACGCTCACGCCCGAGCGCCGCCGCCACTGCATCGACTGCGCGGAGCAGTTGGAGGCCTATCTCGTCCCCGTCATCGAACAGCGCCGCCGCCACCCCGGCGAGGACCTGATATCGAAGCTGTGCACCGCCGAGTTCGACGGCATCGCCATGAGCAACCGCGATGTCACCGCCCTGATCGTCAACGTGCTGGCCGCCGCCACAGAGCCCGCGGACAAGACGCTCGCGCTGCTCTTCAAGCACTTGATCGACCACCCCGGGCAGCTGGCCCAGGTCCGCCGGGACCCGGAGCTGCTGCCCGCCGCGATCGCCGAGACCCTGCGCTTCACCCCGCCGGTCCAGCTCGTTCCCCGCCAGGCGGCCGAGGACTGCGTGTTCGCGGGTACGACCGTCCCGGCGGGTGCCACCGTCTTCTGCATGATCGGCGCGGCCAACCGCGACCCCGGTGCCTTCACCGCCCCGGACACCTTCGACATCCACCGCCCGGACCTGGGCACCGCCCGCTCCTTCACCGCGGCCGCCCAGCACCTGGCCTTCGGCACCGGACTCCACCAGTGCGTCGGCGCGGCCTTCGCCCGCGCCGAGATCGAGACCGTCGCCGCGATGCTCCTGCCCCTCCTGGACCAGGTCCGCTACAGCCCCGGTTTCCGCTACCGGGAGACCGGTCTTTACACCCGGGGCCCCGTCTCCCTGTCGCTGGACTTCACTCCCGTCCACGACGGTGGAACCCGGCTACGGCGAAGCCCGTCTTGCAGGGCGGCCTCCGCCGGGGCCGGCCACGCGCCGTCCACCCCGGTTCCGGAAGCCGCACCTGCCCAACCCCCCACTCCCCAGGCGAAGACGACGACGATGACATCCACGACCTCCACGACCTCCACGACCTCCACCGACATCACCAAAGCCATCAACGACCTGCTGTTCACCCCCGGCCTCGACCTCGACGAGGCCGTCGAGCGGCACTTCACCCCCGACTACCGCCAGCGCACCGACGGCGTGTGGAGCGACCGGGCCGGCTTCGTGCAGCACATGACGCGCCTGCGCACCCTGGTGCGCAGCGGACACATAGAGGTCCACGACGAACTGCGCGACGGGCCGCGCTACGCGGACCGCCACACCGTCACCATCACCCGGAACAACGGGCGCACCTCCAGCACCGAGGTCTACCTCTTCGCCCGGATGGCCCCCGACGGCCGCTTCCAGTGCGTCGAGGAGACCACCCTCCTGATCACCGGCCACCCCGACGACGGAAACCTCGGCAGCGTCAAGTGATCTGAGCAAGGCCCCGTCGACATGTGTGCGACGGAGGAACCGACCCACAAAAGAGAGCGCTCTCTCCGGGCCTCCCCGCCTTCGGGCAGGGGGGTCCGGTGCTGGAACGAGGAGGATGGAAACCGCCATGGTGTCCGTGGGAGAAAGACTCAGCAGGGCGCGCGTGCGCGCCTTCATCGGCCGGGACGAGGAACTCGGGCGCTTCGGGGAGGCCTTGGCGGGTGATCCCCGGGCGCCGTTCGCGTTCTACGTGTGCGGGCCGGGCGGCATCGGGAAGTCGACGTTGCTGCGGCGCCTGGCGGACCACGCCCGTGCGGCGGGACGGCTGCTCGTCGAACTCGACGGCCGGTTCGTCAGCCGGGACCCGGCCGAATTCGAGCAAGCCGCCGGCCCTTTCCTCGACGTTCCGGGCACGGTCCTGTTCGTGGACTCCTTCGAGCACTGCCAGTGGCTGGAGAGCTGGCTCTGGCACCACTTCCTGCCCCGCGCCGCGGAGGACACCCTGGTGGTCCTGGCCGGACGGCGCGCTCCGCAGCCGCAGTGGACCGCCGACCCCGCCTGGTCCCGGCTCCTGCACGTGACCGAACTGGGTCCGTTCTCCGCGGAACAGGCCCGCAGCCTGCTGGTCTCGGCCCGGATCCGGCCCGAACTGCGCGACCGCGTACTGCGCTTCGCCGGCGGCAACCCGCTGGCCCTGTCCCTCGCGGCCGCGGCGGGATCGGCGGCCTGCGCCCGGGAGGAGATCTGGGCCCCGTCGGCGGACGTCCTGCGCACCCTGCTGGCCGGGTTGATCGGCGAGGTCCCCACGGCCGCCCACCGCCGCGCCCTGGAGGTGGCGGCGCAGGCCCACTCGACGTCCGAGGAACTGCTCGCCGCGGTCCTGCCCGAGGAGGAAGCCCATCCGCTCTTCTCCTGGCTCAGGGACCTGCCCTTCATGGAGTCCACGCACCGGGGGCTCCACCCGCACGACGCCGCCCGCGAGACCCTGGCCGCCGACCTGCGCTGGCGTGCCCCCAACGCGTTCGAGACGATGCGCCAACGCCTCGCGGACGAGTACCTGCGCATCCTGCGGGAGGCACCCGAGGAGCGGGTGTGGACCGTGACCGACGAGCTCTTCTACCTCTTCCGGGAGGGCGAGACCCTGGCCCGGCTGCGCACCTGGTCCCGCGAGGACGAGGTGCACGACCGTCCGCTGCACCCGGACGACCTCGACGTCGTGCTGCGGATGGCCGAGGAGACCGAGGGGCCCGCTTCCGCGGAACTGGTCCGCTACTGGGCGCAGCGCCAGCCACAGGCCTTCAGCGTCTACCGTCTCGTGAGCACGGGCCGGGTCGTGGCCTTCACGGCCCGGCTGGCCCTGCCGGCGCCCCCCGACCCCGAGGACCTCGCCACCGATCCCGTCGTCGCCGCCGCGTGGGCCCACACCGACGCCACCGCCCCGGTGAGCCCCGGCGAACACATCGGGATAAGCCGCTTCTCGATCTACCCCGAGCGCTACCAAGTCCCTTCGCGCGTGATCGACCTGAGCAGTTCCCGGGCTCAGGCGGAGGCGGCCCGCGCCCGCGGCCGCGCCTTCGGCTTCGCCGTCTTCCGGGACGCCGAGACCTGGGCCGAGCGCGTCAAGGGCACGCTCGCCGACACCGGGGCGCGCCCGCGCGTCGGCGCTCACACGTACGGGCTGTTCGGCGTCGACTGGCGCCGGCTCCCCGTGGAGACGTGGCTGCTGCACTTCATAGCGGCCCCCGACGAACCGGTCCCGTCCGGCCCGTCCGCCGTCTCGCGCACCGCCTTCGACCAGGCCGTGCGGGAGGCGTTGGCGCACTGGCGCGACCCGGGCGCCTTCGCCGCATGCGCCCTCATGCGTACGCGGCTCGCGGCCGACCTCGCCGAACCGGTCGCGGAGTTGCGCATCCTGCTGCGCCAGGCCGTCGACCAACTCGCCCGGGACCCGCGCGGGGTGCGCGCCCGCGAGGCCCTGACGGCGGGCCACTTCTCCGGCGCCCCCACCCAGGAGGCCGCCGCCCGCCGCCTCGGCCTCCCGTACGGCACCTACCGTCGCCACCTGCGCCAGGGCCTGGACCTGCTCTGCGAGGCCCTGTGGCAACGGGAGCTGCACGGAGCCCCGTAACGAGGGCTGCGGCGTCCCTCCGGCGGGGTGGACAGGGACGGACAGCAGTGGACAGTGCCCGTCCCCGCCGGGCCTGGAGAGTGGACACCGGCCGACGCGAGTCTGTGCGCCATGAACGCAGCACGCACACAAACGGACCGCGCCGTACGCCGGGCCACCCGGCCGGGAGCGGTGCTCGCGGCGCTCGCCGCGGCCCAGTTCACCGTCATGCTCGCCACCTCGATCGTCAACGTGGCACTCCCGCAGATCCGTGCCGGGGCCGGCCTCTCGGACGGCGGCACCACCTGGGTGGTCAACGCCTACGGGCTCGCGTTCGGGGCACTGCTCCTGGCGGGTGGTCGGCTGGCCGACCTCCTCGGCCACCGCCGGGTCCTCGTCTCCGGGCTCGCCCTGTTCGCGCTGGCCTCGCTGACGGCGGGACTGGCCGGCTCCTCGGGCGTGCTGATCGCGGCCCGCGCCTTCCAGGGCCTCGGCGCCGCCGTCATCGCCCCGGCCGCGCTCGCCCTGGCACTGGACGGGTCCCCGTCCGGCCCCGGGCGCGGCAGGGCACTGGGCGTGTGGGGAGCGGTCTCCGGCGCGGGAGGAGCGGGCGGCGTCCTGCTCGGCGGGGTCCTCACGCAGGCCTGGGGCTGGCCCTGGATCTTCCACTCGGTCGCCATCGGATCGGCGCTGGTCGCGGTCGCGGTAGCGGTGCTCGTACCACCGGCGCCCGAGCGTGCGGCCGGGAGGACCGCCGGAGGCTTCGACCTGCTGGGCACGGCCACCGTCACCCTCGCCCTGACCTGCCTGGTCTGGGGCCTGACCACCGCACGCGGCGCCGGCTGGACCGCCTCGGCGGTGCTGGGCGCCCTCGGCGCCGCGGCCGCGCTGCTCGCGGCCTTCGCCGTGATCGAGCTCCGCCGGCCGAACGCGCTGGTCCCGCCACGGCTGTTCCGTACCGGCCGGGTCGCCGCGGGCAACCTGCTGATGGTGCTCTTGGGGTCCGTGTGGATCGCCCTGTTCTTCTTCCTGCCGCTCTACCAGCAGCAGGTCCTCGGCTCCGGCCCGCTGGTCACCGGCCTCGGCCAACTCCCCCTCGCAGCCGCCAACATGGTCGGCTCCACCCTCGCCCCACGGATCTCCCGGCGCATCGGCGCGACCGCCACGGTGACCGGCGCCCTGCTGACCGAGGCCGCCGGATTCCTCTGGCTGTCCCGGATCCGCGCCGACGGCAGCTACCTCGCCGACCTCCTCGGCCCGAGCGTCCTGATCGGCCTGGGCCTGAGCATCGCCTTCGTGCAGCTGACCGCCCTGTCCGTGGACGGCGTCCCACGGAAGGACGCGGGGCTCGCCGGCGGTCTGGTGAACACCTCCCGGCAGGTCGGCGGCGCCATCGGCCTCGCCGTCCTGGCCACCCTCGCCGGCACCGTCACCACCCACGCGGCCACCCACCAGACACCACTCGAAGCACTCACCGCCGGCTACCGCGTGGCCTTCGGCGTCTGCGCCGCCGTCCTCGTCGCCACCGCCGCCCTCACCCCGCTCCTCACCCGCCGCACCTCCGGAACCGCCGCCCCAGCCCCGGCCCCGCAACCCGCCGCAGACGGCCGCTGCTGACCACCCGACCGTACGCACCACCGACAGCACGCCGACCGAGAGGAAGAACAGCCGTGTTCACCATCGACGAGACCGCTCCCGCCATCGTCCGCCTGTCCACCGTGATCGACGCCCCGCTGGAGCGGGTCTGGGCCCTGCACACCGACATCGACGCCTGGCCCACCTGGAACCCCCACATCGACCAGGCAGAACTCGACGGCCCGCTGCTGCCGGGCCACTCCTTCACCTGGAAGACGCACGGACTGGACATCACCTCCACCGTCCGCGAGATCGTCCCCGGCGAGCGGCTGGTCTGGGCCGGCCCGGCCCACGGCATCGAGGGCGTCCACGTGTGGACCTTCGAACAGACCGGCAGCCAGGTGAGCGTCCACACCGAGGAGTCCTGGAGCGGCGCCCCCGTCGACGCCGCGCCCGACGACCTCGGCCGGGCCCTGCACGACTCACTGACCGCCTGGCTCGCCGCCCTCAAGACCCGCGCCGAGCAGACCGACTGACACCCCCGCCCCACCCCACCACAGAAGCCCGCCCCTACCCCTCACCGCCACGCAAAGCGAGGTTCCCGCCATGACCACCACCCCCAAGCCCTACCTGACCGGCCACTACACCCCCGTCGTCGACGAGATCACCGCCACCGGGCTCACCGTCGAAGGCACCCTGCCCCCCGAGCTGACCGGCCGGCTCATCCGCAACAGCCACAACCCCAAGCCCGGCGTCACCCCCACCCACTGGTTCAAGGGCAGCGGCATGGTCCACGGCATCCGGCTTCGCAACGGCCACGCCGAGTGGTACCGCAACCGCTGGGTGCACACCCCCGCCCTCGACGGCGCCCCGTACATGACCGATCGCGGCCCCGACCTGACCGCCAGCACCGCCGGCACCCACGTCATCGAACACGCCGGACGCCTGCTCGCCCTGTGCGAGGCCAACCTCCCCTTCGAACTCACCCGGGACCTCGACACCGTCGGCGCCTACGACTTCGACGGCAAACTGACCGGCGCCATGACCGCACACCCCAAGCAGGACCCGGTCACCGGCGAGCTCCACTTCTTCGGCTCCTCACCGTTCCCGCCCTTCCTCACCTACTACGTAGCCGACACCAAGGGACAGATCAGCCACAGCACCGAGGTGCCCGGAGCGACCGCCGCCCTCAAGCACGACTTCGCCGTCACCCGCCACCACGTGATCTTCATCGAGGGCAACGTCACCTTCGACCCCACCGAACACTCCGGCATCCCCTACAGCTGGAACGACCAGCAGCCCGCCCGCATCGGCGTCATGCCCCGCGGCGGCGAAGGCGCCCGGCACGTGCGCTGGTTCTCCATCGAGCCGGGCAACATGCTGCACGCCGCCAACGCCTACGAGGACGCCCAGGGCCGCATCGTCCTGGAAGGCCCCACCGTGGACCGCGAGGGCTTCCGGCTCTCCTGGAACTGGTGGGTCGGCGCGCCCGGACGCGGCAGCGAGCCCGTCTCCCGCTCCTACACGCGCCGTTGGGTGATCGACCTGGCCGACGGCACCGTGGGTGAGCAGATCATCGACGACCTGGCGGTCGAGTTCCCAACCCTCAACGAGGAGTACCTGGGCACGGAGAACCGCTACGGGTACGCCATCTCCTTCCCCGACGAGAACGGCTTCGGCGGCTATGGCGTCGTCAAGTACGACCGCACCACCGGTGCTCGCCGCATCCACCGGGTCGGTGACGCCCGCATGCCGGGCGAGGCCGTCTTCGTCCCCGCCGCCCGTGCCACGTGCGAGGACGACGGCTACCTGCTCACCGTCGTCTCCGACCTCAAGCAGGACGCCTCCCAGCTGCTGGTCCTGGACGCCTCCGGGCTGGACCGGATCGCCACCGTCCACCTGCCCCACCGGGTGAGCGCGGGACTCCACGGCTCGTGGATCCCCGACAGCGGCCCGGAGGCCGACGTGAGCTGAGCACGGCGCTCGCCGGCACGAGAACACACAACCCCGGGGAGCGAGCGCGCCGCTCCCCGGGGCTGCCCGCTACCCGGAGCGTTTGGATCCGGCGATCTTGATCAGACGAAGAGGGATGCACCGGGTCCGCCGTCCCGGGCGCCGCTCCGGCCGTGTCGGTCAGGTGGCGAGAGGGACCGCGTAGGAGGGGACGAAGCTCGTGACGATTGAGGGAGGGGCCCGTATGACGGCATCGGGAGGGCGTCGGCGTGAAGGGGGTGTCCGCGTTCCGTCGTTGGGGCGGGACGTCGTGTTGGCGGTGGGTCTGGTGGGGATATGTCTCGGCGGGGCGGCCGTCTTCGTCAAGGCGGCCCTGGAGACGGGCGGCGACGCACCCGTGCTGCCGATCGCCACCGTGCTCCTCCTGGCCGCCGGAGTGGCGCTCGCGCGGTGGAGCATCACTCCAGGCCTGCGTCGCACCACTGGGCTGCGGCCGGGTCCGCCCGGCCCGATGGGGCCGCCGCAGCCGGAGTCGGAGACCGCCCGCCTGCCCGAGGTCGACTCCGACGCCTTGGACCACACGGCGGTGGACGCCGACGGCTTCGAGCACACGGTCGCCGCGCTGTGCGCTCGGGACGGCTGCCCTCAGGTGGAAGTGGTGGGCGGAGCAGGGGACTTGGGAGCCGATGTGATCGCCACGACGGCGGACGGACGGCGCGTGGTCATCCAGTGCAAGCAGTACGGCGAGGGCCATCGGGTCGGTTCCCAGGACCTCCAGCGCTTCGGCGGCACCTGTTTCGCCGTCCACGAGGCCGATGTGGCCGTCGTCGTGACCACGAGCGACTTCACCGCCCCGGCCACGGAGTACGCGGCCGCCTGCGACATCGTCTGCGTCGACGGGGGCGGCCTGGCCGCGTGGACGGAGTCCCTGGCGCCGCCTCCCTGGGACGCCGCCGCCGCGGTGCGCGCGGAGGGGTGACGTCCCGGCGCACCGCGCGCTCCGGGGCCCGAAACGCATGTCCGGCTCGGTTCACCGGTGAAGGAGGCCCGTCCGGCCCCGGAGGTGCTGCTTGACCCTGTCGCCGGCGGCAGGGTTGCACGATGACCGGCATGAACAGCACCGCAGAGCAACAGGGTCGTCGTCGTCACCGGGGCCGGTACCGGGATCGGCCGGGCCACCGCCCTCGCCTTCGCCGCCGAGGGCGAGCCGGAGCGGATCGTCCGGACCGAGCTGGAGGCACACGGCCGGCTGGACGTGCTCGTCAACAACGCGGGCATCGTGCGCAGCGGCGCCCTCGGCACGCTGACGCCAGACGTGATCGCAGTTCAGCTGGCCACCAACCTCGTCGCCCCCCCTCCTGCTGGCCCAGGCCGCGCTGCCGCGCCTGGAGAAGGCGGGCGGGGTGATCGTCAACGTCAGTACGTCAGTGGGGCAGCGGGCCTGGCTCGGCAGCTCGGTCTACGCGGCCACCAAGTCCGCCCTGGAGTCGCTGACCCGCAGCTGGGCGGTCGAGCTGGCGCCCCGCGGGATCCGGGTGGTGGCGGTCGCGCCCGGCGCGATCGACACCCCCATCGGCGAGCACCAGGGCCTGACGCCGGAGCGGATGGCAGCGGTGCGGGAGTGGCAGCTGGCGCACACTCCACTGGCCCGGATCGGCCGCCCCGAGGAGGTGGCCTGGACGGTCACCCAACTTGCCGCATCGGACGCGCCGTTCGTCACCGGGGTGGTGTAGATGACCGGCGGGCGGATCCCCCCGGCGGCCTGAACGGCCGTCGGGGGGTGCCGAGATGGATCAAGGGGCCGGTTCAGATTGCTCTGACTCGATCTCGGGCGAAGGGCTCGCGACTGCTCCCGCGGGCGCCGAGGGCGGTCGCCGCGGCAACGATCGACAGAGCCGCGAGCAAGGCGAACAGCGCCGGGTAGCCGCCCACGGGATGGGCCAGGACGGCACCTGCGAAGGGGGCGAGGGCTGCCGCGGCATGGGCGGGTGCGCCGAGGAGTCCGGAGAGTCGGCCGTAGTGCGTGGTGCCCCAGCGGTCGGTGACGGCGGTGGCCTGGAGGAGGGTGAGGTTGCCCCGGATCACGCCGGCGAGGACGGAGACGGCGACGAGGAGGGCGTACGGTCCGGCGACGGTGGCGAGGGCTGCGGTGGTGAGGGCGCCGAGGGCGATCAGGGTGACGGTACGGGCGGTGACGTCCAAGTGGCGGGCGAGGGTCGCGTAGAGGGTGCGGCCGAGGGTTTGGCCGGCGCCGCCGAGGCCGAGGGCCCAGGCGGCTTGGGTGGTGGTGTAGCCGCGTTCCAGGAGGAGAGGGACGAGGCCGATGACAACGGCGTACATCGCGAAGGCGGACAGGGTGAAGGTGACGGCCAGCATCCGGAACGCGCGGCTGCGTACGACTCGTTCGTGGCCGGCGGTGACGTGCGGCGGGCTTGGAGGGGCCGGCGGCCAGGGGGCCCTGAGGGCGAGAGCGTGCGCCGGAACGGTAAGGGCCGCGAGGATGGCGGCGAGGACCGTGTAGGTGGCGCGCCAGGACATGTGGTCGGCGAGGATCGCGGTCAGGGGTGCGAAGACGGTCGAGGCGAGTCCGCCGGCGAGGGTGACGATGGTGAGGGCGCGGACGTGGTCGGGAGCCCACCAGCGGGTGAGGGCGGCGAAGGCGGGCTGGTAGAAGGTGGCGGCCATCGCCGCTCCGGCGAGTAGCCATCCGGTGGAGAACACGGGCAGGTTGGGGGCTGCCGCGATCACGAGCATGCTGAGGGCGCCCAGCACGGAGCCTGCGGTCATGACCAGGCGGGGTCCGCGGTGGTCCAGGACGCGGCCGACGTAGATGCCCGCGACGGCGGAGACGACGAGGGCGGCGGAGAACGCTGCGGTGGTCGTGCCCGGGCTCCAGCCGGTGTCGGCGGTGATGGTGGGGTTGAGGACGGGGAAGGCGTAGTAGACGATGCCCCAGCTGGTGATTTGGCTGAGGCAGAGGGCGGGCAGGACGGCGCGTGGCCGCGACCGGTCCCCTGTTCCGGTCGCCACCACGTCGGCCTGAGTGTCGGGCACGGTTCAGCAGCCGCCGGAAGAGGCGGTCGCAGCACCGATGGTGAGGGTGGCCGGGGCAGCGCAGCAGCCACCACCGCTCTCCTCGGCAGCCGCCGGCTCGTCGAAGAGGCCCGCCCCGCCGCACACGCCGGTTTCGGGGAGGGTGAGCTCGACGCGCTCGGCGGCCTCCCGGTCACCGGCGAGGGCGGCGGCGATGGAACGCACCTGCTCGTAGCCGGTCATGGCGAGGAAGGTGGGGGCGCGGCCGTAGGACTTCATGCCGACGAGGTAGACGTCCTTCTCCGGGTGGGAAAGCTCGTTCACGCCGTGGGGGTAGACGGTGCCGCAGGAGTGCTGGTTGGGGTCGATCAGCGGGGCGAGCTCGGTGGGGGCCTGGAGGCGTTCGTCGAGGCCGAGACGGAGCTCGTTCAGGAAGGTGAGGTCGGGGCGGAGGCCGGTCAGGACGATGACCTCGTCGACCGCGTCCAGGCGGCGGCCGTCCTCGCCGACGAGCACGATGCGGCCCGCGTCGTTCTTCTCGATGATGTCGGTGCGGAATCCGGTGACCGCGTCGGCGTAGCCGTCGTCGACGGCGGCCTTGGCCGCGAGGCCGAGGGCTCCGCGGGCGGGCAGCTGATCGGCTTCGCCGCCGCCGAAGGTGGAACCGGAGATGCCGCGGCGCAGGATCCACGTGGTGTGCGTGCCCTCGCCGTCCACGGACTTGGCGAGGTCGGCGAGGTAGGCGAGGGCGGTGAAGGCGGATGCGCCGGAGCCGATGACCGCGATCCGCTTGCCCGCGTACCTGGCATGGACGGCGGGGTCGTCGAGGTCCGGGACCCGGTAGGTGATCCGGTCGGTGGCGGCCTTCTCGCCGAGCGCGGCCAGGCCGCTGCCGCCGGCGGGGCTCGGGGTGGTCCAGGTGCCGGAGGCGTCGATGACGGCGCGGGCCAGGACCCGCTGCTCGCGGCCGTCGGCGCTCTGGAAGTGCACGACGAAGGGCTGGGTCTCGCGGTCGGCGTCGACGACGCGGTCGCGGCCGGTGCGTGAGACGCCGGTGACGGTCGCGTCGTAGCGGACCTGCTCGCCGAGGACGTCGGCGAGGGGCTGGAGGTAGAGGTCGGCCCAGTCGCCGCCGGAGGGGTAGGTGTCCGCGGCGGGCTTGGTCCAGCCGGTCGGGGCCAGGAGCTTTTCGGCGGCGGGGTCGACGACCTCGCCCCAGCGGGAGAACAGCCGCACGTGCGCCCACTGGCGTACCGCGGCTCCGGCGGCCGTGCCGGCTTCCAGGACGAGGGGTTCCAGGCCGCGGTCGATGAGGTGGGCGGCGGCTGCCAGGCCGGCTGGGCCGGCCCCGATGACGACGACGGGCAAATCGGTGGTGGCTGGCGCGTTCACGGTCGACTCCCTGGCTGTTTCGATACATGTCGATGCCTTACGTTGCCAGAATGACACTTGTTTCGACATCCGTCAACATAGATATCTATCGAAGCAGCGACGGTAAGGGCAGGGTCGCCTAGTTCGATGTGTGTCAACATAGACGCATGTCGAATGCGAAGGTTCTGCCGCTCCTGGCGCCCGAGGCCGTCGTCCCGTGCTGCCCCCCGCTGACCGAGCGCCCCATGTCCGCAGACGAGGCCGAGGTCGCGGCGAAGATGTTCAAGGCCCTCGGCGACCCGGTCAGGCTGCGGCTGTTCTCCGCCGTCGCCTCACACGAGGGCGGCGAGGCGTGCGTGTGCGACATCTCCGACGTCGGCGTTTCCCAGCCCACCGTCTCTCACCACCTGAAGAAGTTGAAGGAGGCCGGGCTGCTGTCCTCGGAGCGGCGCGGCACGTGGGTGTACTACCGGGTCGAGCCGTCCGTCCTCGCCGCGATGGGTGCGCTGCTGGCCGGCGCGGCGAAGGCGCCGTGATCAGCGTGCGGATCGAGGCGCTCCTGCCCGAGTACGCCGAACAGGTGCTCGGGATCTACCAGGCGGGGATCGACGAGGGCGACGCCACCTTCGAGACGCGGGCGCCCGAGTGGGCCGCGTTCGACAAGGCCAAGCTGCCCGACCACCGCTTCGTCGCCCTCGATGACGCCGGCGTCGTACTTGGGTGGGTCGCGGCGAGCCCGGTCTCCGACCGGTGCGCGTACGCGGGCGTGGTCGAGCACTCCGTATACGTCCACCCCGACGCCCGCGGCCAGGGTGTCGCCCGCGCCCTCCTGGACGCCCTGATCACCTCCACCGAGGCGGCCGATCTGGACGATCCAGTCCGGGATCTTCCCCGAGAACACCGCCAGCCTCGCCCTCCACGAGCGGGCCGGTTTCCGGATCATCGGCACCCGGGAGCGGATCGGCCGGCACCACGGCGCGTGGCGGGACGTCGTCCTGCTGGAGCGCCGCAGCACCGTGGTGTCGTAGGCCCCCTGACGGCGGGCCTGGAGAGGCGGACCCAGGACCCGGAGGTCCTGACAAGCCCCGAGCGGGCCCGCGGTGGCATCCCCCGAAGTTCGGGTCGGGATGTAGCGGCTGCGTCCCTGACCGGCGAGGATGCCTGTCGTGAGCACTGACCAGAAGCTCGTCCCCCTCCGTTCGACACGATCGGTGCCCGTGGTGTTCGGCGCGGGAGCCGGGATCGGGGTGCTGGGCGGGATGATCGGGCTGGGCGGTGCGGAGTTCCGCCTGCCGCTGCTGATCGGCCTGTTCGGCTTCGCCGCCCTGTCGGCGGTCATCCTGAACAAGGCGATGAGCCTGGTCGTCGTCCTGGTCGCGCTACCTGCCCGCCTCGCCGCGGTCCCGGCGGCCGAGGTGGCCGCCCGCTGGCCGGTCGCGGTCAACCTGCTGGCCGGCAGCCTGCTCGGCGCCTGGGCCGGAGCCGCCTGGGCGGTGCGGATGCGCTCAGCCACCCTGTACAAAGTCCTCGGGGCGCTGATGGTGCTCATGGCCGCCGCCCTGGTCCTCACTCACACGACCACCCTGGGCACCCTCGATCTGCCGACCGCGGCGCAGATCCCTGCCGGCGTCGTGGCCGGGTTCGGCATCGGCGTGGTCGCCGCGATCATGGGCGTGGCCGGCGGCGAGCTGCTGATCCCGACGATCGTGCTGCTCTTCGGAGAGGACATCAAGACCGCCGGGAGCCTGTCACTGCTGGTCTCCCTGCCGACCATGCTGGTGGCCTTCGCCCGCTACAGCCGTGAGGGCAGCTTCGCCGTCCTCGGCGCGAACCTGCGCTTCACCGCGGTCATGGCGGCAGGCTCGGTCGCCGGCGCCGTACTGGGCGGCCTGCTGCTGGGTGTGTTCCCGGACGTGGTCCTCATCCCCGCGCTGGCCGTGATCCTGCTGGTCTCCGCGGTCAAGCTCGCCCGTCACGACTGACGTCCGCGCACCGCGAACCTGCCGCCTGGCTCACAGGACCCGTGGAGCAGGTCTGGATGTGGCGGGCGGCATCTCAGGCTGGGCGACGGACGCCGATGAGGGTGGTAGAGCCGGTGGCGTGGTTCATCGGCGGCACGGGTGCCTTCCCTGGCGATCCGGCCGCCGGTGCCGCGCAGCCGCAGGGCGGCGAAGGGTGCGGGGGCGGGGCGGAAGCCGGTGCACCAGATGACCGCGTCGGCTCCGGCCCGGGTGCCGTCGGCCCATTCGATCCCGTCCGTCGCGAACCGGGTGAACATCGGCCCGGCGGTGAGGAGTCCGGCGTCGCGGGCGGCAGGTGTACGGCCAGGCAGCGCCGGGGGCCGTCTGGGCGTCGAGGATGACGTGCTCGATGCCCGGACGCCGCAGGTGGTAGCCGGCGGCGAGCCCGGTCTGGCCGCCGCCGATCACCACCACATCCGTGCAATGCGTCAGGCCGCGGGCTGCTCCGTGTCGGTCTTGCCACGCATGAAGATGACCGCCACCAGGGCCAGACCGACGATCACGCCGAGGAGTTGCATGCCGACGAAGCCGGGAACGGAGGCCGGGGCGATGCCCGCGAACGTGTCGGTGAAGGCGCGGCCGATGGTGACGGCCGGGTTGGCGAAGGAGGTGGAGGAGGTGAACCAGTACGCGGCGCCGATGTAGGAGGCCACGGCGACAGGGGCGAAGCGGAGGCGGTCGGTACGGGCCAGGCCGAAGATCAGCAGGATCAGGCCCGCGGTCGCCACGACCTCGCCCAGGAGGAGGTTCCCGGCGGAGCGGTCGTGGGTGGACCACTTCACCAGGGGCTCGCCGAACATGGCGTCCGCCAGGATCGCGCCCACGATCGCGCCGACGATCTGCGAGGGAACGTAGACGGCCAGCTCGCGGGCGTTGACACCGGCGCCGCCACGGCGGGCGGTCCACCACTCGGCCAGCGTGACCGCGGGGTTGAAGTGGGCGCCGGAGACGGGGCCGAGGAGTGCGATGAGGACGCCGAGCCCGAAGACCGTGGCGGTGGAGTTGGCCAGCAGCTGCAGGGCCACGTCCTGGGTGAGCTTCGTGGCCTGGATACCCGAGCCGACGACGACCGCCACCAGGGCCGCGGTGCCGACCAGCTCGGCGGCGGCGCGGGCGAACAGCGGGGTGCGGGGCGGGGTCGCGCCGGGGGCGGGCTGCGGCACGTCGGCAGACAGGGGGCTGCCGACGGGCTGGGTGGCGGTCAAGGCGGATTCTCCTCGGGCAGGTGAGGCAAAGCGCGGAAGGCTAGGGGCAGGACCGCTTGAGGTTCGCTTCTGCGGTGGCCCGCGCGGTCCGGGCGAGGTCGGCGAACTGAGCGGCGAGGACTTCGATGACCTCCGGGCGCAGGCGGTAGTAGATGTACCTCCCGCACGGCTCCGTATCCACGACCCCGGCCTCCCGCAGCACCTTCATGTGGTTGGAGAGGTTCGTCTGCTTCGCGCCCGTCTCCTCCACCAGGTGAGTGGTGCACAGGGTTTCACGGGCGAGCAGGGTCACGATCCGGAGCCTGAGCGGGTCGGCCAGAACCCGGATCAGATCAGTGTCGACTGACGTCATCATCCGCTGATAGTGTCACATCACTAAAGGCTGATACCAGCCCTGGCTGAACTGTGCCGCCCGAGGACGGCGGTACCGCAGTCGTGCCCGCCACCCCTAGGAAAAGCCGATGCCCGCGAACCCGCTCGCGTCCGTCCTGTTCGTCTGCATCCACAACGCCGGCCGCTCCCAGATGGCCGCCGGGTTCCTGCGGCACCTCGCCGGGGACCGCGTTGAGGTCCGCTCCGCCGGCTCCGTGCCCGGCGACCAGATCAACCCCTCCGCAGTGGCCGCGATGGCCGAGCTCGGCATCGACATCTCCGACCAGACCCCCAAGGTGCTCACCCCCGAGGCCGCCCAGGCGTCCGACTACATCATCACGATGGGCTGCGGCGACGCCTGCCCGTACTTCCCCGGCAAGACCTACCTCGACTGGCAGCTCGAGGACCCGGCCGGCCAAGGCGTCGAAGCCGTCCGACCCATCCGGGACGAAATCAAGGGTTTGGTCCAGGGCCTGATCTCTGAGATCGACGCACAACAGAGGGCGAACTGACCCCCGGGGGCCCGCACGACTGAGCGCGGCGGCCCTCCGGTTGTCGAACGTAGCGGACCCTGGCCCCACGATCGCTTCGGCGGCCGGGTCGGCTGCGATGGTCACCGGATCTGCCGCGCCGTCGCCGGCCAGGGCTCGGAGGGCTGTGAGCATGTCGGCGACCGTGAGGTTCAGGGCGGAGAGCCGGCTGGGTGTGGTCACCGATGACGACCACCGAGCCGTCGACCGGGCACGCGACCAGGTGCTCGCAGCATCTGCGAGATCCCTGACAGCCTGGCGTCGTCATACCGCACCGAGCTGACGGAATTCGTGCGGAGCACGAGGGAACAGGGACGAGAGGATATTCGACTGCAACCCTCCGTCCAGGGCGGACGCCAGGAACTTCGTGCAGGATACGGAGAAATGCTCCCACCGGTCGCCGCGCGTCTCGTTCACCATGACGGTCCATTGGTCCGGCTCAACGCCCGGCCGAACAAGCCAGTAGAGGCATTCTCCGTTGTCCGTGGTCGCCCATGGGATCACGCGGGACCCCTCGACCTCCAGTTCCGCCGGCTTCTTCTCGAATTTCCACAAGTCTTCCAGGTCTTCGGCCTGGTTTCTTGCCCATTCGATGAGGTCGTAGTTCGCATTGGGGCAGCCGGGCTCCAGGACGTACAGATAGTCGTCCCAGTTGCTTCCTCCATAGACGTGGATGAGCTCCTTGTAGTCGGCGGGAAGTTCATCCCCGAGGCTGCGCTCGACCTCACCCCAATCCTTCTGGCGAGGCTCGCTTGGAGCCGGAGCGATTTCGAGAAGACGCGTCAGGGCGTTGTTCATGGTGGGGGACCTGTTTCTCAGGGCAAGGGGCCAGGACGGCAGGAGCGTCGGGGCTGTATGCCCTCGATGCGCCGCCCTCCCGTGGGGATTGTTCCGGTCTCGTTGCATCCAGGGGTGACCTGCAAGGGATGGTCTCCCCGGACTCGACTGCGGCCTTCGGGTGAGCGCGTGTGCACGCTCGCCTGAGCTGCTGTTACTGACCTTGAAGGTGGGTTGTCGGACGGGCTGACGGTTGGTGATCGTCGCGGTATGCCGGGTGTATGAGGTATCTGCAGGGCGGGGGTCTGACCGCGGAGAGGCAAGCGTTCCTTGAGCGGATCCGGATGGAAGCAGCGGCGATGTTTGCCGCCGGGCGGGGCAGTACGGACATCGCGAAGGAGTTACGGGTCAGCGTCCGGTCGGTCCAGCGATGGCGGCAGGCGTGGAAGGCGGCCGGTCGGAACGGGGTTAGATCCCGCGGCCCGGCGTCCAAGCCGAAACTGAGTGTCGCACTGTTCGCCGTGCTCGAGGAGGAGCTGGCCAAGGGCCCCGTCGCGCATGGCTGGCCGGACCAGCGATGGACGCTGGCCAGGATCAAGACGCTGATCGGCCGGCGGTTCCACAAGTCGATGACGCTGTCGGGGATCTCGCAGATGCTGCGGCGTCATGGCTGGAGTCATCAGGTTCCGGCCCGTCGGGCGGTCGAGCGTGACGAGGCGGCGGTGGCCGGCTGGATGAAGGATGTATGGCCGCGCGTGGAACCACCGCGGCGGCGCTCGGGGCCTGGATCGTCTTTGAAGACGAAGCCGGTTTCTCGATGACGCCGCCGACCTCCCGCACCTGGAGCCGGCGCGGCAGCACACCGGTCATCCGGGTCCGCGGCCGATCCCAGCGCCGTTTCTCCATCGCTGCCCTGTGCTGCTACAAACCCGGCGAACGCTCCCGACACACGGATCACAAGGCCGGGGGCCGCAAGAGCTTCGCCTGGACCGAGTACCGCGACCTCCTCATCGCTGCCCACCGGCAACTCGGCGCGCCCATCGTCCTGGTCTGGGACAACTTGAACGTCCACAAAGACCGCCGAATGAAGGCCTTCATCGACGCGCAGGGCTGGCTCACCGCCTACCACCTGCCGTCTTACGCGCCCGACCTCAACCCCGTGAAAGGCATCTGGTCAATCCTTCGCCGGACGACCCAGGCCAACATGGCCTTCACCGACTCCGACCACCTCATGCGTCGGCTCCGACGCGGCCTCCGCCAGATCCAACACCACAGCGACATCATCGACGGATGCCTCATCGCTACCGGCCTCATCCTCAGGTCCCGCTCCGACGGACCATGCTGTGAGCCGCCGCAGCATGCGCTCCTGTGAAGCTGCGCTCAAGGAACCGGAGGTGGAACCCCGATCGGTGGTCGAGTACGCGCTCAACCAGACCGCGGGACCGAGGACCACACGCCGAACCACTGCTCGGCACCGAACTCCTCGAACCGCTCCATCTCGGTGAACCCCAGATTCTCCGCGACACGTACCGAGCGGTCGTTGGCCACCTGGGTGCAGAGCACCACCGCCTCGCCGGGAAACGCGTCGGCGAACCAGCCGAGCGCCGCGGCGCATGCCTCAAGAGCGTACCCACGCCCCCACGCCTCCGGCAGGAGCATGTAGCTGAGCTCGGCCTCCCCGGCATCAAGACGGACGTGCCCCGGACGCTCCGCGTCCCGTCGGTCGAGCGTGACAATGCCGATCATCGCCCCGTCGTGATCAACCACGAACACGCCAGGACGTCGCCCGGGCACCTCAGGCACTGCACTCTCAAGCTCAGCACGTGGTCGGGGACCACCGAGGTACGTCCGCACCTCTGACGAGGCGAACAGGTCGATGAACGCCGCCCGGTCCCGGGCCTCGGGCTCGCGGAGCACGAGCCGCTCGGTCCGCAACGGGGCGGGCGGCCAGACAACGGGTCCAAGCTCAGCCATGACAGGCAACCTACCTACTCCCCCCGTGGCGGGAGCATCAGGCCCCGACATCACGCCTCCAACCTCAGTAGCCGCCTCCGCGATGCGATCGGCGAAAGCATCCAAGGATCGCCGGGCACGGCTCGCTGACCACCACTCAGCGCTACCTGCACCACGACGCCGGCCAGTTCACCGCAGCTGGTGCCGCCAGCCACGGCCGTCACCGCAATCTGACCCGCACTGACCGCCCTCGTCCCCAACCGGTCCCCAAAAACGATCAAGGGGCCGTTTTGGATTGCTCCAAAACGGCCCCTGATCTGCGACTCTCTCGAGTCGGGACGACAGGATTTGAACCTGCGACCCCTTGACCCCCAGTCAAGTGCGCTACCAAGCTGCGCCACGTCCCGATGTGCCTGCGACCTGGGGTTTCCCCTGCCCGGTGGCACATGCAGAACATTACCCCACGCTGAGGGGTGTGCATGCACGGGTGACCCCCGGAGGGGAGGATGGGGAGGTGAACGCACGGGATCGGGATGTCGAAGGGCGGGCGCGCAGTGCGCGTCCCCGGGACGGGCTGGGGCGGCCGTTGCCGTACGGCGAGGCCGGGGTGGAGCGGCAGCCCGAGGGGGTGGTGCGCTCGCCCGGGGAGACCGTGCGGGAGGCGCAGCGGCTGCTGGACGCGGGGATGCCGTTCCACGCGCACGAGGTGTTCGAGGACGCCTGGAAGTCGGGGCCCGAGGGTGAGGCCCCGCTCTGGCGGGGGCTGGCGCAGCTGGCGGTCGGGCTGACGCACGCCGCGCGCGGGAACGCGGTCGGCGGGGCGCGGCTGCTGCGGCGCGGCGCCACCGGGATCGAGGGGCTGGACGGCAGGCCGTACGGGATCGACGTGCCGGGGCTGGTGCGGTGGGCGCGGGAGCTGGCCGGGCGGGTGGAGGCCGGCGGGCCGGCCGTCGATCCCGTACGGGAGGCGCCGCGGCTGACGGGCGGCGGGCCGAAGTAGGCCCCAACGCGCCGCGCCCGGCCGGCGGCCGGCTGAAGCAGGTCCCAGCGCGCCGCAGCGAGCCGGCGGCCGGCTGAAGTAAGTCCAACGCGCCGCGCCCGGCCGGCGGCCGGCCGAAGCGAGGCCCGGCACGCCACGACTGGCCGGCGGCCGGGTGGAGCAGGTCCCAGCGCGCCGCAGCGGGCCGACGGTCGGCTGGAGCAGGTGCCAGCGCGCCACGGCTGGCCGCCGGCGGCCGGCCGAAGCGAGGCCCGGCGTGTCGCGGCTAGCCGGCTGCGGGCTGGAGCAGGTCCCAGCGGTTGCCGTACAGGTCCTCGAAGACGGCGACGGAGCCGTACGCCTCGTGGCGCGGCTCCTCCAGGAAGCGGACGCCCTCGGCGGTCATCCGGGCGTGGTCGCGGGCGAAGTCGTCGGTGTAGAGGAAGAAGCCGACGCGGCCGCCGGTCTGGTCGCCGACGCGGGAGCGCTGGGCCTCGTCCTTGGCGCGGGCCAGCAGCAGGGCGGTTTCGGTGGCGCCGGGCGGGCGGACCACGACCCAGCGGGAGCCGTCCGGGCGCGCGGTGTCCTCGGCCAGGTCGAAGCCGAGGGCGCGGGTGTAGAAGTCGATGGCCTCGTCGTAGTCGTTGACGACCAGGGCGGTGAGGGCGATGTGGGAGGGCATGGCCCTATTGTGCGCCGACGAGGACGACCTCCAGGGTGCGGGGGCCGTGGACGCCCTCCACCCGGTCCAGTTCGATGTCGCTGGTCGCCGAGGGGCCCGAGATCCAGGTCAGCGGCCGGGTGGGGTCGAGGCGGGCGAGCGCCTGCGGAACGGAGTCGACCAGCTGCTCGGGGACGCGGACCACGCAGATGTGGTGGTCGGGGATCAGGGTGATGCGGCGCCTGCCCTGGTCCGGGCCGCCGTCCAGGACGATCGTGCCGGTCTCGGCGACGGCCAGGGCGCAGCCGGTCACCACGCTGTCGACGGCGTCCAGTTCGTACGGGGTGGACTCGGCGCGGTCCCGGACGAGGGCCGCGTCGGCGGCCGCGAGCCAGTGCGCGGGCAGGGCGGGCGGGACGAGGACGGTCCGGGCTCCGCGCGCGGCGAGCAGCCGGGCGAGGAGCGCCGGGAGGCCGGCCCCGTCGGTGCGGTGGACCTTCGCCCGGTACTCGGACAGGTTCGCGGCCAGCAGGTCGGCGCTCTCGGCCGGGGTCCGGTCGCCGTGTACGCGGAGGTAGTCGCGCGGGATGTCCCCGGCGGGCCCCGCGCCGGTAGGCCGCTCCGGCTCGGGCAGTGCCCGGCGGATGCGGGCCAGGATGCGGTCCCTGCTGCTCACTGCGGGTTCCCCCGTTCCCGGGCCCACCAGTCGCGGAAGGATTCGGCGGGTACGGAGGGCAGCTCGCGGCTGTCGGTCCAGGCGCGCCCCGGGCCGGGGAGCCGGCGGGGCGCCAGCCGGCGGGCGCGGGCCAGCAGCCGCTCCCCCACCCGCAGCGCGCCCGGGTGGTCCAGGAGCAGCCGGGCGGCGCGCATGGCGGCCCGTTCGGCGGTGTGGCCGTGGGCCGGGCGGATCCGTACGCGGACGCCGTCCCGGGTCACCGGGCCGCCCTGGGCCACCCGTTCGCGCAGGTGGACGAGGACTTCGGGGATGTCGATGGCGACGGGGCAGACCTCGTAGCAGGCTCCGCACAGGGTGGAGGCGTAGGGCAGCGAGGCGTCGATCTCGCTTCCCGTGCCGCGGAGTTGGGGGCTGAGGATGGCGCCGATGGGGCCCGGGTAGACGGATCCGTAGGCGTGACCACCCGCGCGTTCGTAGACCGGGCAGACGTTGAGGCAGGCGGAGCAGCGGATGCAGCGCAGGGCCTGCCGGCCGGTCTCGTCGGCGAGGGTGTCGGTGCGGCCGTTGTCGAGGAGGACGAGGTGGAAGGCGGAGGGGCCGTCGCCGTCGGCCCCCCGCGAAGGTCCCAGCCCGGTCCACATCGTCGTGTACGGGTTCATGCGCTCGGCCGTCGAGGAGCGCGGCAGTGTCTGCAGGAAGATCTCCAGGTCCCGGAAGGTCGGGACGACCTTTTCGATGCCCACGACCGAGATCAGGGTCTCGGGCAGGGTCAGGCACATCCGGCCGTTGCCCTCGGACTCGAAGACGACCAGCGTGCCGGTCTCGGCGACCATGAAGTTGGCGCCGGAGACGGCGACCTTGGCGCGCAGGAACTTCTCGCGCAGGTGCAGCCGGGCCGCCTCGGCGAGTTCCCGCGGGTCGTCGCCGAGCGGTTCGGGTGCGGGGCGTCCCCAGTTCCCCATCTCGGTACGGAAGATGTCGCGGATCTCGGCCCGGTTGCGGTGGATGGCCGGGACCAGGATGTGGGAGGGGCGGTCGTGGCCGAGCTGCACGATGAGCTCGGCGAGGTCGGTCTCGTACGCGGCGATCCCGGCGGCCTCCAGGGCCTCGTTGAGCCCGATCTCCTGGGTGGCCATCGACTTGACCTTGACGACCTCCCGCTCCCCCGTGGCGCGCACGAGGTCCGTGACGATCCGGTTGGCCTCGTCCGCGTCCGCCGCCCAGTGGACGGTACCGCCGGCGGCCGTCACCGCCGCCTCCAACTGCAGCAGGTAGCGGTCGAGATGGCGCAGCGTGTGGTCCTTGACGGCCTTGCCCGCGGCGCGCAGCCGGTCCCAGTCGGCCAGTTCGGCGACGGCCCGGGCCCGCTTGTCGCGGATGGTGTGCGTGGCGTGCCGGAGGTTGGCGCGCAGCACCTCGTCCCGTACGGCCTCGCGGGCCGCCCCGGGGAAGGCGGGGAAGGCGGGCATGCCCAGGTGGACTCCGGTCACGACAGCGG
Source organism: Streptomyces sp. NPDC046308 (assembly GCF_055588065.1). Taxonomy (NCBI): domain Bacteria; kingdom Bacillati; phylum Actinomycetota; class Actinomycetes; order Kitasatosporales; family Streptomycetaceae; genus Streptomyces; species Streptomyces sp. NPDC046308. The sequence continues at coordinate 1,182,712 of NZ_JBVJFB010000001.1, forward strand.
CTCCTCCTCGGTCGCGGCCAGGATCTCCGCGAGGTGCACGGCCCGCAGCGGGGCGTCCGCGCGGCGCAGCAGTCCGTCGAGGTGGGCGAGGCAGGAGTTGTCGGCCCCGCACAGCACCTGTGCGCCGGTGGCCGCGGCGGCCGTGATCTTGTCGGTGCCCATCGCGGTGGACACGTCCGGGTTCTTGACGGCGAAGGTGCCGCCGAATCCGCAGCATTCCTCGGCGCCCGGCAGCTCGACCAGTTCCAGTCCCTTGACGGCGGCCAGCAGCCGGCGCGGCCGGTCCCCCAGGGCGAGACCCCGCAGACCGTGACAGGAGGGGTGATAGGTGACGCGGTGCGGGAAGTACGCGCCCACGTCGGTCACCCCGAGCACGTCGACCAGGAACTCGGTCAGCTCGTGGACCCGTGGTGCCAGGGACCGCGCCGCCTCCGCCAGCGCGGTGCCGCGCCCCTCCGCCGCCGCCTTCCGGCCGATGCGCGGGTAGTGCTCGCGGATCATCGCGGCGCAGGAGCCGGAGGGCGTGACCACGTACGGGTAGCCGGCGAAGGCCTCCGCGGTACGCCGGACGAGCGGTTCGGTCTCGTGCCGGTAGCCGGTGTTGTACTGCGGCTGCCCGCAGCAGCTCTGGGCCGCCGGGAAGTCCACGTCGACGCCGAGCCGCTCCAGCAGACGTACGACGGCGACGCCGGTGCGCGGGTACAGCGCGTCGTTGACGCAGGTGACGAACAGGGCGACGCGCATGACGGGCAGAATAGCCGGGTGAAGAAGTTCTCAGTGATCGGCATAGGCGCGGGCGACCCGGACCATCTGACCCTCCAGGCGGTCAGGGCGATCGGCGCGGCGGACGCATTCCTCATCCTGGAGAAGGGCGAGGAGAAGGCTGACCTGACCGGGCTGCGGCGCGCGATGCTCGACGCGCACGCCCGGCCGGGCCACCGGCTGGTGGAGGGCCGCGACCCGGACCGGGACCGGACCCCCGCCGACTACACGCCCACGGTGGACGGCTGGCGCAGCGCGCGGGCCGAGATCTTCGAGCGGTTCATCGCGGAGGACCTCGCGGACGGCGAGACCGGGGCGTTCCTGGTGTGGGGCGACCCCTCCCTGTACGACTCCACGCTCGCGATCCTCGACGAGGTGCTGGAGGCCGGCCGGGTGGCCTTCGAGCACGAGGTCGTGCCGGGCATCAGCAGCGTCTCCGCGCTGCTGGCGCGGCACCGGACCAATCTGAACCGGGTCGGACGCCCGGTCCAGATCACCACCGGGCGCCGGCTCGCCGAGGGCTGGCCGGACGACGTGGACGACGTGGTCGTGATGCTGGACGCGCGGCACGCCTTCACCGCCCACCTGGACCAGGACCTCTACATCTACTGGGGGGCCTACGTGGGCACCCCCGACGAGATCCTGGTCTCGGGGAAGCTGGCGGAGGTCGCGGGGCGGATCGAGGAGCTGCGCACCGAGGCCCGCGCCCGCAAGGGCTGGATCATGGACACGTACCTGCTCAGGCGCGGCTGACGGCCCGCCCGAGGTACTCGGGCAGGGCGGCGGCGAGGCGGGCGTACTCCCCGGGCCGGTTGTAGATCTGCCCGCAGACGCGGATGCCGCCGCCGCCCGGGCGGGGCCAGATCAGGACCCGCACGCGCAGCCGCGCCGCGAGCTCCTCGCGCAGGGCGCGCGCGCCGTCCGGGGTCTCGGCGACGCCGGGCGGCAGCAGCAGGGCCCGCATCGCGAGGCCGTCGGTGTGCGGGAGCGGCGTGAGCCCGGGGACGTCGGCGAGCAGCGCCGCGCCGTGGGCGGCGAGGGCGCTGTTGTGGGCCCGGACCTTGGCCGCGTCGAGGCGTTCGATCAGGTCCAGTCCCTCGGCGGCGGCGAGCCAGCCGGTGTAGTCGGCGGTGGCGCGGTTCTCGACGGAGCGCGGGAAGCCGTGGTGGTCCTCCCAGGACGGTACGAGCGCGCGGACGCGGCCGCGGTGCTGCGGGGCGACGGCGAGGACCGCGCTGCCGGAGGGGGCGTACCCCCATTTGTGGAGGTTGCCGAACCAGAAGTCGGCGCCGCCGGCGAGGGGGTCGGCGAGCATGCCGGGGGCGTGCGCGCCGTCGACGACGGTGGTGACCCCGCGCTCCCGCAGGTCGGCGAGGAGCCGGGGGGAGGCGATGATCCGGGCGGTGGGTGAGCTGACGTGGTCGAGTACGGCCACGCGCGTACGGGGCGTCAGCGCGGCCAGCACGGTCTCGCGTACGGCGTCCTCGTCGGGCAGGTGGGGATCGAGGGCCACGGTGGTGACCGGGGCGCGGCGGGCGGCGGCCGCGACGACGGTGCCGTAGCCGTGGTCGGTCACCAGGATCTCGTCGCCGTCGGCGAGCGGGACGGCGTCCAGGGCGAGGTTGGCGCCTTCGGTGGCGTTCGAGACGAACGCGAGCCCGTCGGGGTCGGCGGCCAGGTGCGCGGCGATCCGGGCGCGGGCCGCGGCGAGGCGGTCCGGGACGGAGAGGAAGAAGGCGTCGGGATCGGCGTGGGCCTCGGCGCGGAGCGCGGCCTGGGTCTCCTGGACGGGGACGGGGACGGCTCCGAAGGAGCCGTGGTTCAGGTGGGCGACGCGGGGGTCGAGGCGGAACAGGGCGGGCCCGCCGGGGAACCCTGCGGGCGGCTCGGCGGGGGAAGGGGCTGAGCGGGTCGGCTCGGGCATGCGACCTCCGGGGGTAGCGGCGCGGTTGTCGCCCGGATCATCTCCCGGCGGCCGCCGTGGCCGGTAGACCGCCACCGGCGGGCCGAGCTGCCGGGCGGGCCTGCGGGGCTCCGCCCCGGACCCTCCCCCGGACTCCGTCCCGGACCCTCCCCCGGACTCCGTCCCGCACCCTCCGCCGGACTCCGTCCGGGGGAGGAACCCCCACGCCTCGAACGTCGGCGCGGCTGGATGTCACGGCTCGCGGCCGCTCGTCGCCGCGTAGTACTGGAGGTCCTGGACCTCCACCGTGGGGTCGACCCGGTACGGCAGGTCGACCTTCGCCGTGGCCTCGCCCTCGCGGACGGTCTGCGCCGAGCTGGTGCCCGCCCTCAGCGGCAGCAGCCGGGAGTGGATCCCCGCGGGGGCCTCGTGGCTGCCCTTCACCGGCCCGACGGTCGTACGGACCACGGCGGGGCCGGAGAGGAAGCTGAGCACCTCCACCGTGTCCCGGGGCGGGGCGCTTCCCTTGCGCAGGGACATCACCAGCGACTGGTCGCCCGTCGGGTCGGCGTTCGCGAACTGGGTGCGCGCGGTGAGGTACAGGGTGTCCCGGACGATTCTCGGCCAGCTGCCCGTCTTGAACCGGGTCAGGTAGTACGAGCTCAGGTCCAGGTAGGCGTACCCGTTGTGCAGGGAGGGCGCGAACTGGCTGCCCTCGGAGTAGTCGTTCCAGGTGGTGAGCTGCACCCAGTCCGCGCCGTCCTCGATGGCGTGCGTCCAGGTGGAGCGGAGGGTCGCGGTGTTGCCGGCCTCGTCGTAGATCCCCTGGTTGGGGCGGGCGTCCTGGACCGACACGGGCTGCATCCAGATCTTGCCCATGCCGTGGGCCCGCTGCACGTCGCGCGTGGAGCTCTCCTGGCCGACGTAGCTGCGGCTGCCCCACTCGGAGAACCCGTGGCTGATCGGGGCGAACTCGCCGCTGTGGGCGCCGAAGTCGAGGAAGAGCGGGACGAAGGCGGTACGGATGCCGTGCTCGGACCTGAGGGCACCGATCACCTCGGTCCACCAGGCCACGTCCTTCGCCTCCGCCTTGAAGGGGGAGACGACGAGCCGGCCGTCGGGGAGCCGGTGCGCGGCGGGGGCGTCGGCGAGCGTGGCGATCGCCTTCGCGAGCTCGCGGGGGTCGTCGGTCTTCAGCGAGGTCATGTCCGGCATCAGCATGATCTTGAATGCCGGGTCCACGGAACGGGCCGCGGCCATCAGCAGGTTGGAGCGGTCCCAGTTCTTGCCGGAGAGGGAGAGCAGGTCGAGGGTGAAGCCGTCGATGCCCGCCGCGCGGGCCGTGCGCACCTCCTGCTGGAGGTTGGCGTACTCCCAGTCGCCGCTCTTGGGTGCCACGGGCAGGGGCCGGTCGCGCAGCAGGCCGCCGTACTTGCCGTGCTTCCCGCTCTCGCCGTCGGGGTCGAGGTAGTTGCGGGTGTAGTAGTCGGTGTCCGCGCTCGCGTTGTCGAGGGAGAGCGGGTACGGGGTGAAGTAGTGGGCGAACACCAGCTTCCCGCCCGCTGCGCCGGAGCGCAGGGCGGCGGGCGGCGGCATGTCGAAGGGCAGGGCGCCGGAGGGGCGTTCGGCGCCGGTGTCCACGGCGCCGTTGGGGTTGCCCTTGGCGGCCGCGCCCCTGGTGGGGGCCGGGATGTCGGCCGGCGGCGCGGTGGCCGGGCCGGTGGCGCCGGCCGTGGCGCCGGTGGCGGGATCGGTGGCCCGGGGGAGGTCGGCGGGCGGGACCGGGCCGCCCTGTACGGACGTCCCGTCGAGGGGGTCCCAGGCGATGCCGGTGGCCGCGCAGACGCCGACCAGGAAGAAGGCGGACAGCAGCAGGGAGAGCAGCGGTCTTCGGCCGCGGAAGGCCGGCCGACGGCGGTGCGACGCGGGCCGGGGCGCGCCGGGCCCGCCGCCGGCCGCGCCGGACGCGCGGGTCGGGCGCCGCCTCCCGCGGCCCCTCCCGTGCCCCGTCCCGTGCTCCGTTCGCCGGTCCGCTGTCATGCTGGTCCCTCCCGCGCATACGCCCCGAGTGGGGGCTGCACAGCAGTAGAGCCCATGGCCGGCGTGCGGACAACCGTTCCCGGGTGCCCGGGCCCGGGCACCTACGTCACCCGGCCCACCGGAGCTACGCCGCCGCGCCGAGGAGGGCCGACGCCGCCCGTCGGAGCGGGCGGTCGGGTCAGTCGGAGCGGGGCGCGGCGATGTCGGCGTTCTCCAGGATCCCGATGGCGTCCGGTACCAGGATCGCCACCGAGTGGTAGGAGCTGACCAGGTAGGACATGACCGACTTCTGGTCGATGCCCATGCAGCGGACGTTGAGGCCCGGTTCGATCTGCTCGGGGATCGCGGCCGGACGCAGGCCGATGACGCCGCCGTTGTCCTCCCCGGTGCGCAGGGCCAGGATCGAGCTGGTGTGGCCGCCCACCACCGGGATCTTCCCGCACGGCAGCAGCGGGACCCCGCGCCAGGCGGGCACCTGTTTGCCGTGGACCTCGACGGTGTCGAGGGCGAGGCCGCGCTTGTTGCACTCCCGCAGGAAGGCGGCGACGGCCTTGGGATGCGCGAGGAAGAAGGCGGTCCCCCGGCGCATGCTGAGCAGGTCGTCCATGTCGTCGGGGGTGGGCGGGCCGGACCAGGTGCTGATGCGCTGTCCGTAGTCGGCGTTGTGGAGGAGGCCGAACTCCCGGTTGTTGAGCAGTTCGGACTCCTCGCGTTCGCGCATCGCCTGCACGGTGAGGCGCAGTTGCTGCTCCAACTGGTTCATCGGGTCGTTGTAGAGGTCGGCGACCCGGGTGTGGATCCGCAGCACGGTCTGGGCGAGGCTCAGCTCGTACTCGCGCGGCTGCAGCTCGTAGTCGGCGAAGGTGGTGGGCAGCAGCGCCTCGCCCGCGTGGCCGGAGGCGAGCTCGATGTCGGCCTCGCCGCGCCGGTTGACGGGCCGCCTGCCGTTCTCGACGTACTGCTCCAGGTGGGTCCGCAGGCTGTCCGCGCGGCCCAGCACCTCCTGGAAGGCGCTCCACCGCAGCACCATGACGGTGCCCGCGGTGGCGGCCCGGACGGAGTACGCCCAGCGCGGATCGGCCTGGCCGAGGGCGTCGTCGCCGAGCTGGTCCCCGTCGGCGACGACGCCGAGGAGTTCGCTGCCGCCGTACTTGCCCGACGCCCGCTTCTCGACGCGGCCGTGGGCGATGATGAACACCTCGGCGACGGGGGCGCCCGCGTCGACGAGGACGTCTCCGGCGCGCAGGTCGCGTGTGACGAAGCGCCGGGCCAGCTCGTCCAGTACGCCGGAGTCGGCGTAGCCCTTGAGGACGGGCAGCTCGGTGAGGGTCGGGGCGAGGATGCGTACGTCGTCCGCGCCGGCCTGGACGAAGGAGACCCGGCCGCGCCCGACGGCGTGGGTCAGCCGGCGGTTGACGCGGTAGGTGCCGGCGCCCAGGTCCACCCAGGGCAGCATGCGCAGCAGCCAGCGCGAGCTGATGCCCTGCATCTGGGGGACGGACTTGGTGGTGGTCGCGAGATTGCGGGCCGCGGCGGTGCTCAGGCTCAGCTGCCGTTCGTCTGCGGGGTCCGGGAGTGGCTGCGCCTCTGCGGTCATGCGGGGTTCCTCCCTGCGTCGGTCCACGCGGAGCGTGCTGCACGCTCACCGTGGGGCGCGGGGCGCCGGGCGCGGTAGCGGCACCGGGCCGGGGGCTGTTGAAAATCCCCCCGGGTTGAAGGCCTGCACGTCTGTGCGAACTCTCGGGTGTGCGTACATCCGTGCAGGCTTTCAACGCCGCCGGATCTTCAACGGGCGTACGGGCACCGGACCTACCGCGCCGGGGGCCGCCCCGGCTCCATGGGTGGGTGTGCCGACCCGCAGGAGGAGCCATGACAGGAGGAGCCATGGACCGCGCCCCCGCTCACGCCCCGGGCCGACCCGGCGCCGCGCCCGCCGATCCGGCGGAGGTCCTGAGCCGGCTGCTCGGCGGCCGGAGCGGACTGGGGGCCGCTCCCCCGCGCGCAGATCCCGGCCCCGGCCCCGGCCCCGGCGGCATGAGCGCGCGTACGGGTACGCGTACCAGCGGGACCGGCACCGAGGGGACCCGGACCGGCTCGGGGATCGTCATCCCCCCGCTGTACTGCCCCGACGCCGTGCGGGACGACCCGGCGCTGGCGGACGCCGTGAACGAGGAACTCGTCCGGTGGGCCGACGACATCGGGATCTACGCCGGGCGCCTCGACGTGCTGCGCTCGTGCCACTTCGGCCGGCTGATGATGCTCGCGCACCCGGACTGCGACGACGCCGACCGGCTGCTCGCGGCCGCCCGGTGCGGGCTCTCCGAGTGGGCCGTCGACGACCACTGGGCCGATGACGGGGAGGACGCCGACCCGCGGCTGATCGGCCTGCGCACGGCCCTCGCGCACGCCGTGGTCGACCCGGTGCGGCTGCCGCCGCGCCACGAGCGGCAGTTCGAGGACCGGGTCACCGCCGAACCCGTGCTGCGCGCCTTCCGCTCCGCCCTGGACCACCTCGGCGAGTTCGCCTCCCCCACCCAGGTGACCCGGCTGCGCTACCAGTTGGCGGTGATGTTCGTCGGGTACAACCACGAGGCCGAGTGGCGGACGTCGGCGCGCCGGCCGCCGGTGTGGGAGTACCTGCTGCACCGGTACGAGAACGGCTTCTTCCCCTGCATGGACCTCACCGATGCGGTCGGCGGCTACGAGGTCCCCGCGCACGAGTTCGCGGACGCGCGGGTGCGGCGCACGTACATGTACGCGGGGGTCGCCACCTGCCTGCTCAACGACCTCTACTCGATGGCCCGGGAGGATCCGGGCGACACGAATCTGCCCCGGCTGATCGCGGCCGAGGAGCACTGCTCGCTCCAGGAGGCGGTGAACCGGACGGCCGCGATCCACGACGAGGTGATGCACACCGTCGAGGCGGAGTCGGCCGCGCTGGCCGCCCTCGGCTCGCCCGCGCTCGGCCGTTTCCTGGAGGGGATCCGGAACTGGATGGGCGGGGCGAAGGAGTGGCACGCCACGAGCCCCCGATACCACGCCCCCGCGGACGTCGACAGGCCGTAGCGGCCGCCCCGGTCCCGGTGCACCGGCCCATAAGACCGTACGGCCCACGACGACGCGCACCTCGTCACCGGGCTCCTCCTCCAGCCCCTCGATGCGGGCGCGCCGGCTCCCCTTCGCTCGGTGCGGCCGACCCTGCTGATCCGGGCCGCAGCAGGACGTGGGAGGGGCGTCAGCCGAGCCCGCGGGCCCGGGCCAGCAGCGCCCGCGCGGTGCGGTTGCCGCCGACGGTCTGGAGGCGGCCGCGCAGCCGCCCCACGGCGTCGTCCACGCGCGCCGAGTCCAGCTGGGGCACCGCGTCCAGCATCTCGTGCCAGGTGGCGCAGGCCCGTTCCAGGTGGCCCTGGTGCAGGTGGAGTTCGGCGAGCCGCGCCAGGGTGACGGCCCGGGCGCGGCGCTCGCCGGGCGGCCGGTGCCGCAGGGAGGTGCCGAGGGCGGTGATGGCACCGCGCGCGTCGCCGAGGGCCGCCAGCGCCTCGGCCTGTTGGTGGGCGAGCGCCGCGTGGTGGTAGTCGCCGATGGCGGCCCGCTGTCCGGCCGAGCGTTCCAGCAGCCGTTCCGCCTCGCCCAGTCGGGCCACCGCCGCCCGCCGGTCGCCGCAGCCGGCCTCGGCGACCGCCAACTGCCCGGTGACGAAGGCGGCCTGGAGGGTGGGCAGCCGTCCGGCCTCGCGGGCGGCCGCCTCCGCCAGCTCCCATGCCTGTTTGCGGTGGCCCAGGTGGTGGGCCTGGACGCTCATGGCCCGCAGGACGGGCGCCCAGCACCGCGGGTCCCCCGCCTCCTGGCCGAGCCGCAGCCCCGCCCGGTAGTACGCCTGGGCCACGCCGTGCTGGTTGCCGTCGAAGCACAGGAAGCCGGCGGTGTACGCGAGCCGTGCGGCGCAGCCCAGCAGCCGGTGGCGTACCGCTGGCGCGGCGTCGGCGCGCAGCCAGGGCGCCACGGTGGTGGCGAGGTAGCGGGTCAGGGCCGGCCGGGCCAGGCCGCTGCCGAACATCATGTCGGCGTTGCGGAAGACCGGCAGCACGGCCTCGGCGGCGTCCACGTGGTGCTGTTCGATCCGCCCGGCCGGCCGGGCGGGCGCCCCGGGCGTGTCCGGCGGCGGCCAGCCGGGGGGCCGCCAGGCGGAGGAGTAGACCGGGATCTCGCCCAGCAGGGCCGCCGCCTCGATGCCGGCGCCGCCGGTGCCCGCGGCGCCCTCGCGGACCCCGGCGACCACGGCCGAGAGGTCGGGTGCGAGGGCGTCCGGGCCGTGCGGGCCGGGGCGGGTGTGCTCGCGCGCCCGCGCGGCGCCGGCCGGCCGCGCGAGTCCGGTGTCGGCCGGGCTGACGCGCCGTCCGGTGCGCCGGCTGAGGGCCTCGGCGGCGAGGGCGACGACGTGCGCGGGAGGCCGGGTGCCGGCCAGCCAGTGGGATATGGAGGTGCGGTCGTAACGCAGGGTGAGGCCGGCCTCGGCGGCGACGCCGTTGACGGCGCGTGCGAAGTCCTGCCCGCTCCAGCGCGCGTCGGTGAGAAGGGTGCGCAGTCGTCCGTTGGGTTCACGCTTGGCCATCAGAACCGCCCAGCTCGTACACGTGTCCATCCATTCAACGCGGTCGGACATTCAACACGGCGGGGCCGGGACGGATGTACCGGGTGAAGCCGTCCTGCCCCTAACTAGACGTGTGCGCCGGGTGGCTCACGGTCACACCGCGTGGCCCTGGCGTACGGGAGCACGGCAGATCGCACGGAGCGGGACCGCCCCTCGCGGTCACTCCCGTACACCACCCCCCGCTCGGCCCCGGAGGGAGCACCAACCGGCAGGACACCCCACCGTCGCGCACGGCACCCGCGCCACTCCCAGGAAGACCGACCGAGAGGAAGGCCCGCCATGTCCGTCGACCCCAGCACCGAAGCGAGCGCCGAGCACCTGACCGCCGCCGCCCGGCAGAGCCTGAGCACCGAGGCCGCCCGGAATCTGGCCACCACGACCAAGTCCGCGCCGCAGATGCAGGGGATCAGCTCGCGCTGGCTGCTGAGGATCCTGCCGTGGGTGCAGACCGGCGGCGGCACGTACCGGGTCAACCGCACCGTGAGCTACACCCTCGGCGACGGGCGCATCACCTTCGTGAAGACCGGGAGCGAACTGCGCGTCATCCCGCCGATGCTGCGCGAGCTCGGCATGCTCCGGAACTTCCCCGACGACCAGGTGGTCAAGGCCATCGCCGACCGGTTCGTGAAGGAGGAGTTCCGCAAGGGCGACGTCATCGTGCGGCGCGGCGAGCCCGTCGACAAGATCTTCCTCATCGCCCACGGGCGGATCGAACGGCTCGGCACCGGCGCCTACGGGGACGAGGCGAGCCTGGACGTGCTGAGCGACGGCGACCACTTCGGCCACCACCCGCTGCCCGACGCCCGCTGGGAGTTCACCGCCCGGGCGCAGACGGACGTGGTGACGATGACCTTCAACCGGGGCGACTGGGACGCGGCGCTGAACAGCTCCGCCGCGCTGCGCCGGCACGCCGAGGCCTATCTGGAGGCCGAGCGGGTGGGCCGCCGGGGCAGCGACGCCGTGGACGTGTCCGCCGGTCACACGGGCGAGGTGATGCTGCCCGGCACGTACGTGGACTACGACCTGGACCCGCGCGAGTACGAGCTGAGCGTCGCGCAGACCGTGCTGCGGGTGCACTCCAGGGTCGCCGACCTCTACAACAAGCCGATGAACCAGTCGGAGCAGCAACTGCGGCTGACGGTGGAGGCGTTGAGGGAGCGTCAGGAGAGCGAGCTGATCAACAACGCGGAGTTCGGGCTGCTCCACAACGCCGACTACGAGCAGCGCGTCTACGCCCGTACCGGTCCGCCCACCCCCGACGACATGGACGAGCTCCTCAGCCGGCGCCGCGGGTCCCAGTACTTCCTCGCCCACCCGCGCACGATCGCCGCCTTCGGCCGCGAGTGCAGCCGGCGCGGCCTGTACCCGGACAGCGTGGACTTCCAGGGCCACCGGGTCCCGTCCTGGCGGGGGGTGCCGCTGCTGCCCTGCAACAAGATCCCGGTGACGCCGGAGCGGACCAGCTCGATCCTCGTCCTGCGCACCGGGGAGGACAACGAGGGCGTCATCGGGCTGCACCCGGTGGCCCTGCCCGACGAGTACCAGCCGGGGCTGTCCGTGCGGTTCATGAACATCAACGAGCAGGCGATCATCTCCTACCTGGTCACCGCCTACTACTCCGCGGCGATCCTGGTGCCCGACGCCGTCGGGGTGCTGGAGAACGTGGAGATCTCCCGATTCGACGACTGAGGGGGCCTCGTCATGACCGCTCGCCAGGAGGGCGCCCCGCAGGAGGGCGCTTCGGGGCCGCCCTTCGAGCTGCCCGAGTTCTACCTCCCGCACCCCGCCCGCCTCAACCCCCATCTGGAGGAGGCCCGGACGCACACCCGCGCGTGGGCCGCGGGACTGGGGATGCTGGACGGTTCGGGCGTGTGGGGCCCTGCCGACCTGGAGGCGCACGACTACGCCCTGCTGTGCGCCTACACCCACCCCGAGTGCGACGGCCCGATGCTCTCGCTCGTCACCGACTGGTACGTGTGGGTGTTCTTCTTCGACGACTGGTTCCTGGAACGGTTCAAGCGCACCGGTGACCGGGCGGCGGGACGGGCCGCCCTGGAGCGGCTCACGCCGTTCACGCCCGCCGATCCGCGCGCCGCGATGCCCGACCCGGGCAACCCGGTCGAGGCGGGCCTCGCCGACCTGTGGCGGCGTACGGTCCCGGGCCACTCGGCGGACTGGATCGCACGCTTCACCCTCAGCACCCGTGATCTGCTCGACGAGTCGCTCTGGGAGCTCGACAACATCAACATCGGCAGGGTGTCGAACCCGATGGAGTACGTCGAGCAGCGCCGCAAGGTGGGCGGCGCGCCCTGGTCGGCCGGGATCGTCGAGCACGCGGTGGGCGTGGAGCTGCCCGCGTCGGTCTCCGGGGAGCGGGCGCTGCGCGTGCTGCGCGACTGCTTCGCCGACTCGGTCCACTTCCGCAACGACCTGTTCTCGTACGAACGGGAGATCGGGAAGGAGGGCGAACTGAGCAACGGCGTGCTGGTCCTGGAGCGGTTCTTCGGCTGCACCACCCAGGAGGCCGCCGACCAGCTGAACAACATGATCACCTCACGGCTCCAGCAGTTCGAGAGCACCTTCTTCACCGAACTGCCCGTGCTCTTCGCCGAGAAGGGCCTCGGCCCGGACGGGATCCTCGCGGTCCTCACCTACGCACGCGGGCTCCAGGACTGGCAGTCCGGCGGCCACGAGTGGCACCTGCGCTCCAGCCGGTACACGAAGAGCCGGCCGGAGCGCACGCCCGCGGGGCTGCCCGGGTGGCTGCCCGGGCCGTCCGGACCGGGCACCACCGGCGCCAACGTGAAGGCGCTGCTGGGGCTGACCGGCGGCGCGCGGAGGGTGCGCCGGCACTCCAACGTCCCGCATCCGGTGGGGCCTTCGGTGATCCCGGAGTTCTACCTGCAGTACCGGAACGTGCTCAACCCGCACCTGGCGGGCGCCCGGGAGCGGCTCATCGAGTGGGACCGGGCGATGGGCATCCTGGACGAGGGCATCTGGTGGGAGGAGAAGGCCCGCGGGTACGACTTCGCGCTGTGTGCGGCGGGCATCGACCCGACGTGCTCGGCGCGGACGCTGGACATCAGCGCGGGCTGGCTGAGCTGGGGCACGTACGCCGACGACTGCTTTCCGCTGCTCTTCGGCACCACCCGGGCCCTGGCCGGCGCCCGGGTGCAGACGCGGCGGCTGCGCGCCTGCATGCCGCTCGACCTGTCCGCGCCGCCGGTCCCGGCCAACGCGATGGAACGGGGGCTGACCGACCTGTGGCGGCGCACGGCGGGGCCGATGGGGAGGCGCGGCCGGGAGATGTTCCGCTCGGCCATGGACCAGGTGCTGGACAGCTGGCTGTGGGAGTTGGACAACCAGGCGGCCAACCGGGTCCCCGACCCGGTGGACTACCTGGAGATGCGCCGGGTCACCTTCGGGTCGCCGATGACGGTCTCGCTCGCGCGGATGGCGCACATGGACGTGGTTCCGGAGGAGGTCTACGGCAGTTCGGCCATGCAGTCGCTGCAGGCGGCGGCCTTCGACTACTCGGCCGTCATGAACGACGTGTACTCGTACCAGAAGGAGGCGGAGTACGAGGGCGAGCTGCACAACCTGCTGATCGTCGTGGAAAACTTCTTCGACTGCGACTACCCGACGGCGCTGCGGGTCGTGAACGACCTCATGACCGCGCGGATGAGGCAGTTCGAGCACGTGGTGGCCGAGGAACTGCCCGTCCTGTACGCGGACCACGGGCTGGACGCGGCGGCCCGCGCGGCCCTCGACCGCCACGTGGACGAGCTGAAGCAGTGGATGGCGGGGATCGCCGTCTGGCACGCGGAGACCCGGCGCTACCGGGAGGAGGACCTCAAGCGCCACCATGCGCACCGCCCGGCCGTGGCGGCGGGCGCCGTGACGCCGAACCCGCCGGGCCGGGGCCGGCTGCTGCCGCCGGCCCCGCACCGCCTCCCGTGGGCCTGACCTGCGGGACTGGAGACCCCCTCGCCGGAATGCGACATTCCCCTGGTCTTACGGCGCAAGTGGCGCATAATCGTCGTCACGCGGCTCGAACGAACCCTCTTGCCGCACGTGGTCACGCATGCAAGGGGGGGCATCGTGCCGATGAGGGCATCCCGGCCGAACGGAACGCTTCCGGCGACCTCCGCCGAAATGTCCCGCCTGCTCACCGCCGTCCGGCGGGGACGGGTGCTCACCGTGGCGGGAGGCCTGCGCGAGCCGCGGAGCCTGCTGGTGCGGGAGATCGCGCGACGCCTCGCGTCCAACTTCTACGACGGCGTGGCCGTCGTCGCCATGGACCCGCTCCACGGCGGCTACGGCCTGCGCGAACTCACGGCGGAGCTGACGGCCGGGCCGAGGGCCGAGCCGGGGTGCTTACCCGGCGCGCGCGCCCTCCCCTGCGGAACGGCGAACGCCGCCTCGTGGCTCGCCGAACGGGACATGCTGCTCGTCCTGGACGGCGCGGAACAGCTCGGCCCGGACGCCCTGGCCTGGCTGCGGAACCTGCTGTCCGTGGCCCCGGGGCTGCGGATCCTGGCCGCCGGCCGCACCCCGCTCGCCTTCGACCAGGAACGCATCCACCACCTCTGACCCGCTACGCGGGCCCCCGCGTGCCCGGCGGGCCCGCGAACGGGTCCGCCCCGGCCGGGCGCGGGGCCGGCCGGGGCGGAACACGTACGACTGACGGGGCGGGATCAGCCCAGGGTCGCGATCGCCTGGTTGAAGGTCGCGGACGGACGCATGATCGCCGCGGCCTTCGCGGGGTCGGGCTGGTAGTACCCGCCGATGTCGGCCGGGGAGCCCTGCACCGCGATCAGCTCGCCGACGATCTTCTCCTCGGACTCGGCCAGCGTCTTGGCCAGCGGGTCGAAGGCCGCCGCCAGCTTCGGGTCGTCGGTCTGGCGCGCCAGCTCCTGCGCCCAGTACAGGGCGAGGTAGAAGTGGCTGCCGCGGTTGTCGATGCCGCCCAGCTTGCGGCTCGGCGACTTGTCCTCGTTGAGGAAGGTGCCGGTCGCGCGGTCCAGGGTGTCGGCCAGCACCTGGGCGCGGGCGTTGCCGGTGGTGGTGGCGAGGTGCTCGAAGGAGACGGCCAGCGCGAGGAACTCGCCGAGGGAGTCCCAGCGCAGGTAGTTCTCCTTGACGAGCTGCTGGACGTGCTTCGGGGCGGAGCCGCCGGCGCCCGTCTCGAAGAGGCCGCCGCCGTTCATCAGCGGGACGACCGACAGCATCTTGGCGCTGGTGCCCAGCTCCAGGATCGGGAACAGGTCGGTCAGGTAGTCGCGCAGCACGTTGCCGGTCACCGAGATGGTGTCCTCGCCGCGGCGGATGCGCTCCAGGGAGTACGCGGTCGCCTTGACCGGGGAGAGGATCTTGATGGTCAGACCCTCGGTGTCGTGCTCGGCGAGGTACGTCTTGACCTTGGCGATCAGCTGCGCGTCGTGCGCGCGGTCCTCGTCCAGCCAGAAGACGGCCGGGACGCCGGTGGCGCGGGCTCGGGTGACGGCGAGCTTGACCCAGTCCTGGATCGGCAGGTCCTTGGTCTGGCAGGCGCGGAAGATGTCGCCGGCGGCGACCTCCTGCTCCAGGACCGTGTTGCCCGCGGCGTCGACGACGCGGACGGTGCCCGCGGCGGCGATCTCGAAGGTCTTGTCGTGGCTGCCGTACTCCTCGGCCTTCTGGGCCATGAGGCCGACGTTCGGCACCGAGCCCATCGTGGCCGGGTCGAAGGCGCCGTTGGCGCGGCAGTCGTCGACGACGACCTGGTAGACGCCGGCGTAGCTGCTGTCCGGGAGGACGGCGAGGGTGTCGGCTTCGGCGCCGTCCGGGCCCCACATGTGGCCGGAGGTGCGGATCATGGCCGGCATGGAGGCGTCGACGATGACGTCGGACGGCACGTGCAGGTTGGTGATGCCCTTGTCGGAGTCGACCATCGCGAGGGCCGGGCCCTCGGCGATCTCGGCGTCGATGGACGCCTTGATCGCGTCGCCCTCGGGCAGCGCGCCCAGGCCGTTCAGGATGGCGCCGAGGCCGTCGTTGGGCGACAGGCCGGCGGCGGCGAGGGTCTCGCCGTAGCGGGCGAAGGTCTTCGGGAGGAAGGCGCGGACCACGTAACCGAAGATGATCGGGTCGGAGACCTTCATCATCGTGGCCTTGAGGTGCACGGAGAACAGCACGCCCTCGGCCTTGGCGCGCTCGATCTGGTCGTTCAGGAAGGTGCGCAGGGCGTCGACGTGCAGGACGGACGCGTCCACGACCTCGCCGGCGAGGACCGGTACGGAGTCGCGCAGCACGGTGGTGGCGCCGTCGGCGGCGACGTGCTCGATGCGGAGCGTGCCGGCCTCGGCGATCACGGTGGACTTCTCGGTGGAGCGGAAGTCGTTCGCACCCATGGTGGCGACGTTCGTCTTCGACTCGGGGGTCCAGGCGCCCATGCGGTGCGGGTGGGCCTTGGCGTAGTTCTTCACCGAGGCGGGGGCGCGGCGGTCGGAGTTGCCCTCGCGCAGGACCGGGTTGACGGCGCTGCCCTTGACCTTGTCGTAGCGGGCGCGGATCTCGCGCTCCTCGTCGGTCTTCGGGTCGTCCGGGTAGTCCGGGAGGGCGTAGCCCTGGCCCTGGAGCTCGGCGACCGCGGCCTTGAGCTGCGGGATCGACGCCGAGATGTTGGGCAGCTTGATGATGTTGGCCTCGGGGGTCTTCGCCAGCTCACCGAGCTCGTGGAGGGCGTCGGCGATCCGCTGGCTCTCCTCCAGGTGCTCGGGGAAGCTGGCGAGGATCCGACCGGCCAGGGAGATGTCACGGGTCTCGACATTCACACCGGCCGTCGACGCGTACGCCTGGATCACAGGCAGGAAGGAATACGTCGCGAGGGCCGGGGCCTCGTCAGTGTGCGTGTAGATGATGGTCGAGTCAGTCACCGGATGCTCCGCTCCACAGTCTGCGTCTCTCGTCTGCAACATTGCTCGACATCAAGATATCTCGTGATCGGGCCGGTCTGGACAGCCCCCTGCCGCCAGTCGGCGAGACGCACGTCACGCGGGCTCCGGCGGCCCCGGAAACGGCGAGAGCGCCGCCCACGGCCATTTCCGGCCGGGGCGGCGCTCAGGCGTACGGGCCTACGGGCCTGGTCAGGCCGCGAGGACCTTCGGGTTCGGGCCGTACTGGTTCGGCTGCGGCTGGCCCTCGCTGGCGAGGAGGACCAGGAGCCAGATGCCGCCGATCACCGGGACGAAGGCGATGAAGTACCACCAACCGGACTTGCCGATGTCGTGCAGCCGGCGGACGGTGAGGGCGATGCACGGCACGATGATCGCCAGGAAGTACAGGCCGTAGATGACCATGTTCGCGCCGACCACGGAGTCGATGATCGCGACGACGATCGCGACGGCGATGTTGAACAGGAAGAACATCCAGAACTCCTGGCGGCGCGCGCGGCCGGAGAAGTCGGCGTACTTCTTCAGAACGTCGGTGTAGTAGTGCATGGGTCCCCCCAGAGGACGGTTGGTTCGGCCCGTCCTGCTGGAGCAAGCCGGGGCAGAACTTATGCCCCCCTTACGTCGCGGTCAAGCCAGTTGACGCGGAGCCAAATCGGCTGGACCGGACGATTTCCGGCACCGATGGTGCGACCACAGAGCACAGGAGTGGCCTCATGTACTCGAAAGTCCGGAAAGTCCCTGCTGCGCGCCTACTTGACGCCCCGGCAGCCACCTCGATCGTTGGCCACATCGTTACCCCACCGCGACACCGCGGCCCGGGTCGCCGGGAGGGGGACCGGCCCCGGGCCGCGGCGGGCGTCAGCCGATGTGGAACGAGTCCCCGTAGACCTTCCAGTCGAGCGGGGTGTCGAGGTTCAGGTTGCCCTTCTTGAGGAAGACCCGCTGGGCGGTGTCGACCCGGCTGGTGTCGCTGTGCGCCTCCTCCTGCTTCATGGCCCAGACCCGGGCGTCGAGGAAGGCGTTGAGGTACGCGGTCTCGCTTCCGCCCTGGGACGGGGGCTTGGCCTTGGACAGGGCGCGCTTGCGGATGTTGCGGAAGCTGGTGGAGTCGGTGCCGTCACCGTGCATGACGATGGCGTCGTAGTAGATGAACTGGCCGAGTACGCCGATCCCGTCGGACTTGCCCTGCTTCACCGCGGGGTTGAAGTAGACCCGGTCCCGCTCGTGGTCCTGGGCCTTCTTGAACTCGGCGTCCTGGGCGGCCTTCACCCAGTCCTTGGTGAAGTTGGGGTCGAGGCCGGCGTGCGAGTCCGTGCCGTCGACCCGGCGCAGGGCGGGGAGGTACTTGGCGAGGACGTTGCCCGGCTTGACCTGCGTGTAGTACTCGACGAGGTCGAGCATGTCGCCGGTGCCGGAACAGAAGCCGATGATGCCGGCCGTATAGCCGCGGCCGTCGTCTATGTCCTCTATGTACTTGTACTGCGCCTTCCAGTCCAGCGAGGAGTTCTCCGCGCTGGAGACGATCTTCATGGCGATCTCCTTCTTCGCCGGATCGTCGAGCCCCGCGGCCGCTGCCGCCGCGGTCTCCACCGTGGGGGCGGGGGCCGCGGTGGCGTGGGCGGTGACGGGGACGGCGAGCAGCGCGCTGCCGAGCAGCGCGCCGATCGCGAGCATCTTGCGGTGGGGGGTGAACACAAGGCCTCCGTGGGGTAGTTGAGGCGTCCTGACTTCGTTAGGAAACTTTACTACCAGAGCTGATGACAGCTCAAGACCCGTGCGTCACAAGGCGATGGGCCCGGCCGTGTCAGCGCCGGTGGGCCAACGACCCGTCAGTTCCGGCTCGGTGTACCGCACTTCGGGGCGGCGAACCCGCGCACCCGGTCAGGGGTTTCCCGGGTCAGAGCCAGCCGTTGCGCCGGAAGCCGCGGTGGATGACGAAGCAGGCCAGCGCCATGACGCCGAGGACGAGCGGATAGCCGTAGGTCCAGTGCAGTTCGGGCATGTGGTCGAAGTTCATGCCGTACACCCCGCAGACCATGGTCGGGACGGCCACGATCGCCGCCCATGCCGTGATCTTGCGCATGTCCTCGTTCTGGGCGACGGTCACCTGCGCGAGGTGCGCCTGGAGGATGGAGTCGAGCAGGTTGTCGTAGGCGCCGATCTGCTCGGTGGCCCGGGTCAGGTGGTCGGCGACGTCCCGGAAGTACGCCCGGATCTCCGGTGGGATGACCGGTATCGGCATCGTGGCCAGCTGGTCCAGGGGACGGCTCAGCGGAGCCACGGCCCGTCGCAGCTCCAGGAGTTCGCGCTTGAGCTGGTAGATCCGGCCGGCGTCGCCGCGGCCGCCGTTCTCGCTGAACACCGCCGTCTCGACGGAGTCGATGTCGTTCTGCACGGCGTCCGTCACGGCCACGTAGTCGTCGACGACGTGGTCGGCCATCGCGTGCAGGACCGCCGCGGGCCCCTTGGCCAGCTGGTCCGGGGAGGCCTCCAGCTCCTCGCGGACCGGGCCGAGGGTGCCGCGGCCGCCGTGCCGGATGGTGATGACGAAGTCCTGGCCGATGAAGGCCATCAGCTCGCCGGTGTCGACCACCTCGCTGGTCGCGGTCAGCTCCTCGTGCTCCACATACCGCACGGTCTTGAAGACGGAGAACAGCGTGTCGTCGTACCGCTCCACCTTCGGGCGCTGGTGCGCGTTCACGGCGTCCTCGACCGCGAGGGGGTGCAGGCCGAAGAGCTCGGCGAGCCCGGCGAGCTCGGACTGCGACGGCTCGTGCAGGCCGATCCAGACGAAGCCGTCGCCCGCCTTGCGGACCCTGCGCAGCGCCTCCTCGACCTCGGCGCAGTCCTCCTGGCGCACGCCGTCGCGGTAGACGATGCAGTTGACCACCGCGCTGCCGAGCGGGGAGCGGGCCGGGTGGCTGAGGTCGACGGCGCGCCGGTAGCTGCGGCGCACGGCCCGGCGCAGGTTGCTGAACATGGACAAGGACGTACTCCCCTTCGGCGGATCACCGGCCAGTCTGCCATCGCCTCCGGGACGCCTCCGCCAGGGCTCAGGGACGGTCGATGAACACGCTCGTCGACTTCACCCGCGCCGTGGCCCGCGCGCCCACCTCCAGCCCGAGCTCCTCCACCGCCTCGCGCGTCAGCAGCGAGACGACGCGGTGCGGCCCGGCCTGGATCTCCACCTGCGCGTCGACCGTGCCCAGTTTCACCCCGGTCACGATCCCCGGGAAGGCGTTGCGCGCCGAGGTGTACGGGGCGTCCTCGCCCTCGCCGGCCTCCTGCGCGGCCTCGACGCAGAACGCGGCCAGGTCCGGCCCGTCCACCATCCGCCGCGTGCCCTCCCGGCGGGTGGGGAACCGGTCGGCGTCCGCCCAGCGACGGGCCGTGTCGACGCTGACGCCGAGCAGCCGGGCCGCCTGTCCGATCGTGTAGGACTCCATGGCCGGCAGCTTAGACGGCATGCACGTGGGCGTAGTCGTAGCCCTTGTCTGCGTGGAGCTTGCCGGGTTTGCGTCGTCGGCGTCCGCGGCGGGATCGGATGGGTGGTACACCTCGGACGAGGGGCTCGAAGGCCTGGCTGTCGTGCAGGTTCGCCCCCGAAAGCTCACCGCGAGCGCCGAGCTCGTCAAGGACCAGGCGGTGCAGCTTGGCCGACACCCGCGCCTTGCTCCACTCGGTGAAACCGCCGGTGAACTGTCGCCCCCGACGGCCCGGACGACGCCGTCGGCAATCGGGCCGATCACCTTTACCTTTTGAACTCTGAGGACGAAGAGACCGCAGCCCATGCGCTCGACGGTTACGTGCCCGCGAGCCCGAACATCGTGCCCACGCGTTCCCGGGGGCGACGGCTCACCTTCCGACGGGGACCCTCCGAGTCAGCGACGGCGGTCAGGTCGAGTCGAGTCGCAGGCTCGACAGCCCCATGTGCGGCACTTCTAGTCGGCCGGCGGCTTGTCCCAGGGCTTTGTGATGCCCGTGCAGACAACCAGATCGTATCTGTAGTCCTTGCTTAGCACCCCCTCTGCATCGCTTGAGAAGCTGCCAGGGTGGATGGTGTACCACCACACCCACGCGTCCTCATAAAACCAAGCAGTACCCTGCCGGATGTAGATAGTTGCCTTCACTGAGAGGTTGTTGCGATAGGAATTAATTCCGTTGGTGCCGGGGCCCATTCCGAAGCGGTCCAGGTTGTAGCAGATCGCGGTGCTGCTTGTGGCGAAAGTCAGTTCCCTGTACTGGGTGCTCTTGTAGAGACACAGCTTTCCTGAAGGGCAGGATTCGGCCGCGGCCGCGGACTGCGCCGTCGCCGCCACCCCGGTCACTGCCAGACCGCCGGCGAGTGCAAACGATGCTAACTTGCGCTTCAGCTTCACTACGCGCTTCAGGTGCATGGTGAGTTCTTCCTTCTCGTGCGATTTGGGAGCCTGCCCGGCCGGGCAAGGATTTGGCCCGGTTGGATTTCACAGGGTGTAGGCGAGTCCGTGCGTGGCTGCGATCTGTCCACTGCCGTGGCCGGCGTGGATTTTGACGGGGTTGCCGTCAAGGTTATTGATCTTGAGGGTGGTGCGGATCTGGGTGCAGCCGCCGAGCTGGGACTTGGTCAGCTTGAGGGTGTTGGTGGCTGCCTGGTGGTGGCGGGCGTCGGTGATGTTCCACCGGGCGACCGGGCTCTTGATCGGGCCCCCGCAGGTGACTCCGTCCGGCATCTGCGGCTGCGCTTCGATCCAGGTCTCGGCCTGCGTGTATTTGTAGGCAGCCGTTCCGCCGGCACAGATCCGGGAGCCGAAGATGCAGGTGGTCAGGTTCGCGTCCTGGACCACGGTGATGTCCTCACCCGTCGCGGCAGGGGTGTAGGTGTACCCGAGAGTGGTCGCCGTCGAACCGCGGGGAACATCGACGGTGCTCTGCGCCGGCAAAGTCCACCGCGCCGCGGCCGGGGTGGGCAGTCGGGCGAGTTCGGCGCCGGCGGGGATCCGCATGGTGACCTGCCGCCCGTCCTTGATGATGGTCGAGTAGGCAACCACGGACAGGCGGCAGGTGTAGCGAGCGGTGCTCGGTGCGCTGAAGAGCCACCGCAGGCCCGGTGTCAGACTCTTCTCACCGGGCGGCACCAGATTCGCCGCCCAATACGCCCCCGCCTCCACACCCTCCGCGAACTGAGTGCCGTCCCCATACCGGCAGCGGATCGCGGAGGTGATCCCGACGTTGTCACCCGCAGAGAGCGGGTTCAGACTGCTGGTGGTTAGATTCCGTGACCACAGATACGACTTTTCCCCCGCCGCCGCGTCGAACGTGATGTCCGTACCCGGTATGTCCCTGTACACGTCCCGCGCACTGGCCGGATCGACCGGGTAGTCGAACACCGACGAAGCCGCCGAGGCGGGCGAGGCCGTCATGATCGCGCTCACCGCGGCGAGCCCGACGGCTCCCCGAACGCTCCTGTGTAACTGGTGCACTCGTACTCCCTTGAGTGTTCATCAACAAACGACATTGCGCGCGTCCCGGCAGGGCAGAGTGCTCAGTTGAGGTCGGTCGTGGACACGAGGAAAGATGCGACCGCGTCGTTGAAGAGTGCCCTGCTCTCGAGGTTGACCATGTGAGCTGCCGAGGCAAACCGCTGGCGCCTGGCATCGGGAACGGTTTGGGCGATGGCCTGAGCGTTTGACGAGATGTCACTGCTGTCGAGTTCTCCGTCGAGAACCAGGGTGGGCACGCCGATGGAGGCCAGCCTGTCCGCTGCGCCGACTTCCTTCGGTGTCCCCGCACCGAGCCCGCGGGCGTGCCGCACGACGTTGGCGGACGCTGACGCATGCATCCGCTCGCGCAATGTGCGGCTGACCTGGGACGGTTCACGGTGCGGCCCGTCCACCCACATTCTGAGGAAGTGCTCCACGAACCGCTGCGCTCCACCGTCGGGCTCGCCCATCGCGGCGATCTGCTCTGCGGTGTGGTGCGCGACGTAGGGGTCGACGAAGGGCCGGCCGCTCACCCCGGGCGAGGCGAGGACCAGTGCCGACACCGACTCCGGATGGGCTATCGCCGTATCGACGGCGGTCCGCGCCCCGAGGGAAAGCCCGACGAGCGTGGCGCACGGGACATCGAGGTGGGTGAGCAGAGCGTGTAGATCGTCGTGGTTGGCGTAGTCCCCGGCCACGGTGGACGAGCGCCCGTGGCCGCGGGCGTCGTAGCGGATGACGCGATACCCCAGGCCCGCGAGCCACGAGAACTGCTCGTCCCACATGTTCAGGTCGAGCATGCCGCCGTGGAGCAGTACAACGGGGGGCCCTTCGCCGACCCACTCGCAAAAGAGCTCGCCCGCCTCGACGGGTAAGTCGGCAGCTGTGACGGCGTGTTTCCGCGCATGCGTCATCGTGGGTCGTCTCCTCGATCCGTGGCGTGCGGCGGGGCGACCGCGTCCTGTGAGAGGTCCTTGAACTCCTCGCCTAGGCGGCGGAGTACGTGCAGAGCCGTCGTGACGTCACCGGCGGTGAGATCGGACAGCCGGCGACGCAGTTCGCTTTCCTCGGCTTCCTGTATGCCCCTGATGGTGGCTTCCCCTTTCGGAGTGAGCCGTATCAGGCGCGAACGGCGGTGCTCCGGGTTCGGGGCGCTCTCAGCCAACCCCAGAGCTGTCGCATCGTTCACCAGACGCTGGACCGGCTGCCGGTCCAGGCCCAGCACGCGAGCCAGCTGAGGAACCGTTCGGGGACCGCCCCTGCGCAGTTCGTCCATCACCGCATGCTGACCGGCTGTCATCCCCGTACCCATCAGCTCCCGCTCCACGGCACGCACGACCGTGCGGTGCAGCGGCCACAGGCTGCGGATCACTTCGTACAGCAGAGGCCCCAACGAGGGCTCACCCTCTGGGCGTTCATCGACACTCACGATGTCATCATGACAGCTTAGGTGTCGATATGACTACCGGTTTAGAGGGCAAGGCCTGAGCGCGTTCACTCGTACGCGACTGGAGAGATGACGTCTGCTTACGACCCGCGGTGCGCAGGGCTGCGCAGCGCCTCCCCCGCCGCCGCCGCGATCACCTGCGCCACCGTGGACAGGGCCGGCGAGTCGAGCTTCCACTGCTGCCAGTACAGCGGTACGTCCATCGGCCGCAGGGGCTCCAGCAGCACCAGCTTCCCCGTCCGCACCAGCGGGCCCGCCTGCTGCTCCGGCACCAGCCCCCATCCCAGTCCCGCGACCACGGCGTCCCGGAACCCCTCGGAGGTCGGAATGTAGTGCCGCACCGATCCCGCCCCGGCCACCGCGTCCCCCGTCAGCGACCGGACGAAGGCGTCCTGGAGGTCGTCCTTGCGGTCGAACACGATGGTGGGCGCCTCCCGCAAGTCCCGCTCCGGTGCCCCGGTCAGGTACCGGGCGGCGAACCCGGGGCTGGCCGTCGGCAGGTACCGCGCCAGGCCCAGCAGCCGTACGCTGCACCCCGCCACGGGGTCCGGCGAGGAGGTCACCGCAGCCATCACCTGCCCCTCCCGCAGCAGCGCCGTCGTGTGCGACTCGTCCTCGCGGTGCAGTTCGACGCAGATCGGCGGGTCCTGCGGGAGGCGGGTCAGCGCCGGCAGGAACCAGGTGGCGAGAGAATCCGCGTTCACCGCGATCGGCAGCCGCACCGGGCCCGTCCCGTCGGCCATGCCCAGCTCGGAGCGCGCGTCCCGCTCCAGCCGGGCCAGCTGCCGGGCGAAGCGGACCACCACCTCCCCCGATTCCGTCGCCCGCACCGGCTTCGTACGCATCAGCAGGACCCGCCCGGTCCGCTGCTCCAGCGCCTTGACGCGCTGGCTCACCGCGGACGGGGTCACGTGCAGGGCGGCGGCCGCCGCGTCGAAGGTGCCCTCGTCCACCACCGCGAGCAGCGTGCGTACCTGGTCCAGCGGAAGCTCGTCCATCACAAGCGCTAATGGTACGTAAAAATCATTAGCTGTACTGGACCGAGGTGACTGCCTACCGTCAACGACATGACACACGGCATCCTCACCGCGGCCCTCGCCGGCTTCGGCACCGGCTTCTCCCTCATCGTCGCCATCGGCGCGCAGAACGCCTTCGTCCTGCGCCAGGGCGCGCGCCGCCACGCCGTCCTCGCCGTCGTCGCCATCTGCGCCCTGTCCGACGCGGCCCTCATCGCCCTCGGCGTCGCCGGTATCGGCGCCTTCGTCACCGCCTGGCCGGCGGCCCTGACCGCGGTCGGCCTCGCCGGGGGCGCCTTCCTGGTCTGCTACGGGGTCCTGGCCGCCCGCCGGGTGCTGCGTCCCGCCCCGGGCGCCGCCCTCACCGCGGAGGGGGCCGCCGCCGGATCCGCCCGCGGGGCCGTGCTGACCTGTCTGGCCATGACCTGGCTCAACCCGCACGTGTACCTCGACACCGTCCTGCTCGTCGGCTCCCTCGCCGCCGACCGCGGCGACCTGCGCTGGGCCTTCGGCATCGGCGCCGGCCTCGCCAGCCTGACCTGGTTCACCAGCCTGGGGTACGGGGCCCGGCTGCTGAGCGGACTGCTCGCCCGGCCCGCGGCCTGGCGGATCATGGACGGGTTCGTCGCGGCGACCATGGTCACCATGGGCGGCCTGCTGCTGGCCCGCGCCTGAGCCGCATGTCGGCGCCGGGTCGTCGGCGGGAGCCCGGCATAGTGCTGCTGCCGACGCCCGGATGACCTGACGACCCGACGCCCCGATGACCCGACGGCGACAGCCCACCACCCGACGCCCAGGAGCCCTCCGTGCCCGACCGCCCCTCCCCCGACGCGGTGCGCGCGTACCACGCCGCCCGGCCGGCCCCGCTCGTGGCCGCCACCGGGATCGTGCTCGACACCCGCGGGCGGGTCCTCGTCCTGTCCACCTCGGGCAGGACGGATCCGGAGCTCCCGGGCGGCACGGTCGGGGCCGCCGAGACCCCGGAGGCCGGGCTGGCCCGCGAGCTGCGGGAGGGCCTCGACCTCCACCTGCCCGTCGGCCGGCTGCTCGCGGTCGACTCCCGGCCGCCCGGGGCCCTCGGCCGCGCCCTGGTCGTCCACGTCCACCTCGTCGGGCCGCTGACGCCGGAGGAGGCCGCGGCGCTCTCCTTCCGGGACGGCGGGGTCACCGAGGCGCGCTGGCTCAGGCCGGAAGAGGCCTGCGAGGTCCTGCCGGCCCGCGTCGCGCCCCGGCTGCGCGCGGGCCTGGCCGCGCTGCACACCGGCTCCTTCGCCCATCTCGTCGGCGGCGTGCCGCAGCCGGGTTCCCCGGCTGGCCTGGACCCGGCCCGGCGCCTCGCCCTGGAACACTCCGGCGCCCTCGACGCGGCCAGCCACCGGGCCAGCCGGCCCAAGGCCGTGACCGCGGCGAGCGTGGTGTTCACCACCGGTGACGGCCGGGTCCTGCTGGTCCAGCCCGCGTACGGCCGAAGCGACCGCTGGAACCTGCCCGGCGGCGGCATCGACAGCGACCTCGGCGAGACGCCCCGCGCCGCCGCCCGGCGGGAGGTCCACGAGGAACTGGGCCTCGACCTCGCTCCGGGCCGGCTGCTCGCCGTGAACTGGTCGCACAAGCAAGGCCGTCCGGCACGCATCCGGTTCCTCTACGACGGCGGCGTCCTCGACGCCGCCGTCCTCGCCCGGATCCGCCTCGACCACACCGAACTCCTCCAGTGGCGCGCCGTCGCGCCCGCCGAGCTGTCGGGCCTGGTCAAACCGGCCCTGCGGCGCCAGATCACCGCCTGCCTGACCGCCCGCGCAACGGGCACCGGTCCCCTGGAGCTGCACGCCGGCCGGCCCTGAGGGCGGGGCCCGCCCGGCGCGCCGGGCCGCGGCCGCCGGGTTACCGTCGGCGGCATGGACGGTGATCGCCGCACGTGGCGCCAGTGCCTGCTCGGCGGGGCGGTCTTCGCCGTGTGCATGGCCGGCACCACCCTGCCGACTCCCCTCTACGGCCTCTACCAGGAGAAGTTCGGGTTCTCCGAGCTGATGGTGACCGTGGTGTACGCCGTGTACGCCTTCGGGGTGATCGGCGTACTGCTGCTGGCGGGCAACGCCTCGGACGCCGTCGGCCGGCGGCCGGTGCTCCTGGCCGGCCTGGGCTTCGCGGCGGCCAGCGCCGTCTGTTTCCTGTGCGCCACCGGCATGGGATGGCTGTACGCGGGACGGCTGCTGTCGGGGCTGTCCGCCGGGCTGTTCACCGGCGCGGCGACGGCGTACGTGATGGAGCTGGCACCCCGCGGCGGCGCCTCGCGGGCCACGCTCGTCGCGACGGCCGCCAACATCGGCGGGCTGGGCTGCGGTCCGCTGCTCGCCGGTGTGCTCTCGCAGTACGCCCCCTGGCCCCTCTACCTCACCTTCGCCGTGCACCTCGTCCTGGTGGCGGCCTCGGCCGGCGTTCTGCTGGGGCTTCCGGAGACCGTGACGGAGCTGCGGCCGCTGCGCACCGTACGACCGCAGCGGCCCGGCCTGCCGCCGCAGGTGCGGGCGGTGTTCGCACCCGCGGCGACCGCCGCGTTCGTGGGCTTCGCCCTGTTCGGGGTGTTCACCTCCGTCAGCCCGGCGTTCCTCGCCGAGTCCCTGGACGTGCACAACCGCGCCGTGAGCGGGGCGGTCGTCGCCCTGGCCTTCTTCTCCTCGACCGCCGGACAGCTGGCGGTCGGCCGGGTCGGGGTGGGGCGCTCGCTCCCGCTGGGCTGCGCCGGGCTCCTCGCCGGGCTGGCGCTGCTCGCGGGCGCGCTGGTGTGGGACCTGCTGGCGCTGGTGGTGGCGAGCGCGCTCGTCGGCGGCGCCGGGCAGGGCCTGGCGTTCCGCGGGGCGCTGTCCGCGGTGGCCGCGGCCTCGCCGCCGGACCGGCGCGCGGCGGTGATCTCGACGCTGTTCGTGGTGGCGTACGCGGGCATCTCGGTGCCGGTGATCGGCGTGGGGCTGCTGGCCGACCCGCTCGGCCTGGAGGGCGCCGGGCTGGTCTTCATCGCCTGCATGGCCGTGCTCGTCTCGGGCGCGGCCGCCTATCTGCTGCGCCGGCCGGTACGGGTGGGGAGCACGTCAGGCCCGGCCTGACGGCCGGGCCTGACGGGAAAAGCGGGTGGAGCGGAGGTACCGGGGTCAGACCGCCGGGACCGGGTAGGTCGGGTACTCCACGCCGGACACGTGCTGGACCACGCGGATGACCTGGCAGGAGTAGCCGAACTCGTTGTCGTACCACAGGTAGAGGATGGCGTTGTCGCCGTCGACCTTGGTGGCACCGGCGTCCACGATCGACGCGTGGCGCGAGCCGACGAAGTCCATGGAGACCGCGTCGGGGGCCGTGGTGAAGTCGATCTGGCGCTTGAGCGGCGAGTGCAGGGAGACGTCGCGGAGGTAGTCGAGGACTTCCTCGCGGGTGGTCTCGCGGCCCAGGCGCAGGCTGAGGATGGCGATCGAGACGTCCGGGACGGGGACGCGGATCGAGCTGCCGGTGATCGGCGCCTTGAGGTTGGGCAGCGCCTTGGCGACGGCGGAGGCGGCACCGGTCTCGGTGATCACCATGTTCAGCGGCGCGCTGCGGCCACGGCGGTCGGCCTTGTGGTAGTTGTCCAGCAGGTTCTGGTCGTTCGTGAACGAGTGGACGGTCTCCACGTGACCGCGCAGGACACCGTACTCGTCGTCCATGGCCTTCAGCGGCGGGACGATCGCGTTGGTGGTGCAGGAGGCGCAGGACAGGATCTGCTCGTCCGGCTTGATGGTGTCGTGGTTGACGCCGTGGACGATGTTCGGGACGTCGCCCTTGCCCGGGGCGGTCAGGACGACCTTGTCGATGCCGGGGCGCAGGTGGTTCGAGAGGCCCTCGCGGTCCCGCCACTTGCCCGTGTTGTCGATGAGGATGGCGTCCTTGATGCCGTACGCCGTGTAGTCGACCTCGGAGGGGTCGTTGGCGTAGATCACCTTGATGCTGTTGCCGTTGGCGATGATCGTGCTCGTCGCCTCGTCCACGGTGATGGTGCCCTGGAACTGGCCGTGGATGGAGTCGCGGCGCAGCAGGGAGGCGCGCTTGACCAGGTCCTGCTCGCCGCCACCGCGGACGACGATGGCCCGCAGGCGCAGGCCGTTGCCGGAGCCGGCCTTCTCGATGAGCAGGCGGGCGACGAGGCGGCCGATGCGGCCGAAGCCGTAGAGGACGACGTCGCGGCCGTCGCCGCGCTCGATCTTGTTCTCACCCGTGGCGCCGACGACGGCCGAGGCGGTGAACTCCTCCACCGACAGGCCGCGGTCGTCGGCCTTGTAGGCCTCGGCGAGCAGGGCGATGTCGATCTGCGACGGGCCGAGGTCGAGGGTGGTGAGCGCCTGCAGGAACGGCAGCGTCTCGGTGACCGAGAGCTCCTCACCGGCGATCTGGCGGGCGAACCGGTGGGTCTTGAGAATGCTGACCACCGACTTGTTCACCAGGGAGCGGCTGTGGACCAGGACCGTGACGTCCCGCTCCCGGTGCAGCTTCCCGATGATCGGGATCATCGACTCCGCGATCTCCTCGCGGTTCTTCCAGCTGGTGAACGAGTCCTCATTGACAGTCACAGGATTATCTTTCGAGCTAGGCGGTGCTCATATGCTAACCCGACGCCGCTGCGGCTCCTCAGGCGGTACCCGCCCGGGCCGGGAACGCACGTTATGTGGCGTAAAGGTGTCCCTGGTTGCGGTGGTTCGTCCTCAGAAGGTGTTGCGGCGCCGCATTCCCGCCGGGCGGCCGTCCGGGTCGACCAGGAGGCGGTTCAGCGGAGCCGCGAGCAGCCGCTGTACGGGGCCGAGGTCCGGCGGGACGTAGCGGCGCAGCCGGCCCGGCGGCCGGGGGCCGCGGCGGCCGCCCGCGTGCCAGGCGTCCAGCGCGGCGGCCGACGCCGCGAACGCCTCGAACGCAGCCGCCGGATCGCACAGCGGGTCCGCCGCGCCCGGGGTTCCCGCCCCGGCGGCCGGGGTCGGCGCGTCCAGGTGCTCGCGCATGAGCTCCAGGCGCAGTTCGCGGGCGAAGGCACGCGAGCCGTCGCCGAGACCGGCCGGGTCGCGCGGGAGCCGCGGGTCCGGAGTCTCGTCGTACACGGCGCAGCCGAGTTCGGAGTCGTGGGTCCACGAGCGGAGGTTGACATTGTCGGAGCCGACGGAGGCCCACACGTCGTCGATCACGCACACCTTGGCGTGCACGTAGACCGGGGTTCCGGCGTGGTTCTCCAGGCCGTACAGCGCGACCCGGGCGCCGCCGGCGCGGCGCAGTTCCTCCAGGGCGTCGATCCGCCCGATCAGGTTCATCGGCCCGGTGAGGCGGCCGTCCTGCTCCGGGACCGTGGGGATGACGGCCATCAGCCGCAGCCCCGGATGCCGGCGCAGCGCCCGGGCGAAGAAGGCCGCCACGCGAGGGGACCACAGGTACTGGTCCTCCAGGTAGATCAGCGCCCGGGCCCGCCGCAGCGCCTTGTCGTAGGCGCGGGCGATGCTGCGCTCGCCGTCGGGCGCGAAGGGGTAACCGCTCAGCAGCCGGTTCGGATAGGTCCGCAGCACCTGGACGGTGTGCGTGCCGCAGGGCGCCGGATCGGCGCTCTGCGGGGGCAGCCCGTCCGCGACGGTGTCCTCGCGGTGCGCCAGCGACCGCAGGCGGGTGAGCGGGCTCCGGCTGAGCGGTGCCGGATCCTCCCACCGCTCGCGGAAGACCGCCTCGACGTCGCCGACGGCCGGCCCGCGCAGGGCGAGCTGGACGTCGTGCCACGGCGGGTGCGACCCGTAGGCGGGGGCCAACGGCACCGACTGGCGGTCACCGCGGTGCGCCGCGTCGTCGTTGCGGTTGTGGCAGAGGTCGATGCCGCCGACGTAGGCGACGTCCAGCCCGGGACGGCCGGGGTGGCGCAGCACCACCAGCTTCTGGTGGTGGGAGCCGCCGGGCTGCACCCTCATGTCGAGCAGGCACTCGCCTCCGGCCTCCTCGATCTCCTCGCCGAGGTGTCGGTTCTCCGCCTCGCTGAACCGCAGGCTGTCCAGGTGCGAGCGCCAGAGCAGGCCCTTGACGACGACCCCGCGCTCGGCCGCCCGGCTCAGGACCGTCCCGATCTCCGTGCCGGGCCCGTCGAGGCGCTCGTCGGGATCGCCGCGCCAGTCGGTGAACAGCAGCAGGTCGCCCGCGCGCAGCGCGCGGATCTCCGCCAGCAGCTCCGCGAAGTACGTGGCCCCGTGGACCAGGGGCCGTACGTGATTGCCCCGCGACCAGGACGTGCCGTCCGGGCGGCGCCGGTCCAGGCGCGTCGCCGGGTTGCCCCGTTCGCCGGAGGTCAGCAGCCAGTCGGCGCCACCGGGGCCGACGGCGTCCGCCGGCCTCACGGCCGACCCGTCCGAGGATCCACCGCACCGCTCCGATCGTGCGTGCGTACGCGTGTACGTACCGCAATCCCAGGCTAGGCCGGAAGCGACGCCCCGGCCGCCGGGGGACGGGCGGCGGCCCGGTCCCCGCGCGAGGTCGTGCCGCCGGTGCAGCCGACGGGTGGGCTTCGGCGGCGCGCACCGGCGCCTGCCGCACACACGTGCTTTGCGAGGCCCTGCGTCTGAACCACCCGCGCTGGAATGTTCTGGAAGCCGACCTTCTGGACTTCGACCCGGTGGTGGACCACCAGGCGACGTACGACGTGGATCTTCTCGCTGCCGGCCTGCCCCGGGTGAAGGCAGGCCGCGGTGGCACGCGAGAACAGCACCGAGGAAATCCGCATGCTCGAAGCGACGATCATGCTCATGCACGGCGTACAACCACGCGCCCTACTCATCGCGAACGTCCCCGATCTGGTCTCCAAGCCCGCCTACCGGCCGATCCGCGCGTACGTCCGCCGAACTCGAGCACCTCGGGTACGGACATCGTTGGTTCGTCCTCGACGCGAAGGACCACGGGGTGCCGCAGAACCGCAAGCAAGGAATTCTGGTGGCTTTCAAGGGGGAAGCCGCCGAAGACTTCGTCACTCCCCTGCCCCGCCCCGAGCCCCCGGTCTCCGTGGGCGAGGCGCTCGGCGCCTCCATGGCTGCGCGTGGCCGGCCCCAGGCGGCCGCCTGGGCCGCGCAGGCCGATCATGTCGCCCCGACTCTGGCCGGTGGCTCCTTGAACCGAGGTGGAGCCGATCCGGGGCCGACGGGGGTCCAAGCGTTCCTGGGCCCGTATACGCGTGAACGGGGGCACAGTCGCAGACGAGCCCCCCGGGCGCGAGTTCCGTTGGGACCTCACACTCGGCGTCAAAGGCACGGTGGCACCGACCTTCGCGCAGGCAGCACGACTGCAGGGCTTTCCCGAAGAGGGGTCCTTCGCCGGCCGCAGAACGGCTCGCTACCGCCAGGTGGGCCACGCCTCCCCGCCTCCGGTGGGCCAGGCCCTCGGGAGAACGATTCGGGACGCACTGGGACGCCGGGCGCGGACGGATGCAAGGCCCGACCACCACTGAATCAGTGCGCTCCCCGCACGCTGACGCCCTCCGCATCGCTCCGGTCCGAGACGCCGGTGGGAGGGCGCCGTCAGCCCTCCCACCGGCGTCACCCCGCGGCACTCACTGGGTGAGCAGGTGGGCGAGGAAGCCGATCGACGGGTCCTCGGGAGTGCCGACGAGGAGGGCCCTGTCGAGCAGGCCGTTGTTGTGCTCGCAGCTGGTCTCCGGGAGCATCACGCAGGCGTGGCAGGCGGCCAGGTTGGTGCCGCCCGCGCCGGAGGTGTCGGTCTCGATGCACAGGGGATCCGCGGAGCACCACTCGGCGCGGCGAACGGCTGAACGCACCGCCTGGGCGAGTCGGTCGGTCTCGCCCTGGGCAACCAGACCGCCGAGGCTGCCCGCAGAGTCGCTGGTCGCCGTGTAGATCAGTACACCGGCCATCTCGTCGCCCGAGTAGATTCGCTCGCGGAGCGAGGCGGCCGGGTAGCCGGAGTCCAGGCTCCACTCGTTGATCATCACGTGCGCAAAGGTGTGTAGCAGGGCCATGCGTGGGGTGGCGGGAGAGACCGGGACCCGGGTCGGGTCGGAAGCCCGCTGGGCGAGGACCCGCTGGTGCCGTTGGCGGATGCGTTCCACACGCTCGGCGACCGCGGGCAGTTCGGCCCACGTGTCGATCTTCTCCTCGTCGAGCCGTAGGAAGACTCCCTCTCCGTGGACTTCCATTGCGGGCAGCCAGTCGGTGCGGCGGAGGGAGAGTTCCGCCTCGTGACCCTCGGAAGACGTCTCGGGATCGATGACCCGAGTGAAGGCCTTGAGTGCGCGGATCTCACGAAGTTTCTTCACCAGCATGGGAGTGCCGAGTCCCAGGCCGATCAGCGGTTTGCCGTCTCCTGTCGGGGGCTCGCAGACGAACTGCTCCGTGTGATGGCCCGAGTCCATGGGGTTGCCTACGCACAGCCGCTCGTACTCCAGGTCGCGCAGCGCTCGGTAGCGCTGCTCCTGGTCGAGGCCGGGAGCATCCTCCCCTGCGGGATCCTCGGCCTCCATCGCCTCGAGCAGGTCCCTCACCTCCTCGGGGCTCACCGGAGAAGCCGTCCCGTCGAAGATGTACTTCAGGTGGATCTCGATCTCGGCGATGGAGGAGCAGGTGCGGAGCTTGTCCCAGTGCTTGTCCAGTGCGTGCACCCGGGTGTCGCTCCACGGCGGGATGGACAGAGCCGAACGGAGGACCGGCTGCCACACCGAGGAGGAACCGCGCTGGAGGGTGCGGGGCGGCTGCGAGCAGGGCAGGTCGGGGGCGTCCTTGAGCCAGGGGCGCTTGCCCTCGCAGCGGATCTTCAGGTCCTTCAGGGCTCCGCGTCGGAAGGAGCCCTCCATGGAGACCTCCGGCACTCCACACGAGCAGGAGAGCACCACCGAACGGAGCGAGGAGGTGCGGCCCGAGGAGCGCAGGCTCATCCGACCGCCGCAGAATCCCCCCTCGCCGTCTCCACGCCGTCCCCGGTGCAGCCACTTCCAGTACGGGAAGTCGGCGATGTGCCCGTCCTCGCAGGCGACCACGAATCGGGAGGGCACCAGGGACTCGGAGCACTCGGCGCACTCGTTGCGCCCGGGCGGCGAGTTGAACTTGCGTACGTGATCCAGCGCGTGGCACTCGGGACAGTGATGCCACAGCGGGAAGCGACGGACCCGGATGCCGTCGCGGCTGTCGTCCCCGGAGGCCGGCGGAAGGCGGAAGCGGCTCACGCCCAGCACACGGGCGAGGCGCGGCTCGTGGATCACCGGGGCTTCGTCGCGGGGCCATTGCTCCGCGGCATCGTCGATGCCGGAGACGATGAACGACTCCTGCTCCACCGCGATCAGGGATCCGACCCCGTAGGTGGTGATGGCCTGAGCGCGGCGGACCGCACCGCGGCGAGGCAGGGTGCGGGCCGGTGCGGGGGAGCCGTCGGCGCCGCGCCGACGACGGGCAGGGGGCGGGGTCATCGGGATGCCTCCATGAACAGGACCGATTCGGCGTCGACATCACGCAGGGACCACAGGGTCTCCCACGCCTCGACATCCTCCAGGGCGTCGTTGTAGGGCTTGAGCAGCGAGGCGGCGTTGCGCCCGCGCTTCGGTGCGTAGTACAGGCCGCCGTTCGCCTGGGCCTCGTCGTACCACCAGTCGACGAACTCGTCGAAGGCGGCGGCGACGTGGGAGACCTCCTTGCCGGCGATTTCTTCCGGGGAGACCTTCCGGACCCGTTCCAGGATCATCGGGCGGATCCTTTCCCGCAGCTCGTCGACGAAGTGGTCGATGTTCCCCGCGGCCTCATCGTCTCGGGCGGCGGGAATCAGGATGCGGGCCAGGGCGACGATCACCGCGTGCAGGCCTCGATCACGGGCACGTGCCGAGAAGGGCGTCACCGAGGTGGACTCGACCTCGCGGTAGAGGGCGGAGTGGAAATGCTGGAAGTTCTCGTAGTGCGAACGGTCACGGGAACGACCCGCGTTGAGCATCACAGCCACCAGTCCGGGGTGGGCACGGCCCACGCGACTTGTGGCCTGGATGTACTCGGCGGTGGTCTGTGGCTGACCCATGACGGCCATCAGGCCGAGCCGGTCCACGTCGACGCCGACGGCGATCATGTTGGTGGCCAGGAGCACGTCCACCACGTCGCCTCCCGGAAGCCGCCGCTCGATCTGCTTCAGACGAGCCGGGATGTCGCTGGCGTCGACCCGGCTCGTCAGCTCGGAGTAGTTGCCGACGGAGCGCGGGTGGCAGTCGTCGCGTTCGGCCAGGTGCTCCAGGTGGGCCACGACGTCGTCGTGGACCTGGAGTTCCGCGGCTGACAGCAACCGCAGGCTGTTGAAATAGCCGACCAACGTCCAGTACGCGTCGCGTACCTCCTGGGTGGTCTCGGCCCGGGTCGCCTGGTGGAGCAACGTGGCGTAGGTACGGATCAACAGGGTGGACTGGCTGGTGCCGGGGGCGAGCAGGCCGACGTAGCGACGGGATGCCTTGTCGGTGGCGGGCGTCTCCACGGCGAACCACGAGTCGCGGGAATCCAGGCCGGCTGGCGGAAACTGTCGTACTTCACGGGAGAACAAGGCCTTGCCCTGTTCGGCGGCCCGGCGGATCGTCGCCGTCGAGGCGATGACCTTGGGGCGGTCGGCGAGCACGTCCACGGCCGTCTCGTAGAGACCGGTCAGGGTGCCCAGCGGCCCCGAGATCAGGTGCAGCTCGTCCTGCACGATCAGCTCCGGGGGCGGGGTCGAGTCCTCACGGTCCCGGTTGAAGAGTGCGGCGGTCTGTGCACGCCACGGCATGGAGGCGAACTTGTCGACGGTGGCAATCACCAGCGTGGGTCGGGCCCGGTACACGGTCTCGTCGACCAGATGCACCGGGAGCCCGCCGGAGAACGCGCAGCCCGTCCCCGGGCAGCGCACGTCCATCCGAACCGCGTCGGTGTCGACCGAGTAGTGGTGGGCGTCGAGGGCCGTCCCGCACCAGGGGCAGGCGTGCAGCTGGACCGGGTTCTCCTTCTGGAGAACCTTGCCGGAACGGGCGTCACGGAGCTGCCCGGAAGCGACGTCCAGAGTGTTCGGGGTGGCGGAACGACCTACCCACATGCCGAGGGAGATCTCTTCGTGGCCCAGCTCGTCGGGGTTCTCGCGGCGCATCTGCTCCATGGCACAGATCAGGATCGCGGCGCGTTCGAACTGCTGCAGGGTGAGCAGGCGCAGTGTGTACCGCATCAGGACGGTGACACCGCCACCCGCCGCGCCCAGCCGCATCCGACGCAGGAAGGTGGTCAGCGCGATCAAGCCCAGGTACGCCTCGGTCTTGCCACCACCGGTGGGGAACCACAGCAAGTCCGACACTCCCCGGTCGGGGTGGGTCGGGTCGTCCACCCCGGCCAGGCAGAGCAGCACGAAGGCGATCTGGAACGGACGCCAACTCGCCGACGCCAGGTCCGGCTCTCCGACTCGGCCCTTCTTGACCCAGTCGCTACGCGCCCGCTGGGTCGCCATGGCCCGGTTGGCCAGCCGGAAGGCCAACATCAGGTCGGGCTTGTCACGCAGCAGCGCGATGCCTTCGCGGAGTCGCCCCAGCGCCTCCGCGCAGGACTCGACCTGGGTGGACGCCGCCTCCTCGTACGGGGTGCCGACAAGCCCGGCGGCCTCGGCCCTCTTCCGCTCGATCCACCGCTCGTAGCCCGCTGCCAGCCCTTCCAACGCGGCGATCACCTCGACGTCGGCTGCGTCGGCGAGACCCGACATGGTGAGCGAACTGGCGTCGATCTCCGGGTTGGAGTCGGTGAGCAGCACCTCGAACGAGGGCACGAACTCGGTGCGCACCTCCCCCACGCCCGCACGCACCACGTCGGTGACGCCGACTGGAGGCGGGGTCCAGTCCCACACCGCCGCACAGCCGTGGCCGGCGGCGAAGGTTGGGGCGTGCCTGTGCAACAGCCGGCTGGTCTCCAGCTCGGGATCCGCGGCGGACACGACGACGGGACGCTCGACGAACGCGCTCGATCCGTTGGC
Organism: Streptomyces sp. NPDC046308; assembly: GCF_055588065.1. Classification (NCBI taxonomy): domain Bacteria; kingdom Bacillati; phylum Actinomycetota; class Actinomycetes; order Kitasatosporales; family Streptomycetaceae; genus Streptomyces; species Streptomyces sp. NPDC046308. The sequence goes on from NZ_JBVJFB010000001.1 coordinate 1,218,919, forward strand.
GGCGCGGACCGTCAGGCCGGCCTGGAACAGGGCGAAGGCGTCCTGAAGTTCCTGCTCGCCCACCCTCTGAATATTGACCAGGGTGACCGTGACCGTGACGGTGCCGGTCTCCGGCGACGGGCGGCGCACGTGCACGTCCAACCTGGCCGTGTTCTCGATCAGGTCGCGCGAGGCGCCGCGCCCCGGGTGCCTCACGTCGACCGGGGTGTCCGGCAGATCCAGCTCCACCCGGCGCCAGTTCTCGCGCTGGTCGGACGTGGTGCGGGCCTCGCTGCGACGGGCCGAGACCTTGCGGCCCTGGGCGTCCTCCGGCTCGTACACGGCTGCGCGCGCCGAGACCACGATTTCCTGGCACGCGGCCACGTCGACCGCGAAGGTCAGCCCTACCGTGGAGGGCCGCCGGTCACCGGCGCTGGGGCGTTCGACGGCCATCCCCGACTCCTCGGGGCTGTCCGCCCCGATCAGGGGCTCCTCGTCCAGGCCGTTCTCCTCGGCAACATCCTCCTGGAGGCGAAGGAAGGCGGTGGCGTCCGCCGGCCTCGGAAAGAGGACGCCCATGGGGTAGCGGTTGATCGGCGCGTCCTGGTCCAGTACTTCGGCCCGATTCTCGGCGGAGGCATCGATGTCGGGGCCCAACAGCTCTCGGCGGAGCCGGGCCACCAGGTCCTCGCGGACCTCGTAGTGCATGGCATGCCGCCCTGCGTGGATGGTCATTCCTGCTCCTCCTCGGAACCGGCGAAACGCCGAAACCGTCCGATTCCACTGATGCGGGGGGCGATCCACACCCCGTGGTCGCCCAAGCCCGCGTTGGCCCCGGCCGCAGTGCTGCCGGCCACCGACTCCAGGCAGTCGATCCGCAGGCCGTGGATCTCCTGGGGCCACTGGATCTCCCAGGCCGTGCCGATCTTCAGCACGGAGTACAACTCGCTCCTGAAGGACTCGGAGGCGTCGCCGATCTCCCGCCCCTCGTGCAACAGCACATATCGGGGACTCTGATCCGGACCCATGGTGAGGGTGTCGCGCAGCCGAAACGTCACGTTGTCTCCCGGCCGCACCTGCTCCAGCAAGTACGACTGGGCGTCGAGGGCGCTGTTCGAGGCATCGGTCGGTTCCACGGAGCAGATGTCGCCGGCTCTCACCTCGACGCCGTCGCGCCGCCAGTTCTGCCGCGGGTTCGGGACTCCCCGGTACCAACGCCCTGTCGGCCGGTGTCTGAGCAGCGTCACCGTGTCCGGCGCCGCCAGGCGGTACAGGTCCTCGCGAGCCCTGGTCATCGCCACGTAGAGGGCCCGCGCCTCGGCGGGTACGTCGAGCTCGTTGTTGCGCCGTCGCAGCTCGGCCACGGTCGGCGGGACGAGCAACACCACCCTGTCGAACTCCAGACCCTTGGAGCGGTGCACCGTGGACACGACCAGCCGAGCCGGCTCCGGGTCGGCCAGCTCGTCCGGGAACCGGCGCTCGGCCACCAGCCTGCGCAGCCGCGTCACGTCGAGCGTGCCCCGACCGTTGCCGCGCGCCGCCGTACGCAACGCCCGCCAGATCCGGTCCGGGTCCGTGCCGTCGGGCAGCGGCATTTCGCCGAGCAGCACGCGCAGCCGATCCTCGGTGAGCGTGGCGGCCTCGGTGCGGCGCAGGACTTCGGCGGCCCAGTAGGGCACCGGCCGGTCCTGGAGCGGGCGCCGCAGAGCGTGCGGCACCCCCTGGGCGTGCAGCAGTTCCGAGACGAGGAGAGCCTGCCGATTGTCGCGCGTCAGGATCGCGCAGGTGCCGGGAAAGGAGCGCAGCGAATCCAGGGTGAACGCGTCGGTGAGCGAGCCCAGCTCGGGAAGATCGAGCAGCAGCTCGCGCAGCTCCCCGTGAAGCCGTTCGGCCGCCGCGTCCGGGCCTTCGGGGGTGCTGCCGATGCCCTGCACGGCAGGGCCGAGCGGGAGTGCGATACGAGCTTCGGGGGTGACGGCCCGGAAGTTCTGCGTCAGTCGCAGCTCCACCAGGTCGTCGGAGTAGGAGGCGCGCACCCAGCGCAGAAAGAGGTCGGCGCGATCAGCGTATTCCTCCGGGTCCTGGATCTGGAAGTCGTAGATCGCCTGGGCCGAGTCGCCGACCAGCGTGAACCCACACCAGTCCTGGAGCCGATCGAGCAGCGACTCCACCATCTCCCGGCGTACGCCCACCAGGTCCTGGACCTCGTCCACGATCACGTGCGTGGGCGGCCCGGTCTCCAGGTGCTCGAGCGCCCCCTTCTCGATCGCCCGGGTGGCCGCCCGGATGCGGTCGTCGAACGAGAGCGTCGACCACGCACCCTCCGGGTAGGCCTGCATCAGCAGGGAGTATGCCCAGGAGTCGAAGGTCTGCGCCCGCACGCGGCGGGCGTGTTCGCCGTGTGTGGCAATCCGGTCCCGCAGTTCGCGCACGGCGGCTCGGGAGAAGCTCAGGACCAGCAGTTCGGATGCATCCAGAGCCTCGCCCGGGTCGCTGTGGCCCACGAGCGCCTCCATGCGGCGCACCAGCGTGTGGGTCTTGCCCGCACCCGCCCCGGCGGTGACCAGCAGGCGGGCGTCCCACGGCTGGTCCACGACGGCCTGCTGCTCGACGGTGAGGACGGGCCCGTCCTCGAGGGAGAAGGTCACTTCTTGCTCCACAGGTGCTCGAACTTGGTGAAGGCAAGGGCGGTGTCGAAGTTCCGGATGTTGTCGCGCACGTTGAGGATCAGGCAGGTGTCCTTGCCGCCGTTGCGGAGGCCGCGCAGACCGCGTCCGATCATCTGCTGGTACACATTGGGGCTGTAGACGGGCCGGGCGACGACCACCGCGCGGGTGGCGGGGGCGTCGAAGCCCTGCGTAAGGACGCCGTAGTTGGTGAGCACACGAATCCTGCGGTCGCGAAACTCCCTTACGCGGGCCCGGCGGTCGCTGTCTGAGGTGGTGGAGTCCACCGAAGAGGCGGAGATCCCGCGGTCCTTCAGACGGGCCGCCAAGTACTTGGCGTGCTCCACCGAGGTGGCGAACACGAGGACCGGCCAGTCGTCGGGCATCGCCGCGATCTCCGACACGATCCGGCGGCTGCGGTCGTGGTCGTCTGCCAGCCGCTGCTCGGCGGCCTTGGAGAGCAGGCTGAACTGCTCGGCGCTCTCCCGCTCCTGGCGGGTCAGCTCGATGGTGCCGCCGGTCAGCTCGCGGTGCTCGACCTGCGCCAGCACTCCCAGCTCCTGGAGGTAACCGTAGGCATCCTCGGAAGGGAAGACGCCCTCGTCCAGCCGGCGACCGCCGAACCGGTTGACGAGACGGCGGGTCTCCTCCTCGTGGTGACCACGGAAGGGCGTGGCGGTGAGACCGAGCAGGTGCCGCTCGGTCCGGTGCTGGGTAAGGCCGAGCAGACTCAGGATCTCGGTATAGCGGGGGCTGGTCGCCACGTGCGCTTCGTCCACCACGACCAGTGCGGCTTCCCTCAGCCAGGTGTACCGGTCGGTGTCCAGGCACGACTGCAGTTTGGCGTCGGTGGCCACGACGAGCTGCGGCCCGTCGGTGACGGGGGCCGCCTCATTCGAGGTCCACAGCCGGTTGATCGTCAGTCGGGTCTGAGCACCGGCCCTGCTCCAAACGAACTGCCAGCTCTGCACCGCCTGTTCGCACAGTTCCTCCGTCTGGGCGATCCACAGGATCGGGCCCTTGAGAACGCCGGCCTGCTTGACCCAGCGGATGACTGCTTCGGCAGTCACACGCGTCTTGCCTGCCCCGGTGGGCAACGACAGCATGGCGCGCTGCGGGGCCAGCCGGTCCAGCATCTCGAAGATGTTGAGGGCCAGTCGTTCCTGGTAGTCGTGCAGGCGCGGGAAGTCGCGGGGCCCGTCCACGGTCAGGCTCTGTTCGAGGGTCGGCGCCCGGTAGCCTGCGAACGGGGCCGGCAGTCCGAGGTCGGCGACGAACGAAACCGCCGCAGAGCCCCCGGTGTAGGACGACGGAGCGGCCGGGAAGCGGTCCTGGATGTCACGGACGTGGGCTTTCAGCACGGTGTCGCCGTGTGCGTTGAACGCCATCTGCGCGATCCGGCGGCCGGTGGGCTCCTGCCCGCCCAGTTCCTGACGCTCGGCCTCCATGAGTCCGGCGGGCAGCCTGTCACGCAGGGCCTCGGCGCCGATCAGCAGCTCCAGCTTTGCCGTCACGTCCGCGGCCTCGCGGACGGCCTTCATCTCGGACCGCACCTTCTCGTCCTGCTCTTGGCGGCTCTGGGCGTCCAGCACTGCGCGGCAACCGGCCTCGCCCATCCGCAGACCCATTTCGCGGTCCACGGCCCTGAGCGCGCCGAGCCGGTCCAGCGAGTCCAAGACCTTGATCACGTTGCCCTGGCGGGCGCTCTCCAAAGACTTCACCTGCGCGCCGCCGGGGGTACGGACGACCTCCTCCAGTGTGGAGCAGCGCAGCAGGGAGTACGTGCCGACGGCGGTCCCCATCTTCTGCCGCAGCGTCGGGAACTCCTCGGACAGCGGTACCGGCTCCACGGTCGACTCGTGCCGGGTCTCGCGGCTGACCACGTCGTCGTGGCGCAGCATGCCCCAGTGGTCGACCATGAGGTCGGCGGACTCCTGGTCCGGCATCAGCAGCGCCGGCACGCGTGCGGCCCTGAGCGAGCGGTACTCCTCCGGGTTCGCGGCGACGGCGATCGCGCCGTCCTCCCGGGTGTCCCAGGCGTCACCGATCCGGCAACGGGTCAGGGAGCCCTCGGGGAAATCGATCTCCAGGCGGGTCAACAGGGCGTAGCTGGAGCCTATGAACGCATCGTCCTCGCTCTCCTGGAGCTTCTCCAGCAGCTGTTCCCACTGGCGGGGACGCACCTTTTCGACGCTGTCCGCGAGTCCCAGCTTGCGGGCCTTCTCCTGGCTGATCGAAGCCACCGGGAGCACGTCGCCGTAGGCGGCGAGCTGTGGGCCCACAGCCTCCTTGAGGAGCTTGAGACCCTGGGAGGTCCTGACCCGGCCGTGCCGGGAGAGCATCCACCGGATCGGGGATTGCGCCGTCCGGCGCGTGCCGGACTGCATCCCGATCTGCAGAGTCCAGTTCTCGATCAGCGCATCCTCGGGCAGCGCCTGGAGGAAGGCGGCACGAGCCTCCTCCGACAGCCGCGTCAACAGGTGCAGCGGTCCGCCGACGGGAGCGCCCTCCACTCGGGTCCTCGCGAGGGTCGGACGGCTCGCCCGGTCGTCGAGAGTGCGACAGTACGCCGCGTGCGCCGCCTCCCGGTACTCCTCGAACCAGGGCTCCGCCTCCGGCTTGTAACCGGAGGTCGGGCGGTCGCGCAGACCCAACTCACGGAAGAAGCCCGCGTCGTCGGAGTGGAACCGCATGTCCACCGCGATGCCGGGATCGCTCTCCGCGGTGACGACGACTCCGGGCAGCATGCAGTCCCGCATGGAGTGGAAACGGCCGTCCGCCGTCCGCACCATCAGGGTGTCCATGGGGACCGGTACCCGCTTGGTCACCTCGTGGCCCACCACCGAGGCACCCGCCCGATGGAACAGCTCCCAGAACCGACTCCACTCCTGCGGTCCGTACGAGTCCAGGCCCTGGTCGAGGATGCTCACGAAGCGCCCCCGGACATCCGCTTCCTGGATCCCCAGGGTGGTGAGGGCGGAAGAGAGCGACGGGTCGTCGGAGAGGGCGCGGTCCACATAGACCAGCGACTCCCGCAGGCCGTCCTCCTCGACCCTTCGGTACACGACACCGCTCACCGGGGCGACCATGCCGTGCTCTTCGGTGAGCACGATCCTGGCCTTGCCGGCCGCGGCGGCGCAGGGGGCCTTCGACTCGATCATGTCGGCGAGGATCCGGATCGCCGTCGCCGAGGCCTTCGCCGAACCGTCGGAGACAAGCGCCTCCAGCCATTCGACGACCGTGGCCCGCTCCCGTCCGGCTGCTTGCAGGAAGTGCTGGATCTTGCCCGACCTCAGGTCGGTGGCCTCGGTGGAATGGTGCACCCAGTCGCGGGGCCGCTCGGCGTAGGACCGCCAGATCCGCAGCCAACGGGACTGCGAGCCACTGTCCTTGCCCAAGTCGGGGGTGACATTCAATCGGCCGGGAATGCGCATGACGCCGTCTTGGTCCGGCAGCGACGGCCGCACCGCGGTCGCGGCCCAGATCTGTTCGGTGAGCAGGCGGTCGGCCCAGCTGATGACCTCCACGCCCTTGGTACGCCCGGGCAGCAGCGGGAGGTAGGCGCCGGGATCCTCGGCGGGGGCCAACTCGGGCAGCGAGTCGACCACCAGACGGGCCGCGACCTGGATCATCTCGACGTTGAAGGGCGAGGAGTCCAGCAGGTTCTGCCGGTCCTCGTTGGTCTTCCAGGCGCCGTTCAGGATGCCACTGAGGGTCATCTCGTACTTGGTGGGGAAGAAGGACCAGAACCTGCCCCGTCCACGGGCGTCGGCAGCGCTGAACAGGTCGGTCTTGTCGTCCTTGCGGTAGGCGGGCACGGCCCAGGACACGTCGATGGACACCCTGTCGTGCAGTTCGCCGGCGTCTCGGCGGGCCGCTGCGGTCGGCTCGTGCGTGTGGGTGAAGACGCGCCACTGCGAGGTGGCCGGCGGCTTGCCGACGCGCTCCTCGTATATGGTGCGCCGGCTGCCGTCCTGCTCGGCCCGCAGTGCCCGGCGGGCGATAGGACGCGGTCGGCGATCCTCCAGGACCACCTGGCCCACGTGTGGGGAGAACAAGTGGAATCCGGACGGGAATTCCTCGCGGACCTCGTGGCTGGCCGAACTTTGATGCCCGTGCATGTCCTTGCCGAGGCGGTCGGCAGCACCGGGAAGCAGCGGCAGGCGGACCACTGTGGTGGCCCACTCCAGCAGCTCGTCCAGCAACTGGTCCCGCAGGCGTTCCGCCGCCATGTCCAGCTCGCGGGCCATCCGCAGCACGGGCGTCTCGAAGTCCTCACCGTGCCGCTCACGCACACCCGGGACGTTCCGGATCAGCTCTTGCGACCAGGCCCGATCGAAGCCGAAGCTGCCGCTTCGGCTGAAGAACTCGGGAGCGTCGGTCACTACGAGGACCGACTTGACGCCCACTCCGAACCGGCCGATCTGGCCGCCACGCTTGTGGGACATGCTCATGCGCAGGATCGTCTCGGCTCCCTCGGGGGTCACCGGGCAGCCCTGGTTGGCGCAGTAGAGATGAGTGTCGGTGAGCACGACGTGGATACGACCGCCGGGCTCGTCACGGATCTCGTCGGCAGCGTTCTGGGCCAGCTCGAAGAGCTGCCTGTCGCCATACCCGCCCTGGGTGATACGGCGTTCGCTGTTGGCGTGCTCGGGGATCAGGCCCGGGTCGACACGGTAGGTCTCCAGGACGCGAAGCGACTGGTCGACGACGGTGCGGATCACGGGGAACGGCGAATCGGCCACGAAATGGTTCCACTTCAGGACGAAGGGATGGATAGGGAGAAGCGACGGACAGCGCTGATCTACAAGCGGGTTGCTCTGTGGGCACAACGGTGGCGACGCATTGGCGGCCGGTTAGGTTCCGGATCGGGCGACGGGGAGCACTGCGAGGACCGCGGGACGTGGCGCGAGGAGAGATGGAGCCATACGAAAAACACGGAGAGGGCCCCACACCTGGCTGCGATCCGCAGGCGACAAAAGGGCACAACCGTGCCTAGGAAAAGGGGTGTTGCTGTGGTCGCCTTGTGGGCTGCCAAGATCGAACTCAACCACGAGTTCCCCATGGGCGCAAGAGCCGTCTTTCGGCCGATCCGCTGCGCGATCCGGTCAGGATATCCAGGTAAATACGATCCAAACCGGGCGGAACTGCAGATTCCCTTTTTGCATGCACCAACGATTCGCCCAGGCCGAACGCCCTCATCGTCAAAGAACCTTTGACAAGCGGGAACATCGTCAACAGCGGTGCGGTACCGTGGCTCTCACCCAGTGATCCAAGTGGAAGCAGGTGGGACGTGAAGGCAGCTGAGGACTTCGGCCCCTGGCTGGCGCGCCAGCTCAAGAACGCCAGGAAGAGCCAGACCGATCTGGCCGATGAGCTGGGCATGACCCGCGCCGCCGTCTCGGCCTGGATCGTGGGTCGCTCGGTCCCCCGGGACGAGACCATCCGACGCATCGCCGAGGTGTTCAACACCGACCTGGAGACCATTCACACCCGCAGCACCGACGCCCAGGTGGGACTGCCCGTCTCGTGGTACCACCGCCCCGCCCACCCCGACGGGGGCCGTGAGTACGGCAACGCCGCCGCGTTCGCCTTCGAGGCCGACGTCTCGATCCTCGCCCGCGAGGCCACGCAGAACAGCCTTGACGCACGCCTCGACCCCGCCGAACCCGTGCGGGTCCGTCACACCCTGCACGAACTCACCGGCGAAGCCCTTGCCCGGTTCCGCGAGGCTATCGACTGGGAGCAGTTGCTCCCGCACTACGAAGCGCTCACCGCCGACCACGGCAGGCAGGGCAAGGTGTCCCGCACGATCACGGCCGGCCTGTATGACATGTACCAGCGTGACCGCCTGGTGCTGCTCCGCGTCGACGATTACAACGCCACCGGCCTGACCGGCGGAGATTACGACAACGGGCTCTTCGCCGCCGTCGTGCGCCGGCAGCTCGACAGCCACAAGAAAGACCTCGGGGCGGGCGGCTCCTACGGCCTGGGCAAGGCCACCCTCTGGGCCACCAGCCGACTCGGCCTGGTGCTGATCAACTCCACCCTGTCCGAGCCTCACGAGGGGCGGACCGAGCGCCGCCTGATCGGCCGGCTCGACCTCCCCTGGCGCGAGGTCGACGGCCGGGAATTCGCGGGCCCGGCTTGGTTCGGGCGTCCCGACCCGGATGCCAGATCGACAGACGTGGCCCGGTCCTGGTGGGCCGACGAGGAGACCGTCGAGCGACTCCACCTCACCCGCGAGAGCGCAGCTCCGGGCACCTCCTTCCTCATCGTCGGCGCCCACGACGTCGCCAGCCTGGCGCCCGTCACAGGCACCTACGACGAGGAAACCACCGAGGACGACAACTCCATCCACCGTATGCACGCCCGACTCGTTGACGCGCTCGGCCGCAATTTCTGGGCCGCGATGACCGGCAGTGACGGCCACAAGCCGCACTTGGAGGCGTCTGTCCGCAGCTACCGCAACGGCGAGGTCCTCATCGCCGAGGAACGTGTGGATCCGGCCGTCACCCAGCCCTCCCGCACCCGCGCCCTGCGCGCGTTCCTGGAGGGCAACACCGTCGACCGCCTCACCGCCCCCGGCCAGGTCGCCCGCGCCACCGTGCAGTTGAACGTGCCTCTGCACGGCGGCGAGGTGCGCGGCGGCGTGCCCCATGAGGCCGTTCTGCTCGTCACCCAAGCCGAGGACGCCGACGGCCGGCCCAACCGGCTGGTCTCCATGCGGGGCAATCGCATGACGGTCAAGGACAGTGCCGTCACCAACGTACCGATCGGCACCAACCCCTTCCAGGCCGTTCTTCTCGCCGGCCGAGCGGCGGGTCAGGACGCCCCCGGGGCCGAGGAGGCCGAGGAGTTCCTGCGCGCGTCCGAGCCGCCGGAGCACAACAAGTGGAGCCAGACCGAGGAACTCCGTCTCAGCTACTCACCGTCGGCCCACCGCCGCATCGCCGCCCTGACCACCACCGCCAACAACGCGGTGCGCGACCTGGTCGCCGTCCCCCGGGCCAAGCGTCGCAGCGGCGGAGAAGCCAAGATCGCCAGCCGACTCAAGGTGGGCGGCGGCACGAAGAAGGCGCGCGCCACCGCGGCTGCGATCCTGCCCGAGCTGGACAACGTGGACGCGCTGGTCGACGAGACCGGAGCCTGGTCCGTCACCGTCGATCTGCTGGTGTCGGCGAGCATCGACACGGACCGTCCGATCACACCGGTCGCCAAGTTCGACGTACGCTCCGGTCCCCGTCCCGCCGCGCCCTGGAAGGACCTCGTCGCCGTCAGCGGCTGCGAGGTCGTCGACGGCGCCCTGCGTCTGAGCCCCGGGAGCCGCAAGGCCGTCTTCCGGGGGGTCACCGACGTGTCGCGCCATCCGGTACGCGCCCAACTCAGCGGCCTCGTCGTCGAACTCCGCAGCGGAAAGGGGGAGCAGGCGTGAAGGTCTACCCCTACCGGCGGCTCACCGGCAACGTCTCCTGGCGCATCGAGAGCGCACAGCTCAAGGCCGAGGGAGACCCTTGGGAGGACGTCGAGAGCAAGTACGTCTCCACGGTAGAGCGCGTCCTGGCCCTCGGCCCCGATGAGGACCGCCCTGACTGGACCCAGGCTCGGCTCCACCTCTCCGCAGGCATCCCGGCCAAGGCGATGGACCCCACAGGGCCCTGGCAGGACGTCAAGGTCCTCGCCGTGCTCTCCGAGCGCGCCACGAACACCCGTGTGTCCGTGGAGTTGTCCCCGCCCTCGGACGACGGCCGGGAATGGAAAGCCCAGTTGGACATCCACCGCTGCGACCTCCTCGATCGTGCCACGCTCACCGTCCACGTCGTCGCCGTCGTGGACGGCGTTCCCGGCCGGGTGATCGCCACCTCCGACGTGGAGTGGTTCATCGACGTCATCGATCCAACGCCGTCGCTCGCCCGCGAACTGGACGTGAAGATGGTCGATTTCGCCTCGGGAGCAAGCCGGCTTCAACGCTTCAAGGACTCGCCCTGGCTCGTCGACACCACCGGACGGATCCCAGTCGTACGTGTCAACACCGGCTTCGACGGGCTCGGCGACCTGTTCGGCGCGGATGGCGGCAACGGCGCGGAGAAGACCGTCCGTGAACTGCTTCTCGCCCAGATGTGCTCGGAGGTCTGGACGGCCGTCTTCCACTCCGCCGTCGGCGACCTGGACATCGAGGAGGACGGCACCCCGCTGGTCCCGCACGGCTGGCAGGGTGAGGTGCTGCGGGAGATGCTCCCCGACATGTATCCCGACCGCGAGCCCGAGGATGCCCTGCGCGAGGTCCACGCAGCCCGCACCGGGGCCTCTGCCTCCGGCTGGGGAGAGCTCCAGCCCCGCATCCACTTCGCCGCCTCCCGGCGTGCAGGCGTCCCCCGGACGCTCTCCACCACCATTCGCGACCTGGAACGACTTACACAGGGGGACGACGCATGACCGAGCGGCCCAGTTACCTCCCGGAGCGCCTCGCGCTGCTCGCAAACGCCGAGGCCGCGGAGTTCCTCACCGAGGGACTGCTCGCCGGCCGCGAGGACGTGCCGAGCATCAAGCTCAATCAGGCCACCGAACCGCTGCCGCACGCCGACCGGCGGGGGGATCTGTCACCCGTCCGCGACCTGGCCGAGGACGCCATGGCGCACTGCCTGCACAATGGGCTCAAAGCCACTCAGGCGGACGCCTGGCTGGCTCCTCGCCTGCACGCGGCGCTCCGGCTCACCCGTCGTGAGGCGGCGGACCCCGACTTCTGGAACTACCTCGCCCTTGGGGTTGCCCCGGACTACGTGGTCTGGCGGCACCTGTCGGACCCCAAGGACGGCAAGGTCGCCAAAGTGGCGGCAGACCGTTTCCGGGGGCAGTACCACAAGCAGGCTTTCTCCCGCCTCTGGTGGGCGGCAGAGCTCTTCCGCAACGGGTCCGACTACGGCCCCGTCGTCACGGCCTGCGGTCTCCAGGACATCCTCAACACCGCCCTGCGCATGTCCGCGATCAACCATCGGCCCACCGCCCAGGCGATCGTGCGCTTGGTCGAGAAGGGCGTCGTCACCACCGGCCGCGAGGTGAACGCCCTGGCCGGAGCCGTGAACGCCTCAGCGGCGACGCTGATGTACGACGTGATCGCCCCGGACTCCGAGCGCGAGTCCCGTTCGTTGCGCACCTGGATCGAGGAGGCCGAGACCGCCCGCCAAGTGTCACGAACGGCCCTGCCGACCGGTCCCGACGAGGAACCGGCGCCGGCACTCTCCGTGAGCACGCTGGTGGACTACTTCGCAGACCTTCTCGCAGATGCACCCGTCCGGGGGCGGGCCGGCTTCGAGGAGGTCGACGGAGAGGACTGATCCTCGGGCCTCGGGCAGGTGGAACCGCACTCGTACGGGTCGCCGCAGCCTTCCTTGCGGAGGACGGCGCGCTTGTCGTCGGCGGCCCAGGTCCACTTCTCCCGCAGCTTCTCCTCCGGCGCCGGCGGCCTGGCAAGCGCGGCCGCCAGCACGTGCATGCCGAACAGCGGGGGCACTGCATTGCCCACCTGCTGCGACTTGTCGCCTCCTTCCCAGGGGTAGTTGGGCGGAAACGTCTGGAGAATGCCGGCCTCGGGGATGGTCATGCGATCCGGATCGTGCGGGCTGCCGTCCGGACGGCGGACGGCGTTGCGGGAGACCTTCCCCGTCACGGTGAACGACGGTTGTCCGTCCGTACGGACTCCACGCTTCTTCGGATCTCCACCACTGCCGTAGTTCGAGACGATCTCGAAGGAGGACGTGCGGCCGTCGGGCCGCTCCGCGGTGGCCATGAGCACGTCCCGCATGGGAACCCAGGGCTTGAGCGGGGCCTCCGCGCCCTCGATGGGCAGCGCGGCCTGGCCGGCCGACACCACCACGTTCTCGTCGTCGGGTCCGCCGTGCCTCGGGTTGAGCGGCTTGTAGGAGTGATGGGTCGGGGTGGGGAGCGGGGGGGCGCCGTGTTCGGCCAACCGCGCGATCAGGATCGTCCGGCGACGCGTCTGGGGTACTCCGAACGCCTCGGTGTGCAGGGTCACGACCTTGGCGACCTTGTACCGCACCCTCCCCCCTCCCTCGCGGGGCAGGCCCTCCTCAAGCGCTTCCTTGTAGACCTTCCAAAGCTCCGCGACCGCGGGCACCTGCTCCAGGACGATCACGTCGAAAGGCCGCCCCTCTCGGTTCGGGCAGCTGAGAGCCTTGATCGCGTACCGCAAGGGCTCCAGGACCAGAGCGGTTCTGGAGTCACCACCCGATGCCTCCAGCTTCGCCAGCTGCTCGTCGATCTTCTCCTCGCAGGCGCGTTCGTCCACCAGAGCGCGGATGAGCTCCTTGACCTCGTCCAGGGCCTTGCGTCCGGCGCCTCCGCCGGCGATCGAGTACGTCTGGCACGGCGGACCTCCGGCCAGCACGTTCAGTTCCTTGGGCAACTCGTGGAACCTGTCCCGGCGCACCGCACTGACGTCCGCGTGCCATGTCGGGAGCCCCGCCTTGTAACGCGTCTCACAGGCGTCCTTGTCCCACTCGATCCCGAGGGAAGGCACGTCGAGCAGGTGAGCGGCTACGTCAAGACCGCCCGGACCAGCGAAAAGGTCCAGAATGTACGGATTCTCAAGGAATCGAGCGCGTGCGTCCGAGCTGGTCATGTGGCGAAAGTTTAGCCTCCGGCGATCGGTGCAACCTACGGAGCCGAAGCATTCACCATGCCCCGCCCTCCGACCCAGGTCAACGCCGACAGGAGGAACCCCGGGAAACACCTCAGGGCCATCCGGAGATGGCCCTGAGCTTCGGAAAAATCCGACATCACTGTCGGGACGACAGGATTTGAACCTGCGACCCCTTGACCCCCAGTCAAGTGCGCTACCAAGCTGCGCCACGTCCCGATGCCCGCTGACCTGGGGTTTCCCCTGGCCGAACGCGCATGAGAACGATACCGCATTTCAGCGGGTGGTCGCGCGCACCTTTTCCGCTACCGGTTCCCCGGCTACCGCGTCGGCCACATCGGCGGGTCCCGGCGGGACGCGTCTCAGCCCGCCGGGCGGGTGAGCTCCGGGTGGGCGGCGATCAGCCGTTTCGGGGCGGCCAGGAGCCAGGAGTCGGTCAGGATGGAGCGCAGCTCGGTCGCGTCCGCCAGGGCCTTGAGGCGGACGCGGATCCAGGCGTAGTTGTCGTCGTGGCCCGGACGCACGAAGAACTTCTCCGGCTCCGCCGCGATCAGCTCGGCGCGGTCCTCCTTGGGGCACTTCACCCCGATCGAGGTGTCGTCGTCGGCCAGCGCGACGAAGATCTTCCCGCCGACCCGGAAGGTCGGCATGCCCCAGGCGAGCTTCTCGCTGCTGTCCGGGAGCGACAGCGCGATCAGGCGGACGTCCTGCGCGGTCGTGGCCATCCCCGAGACTCCTCTCCAGCCACCGGTGAACCCTGTAGGACGACCGTAGCCCCCGCCACTGACCATCGGGCTCGCGCCGCCGGTCCGCCGCGCGGGCCTACGCCCCGGCCGCCTGTGCCCGGTCCTCCCGTGCGTGCACCAGCGCCACCAGCTCCGCGGCCAGCGCCTTGACGGTGGCGAGCCCCGCCGTCCCCCACCGCCGCGGCACCACGTCCACCGCGCACACCGTGCCCAGGACGATCCCGCGCCGGTCCGTCAGCGGCGCGCCCACGTACGAGCGCACCCCGCTCTCGTCGACGACCGCGTTGCCCGCGAAGCGCGCGAAGTCCCGTACGTCCTCCAGCACCAGCGCCCGCCGCCGGACCACCACGTAGGGGCAGTAGCCGTGGTCGCGGGCCAGGACCCGCGCCGGGTACCCGCCGGCCGGGGACTCGGCCGCGTGGTGCAGCCCGGCGAAGAACTGCCGTTCCTCGCCGATGAAGTTGACCCCGGAGTGCGGGGCTTCGAGCACGTCGGCGACGCGCCGCGCGAAGGCGTCCAGTTCGGCGTCCGTCCGCTCCCCCAGACCCAGCTCGCGCAGCCGGACGGCGCGTGCGGGTGCCTCCCGGTCCACCGGTGTGAGCAGCAGGTGTCCGGTCGATTCGTAGTACGTCATGGCGGTTCCCCCGACTCCGAAGACGAAGAGCTGGCTGTGGCCGTGGTTGTGGCTGTGGACATGCAGAGGAGGTGGCGGACCAGGGCCGCCAGTGCGCCCGTACCCGAACTGGTCAAGCGCGCGTCGCACCGTACGACGGGCACCTCGGGCCCGAGCCCCACCGCTTCGCGGACCTCCTCGGGCGCGTAGCGGTGGCCGTCGTCGAACTCGTTGACGGCCACGATGAAGCCGATCCCGCGCCGCTCGAAGAAGTCCACGGCGGGGAAGCAGTCCTCGAGGCGGCGCGTGTCGGCGAGCACCACCGCCCCCAGCGCGCCCGCGCACAACTCCTCCCACAGGAACCAGAAGCGGTGCTGGCCCGGCGTGCCGAAGAGGTAGAGCACGTGGCGCTCGTCGAGGGTGATCCGGCCGAAGTCGAGGGCGACGGTCGTGGTGGTCTTCGCCTCGACGCCGTGCGTCGGGTCTTCGGCCGAGCCGAGGTCGCTGAGCAGTTCCTCGGTGCTCAGCGGTTCGATCTCGCTGACCGCGCCCACGAAGGTGGTCTTGCCCGCGCCGAAGCCACCCGCGACCAGGATCTTCAGGGTCGCGGGAGCGGCAGCGGGGGCGGGGGCTTCACAGACGTTTTCGCAGGCCATCGAGCACCGCCCTCAGGAGTGACTGGTCAGTGGCGGCGTACCCGTCGCCGCCGATGCCGGGGAACCGGGGTGCCTGCGCCATGACGGCCCCGTGTTCCACCAGGTCCGACAGCAGCACCTTCACCACCGCGGCCGGCAGCCGCAGTTGCCCGGCCACCTCGGCGACGGTGACCGCGGCCGCGCCGGCGCAGAGCCGTAGCACGAGGGTGTGCTCGGCCCCGAGCGGGATGCGCGGGCGTACGCCGGTGGCGGTCACCAGCGAGAGCAGGTCGAGCGCGACCCCGGGCCGGGTCCGCCCGCCGCTGGCGGTGTACGGGCGCATCACCCGGCCCGCCGAGTCGTCGAGCCAGGGTGTGTCCCGCCCCTTCGCGTACGCCCCCGTGGCGCGGACCCTCATCGCCCCGGGTCGGCGGTGGGCCGCCGCGGCGGGGCCGCCAGGTACGGACGGACGCTCTTGACCAGCATCGCCATCTCGTAGCCGAGCACCCCGGCATCGGCCTCGCGGTCGGCGAGGACGGCCAGACAGGTCCCGGATCCGGCCGCGGAGACGAAGACGAGCGCGGTGTCGAGTTCGACGACGACCTGCCGTACCTCCGAGCCGGCACCGAACCGGGAGCCGGCGCTGCGGCCCAGCGAGTACAGGCCGGAGGCGAGGGCCGCCAGGTGGTCGGCGCTGTCGGCGTCCAGGCCGTGCACGCAGGTGACGAGGCCGTCGGCGGTGAGGAGTACGGCACTGCGCGTGTACGGCACGCGCTGCACCAGGCCGCTGAGCAGCCAGTCGAGGTCCGAGAGCCGGGTGCCGGTCTTCGTCGCCACTTCGCCGCCCATGTGGGTGTGCTCCTTGCTGAGGTGAGGTGTCGGGGTCATAGCTGGTTCTCCGACTGGGCGAGGCCGAAGCCCCGTTGGAAGGCGGCCATCAGGCCCGGATCGTGCAACGGCTGCTCGGCGCCCGCGGGCGGTCGCGGTACGGGGGCCTCGCGCAGCTGCGGTGCCAAGTGCTGCTGCGCCCGCCGTCGGGGCAACGCGGGCCGCTCCTCCCCGCCCTCGGGCTCGCCGCCCCGCTGCAGGGGCAGCAACCCGGCCGCGTCCCCGCCGCGCACCCGCGCAGCACCCCCGGCCGAAGCCGAATCCCCCTCGCCCGGAAGGGCACCGCCTCCGGGCACCAACCCGCCCGGATCCTCGGCCCAGGACCCGCCCCCCGACCACGGCCCGGGCTGGGCCCAAGGCTCGACCGAAGCCGAATCCGCCCCTCCGGAGGCCGCCCCGTCGCCAGGCACGGGCCCGTCCGAGGGCTCGGCCCCCAGGCCGGTCACGGCCCCGGCCCGAGCCTGGTCCTGCGCCCCCGGAGCGGGGGACGCGGCCCGGGCCCCAGGCTCGGCCGAAGCCGAATTCGCGCGTCCCGGACCGGCTCCGTCCCCGGACACCGACCCAGCCGGGGTCCCCGTCCACGGCTCGGCCGACGAGCCGGTCCCGTCGTCCGGCCCTGACAGGGTGGGGGCCGAATCCACACCGCCCTGAGGGGTCCACCGGGGCGCGGGCGCGGCCGGTGCCTCAGGCCCGGACCGGGCCCCAGCCTCGGCCGACGCCGAATTCGCACCTCCCGGATCTGCTCCGCCCCAGGGCGCAAGCTCCCGCCGTAGCCCGCCCGGGGTCTCGGCCCGAGGCTCGGCCACCGCATCTGCCACCCCCGCCGAGCCGCCGTCCCTGAGCTCGGCCGAGGGCGAGGGAACGGGCGCGGCCGGGGTCGCCGACCAGGGCTCGGCCCCGGACCACGCCGCAGGCTCGTCCCTGAGTACGGGCCAGTGGCCTGCCTCCGGCATCGACTCCGCAGCCAGGCCCGTCACGGGCCCGGCCGAAGCCGGGTCCCCCGCTCCGCGAGTCGGGAGCGTCGCGGGCGCGGCCCGGTCCTCGGCGGAGCCCGCCGTGCCCGCTGCCGCAGCGGCCTCGGGCCATGCTGTCTCCCCGTCCCCGCGGACAGGCCAGGAACCGGCCTCCGACCCGGGCTTGGACGCGGGCCAGAGCTCGGCACCCGTGCCAGTCACGGTCGTGGCCGCAGCCGGATCCCCCGCGACCGGTGCGGGGAGCAGGGCAGCCCCGGCCGCAGCCGGATCCTCCGCACGCGGTGCAGACAAGGACGCAGGCTCTGCCCAAGCCTCGGCACCCGGGCCGGTCACGGCCCCGGCCGAAGCCACACCCGCCGCGGACAGTGGCGCGGCTTGGGGCCAGGGGTCGGCCTTGGCGGGAACCGGGCCCCTCACACCCGGCGCGGAGAGTGACGCGGCCTCGGGCCAAGAGCCGGCCCCGGCCGAAGCCGGGCCCCCCACACCCGCCGCGGACAGTGACGCGGCCTCGGGCCAAGAGCCGGCCGCGGACGAAGCCGGGCCCCCCGTACCCCGTGCGGGGAGTGGCGCGGCCTCGGGCTCAGAACCGGCCCCGGACGAAGCCGGATCCTCCGCACGCGGTGCGGGCAAGGACGCTGGCTCGGCCCAAGCCTCGGCACCCGGGCCGGTCACGGCCCCGGCCGGAGCCGGGCCCCCCATACCCGGCGCGGAGGATGGCGCGGCCTCGGGTCCAGGGTCGGCCTGGGCGGGAGCCGGGCACCCCGTACCCCGCCTGGGGAGAGGCGCGGGGTCGGCTCCGGCGGGAGCCGGGTTTTCCGCGACCCGTCCGGGGCGGGGCGCGGGGGCGCGTGGGGGTGGGCCCGAGCGTGGTGCGGGTACCGGCAGGGGCGGCAGGTCCGGGGCGGCCGGGGCCCAGGGCTGCGGTGCGGGGACCGGTTCCAGGCGGGGGGCCGAGGGGGGCTCCCCCGTGCCCCACGAGGTCGGCCGGGACCCGCCCGCCGCGTCGGCGGCGCTCGGCGCCTCCGCCCCCAGCAGCTCCTGCGGCAGCACCAGCACGGCGAGCACGCCGCCGTAGATGTTGGACTTGAGCTCGACGGCGATCCCGTGCCGGCGGGCCAGCGCCGACACGACGAACAGCCCGATCCGCCCGTCGGCGAGCAGGTGCCGGACGCTGACCTGGTCGGGGTCCGCGAGCAGGGCGTTCATCCGGTGCTGTTCCTCCACCGGCATGCCCAGCCCCCGGTCCTCCACCTCGACCGCGATCCCCGCGGTGACCCGCTCGGCGCGCAGCACCACATCGGTGTCGGGCGCGGAGAACACCGTGGCGTTCTCGACCAGTTCGGCCAGCAGGTGCACCACGTCCGCGACGGCGTGTCCGCGGACACTGCCGCCGGCCGGGGGCACGACCTTGACGCGGGTGTACTGCTCGACCTCGGCGACCGAGGAGCGGAGCACCTCGCTCAGATCGATCGGCCGGGTCCACTGGCGGCGGGAGGCCGCCCCGCCGAGCACGGCGAGGTTCTCGGCGTGCCGGCGGATCCGGGTGGCGAGGTGGTCGACGTGGAAGAGCTCCCTGAGCAGGTCCGGGTCCTCGACCGTGTCCTCCAACTCGTCGAGGAGCGCGATCTCCCGGTGCACGAGGGATTGCAGGCGGCGCGCGAGGTTGACGAAGACCTCGACCTTGCGCTCGCTGTCGGACGGCGTGGCCGGTCCGGCCAGCCGTACGAGGGTCGCGTGCGCCTGTTCCCGGGCGCCGCGCAGCTCCTGGGAGAGCAGCCAGAACTCGTCCACGCCGGCCGGGTCGCCCCCGACGAGCGGTCCGGTCGGCCCGCCCCGCACCGGGCGGGGCGGGGTCTCGCCCCGTTCCAGCAGGTCGGCGGCGGTACGCAGGTCCTGGCGGCCGCGCACGCTGGAGCGGCGCAGCGCCTCGCACCGGTCCCGTACGGCCTTCGCCCCGCGCTGGGCCCCCAGCAGAGCCGCAGCGAGGGCCCCGACCACGAGCAGGGCGCAGCCCGTGAGCACCGGCCAGAGCCGGGCATCGCGGTCGCCCGCGCCCCCGCCGAGCTGGAGGGTGAAGATCACCGCGGCGGCGCCGCTGAGCCCGGCGGCGAGCGTGGGCAGGACGGCGGCGCGCACCAGCAGGGGCCGTATCTGCCGGCCGGGACCGGTGACGGCGTGTCTCGACGGGGCGTGGCGGGCGGCGCGGAGTCCGGACATCGGCGTCCTCGGTACGTTCGGTACGTGGGGCCCGGCCCCCAGCGTTCCGGGGCCCGGTGTTGATCACCGGATACCCACGCTAGACCCCGCCGTCCCGCCCCGGAACGCCAGTTGGGCAACTTCGAGGGGGTGCTTCCCGCTCCCGGTGGAGCGCTCGTACAGCCGCCCGAATGCGCCGCCCGCCCCGCTCCCGGGACGGGCGGCGGCGCCGTCAGGACCCGACGGCCTCGGTCTCCTCGCGGGTCACGGCCCGCGGTCGCTCCTCCGTGATGACCGGGCCCGGGGTCGCGGCCGGGGCGCTGACCGCGCCGCCCGCGACGAACGGCCGCCACCAGGGCTGCGCCGGGGCCTCGTCGGCGCCCGGCTCGAACGGCTGGCCCGGGATCGGCAGCGCGATGGCCGCTCCGGCCCCCTCGGCGGCGGCCAGTGTGCCCTCGCCCGGCTCGTCCCACGGGTGCAGGGCGAGGTTGAAGGTGCCCCAGTGGATCGGCAGCATCGTGCCGTGCGGGGCGCCGCCCTGGAGGTCGAGGTGGGCGCGCATGCCCTCCTCGGGCGTCATGTGGATGTCGGGCCAGTACTCCGAATACGCGCCGATCTGGATCATCGTGGCGTCGAAGGGCCCGTGCTCGGCGCCGATCTCCGCGAAGCCGGGGAAGTAGCCGGTGTCCCCGCTGTGGTAGATCCGGTGCTCGTCTCCCGCGACGACCCAGGAGGCCCAGAGGGTGTGCTGCTGGTTGCGCAGGCCGCGGCCGCAGAAGTGCCGGGCGGGGGTGGCCGTGAGGGAGAGGCCGGCGATCTTGACGGTCTCGTTCCAGTCCAGCTCGCGCAGGCGGTCGGGGGACACGCCCCAGCGCTCCAGGTGCGCGCCGACGCCGAGCGGGACGGCGAAGACCGTGTCCGTACCGGCCAGGGCCTTGATGGTGGGCAGGTCGAGGTGGTCGTAGTGGTCGTGCGAGATGACCACGACGTCGACGTCGCCCAGCGAGGCCAGCGGGACGGGCACGGGGTGCAGCCGCTTGGGACCGGCGAAGGGGAAGGGGGAACAGCGCTCGCCCCACACCGGGTCGAAGAGCACCCGACGGCCGTCGATCTCCGCGAGCACGCTGGAGTGGCCCATCCAGGTCAGCCGGAGCCCGCTCGCCGGCGGCTTCGCCAGCTCCGCGAGGGTGGTCGGGTAGACGGGAATGGGCGCGGCGGGCCCGCGCCGGGCCCGCTGCTCCCGGTGGAAGTAGACCTTGGCGAACTCCGTCATGGAGCCCGAGGGTCTGTTCCGGGCGCCGACCGGGTTCTGGAAGACGCCGTCGGCGAAGTTCGGCGAGCGGCGGATGCGCTCCAGCCGGGCACCGGACGGGTCCGCGCCGAAGGCTTCGGGCCGCAGGGCACGCAGCCGGGGACGCAGGGGACGGGAGCCGGTCAAGGCGCCTCCAGGGAGGATGGAGTAAGGGGTGGTCGTCTCTCTACGACCATCCCAACGCACACCGGCCCCGAAGGATTCCGCTCGCCGCCCCCGTCCCCCCGTCCCGTCCCCGCCCCGTCCCCGTCCCGTCCCGTCCCCGTCCGCGTACGTACGTACGGCTACAGCGGCAGCAGGTCGGGCCGCTTCGCCTCCAGGTGGTCCCCCGAGGACTCCCCGCGCAGCCGCCTGCCGATCCACGGCACGAGGTGGTCGCGCGCCCACTGGATGTTGTCGCGGGTCACGTCCACCGAGCCGCGCGGCCGCTGCGGCGGCCACGGCTGGTCGGGGTCGGTCGGCACGTCCAGCCCGAGCACCTGCGCCGCGCGCAGCGCGACCCGCGTGTGTCCCTCGGGCGAGAGGTGGAGCCGGTCCGTGTCCCACGCCCGCCGGTCCTGTACGGACTTCAGCGACCACAGGTCGAGCACCGGGCAGTCGTAGCGGTCGGCGATGGCGCGCACATGCGCGCTGTACGTCGCCACCTTGCCCCGGAGGTGCTTGAGGACCGGCACGCCCCGGGTGTCGAAGCCGGTCGTGATCATGACCTGGCCGACCGCGCCGGAGAGGTCGGCCACGGCCGCCTCGAACCGCTCCGCCACGTCGTCCGGGTCGCTGCCGGGCCGGATGATGTCGTTTCCGCCCGCACAGAAACTGACCAGGTCGGGCGCGAGGGCCTTGGCCCTCGGAAGCTGATCGGCCACGATCTGGTCGAGGAGCTTTCCGCGCACCGCCAGATTCGCATAACGGAAGTCGTGCTCGTCGCGCTGGTCGGCCAGGAGTACGGCGAGCCGGTCCGCCCAGCCGAGATACGAATCCCCGGGTCCCGGGTCCCCGACGCCTTCGGTGAAGCTGTCCCCGATCGCCGCGTACGAGCCGATGGTCTTGAGTTTCGTCGTCGTCGCTGCCACGAGAACCCATACTTCACTCCCGTAACCAACCTACGCCAACGTAATGAGGGGTTGACGGACCGTGATCTGTACCACGTGGGGGATAAGGAATAAGTACACGTGAGGCCGGGACCCCCCTCGGGTCCCGGCCTCACGTGTGTCCCTGCGCCGACGGCGGGTGCCGTCAGATGGTCACGCCCTTCGAGCGGAGGTAGGCCAGCGGGTCGATGTCGGAGCCGTACGAGGGGCCCGTGCGGATCTCGAAGTGGAGGTGCGGGCCGGTGGAGTTGCCCGTGGAGCCGGAGAGGCCGAGGGTCTGCCCGGCGGTGACGCTCTGGCCGGAGGAGACGGACAGCTGGGACAGGTGGGCGTACTGGGAGTACTTGCCGTCCGCGTGCCGGATGACGACCTCGTTGCCGTACGAGCCGCCCCAGCCGGCGGAGACGACGGTGCCCGCGCCGACGGCCCTGACGGTGCTGCCGGAGCTCGCGATGAAGTCCACGCCGGTGTGGTAGCCGGAGGACCACATGCTGCCCGCGGCCTTGTACTGGGTCGAGACGCCGGTGCGGGCGAGCGGGGCGACGAAGCCGGAGGCCGACTGCTGCGCGGCGGGTGCCCCGGCCTCGGAGTCCTGCTGCGCGGGGGCGGCCTTGGCGGCCGGCTTCGGCGCCGGCTTCGGCGCCGCCTCGGGGGCGGACTCCGGAGCGGCCTCGGCCTCCGCCTCCGCCTCGGGGGCGGCCTCGGGGGCGGCGTCGGGGGCGGCCTCGGGGGCGGCCTCGGGGGCGGCCTCGGGGGCGGCGTCGGGGGCGGCGTCCACCGGGTCCACCCCGCCCGGACCGCCGAGGTGCAGCTTCAGGCCGGGGTGGATCAGCGACGGGTTGCCGCCGACCGCCTCCCGGTTGTCGGCGTACAGCTGCTCCCAGCCACCGGAGAGATGGCGCTCGGCGGCGATCACGGAGAGGCAGTCACCCGGCACGACCGTGTAGACGCTCGGGGCGGCCTGCACGGCGGCGACGGGCGCGGCCTGCAGCGCGACGGGGACCTGAGGAGCCACCGCGGGGGCCACCGCGGTCGCCGCGGCCGGGGCGCCGGCCGCCTGTGCGCCCGCGGCGCCCATCAGCGGCAGCGCGAGGGCCGCGCCACCGGTGCCTGCGACGGCGAAACCGCGCGATATCGAAAGGGACTTGGGACGGCGGTGCTTACCCTTTGCAGGCATGGCGAATTCCTCTCCGGCGCCTGCGAGGTGAGCTGTCGGGTTCGGACTGGAGATGTCCGGCCGTACATGCACTGGACACGTACGTCTTCACCCCGAGCCGTCCCGGCGAAAGATCTCCGAAAAGATCTCCGGGACAGCGGCCTACCTGGTTCCCCCGCTCCTGCCGCGCGAATAGTCGGGTGCGGTTTCCGGGCGGCGGCAGGATTCGGCGATCCACCCGGATCGATCGCGAAGGTAAACCCTTGCGACGGCGGGGAACAAGCCACGAATTTCCTGACGGAATCACAGGAATGAGAAATCGGCTGAATTCTGGTCACCCTGCGTCCATTAGTCGCCGTCAACAACCGCTCCGACGCGGCCATTCGGCCTTCGTGATCAGGCACTCACGGTCACCGTATGATCTGGCTCACGGGGACGTGCCCGATCTCGCCTCCGGATATGGCAAGTTGGCGCCAAACAGCTCAATTCGGACAGAAATCTCACCACGAAGCGGAGGAGTTCCCGTGACCCAGCAGATACAGGAGCCGGAGCTGACCGGAGTGCGCAATTTCCGTGATGTGGGCGGATTGCCGACTTCTGATGGTCGAAGGGTCAGGACGGGACGACTGTTCCGAAGCGGACATCTCGCACATGCCACTGAAACCGATGCAGAATTCCTCGCCTCGCTCGGCCTCCACACCGTCTTCGACTTCCGCAACGCCGCCGACCACGCGCTGGAGGGGCCGGACGTGGAACTGCCCGGGGTACGGAACGTGAACATCCCGCTCTCGGATCCGGCCGACGGCAAGGAGTTCTGGCGGCTGGTGCGCGAGGGCGACCTCGACCAGCTGCGCACGATCCTGGGCGACGGCAGGGCCGCGGCCCGGATGACGAATTCCTACCGCAGGATCATCGAGCAGCGCACGGCCGAGCACAGCCGGGTCGTGCACGCGCTCGCCGAGGACAGCGTCCCGGCCCTCCTGCACTGCGCGGCCGGCAAGGACCGGGCCGGCCTGTCGATCGCCGTCACCCTGCTCGCGCTGGGCGTCGAGCGCGACGCGATCGTGGCGGACTACCTGGAGTCGAACGCCCCGCACCGCCGCTACCGGGTGCACCGCAGCAGCGCGGCCGACGAGGCCCGCTCCCCCGAGGTGATGGAGCTGCTGGCACCGCTCTTCGACGCCCGCGCCGAGTACCTGCTCGCCGCCTTCGAGACCATCGACGAGACCTGGGGCGGGGTGGACCCGTACCTGGCGGAGGGCCTCGGGCTGAAGCCCGAGACCCTCGGCCGGCTGCGTGAGCGACTGCTGGAGTAGACCGCCCGGAGCGGGCCGTCAGCGCTGGGCGACGGCCTGCTTCACCAGCGTCCTGCCGAAGTCCCACATCAGCCCGGACCCGCCGTGCGCCTCGTCCATGACCGCGCGGAATGCGCCGACGAACCGGTCCACGTCCCGCTCGTCGACGACCAGCGGCGGGATCAGCTTGATGACCTCCAGGTGGTCCCCGGAGACCTGGGTGAGGATCCGGTGCTTCTGGAGCAGCGGCACCACGACCATCTGGGCGAAGAGCCCCTTGCGGGCCGCCTGCAGCATCGTCCACCGGCTGCGCAGCCCCAGCGAGGACGGCCGGCCGAACTCGATGCCGATCATCAGCCCGCGCCCCCGCACCTCGTGCAGCAGCTCGTACTCGTCCACCATCGCCGCGAGCCGTCCGCGCAGCAGGTCCCCCGTCGCCCGGGCGTGCGCGACGAGCTCCTCGTCCTCCATGACCGACAGCACCGCCAGCCCGGCCGCCATCGCCTGCGCGTTGGAGCCGAAGCTCGCGGAGTGCACGAGGACCCGGTCCATGGACGAGTAGACCTTCTTGAAGATCCAGTCCTTGCCCAGGGTGGCACCGACCGGCACGTAGCCGCCCGACAGCGCCTTGGCCACGCACACCAGGTCCGGTTCCACGCCCGGCTCGTGCTGGTAGGCGTAGAAGTCACCGGTACGTCCGAGGCCGGTCTGCACCTCGTCCGCGATCAGCAGCGCCTTGTGCCGGTGCAGCAGTTCCTGCGCGGCGGCGAGGAACCCGGGCGGGGCCTCCAGGACCCCCTTCCCCTGGATCGGCTCGACGACGAAGGCGGCGACGTCGCCCTTGCGGAGCTCCCGCTCCAGGGCGCCCAGGTCCCCCAGGGCGATCTTCGTGTCGGGGAGGAGGGGGGCGAAGCCGTCGCGGAACCCGCCCTCCCCGTTCACCGACAAGGAGCCCGTGGTCAGGCCGTGGAAGGCGTGGTCGCAGTAGAGGATCCTGGGCCGCCCGGTGGCGAACCGGGCGAACTTCAGGGCCGTCTCCACCGCCTCGGTGCCGCTGTTTCCGAAGAAGACCCGGTCCAGGTGCGGGCTGTACGAGAGCAGCTTCTCGGCCAGCAGCCCGGGCAGCGGCTGGCAGTCGAAGCGGGTGAGGTCGGCGAGCTGCGCGTCCAGTACGTCGTGCAGGGCCCGGCGGACCACCGGGTGGTGGCGGCCCAGGCCCATCACCCCGAAGCCGGCCAGCATGTCGAGGTAGTCGTTGCCCTCGGCGTCCCAGAAGTGGGCGCCCTCGGCCCGCTCGTAGACCTTGTCGAAGCCGATGGTGTGGAGCATGCGGGGCAGTTGGTGGTTGAGGTGGCGGGCGTGCAGCTCGTACCGCTCCCCTCCGCGGGCGGCCAGCAGGGCGCCGAGGTCGAAGCCCTTGCCCCCGGCGCCCGCTCCCTCCTCCGCCGGGCTCATGCCGACGCGTCCCGGTTGCCGCCGATCGTCTCCCGGGCCGCCCGCAGGGACTCCTTGAGGGAGCCCATGGTGGCGAGGACGGCGGTGGGCTCGTAGCCGCAGTGCGCCATGCAGTTCGCGCAGCGCGGGTCCTTTCCGCGGCCGTACTTGCTCCAGTCGGTGTCGTTGATCAGCTCCCGGTACGTCGGCACGTAGCCGTCGCTCATCAGATAGCAGGGGCGCTGCCAGCCGAAGAGGGAGTAATTGGGAATGGCCCAGGCCGTGCAGGGGAAATCGGCTTTCCCTTCCAGGAAGTCCAGGAAGAGCGGCGAGTGATTGAGCCGCCAGCGCCGCCGATTGCCGCCCGCGAAGGCCTTCCTGAAGAGTTCCCTGGTCTGGTCGACGCCGAGGAAGTGTTCCTGGTCGGGGGCCTTTTCGTAGGCGTAGGCGGGCGAGATCATCATCTCGTCGACCTTGAGGTCGTCATTGAGGTAGTTGAGCACCTCGATGATCGTCTGCGGGGTGTCCGTGTTGAAGAAGGTGGAGTTGGTGGTCACCCGGAAGCCGCGCTTCTTCGCCTCCTTGATGGCCGCGACCGCCTCGTCGAAGACTCCTTCCTTGGCCACGGACTCGTCGTGGCGCTCGCGCAGGCCGTCGATGTGCACGGCGAAGGCGAAATAGGGGGAAGGGGTGAACTTCTCGATCTTCTTGCGCAGGAGCATCGCGTTGGTGCAGAGGAATACGTACTTCCGCCTCGCCACCAACTGCCGGACGATCTCGTGGATCTGCGGGTGCATCAAGGGCTCGCCACCCGCGATGGACACCATGGGCGCGCCGGACTCCAGCACGGCGCCGACCGCCTGGGCGACCGGCATGCGCTGCTTGAGCACCCCGGCCGGGTGCTGGATCTTCCCGCACCCCTCACAGGCCAGGTTGCAGGCGTAGAGCGGTTCCAGCTCGACGATCAGCGGGAACTTCTCACGCTTGCGGAGCTTCTGTTCGAGAAGATAGGTCCCGACCCTGATGGACTGGCGCAGCGGCATGGCCATCTGGCTCACCTCCTGGGGAGCAGCAAAGAACGGTGCCATTCGTAAAACGCGGGCAGTACGGCACGCAGAACGCGGAAGGCCGATATTCCCCCGCGCACCGTGCCGATACGGACGAGCTCATGCTCCGGAGCGTCCACGATCACCCGGACGGCCGCAACCGGGCGGCCGCCGCCCGGGGAGGGCCCGCCTCGGGTGGCGGTCCACAGGGTGGCCGCGGACTCCATGTCGACCGCGATGGCGCCGGTGGCGCGCAGCTGCGCGCGCTCCTGGCCGCGCACGACGTGGTCGGATCCGGTCAGTGCGCCGGTGTGCACGGTCCGGCCGGGCGCGGCCCGGGCCAGTGCCTCGGCGAGCAGGGCGGTGCCGGTGCAGCTGACGGCCCCCTGCCGGTCCCGGGTCTCCTCTGCGACGACCAGGTCGCCGGGGTGCATGCCGGGGACCAGCCCGGCGCAGAACCCGGTGGCGAGGACGGCGGCCCGGACCATCCCGGGCCGGTCCAGTGCCCGGGCGACGGCCCGCTCGGCCGCGCGCGGGCCCATTCCGGTGCGCAGCAGGGAGTAGCTCCCGACCGGGGCGCGGGCCGCCCCGGGCGCGGCGCTGCGCAGCGCCGCCTGCTCGATGCGCAGCGCGCAGGCGACCAGCAGCGGCTCCAGGTTCCCGGCCCCTTCCCCCCCGCTCCGCCGCGGTGCGGCGGACATCAGCGGGCCCCACCGGGGGCGAACGGTTCCCCGTACAGGTAGCGGCCGAGCGCGGTGAGCGGGAACACCTGCCGGTACAGGTGGTAGTTGATGGAGAAGTCCCAGGGGAAGCCGGTGCCGGTGAAGTGCGGCTCGTCCCAGGAGCCGTCCTTCCGCTGCGTCTCCACCAGGTAGCCGATGCCCCGTTCGACGGCCTTGCCCTCCCGCTCGCCGGCCGACAGCAGGGCCATCAGCGCCCACGCGGTCTGCGAGGGGGTGGAGGCCCCCTTCCCGGCCCAGGACGCGTCCTTGTAGGAGCGCTGGTCCTCGCCCCACCCGCCGTCCTCGTTCTGTACGCTCTCCAGCCAGCGCACGGCCCTGCGGACGGCGGGATGCCCGGGCGGGATGCCGGCGGCGACGAGTGCCGGGACCACCGAGCCGGTGCCGTACACGTAGTTGGTGCCCCAGCGGCCGAACCAGGCGCCGTTCTCTTCCTGTTCGGCGAGCAGCCAGGCGATGCCGCGCCGGGTCCTGGCGTCGCCGGCGCGGCCCTCGAAGGCGAGCATCTCCACGACGTGGGCGGTGACGTCGGCCGAGGGCGGGTCGATGACCTCGCCGAAGTCGCAGAAGGGCAGCCGGTTCGGGAAGGGGCTGGTGTTGTCGGCGTCGAAGGCGCCCCAGCCGCCGTCCTTGGACTGCATGCCGAGGTTCCAGGACACCCCGCGGGCGATGGCCCCCTCGACGCGGGCCGGGTCCGGGTGCTGGATCCGGCGCAGTGCGAGGACGACCTCGGCGGTGTCGTCGATGTCGGGGTAGGTGTCGTTGTGGAACTCGAACGCCCAGCCGCCGGGGGCCAGCCCCGGCCGCCGCACGGCCCAGTCCCCGGTGCGGGTGATCTCCTCGCCGAGCATCCAGTCGGCGGCCTTGACCAGCGCCGGGTGGCCGGGGTGCAGGCCCGCGTCGGCGAGGGCGATCGCGGCCAGGCAGGTGTCCCACACCGGGGACTGACAGGCCTCGATCATCCGGGCGCCGTCCTCGCGCCACACCGCGAAGCGGTCCAGGGACTCCAGTCCGGCGCGCAGCACCGGGTGCCGGAGGTCGTAGCCGAGCAGGTGCAGGGCGATGACGGAGTACACGGCGGGCGGCTGGATCCCGCCCCAGCAGCCGTCGTTCTCCTGCCGCTCGACGATCCAGCGGCCGGCGGTGGCCATCGCGGCCTTGCGCAGCCGGCGCGGGGCGAACCGCCGGTAGACGTGCAGGGCCTTGTCCATCCGCTGGAAGGCGCCCTCCCACGTGGTCAGCGGGGCAGGGCGCCTTGCGGGGTTCGGCACCCGCGCGTCGGCGTGGAGCTCGTCGAGGGCGAAGGGGGCCGGGCGGACGGGGCGCAGCGCGGAGACCACGGTGAGCGGGACGATGGTCTGGCGGGCCCAGCAGCCGAAGTCGTAGATGTTCAGGGGCACCCAGGAGGGCAGGAACACCAGCTCGGGCGGGAGTTCGGGCAGGTGGTCCCAGTTCCACCAGCCGAAGAGGGCCAGCCAGATCCGGGTGAAGACGCGGGCGGCGGCGATCCCGCCATGGGCGCGGATCCAGGCCGAGGCGCGGGACATGTGCGGGGCGTCCGGGGCGTCCCCGGCGAGGCGCAGTGCGACGTACGCCTCGATGGTGGCGGACAGTTCGGGCGGGCCGCCGTGGAAGGTGGCCCAGGTGCCGTCCTCCCGCTGCTCGCCGCGGATGAAGAGGGCGGCGGCCCGGGTGGTGGCCTCGTCCCGGATGCCGAGGAACTGCCGCAGCAGCAGGTCCTCGGCGTCCATGGTGACGTTGGTCTCGAGGTCGCCCTTCCACCAGCCATCAGGGTTCTGGCGGTCCAGCAGGTGCCGGGTCGCCCGCGCGGTGGCCTCGTACACCCCGGGCGGGGCGCCGTCCGGCGGCTCGGGCAGGTCCGCGGCGGTCCGGGCCGGGCCCGCCCGTTCGGGTCCCGGGCCGGCGGGCGCGTCCTCGAGCACGCTCACGCGCACCCGGCCCCCGGGCCCGT
This sequence comes from Streptomyces sp. NPDC046308, assembly GCF_055588065.1. Classification (NCBI taxonomy): domain Bacteria; kingdom Bacillati; phylum Actinomycetota; class Actinomycetes; order Kitasatosporales; family Streptomycetaceae; genus Streptomyces; species Streptomyces sp. NPDC046308. The sequence continues at coordinate 1,248,316 of NZ_JBVJFB010000001.1, forward strand.
CTGGTGGACCGGCCTCCGGGCCGAAGCCCGGCGCCGCGTCGCCCGGTGCCCGCGCCGGGCCCGGCCGGTCCCCGGCCGTGCCCACGCGCACCCGGCCGCCGTCCGCTCCGGGCGTGCCCGGTGGGCCGTAGTCGGCGCGCGGGCCGGCGGCGCCGTAATCGGCCTGCGGGCCGGGCCCCGCCGCGTGGGGCGGGGCCAGGGATCCCGCTTCGGCGGCCGGGCCGCGGGCGTGCCCCACGGCCGGGCCCGGCGGAAGGCCCGGGGTCGATTCGCTGCCAGCAGCAGCGCCCTCGGTGCTGCCGTCGGTCGTCGCTGTCATGGCTTCCCCTTAGAACAGTGTCCTCTGCTGTGCTGGGGTCTGCCGTCGGCCGGTGCACGCCACGCTCAGATGGCGGCACCGGCCGGCGACTCGCGATTCATATCCGCTGTCGGGTGGCGATCACCTCTTGCGCACGACGACGAAGTCGGCGAGGTCCACGAGCTGTTCGCGCACGCGCTGCGGCATGTCGACGTCGTCGAGGGCCCGGATCGCGATGGCGTGCTGGCGGCGTGCCTCGTCGGCGGTCCACTGGCGGCCGCCGGCCTGCTCGATGAGCGCCGCGCGGGCCGCGAACTCCTCCTCCGAGAAGTTCTCGAAGTCACTGGCCTTGGCGTCCGCGGCGAGCAGTTCGGCGAGCTGCTCGGAGGCCGGGCCGCCGGCGGCGAGGGCGGCGACCACCGGCAGGGACTTCTTGCGCTGGCGCAGGTCGCTCCAGGTCTGCTTGCCGGTGGCGTCCGGGTCGCCCCAGATGCCGAGCAGGTCGTCGACGGCCTGGAAGGCGAGGCCCAGGTGGTAGCCGTACTCCTCCAGCTTGTCGGCCGTACGGTCGTCCGCGCCGCCGAGCACCGCGCCGATGGACACAGCGCAGGCGAGCAGCGCACCGGTCTTGTTGCCCTCCATCTCCAGGCACTCCTCGACGCTGACGCGCTCGCGGTGCTCGTAGGAGATGTCCTGTGCCTGGCCGTCGATGAGCTTGCGGCTGGCGGTGGTCAGCCGGCGGGTCGCCCGGCCGGCCTCGACGGTGCCGAGCTCCAGCAGCACCTCGTTGGCGAGGGCGAAGAGGGCGTCGCCGACGAGGATCGCGAGGGCGGGTCCGTGCACCTTCCACACCGTGTCGCGGTGGCGGCGCTGCTCGTCGCCGTCCATCAGGTCGTCGTGCAGCAGCGAGAAGTTGTGCACGAGCTCGACGGCGACGGCGCCCGGGATGCCGACTTCGGCCGCGGCGCCCGCGGCCTCGGCGGAGAGCAGCGCGAGGGCGGGGCGCACGGCCTTGCCGCCGTCGCCGTCGGCCGCGTTGCCCTGGGCGTCGATCCAGCCGAAGTGGTAGGCGGCGACGGTGTCCATGGGCGCGGCGAGCCGGTCCACGGCGGCGCGGAGCGCGGGGGTCGACAGTGTGCGGCCGCGCTCCAGGAGGGCGAGCGTGTCCGCCTTCTCCACGCCCCTTCCGGCCGTGCCCGCACTGGCATCCGTGTTCTCGACGGCCGGATTCCCCGGGTTCACTGGCTCTCCTCTTGTTCCTGTACCTGCTGTGCCGGTGTTGCTGGTCGTGCTCGTCGTGCTCGTGGTGATCGTCATGCCGCCTCCTGCAGAGGGTGGTCGCGGTGGCGGCCGAGCGCGGCGAGTGCGGCGTGCGCCGCGCTCATTCCGCTCCGGACGGCGCCCTCCATGGTCGCGGGCCAACCGGTGGCAGTCCACGCACCGGCGAGGTAGAGCCCCGGCGTGTCGGTGCGCGCCCCCGGGCGCAGCCGGCCGACCCCGGGGGTGGGGGCGAAGGTGGCCGTCCGCTCCCGGGTGACGAAGAAGTCCCGCACTTTGGCGCCCCGCGCGGCGGGGAGCAGCCGCTCCAGTTCGGGCAGGTACTTGGCCCGCAGGACCGAGACGGGCTCGTCGATGTCGTCCTGTGCCGCGGACTGCGAGAGCGCCAGGTACTGGCCGCCGTCGGGGAGTCCGGAGGACTGGGTGCGGTCGAAGACCCACTGCACCGGGGAGCCGAGTGCGGCGAAGAAGGGCTGCTTGAGCACCTTGCGCTCGTAGACGACGTGGACGTTGAGGATGGGCGCGGTGCCGATGTCGAGCAGCTTGTCGGGGTCGGCGAGGGCGCCGGCCGGCAGCAGTCCGTGCGCCTCGCGCTGCGGGACGGCGAGGACGACGGCGGCGGCGTCGAGGGACTCGTCCTCGGTGTCGACCCGCCAGGTGCCTTCGGGGGTACGGGAGACGCCGGTGACCCGGGTGCGCAGCTCGGTGCGGACGCCGGCCGCGTCGAGGGCCTTGCGGGCGAGCCCGTCGTGCAGGTCGCCCAGCGGGACGTGGGCCCAGCCGATGTCGGCGGCGCCGTTCTCGGAGAGCAGGCCGGTCTTGAAGACCATGGCGGCCAGGCCCAGCGAGGACTGGCCGGCGGTGGCGTTGAGGGTGGCGATGCCGACGAGGTCCCACAGGGCCTCGATGGCGCGCGGGCTCTGGCCGTAGCGACCGAGCCAGGTCGCGAAGTCCAGGCCGTCCAGGGCCGGGTCGGCGGGGTCGAGGCGGCGCAGCGCGAGGGCGGCGCGGCCGACGCTCGCGCGCTCGGCGAGGGACAGGTGCGGGTAGCGGGCCAGCGACCCGGCCAGGTGCAGGGGCACGGGCAGGGCGCTGCGGCGCAGCCGTCCCAGGCGCGGGCCGCCGGGGTGGGCGACGTCGAGGACGGGTACGTCGAGCCGGTCCTGGAGCGGGGCGAGGGCGGTGCCTTCGACGCGGTCGAGGAACCACCGGTAGGCGGTGCAGCACCGCAGGTAGACGTGCTGGCCGTTGTCGACGTCGAGGTCGCCGCGCTTGAAGGAGAAGGCGAGCCCGCCGAGCCGGGGGCGGCCTTCGAGCAGGGTGACGCGCAGCCCGGCGTCGGCGAGTTCGAGGGCGGTGGTGACCCCGGCGAGGCCGCCGCCGACGACGACGGCGTGGTGTTCGGTGCCGGTCATGCGCCCTCCCCCGTGGTGCGGCGGCCCTCCGGGCCGGCCGGTCGGTCCTGCGCGGACGGGGCCGCCGCGCGTGCGGCGGCCCGCCCGGCGCGGCCGGAGCCCGCGGGAAGAGACGCGCCCGCCGTCGCGGTGGTTGCCCCGGCGCCGTCCCGGCCGGGACGGCCCGCCGGGCTGGCGGTCCCGTCCGCGCGGCGCGCGCTGACGGACGCCCGCGTGCGGTGGGCCCACGCAGCCCGGTGCGCCCCGGCGGCGGCGGTCACCGGGGCGTCGGTCGTGCCCGGGCGGCGCGGGGAGCCGGGCGCACTCGTGCGGTCGGCCCGTACGGCGCCGTGCGGCTCGGCCGCGCATGCCGGGTACCCGCCCGGGGCCGTCGCCGGGGTCCGGGTGGTGGGAGCCATCAGGGCCGCCTCCGCGTGCTCTGGCGGGAGATGGTCCGTGCGTCGAGGCCGGACAGGCCGCGCACGGCGACGTACGCCTTCTCGTGGGGCGGCAGCGAGACGCGGCCCCGCAGCACCGCCTCCGGTTCCCGCTCGATGCGGTCGAGGAGGCGGCGGTAGATGCCGGCCATGGCGGCCACGCAGGCACCGCTGCGCCGATCGAGCATCGGCAGCAGCCGGTATCCCTCGACGAACAGGGCGCGGGCGCGCCGGACTTCGTGGTGGACGAGCCCGGCGAAGTCGGAGCCGGCGGGCGCGCGGTCGCCGTGGAAGCCTTCCGAGCAGCCGAACTTGGCGAGGTCCTCGGCGGGCAGGTAGGTGCGTCCGTTGCCCGCGTCCTCGCGAACGTCCCGGAGGATGTTGGTGAGTTGCAGGGCGAGGCCGAGGGTGTCGGCGTACTCGGCGGCGCGCCCGGAGTCGGCCGCGCCGGCCGTGGTGCCGAAGACGCCGAGCGAGAGCCGGCCGATGGCCCCGGCCACGCAGCGGCAGTAGACCTTGAGGTCGTCCCAGGTCTCGTAGGTCTCGCCGCGGACGTCCATCAGGACGCCGTCGATGAGTTCGTCGAGGCCGCCGAGCGGGATCGGGAAGCGGCGGGCGGCGTGCGCGAGGGCGACGGCGACCGGGTCGGTGTCGTCCTCGTCGATCTCCTCGGCCACGATCCGCCCGAGCAGGGCGCGGGTCTCCTCCAGCCGGGCCAGCTTGGCCTCGGGCGCCAGCGTGCCGTCGCCGATGTCGTCGACGCGCCGGGAGAAGGCGTACAGCGCCGACATCGCCTGCCGCTTGTCGGCGGGCAGCAGCCGGATGCCGTACGCGAAATTGCGCGCCTGTGAACCGGTGACGGCCTCGCAGTAGCTGTAGGCCGCCGAAATAGGTGCGGACATCGCAGCCGGTGCGGACGCGTGTGTGGGGCCCTCCACGGTCGGGCTCACCCCTTTCTCGGCGCTGTGCGCAGGACGGCGGCAACCTCGCGGAGCAGGCCGCTCTTGGTGGGCTTGGGCGGGCCGGGGAGTACGTCGAAGCCGGCGGCCGTGACGGCTCGCAGGGCTGCGCGCCCTCCTCCCACGAAACCCGCGAGCAGCAGCCGGAGTCTGCCGTGCACGCTACCCACGAGCGGGGTGCCTTCATTCAGCAGTTCGCGTGCGCGCTCGGTTTCGAATGCGACCAGGGAGCGTACGGACGCGCCGGCGGACGGGGCCGCCAGGTCGGCCTCGCTCACGTGGAAGCGCCGCATGTCCTCGGCGGGCAGGTAGATGCGGTCGTTGCCGAGGTCCTCGGCGACGTCCTGGATGTGCTCGACGATCTGCAGGGCGGTGCAGACGGCGTCGGAGCGGCGGACGCGCTCGGGGGTGCTGGTGCCGGTGAGGGAGAGCACGAGGCGCCCCACCGGGTTCGCGGAGAGCTCGCAGTAGCCGACCAGGTCCCCGTAGGTCTCGTAGCGGGTGACCCGCTGGTCCTGCCGGTTGGCCTCGATGAGCCCGAGGAAGGGCTCGGGGGTGAGGCCGTGGGCGCTGACGACGGGCTGGAGGGCGAGCAGCAGCGGGTGCCGCGGGGGGCCGTCCGTGCCGCCGAACACGCGGCGCAGGTCGGCCTCGAAGGCGTCGAGCATGGCGAGCCGGTCGTCGGCGGCGGCCGGGTCGAGGCCGAGGAGTGCGGCGTCGCGTCCGCCGGGTGCGAGGTCGCCGTCGCCGATGTCGTCGACGAGGCGGGCGTATCCGTAGACGGCCGTCAGTCCGTCGCGCCAGGCGCGCGGGAGGAAGGCGGGGGCGACGGGGAAGTTCTCCGCCGCCGCCTTGTCGAGGGTGGCGCTCACGTGGACCGTGTCGGACGGGGGCCGGATGCCGTGCGCCGCGGTCACCGCCCGCCGCCCGGGGCGGGGACGGCCGTCGTGCCTGGGGGCCGGAGAATTCCCGTAGCCATTGCCGTCACATCTCCCGTTCTACACTGCCGACCCAATACATCCTATTTCGGACACGCCGCCGGGGGTTTGCCCGGGGCTGCCCCAGGGCCGTTCACCTGCGGGGAATCGTCCCCTCTTGCCGCGATTCAGGACCGCTTCAGCTTACGCTGTAGAACGCCGCGGAGGCCTCTGGGGTATTCGCTCCGGCGTCGAATGTCGCAGCGGAATGCGAAAGCACACCGAAGGCCCCCACCACGCACGGCAGCGGGGGCCTTCGAAAGGAGCGGACGAGCGCCGCGCGGGGCGCCCTGCGACCCGGAGGTCAGCCGTTGGAGGCCTTCTCGTAGGCCGAGACGACTTCCTCGGTGGGCCCGTCCATCAGGAGCTCGCCCTTTTCCAGCCACAGCACCCGGTCACAGGTGTCGCGGATGGACTTGTTGTTGTGGCTCACGAGGAAGACCGTGCCGGCCTTCTCCCGCAGTTCGCGGATGCGGTTCTCCGAACGCACCTGGAAGCTGCGGTCACCGGTGGCCAGTGCCTCGTCGATCATCAGGACGTCGTGGTCCTTGGCCGCCGCGATGGAGAAGCGCAGTCGCGCCGCCATGCCGGACGAGTAGGTGCGCATCGGCAGGGAGATGAAGTCGCCCTTCTCGTTGATGCCCGAGAAGTCGACGATGCCCTGGTAGCGCTCCTTGATCTGCTCGCGGCTCATGCCCATCGCGAGACCGCCGAGGACGATGTTGCGCTCACCGGTGAGGTCGTTCATCAGCGCCGCGTTGACACCCAGCAGCGAGGGCTGGCCGTCGGTGTAGACCTTGCCGGCCTCGCAGGGCAGCAGGCCCGCGATGGCGCGCAGCAGGGTCGACTTGCCGGAACCGTTGGAACCGATCAGGCCGATCGCCTCGCCGCGGTACGCCGTGAAGGAGACGCCGCGCACGGCGTGGACCCGGCGGACGCCGGGGGCGTCGCCCTTGCCCCGGCGGATTATCTTGCTCAGCGCCGCGGTGGCGCTGCCCTTGCCGGAGCTGCCGGTGTTGACCCGGTAGACGATGTGGACGTCGTCGGCGATGACGGTGGGGACGCGCCCCTGGGAGTTCTCAGCCACGGCCGTAACGCTCCTCAGCCTTCCAGAAGTACACGAATCCCCCGAGGCCGATCAGGACGGCCCAGCCGACCGCGAACGCCCATACGTGCGGCGGCAGGTTCTCCGCGCCGTAGTTGTCGATCAGCGCGAACCGGACCAGGTCCATATAGATCGCGGCCGGGTTCCACTGGAGCACGTCGGCGATCCACTGGGGCTTGTCCTCGAGCATCGTGCTGATGGAGAACATGACGCCGGAGGCGTACATCCACGTGCGCGTGACGAACGGCATCAGCTGCGCGAGGTCGGGGGTCTTGGACCCGGCCCGCGCGAAGATCATGGCGAGGCCGGTGTTGAAGACGAACTGCAGCACCAGCACCGGGATGACCAGCAGCCAGGACAGCTGCGGGAAGTTCCCGAAGCAGATGACGATCACGAACACGACGATCATCGAGTACAGCAGCTGCTGGAGCTGCTGCATCGAGAAGGAGATCGGCAGGGAGGCGCGCGGGAAGTGCAGCGCGCGGACCAGCCCGAGGTTCCCGGGGATCGCCCGGACACCCGCCATCAGCGAGCTCTGGGTGAAGGTGAAGACGAAGATCCCGATCACCAGGAAGGGGATGTAGACCCCCGGCGGCATGCCGCGGTCCGCCTCCAGGATGAGCGCGAAGATCAGCCAGTAGACGAGCGCGTTCAGCAGTGGGGTCGCCACCTGCCAGACCTGGCCGAGCTTCGCCTGGCTGTACTGCGCGACCAGCTTGGCCCGGGAGAAGGCCATGATGAAGTGGCGCCGTCCCCAGAGCTGGCGCACGTACTCGCCCAGGCGGGGCCGGGCACCGCTGACGGAGAGGCCGTACTTCCTGGCGAGCTCCGCGGCGCTGAGCCCCGCGTCGTCGGACGGCGGCCTGCTCGTGGCGAGGGCGCCGTCGTGGGTTGTGTCACTCACAAGTTGAAACTTTCGTCTTCAAGATGCGGCCAGGTGGGCATCAGGCTGGTGGCGCGAGGCCCGTGATCGCGCCATGTTCCCAGACGCGGGCCGGTCAGATGACAGGTGGTCGGCCCAGGCGGGTCAACCGCCAGACCGTACGCCATCTCATGGGGCGGCGGGGTCCGCAGGGAGTGGTCCATCCCTCACGGAATCCGCCGAACCAGGCCTTGAGCGCCGGCGCCGAGGGCCTGCGTACGAGCGTCAGCAGGAGCCAGACGCCCAGGTAGACCGGGACCAGCGGAGCGGGCAGGTTGCGGCGGGCGAGCCACACCCGGTTACGAGCCACCATACGGTGGTAGACGGCGTGCCGGGAGGGGGCGGTGGTCGGATGCAGCAGGACCATGTCCGCCCGGTAGTCGATCAGCCACCCGGCGTCGAGCGCCCGCCAGGCCAGATCGGTCTCCTCGTGCGCGTAGAAGAACTCTCCCGGCAACGCCCCGACCTGCTCGAACACCTTCGTGCGGACGGCGTTGGCGCCGCCCAGGAAGGTGGTCACGCGGGAGGAGCGCATCGGGTCCGAGGCGCGCAACCGCGGTACGTGGCGGCGCTGGGTCTCGCCGGTGTCCGGATCCGCGATCCGGAAACTGACGATCCCGAGTCGGGGGTCCTCCGTGAAGGCCTGGCGGCACAGCTCGGCGGTGTCGGTGCGCTCCAGCAGCCCGTCGTCGTCCAGGAAGAGCAGGGCGTCCACCTCGCCGCCGCCGGGGCCGAAGGCCTCGATGCCGACGTTGCGGCCGCCGGGGATGCCCAGGTTCTCGGGCAGCGTGATGCTGCGCACACCCTCGGGCAGACCGGTGACCTCGACGCCCTGGCCCACCACGACGACCTCGACGGGGTCGCCCTCCTGGCGGGCCACCGAGTCGAGGAGCGCCTTGAGCTCGTCGGGCCGGTTGCCCATGGTGATGATGACGGCGCCCAGCCGCATCGGGGCGGTCACTTGAGCCTGCTGGAGGCCAGGATCGACACCAGGTGCAGCACGGTCTGCAGCACCGCGATGGCGGCCAGGACGGCCACACCGACGCGGGACCAGTACAGGTCGCCGCGCATCTGGTCCAGGACGGCCAGCACCAGGATGAGCAGCGAGGCCTCGATGCCGAGGACCAGGCGGTGGAACTTGAGCGCGGCGGCGGCCCGGCGGGCGAGCGCCATGCCGGACGAGCGCGGCTCGGCCGCCGCGTCCTTGACCACCGGCTTGCCGGCCTGGTGGCGGGCGACGCCGACCAGGTCGGTCTCGGCCTTGATCAGGATCGCGCCGAGCGCCGCGAGGGTGCCCAGGAAGGCCCAGAGCCAGTCGATCCGCCCGGTGCCCCACAGGTCGGCCGCGCGCAGCCCGAAGCCCACGAGGACGGCCGCGTCGCACAGGTAGGCGCCGACCCGGTCCAGGTACACGCCGGAGAGCGAGAACTGCTTCTTCCAGCGCGCGACCTCGCCGTCGACGCAGTCGAGCAGCAGGTAGAGCTGGACCGCGACCACGCCGAGGACGGCGCCCGGGATGCCCGGGACCAGCAGGGCCGGGAGGGCGAGGACACCGGCGAGGGTCATCACGTAGGTCAGCTGGTTCGGCGTGACCTTGGTGGTGACCAGGAGGCGGGTGATGCGCAGGGAGATCTCGCGCATGTAGAGGCGCCCGCCCCAGTGCTCGCCGCTGACCCGGTCCTTGACGCCCGCCGGGTGCACGACGGGCCGGAGTTCAGCTACGGATGGTCTTGGCATAGTCGGCGTAAGCGTCCCTGATCTCGGCGGCGGACAGGTTGAGGTGCTCCAGGATCGTGAAACGTCCCGGGCGGGTCTGGGGGGCGTACTCGACGGCCGTGACGAACTCGTCGACGCTGAAACCGATCTCCTCCGGCGCCACCGGCAGACCGTGCCGGCGCAGCACCTCGGTGATGAGGCCGGACTGCTCGGCGGCCCCGCGCAGGTGCATGGCGAAGGCGGCGCCGATGCCGACCTGCTCGCCGTGGAGCGCGGAGCGCCCCGGGTAGAGCAGATCGAAGGCGTGGCTGATCTCGTGGCAGGCGCCGGACGACGGGCGGGAGTCCCCGCTGATCGACATGGCGATGCCGGAGAGCACCAGCGCCTCGGAGAGCACGGTGAGGAACTCGTCGTCGCCGCAGCCGCCGGGGTGGCGCAGCACGGACTCGCCGGCGGTACGGGCCATGGCGGCGGCCAGGCCGTCGACGGGCTCGCCGTTGGTCCGGTGCGAGAGCTCCCAGTCGGCGATCGCCGAGATGTTGGAGATGGCGTCGCCGATGCCGGCGCGGATGAACCGCACCGGGGCTTCCTTGATCACGTCGAGGTCGATGACCATGGCGATCGGGGTCGGGACGCCGTAGGAACCGCGGCCGTTGTCGTTGTCCAGGATGGACACCGGCGAGCAGATGCCGTCGTGCGAGAGGTTGGTGGCGACGGCCACCATGGGCAGGCCGACCCGCGCCGCGGCGTACTTCGCCACGTCGATGATCTTGCCGCCGCCCAGGCCCACGACGGCGTCATAGCGGCGGCCCTTTATGTCGTCGGCCAGCTTGACCGCGGAGTCGATGGTGCCGTCGACGACCGCGTACCAGTCGGCGTGCGGCAGCACGGGCTCCAGCTTGGCGCGCAGCGCCACGCCGGAGCCTCCGCTGATCGCGATGGCCAGCTTGCCGGAGGCGGAGATCCGCTGGTCGGCCAGGAGGCCGGCCAGGTCGTCCATCGCCCCGCGACTGATGTCGACGACGACAGGCGAGGGGATGAGCCTCGTCAGTACTGGCATGCGATCGTCCGGCCCTTGGCGAGGTCGTCGTGGTTGTCGATCTCGACCCACTTGACGTCGCCGATGGGGGCCACGTCGATGGTGAAGCCGTCGTTGACGAGCTGCTGGTAGCCGTCCTCGTAGTAGAGGTCGGGGTCGCGCTCGAAGGTGGTCTTCAGGGCGCCGGCGAGCTGCTCGGCGGCCTCGGGCTCGATGAGGGTGACACCGATGTACTCGCCGGTGGCGTCGGAGGGCTCCATCAGCTTGGTGATCTTCCGGACGCCCTTGCCCTCGGCGGTGACGACCTTCATCTCCTCGTCGGCCAGGTTCTTGACCGTGTCGAGGGCGAGGATGATCTTCTGGCCGTTGCCGCGGGCGGCGAGCAGGGTCTTCTCGACGGAGACCGGGTGGACGGTGTCGCCGTTGGCGAGGATCACGCCCTGCTTGAGGACGTCACGCGCGCACCACAGGGAGTAGGCGTTGTTCCACTCCTCGGCCTTGTCGTTGTCGATCAGCGTGATCTTGACGCCGTACTTGGCCTCCAGGGCCTCCCGGCGCGCGTACACGGCTTCCTTGCGGTAGCCGACGACGATCGCGACCTCGGTCAGGCCGACCTCGGCGAAGTTGCCCAGCGTCAGGTCGAGAACCGTCAGGCTCTCCTCGTCACCCTCGGGGCCGACCGGCACGAGCGCCTTGGGCAGGGTGTCGGTGTAGGGACGCAGACGGCGTCCGGCACCGGCAGCGAGTACAAGGCCGATCATGCTGGTTCTCCTTCGTCATGTACGGCGGGTGCTCCGGAGGAGACCCAGAATCGGATGCTCTCGACGAGCACCACGAGTGCCACGAACACGGCCGTGGCCGTGAGCGCGACGGGGAAGTCCGCTTCGCGCGACGCGAGGACGGCCGCCAGGACCGTGAGCAGCAGGACCCGGCCTTCGTGGCCGCCGATCGTCCGCACCAGCCAGTGCGGGGGCGCGCCGGTGCCGCCGCGGATGCGGTACACCGTGTCGTAGTGATGGTAGGCGACCGCCGCGATCAGGCCGAACGCCGCCGGAAGGGCACCGGGGACGTCCGCCTTGGCGGCGAGGATCAGCACGGTGGTGTACTCGGCGGCCCGGAAGACGGGCGGGATCAGCCAGTCGAGGGCGCCCTTGAGGGGCACCATCACCGCGCCGGCCGCGAAGAGGGCGTAGAGGCCCGCGGCCGCGACGGTCGTCCAGCTGCCGAAGGGCTGCCACCAGGCCGCGAAGAGCAGCTGCGCCGCCGCCAGTACCGCGACGGCGAAGGTACCCGGCGACTTCGCGCGCAGGAGGAACAGCGTCCGGTCGATCAGCTCCACCAGCGGGCCCGAGTCTGCCAGGTCGGCCAATGCCCGGGCCGCGCGGTCGGTGCGGGTCGCCTTGCGGGTCAGGGAGCGCAGGACTCGGCCGGCGGTGGTGTAGAGCGCGCCGAAGGCGCAGCCGACGAGGAGGGCGTAGAAGACGATCCGGGGGGTGGTGAGGGCGGTCAGCACCGCGATCATCGCCCAGCGCTCGCCGATCGGCAGGATGATCATCCGCCGGACCCACACGGTCCAGCCGACGCTGTCCAGCCGGTCCGAGAGCGCCGCCGTGGGACTCGTGTTGGCGGTGGCGTCGTGGTTGGCCTCGTTGAAGGAGAAGTCCACGACGTGCCGGCAGGTCATGAGGATCATGGCGCCGACCGCCAGGGCCCAGACGTCGTCGCCGTTGCGGGCGGCGCCGAGCGCGAGGCCCGCGTAGAAGGAGTACTCCTTCGCGCGGTCGAAGGTGGCGTCGAGCCAGGCGCCCATCGTCGAGTACTGGAGCGAGTAACGGGCGAGCTGCCCGTCGGTGCAGTCCAGGACGAAGGAGACGAGGAGCAGTACGCCGGCCGCCACGTAGCCCCAGCGCTCACCCGTGGCCGCGCAGCCGGCCGCGATCAGCGCGGTGATCAGCGAGGCGGTGGTGACCTGGTTCGGGGTGAGGCCGCGGCGCGCGCACCAGCGGGCGATGTAGCGCGAGTACGGGCTGATGAAGAAGGTGGTGAAGAAGCCGTCGCGGGACTTCACGGCGGTCCGTAGGCGGACGGCCTCGTCGTCGACGGCGGCGACGGCGGCGGTCGCCGCCTCCCGGTCCGCAGGGCCGGCGGGGACCGTGGCGACGAGCGTGCCGAGCTCGGGGCGCTGGACGGCGGTCCCGGCGGCCTCGACCGAGGCGGCGAGCCGGTCCGCGTACGGGCCGGCGCCGTCGGCTGCGGCGCCGGTGGCGAGAGCGGCGGCCTTGTCGAGGGCGTCGCGGCCGCCGGGCAGGACGGCGAGGGCGCCGGTGACGGCGCAGGCGTCGAAGCGCGGATCGGTCAGCGCGAGGCGCAGCGCGTGCAGGTGCCCGACGAAGGCGCTGTCCACGACGGCCACCCGCTCGTCGGCGGGTACGGCGGCCAGTGCGGCGGCGGCGTCCTCGGGACCGGTGGCGGGGCGGACCTCGAAGCCGAGGGAGCGCAGCTCGTCCGAGAGCGGTGATCCGGGGACCGGCAGGCCGGTGAGGATGACGGTCGGCAGACGAACTCACTCCTTGTAACGGATTCCGGACGGTCGCCCGGTGGCGCGGCGGCACGTCGGCAGAGGCTATCGGATGAATGGAAGCAGGGGTTCATCACCCGTTTAAGCCCCGACGAGCCGAATATGGCGGCCCGGGGCCGGGTCGCGATCATCATCGGTGATCACGGCGCGGTACCACAAACGGCGCCGGTGTTACGGTGGACACGCCCCTGAACGAGTCGAGTGGAAGTGGAAGAGGTGGGTTGATGACCGTCGTAGTGGTCGCGGCCATGCGCAGCGAACTCCGGTGCATCCCCCTTTCCCCTTTCCTCCGGGCATCCGGCCGGGCCTGATCACACAGCTGGGCCTCGTCGGCCGGAGCCCCCGTTCCAAGGGTTCACGTTGACCGACAAGAACACCTCCACCGACAGCGACGCTTTCACCGACGCCGACACCTTTACCGGCGACGCCTTTGCCGGCGACGCCTTTGCCGGCGATGCCTTCAAGGAAGCCTTCTTCGCCGTGCACCGCGGCCTGCCCCGGCAGGCTCCGGGCTCCGACGCGAGCACCCGCCGGCTGCTGTCCCTGTGCGGACCGCTGCCCGAGCGGCCGCGCGTCCTCGACCTGGGCTGCGGTCCGGGCCGCAGCGCCCTGCTGCTCGCCGCCGAGGCGGGCGGTGCCCGCGGCGCCGAGGTGACCGCCGTAGACCTGCACGCCCCCTTCCTCGAAGAGCTCCGCACGGCCGCCGCGGCCCGCGGGCTCGCCGGCCGCGTCCGCACCGTCGAGGCGGACATGGGCGCCCTCACCGGCGAGGACTTCGAGGACGGCTCCTTCGACCTCGTCTGGGCGGAGGGCTCCGCCTACATCCTCGGCTTCGACGCCGCGCTCGCGCGGTGGAAGCGGCTGCTCGCCCCGGGCGGCACCCTCGTGCTGACCGAGTGCCAGTGGACGGTGCCCGAGCCGTCCGCGGGCGCCCGCGCCTTCTGGGACCCGCACTGCGCGCTGCGCACCACCGCCGGCAACCTCGCGGCCGCCCAGGCCGCCGGGTACCGGGTGATCGGCGTGCACCACCTGCCCGACTCGGACTGGGCCGAGTACTACGAGCCGCTCGCCGAGCGGGTCCGCACCCTTTCCGGCGCCGCCGGCGCCGACGCCCCGGCGATGGCCGCGGCCCTGGCCGGGACCCGCGAGGAGCTCGCCGTACGCGAGCGGCACGGGCACGAGTACGGGTACACGGGCTACGTCCTGCGCCCGGTGACGGCCGGGGACGGCGACGCCTGGCCCACCCGCCCGGAGACCGCGGCCGACGTGGCCGCCGTACGGGAGGTGAACCTGGCGGCCTTCGAGACCCCGCTGGAGGCGGACCTCGTGGACGCGCTGCGTACGGAAGGTGCCTGGCTGCCCGGGCTGTCCTACGTGGCCGAGGCCCCGGACGGGTCGGTGGCGGCGCACGCCCTGCTCACCGCGTGCGAGGTCGACGGGGTACGGGCGCTCGCGCTCGCCCCGGTGGCCGTCGCTCCCGCGTTCCAGCGCTCGGGCGCGGGCAGCGCCGTCGTACGGGCCCTGCTCGCGGCGGCCCGCGAGCGCGGGGAGTCCCTGGTCCTCGTGCTCGGGCATCCGGAGTACTACCCGCGCTTCGGTTTCACCCCGGCGTCGCGGTTCGGGATCCGGGCGCCCTTCGAGGTCCCGGACGAGGCGGTGCTGGCGCTGGTGCTGGACCATTGCGTTCCGGTACCGGCGGGCACGATCCGGTACCCGGCGCCGTTCGGGGTCTGACGCCCGCGCGACGTCAGGTGATGTCGCAGGTGATGTCGCAGGTGATGTGATCCGCCCCTCGTCGCCTAGCACGCGACGGGGGGCGGACATGCGCGGATCTCCGAAGTGGGGACAAGCCTCTTTTGTACGGCAGACTGAAGGCCGAAGTCCGAAGCGAAGGATGGGTATGCCGACCACACCAGCCACCGCCGCGAACAGCGCGTCCAACGGCACCGGTACTCAAGAACCGATCATGCTCGAACTGGTCGACGAGTCCGGCAACACCATCGGCACGGCGGAGAAGCTCTCCGCCCACCAGGCGCCCGGGCAGCTGCACCGGGCGTTCTCGGTGTTCCTCTTCGACGAGCAGGGCCGTCTGCTGCTCCAGCAGCGGGCCCTCGGGAAGTACCACTCCCCCGGCGTCTGGTCGAACACCTGTTGCGGTCACCCCTATCCCGGGGAGTCGCCGTTCGCGGCCGCGGCCCGGCGCACCCACGAGGAGCTGGGGCTGTCGCCCTCGCTGCTCGCGCAGGCGGGGACGGTGCGCTACAACCACCCGGACCCCGCTTCGGGTCTGGTGGAGCAGGAGTTCAATCACCTGTTCGTGGGACTCGCGCAGACCGCCGTGCGGCCGGATCCGGAGGAGGTCGAGGCCACTGCCTTCGTCACCGCCGAGGAGCTGGCCAAGCGGCACGCCGAAGTGCCGTTCTCGGCCTGGTTCATGACCGTGCTGGACGCGGCGCGGCCCGCGATCCGCGAGCTGACCGGCGACGCGGCCGGCTGGTAGTCCGGACGCCGTCCCGCCGGAGGCCGTCCCGCTGTGGGCCGTGCCGTCCCGCTCGTCCGGCGCTCAGCCGGCGGTCGGCGGGGCGGCGAGCGGCAGGGCGGCCCAGATGACCTTCCCGCCGGTCGAGGTGTGCTCGACGTCGCAGACCCCGCCGGCCTCCCGCGTCACCTCCCGTACGAGGAGCAGGCCCCGGCCGCCGGTCTGGCCGAAATCGGCCTCCAGCGCCTTGGGCCGGTACGGGTGGTTGTCCTCGACCGCCACCCGTACCCACTCGCGGCCGATCGCGACCTCGACCGCGACCTCCGGCGAGAGGAGCGCGGCGTGCCGGACCGAGTTCGTCACCAGTTCGGAGACGATCAGGAGCAGGGAGTACACGAGGTCCTGGTGGGCCGGCACTCCTTGGCGCCCGAGCAGGTCCCGGACGGCCCGGCGGGCCTGCGGAACGGATTCTTCTACCGCGGGCGCCGTGAACCTCCAGACGCCCTCGTACGCGAGGGGGTCGGCCGGAGCCTCCGGCGCCCCCTCCCTGGCTGGCGGGACGCTCCCGCTGACATCCATCTTCCGTCCCCCGTCTTCACGCTCGATCGTCTCCACGCGTCAAGAGTGGGGACCGGGCTGGTCCGGGCCGGACCGCTGACCAGAAGTCAGCGTCATTCGGGCACATTCTGACCGCTGGCGTATGACAGAGTCAGTTGTTCGACTGTTCCTGATCTTCTGCCGCACGCTTTGCGGCCGCCTCGCGGGCCCCATCCACCGAAGCCGTCTCCCGCGGCTCCTCGTCTTCCCTGACCAAGCCCAGGATGCGGCGGGCTCCCAGGCCCAGGGCGATCAGGCTCAGGCCGTCGAACAGGAGGGCGAGGGAGAAGAAGGTTCCGATCACGTACAGACTGTTGCCGGGCCAGTCGGAGAGGATCAGGACCCCCAGCAGGACCCCGAAGGCCCCCTGGACGAGCGCGAGCCCGAAGTTCGAACCGCGCACCACCAGCGCTCCGACCAGCCGGAACAGGCCGCCCGTCAGAAAGAGCAGCGCGGCGAACATGGTCAGCGCCTCGGCGCTCGCCTCCGGACGGCGCAGGATCACGAAGCCCGCCGCGAGGTTGATCGCGACGACGACGGCGAGCCAGAAGTAGCTGCTCCCGCGCGACTGCACGGCCTGCAGCAGGCCCACCACACCCCCGATCAGGAGCAGCCAGCCGAAGAGGAACATCGAGGTGAGCGTGGCGAGGCCGGTGTAGACGAGGCCGACCAGACCGGCCAGCACGAGGATCACCCCGAGCAGCGCCAGCAGCCCGTAACCGCGGTGGAGCTTCTTCTTCTCCTGCTGCGGCTCCCGGCCCCCGGCCCCGGCCCCGGTACGGTCTGTACGGTCTGCACGGTCTGTGCCCATGGACGCGCCACCTCCTCGCACCCCCGGACGGACTCCCTTGATCATAGGTATGACCGCCCGGGATAGCATCCGGCGCATGGACGCAGACCTCGACGCCAGCCTGCTGCACACGGTCGCCGACGGGGTCGCCACCGTCGTCATCTCGCACCCCGCCAAGCGCAACGCGATGACCGCCGCCATGTGGCGGGCGCTCCCGGAGCTGCTGACGGGCCTGGCGGGCGACCCCGCGGTCCGGGCGCTCGTCCTGACCGGTGCCGGGCCGACCTTCTGCGCGGGCGCCGACATCTCCTCGCTGACCGGAGCCGCCGGGGACGACGACCCGCGGGCCCTCGCCGTGACGGCGGAGGAGGCCCTGGCCGCCTTCCCGAAGCCGACCCTGGCGGCGATCCGCGGGTTCTGCGTGGGCGGCGGGAGCCAGCTGGCGGCGGCCTGCGACCTGCGCTTCGCGGAGGAGGGAGCGTCGTTCGGGGTGACCCCGGCGAAGCTGGGCATCGTCTACCCGGCCTCCTCCACCCGCAGGCTCGCGTCCCTGGTGGGCCCGGCCTGGGCGAAGTACCTCCTCTTCTCGGCGGAGTTGATCGGCGCGGACCAGGCGCTGCGCGCCGGGTTCCTGAACGAGCTGCTGCCGGCCGGGCAGCTGGACAAGCGGGTCGCCGAGTTCACCCGGATCCTGGCCTCGCGCTCGCAGCTGACGCAGGCGGCGGCCAAGGAGTTCGCGGACGGCCGGACGGACCGGGACGGTCACTGGGACGCCCGGGCGGCGGAGAGCGACGACGCCGCGGAGGGCGTCGCCGCGTTCCTGGAGCGTCGGGCGCCCCGCTTCACGTGGACGCCCTGAGGCACTGACGGCCCGGCTACACCAGGGGGTTGTTCGCCCGCAGCCGGGCGACGAGCCCGGCGGGCGCCTTCTCCGGGGAACCGGCGTCGTAGGGCGGCTGGGGGTCGTACTCGGTCATCAGCTGGACGGTCTGGGCGACCTCGTCCCCGGCGATCCTGCCGAGCAGGGCGAGGCCCATGTCGATCCCGGAGGACACTCCCGCCGCGGTGACGTACTTCCCGTCGAAGACCACCCGCTCCCCGGTGGGCTCCGCCCCGAACTGCGGCAGCTGGTCGAGGTACAGCCAGTGGCCGGCGGCCCGCCGCCCGTCGAGCAGGCCGGCCGCGGCGAGCAGCAGCGAGCCGGTGCAGACGGACGTGGTCCACGTGCTGGTGGCGTCGACGGCCCGCAGCCACCGCGTGACGGCGGGGTTCTTCATCTCCAGCTCCGGGTGCGGCCCGCCGGGCACGAGCACGATGTCGGGCCGGGTCACCTCGCCGAGCCCCTTGTCGGCGACGAGCGCGAGCGAGCCGTTGTCCGTGCGCACGGGCCCCGGGCGCTCGGACACGAACACCACCTCGGCGCCCGGCAGCCGCCCGAGGGTGTCGAAGGGCCCGATGGCGTCGAGGGCGGTGAAGCGGTCGTAGAGCAGTACGGCGATCTGCATGGCTCCTCCGGAGCGGTCGATGTGTGGTGCGTTGTCCGAGCTAGCGGGCTGCGCCGAAGCGGCGGCGGTACTCCGTCGGGGGCTGGCCGAGCGTCTTCACGAAGGCCCGGCGCAGGGCCTCCGGGGTGCCGTACCCGCAGGCGCGGGCGACCTGGGCGATGCCGGCGGAGCCCTCCTCCAGGAGGCGCCGGGCGTGTTCCACCCGCACCCGCTCCACGTACCGCCCCGGGGTCACCCCCGTCTCCGTCTGGAAGGCCCGCGCGAAGTGGCGCGGGGACAGTCGGGCCCGCGCGGCGAGCGCCTCGACGCTGAGGTCGCCGTCCGGGTGCTCGGTGATCCACTGCTGCACGTCGCGCAGCGGCTCCCGCCGGGCGGTCTGGGCCGCCAGCTGCGCGCTGAACTGCGCCTGGTTGCCCGGCCTGTGCAGGAACACCACAAGGTGCCGGGCGATCGTCAGCGCTACGTCCTTCCCGTGGTCCTCCTCCACCAGCGCGAGCGCCAGGTCGATCCCGGCCGTGACCCCGGCCGAGGTGGCCACCGGTCCGTCCCGTACGTAGATGGGGTCGGGCTCCACTTCCACGGCCGGGTAGTCGCGCGCCATCTGTTCGCACACGTACCAGTGCGTCGTGGCCCGCCGCCCGTCCAGCAGCCCGGCCTCGGCCAGCAGCAGCCCGCCCGTGCACACCGACACCAGCCGCTCCGCGCCACCCCCGTGGGCGCGCAGCCAGTCGGTGAGCCGCGGCTCGAAGTCGCCGGTGTACCGGCCCCCGGGTACCAGCAGGGTGGTCCCGGCGCCCGGCCGGGCGCTCTCCAGGTCCGCGTCCGGCACCAGCGTCAGCCCGCTGCTGGTGCGGACCGGCGCTCCTGCCGGGGACACCGTTCCGATCGTGTAGGGGAGCAGCCCCGGGAACCGGGCCACGGCGGCGAACACCTCCACCGGTCCGGTCACGTCCAGGCTCTGCACCCCGTCGTAGAGGACGACGAGCACGTTTCGCGACGACATGACCCCATGGTGTGACACCGGGCCGGATGGCTGCAATGACGTGGTTCCCACCTATGCGGCCATCCGGGGGACGTCCGTCCGCCCGGATAGGATCGGGACATCATGACTGCAACCCTCGTCGCCAAGAAGCTCACCGCCGCGCACGGTGAGCGCACGCTCTTCGCCGATCTCGACCTCGTCGTCGCCCCCGGCGACGTCATCGGCCTCGTCGGCGTGAACGGCGCCGGGAAGTCCACCCTGCTGCGCCTGCTCGCCGGGCTGGACGCTCCCGAGACCGGGGAGCTGCGGCTCTCCCCGCCGACCGCCGCCGTCGGCCACCTCCCGCAGGAGCCGGAGCGGCGGCCCGCCGAGTCGGTTCGGGACTTCCTGGCGCGCCGTACGGGTGTGGCGGCCGCGCAGGCGGAGCTGGACGCGGCGACGCAGGGGCTGGTGGACGGGACGCCGGGCGCGGACGACGCGTACGCGACCGCGCTGGACCGGTGGCTGGACCTCGGCGGCGCCGATCTCGACGAGCGGGCCGAGGAGGTCGCCGCCGAGCTCGGCCTCATGGTGGGCCTGGACCTGCCCATGACGGCGCTCTCGGGCGGTCAGGCGGCCCGCGCGGGTCTCGCCTCGCTGCTGCTGTCCCGCTACGACGTCTTCCTCCTCGACGAGCCCACCAACGACCTGGACCTGGACGGCCTGGAGCGGTTGGAGCGGTTCGTGAAGGGGCTGCGCGCGGGCACGGTCGTCATCAGCCACGACCGCGAGTTCCTGACCCGGACCGTCACCAAGGTCCTCGAACTGGACCTGGCCCAGCAGCAGATCAACCTCTACGGCGGCGGCTACGACGCGTACCTGGAGGAGCGCGAGCGCGCCCGCGACCACGCCCGCGAGGAGTACGAGGAGTACGCGGGCAGGAAGTCGGCTCTGGAGGGCCGCGCCCAGATGCAGCGCAACTGGATGGACAAGGGCGTGCGCAACGCCCGCCGCAAGGCCTCCGACAACGACAAGATCGGCAAGAACCTGCGCGGGGAGTCCAGCGAGAAGCAGGCCGCCAAGGCCCGCCAGACGCAGCGGGCGATCGAGCGGCTGGAGGTCGTGGACGAGCCCCGCAAGGAGTGGGAGCTGCGCATGGAGATCGCGGCGGCCCCGCGCTCCGGCTCGGTGGTGGCCACCCTGCGCGAAGCGGCCGTCAAGCGGGGCGACTTCGCCTTCGGCCCGGCCAGCCTGCAGATCGACTGGGCGGACCGGGTGGCGATCACCGGGCCCAACGGCGCCGGCAAGTCCACCCTCCTCGCCGTCCTGCTGGGCCGGCTCGCCCCGGACTCGGGCTCCGCGACCCTCGGCTCCGGCGTCCTGGTCGGTGAGGTGGACCAGGCCCGCGGCCTGTTCCTCGGCGACGAACCTCTGCTGGAGGCCTTCTGCGCGGCGGTCCCGGAGACCGAGCCGGCCGAAGTGCGCACCCTGCTGGCCAAGTTCGGCCTCAAGGCGGCCCACGTGCTCCGCCCGGCGGCCACCCTCTCCCCGGGCGAGCGCACCCGTGCGGCGCTGGCGCTGCTCCAGGGCCGCGGGGTGAACCTGCTGGTCCTGGACGAGCCCACCAACCACCTCGACCTCCCGGCGATCGAGCAGCTGGAGTCCGCCCTCGACGCCTACGAGGGCACCCTCCTGCTGGTCACCCACGACCGCCGCATGCTCGACGCGGTGCACGTGACCCGCCGCCTGCGGGTCGAGGACGGCAGGGTCACCGAGCTCTAGCCGGGTGCGCGCGGGCCCGGGGCGCGGGCGGGATCACGCGCCCGGGTCGGCCGGGGGGCGGCGCGTGCGGGCCAGTTTCCGGGCCACGAAGGCGCGCGGGAGGTGCCGGACCGCGAGGGCGTACGCCTGGTAGCGGCGGCCGGTGATGCTGACCGGGCGGCGCAGGGCCAGGTCCTTCAAGGCCTGGGCGACCACGGCCTCCGGTTCCAGCCAGACCTCGTCGCGCAGCGCGCTGACGTCCATACCGGCGCGCTCCTGGAACTCGGTGCGGGTGAAGCCCGGGACCACGGCCAGCACCCGGACCCCGTACGGCGCCATGTCCACCCGCAGCGACTCGCTGAACGCGGTGATCCAGGCCTTGGCGGCCCCGTACGTGCCGGTCGGCAGGAGCCCCGCGACCGAGGAGACGTTGAGGACCGCGCCCCGGCGGCGTTCGCGCAGGCCCGGCAGGACGGCGTGGGTGAGCCGCAGCGGGACCTTCACGAGCAGGTCGAGCATCCGCTCCTCGTCCTCGAGGGGGCTGTACGGGAACGGCGCGGGCAGTCCGAAGCCCGCGTTGTTGACCAGCACGTCCACGGGCCGGGACCGGTCGGCGAGCCGTTCGGCGACCGCCGCGCAGTCCCCCGCGTCCAGCAGGTCGGCGGGCAGCACCTCGCACTCGGTGCCGTATTCGCGGCCCAGTCGGGCGGCGACGGCCTCGAGCCGGTCCTTGTCGCGGGCGACGAGGACCAGGTCGCAGCCCTTGGCCGCGAAGCCGCGGGCGAAGGCCGCGCCCAGTCCGGCGCTGGCCCCGGTGATCAGTACGGTGGTTCCTGCGGTGGTCAAGAGGGTTTCACTTCCTTGTGCTGACGGACGTGGTGCCGGCGGGAGAGGCGTAGGCCTGGGCCACGTCGACGAGGAACCGGGCCTCGTCCGCGAGGTCCCCGCCCTCCTGCGAGGTGTGGATCGCGGCGGGCAGCTCCAGCGCGGCGGCCTCGCCCGGCCGCCCGGGCAGTCCGTCGAGCCTGGCCTGCCGCGCCTCCTTCAGTACGCGGGCCAGCGCGGCCGCGCCGGCCCGCTGCTCGGGGATCCCCTGTCCGGCGGCCTGGCCGCGGGCCCTCTCCAGCGCGCCCGGGGCCACGTACTCCCCCAGGATCAGGATCGCGTCGCGCGTCTCGATGACCTTGCGGTAGACGAGCAGGTTGCGCGGGACCGGCGGCCACAGCAGCTCCACCACCCGGCCGGCGCGCGGCTTGTTCAGCGCCACGTGCGGGACGGCTTCGACCAGGTCGCGCCAGAGCGGCCACAGCCGCCAGGCGGTGGCGGTGTCGGCGGCGGTGCGGCGGAGGGTGAAAAGGGTGGGCACGAGGATGGCGGCGGCGCGCAGCAGGCCGTGCAGGTTCATCAGCAGCGGGAGGGCGGGCATCGCCCAGGTGCTGCCGAACAGGGCCTTGAGCAGGTAGGCCAGCCAGAACAGTCCGGCGAGCGCGGTGCCGAGGCCGAACAGGCGCAGTCCGGCGGCGAGGCCCCGGCTCTCGGTGCGCCGGCTGTAGCGCCAGCACAGGGCCACGCAGACGGTGTTGGCGATGACGTGCGCGGAGATCAGCACCAGCCAGTACGCGAGGGAGGGCACCGGGTCACCGGCCGGCGGCATGGTGTGGGTGCCGTGGCCGGGGGCGGCCGCGTCCAGGGCCAGGAGTGCGCCCAGCCACGCCAGCGTGGCGACCCAGGAGCCGAGTTGGAGCCGGCGGCCGCGGGTGGCGGCGGCCACGAAGTAGATCACGGCGCCCGCCGACAGCACGCCGATGAGGTTGCGGACGAGGCCGATGGTGTGGGCGTAGTCGGCGCCGCGCTTCATCGCGTGGGTGACGACGTCCGGGAGGTTCAGGGTCATCGCGGCGGCGGCGGTGGCGACGGCCAGCCACAGGCCGCGCTGCTGGGGGGAGCGCAGGGCGCCGGGCGCGCGGAGCAGGACGGCGGCCCACAGGCAGACCACGCTGGGGACGGCGAGCCAGTCGCCGAAGGCGGTGAGGTCAGCTGCCATCGTTGCCCCGCTCGTAGCCCATGGCCGACTCCAGCCGGGCCAGCGTGCCGCGGTCCCGGTCGGCACGGCGCGGGCCGGCGTTCGCCGTGCGGATGCGGATCATGCTGGCGAGCATTTCCGCCTCCTGCTCCTGGCGGGTGGTGTAGTTGGTGCGCCCGAGCACCGTCGGAGCTTCGCCGTCGGTCTCCTCGCCCTCCAGCGAGTTGTGCCCGAAGAGGATGTGGCCGAGCTCGTGGAGGACGATGTGCTCCCGGTGCAGCGGGGTGGTCTGCGCCTCGTAGAAGACGTAGTCGACGCTGACCGTGCCCACCCACAGTCCGCAGATCCCGGCCTCCGCCGCCTCCTTGGGGAGCGGGTGGAGGCGGATGGGGCGGCCCCGCTGCTCGGCTATCCGGTTGCACAGGACGTCGAGGGAGAAGGGGTGGGACAGATCCAGATGGCTGAGAATGTTCTCGCACCGTTTGCGAATGCTGAGTTGCCGGTGGGGCATGTGATCCCTCTTCGGACCCTTTCCGGGACAGCGTCGGTAGGCGTGTATGGGCATGGGCATGACGTCCTGTGCCTTCAAGGCGGCCTCGGGGATTGCGGTCCTGAGGGGGAAACGCGGAAGCCCGTCCGCCGGATGACGAACGGGCGTTCCACCATGCCTACAGATCTTGTACGCGAGTTGGCAAGACAAGTCCCCAGGTGGGGAACCTATTCGGCCACCGCGTACGAGGACCCTGACGCGCCGGGTGGCTGCAAGCCGCCCCCGACGGTGCCTACCGCTTGCGGCGCTCCTCGCCGGCCGTGAGGCCCGCGCGGCGCAGCGCGTCCGCCATGGCGCTGTTCGCGGGGGCGGGGGCCCCGCCGCCCTGCCGCCGGCCCTGACCGCCCTGGCCCTGGCCTCCTTGACCCTGGCGCTGGCCCTGGCCGCCCTGGCCGCGCTCGCCCTGGCCGCGGCCGCCCTCTCGGGCCCCGCCGCCTGCGCCCCGTTGCTGCGGGGGACGGCCGCCGGAGCCGCCGCCCCGCCTGTCCTCGCGCTGCCTGGGGGCGCCCGCCCCGCGCTCGGCCCCGGCCTCGTCCTCCAGGCGCAGGGTGAGCGAGATCCGCTTGCGCGGGATGTCCACGTCCATGACCTTCACGCGGACGATGTCGCCCGGCTTGACCACGTCCCGCGGGTCCTTGACGAAGTTCTTCGACAGCGCCGAGACGTGTGCCAGGCCGTCCTGGTGGACGCCGATGTCGATGAAGGCACCGAAGGCCGCCACGTTGGTGACGACGCCCTCCAGGATCATCCCGGGGGCCAGGTCGCCGATCTTCTCCACGCCCTCCTTGAAGGTGGCCGTCTTGAAGGCGGGGCGCGGGTCGCGGCCGGGCTTCTCCAGCTCGCGCAGGATGTCGGTGACCGTGGGCAGGCCGAAGGCCTCGGTGACGAACTGCTCGGGGCGCAGGGAGCGCAGGACGGAGGTGTTGCCGATCAGGGCCGCCACCTCGCCGCCCGCCGTCTTGCCCATGGCCCGCACCACCGGGTAGGCCTCGGGGTGCACGGCCGAGCCGTCCAGCGGGTCGTCCCCGCCGCGGATCCGCAGGAAGCCCGCGCACTGCTCGTACGCCTTCGGGCCGAGGCGGGCCACGTCCTTGAGCCCCTTGCGGCTGCGGAAGGGGCCGTTGGCGTCGCGGTGGGCCACGATGTTCTCGGCGAGGCCGCCGCTGATGCCCGACACGCGCGAAAGCAGGGGCGCGGAGGCCGTGTTGACGTCCACCCCGACGCCGTTCACGCAGTCCTCGACGACCGCGTCGAGCGAGCGCGACAGCTTCACCTCGGACAGGTCGTGCTGGTACTGGCCGACGCCGATCGACTTCGGGTCGATCTTGACCAGCTCGGCGAGCGGGTCCTGGAGGCGGCGGGCGATGGAGACGGCGCCGCGCAGCGACACGTCCATGCCGGGCAGTTCCTGGGAGGCGAAGGCCGACGCCGAGTACACGGAGGCGCCCGCCTCCGAGACCATCACCTTGGTGAGCCCCAGTTCGGGGTGGCGCGTGATGAGGTCCCCGGCGAGCCTGTCGGTCTCGCGGGAGGCGGTGCCGTTGCCGATGGCGATCAGCTCGACCGCGTGCTCCTTCGCGAGGCGGGCCAGCTTGGCGAGGGACTCGTCCCACTTGTTGGCGGGCACGTGCGGGTAGATCACGTCCGTGGCCACGACCTTGCCGGTGGCGTCCACGACGGCGACCTTCACGCCGGTACGGAAGCCCGGGTCCAGGCCGAGCGTGGCCCGGGTGCCGGCGGGCGCCGCGAGCAGCAGGTCGCGCAGGTTGGACGCGAAGACCCGTACGGCCTCGTCCTCGGCGGCCTGGCGCAGCCGCATGCGCAGGTCGATGCCGAGGTGCACCTGGATCTTCGTACGCCAGGCCCAGCGCACCGTGTCGCCCAGCCACTTGTCGCCGGGACGGCCTCGGTCGTTGATGCCGAAGCGGCGGGCGATCATGCCCTCGTACGTGGACGGGCCGGCGGCCGCGTCCTCGGGGGCCTCGGGCTCCAGGCTGAGGTCGAGGACGTCCTCCTTCTCGCCGCGCAGCATGGCGAGGACGCGGTGGGAGGGCAGCGCGGTGAACGGCTCGGCGAAGTCGAAGTAGTCGGCGAACTTGGCGCCCGCCTCCTCCTTGCCCTCGCGGACCTTCGCGGCGAGCCGGCCGCGGCCCCACATGCGCTCGCGCAGTTCGCCGATCAGGTCGGCGTCCTCGCCGAACCGCTCGGTGAGGATGGCTCGGGCGCCTTCGAGGGCGGCCGCCGGGTCGGCGACGCCCTTGTCGGCGTCGACGAACGCGGCGGCCGCGGCGGCCGGTTCCACGGACGGGTCGGCCAGCAGGCCGTCCGCCAGCGGCTCCAACCCGGCCTCGCGGGCGATCTGCGCCTTGGTGCGCCGCTTGGGCTTGAAGGGGAGGTAGATGTCCTCCAGCCGGGCCTTGGTGTCGGCCGCGTTGATCCGGGCCTCCAGCTCGGCGTCGAGCTTGCCCTGCTCCCGCACGGAGTCGAGGATCGCCGCGCGCCGGTCCTCCAGCTCGCGCAGATACCGCAGCCGCTCCTCGAGGGTGCGCAGCTGGGCGTCGTCGAGCATCTCCGTCGCTTCCTTGCGGTAGCGCGCGATGAACGGCACGGTGGAGCCGCCGTCGAGCAGCTCGACGGCGGCCTTCACCTGCCGCTCCCGTACGCCGAGCTCCTCGGCGATCCTGCCTTCGATGGACATCGTCACGATCGGGTCCCGCCTGCCTTCGTTTGCACTGGAAGGCTGCCAATTGTGGCAGGTGGCGGGGACGGACGGCGGGAGCCCCGTCCGTCAGCCCCTGCCCATGAGGTCCGCGGGGAAGGCGCCGGCGGTCACCGCCTTGATCACGAGGGCGCCGCCGAGTTCGGTCAGGCGGGCCACGCCGTCCTCGCCGAGGCGCTCGTACGGGGCGGCGTCGAGACGGTCGGTGTCGTCCTCCAGCCGCTCGCGCAGGGCGACGCCCTGCTCGGTCAGCTCGCCGGCGGCGTCGAGCACGCCGCGCTCGCGCAGCCGGTCGGCCGCGGCGTCCAGGTCCTCCTGCCCCCAGCCGCGCATGCCCTTGAGCCACTTCGGGGTCATGCCCTTGCCGGTGGCGGTGTGGCTGACCAGTGCCTCGACCGGGTCCAGACCCGCCAGGAGCAGGGCGGCGAGGTGGCCGTCGCCGCGGTGTTCGCGCAGCAGGGTGGTGGCGTGCCACAGCCGCAGGTGCGGCTCCCGCGGTACGGGGAGGTCGGCGTGGGCCGCGTAGAGGGTGCGGGCGTGCCGGGTGCAGCCCTCGGTGGCGCGCATCGCGAGGTCGGCGGCCTCGGCGAGTTCGGGCGAGGCTATCGTCTCGGCGCCGAGGAGCCGGCGCAGGCAGCCGTCGGCGGCCCGCAGCCGGGCGGCGAGGGCCTCCTCGGGGGTGGTGGTCTCCCAGACGGCGGGCAGGTGCCGGGCGACCAGGTCGTGGCGGTAGTTGTAGAAGGTGGCGGTGACCGCGCCCGCCCCGACTGCCCCCATGGCGGCCGACCGGTGGGCGAGGTTGACGGCCACCGGGTCGGTGACGCCGAGGGCGGCGAATTCCTTGGCGATCTCCGGCGAGAAGTACACGGCGGCGTGCAGCGGGTTGATCGCGGCGTGCCAGCAGCGACGGGCGGCGAGCAGAGGAGAGGTCATGCGCCGCACGCTACCGACTGTTCGGTACGCCGGGTAGGGCGACGGCCGGTGGTGCGCGTCTCACCCCGTGGACACCTCCCCCGCGTCCCCGGCCGGCCGCACCCCGGCGTCGGCGTCACCGCACATCGCCTGCCCGTACAGGGACTTCAGCGCGTCGTCGACGGGGTGGTGCTGCGGCTCCCCCGAGCCGTCCGGCCCTTTCCACCTCTGGAGGTTGACCGCGACGGACATCTGTCGGCGGCCGTCGGCCCGGGTCAGGGAGATCGTGCCGGCACCCCAGACCGTGCCGTCGTGCCCCCAGAAGGTGCCGCAGTCCGGGACGACGACCTTGTGCAGGCCGAGGCCGTAGTCGATCGTCGATCCGTCCAGGGCGATGACCGGGACCGTGCGCTGCATCTGGGCCAGCGAGGACCGGCTGACGATCTTCCCGTCGAGCAGCTTGCCGTAGAAGCGGTTGAGATCGTCCATGGTCGACACGAGGGCCGCCCCCGTCCCCGTCCAGGACATGTCGTAGACGCTGTAGTCGCGCGGCGGGTCGATCAGTCCCCAGAGGGCCTCGTACATCCGCGAGTGCGGTCCCTCGATACGCGGCCCGGTGGGAAATCCGGTGTGCCGGAGCCCGGCGCGCTCGATGACGTTCCGGGTGATGTACTCCTCGGCCGTGGTGCCGGTCACCTGCTCCAGGAGTTGACCGAGGAGCAGGTAGTTGGTGTTGGAATACACCCCGGGAGTGGCTCCGGGCTCGCTCGCCGGAGGCGCGTTGACGCCCATCGCGATGAGCTCGGCCGGGCGGAACCGCCTGAAGCGGTTGTCGTCCAGGCTCTGGGGCGACATGTCCCGCAGCGAGGGGAACGCCTCGCGGATGTAGTCGGGAAGGCCGCTGGTGTTGTTGAGGAGCATCCGGACCGTGATCTTCCTGCCGCGTTCCCCCGGTACCAGTTGCGGCAGGTGGTCGCCGATCGGTGCGTCGAGCCGGATCCGGCCCTGCTCGACCTGTTGCATGACCGCGGCGGCGGTGAAGGTCTTGGTGATGCTGCCGACGCGCTGGCGCATGTCGGGCCTGACGGGACGGCCGGTCCCGACGTCGGCGACCCCGGAGGCCCCGCGCCAGGTCCGGCCGCCGTCGCGCACCTCGGCGAACACCCCCGGGACTCCGGCCCGGTGGACACCGTCCAGGGCGGACTGCAGCTCCGCGGGCTCGAAAGCGGTCGTCGGGCTCGCGGGAGCCGCCGAGGCCGTGCCCGCACAGAGACTCAGTGCGGCCGCGCTCGCGCATACCGCCAGTCGGATCCTCGACACGTCTGTCCTTTCGTCATGGGTGGGTTGGTGTTCGCGGCTCATGCGGCGAGGGCGCGCCGCAGTGCGGCGGCGAGTTCGGCGTTCTGCCGCTGCGAGACCTCGGCGGACAGGATCGCCTGGGAGCCGTGGAAGGTGCCGGGCCACTGGTGCAGTTCCACCGACACGCCCGCCCGCAGCAGGCGCACCGCGTAGTCGATGTCCTCGTCGCGGTTCGGGTCGAACTCCGCGGTGGCGATGTACGCGGGTGGCAGGCCGGACAGGTCGGCGGCCCGCGCCGGCGCGGCGTACGGGGTGGCGGGCCGGGAACCCAGGTAGTGCCGCCAGGCCGTGGCGATCTGGTCGCGGTTGAACCAGGGGGTGTCGGTGAAGTTCCGTGCCGACCACGTCTCCTGACGGTCGTCCAGTCCCGGCTGGTTGAGCAGTTGGAAGCGGATCGCGGGCCCCTGCTCGTCACGGGCCCGCAGCGCGGTCGCGGCGGCGAGGTTCGCACCGGCGCTGTGTCCGCCGACCGCGATCCGCGCCGGGTCGACGCCGAGTTCGTCCGCGTGGCCGGCCGTCCAGTCCAGTACGGCGTAGGCGTCGGCCAGGGCGGCCGGGAACGGGTGCTCGGGCGCCAGGCGGTAGCCCACCGAGACCACCACCGCCCCGGAGAGGCCGGCGATCCGGGCGGCCCAGGGGTGCTCGGTGTCCAGGTCGCCGAAGACCCCGCCGCCGCCGTGCAGCCAGACGACGGCGCCCTGGGCCCGGTGCGGGCGGTAGATCCGCACCGGCACGTCCGGGTCGGCGGGCACCGTGCGGTCCTCGACCTCCATGTCCGACGTGTCCGGCGCGGGCGCCGCTGCGGCGCGCTCGGCGAACTCCTTGCGTGCGGCGACCGGGTCGCTCAGGTCCAGCGGGGCGAGCAACGGGATGAATGCTTCGAGTTCGGGATCCATGACGCCCATCCTCACGGCCCGCACCCGGGCGGGTCGTCCGCCGTCCGTCGCGCGTCCGGCCCCGATCGCGCGCCGAACGGCGCACCGGCCGCTGCCTATCCTTGCGCCATGGAGGCACTGGCCGTTCGGCTGTCGGGACTTGATGCGTACGCCGAGGGCGCGATCCGCGTCGTCGCGTTCTACGACACGCTGATGCGCCGTCGGGTGGACCTCCCGGCGCTCGCCCGGGCTTCGGCGGGCCTCGCCGAATGCGTGGCCGGGTTCCGGCTCCACGGCACGGGGCGGGTGGTCCGCGTCGCGCCCGACGGCGGACCGGTGTCCGCCCCGCCGCCCGCCGCGTCCTCCAGCGCGCCGATCACCCTGGACGAGGAGGAGGTCGGCACGGTGTGGCTGGAGCGTCCCGGCCCGCCGAACCCGCTCGACGACGTGCTCCTGGACCGGCTCGCCCTCGCCGCCGCCGCGGTCGTCGAACGGTACGGGCCGGCCCCCACCACCATGGCCGACCCCGCGCTCGTCGAACTGGCGATCAGCTCCGACGGCGACGAGGCGGGCCGGGCCCGGGCGCTGCGGCTGCTGGGTTTCGCCGCCGACCAGCCGGTCCGCGCCGTCGCCGTACGGTCGCGGCTGCCGCTCGACCGGATCGGCGCCCTGGCGTGCCCGGCCCGCCCGGTGAAGGCGGCGACGGTCGGGGGCGTGGGCGTCGTCCTGGCCGGCGCCGTCGACCCGGCCCGCTTCCCGGCGGACGTACGCGCGGGCATCGGCGCCGCCGGCAGCCCCGACCGCTCCTGGCGGCAGGCCCGTACCGCCCTGCGCTTCACCACCGCGCGCGAACCCGTCGTCCGCCACGACGACCTGGGCGCGCTGGCCCTGCTGGCCGACGTACCCCGGGCCGCGGCGCGCGCGAATCCCGACGTGGCCGCGGTCGCCCGCGTGGCCGCCCACCCGGAGGACCTGGCGACCCTCGACGCCTACTGCGCCACCGGCTCCCTGCGCCGGGCCGCCGACCTCCTGCACCTCCACCACAGCAGCGTCGCCCGCCGGATCGACCAGATCGGAAAGGCCATGGGCCTCGACCTGACCGACCCCTCCGCCCTCCTGCGGGCCACCCTCGCCCTCACCACCTGGCGCCTCCTCGTCGACTGAACCGCCGGCACGCCGGCCGTGAGGAGCAGGACTCCCCCGGGTCCTCAGGCCCGATTCGGCCGATCCGCAGGGCCGGACGCGATGCGGCGCAGCGCTGCTCCGCGCCTCCTCGGCATGGGTCGCGCGGGCGCCGGCGGGATGCGGAGCCGGCGGCTGCGCCGCAGGTCGCGGGCCACGGGCGGGCCGTGCCGGGCCGTCGGCGGGGTGTGCCCGGCGCGCGGCACCCACGGCGCACGCCCGGCCCCGTCCGCCCTACCGTGACGGCCGAATGGCGATCGTGTGACAGCAGGGGCCATGGACATGACGTGAGCGATCACGGGTGAATACGGTCGAGCCACAAGACCTGGAACCGACCTGCCTCCCCTACCACTTGGAGTCATTCGTGCACCGCAAAGTCATCGCCCCGAGCGTGCTCGCCGCTTCCCTGCTGCTGGTGATCCCGGCGTCGGCGGCGAGTGCCGGTCCGGGTGCCCCGGGAATCGGCGACCCCTACTACCCGGCCAGCGGCAACGGCGGATACGACGTGTCCCACTACGACCTGCGCCTGCGGTACCAGCCCAAGACCGACCTGCTCGAAGGCACCGCCACCCTCCTCGCCACCGCCAAGCAGGACCTGTCCCGCTTCAACCTCGACTTCGGCCTCAAGGTCAGCGAGATCCGCGTCAACGGCACCAAGGCGAAGTTCGCCACGTCCGGCTCCCACGAGCTGGAGGTCACCCCGGCGAAGCCGCTGGCCCCCAACACCCCGCTGACCGTCGTCGTCAAGTACGCCGGGAAGCCCTCGGAGTTCAAGGTGGACGGCTGGACGGCCTGGCAGCGCACGCCCGACGGCGGGGTGGCGGCCCAGGAGCCCGACTCGGCGGCCTGGTGGTTCCCGAGCAACGACCACCCCCTGGACAAGGCCACCTTCGACGTCTCCGTCAACGTCCCCGACGGCACCCAGGCCATCAGCAACGGCGTACTCCAGTCGCAGACCTCGCGCCTCGGCTGGACCCGGTACAACTGGCGGTCCAACAAGCCGCAGGCCACCTACCTCGCCACCCTCGCCGTCGGCAAGTTCGACATCACCACCGACACGACGGCGAGCGGGCTGCCGATCGTCAACGCCTACAGCAAGGACCTCGGCGACAACGCGGGCTCGGCGCGCGCGAGCGTGGAGCGCACCGGCGAGGTCACCGAGTGGCTGGAGGGGGTCTTCGGCCCGTACCCCTTCAACGCGCTGGGCGGTTACGTGCCGAACGTGAACGCCGGCTACGCGCTGGAGACGCAGACCCGCCCGTTCTACGGCCCGCGCCAGTTCCAGAACGGCGCCAACGTCTCGGTGGTCGTGCACGAGCTGGCCCACCAGTGGTACGGCGACAGCGTGTCCGTCGACGGCTGGAAGGACATCTGGATCAACGAGGGCTTCGCCCGCTACAGCCAGTGGCTGTGGTCGGAGAAGGAGGGCGAGGGCACCGCGCAGGAGCTCGCCGACTGGGCCTACGCCCTGCGCCCGGCCGAGGACGCGTTCTGGCAGGTCAAGCCGGGTGACCCGGGTCCGGAGAACCAGTTCCACGGAGCCGTCTACGACCGCGGGGGCATCGCCCTGCAGGCGCTGCGCAACGAGATCGGCGACGAGAAGTTCTTCCAGATCCTCAAGGGCTGGCCGACCGAGCGTGCCTACGGCAACGCCAAGGTCGGGGACTTCGTGCGCTACGCCGAGAAGGTCTCGAACAAGCCCCTCGCGCAGCTCTTCGAGACCTGGCTCTACACCCCGGGCAAGCCGGCGGCCTCGGCCCTGAACCCGGCGGCGGGCAAGCCCGCGGCCCGCTCACAGCAGGCCGCTCCCGCGAAGCCCGCCGCGGAGCCGAAGTCCTGGAAGAAGATCGCGGAGACGAACACGATCCACACGCACGGCGAGCACTGAGTCCCGTCAGCGGGCGGCGGCGCGCCATCGGGCTCGCGCCGCCCGCGCGATGGGCAGGTACCGCAGCCGCTCCGGCAGCAGCGGTACGAGGAGGCGCAGGGCCGTGCTGAACCCGCGGAGCCTGCGCTCCTGGGCCGCGCTCCACTCCAGCCCGAGGGCGGCCCGCGCCTCGGGCGGCATGTACCCGACGGTGACGAAGGCCCGCAGGCGCAGGAACGCCGCCCGCAGGGCGGGCCAGGTCAGCCGCAGCAGCACGCGTACGGCGAGGGAACCGGCCTCGGGCCGGGGCAGCGGCACATCGGTGGCGATCAGCTCGCGGGCGACCTTGGTGGGCTCTATCTCCTCGGCCAGCATCCGGCCCCAGTACGTCCAGTACTCCTCGATGCTCTGCGGCATGTCCCGGTCGTGGATGCCGAGGATCCGGCCCACCTGCAGCCACTCCCGGTAGAGCTGCCGCTCCTGGGCGGGGGTGAAGCGGCGCAGCAGGTAGCGCCCGGCGTACAGGTAGACGGGGAAGCCGGTGGCGTGCACCCAGGAGTAGCAGGCGGGGTCGAGGGAGTGGTAGCGGCGGCCGCGGGTGTCGGTGCCCTGGATCTCCTTGTGCAGGCGGCGGACCCGGCGGCCTTCCTCGGCGGCCTCCGCCCCGCCGTACACCCACAGCTGGACCGAGCGCAGGGAGCGCTCGCCACGGCCCCAGGGGTCGGTGCGGAAGACGGAGTACTGGTCGACGCCGGCCCCGATCGCGGGGTGGGCGACCTGCAGGGTGAAGGCGGCGGGCAGCATCAGCAGGGCCCGGACGTCGCCGGCGATGGTCCACAGCACCCCGCCCGGGGGCGGCGGCTCGGGATCGGTGCGGGGGCGCGCGGGGCGGCTTCCGGACGCGTGGGCTGCCGTTCTCTCCATGTCACCAGTATGCGAGCACCGGATGGCCCCGAGCCGGACAGAAAGTCGCTGCACGGGTGTTACCCAGAGGTAACCGCGGCTGCTTGGATGACGGAGCCGATCTTCCCGCAGGAATGATGGAGTCCCCCATGCCGCAGAACTCCCCCCGTCGCCACCGTGCCGCCGCGGCGGCCGTAGCGGCGGTCGCCGCCGGCGCCCTGGCCGCCACCTCCGCGCCCGCCGCCGCGGCCGCGGAGGGCGCCGCCGCCCCGCGGCTCAGCGTCCTGTCGTACAACGTGTTCCTGATGAGCAAGAACCTCTACCCGAACTGGGGCCAGGACCACCGGGCCGCGGAGATCCCCAAGGCCTCCTTCTACCAGGGCCACGACGTGGTCGTGCTCCAGGAGGCCTTCGACAACGGCGCGTCGGACGCGCTGAAGGCCAACTCCGCCGCGCAGTACCCGTACCAGACCCCGGTCGTCGGCCGCAGCAAGAGCGGCTGGGACGCCACGGGCGGCGCCTACTCCTCCACCACCCCGGAGGACGGCGGCGTCACGGTCCTGAGCAAGTGGCCGATCGTCCGCAAGGAGCAGGTGGTCTACAAGGACGCCTGCGGCGCCGACTGGTGGTCCAACAAGGGCTTCGCCTATGTGGTGCTGAACGTGAACGGCGCCAAGGTGCACGTGGTCGGCACGCACGCCCAGTCCACCGACTCCGGCTGCGGCGCGGGCGAGGCGGCGGACATGCGCGCCCGCCAGTTCCGCGCGATCGACGCCTTCCTCGACGGGAAGAACATCCCGGCGAACGAGCAGGTCATCGTGGCGGGCGACCTGAACGTCGACTCGCGCACGCCCGAGTACGCCGCCCTGCTCGCCAACGCCGACCTGGCGGGCTCCGACACCCGCACGGGCCACCCGTACTCCTTCGACACCGCGTTGAACTCGATAGCGAACTACCGCTACCCGACCGACCCGCGCGAGGACCTGGACTACGTGCTCTACCGCAAGGGCAACGCCCGCCCCGCGAACTGGGAGAACAACGTGGTCAAGGAGCAGTCGGCGCCCTGGACGGTCTCCAGCTGGGGCACCTCCTACACCTACACCAACCTCTCGGACCACTACCCGTTGATCGGCCGCTGACAGCCGCGCACCGCACCCGGTCCGTCCCCCCGGGTGCGGTGCGTCGGCTCCACCGGTCACGGGGCCGCGTACGGCTCCTCGTACAGTTCGTCGATCAGTGCGCCGTACTTCTCGCGGATCACGCGGCGGCGGAGCTTGAGCGAGGGCGTGAGCTCCCCGCTGTCGGGGCCCCACTCCCCGGTCAGCAGCCGGTACCGCTTGATCTGCTCGGTCCGGTTGAGCCGGGCGTTGGCCGCCTCGACCGCGCGGGCGACCTCCTCCCGGACGGCCGGGTGCGCGGCGAGCTCGGCCGGTGAGGCGGCCTCGATCCCCCGGGCGGCGGCCCAGACCGGGGCCAGCTCGGGGTCCAGGACCAGCAGGGCGACGAGGTAGGACCGGCCGTCGCCGTGGACGAGGGCCTGGCCGATCAGGGGGTGCTCCTTGACCGTGTTCTCCACCAGCGCCGGCGAGACGTTCTTGCCGTTCGAGGTGATGATCAGTTCCTTCTTGCGGTCGGTCAGCCAGAGGAACCCGTCCTCGTCGAGCCGGCCCACGTCCCCGGTGGGGAACCAGCCCTCGTCGTCGGACGCGCTCTCCACCGTGCCGTCCGGCCGCAGGTAGCCGCCGAAGACGGTCGTGCCGCGGGTGAGGATCTCCCCGTCCTCGGCGAGCCTCAGCTCCAGCCCCTCGATCGGGCGGCCCACCGAGCCGAGCCGGAAGCGGTCCGGGCTGTTGACCGTGCACACGCCCGCCGTCTCGGTGAGGCCCCAGGCGTCCATGATCGTGATGCCCCAGCCGGCCCAGAAGCGGACCACGTCGATCGGCATCGGCGCGGTGGCGCTGGCCGTCCAGACCAGCCGGTCCAGCCCGGCCAGGCGCAGCAGCGGGTCCAGCGCCTGCTCCTTCGCCCGGGCGTACGAGGCTTCGAGCGCGGCCGGCACCTCCTCGCCGCGCTCCCGGTGACCGGCGCGGGCACGGGCCAGGTCGTTCGCGGCCTCGATGGCGGTGCGCTGGGCCTCGGGCAGCTGCGCGAGGACCGCGCGGACCGAGGCGGCGAGCTTCTCCCACACACGGGGCACGCCGAAGAACTGCACGGGGTGCAGTTCGCGGACCGCCCCCGCCACGGCGGCGGGGTCGGCGCACAGCCGCACGTGCGCGGCCCGCAGCAGGGGCAGGTAGATGCCGAGGACCCGCTCGGCGATGTGCGCGAAGGGCAGGTAGCAGAGGTGCTCGGCGTGCTCGGGCAGGTCCACGTGCCGGTCGAGGCGGATCGCCTGGAGCATGAGGTTGCGGTGGGTCAGCCGCACGCCCTTGGGGTCGCCGGTGGTCCCGGAGGTGTAGACGACGGTCAGCGGGTCCTCGGGGCGCGTCTCGCGCCAGGCCTTCTCGAAGGCGTCGGCGCGGTGCAGCCGCGCGCCGCCGGCGTGCAGGGAGCCGTATGTGGAGTGCCCGCCCGCGTCGGCCGCCTCGGCCACGACGAGGCGCTCCAGCGGGACGGTCGCGTCGGCCAGCAGCGGCTCCCAGCGCGGGAGTTCGCGGGCGCCCTCGACGACGGCGACCCTGGCCCGGCTGTGGCGGGCGATGTGGGCGATCTGCTCGGGCGCGGAGGTCCCGTACACGGTGACGGGCACGGCGCCGAGGTGGACGAGGGCGAGGTCGCTGAGCCAGTGCTCGGGGCGGTTGCCCATCATCATCAGGACGTGCTCACCGCGCTCGACCCCCAGGGCGGCGTAGCCGGAGGCGAGGACGGCCACCTTGCGGCGGACCTCGCTCCAGGTGAGGGTCGCCCAGTCGGCGGAGCCGGGGCCGGCGCGCCACGAGAGGGCGGGCAGCTGCCCGTGCTCGGCGGCGTTGCGGGCCAGCAGGGCGGGGAGAGTGATCTCTTCGGGTCGTCCGGGCAGTCGCAGGTTCGTGGTCATGGGCAGCTCCTGGCCGTTTCACATCGTTGGTGCGACAGCAATACTGTTGAACCCAAGCTGTGGAGCAGAGAGCGAGGCGCAGACGATGGCCGACCAGGCAACCGAGCCGATGCTCACCGTCGACGAGCTGGCGGCCAGGGCGGGTGTCACCGTGCGCACCGTACGGTTCTACAGCACCCGCGGGCTTTTGCCCCCTCCCGTGATCGGCCCTCGTCGGGTGGGCCACTACGGGCCGGAGCACCTGTCCCGGCTGGCCCTGATCGAGGAGCTGCAGCACCAGGGCATGACCCTGTCCGCCATCGAGCGCTATCTGGACGCGCTGCCCGACGACCTGAGCGCCCACGACCTGGCGATCCACCGGGCCGTGGTGGCCAGTTGGGCTCCGGACGCGGCCCGGGAGGTCTCGCGCGAGGAGCTGGAGAAGCGGGCCGGGCGGGCCCTGTCGGACACCGACGTGCGGCGGCTGACGGCGATGAACGTGCTCGCCGCCTCGGGTGACGGGTTCCGGGTGGACGTGGGGCTGCTGCGGCTGGGGGTCGCGCTGCTCGACGTGCCGATCGCGCACGAGACGATCCTGGCGGCCCGCAGGGTGCTGATGGAGCACGCCAGGTCGGCCGCGCACGAGCTGACGGCGCTGTTCCGGGACGAGGTGTGGGGCCCGTTCACGCGGGACGAGAGCGATCCGGAGCGGGTGGAGTCGATGAAGGCGCTGTCGGCGCACATGCAGCCGATGGTGGTCCAGGCCCTGGTGACGGCCTTCCAGCGGTCCCTGCGCGAGGAGTTGCGGGCGGCGTTCACCTCCGAATCCGGGTAGGTTCAGGGCACATGGCAGTCATTCACCGCACCACGATGTCGCCCGGCAAACTCGAACTCCTCGCCGACTGGCTCCCGTCGCGGCCCTGGTACCGGGGCGCGAAGGGACCGGCCGCTCTCGCCAAGGCGGGCGGCTTCCGGCTCGACGACCCCGAGGGCGAGGTGGGCATCGAGTTCATGGTGGTCACCGACACCTCGGGGGACACGCCCGTCACCTACCAGGTCCCGCTCACCTACCGCGGAGCGCCCCTGGAGGGCGCGGGAGAGGGCCTGATCGGCACCTCCGAGCACGGGGTGCTGGGCCGCCGCTGGGTCTACGACGGCGCCCACGACCCGGTCCTGGTCGAGCAGTTGCTCGCGCTGCTGGCGGGCCGGGCCGCGGCGCAGGCCCAGAGCGAGAGCGGGGTTGCCGACCCGACGGTCGAGATCCGTTCCGAGGGGGCCGGGGTGCCGGCGGGCCTGACCGGTCCCGGGCTCGTGACGGACACCGCCGACGCCACCGTCGTCACGGTGGGCCCGGTGGGGCTGGAGCGGCCCGTGCTGGCCCTGACCCTGGCCCGGGAGCTGCGTACGGGCCCGGCCCCCGCCTCGGACGGCGTCCGCGGGCGGGTGCTGGCCCCCTGGTCCGCCCCGGACGGCACCGAGGCCCGTACCACCTTCGCCTTCCTGGCCGACTCCGGCCGGTAGGCGGTGGCCGCCCCGGGCCCGCTCGCGGGCGGGCCCGGGGCGGGCGGGATCAGTCGCCGTACGTCTCGCCGCGCTCGGCCTTCTCGACGAGGGAGGCGGGCGGGGTGAAGCGCTCGCCGTACTGGGCGGCCAGTTCCCGGGCGCGGGCCACGAAGCCGGGCAGCCCGCCCTCGTAGCCGTTGACGTACTGGATCACGCCGCCGGTCCAGGCCGGGAAGCCGATGCCCATGATGGAGCCGATGTTGGCGTCGGCGATCGAGGTGAGGACGCCCTCGTCGAGGCAGCGGACGGTGTCCAGCGCCTCGGAGAAGAGCATCCGCTCCTTCATGTCCTCGAAGGGGATCTCGGCGTCCGGCTTGGCGAAGTGCTCGCGCAGGCCCGGCCAGATGCGGGAGCGCTTGCCGCTCTCGTCGTACTCGTAGAAGCCCGCGCCGCCGCTGCGGCCCGGGCGGCCGAACTCGTCGACCATCCGGTCGATGACGGTGTCGGCGGGGTGCTCGGTCCAGGTCCGGCCCTCGGCCTCGAAGGCCTTGCGGGTCTCGTTGCGGATCTTGCGCGGCAGGGTGAGGGTGAGCTCGTCCATCAGGGAGAGCACCTTGGCCGGGTAACCGGCCTGGGCGGCGGCCTGCTCGATCGAGGCGGGCTCGATGCCCTCGCCGACCATGGCCACGCCCTCGTTGATGAACTGGCCGATGACGCGCGAGGTGAAGAAGCCGCGCGAGTCGTTGACCACGATCGGGGTCTTGTTGATCTGACGGACCAGGTCGAAGGCGCGGGCGATGGCCTCGTCGCCGGTCTGCTGCCCCTTGATGATCTCGACGAGCGGCATCTTGTCGACGGGCGAGAAGAAGTGCAGCCCGATGAAGTCGGCGGGCCGCTTCACGCCCTCCGCGAGGCCGGAGATCGGCAGGGTGGAGGTGTTGGAGCACAGCAGCGCGTCGGGCGCGATGACGTCCTGGATCTCCTGGAACACCCTGTGCTTGAGGGCGGTGTCCTCGAAGACGGCCTCGATGACGGCGTCGCAGCCCGCCAGGTCGGCGGCGTCCGCGGTCGGGGTGATCCGGGCGAGCAGCTCGGCGCGGTGGGCCTCGGTGCTCCGGCCGCGCGATACGGCCTTGTCGAGGAGCTTCTCGGAGTACGCCTTGCCCTTGGCGGCGGCCTCGGCGCTGACGTCCTTCAGGACCACCTCGATGCCCGCGCGGGCGCAGGAGTACGCGATGCCCGCGCCCATCATGCCGGCGCCGAGGACGGCGACCTTGCGGACCTCGCGGGGCTCGATCCCCTGCGGGCGGCTGCGGCCGGCGTTGACGGCCTGGAGGTCGAAGAAGAACGCCTGGATCATGTTCTTCGCGGTCTGCCCGGTGACCAGCTCGGTGAAGTAGCGGGCCTCGATGGTCAGCGCGGTCTCGAAGTCCACCTGGGCGCCCTCGACGGCGCAGGCCAGGATGTTGCGCGGGGCCGGGTACGGGGCCCCGTTCAGCTGCTTCTTCAGGTTGGCCGGGAAGGCCGGGAGGTTCGCGGCGAACCGCGGGTTGGCCGGCGTACCGCCCGGGATCTTGTAGCCGGGCACGTCCCAGGGCTGCTTCGACTCGGGGTTCGCGTCGATGAAGGCGCGGGCCTTGGCGAGCATGTCCTCGGGGGTCTCGGCCAGTTCGTGGACGAGGCCGTTCTCCAGGGCGCGCTTCGGGCTGTACTGGGTGCCCTGGAGCAGCACCTTGAGCAGCGCGTCGGCGATGCCCATGAGGCGGACGGTGCGGGTGACGCCGCCGCCGGCCGGGAGGAGGCCGAGGGTGACCTCGGGCAGGCCGATCTTGGAGCCGGGGGCGTCGAGGGCCACGCGGTGGTGGGAGGCGAGGCAGATCTCGTAACCGCCGCCCAGGGCCGCGCCGTTGATGGCGGCGACGACGGGCTTGCCAAGGGTCTCGATGCGGCGCAGGGAACGCTTGATCTCGGTGCCGGTGTCGAAGGCGAGCTGCGCGTGCTCGGGGCGCAGCCGGATCATGTCCTTGAGGTCGCCGCCCGCGAAGAAGGTCTTCTTGGCGGAGGTGAAGATGATGCCGCGGATGGAGTCCTTCTCGGCCTCGGCGCGGTCGGCGATCGCGGCGATGGAGTCCTTGAAGGCCTGGTTCATCGTGTTCGCGGACTGGTCGGGGTCGTCGAGGACGAGGGTGACGACGCCGGTCTCGTCCTGTTCCCAGCGGATCGTGGTGGACTCGCTCATGGTCACTGCTTTCGTGTCGGTCCGTGCGGAGGAGGGTCTGGGGACAGAACGGTTCAGAGGCGTTCGACGATCGTGGCGACGCCCATGCCGCCGCCGACGCAGAGGGTGACGAGGCCGTAGCGCTTGTCCTGGCGCTCCAGCTCGTCGACGATCGTGCCGAGGATCATCGCGCCGGTGGCGCCGAGCGGGTGGCCGAGCGCGATGGCGCCGCCGTTGACGTTGACCTTGTCGAGGGAGAGGCCCATGTCCTTGACGAAGCGCAGCACGACGCCCGCGAACGCCTCGTTGATCTCGACCAGGTCGATGTCGTCGATGGTCAGGCCGGCCTTGGCGAGGGCCTTGCGGGTGGCGGGGGCGGGGCCGGTGAGCATGATGGTGGGCTCGGAGCCGGAGACGGCGGCGGAGACGATCCGGGCGCGCGGGGTCAGCCCGCCCCGCTCGCCCGCCTCGCGGGAGCCGATGGCGACGAGCGAGGCGCCGTCGACAATGCCGGAGGAGTTGCCCGCGTGGTGGACGTGGTCGATCTTCTCGACCCAGTGGTACTTCTGCAGGGCGACGGCGTCGAAGCCGCCGAGCTCGCCGATGTCGGCGAAGGAGGGCTTGAGCTTGGCGAGGGTGTCGGCGGTGGTGCCGGGGCGGACGAACTCGTCGTGGTCCAGGACGACCAGGCCGTTGCGGTCGGTGACCGGGACGACCGACTTCGCGAAGCGGCCCTCCTTGATCGCGGCGGCGGCGCGCTCCTGCGAGAGGGCGGCGTACTCGTCCACGTCGCGCCGGGAGAATCCCTCGATGGTGGCGATCAGGTCGGCGCCGATACCCTGCGGGACGAAGTTGACGTCCCAGTTCGTCATCGGGTCGTTGAACCAGGCGCCGCCGTCCGAGGCCATCGGGACGCGGGACATGGACTCCACGCCGCCCGCGAGGACCAGGTCCTCCCAGCCGGAACGGACCTTGGCGGCGGCGAGGTTGACGGCCTCCAGGCCGGAGGCACAGAAGCGGTTCTCCTGTACGCCGGCCACGGTGTCCGGGAGGCCCGCCGCGATGGCCGCGATCCGGGCGATGTCGGAGCCCTGGTCGCCGACCGGACCGACGACGCCGAGCACGATGTCGTCGATGGCGGCGGGGTCCAGGCCGGGGTTGCGCTCGCGCAGGGCGTCGATGAGTCCGACGACCAGCTCGATCGGCTTGGTGCCGTGCAGGGCGCCATTGGCCTTGCCGCGGCCGCGCGGGGTGCGGATCGCGTCGTATACGTAAGCTTCGGTGCTCACTGGTCAAGCCTTTCGGAGTGTTCTGGGCGGAAGGGTTCCGGGAGGTTCAGCCGAGGAGGGAGCGGCCGATGATCTCTTTCATGATCTCGGTCGTGCCGCCGTAGATGGTCTGGATGCGGCCGTCGGTGAAGGCCCGCGCGACCCGGTACTCGGTCATGTATCCGTAGCCGCCGTGGAGTTGGAGGCAGCGGTCGGCGACGCGCTTCTGCAGCTCGGTGGCCCACCACTTGGCCATCGAGGCGTGCACGTGGTCCAGTTCGCCGTTCGAGTGGTCGGTGATGCACCGGTCGAGGAAGGTCCGGGTGACCGCGACCTCGGTGGCCATCTCCGCGATCTCGAAGCGGATGTGCTGGAGCTTGGACAGCGGACGGCCGAAGGCCTCGCGCTCCTTCACGTACCGTGTGGTGATCTCCAGCAGGTGCTCGGCGGCCGCGATGCCGGCCATCGCGATGCCCATCCGCTCCTGCGCGAGGTTCGTCATCAGGTGGACGAAGGCCCCGTTCAGCTCGCCGAGCAGGTTCTCCTTCGGGACGCGGACGTCGTGGAAGAACAGCTCGGCGGTGTCCTGGGACTTCTGGCCGATCTTGTCGAGGTTGCGGCCGCGCTCGAAGCCCTCCGCGCCGCGCTCGACGACCAGCAGCGACAGTCCGTGCGCCCCGCCCTCGGGGGTGGTCTTGGCGACCACGATCACCAGGTCGGCGAGGATGCCGTTGGAGATGAAGGTCTTGGAGCCGTTCAGCACCCAGTGGTCGCCGCGGTCCTCGGCGGTGGTGCGGATCCCCTGGAGGTCGGAGCCCGCCCCCGGCTCGGTCATCGCGATGGCGGTGATGGTCTCCCCGGAGCAGAATCCGGGCAGCCAGCGGCGTTTTTGCTCCTCGGTGGCGAGCGAGGTCAGGTACGGGCCGATGATGTCGTTGTGCAGGCCGATGGCCAGCCCCGGGGCGCCCGCGCGGGTGAACTCCTCCGCGATCACGGCGGCGTAGCGGAAGTCGGTGTTCCCGCCCCCGCCGTACTCCTCGGGGACGGCGAGGCCCAGCAGCCCCTGCCGGCCCGCGGCCCGCCAGGCCTCGCGGCTGACGATGCCGTCCTTCTCCCACTGGTCGTAGTGCGGCAGCACCTCCTTGGTGAGGAAGGTGCGCACGGTCTCGCGGAACGCCTCGTGGTCGGCGTCGAAGATCTGGCGTTTCATCGGTCGGCTCCCTAAAGCCAGTTCTTGACGGTTTCGATCAGCCGGGCCGGCTCCGGCCCGACGGGCGTGACGTTCAGCATCGTGACGCCCGCCTCCCGGAAGGCCTCGACGCGCTCGCGGACGTAGCCTTCGGGCCCGCACAGGGTCATCAGCTCGCAGAACTCGTCCGGTACGGCGGCGGCCGCGTCGCGCTTGCGGCCGGAGAGGTAGAGCTCCTGGATCTTGCGGGCCTCCTGCTCGTAGCCGTAGGCCACGGCGAGGTCGTTGTAGAAGTTCTTGCCCACCGCGCCCATGCCACCGACGTACAGGGCGATCTGCGGGCGCGCCAGGTCCCGTACGGCGGCCGCGTCCTCGCCGATGGCGAGCAGGCCCCCGGCGACGGTCCGGAGCGGGCCGAGCTCCGGCGCCCGCTTGGCCGCGCCCTCGGCGAGGGGCCCGCCCCACACCGCGGCGGCCTTCTCCGGGATGAAGAGGGTCGGCAGCCAGCCGTCCGCGATCTCCGCGGTCATCCGCACGTTGGCCGGGCCGAGGGAGGCGATGTAGACGGGGATCGCGTCGCGCACCGGCCGGGTGAGGATCTTCAGGGGCTTGCCGAGCCCGCTGCCGCGCTCCGGGGGCAGCGGCATGTCGGTGATGCCGTGGTGGTCGATCGTCTCGCGGCGCCAGATCCGGCGGCACAGTTCGACGGTCTCGCGGGTGCGGCCGAGCGGCTTGTCGTACGGCTTCCCGTGCCACCCCTCGACCACCTGTGGGCCGGAGGCGCCGAGGCCGAGCAGGGCCCGGCCGCCGGAGAGCGCGTCGAGGCCGGCGGCGGTCTGGGCGATGAGGCCGGGGGTGCGGGAGTAGACGTTGAGGATGGCCGAGCCGATCTTCATGCGCTCGGTGCGGGCGGCCAGGTAGCCCATGATCGTCGGGGAGTCGAAGCCCCAGGCCTCGGCCACCCACACCGCGTCGAGCCCGGCGGCCTCCAGCTCGGCCGCCCGGTCCGCCGCCTGCCGCGGGTCACCGGCGTAGTCGAGCATCATCGACAGTTCCATCAGACGTCCTTCGGGAGCAGGGCCGGTACGTCCCAGTCGGCGGCCACGGATTCGGTGTGCGCCCCGGGCCGGGCCGGGCCGCCGGTGACGGCGGACGGGGTCGCGGAGAAGCGGGGCGCCGGCGCGGGCTGGGTGATCCCGCCGAAGTCGGTGAAGGTGCCGCGGGCGGCCAGGTGCGGGTGGTGCGGGGCCTCGCGCAGCGAGAGCACGGGCGCGACGCAGGCGTCGGTGCCCTCGAAGACCGCCGTCCACTCCTCGCGCGTACGGGTCCTGAAGCGGGCGGCCACCACCTCGCGCAGCTCGCCCCAGCGGGCGAGGTCCTTGCGGGCCGGGGCCCGGTCCGCGATGCCGAGGAGCTCCGTGAAGGTGTCGTAGAACTGCTGCTCCAGCGCGCCGACCGCCATGTACCCGCCGTCGGAGGTCTCGTAGGTGCCGTAGAAGGGGCAGCCGCCGTCGAGCAGGTTGGCGCCGCGGCGGTCCTGCCAGCCGCCGGCCGCCATCATCCCGTGGATCATGGCGGTGAGGTGGGCGGTGCCGTCGACGATGGCCGCGTCGACGACCTGGCCGGTGCCGGTGGTCCGGGCGTGCTGGAGGGCGGCGAGGACCCCGATCACGAGGTAGAGCGAGCCGCCCGCGTAGTCGCCGACCAGGTTGGCGGGGACGGCCGGGGGCTCCCCCGGGTTGCCGATCATGCCGAGGGCGCCGGTGACGGCGATGTACGCGA
Organism: Streptomyces sp. NPDC046308; assembly: GCF_055588065.1. Classification (NCBI taxonomy): domain Bacteria; kingdom Bacillati; phylum Actinomycetota; class Actinomycetes; order Kitasatosporales; family Streptomycetaceae; genus Streptomyces; species Streptomyces sp. NPDC046308. Next base: position 1,292,478 of record NZ_JBVJFB010000001.1, read on the forward strand.
TGTCGTGCCCGGCGCTCTGGGCGAGCGGGCCCTGCTGGCCCCAGCCGGTCATCCGTCCGTAGACGAGCCTCGGGTTGCGGGCGTGGCAGTCGGCGGGGCCGACGCCGAGCCGTTCGGCGACCCCGGGTCGGAACCCCTCGACGAGGACGTCCGCCCGCTCGACCAGGTCCAGGACGCGGGCGGGCCCGTCGGCGGACTTCAGGTCGACCAGGACGGAGCGCTTGCCGCGGTTGGTGAGGTCGTAGGCGGGGTCGACCGCGAGAGCGCCGCCGGCGGGCCGGTCCACGCGTACGACGTCCGCGCCCAGGTCGGCGAGGAGCATGGCGGCGAACGGTCCGGGACCGATGCCCGCGAGCTCGACGACGCGCAGTCCGGCGAGCGGGCCGGGCCCGCTCTCGTCCCGGTTCCCGTTCCCTGTCACTGCCATCGGGCCCCCAGCGGCTCTGGTGTGCGAGGTGTGCGGCTGTATGACACAACTGATGTAACACCGGTGATGCTAGGAACGCGTTCCACCGAGCACAAGCCCCCGTGCGGCGTTGGGTCGGTATCCGTCGACCCCCTGTGTTTGGATCGGCGAAAGCGAGGCCAAGATGTAGCGCCACCCCCCTGATCATTCGCCGGGGGGCTGTGTACTCTGAACACGCTTTCGAACTTGTTCAAGCGTTCAACCAGAAATATGGGGGGCCGGTGCGCAGTCGCCGACTTGTAATTTCCGCTGCCGCGATAGCAGCAGGCGTGGGTCTGATCCCGGGCGTGGCACAGGCCGACCCGGCTCACCCCGACGCCCACGGTGCGACCGTTCCCGACCTGGACCTGGGCAAGACCAAGGGTTCCAAGGCGCAGGGTCACGCCTTCACCAGCCCCGCCGAGCGCTCGGTCCGCAAGGCCCTGCCCGCCGGGAAGACCGGGGCGGCCGCCGCCCCGCAGGCGCAGTCCGTCGCCGCCAACCCCGACCTCGCGGTCGGCGTGTACGCGTACGGCACCACCGCGCACGGGGTCGAGCTGGACACCGTCATCACGAGCGCCCCCAGCACGCTCGAGGTCACCATCGCCTGGGGCGACGGCAAGACGGACGTGCTGAGCGCGTCCGGCGACACGACGCTGACCACGGCCCACACCTACGCCGAGGTCGGCTCCTACACGGTCAAGGTCACCGTCAAGGACACCGCCAACGCCGTCTCGGCCGTGAACGAGGTCGTCTTCGTCACCCAGGGCTCCGACTTCACCCCGTACGCGCCCACCCGCCTGCTGGACACCCGTGACGGGACCGGCGCGGTCAAGGGCAAGGTCGCCCCGTACGGCTCGACCCGCGTGAAGGTCGGCGGCAACGGAGCGATCCCCACCGGGGTCACCGCCGTCGTCCTCAACATCACGGTGACCAACACCACGAGCGCCGGGCACATCACGGCGTTCCCCGAGGGCACCGAGCGTCCGACCACGTCGAACGTCAACTTCAAGGCCGGCCAGACCGTCCCGAACCTGGTCATCGTGCCGGTCGGCAAGAACGGCTACGTCGAGCTGGCCAACCGCGGCGGCCAGTCGGTCGACCTGATCGCGGACGTCACGGGTTACTTCAGCTCCACCGCGTCCAGCGGCTACACCCCGATCACCCCCTCCCGCTTCGTCGACACCCGCGAGGGCCTCGGCACGGTCAAGGGCCAGCTCGGCGGGCGGAAGACCTTCTCGACCCAGATCAGCGGCCTGCGCGGCGTGCCCCAGGGCATCACCGCCGTGGCGCTGAACGTGACGGTCACCAACCCGAAGGAGGCCGGCCACCTGTCGGTCTTCCCGGGCGGCGGCGCCACCCCGACCGCGTCCAACCTGAACTTCACCCCCGGCCAGACGATCGCCAACTCGGTGATCGTGCCCGTCGGCGCGGACGGCAAGATCAGCGTCTTCAACGGCGCCTGGGCGGGCACCGACGTCGTCGTCGACGTCGTGGGCTTCTACAGCAAGGACAGCACGAGCGCCTTCGTGCCGCTCGAGCCGGAGCGTCTGCTCGACACCCGCGACGCGGCGACCTGGGCCTGGGGCCCGCTGGGCGCCCGTAGCTACGTCTACATGCCGCTCTCGTACAACGCGCCGAGCATCACCGGCTTCGTGATGAACTCCACGGTCACCAACACGAACGGCGACGGGTTCCTCACGGTCACCCCGGACCCGAACTCGATGGACGACTACGACAACGGCACCGAATTCTGGCCGACGCCGCCCAACTCCTCGAACCTGAACTGGACGAAGGGCGACACCGTCCCGAACCTGGTCCAGGCGAGCACCGGGAGCAACGGCATCGTCGACTTCTGGAACCAGGGCTGGGAGGACATCGACCTCGTCGTCGACCTCTTCGGCCTGTACCAGCAGGGCTGATCCACCGACAGGTGGCTCTCACAGCGCCCCGGGCGCGGCCGCAAGGCCGCTCCCGGGGCGCTGCGCGTACCGGGGGGGGCCGGTTCCCGCCACACCTGCCCGCGCGGACCGCGGGGCGTCACGCTAGCCTCGGCCACCACCGGCACGACCGACGCCACCCGCACCGCCGACACACTGACACACCGACCCCCACCCGGGAGGAGCGCTCATGAACGCACGGGTCCCGCAGGACCGGCCCGAACGGGCCTACGACGTCGTGCTCTTCGGCGCCACCGGGTTCGTGGGGGCGCTCACCGCCGAGTACCTGGCCGCCCACGCGCCCGCCGGCTGCCGGTGGGCCCTCGCCGGCCGGGACCTCGCGAAGCTGGAGCGGCTGCGCGAGCGGCTGGCCGGGATCGACCCGGCGTGCGCGGCGCTGCCGCTGCTGCGGGCGGACGCCGCCGACGCCGGAGCCCTGCGCGAACTGGCCGCGTCCACGCGGGTGCTGGCCACGACCGTGGGACCGTACGTCTGGTACGGGGCCGCCCTCGTGGCCGCCTGCGCCCGCGCGGGCACGGACTACGTGGACCTCACCGGAGAGCCGGAGTTCGTGGACCGGATGTACGTGGAGCACGACGCGCGGGCCCGGGAGACCGGTGCGCGCCTCGTCCACGCCTGCGGCTTCGACTCCATCCCGGCCGACCTCGGGGCGTACTTCACGGTCCGGCAGCTGCCGGAGGGGGTGCCGCTGACGGTCGACGGATTCGTCCGGTCCAACGCCCTCTTCTCCGGCGGGACCCTGGCCTCCGCGCTGACCGCGCTGTCCCGCGGGCCCCAGACCCTGGCGGCCGCCCGCCGGCGCCGGCTGCACGAGCCCCGGCTGCTCGGGCGGCGGGCCCGCGGGCCGGCCGGCGCGCCGCGGTTCAGCCGGGAGACCGGCACCTGGGCGCTGCCCCTGCCCACCCTCGACCCGCGGATCGTGGCCCGGTCGGCGGCCGCCCTGGAGCGGTACGGCCCGGACTTCCGCTACCGGCACTACGCCTCCGTCCGGCACCTCCCGGTCGCGGTCGGCGGTACGGCGGCGCTGGGCGCGACGGTGGCCCTGGCCCAGGTGCCGCCGGCGCGGCAGTGGCTGATGAACCGCTGGGAGCCGGGCTCCGGGCCGGACGCGGAGCGCCGCGCGCGCAGCTGGTTCAGCCTGCGGTTCGTGGGCGAGGGCGGCGGCCGCCGCGTGCTCACCGAGGTGTCGGGCGGCGACCCGGGCTACGGGGAGACGGCGAAGATGCTGGCGGAGTCGGCGCTGTGCCTGGCCTACGACGCCCTGCCGGACGCCGCCGGACAGCTGACGACGGCCGTGGCGATGGGCGACGCCCTCGTCGACCGCCTGCGGAAGGCGGGGATCACCTTCCGGGTGGCCGACGCCCGCTGACGCCGCCGGGGCCGGGCCCGGCTCCGGGCCGTCGGTGGGCCGGGGCCGGGCGGTCCGGGAGAAGCGGCCTAAGCCGTGGCCTCGCGCAGGGCGCGGCGGCACAGGGAGTCGGCGTGCCGGGTGGTCTCGGGGATCCGGAAGCGGGGGCTCAGGGCCAGGGCGTGGGCGCAGGCGTTGTCCAGCGAGACCCGGTGCCCGACGGAGACGTAGACCGGCTTGATCCCGTCCTGCGTCCGCAGCGCCCGCCCGACCTCGGCCCCGTCGGCCGCGAGCAGCGCGGCCGCGTTGCCCCGCCGGGCGCCCGGTTCCTCGTGGGTGAAGGTGAACGGGTTCTTCGCGACGCCGATCGTCGGGAGCCCGGTCACCACGCCGAGGTGGCAGGCGAGGCCGAAGCCGCGCGGGTGGGCGAGGCCGTAGCCGTCGCAGACGACGAGGCCGGGCCCGGTGGTCAGGGCGTCCAGGGCGGCCAGGACGGTCGGCAGCTCGCGGAAGGCGAGCAGCCCGGGGACGTACGGGAAGCTGACGTGCCCGACGGCGGTGGCCTCCTCGACGACCTCCAGGGTGGCGGCGTCGAGCACCACGGCCGCGGCGGCGACCAGGTCGCGCTCGTCGTCGTAGGCCACGTCCACCCCCGTGACCAGCCCGCGGCCCGGCGGCGGGCCGGACTCGGTGAGCACGACCCGATGGCGCAGTTCGTCCTGTACCGCCCGGGCTTCGACCTCGTCGGCGGGAGTCTTCACACTCGTCATGATGGAGCGAGAGTAACCTGACGATCATGTTCGTCATGGAGCTCACCTACACCGCACCCCTCGAGGCCGTCGAAGAGGAGATGGACGCCCACCTGGCCTGGCTGGCCGGCCACTACGCCGCGGGTGTCTTCCTCGCGTCGGGCCGCAAGGTCCCGCGCGACGGGGGCGTGATCCTGGCCGGCGGGGTGTCCCGGGCCGAGATCGAGGAGATCGCGGCCGAGGACCCCTTCTCGGTGGCGGGCGTCTGCGCCTACCGCATCACCGAGTTCCTCGCCACGAGGACCTCGGCGGACCTGGCCACGGTGCGGGAGAACCCGGTCGTCTAAGGCCTCTCCCCCGGCCACGCCGACGCGACGGCGCGGCCGGTCAGCGCCGCTCCAGCCGCGCCACCCGGCCCTTCTCCCCCGCCGCCCAGCACCCGCCGTCCGCCGCGCAGTCGACGGTGTCGAAGGAGCCGGGCTCCAGCGCCCGCCAGCTGCGGCCGCCGTCCGTGGTCACGTCCGTGCCCGTCGGCCCCACCGCCAGGGCCGCCCCCCGGCCGTACGGGAACCAGGCCGCGCCCGAGCGGTACGCCGGCGGCGGGGCCGCCGCCTGCCGCCAGCTGCGTCCCCCGTCGGAGGAGACGGCCGCGGCCCGCGGGGAGGCCTGCCCGGTGCGGTAGTCGCCGCCGACCGCGAGTCCCGTCGTACGGTCGCGGAAGGCGAGGGCGAAGACCCCGCGCGCCGGGTCGCCCGCCGGGACGGTGGATTCGGCGACCCGCCAGGTCAGACCGCGGTCAGCGGAGTGCAGGACCCGCGCGCTCGCCCCGCCGCCGGTGGCCAGCCAGGCGTCGCGCGGGCCCGCGCTGACCAGGCACTGGCCGCTCGCGGCGAAGCCCGCCTCGCCCGGCAGCGCCTCGGGCATGCCCGCAGCGGGCAGGACCCGCCAGTTCCGCCCGCCGTCGTCCGTGGACAGGATCCGGAACCTGCCGTCCACCGGATCGCTCATCGCCAGTCCGTGCCGGGCGTCGAAGAAGGTCAGGCAGTCGTAGAAGGCGCGCGGGTCGGAGTTGCGGAAGGTCTCGGTCCAGGTGGCGCCGCCGTCCTCGGTGCGCAGCACCCTGGAGGCCTCGCCCTCCCCGATCGACAGGGCCACCGCGCGCCGGGCGTCGAAGGCCTCGATGTCGCGCAGCTCCAGCCCCTCCGCGACCGCGCCGGGCGGCGAGACGTCCTGCCAGCTGCGCCCGCCGTCCACCGTGCGCAGCACGGTGCCTTGGGAACCGGCCACCCAGGCCGTGCTCCGGCTGACCGCCGCGAGCCCCCGGAAGCGGGCGGTCTTCCCGGTCTCCTTCAGCCCCCAGCCCGCGCTCCGTAAGTCCTGCGCCGCCGGGGCCCCGGCGGACGGTTCGGAGGGCTCCCCGGCCGGGTTCCCCGGGGCCGTCCCGGCCTGCGCGGGGGCGGCCAGCGCCCCCACGACCAGGACTGCCGCGCACAGGCCCGCTCCCACATCCAGAAGTCTCATGGCGCCGGAAGCTAACGCACCCCCGTTTCGCCGTCCAGAGTGCCGTGCTTTGGGCCTGTGGAGTGATCGGTAACCAGCCCTTCTTCGGCCCGTCCGGGTCCTGCGGGAACCACTGGCCGTCCTTCGGGCTGCTCCCCTCTCGCGGTCACTCTGTGCGATCACACAGGTGGGTTCCGGCCAATCGGTGACACAGCTCACGCAACTGCCCATGCACGCATTTGCCGATTCCGGCGTCTATCGGGTTGCCGGGCTCCACCCCAAAGCCCGGCAGCAGATCCGCCGCAAGGGAGTGAGCCTTGATCACTGTCATCGAGCAGGCCGCACAGGCCCGTCTGGTCGCCACCGCGCCGAAGGTCGAGACCGTGCCCGTCACCCTCTGCTACGACCGTGCGGATCCGTTCGCCGTGCGGATGGCCTTCCCCGCCCCGGCGACGCTGGAGGGGATCGAGGTGTCGTGGACCTTCGCGCGCGAGCTGCTGGAGTCCGGGCTGGACCGCCCGTCGGGCCGGGGCGACGTACGCGTGCGCCCGTACGACGGCGACCGGACGACGATCGAGTTCCACGCCGCGGAGGGCGTCGCGATCGTGCTGATGCTGACGGCCGAGCTGCACCGCTTCCTGGAGCGGGCGGCGAGCGTGGTGCCGCCGGGCCTGGAGCACCTGTACCTCGACATGGACCACAGCCTGGCCGAGCTGATGCGCGACACCTGCTGAACCCGGGCCGCCCGATATTCGATTGCGGGCGGCTCCGGCCGCCCGTAGCTTCGTTGATGCCACACTGCCGTCGAAACGGAGCAGGACGTTGCTCTTCTGAGGTCCGAGACACCGACCACCGACCACCGTGACCCCCGTCGTCACCGGCTGAGCGTCGGCTGTCTCCCCGCGTTGCACGCACCACTCACGCAACCTGGAGGCCTCCATGAGCCACGCCCCCGCATTCATCACCTGCTCCGACCTGTCCTTCGACTGGCCCGACGGCACTCCCGTCCTCGACGGCTTCCAACTCGCCGTCGGCCCCGGCCGCACCGGCCTGATCGGCCTGAACGGCTGCGGGAAGTCCACCCTGCTGAAGCTGATCGCCGGTGAACTGACCCCGTCCGGCGGCCACTCGTCGGTCTCCGGCTCGGTCGGCTACCTTCCCCAGACGGTCACCCTCGACACCGCGCTGCGCGTGGACGAGGCGCTCGGCATCCGGGCCGTCCGCACCGCGCTCCACGCCATCGAGGCGGGCGAGGCCACCGAGGCGAACTTCACCGCGGTCGGCGACGACTGGGACGTCGAGGAGCGGGCGTTGGCCGCGCTCGACCAGCTCGGTCTCGCCGGGATCGGCCTGGACCGCACCGTCGGCGAGCTCTCGGGCGGCGAGTCCGTGCTGCTGCGGCTGGCCGCCCTGCTGCTCGCGCGGCCCGACGTCCTGCTGCTGGACGAGCCCACCAACAACCTGGACCTGCGGGCCCGGGGCCGGCTGTACGCGGCCGTCGAGTCCTGGTCCGGGGTGATGCTCGTGGTCAGCCACGACCGGGAGCTGCTGGAGCGGGTCGACCAGATCGCCGATCTGCGCGACGGCGAAGTCCGCTGGTACGGCGGCAACTTCACCGACTACGAGGAGATGCTCGCCGCCGAACAGGACGCGGCCGAACGGATGGTCCGGGTCGCGGAGGGCGACGTACAGCGGCAGAAGCGCGAACTGGCCGACGCACAGGTCAAACTGGCGCGCCGCAAGCGGTACGGACAGAAGATGTACGAGAACAAGCGCGAGCCGAAGATCGTGATGGGCGCGCGCAAGCGGGCGGCGCAGGAATCGGCCGGCAAGCACCGGATCATGCACACCGAGAAGCTGGCGCAGGCGAAGGAGCGGTTGGACCAGGCGGTGGAGGCGGTGCGCGACGACGACGAGATCCGGATCAAGCTGCCCGCCACACAGGTCCCGCCGGGGCGCCGCGTGCTGACCCTGAGCGATCTGCGCCTGCTCCACGGGGCCCGCGTACCGGGCGAGTGGGAGCTGCGGGGGCCGGAGCGGATCGCCCTGGTGGGCCGCAACGGCTCGGGGAAGACCACGCTGCTGCGTACGGTCGCGGGGCAGCTCGCACCCGAGTCCGGGGTGGCGCAGACGCACGTGACCACGCGGTTCCTGCCCCAGCGGCTGGACGTGCTCGACGAGAGCCGCACGGTCGTGGAGAACGTGGCGCGGTTCGCCCCGCAGGCCACGAACAACCTGGTCCGGGCGCGGCTCGCGCACTTCCTCTTCCGGGGCGCCCGGGCGGACCGGCCGGCGGGCACCCTGTCGGGCGGCGAGCGGTTCCGGGCTGCGCTGGCGGCGCTGCTGCTGGCCGAGCCCGCCCCGCAGCTGCTCATGCTCGACGAGCCGACGAACAACCTCGACCTCGCGAGCGTGCGGCAGCTGACCGGGGCGCTGGAGTCCTACGAGGGCGCCCTGGTGGTGGCGAGCCACGACGTGCCGTTCCTGGAGTCGATCGGCATCACGCGGTGGCTGCTGCTGGACGGGGAGCTGCGGCCGACCACGGCCGAGGAGGTCCGGGAGACCCTCTGGCTCGGGTGAGCGAGCCCGTTTCGCCGCCGCCCGCGAACGCCCGACGCGGTGGGCGGCGGCGAAGCGGAATCCGTTCCGGCCGTCAAGAGTAAAAGTTTCGATCCCCCTGACGGCGTGATTTTGCGCCCTCGGACGCCCTTCACACCCCCCGTAAACTGCACAGATAACTGGATGCAACGGGACATAAACCTGCCCGGGGGTTGGCTGGCCTTGATGTCGCGCTTAACCTACGACTCCGTAGGCTACGGAACCGTAGGTAATTCGCTTTGCACCCAGGAGTACCCGTGACGATCACCTCTCCCCACCTCGGCAGCTCGGAGGCGTGGACCGACGCCAAGTTGCTGTTCGCGCTGGAAGAGGTGGTCGAAAAGGAGCTCAACCGCCATCTGAAGGTCACCAAGGACTGGATGCCCCACGAGTACGTCCCGTGGAGCGACGGCCGGAACTTCCCGGGCTTCTTCGAGGACGGCGAAGCCTGGGACCCGCAGCAGTCCAAGGTCACCGACATCGGCAAGATCGCGCTGGTCGTGAACCTGCTGACCGAGGACAACCTCCCCAGCTACCACCACGAGATCGCCACCCTCTTCGGGCGCAACGGCGCCTGGGGCACCTGGGTGCACCGCTGGACGGCCGAGGAGGGCCGCCACGGCATCGTGATGCGCGACTACCTGCTGGCCTCGCGCGCCGTGGACCCGGACAAGCTGGAAGCGTTCCGCATGCAGCACATGTCGGAGGGGTTCGAGTCCGACAACCGCCACTCCATGCTGCACTCGGTGGCGTACGTGGCCTTCCAGGAGCTCGCCACCCGCATCTCGCACCGCAACACCGGCCACCAGTCCGGTGACCCGGTCTGCGACCGGATGCTGGCGCGCATCGCGCAGGACGAGAACCTGCACATGATCTTCTACCGCAACCTGCTGGGCGCGGCCTTCGAGCTCGCCCCGGACCTCACCATGGAGGCCGTGCGGGACGTCGTGGTCAACTTCCGGATGCCCGGACACGGCATGCCCGGCTTCGAGCGGATGGCCGCGCAGATGGCGATCGGCGGGGTGTACAACCTGCGGATCCACCACGACGACGTGCTGAGCCCCGTGATCCGCTTCCTGAAGATCATGGACATCGACGGTCTCGGCCCCGAGGGCCAGAAGGCCCAGGAGGAGCTCGGCCTGTTCATGAACGGCCTGGACAGCGAGGCCCGCAAGTTCGACGAGCGCCTGGCCGCCCGTGCGGCCCGCATCGCGGCCCGCAAAGGCTGACCTCAACGACTGACCGCAACAGCTGACCTGATTCCGCTCGCTCGGGCGGGTGACGCCGATTGCCCTGGCAGAGCCGTGCTCTGCCAGGGTTTCGCGTCATGACCTCGCTCCAGGTGGACATCGACCAGCTGACCCGTCTGACGCGCGCCCTGGACTCCTCGCTGGTCTCCCTGCGGGAGGCACGGCGCGCCCTGGACCACGTACGGGCCGACCAGCTGGGCACGGCCGACCTCGACGCGGCGTGCGACGGCTTCCAGGAACGCTGGGCCCACGGCACGCGGGAGCTGACCCGACGCGTCAAGACCGTACGGGAGGGCGTGGACCGCAGCGCCGCGCAGTACGCGGAGCTGGAGGAGGCCGTCCGCGCGGCCTTCCGCCGGGTGGCGGCCGCGCATGGCTGACCTCGCGGCGCTGGGCTTCGACCCGGCGCCCGGCGATCCGGCCGCGGTCCTGGCCCTGACGACGAAGCTCACCGCGTCGGCCCAGTCCCTCGGGGAGGCCTCGCGGGTCGTGAAGGACCTCGTCTCCCACAGCGCGCAGTGGCAGGGCGAGGCCGCGACCGCCTTCCGCGCCTCCCTCTCGCAGGAACTGCCCCGCTACCTGGGCGCGGCCCACACCTCCCTCACGGAGGCCGCCCGCCGGCTCACCGGCTGGCACGACACCCTGGTCGCGCACCGCGCGCTGGCCGCCCGGTACGAGGCCCAGGCCGCCGCGGCCAAGACGGAGCAGGCCCTCTCCGACACCCGCCGCCTGGCCCGCGAACTCGCCGCCGAACACGCGGCGGCGGCGAGCCGCGTCGCCCGCACCCTGAACGCGGCGACGGACCGCCTGGCCCCGAAGGAACCGGGCCTGCTGTCCTCGATCTGGCACAAGATCACGGAAGACCCGGGCGACGCCTTGTCGAACGCGTCGGCGATCCTGGGCTTCGTCGGCGCCCTGGTGTCACTCGCCTGCCCGCCTGCCGGGCTCGCGATCATGCTCGTCGGGAGCGGCCTGTCGTTGGCGGCCCTGGCGGTTCACACCTCTGACCCGAAATTCCGGAAGTCCCTCGGCGACGGCGTCATGAAGGGTGAGTTCGACGCCGACTTTTGGAAGAGCAGCGTGACCCTGGTCGGCGACCTCGCAGGCACAGTCCCGGGCGTGGCAGCGGTCGCCTCGGGCGCCAAGGCCGGCACCGCTGCCGCCCGCGCAGCGATGGCGGCCGCCCCCGAGGGCAGTGCTCTGGCAGGGCTGTCTCCTGGAGCCACCGCGTTCCGGCAAAGCGCATGGACCAGCGCCGAAGAGCTGCGGCAGGTGGAGAGTCCACTCACCGGATGGGCCATGCGCTCAGCGACTCAGGGCACCCGAGACCGTGTGGGTGTGGCCGTGGCCGGTACAGGTGCTGCGACCGCCGGACTCGACTACGCCCCGGACAACGAAACGGTTGAACACGGCTCGACGGCGGTGGACGGTGCCCGAGGGGCTCTGGACGACGCTCCTTCAGCCCTCAGGAAATCGGGGCGCGTCTGGTCGGGGCTGAGGCCGTGAGTATCCCGCCGGTATGGTTTCGCCTGCCCCCGGGCTTTCACGACATCGGCCCCGACGACAGGGCCTCTTTGCTCACCGTCGCCGAGGCCCTCGGCGGTCCTGATGCCCAACGGGAACTGTCCCGGCTCGCGGACGGTCTGGAGGAACTGACAGGGCACGGCGTCCTGCACACGGCGATCGGATTTCACCCCGAGGAACCTGTCGGTATCGCCACGTCACTGTTCTCGCTGACCATCCAGCGTGCCGAACAACCCAATCCCCGGCTTACCGTGGCACGCACCGCCCTGGCCATCGCACGGTCCTCGTTGTGGGAGAGCTCCATCCGCAGGTTCGTCGATCTGCCATCGGGGCTCCCGTGCTGTCTGGTCGCCGGGATCATTTCCGTGCCCGATGTGGAGCAGCGTCTGTTTCAGGCCAGGGTCGCGACTGTGCATCCGGATGGACTCCATCTGCTCCTGCTCGATATGACCAGCGCCTCCACCGAACATGCCGAGGCGTACACGGACATCCTCGAAGCCGTGGCGCACACCCTCCTCTTCAGCGACCCCGAACCGAGCGCTCCGGCAGCGGCCGGGACTTCACGCATCCTGGAGGTGCTCCTGTGAGCTTCACGCTCACCAAGGCGGCATGGGACCACCCTTCGACGGTGGTCGGCTACAAGCGCTTGGTCATCCGTCGCCTCGGATGGGTGCTCAGTCTCGGCGGTCCGCCTCTGATCACTCTGCCGTGGGTCGGCCGCATCCCGCATGCAGGAACGGTCTTTGCCCTCATCACGCTGCTGGTGGCACCGCTTCTTCCCTGGGTGGTCATCGCCTATTTCCGCCGACGGCGCATCGTCGCCGTCCTGCAGGCCTACCCCTGGCGAGAGTGGCCGTGCCGGCACCCCACCCGCGCACCCGAGAGCCCCGCGACTTTGGACGTCCGGTTCCGGGAGGACCTCACGGTGACGTTCCGGATCATCCCGTTCCCCGTTGCGCTGGCCGCGCTGGAGGGCGGGCACCCGGACCGGATCTGGTTCGCGGGGGATCCTCGCTTCGGTGGGGTCGTTTCGCCCGTCGGGGGGCACTACCCAGTGCGGGTCGTGCCGCATGTGCCGCGCCGTGAGGAGTGCGGTGGCGAGGGGTTCGACCTCGCCCGGCAGGTGGGGCTGGTCCGGGCGAGCGGCAAGGGAACGCGGACCTGATCAGCGGCGGGGGCGGAGGGCTAGGCGCTCGGCTTCCGAGAGGCCGCCCCAGACGCCGAAGCGCTCGTCATTGGCCAGGGCGTACTCCAGGCACGCCGCCCGCCCCTCGCACGCCCCGCACAACCGCTTCGCGTCGCGCAGCGACGAGCCCGGCTCCGGAAAGAAGAAGCCCGGGCCCGTCTGGGCGCACAGGGCGAGTTCGTACCAGGCGGTGTCAGTGGCTGCAGTGGTGTTCATCGACATGCCGCAGATACTGACCGCCGCGGATGGACGTCCGATCAACGCCTGATCAACACCTCGGCTGTCAGTCCTCGTGTTTGGCGCGGCTGGGCTGGACGCGTTTGGGTTCGCCCGGCATCTTCGGGTAGTCCGGGGGGTAGGGCATGTCGCCGAGGCCGTGCTCGTGTTCGTCGCGGGCCGCGAGTTCCAGTACGGCGTCCAGGGCGAAGGCGTGCTCGTCCATGTCCGCGTGCAGGTCGCCCAGTTCGGCGAAGCGGGCCGGCATCGTCACGATGTCGAAGTCGCGGGGCTCCGCGTCGTCCACCTCGTCCCAGCGCAGTGGTGCCGAGACCGGGGCGTGCGGGCGGGGGCGGATGGAGTAGGCGGAGGCGATCGTGCGGTCGCGGGCCGTCTGGTTGTAGTCGACGAAGATCCGCTCGCCGCGCTCCTCCTTCCACCAGGCCGTCGTGACCTTGCCCGGCATCCGGCGTTCCAGTTCCCGGCCGAGGGCGATGGCGCACCGGCGGACCTCGGTGAAGGTCCAGCGTGGGGCGATCGGCACGAAGACGTGCAGCCCGCGCCCGCCCGAGGTCTTGGGCCAGCCGCGCAGGCCCAGTTCCTCCAGCAGGGCGCGCAGCTCGTGGGCGGCCGCCACCGCGTGGTGGTAGTCGGTGCCCGGCTGCGGGTCCAGGTCGATGCGCAGTTCGTCGGGGCGGTCGGTGTCCTCGCGGCGTACCGGCCAGGGGTGGAAGGTGAGGCAGCCCAGATTGGCGGCCCACAGGACGGCGGCCGGCTCGGTCGGGCAGATCTCGTCGGCGAAGCGGCCGCTCGGGAAGGAGATGTGGGCGGTCGGAATCCAGTCGGGAAGGTTCTTCGGGGCCCTCTTCTGGAAGAAGGACTCGCCCTCCACCCCGTCCGGGAAGCGTTCCAGGGTCGTCGGCCGGTTGCGCAGGGCGCGCGTGATGCCCTCCGCGACCGCCAGGTAGTACTCGGCCACGTGCCGCTTGGTGAGGCCGCGCTCCGGGAAGTACACCTTGTCCGGGCTGGACAGCCGTACCGTCCGCCCGCCCGCCTCCAGCTCGATCGCATTACTGGCAGCACCCATGTGGGCCACGGTAGGCGGGCCTGCTCGTGCGCGCATACCGGGCGCGGCCGGACGTACCACCGCAGAATCGAAGGCATGGATCTGCCAGTGATGCCGCCCGTGAAACCGATGCTCGCCAAGTCCGTGGTGAAGATCCCGCCGGGCATGCAGTACGAGGCCAAATGGGACGGCTTCCGGGCCATCGTCCATCGCGACGGCGACGAGATCGAGCTCGGCAGCCGCACGGGCAAGACCCTGACCAGGTACTTTCCCGAGCTGGCGGAGGCGCTGAAGGGCAATCTGCCCGACCGCTGCGTCGTGGACGGTGAGATCGTGATCGTTCAGGGCGGGCGGCTCGACTTCGACCGGCTGACCGAGCGGATCCATCCCGCGCAGTCCCGTGTCGCCCTGCTGGCCGAGACCACCCCCGCCAGCTTCGTCGCCTTCGACCTGCTCGCGCTCGGCGACGAGTCGTTCCTCGACGCGCCGCTCACCGACCGCCGTGCCGCCCTGGTCCGGTCCCTGTCCACCGCTCGGCCCCCCGTCCATCTCGCGCCCGCGACCACCGATCCCGCGCTCGCGCAGGAGTGGTTCGAGCGGTTCGAGGGCGCCGGGCTCGACGGAGTGATCGCCAAACCGCTCGATCTCCCCTACCGGCCCGATGCCCGCCTCATGTACAAGATCAAGCACGAACGTACCGCCGACGTGGTCGTCGCGGGTTTCCGTTTCCACAAGAGCGGTCCGATTGTCGGATCGCTGCTCCTCGGCCTGTACGACGCCCACGGCACCCTCCAGCACGTGGGCGTCTGCGCCGCCTTCCCCATGAAGCGCCGCGCCGAGCTGGTGGAGGAACTCGCACCCCTGCGGATGCCCGACCCGGCCGGACACCCGTGGGCCGCCTGGGCGGAGGAGTCGGCCCACGAGAGCGCGCGGCTGCCGGGCGCGCAGAGCCGCTGGACCGGCAAGAAGGACCTGTCCTGGGTGCCGCTGCGCCCCGAGCGGGTCGTCGAGGTGAAGTACGACCACATGGAGGGCGACCGCTTCCGGCACACCGCGCAGTTCCACCGGTGGCGGGCGGACCGGACCCCGGAGAGCTGCACCTACGCGCAGTTGGAGGAGGTCGTCGGCTACGACCTCGCGGAAGTGCTCGGCCCGGCCGTCGGCACCACAGGCACCACAGGCACCACCGATTCCGCCGGTTCCGCCGACTGAGCGGCCCAACCCGCCCCCGCCGTCAGCTCCTCCCACTCCGCCCGGTCCGGCCCAGCCTCGTGCGGGGAATAGTCCGGCCGCGCCGCCAGCCAGCGCGCCACCCGAGCCTTGACCTCCGGATCCGCGTACGCCCGCTCCGGCGGCTCGGCCAGGTGCCGTACCCTCGCCCGCGCCCGCATCACCTCGGGGTCCTCCAGCGCGCAGTCGAACAGCGCGGCCACCTCGCGCGCCGTCCCCGTCCGCCCGAGCCGGGTCGCGAACCGCTCCCCGATGGCCGCGTCGGCGACCACCTGGAAGTCGAACCACGGTTTCAGCGTCCGCACCGCCCAGTCGTGGTGGTCGACGGCGAACCGGGCCGATCCCGGGTCCCGGTGCGCCGTACGGGCCACCCGGCGCGCGGCCCACAGCGCGAGCGAGGCGCCCTGCCCCAGCGTCGGATTGGTGTGCGTGATCGAGTCGCCGACCGGCACCAGCCCGGTCACCACCGGGCCCTGCTCGTCGACGAGCGCACTCCACCGGTTGTCCAGGCTCGCCGTGGCCCGTACGTCCGACAGGGGTTCGGCCCCCAGGGCCAGCCAGGCCGCACCGGGCGGGAAGGCACGGGCCGCCCGCTCGAAGACGGCCGGGTCGCGCAGCGCCGAGCGGGTGGTGTCGGAGGTGTGCACGAACAGCGTCACCGCGAATACCCGGTTGTCGGCCGGGAACACCGCGCACCCGGCGAAGGCGCCGCCGGTGACCGCCCAGGGCCGGCGCGGCCCCTCGTCCATGCCCTCGGGCAGCCGGTACCAGCGGCAGAAGTACGCGAGGCCGGTGCGGTGCCGTTCCACGACGGGCGGCCGGCAGCCCGCCTCGGCCAGCCTGCGCTCGACTCCCCCGCGCCGCCCACCCGCATCCACCACGAGGTCCCCCTCGTAACTCCCCGCGTCGGTGGTCACTCCCGTCACCTGGATCCCCGGGTGCTCGGCCGGTCCCGGGACGGTGGTCAGGCCGGCGACCGGCTCGCCGTACCGGACGACGACGCCCGCCTCCGCGCGCAGGACCGTCGTCAGCGCGCTCTCCAGCACGATGCGCCGCGCCTGGAGCATGACGAGGTCCTCGTCGCCGGGGCGAGCGGGGGGCCGCTCCTCGAACCAGTCCAGCTCGTGCCGCTCCCGCGCACCGAGCCGGAGCATCTCCGCGTAGACGTCGGGCAGTTCGTCGCGCAGGACGGTGCGTGCGGCCCCGAGCAGCGCGTGCGGCTGGGCGGCCTGCGGTACCGTCGGCCGGCGCCAGCCGAAGAAGTCGCGGTCGAGGGCGGTGCCCGGAGCGCGCGTATCGCGCTCGAAGAGCTCCGCCGTGTGTCCGTGCCGCGCCGCGAGGAGGGCCGTGGCCAGCCCTCCGACTCCTCCGCCGATGACGAGTACATGTGCCATGGAGCGTCCCCCCGAACCCGTTGGACCGTCGGACCATGGGACCGTCGGAACGTACGACGATCACACCGTCCAGAGCCTGCGCGGACGGACGGCGACCGAAACCCGCACAACTGTCCGATACGAGCCGTACGCGCCCACCCGCCGGGCCGCCGTTCGGCCAGGCCCCGCCTTGCTCAGCCGCTGACCAAGCCGGCCCCGGCCCCCGTAACCGCACCCGTAACCGCTCCCTCACCCGCTCCCGCACCAGCACCCGTGCCCGCGCGGTGCGCCGCCAGGGCCCGGCGGACCTCCTCCTCGATCAGGTCGGCGTTCACGGCGACCGCCGCACGCACCCCCTGCGCCGCCGCGCCCGCGACCTGCTCCATCGGGGCGGTCACGTTGCCCGCCGCCCAGACCCCGCGCAGCGCGGTAGCGCCGCTCACCGGGTCGGACTCGACGCAGGTGCCGAGGGCGTGCCCGTCCCGCTCCACGACGGTGGTCGGCAGGCCCAGGCTGGTCAGGACCCCCGAGCGGGCGGTGAACCGCGGGGCCACCACCAGGGCCGCGCACTCCACGCCGGAGCCGTCGGCCAGGGTCACCCCCGTCAGCCGGTCCTCCTCGACCGCGAGCCCGGTCACCTCTCCCTCGACGACCCGGACACCCAGGGCCGCCAGCAGCTCCCGGTCCGCGTCCGTGAGCCGCCAGGTGTGCGCCAGCAGGGTGGTCCGTTCGCTCCAGTGCCGCCAGAGCTGTGCCTGGTGCACGGCGACGGGTCCGTCGGCGAGCACCGCGATCGGCAGGTCCCGGACCTCCCAGCCGTGGCAGTACGGGCAGTGCAGCACGTCCCGGCCCCAGCGCGCCCCGATCCCCGGCACCGCGGGCAGCTCGTCGACCAGGCCGGTGGCGACCAGCAGCCGCCGCGCCCGGACGGTCGAGCCGTCCCCGCAGCGGACCAGGAAGCCCCCGTCGGGCAGCCGGTCCGCGGCGATGGCCGTGCCCGGCCTGATCTCACCGCCGTAACCGGCCACCTCGGCGCGTCCCCCGGCCGACAGCGCGGCCGGGCTCTCCCCGTCCCGGCCGAGGTATCCGTGCAGGTGCGCGGCCGGGGCGTTGCGCGGGCTGCCGGAGTCGAGCACCAGTACCGAACGGCGGGCCCTGACCAGCGTCAGCGCACCGGCGAGGCCGGCGGCCCCGCCTCCCACGACCACCACGTCGAATACGTCGTCCCTCGCGTCCGCGTCGCCTGGATTCCTCGAGTCCTGTGCGTTGTCCATGCCTCCGAGGGTCCGCCCGCAGGCTCCGGCTTGACAAATGTTCTTGCCGAAGTGGCAAATGGAGCCATGGCCACCGAGGAGCGGGACAAGGAACTCGCCGGCGTGCTCACCGCCGTGGGCCCGCGACTGCGCGCCCTGCGCCGGCAGCGCGGCACCACGCTGGCCCAGCTCAGCGAGACCACCGGGATCTCCCTCTCCACCCTCTCCCGGCTGGAGTCCGGACAGCGCCGGCCGACGCTGGAGCTGTTGCTCCCGCTGGCCAGGGCGCACCGGGTGGCGCTCGACGAGCTGGTCGGCGCCCCGGAGACCGGGGACCCGCGGGTGCGCCCGCGCCCCTTCGTCCGGCACGGCAGCACCTACGTGCCGCTGACCCGCAAGTTCAGCGGGGTGCACGCCTTCAAGCAGATCCTCCCGCCCCTCGAAGGCCCGCCGCCCGAGCCGCCCGAACTCCAGGTCCACGAGGGCTACGAGTGGCTGTACGTGCTGTCCGGGCGCATCCGGCTGCTGCTCGGCGAGCACGACCTCGTCCTCGGCCCCGGCGAGGCCGCCGAGTTCGACACGCGCACCCCGCACGCCTTCTTCAACGCGGGGCCGCGGGCAGCGGAGTTCCTCAGCCTCTTCGGCCCCCAGGGCGAACGCATCCACGTCCGCGCCCGGCCCACCACTTCACCGGAAGGACGTCCATGACCACCACCGGAGAGCGCCCCGAGCGGGCCGTGCCGCAGCCCAACGCCGTCGTCGGCGTGGGGCTGGTCGTCATCGGCCCGGACGGCCGGGTGCTGCTCGGCCAGGCACACGACGGCCGCTGGGAGCTGCCGGGCGGCAAGGTCGACCCCGGGGAGGGCTTCGAACAGGCCGCGGCCCGGGAGCTCGCCGAGGAGACGGATCTGCGCGCGGCCCCCGAGGCGATCCGCGTCCTCTCCGTGCAGATCGACGCGAAGTCCGGCCTGACCCGGCTGACGGCGGCCGCCGTCACCACCTCGGCGGAGGGGGTCCCCACCGTCACCGAGCCGCACAAGATCGCCCGCTGGCAGTGGTTCACCCCGGCCGAGATCCCCGCGGCCCTGTACGCGCCGTCGGCGGCCGTGCTGCGCAGCTGGCGCCCGGACCTCGCGAGCCTGCCGCACGTCCCCTCGTACGACTACCCCACCACGAGTCCCGCCCCGGGCACGGGCGCGACTCCGGGCACGGGCCCGGCCACGAGCGCCTGAGGCCTCTCGGAACGGCGCTGAAGCCAGCCGAAACGGCCCTGAGGTCTGCCGATACGGCCCTGAGGCAGCCGACACCGCAGAAACGCCGGCCCGACCTCACGCCGTGAAGGTCGCCGCCACCGTCGCGGCCGTCACGGCCACCATCGCGGCCTGCAGGTCGCGGACGGCCGCCCGGACGCTCTCGGCCGCCCACTGACCGGCGGCTATCTCCGCCGTCCTCGGGGCCACCGCGTCGCGGCGCCGGTCCGGGAACGCCAGCCGGTGCAGGCCTGTCGCGTGGATCAGCGCGATGAGGCCGGCCGTGCGCTCGTCCGGCTCGGCGCCCTCGATGACGACGGCGTGCAGCCGCTCCCGCAGGGCGCGCTCGGCCGCGCCGTCGGTCTCGGGGTAGCGCTTCTGCGGGAACATCCCGAGCACCTTGTGCACTTCCGCCGTCACCAGGCCGCGCTCGACCAGGCGCTCCACCGCGGCGCCGACCGCCTTGGTCTGGTCCCTGGTCAGCCAGTCCGTCACCCGGCGCTTGGCGCGTCCGCGCAGCCAGCCCTCCATCGACAGGATCCGGCCGTCGAGCAGTTCTTCCCCGGTGGGCGTGGTGTCGCGCAGCTCCAGGTACTTGTCGGCCACCGACACCCGCTCGGCCATGACCAGTTCGAGCAGGATCGCGGCCGCGGCGGCCCAGCCCGCAGCCTGGCGCCGGCGCGTCTCCCCGGACTCGTCGTCCAGGGACAGCAGCACGATCTCCTCGGCCAATGTGATTCCCATGTCCGCTCCCCCGTCCGCCGTACTCCACAGGTGTCGTAGGGGAGGACGTCCGACCGCCGACGGAAGTTCCGATTCCGGTACGTGTCCGCCCGGCGCCCGGCTACCCCGCTACGTGTCCGCCCGGCGCCCGCTCCCGCCCCGCTACGTCCGCACCACCGCCTTCGGCGCGAAGTTCCCCTCGCCCAGGTCCTCGGCCAGCAGCCGCTTCGCGATCGCGTCGGCCGCCACCCGCAGTTCGGCGCTGCGCGGCCGCCCCTTGTCCTTCTCCAGCTGGTCGCCGAGCCACTGGGCCCACGCCGCCGAGATGATCGCGGCCTCCCGCTGCCCGGCCCGGGTGAGGGAGAAGAAGCTGCCCTCGCGGGTGAGGTAGCCCTCCTCCGTCATCCGGTCGAAGACCGGGAGCAGCACCTCCGGCGGCACCGCCCGGCGCGCCGCGATCAGCCCGATGCTGGCCGTGCCGACCGTCCGGGTCATCAGCTCCACCTGCATCACCGTCCACGCGCCCGCGATGTCCAGCCGGGTGTCGCTGGCCTCGACGATCGCGCGCGCCGTGTCGGCTCCCATGTTCCGTACGAGTTTGCCGACCGCCAGCTCCAGCAGCTTGGCCGAATTCCCGCTGGCCGTGGCCGGGGAGGCGAATCCGTCGCCCATGTCCGTGGAGCCCGCCCGGGCGCTGTCGCGCAGCTTGACCTGCTTGAGGAAGAGCCCGGTGAGAAAGCCGAAGACCGCCACCGGCACGGTCCAGAGGAACACCGTGTGCAGGGCCTGCGCGTACGCGTCGATGATCGGGGCCGCGGCCTCCGGACTGAGCCGGTGCACCCCTTCGGGGGTCGACGCGGCCTCGGCCAGCCGTGCCGGGTCCTGCCCGGTGGTCCGCGCCGCCTCCGCGATCCCCGCCTTCAGTTCCGGCCCGAGGTGGTTCGCGTAGATCGTCCCGAAGACGGCTGTGCCGAAGGCGCTGCCGAGCGTACGGAAGAAGGTGACCCCGGAGGTGGCGGTGCCCAGGTCGGCGTAGTCGACGGTGTTCTGCACGGCGATCGTCAGGACCTGCATGGACAGGCCGATGCCCGTGCCGAGGACGAACATGTAGAGCGATTCCAGCAGGGTGCTGGTCCCCGGTTGCATCCGGGACAGCAGGTACAGGCCGACGCCCGTGACGGCGTTGCCGACGATGGGGAAGATCCGGTACCGGCCGGTCCTGCTCACCACGTTGCCGCTGAAGACGGAGGCGATCAGCAGTCCGAAGACCATGGGGAGGGTCCGGACGCCCGAGATGGTGGCGGAGTCCCCGTCGACGTACTGGAGGTAGGTCGGCAGGAAGGTCATCGCGCCGAGCATCGCGAACCCGACGACGAAGCTCAGTACGGAGCACACGGCGAAGACCGGATTGCCGAAGAGCCGCATCGGCAGCATCGGTTCCGCGGCCCGCGTCTCGACGAGGCAGAACAGGGCCAGCGCGACGACGCCGAGCGCGAACAGGCCGATGATCGTCGGCGAGGTCCAGGCGTACTCGTTCCCGCCCCAGCTGGTGGCCAGGATCAGCGCGCTCGCGCCGACCGCGACCAGGGCGATGCCCAGGTAGTCGATGACCGGCTTGCCCGAGGACTTCACCACCGGGATCGTCTTGGCGGCCGCGATCACCACGAGGATGGCGATCGGGACGTTGACGTAGAAGCACCACCGCCAGGTCAGCTGGTCGGTGAAGAACCCGCCGAGCAGCGGTCCGATCACGGTGGCGACGCCGAAGACGGCGCCGATCATGCCCTGGTACTTGCCGCGTTCGCGCAGGGGCACCACATCGGCGATCAGCGCCATGGCGGTGACCATCAGGCCGCCGGCTCCGACGCCCTGGACGCCGCGCCACACGATCAGGAGCGTCATGTTGCCGGCCAGGCCGCACAGGAAGGAACCGCTGATGAAGACGATCGCGGAGATCTGGAAGATGAGCTTTCGGCCGTACAGGTCGCCGAACTTGCCCACCAGCACGGTCGACACGGTCTCGGCGAGCAGGTAGGAGGTCACCACCCACGACATGTGGTCCCCGCCGCCGAGGTCCCCCACGATCGTGGGCAGGGCCGTGCCGACGATCGTCTGGTCGAGGGCCGCGAGCAGCACTCCCAGCATGATCGTGCCGAAGATGATGTTGCGCTGCCGCCGGTCGAGCACGGGTGGCGCGGCGTCTACGGCAGGAGCAGTGGTCACCCTCGCACTCTCACAGCGCACCCGCCCCGCCGCATGCGGCGCTGCGCCGTACGGGGGACCCGACGGCCCGCCGCACCCGCCCGCCGGCGCGGCCACGGCGGCGCGTCCGGGTCAGCGCAGGTACGCCAGCCCCGGGTGCTCCGCCGCGTACCCGTCGAGCAGCCGCCGCGCCACGGCCACGGAGTCCACCAGCGGGTGCAGGGCGAAGGCCTTGACCGCGGCCGCCCGGGACCCGCTCGCCGCGGCCGCGAGGACCTCCCGCTCGACCGCCTTGACGGCCGTCACGAGCCCCACCGCGTGCAGCGGCAGCTGTGCGACGCCGACCGGGTGGGCGCCGTTCGCGTCGACCAGGCAGGGCACCTCGATGACCGCCTCGGCGTCCAGGACCGACAGCGTCGAGCCGTTGCGGACGTTGAGGATCAGGGTGGCCCGCTCGTCCCGGGCGATGGCCCGCATCAACGCGAGCGCGACCTTCTCGTACCCGCCGGACTCCAGGTCGCTCTCGTCGCGCTCGCCGACGCCGGCCGCCTCGCGGTTCTCGGCCATGTACGTGGCCTCGCGCTCGGCCCGGGTCCGGTCCCAGGCGGCCAGCGCCGCCCCGGCCGGCTGCCCGTCCCGGCCTGCCTCGGCGTAGAAGCCGCGCTGCTGGTCGCGCAGGAACGCCCCGCGGGTCTGCCCGGCCTCCTGGTAGGCCCGTACGGTGTCACGGTTGAAGTAGTAGTAGTGCAGGTACTCGTTGGGAATCGCACCGAGGGAGCGCAGCCACTCGGCCCCGAAGAGCCGGCCCTCCTCGAAGGACTCCAGGGCCTTGGTGTCGGCCAGCAGCCGGGGCAGTTCGTCGCGGCCGCCGATGCGCAGCCCGCGCACCCAGCCCAGGTGGTTGAGGCCGACGTAGTCGATCCAGGCCTCCTGCGGCCGGGCCCCGAGCAGCCGGGCGATGCGCCGGCCGAGGCCCACGGGGGAATCGCAGATGCCGATCACCCGCTCGCCGAGCTCCTCGGCCATGGCCTCGGTGACCAGTCCGGCCGGGTTGGTGAAGTTGATGACCCACGCCTCGGGGGCGACGCGCGCGACGCGGCGCGCGATCGCGCGGGCCACCGGCACGGTCCGCAGCCCGTACGCGATCCCGCCCGCGCCCACCGTCTCCTGGCCCAGCACCCCCTCGGCGAGGGCGATCCGCTCGTCCGTGGCGCGTCCTTCCAGGCCGCCGACGCGGATGGCCGAGAACACGAAGTCCGCGCCGCGCAGGGCCTCGTCGAGGTCGCCGGTGGTGGTGACGGCCGGGGCGTCGGGTACACCGGCGGCCTCCGCCTGGTCGCGCAGGACGCGGGCCATGGCGGTGAGCCGAGCCGGGTCCTCGTCGTACAGCGTCACATGGGACACCCGGCCCTCGGCGTGGTCGCCGAGGAGTGCTCCGTAGACGAGCGGCACCCGGAAGCCGCCCCCGCCGAGGATCGTCAGCCGCACGTCCCTACCGCCCTTCGCCCGTGCCGGTGCAGAGGCCACCGTGGGTGCCGGTGGCCGTGGCAGCTCCCGTGGCGGTTCCCGCACCACGATCGTGCCCGAGGTGGCTCCGGCGGCGCCAATGCCACGATCGGTGACACGATCGGTGGCACCGAACCCGCCGCGCGCCCGCCGGCACCAGTCTGCCCCGGCCGCTCACTCCTCCAGCGACGGCACGGCGCGCAGCCTGGCGCCCTGCTGGTGCGCGACCGCGCCACCGCCCCGCACGGGACCCACCGGGGCGCCCTGCGGCATCGACAGGATCAGGGTGATCCGCGTCAGACCCATCTCGTCCAGCATCCGACTGGTCTCGGCCACCATCCGGCAGCGCACCAGCCCCCACCGCGGGTCGGGGTGGCGCACGGTGCGGACCGCCCCGTCCATCTCGGCGGCCTCGGCCCCGCGCATGCTCAGCCAGTGCGGCACCCCGTACCGGTAGGCGGCCTCCATGAACGGGTCACGGGCCACTTCCTGACGGATGCTGCGCAGCCCCTCGTCCTCGGGAGCCGCGACCAGCGCGGCCGCGAACTGCGCCAGCAGCGGTACGCACCAGGCCGGTTCGTGGTCCTCCAGCACGCCCGCCGCGTCCGGGTGGAACAGCACGAAGCGCAGGAAGTTGTCGTCCGGCAGGGCCGTCGGGTGCGGCCGTACGGACTGGAAGAGCTGGTCGAAGGCGGAGTTGGTGAGCGCGACGTCCCAGCGGTGGTCCACCAGGAAGCTCGGGTGGGGCACCGACTCCATGAGGGCCGCGTAGTCGCACAGGTAGTCACGCTGCGCCGGGTCCTCGGGCAGCCGGTTCTCCTCGGCCGCCCGCCACGTGGGCGGCGGGTCGCGGTCGACCATGACGCGGAACAGCCAGAAGCACTGCCGCTCGCTCATCTCCAAGGCCTCGGCCAAGGCGAGCAGTTTGCGGTCCGTCCACTCCTTGACGAGGCCGCGTTCCCAGTTTCCGTACGCGCGCACGCTGATGCGCAGCCGGGCGGCGAGGTCCTCCTGGCTCAGCCCCAGCTCCTCGCGGCGCTGGCGCAAAATCTCCTTGCGTCGCTCCGACCGCACGACGCCTCGTGCGGACTCCTCGCCCGCCAGGCGCTCCTCACCGGCTCGGGCGAGGCCATCGGACGGGCCCACCGCTGCGAGATGTGGCACCGAGAGCTCCCCCTCCTCCGGTCTGGATCTTCATTTCCGTGTGGCGATCCTGCTACCGACTTCATTCGAGTGTCAACTATTGTGGCAATTCCAGCCTCTTGACAGCTCATTCCCGCCACAGCTGTGGCACGTTCTAGCCCTTACAGGCGAGAGCGGCTAGATTCCAGAAGCCGACCATGTGCCGTACCGACTTCGCGCGATCTAGGAGAACCACTGGTGACAGACGGCTTCCCGGCTCCCGTCGCGGTGGCCAACGCACCCCTGGCAGCCACCATCACGCGTGTCGCCGAACTCGCGGGCAAGATGGGCCGCGACCTGAACCAGGTCTTCGACCTGCGGCGGCTCTCGGAGGCCTCCGGCGTGCCCACGGACGTGGTGAGGACCCTCCTCGACGGCAGGCCGGCCGGCGAACCCGATCTGCAGACCCGGTTCCTCCAGCGGCTCGACCTGCTGCGGCGCACGCGCGTCAAACCGAACGGCCGCCGCTACACGCAGCAGGAGATCGCGGACGGCGCCGGCATGTCGCGGCAGCAGGCCGGGGCCCTGATCAACGGTGACCGCCGCCCCACCATGGAGCACTGCGACGCGATCCAGCGCTTCTTCGGGGTGCACGCCGGGTTCCTCACGGCACACGACTCCGACGCCCTCACCGACGCCCTTCAGCGGACCGAGCAACAGCTGCTGCAGGACTTCGCGGGGCGCGCGCGGGAAACCGTACCGGCCTCGGCCGCATCAGCGGGCGATCCGCTGGCAAGACTCCTCCAGAACCACGGTGTACGGGGCATCGCCTGGCGCGCCGCCCAACTGCCCAGCGACAAGCACCGGGACAAGGTGACCGAATGGCTGGACATGCTCCTCGAAAGCGTCAAACCGAATGAATCCTGACCCAGTCGAAAGTCTGGGTCTGATCCTTGAGTCCTGATCCGGATCCGCGCCGACGGGGAGAACGGTGAGCATAGGCAGAGAGCAGCGGCGGTTGTGCGGGGAGCTGGTGGCCGGCATCCGGCTGACCGCCCCCGCGGAACCCGTGGAACTCTACGCTGCCCTCTGCGAGGGCATGAGCAGACACCGCGGCCGACGGGTGGACTTCCGGATGGCCTCGTTCCCCCCGCGGACGGCCAGCGGCCTGTGGCTCGACATGGCGGACCGCGACCTCGTGGTCATCGAGGAACGCACCGCGCCCGACCATCAGCTGGTCATCCTGGGCCACGAGCTGTGGCACATGAAGGCCGGCCACTGCAGCCACCACGTCGACGGGGCCGCCGTCGCCGCGCGCCTGCTGTCCGACGAGGCCGACATCGGCGAGACCGTCCGCCGGGTCGCCGCGCGCACCCGCGCCGACGTCCAGGAGGAGACCGAGGCCGAGACCTTCGGCTTACTGCTGGGAAGTCGGTGCCGGAACTGGCTGGCCGGATCGGCCGGCCACCGGGCTCCGGTCCAGCGCGACCAACTGGCGGGCCGCATCGAGGCGTCGCTGGGCTACCGGGGGCACAGGAACGACCGTTGAACGGCGAGGACTACTACATACCCGCGGCCGCGATGGCGATCTCACTCGCCTTCAAGCTGCCGGCCCTTCGGCACAACTGGCGTGACCCGCTCCTGCGGTCGGTCGTCGCCCTGCTGACCCTGGCGGGAGCGGTGTTCTTCTTCGCCGCCCCGCCCACCATCGCGGCGGTCAACCGCTGGACCGGGATCGTCAACGTCTCGGCCCCCCTCGTGTACTGCCTGATCACCGCCTTCAGCGCCTCCTGCCTGGTCCTGATGGTCAACTGGCGGGGCGGGGAGCCGGAACAGACCCGACGCGTCTCGCGCCGCTGGATCAAGGGCTACAGCCTCGTCATCGCCGCCCTGGTCGTGCTGTTCGCCCTCGGTGACACCCCGGTGGAGCGGCTGCGCGACTTCGACACCTTCTACGCGAACACCCCGTACATCGGGATGATGATCGCCCTCTACCTGCTGGCCCACCACGTGGCCGCGGTGGTGATGGTGGTCCTGTGCTGGCGCTGGTCGCTGCAGGTGCGCGGCTGGCTGCGGGTCGGCCTGATGATCATCGTCTCCGGCTACATCTTCAACCTCACCTACGACGCCACCAAGATCTCCGCGGTGGTCGCCCGCTGGCTGGGCCACAACCTCGACGACCTCAGCACCTACGTCGCCCCGCCGCTCGCGGCCCTGGGCGCCCTGATCAGCGCGATGGGCTTCGTGGTCCCCCTCGTCTGCCAGCGGCTGTCGGACCACTGGCAGACCTGGGCGACGTACCGCCGGCTCGGCGCGCTGTGGCAGGAGGTGCAGATCTCCGCGCCCAGCGGCACGCCCTCCGTGCAGATGGCCTGGTGGTCGGCGGCCGAGCTGCGGGTGATCCAGCGGGAGTCGGACATCCACGACGGCTTCCTGCACCTGGGCCCGTACTTCGACAAGGGCCTGCGCGACGACGCGTACGAGAGCGCCGTCGCCACCGGAGCCGACGAGGAGACCGCCCGCGCGGTCGCGGACGCCGCCATGGTCGCGGCCGCCGTACGGGCCCGTTCCGCCGACCCCGAGGGCAAGATCATCGGCGAGGACGAGGAGACCCCGCTCGACACCCCCGACGTACCCCGCGACCTGCTGCGGATCTCCCACGCCCTGCGGCATTCACCGGTGGTGCAGGCGGTCCGCCGGCAGGTGGCGGTGTAACGGGCGCCGACCGGCGGGCTCAGCGGGCCGCGGTCACCGCCGTCTTCGGGAACAGGTCCTGGAACGGCCCCGCCGAGTCGATCCCCTCCCGCCCGTAGGGCGCGTCGAAGCTCCACACCATGAAGAGCAGGAACACGATCAGCGCGCTGAACAGTCCGGCGAGCAGCAACTCCCGCCCGGAACGGCGGATCTGCAGGGTGAAGATCAGCCCGACCGTGACCACCCCGCCGACGAGCAGCCCGAACCAGACCACGCTCGGCAGCGTGGACTCGGAGCTCTGGGTCCGCGAGTGGCGGGCGTCGTCGGCGGCCGCGATGTGGTCCAGCAACGGCTGGTAGGCCTGCGCCTGCAGCTCGGTGGCCGGGCTCTGGTGGGTGACGTCGCTGCGCAGCTTGCCCAGGAGCCGGGCGCCCTCGGCCGACGCGCCCTCCCCTGAGGTCAGCAGCGGCCAGTCCACGGCGACGGTGTGGGTGACGTACGCGTCCACCTCGCCGCGGATCCGGTCGCGGACCGCGGCCGGGTAGACGTCGGCGCGCTGGGTGACCTCGTACAGCGCCTGGGCCTCGCGGCGCACGCTGTCCTCCGCGGCGCCGCGCGCCTCCCAGACGCCCGCGATGGCCAGGCCCAGCACGATCGCGTAGACCACGCCCACCATCATCGTCATGTACTCGATGACGTCGGGGGTTTCGCTGGTGTCCTCGTCGTCCGCGGCCCGGCGGTGCCGGATCGTGGTGATGGCGAGGACGACGGCGCAGACGAGCGCCATGGCAATGGCCAGGACCAGCCATTCGGACACGTGGGTTCTCCCGGTGTGGGTGGGGTGGGTGGAGTGGGCTGAGTCGGGTGGGTCGGGCGGGTCGGGTCGCGCCGGGCGCGGCGGGGTCAGCCGCGGCTCTTGGAACGCGGGCGCAGGGCGGCGGCGGCGAGCACGGCCGGGGTGGTGACGACGACCATGAGCATCATGGTCGACATGCCGTTCGGGCCGCGCCGCTCCAGTGCCACCGCGCGGTACGGACGCACGTGGAAGGCGCTCACGCGGGCGACCGCGGCCCGGGGCCCGGGCGGGGCGGCGGCGGGCGCCGTCGTCCTCTCCTCGGCGGGATCCGGCGCGGGCTCCGGCGGCTCCGCTTCCCCGGCCGCCGCCTGCGCGGCAGGCTCCGCCGGATCCGGCGCGCCCGGCGGCCGCACCGGCTCCGGCAGTCCGGGCCGCGCCGGCCGTCCGGGACGCTCCGGGGCGGCGGCCGGCACGGGCGTCCGCCCCGGGTGGTGCACGGTCGGCCGGTCGGCGCCGGGCACGGCCGCCCGTACCGAGGGCCGCCCGGAAGGCCGTGCGAGGGGCCCCCTCGGCTGCGGCCCCTTCATCGGCACGCACAGGTCGACGCGGGCGCCGCGGCCGTGGCCGTCGCCCGCGACCGCCACGTGGCCGTGCAGCGGGCAGAGCGCCGCCAC
The DNA here is from genome assembly GCF_055588065.1 of Streptomyces sp. NPDC046308. NCBI lineage: Bacteria > Bacillati > Actinomycetota > Actinomycetes > Kitasatosporales > Streptomycetaceae > Streptomyces > Streptomyces sp. NPDC046308. The sequence continues at coordinate 1,321,144 of NZ_JBVJFB010000001.1, forward strand.
CAGCCCCGCCCCGGCGAAGTACTGCCAAGCGGTCACGCGCGTCCTCCCGAATTCCGCGGCGATGCATGGTCACCGGTCACCGGTCACCGGTCACCGCTGAAGAAACGATCAAGGCCCCGGTTCGACACGCCGCGCAGGGAACGCGAACCCGGACGCGGGGATCACGTCACCCGGTCGTGCGTCCGCGCGAGCGTGCGCCCGGCCCCGCCCCGCACCGGTGATGCGGCATGATGGCGCCATGGGGACCCAGGGGGAGAACGCCCGACTCATCGCCGGGCGTTACCGGCTGGACGCCAAGCTCGGCCGCGGTGGCATGGGCGTCGTGTGGCGCGCCACCGACCAACTGCTCGGCCGGAGCGTCGCCGTCAAGGAGGTCGCCCTCGATCCCGCGCTGTCCGAGGACGAGGCCCTGCTCCAGCGCGAGCGCACGCTCCGCGAGGCGCGCGCGGCCGCGCAGCTCAAGCACCCGCACATCATCGTGGTGCACGACATCGTCGAGGACGACGAACGCCCGTACATCGTCATGGAGCTGGTCGAGGGCGTCTCCCTCGCCGACCGGCTCTCCCGTACCGGCCCGGTGGACCCCGCGGAGGGCGCCCGGATCGGGATCGCCCTGCTCGGCGCCCTGCGCACGGCGCACGCCGCGGGTGTGCTGCACCGGGACATCAAGCCGGCGAACGTGCTGCTGGAGGCGCCGGGCGGCCGGCCCGTCCTCACGGACTTCGGCATCGCGCAAGTGGCGGGCGCGACGACGCTGACCTCGACGGGGGCCTTCGTCGGCTCCCCGGAGTACACCGCGCCCGAACGGATGTCCGCGCAGACGCCGGTGGGGCCGGAGTCCGACCTGTGGTCGCTGGGTGCCCTGCTGTGCGCTGCGGTGAGCGGCGCCTCCCCGTTCCGGCGGGACTCGCTCGGCGGGGTGCTGCATGCGGTGGTCTACGACGAGATCCGGCCGCCCGCCGCGTGCGGGCCGCTGCTGCCGGTGGTGCGGGGGCTGCTGGAGCGCGATCCCGCCGAGCGGCTCGGCGCGGAGCAGGCGGAGCGGCTGCTGCGGGCCTATGCGGCGGCGGCGCCCGAGTACACGCCGACGCAGGACGTGGTCAGGCCCGCCGCACCGGTACCCGTACCGGCGCCCGTACCGACTCCGCCGCCCGCACCGCTGCCGTCGGTGCCGACGTCCGTGCCCGCCACGGCGCCCGTGACCGCCCCCGGGGCCGCGGCCCCGGCGGTCCCCTCCCCCGCGAAGCGCCGGCCGGCTGCCGCGCTGATCGCCGGTCTGCTGGTGGCCGCGATCGCCGGCGCGGGCGTATCGGCCGCCGCCCTGCTCATGAACGACGACGATCGCCCGCGGCAGGCGTCCACGAGCGGGGGCTCGGGCGGCCGCAGCGCGGCCACGGACGCGGTCACCTCCGCACCTCCCGCATCCACCACGCCCGCGCCCACCACCCCCACGCCCTCCTCCGGCGGCCCCGGCGGGCGGACCGGGACGGCCAGTCCGGCGGCGCAGCCGGTTGCCCCCTCGTCCGACGACAAGGCCGCCCCCGCCGGCTACCGCGTGGTCGAGGACCCGGAGGGCTTCTCGCTCGCCGTCCCCCTCGGCTTCACGCGCAAGGTCGAGGGACCGCGGATCTTCTACATGTCCCCCGGCGAGACCTTCCGCATCGGCATCAAGGTGGCTGATCCGGAATCGGGCGGACCGCTCGCCGTGCACCAACGGGCCCACGCCAGGGGGCCGTCGAACAACCCCGGCTACCGGGACGCCGAGGTCGTCGCCCGCACGCACGACGGCCACGACGCCGCCCTCTGGCTGTTCACCTGGAACGGCTTCTCGGCGGCCGAAGGCCCCCGGCACACCCGCGACCTGTGCTGGGAGGAGGGCGGCCGGCTGTACGACGTGTGGGTCTCCTCGCCGGTCGGGCGTTCCGGCGAGGCCCGCGGCTACTTCGACACGGCGGTGCGGACCTTCGTACGGACCGGCTGAGCGGCGGACCGGGACCGTTCCGCCCACTGCACCCACCCGGCGCAGCCCTAGGGGGTGTCCCGCCGCGGGGGTGTGGTTCGGATCGACAGGGCGGTCGGCAGGGCCACGAGGAGGAGGCCGCCGACCGCGCACCACAGGGTGGTGGTGTAGGAGTCCAGCAGCCGGGCGAACAGGTCGGTGTCGTCCGAGACCCCGTCGAAGTGGCTCAGCAGGACGGTGCCGAGCACGGCCCCGCCGATCGACTGCCCCAGATGGTGGGCCGCGCCGAGGGCCGCCGAGGCCCCGCCGGCGTGCCGCGGGGTCACCCCGGCGGTCGCGAGGGAGTAGAGCGGGACGAGGGTCAGGCCCAGACCCGCGCCCGTGAGCAGCAGGCCGGGCAGCACCCCGACCACGTAGGTGGTGGCGCCCCCCACACCGGCCAGCAGGCCCAGCCCGAGGGCGGTGAGCAGCAGGCCGGGCAGGATCAGGGCGCGCGGTGCCACGCGGGGCAGCAGGCGGGCGGAGACCTGGGTGGCGGTCACCAGGGCGGCGGCGAGCAGGGGCAGGTGGGCCGTCCCGGACGCGGCCGGTCCCTCGCCGCGGATCTGCTGGGCGAAGAAACCCAGGGCGGGGAGGAGGGCGACCGTGGCGGCGCCGGTGAACAGGAGGGCCAGGAGGGAGCCGAGGCGGCTGCGGTCGGCGAGGAGGTTCGGCGGGAGCAGCGGGCCGGACGCCGTGGTCTCCCACCACAGGAAGGCGGCGAGCAGCGCGACGCCGCCCACGAGCGGCAACAGGGTCAGGGGGAGGGCCCAGCCGGCCGTCCCGGCCTCGACGAGGCCGTAGGTCAGCGCGGCGAGTCCCGCCGATCCGAGGAGCACCCCGGGTCCGTCGAACCGGGCACCGGTACGGCCCCGACCGTCCGGCAGCAGGGTGAGCGCGCCGATCAGGGCGAGCACGGCGAGCGGGATGACCGACCACAGGGCCCAGCGCCACGCCAGGGTCTCGGCGAGCCATCCGCCCGTGAACACGCCGAGCGCGCTGCCGCCCGCGGCGAGCGCGGCGTAGATCCCGAAGGCCCGGCCGCGTTCGCGGGGGTCGGTGAAACCGGTGGCCACCAGGGACAGGGCCGCCGGGACGAGCAGGGCGGCGCAGGCGCCCTCCAGGGCGCGGGAGGTGATCAGCAGCCCGGCGCCGTCGGCCGTGCCGCCGAGCGCGGCGGCCACCGCGAAGCCGATCAGGCCGGTCACCAGCATCCGCCGGGCCCCGAGCAGGTCGGCGAGGTGCCCGCCGAGCAGCAGCAGTCCGCCGAGGGCGACCGAGTAGGCGGTGAAGGCCGGGCCGATGCCGTCGCCGCTGATGCCGAAATCGGAGTGCGCCCGCGGGGCCAGCAGGTTGAACTGGGCCGCTGCGACGAGCACGAGCAGCTGCGTCAGGGCGAGGACCGCTAGGCCCCACCACCGCCTCGGGTGCGGGGGCGCGAAGGCGGGCGGGTCGCCGGGGGCGGGGCCCGGGGGCGGGCCGAAGCCGTCCGCGGGGCCGAAGTGGCCGGGCGGCGTGGGGGCGTACGCGGGCGGTGTCCCGTACGAGGAGGCCTCCTGCCGGGACTGCGCCGGTACGAGGCGGGGGTCCGGCGCCCCGGCGGGCGTGCCCCCGGCCGGAGCCTCGCCGCCGACTCCGGGTCCGCCGCCGACTCCGGGTCCGCCTCCGAGCCCGGCTCCGCCTCCGCCTCCGGCCCCGGCTCCGGCTCCGGCTCCGGGAGGCGACACCGGGGCGTAGTCCAGCAGCTGGGCGGCGTGGCGCCCCAGTTGGGCCAGTACCTTGCCCGGGAGCCATTCCCCGGGTGCGTCCGCCGCCGTACGCGCCGCCACCTCGTCGGGGGTGGGCCGCCGGGCCGGGTCCTTGTGCAGGCACGCGCCGACGAGGCCGACCAGCGACTCCGGCACGCCGGTCAGGTCGGCCTCCTCCTCGGCGATCCGGAAGAGATGGGCGTTCAGACCGGTGTCCCTGGCGCCGAAGAGCATGCGCCCCGTGGCGGCGTACACGAGGACCGCGCCGAGGCAGAAGACGTCGCTGGCGGGGGTCAGTTCGAGTCCGCGCACCTGTTCCGGGGACATGAACCCCGGCGAGCCGATCAGCATGCCGGTACGGGTGTGCAGGCTGTCCCCGGTCAGGCTGTCCATGGCCCGCGCGATGCCGAAGTCGATGACGCGGGGCCCGTCGACGGTGACGAGCACGTTGGACGGCTTGAGGTCGCGGTGGATCAGGCCCGCGTCGTGCACGGCCCGCAGCGCGAGCGCGAGCCGGTTGGCGAGGGTCCGTACGGAGTCCTCGGGCAGCGGACCGAACTGCCGGGCGACCACGGTCTGCAGGTCGGGCCCCGGGATGTACTGGGTCGCCACCCAGGGCACGGCGGCCTCGGTGTCGGCGTCGAGCACCGCCGCCGTCCAGCTGTCGCCCACCCGGCGCGCGGCGGCCACCTCACGGGCGAACCGTCTGCGGAATTCAGGGTTCCCGGCGAACTCCGCCTGGACCACCTTCACGGCGACGGTACGGCCGCCCTCGGAGCGGCCCAGGTAGACCAGGCCCATGCCGCCCGCGCCCAGCCGGGCGATCAGGCGGTACGGTCCGATACGGGTGGGGTCTTCGGCGATCAGCTGATCCACGGACGGAAGGCTAGTGCAGCTGTCCCCTATGCGAGGGCTGTCAGGCGAAATGCCCTCCCGACCGCTCGTTCCACACGGTCGGCCGCCCGTCCGACGGCCCGATCCGGAAGGAGCCCGTCACGTCGCGGGAGCCGCGCGGCCCCCGCCGGGTCCGCGCACCCAGGTGGACACTTCACGGTGGGGTTTCCCTGCCGTGGCCGCCCGGCGGGCACGCGTGAGGGGCGCGACCCCGAAAGGTCGCGCCCCTCACGTGGTGGTCATGCGCGGCTCAGGCCTCCGGGGAACCGCCGAAGCGCTCGCGGTAGGACTCCAGGTCCTCCTCGGTGACCCGCGCGAAGAGCACCGGCGGCACGGTGAACGGCGTACCGGCCGGGACCGCGTCCAGTGCCCTGGCCTGCTCGGGGGTGATCCACGTGGCCGTGTCGTCGGCGAGGTCGAAGGAGGAGCGCATGGCGCGCGCCGAGGCCGGGATGAAGGGCTCGGAGACCACCGAGTAGAGGTGGATGAGGTTCATCGCGGTGCGCAGGGTGAGCGCCGCGCCGTCGAGGTCGGTCTTGACCTCCAGCCAGGGGGCCTTCTCGTCGAGGTAGGCGTTGCCGGCCGACCACAGGGCGCGCAGCGCGGCCGCGGCCTTGCGGTACTGGAGGGAGTCCATGTGGCCCTCGTACTCGGCCAGCAGCTCGGCGATCTGCTCGCCCAGCTTGGCCTCGGCCTCGCCGGCGGGGCTGCCGGCGGGGACGTCGTCGCCGAACTTCTTCCGGGAGAAGGTCAGTACGCGGTTCACGAAGTTGCCGAGGGTGCCGCCGAGGTCCTTGTTGACCGTGGCGGCGAAGTGCTCCCAGGTGAACGACGAGTCGTCGGACTCGGGCGCGTTCGCGATGAGGAAGTAGCGCCAGAAGTCGGCCGGGAGGGTCTCGAGCGCCTGGTCGGTGAAGACACCGCGCTTCTGCGAGGTGGAGAACTTGCCGCCGTAGTACGTCAGCCAGTTGAAGGCCTTGACGTAGTCGACCTTCTTCCACGGCTCGCGGGTGGCCAGTTCGGTGGCGGGGAACATCACCGTGTGGAACGGGACGTTGTCCTTGGCCATGAACTGGGTGTAGCGGACGTCCTCGGCCTCGTACCACCACGACTTGTAGTCGCGGTTCGCCGGGTCCAGGTCCGACCACTCCTTGGTGGACCCGATGTACTCGATCGGGGCGTCGAACCAGACGTAGAAGACCTTGCCCTCGGCGGCCAGCTCGGGCCACGTATCGGCCGGGACCGGGACGCCCCAGTCGAGGTCACGGGTGATGGCGCGGTCGTGCAGGCCCTCGGTCAGCCACTTGCGGGCGATGGAGGAGGCGAGCTGCGGCCACTCCTCCTCGTGCTCGGAGACCCAGGCCTCGACCTCGTGCTGGAGCTTGGACTGCAGGAGGAAGAGGTGCTTGGTCTCGCGGACCTCCAGCTCGGTGGAGCCGGAGATGGCCGAGCGGGGCTCGATCAGGTCCGTGGGGTCCAGGACGCGGGTGCAGTTCTCGCACTGGTCGCCGCGGGCCTTGTCGTAGCCGCAGTGCGGGCAGGTGCCCTCGACGTAGCGGTCGGGCAGGAAGCGGCCGTCGACCGGCGAGTAGACCTGCCGGATCGCGCGCTCCTCGATGAAGCCGTTCTCCTGGAGCCTGCGCGCGAAGTGCTGGGTGATCTCGCGGTTCTGCGCGGAGGAGCTGCGGCCGAAGTAGTCGAAGGACAGCTCGAAGCCGTCGTAGACCGCCTTCTGGGCGTCGTGGGCCTGCGCGCAGAACTCGGCGACCGAGATGCCGGCCTCCTTGGCGGCGAGCTCGGCGGGGGTGCCGTGCTCGTCGGTGGCGCAGATGTAGAGGACGTCGTGGCCGCGCTGGCGGAGGTACCGGGAGTACACATCCGCCGGAAGCATCGACCCGACCATGTTGCCCAGGTGCTTGATCCCGTTGATGTACGGAAGCGCGCTGGTGATCAGGTGTCGAGCCATCCTCGGATGCTCCATTTCCTATGTGCGGTACCACGTGACGTGACGGACTGTGAGTGCGGTTCATCGTATCGAACCGCCGAAAGGCCACGCGCCGCATTTGTTCATGGGTGGACGTAACGCAAAAGCGAGGGCAGTGACCTCTCCGTCACGGCCCTCGCGATCGGGCCCATGGTACAGGCGGCCCGTCGGCCACCGGACCGGTGGTCGGGCGGCACCGGCAGCGGGCATATGCATACGTGCTGGCTGAAGCCCCGTGCGATCGACATCGATCACAAGTCGATCATCGCCGACGCAATGCTTCCAGGTTTCTTCTCTGCGCCCTCCGAGTGCGCCCGCGCTGCTTTCCTGTTCTGCGCACAGGGGATGAGGTGGAGCGGTGAACGATGGCGGACCGGAGGAGTCCGGTGGGGCCGTGGGACTACCGAGCCGGCGTCGGCGGCCGACTCCCATGAGCCAGTGGCACCCGACGGCGCGCCTGTCGTACTGGGCCTTCCACGCCAACCGGCGGCCCGCGTACATGCGCTTCGCGTACCTGCACCTGGGGTCCGACGCGGCGGCGGAGGAGGCCGTGGACGCCACCTTCGATTCGATCATGGGCCAATGGCTCCGGATGCTCCACATGGACCGTCTCGACGCCTACGCGTGGACCGTGCTCAAGCACTGCCTGGTCGAGCGGCAGGGCCGGCGTCACCCCTGGCAGCCGCAGCCCGAGCCGATGGACATCAGCGCCTTCGAGGCCGCCCTCAAGGAGGCCCACGCCGACCAGTACGAGGTGCTGACCGACACCATCCGCTTCTACTCCGCCGTCTCCCGGCTCGCCGAGCGCCAGCGCGACGCCGTACTCCTGAGGTACGGGCTCCAGTGCACCCCCGGTGAGGCCGCGGCCGTGATGGGCGTCGACGAGGCCACGGTCCGCTCCTACCTCGGCCAGGCCCACCGGCGGCTCGCGCGCCTGCTCGACACGTCCGCCGAATCAGCCGAATCCGCCGGCTCATGAAGCGGTACGAACCCCAGGAGCGGCGGGACGGCGACGGAACCCCCCGCTCGCTCGCCGAGTTCCTCGCCCGGGCCGGCGTGCGCGACCGCTACCGGTACTACGACCTCGGCGCCGCCGAGGCCCGGCTGCTGCGGGCGACACCGCACGGGCCGGTCCCCGGGCACCGGGCCCGGCGCCGGTCCGCCTACGGCTGGAGCGACCCGGCCCGCGACTGCCCGCTCGACGCCGAACGGGCCCGGCGCGACCTCAAGGCCGTCTGCCTGGCCTCGGTGTGCGCGCCGGGGGCCGGGGCGCACCTCGACCACTTCGGCGCCGGTGGGCGCACCGACCTGGCCGGCGCCGTCGTCTTCGGCTGCCTGCTCCACCTCGCCGGGCTGCGCGAGGGGTCCCGCTTCTGGTGGCAGTTCGCGGCCGGTTCCGGGAGCCCGCCGACCGCCGCCGCCGCGTACTGCCTCTTCCTCGACCACTCCCGGCGCGGTGAACACCACGACGCCCGGCACTGGGCGCGCGAGCTGGGCCGCCGCGGCTTCCGGCCGGGCGGCCGGCGGGACCTCCGGGAGGTCCGGCTGTGCGCGCAGGCGGCCGTGCTGCGCTACGTCGACCAGTTCGAGGACCCCGACCTGGGCCCGGTGCCGCTGCCGCGGCCCGGGCTGTCCGGGGTGCTGGCCGCCTTCCTGGCGCCGCCCGTCTCGGTGGCGGCGACGGCGCCGGCCACCGTCCCCGCACCGGAGGCCACGGTCCGGCCGGCCACCGGACCGCTGCGCCACCCGGCGCTGACGGCGGCGGCCCGCGGGACCGTCGTCCAGGGCGGGACGGGCGAGGCCCTGGCGGAGGCCCGCCGCGCCCTGGCCGTCGTACGCGTCCTGGAACAGCACCCGCTCGGGGTGCGGGCCGCCCAGCTGGGCCGGGAGTCGGGCCTCGCCGAGGGGGAGCTGCGCCCCATCCTGTCGATGCTGTGCGAGGAGGAATACGCGTACCGCCCGGGCGCGGGGGTGTACGCGCGCGGGCCCGCCCTGGACCGGCTCGCCGCCCCGGGCGGCCACGGCCTGGCCGGCCAGCTCCAGCGCACCCTGGCCCTGGCCCGGGACAGCGCGGGCGCCGCGGTGTACCTCGGCCGGTACGCCGGGGGTGAGGTCCGGATCACCCAGATGGCGGACGGGCCCGCGACCCCGCCGGTGCGGGAGTGGGTCGACTTCCGGGCGGCCGCGCACGCCAGCGCGGTCGGCAAGTGCCTGCTGACCCAGCTCGACCACGACCGCCGCGCCGACCACGTGGCCCGGCACCGGACCGCCCGACTCACCCCGCGGACGATCACCGACAGCAGGGTGCTGTTCAGCGCGCTGGACGCGGTCGCTCCGGGCGCGCCCGTCTTCGATCTGCTCGAGTACTCCCCCGGGGTCGTCTGCTCGGCGGTCCCGATCGCCACCGGCGACGCGGCCGGGAGCCTCGCGCTGTCGCTGCCGGCGACCCATGCCCACCGGCTGCCCGAGGCCACCGCGGCCCTGCGCCGCAAGGCCGTCCCGGTCCTCCTGGCCCTGCTCCTGACCGGCGCGATCCCCCCGGAGGCCCCGGCCGCCGCCCCGGCCCCGGCGGACGCCCCCGCCGCGCGGCCCCCGGCTCGGCCCGTGCCGATGAGGGCGCCGGTCACCCCGGAGACCCTCCGCCACCTGCGCCGCCTCTTCCGCACTCCGCTCACCGGAGCCACGGCCACCCCGGGCGGCCCGCACCTGGTCAGCGACACCACGGCCGGGGCGGCCTACCTCTTCGACGCCGCCCCGGCCGGCGACCAGCCCCGCCTGTCCCTGCCCCACACCTTCACATCGGTCACCCCGGGCAGCCTGACGAGCCCGACGGGCCTGGTGGTCCTGGGCACGTGAGGGCAAAAAGAAGAACCCCACACGATGTGTGGGGTTCTTTCTTGTGTCCGAGGGGGGACTTGAACCCCCACGCCCGATAAAGGGCACTAGCACCTCAAGCTAGCGCGTCTGCCATTCCGCCACCCGGACCAGGTGGTCGGCCCCGGTTTCCCGCGGCGACATGGACAACAATAGCAAAGGATCGGCGGGCTTCCGACCACATATCCGCGGGGTGGACGTCCGCCACGCCGGGCTGACCTGCGGGCATGCCCCGACGGGCGTAGCGAGACGTGGTGTCTCGCCGGGGGCGGGCGGGGTGGGTGACGGCGCCGCGGGACTTCCGGATGCCGATACCGGCTGGACAGGAGGGAGGCGGAGCGGTCGGATGGCTGCGCACACATCCGGGGGGGAGCCGCGCATGGAAACCGAGCACCGCGTCAGCACGCTGGAGCTGTTCTTCGACCTCGTCTTCGTCTTCACCATCACGCAGTTGACGGTGCTGCTGGCGGACGACCTGACGCCGCGGGGCGCGGGACAGGTGGTGCTGATCTTCACCGTGCTGTTCTGGATGTACGGGGGCTACGCGCACCTGACGAACCAGGTGCCGCCGGACCGGACCGTCCGGCGGGTCCTGCTCATGCTGGCCATGGGGGCGTTCCTGGTGTGCGCGCTGGCGGTGCCCACCGCCTTCGGCGCCGGCGGGATCGCCTTCGGCCTGGGGTACGTGTTCGTCGTCCTCGTGCACAGCGCCCTCTACACGCAGGCGCACGGCTTCGGGGTGCTGTGGTTCGCGCTCCCCAACCTGCTGTGCGCGCTGTCGGTGCTGGCCGCCGGGTTCTTCGACGGGCCGCCCGCCTGGGGGCTGTGGCTGCTCGCCCTGCTGATCCAGTTCGCCGTGCCGCAGCTGGTGCAGCGGGTGGCGGCGAGCGGGGCGGAGCCCGCCGAGGCCGTGGCCGCGGTGACGACCGTCAGCGACCAGCTCGGCGGCATGAGCTCCGGGCACCTCGTGGAGCGGCACGGGCTGCTGCTGATCATCGTCTTCGGCGAGTCCGTCATCGCGATCGGCATCGGGACCGGCTCGCTGCCGCTGTCCTTGGGGATCGCCGGGGGCGCCTTCCTCGCCCTCGCCGTCGCGTCCGCGCTGTGGTGGATGTACTTCGTGCGCGACGAGGGCCGGGCCGAGGAGGTCTTCGCCGAGACGCCGCCGGAGAACCGTTTCAAGCTGGCGATGCTCGCGTACTACTACGCCTTCCTGCCCATGCTGCTCGGGATCGCCGCCTTCGCGGCCGGCGTCAAGAAGACCATCGGGCACCTGGGCGAGCACCTGCACACCGGGCCGGCGCTCGCCCTCGCGGGCGGGGTCGCCGTCTACCTCGCCGGGGACCTGGCCTTCCGAGCGGTGCTCGGGATCGGCCCGGCCCGGTTCCGGGCGGCGGCGCTGGTGCTCGTCCTGGCGACGGTCCCGGTCGGCACGGGCGCCTCCGGGCTGTGGCAGCTGGTGGCGCTCGTCGTCGTGCTGCTGGGGACGCTGGGAGCCGAGGTGCGCTGGACCCCGGGCTGCACGGCGGCGCCTACGGGCAGCTGATGACCTGGCCCGCGTAGGAGAGGTTGCCGCCGAAGCCGAACAGGAGGACCGGGGCGCCGCTGGGGATCTCGCCGCGCTGGACCAGCTTGGACAGGGCCATCGGGATGCTGGCGGCCGAGGTGTTGCCGGAGTCGACGACGTCGCGGGCGACGACGGCGTTGACGGCGCCGATCTTGGCGGCGAGCGGCTCGATGATCCGCAGGTTCGCCTGGTGCAGGACGACCGCTGCCAGGTCCTCCGGGGTGATCCCGGCCTTCTCGCACACCTTGCGGGCGAGCGGCGGGAGCTGGCTGGTGGTCCAGCGGTAGACGGACTGGCCCTCCTGGGCGAAGACCGGCGGGGAGCCCTCGATGCGGACCGCGTTGCCCATCTCCGGGACCGAACCCCACAGCACCGGGCCGATGCCCGGCTCCTCGCAGGCCTCGACGACGGCCGCGCCGGCGCCGTCGCCGGTGAGCACGCAGGTGGTGCGGTCGTTCCAGTCGGTGATCTCGGTCATCTTGTCGGCGCCGATGACCAGGGCGCGGGTGGCGGAGCCGGCGCGGATGGCGTGGTCGGCGGTGGCCAGGGCGTGGGTGAAGCCCGAGCAGACGACGTTGATGTCCATCACGGCGGGGCCGCCGCCCATGCCCAGCTTGGCGGCCACGCGCGCGGCCATGTTGGGCGAACGGTCGATCGCGGTGGAGGTGGCGACCAGGACGAGGTCGATGTCGTCGGGGGTCAGGCCGGCGCCGGCCAGCGCCTTGCCCGCCGCCTGGTAGGCCAGCTCGTCCACCGGCTCGTCCGGGCCCGCCATGTGGCGGGTGCGGATGCCGACGCGGGACCGGATCCACTCGTCGGTGGTGTCGACCATGGCCGCGAGGTCCTCGTTGGTGAGCACTTTCGCGGGCTGGTAGTGCCCTAGCGCCACCACGCGTGAACCGGTCATGGGCGGGGTCCCCCCTTGTACGGAAGTCAGGATCACCCAGCTTTGCCTGCTACTGGTGGGTACGGGTGCGTGTGACCCGACAGGATTCCGGCCCCGGATTTTGGAGCTTCCCGAGGATCCACCTGCCGGGAGCGTCGCGGGAAGCGGAACCGGGAGAATGAGGTCGTCGGATACCGGCGAGAAAGCAGAGAAGGGGAGGGCAGATCACCATGGGACGGGTCACCGAACGTCGTCGCGTCGTCCGGATCCGGAACGGCGGGGCGGGCGTCCGCCCGGACACGCTGGTGGCCGAGGAGCCGCTGGAGATACGTCTGAACGGCAAGCCGCTCGCCATCACGATGCGTACGCCGGGCGACGACTTCGCGCTGGCCGTGGGCTTCCTGGTCAGCGAGGGAGTGCTCGCGGCCGCCTCCGACGTGCAGGCCGTGACCTACTGCGAGGGGGCCACGGAGGACGGTTCGAACACCTACAACGTGGTCAACGTGCAGCTGGCCGCCGGGGTCCCGGTGCCGGACATCACGCTGGAGCGGAACGTCTACACCACCTCCTCCTGCGGCCTGTGCGGCAAGGCGAGCCTGGACGCGGTCCGTACGGCGACCCGTTTCCCGGGGATCGCCGCCGATCCGGTACGGGTGCCCGCGGAGGTCCTGTGCGAGCTCCCGGACCGGCTGCGCGCGGCCCAGAAGGTCTTCGACCGTACGGGCGGACTGCACGCGGCGGGGCTGTTCACGGCGCGGGGCGAGCTGCTGGACCTGCGGGAGGACGTGGGCCGGCACAACGCGGTCGACAAGATCGTCGGCCGGGCGTTCCAGGCCGGCCGGCTGCCGCTGACGGGCGCGGTCCTGCTGGTGTCGGGCCGGGCCTCCTTCGAGCTCGTGCAGAAGGCCGTGATGGCGGGCGTCCCGGTGCTGGCGGCCGTCTCCGCACCGTCCTCGCTGGCGGTGGACCTGGCGCTGGAGTCGGGGATGACGCTGGTCGGCTTCCTGCGGGGCCCGGACATGAACATCTACGCAGGCGAGGAGCGGATCACCCTCTAGCCTTCCGGCGGCCGCGGCGGGCGGTGCCGGCGGCCGGCTTCGGGGTCGGGGGGTCGATGCGGTGGAGGTCGAGGGTGGCCGGGAGGGGGGTGGTGCCCGGGCCGCCGGACTCGGCCCAGGCGATGATCTCGTCGGTCGCGGTGTCGTCCAGGGCCCAGCCGAACCAGGTCGCGCGGGCGCCGCGGCGGCGGGCTTCGGTGGTGGGCTGCACCACGATGACGTTGGCCTGGGCGCAGGGGCCGAGGCATTCGCTCGTACGGACGGCCAGGCGGCCCCCCGAGGCGGCCGCGGCCTCGCGCAGCCGGGCGAGTTGGCCGGCGTGGTCGGAGCCGGGGTTCTTGCGGGGGTCGCCGCAGCAGCACCCGCGGCAGACCACCAGGGTGCAGGGACGTTCGGCGTGGGCGGCGAGCGGGCGTATCCAGGTCACCACCGCACGTTATCGGGCCTGGCCGGTGGGCTGTTGGGCCACGGACGAGACCTCCGCCACACGGTCGGCGGCGGGTTGCCGCTCCGGGTCCCCGGCGCGGCGACGGGCGATGACAGCGCAGACCATCAGCTGCATCTGGTGGAAGAGCATCAGCGGGAGCACGGCGAGGCCGGCCTGGGCTCCGAACAGCACGCTGGCCATGGGGAGTCCGGCGGCCAGGCTCTTCTTCGACCCGGCGAACTGGATGGCGACGCGGTCCGCGCGGCCGAAGCCGAGGCGGGCCGAGCCGTACCAGGTGACGAGGAGCATGACGGCGAGGAGCACCGCCTCCACCAGCAGCAGGGCGCCGAGGCGCGGCAGGCTGACCCGGTGCCAGATCCCCGCGGTCACGCCCGCGCTGAAGGCGGCGTAGACGACGAGCAGGATCGAGCCGCGGTCGACGTAGCCGAGGACCTGCTTGTGGCGGACGAGGAAGCCGCCGACCCAGCGGCGCAGGGACTGTCCGAGGAGGAAGGGCAGCAGCAGCTGAAGGGTGATCTTGAGGAGCGAGTCGGGGGAGAAGCCGCCCGCGTGGCCGCCGAGCAGACCGGCGGCGAGGAGGGGGGTGAGGACGATGCCGGCCAGGCTGGAGAAGGAGCCGGCGCAGATCGCGGCGGGCACGTTGCCGCGGGCGATCGAGGTGAAGGCTATGGAGGACTGGACGGTCGAGGGGACCAGGCACAGGAAGAGCAGGCCGGCGTAGAGCGGCTGGGTCAGGACGGCGGGGACGAGACCGCGGGCGGCCAGGCCGAGGAGCGGGAAGAGCAGGAAGGTGCAGGCGAGCACGGTGAGGTGCAGCCGCCAGTGGCGCAGCCCGTCGAGGGCCTCGCGGGTGGAGAGCCGGGCGCCGTAGAGGAAGAAGAGCAGGGCCACGGCCGCGGTGGAGGCGCCGTCGGCGATCGGGGCGGCCGCACCGCGGGCGGGGAGCAGGGCGGCGAGGCCGACGGTGCCGAGCAGGGCCAGGACGTACGGGTCCAGGGGGAGCCGGGCGGGGAGGTGCGGGCGGCGCATGTGCGGGGTGCTCACTTGCTGTCGGGGGGAGGTGGCGCCCGGGCGGGCGAGCCCGGGCGCGGTGCTCCCTCCATGGTCGACGGTGGGCGGTGATCGGGAAACCGGTACACCGCACTCACTGTCATCACGTCCCGCGATGGCCGGGCGGGTGTCAGTCCCCTTCGGTCCCCGTGGCGGACGCCGGTGCGGGGGCGGGTGCGTCGGTGGCGGCGGCACCGGCGGTGGCGGCGGCCGTGGCGATCAGGGCCTGCGCGAGGTTCTCCTTGCGCATCCGCAGGTCGACGTAGAGCAGGGCGTTCACCAGCGAGGGGAAGGCGTACTGGAAGAGGGAGCTGAGCACGCCGCCGACCAGGACGGCGACCGCGTACACGATGAGCCCGACGATGATCTTCTGCGGATCCGCGTTGCCCTCGCTGCCCTCCGCCATGGCGGGGAACAGCGAGGCCATGCCGACGAAGCCGAACGGCAACTGGATGGCGTAGCCGATGGCTCCGGCCACGAGGGACCCGACCAGCGAGATGCCGAACACGCGCCACCATCCGCCGCTGACCAGCGCGGAGGAGCGCCGCATGGACGCGACGGGGCCGAGCCCCTCGCACACGGCGACGGCGGGCGCGAGGCTGAACCGGGTCATGAGCCAGAACGCGACGGGCATGTAGAGCAGGAAGCCCGGGATCAGCAGGGCGAGGGCGGGCGGCGGACCGGAGCCGTCGGCGGACATCACGATCAGCGGGACGCAGACCGCGCACAGGACGAGGATCGGCCCGCCCACGATCAGCCCCGTCAGCAGCAGGGTGCCGAGCACCGCCGGCATCCGGGACCAGGCGCGGCTCCACATCGCGACGAAGGTCGTGGGCCGGCCGACCACGGCCTCCTGCACCACCGCGGGAGACAGGGCGGCGATCATCGCCGCGCCCAGCGTCACCACGACCAGCAGGAGCACGGCGGCCGGTACGAAGGACAGGAACAGGGCCCCCACGTCTGCGCCGTCGGCGTCCTCGCCCGGCGGGAGGTCGAGGACGGCGGCGAACCGGTCCTGCGTGACGGCGACGGTCACGCCGATCGCGGCGACCATGATCATGACTCCGACGGCCTGCACCGCGAGCATGACGCCGATCAGGGGCTTGGCGTACCGGCGGAAGGCCGTGAAGGCGCCGCTCAGTATCTCGCCCACGGCGAGCGGCTGCAGGGGTATGACGCCGGGCTGGGGCGGCGGCGGGAACGGCGGCGGCCAGCTCCCTCCCCACGCCGGATTCGGCTGTCCCGGGTACGGTCCCGGCCCCGTGTTGTACGACATCAGTTGTCCCCCTCGAAATGAAGGGACACGGTAACCCGCCCCGGTGCGGCCCGCAGCAGCCGCCCCCGGCTCCCGTGGACCGCTCGTGCGCAGGTCAACGGCCACGACGCCGACCGGCGACCGTGGGAACGGCCTAGCATCAACGGTGTGTACGACCCGGTCCAGTTGCGTACGTTCCTCACGGTGGCCCAGACGCTCAGCTTCACGCAGGCGGCGGGGCGGCTCGGCGTGCGGCAGTCCACGGTCAGTCAGCACGTGCGGCGGCTGGAGGAGGCGACGGGACGGCCCCTGTTCGTCCGGGACACGCACAGCGTGGAGCTGACGGAGGACGGCGAGGCGCTGCTCGGCTTCGCGCGGACGATCCTGGAGGCGCACGAGCGGGCGGCGGCCTTCTTCACGGGGACGCGGCTGCGCGGGCGGCTGCGGTTCGGGGCCTCGGAGGACTTCGTGCTGACGCGGCTTCCGGAGATCCTGGAGGGCTTCCGGCACGAGCACCCCGAGGTGGATCTGGAGCTGTCGGTGGAGCTCTCGGGGACGCTGCACGAGCGGCTGGACGCGGGCCGGCTCGATCTGGTGCTGGCGAAGCGGCGGGGCCCGGGTGACGAGCGGGGCCGTCTGGTGTGGCGGGACCGGATGGTGTGGATCGGCGCGGAGGGGCTGCGGGTTGACCCGGAGCGGCCCGTTCCGCTGATCGTCTTCCCGCCGCCGGGCATCACCCGGGCCCGGGCGCTGGACGTGCTGGAACGCGAGGGCCGGGCCTGGCGCATCGCGTGTACGAGCGGCAGCCTGAGCGGTCTGGTCGCGGCGGCCCGGGCCGGGCTGGGCGTGATGGCGCACACCCGAGGGCTGATCCCGCCGGGCCTGGTGCGGATCGGCGGGCTGCCTGAGCTGGGGCCGGTGGAGTTCGCGCTGCTCCGCGGGCCGCGCGCCTCCGCCGCGGCCGAGGCGCTGGCGGCGGCCGTGCTCCGCGGCGCGGACCGGCTCAGCCGCTCCGGCTGACCCGCCCGCGCCGCCGGGACCCTCGGAACGTCGCACGTCAGAGGCATGGGACGGAGGGTCACTGGGGAGGTCTTGTGGAGGTATCCGATTGCTGATCAACGCCCCTTGACCGTGAGGTACGTTCACCGCGGCGCGCGGAGAGGAGCGGGGTTTTGCGCGAGATCACCGTCCCACCGGTCGTCACGGGCGCGCCCGTCGGCGGCCTGGCCGACGTCGTCTTCCGGCACGCCCACGAGGATCCGGACCGGGTGGTGCTCGGCCGCAAGACCGACGGTGTCTGGCGGGACGTCACCTCCGGGGAGCTGGCCGCCGAGGTGCTGGCGCTCGCCAAGGGACTGCTGGCCCAGGGCGTGCGCTTCGGGGACCGGGTCGCCGTCATGTCCCGTACCCGGTACGAGTGGACCCTCTTCGACTTCGCCCTGTGGGCGATCGGCGCCCAGCCCGTCCCCGTCTATCCGACGTCCTCCGCCGATCAGGTGCACTGGATCCTGTACGACACCGACTGCACGGCCTGCGTGGTCGAGGACGAGGACCAGGCCATGACCGTGGGCTCGGTCATCGACCGGCTCCCCCACCTGCAACGGCTGTGGCAGCTCGACGCCGGGGCGGTGCAGGACCTCGTCGCGGACGGCAGCCGGGTCGCCGAGGACGTCGTGCACCGCCATCGCCGCGCCGTGACGCCCGACGCGACGGCGACCGTCATCTACACCTCCGGCACCACCGGCCGCCCCAAGGGGTGCGTGCTGACGCACGCCAACTTCATGTACGAGGCGGACACCCTGGTGACCCGCTGGGAGTCGGTGTTCCAGGGCAGGCAGGGCGAGCAGCCGTCGACCCTGCTCTTCCTGCCGCTGGCGCACGTCTTCGGGCGGATGGTGGAGGTGGCCGCCGTCCGGGCGCGGGTCAAACTCGGCCACCAGCCCGTGCTGGCGGCGGCCGAGCTGCTGCCCGACCTGGCCGCCTTCCGGCCGACCTTCGTGCTCGGGGTCCCGTACGTCTTCGAGAAGGTCTTCGCCGCCGCGCGCCGCAAGGCGGAGGCGGAGGGGCGTTCGGGCCCCTTCGACCGGGCGGTGGAGACGGCCGTGCGGTACGCGCAGGCGCGCGAGCGGAAGGCGTTCGGCATCGGGCCGGGGCCCTCGGCCGGGCTGCGGATGGAGCACCAGCTCTTCGAGAAGCTCGTCTACGGGAAGGTCCGCGAGGCGATGGGCGGCCGGGTGCGGCACGCCATGTCCGGCGGGTCGGCGATGTCGCGCCGCCTCGGGCTGTTCTTCGACGGCGCGGGGATCACGGTGTACGAGGGATACGGGCTGACCGAGTCGTGCGCGGCGGCCACCGCGAACCCGCCGGGCGCGACGAAGTACGGCACGGTGGGCCGGCCGATCCCGGGCAGCGCGGTGCACATCGCGGACGACGGGGAGGTGTGGCTCCAGGGCAGCCACATATTCGCCGGGTACCTCAACGACCCGCGCGCCACGGAGGCGGTGCTGCGCGGCGGCTGGCTGGCGACCGGGGACCTGGGGCGGCTGGACGAGGACGGCTACCTCACGATCACCGGCCGCAAGAAGGACATCCTGGTGACCTCCAACGGCAAGAGCGTCGCGCCGGCCGCGCTGGAGGAGCGGGTCCGCTCGCATCCGCTGGTGTCGCAGTGCGTGCTGGTGGGCAACGACCGGCCGTACATAGCGGCCCTGCTCACCCTGGACATGGACGGGATCGCGCACTGGCTGTCGATGCGCGGCCGGCCGCAGCTGCCGGCCGCCGACCTGGTGAACGACCCCGAGCTGGCGGCGGAGGTCCGCCGGGCGGTGGTGGCCGCCAACACGCTGGTGTCGCAGGCGGAGGCGATCCGCACGTTCCGGGTGCTGGGCGAGCAGTTCACGGAGGAGCGGGGGCTGCTGACGCCCTCGCTGAAGCTGAAGCGCCGGGCGATCGAGAAGGCGTACGCCAAGGAGGTCGCGGCGCTCTACTCGTCGTGAGCGGGACGCCCGGCGTCACCCCGGAGGGGGCGTCGGCCTGGGCGTGACCCGGCGGGTGGCCGAGCGCAGCGCGAAGGCCATGACCACTTCGAACACGCCGAGCAGGACGAGCCACAGGCCCAGCAGCCGCGTCAGGGCGACCGCGGAGTCCACCGGGAAGCAGAGCACGACGATGCCGGCCACGACGCCGAGGGCGCCGAGG
Organism: Streptomyces sp. NPDC046308; assembly: GCF_055588065.1. Taxonomy (NCBI): domain Bacteria; kingdom Bacillati; phylum Actinomycetota; class Actinomycetes; order Kitasatosporales; family Streptomycetaceae; genus Streptomyces; species Streptomyces sp. NPDC046308. Next base: position 1,340,105 of record NZ_JBVJFB010000001.1, read on the forward strand.
GCGAAGGTCAGGCCCCGGTGCACCAGTGCGCGGTCGGCGATGGCGACGTAGGCCGTGAGCACTCCGGTCATGAGCCAGAACACCCCGACGATCAGGGTCAGCGCGCCGATCGTCTGCATCGGATGCCGCAGCACCAGGACGCCGGCCAGGAACGCCAGCAGGGCGATCAGGACGCCGGCCAGTCTGCTGCCGCCCCCGTCACCGCTGTGGGAGAAGGCCGAGACGAAGCGGAAGCCGCCCGCCACCAGCAGCTGCAGCCCGATGATCACGGCCAGGATGTGCAGCGTCTCGTCGGGCCAGACGAGCACCAGGATGCCCGGAATCAGGGTCGCGAGGGCGAAGCCGAGGGCCCAGTGCCACGAGTTCCCGAGCTGCCCGAGGACGTCCTCGGGGTCGCTCTGCGCGTGCCGCGGCGCCGCGTCGGAGGGTACGGTCATCACGCCTCCAGGGACAGCCGGACGGCATGCGGGGGTGCCACGAGCCGCCGGACATGCTTTTTACCTTTCCGATCCACTTTAGACGGATATGACCTGGTTCGCCGCGCCGAAGGCGGGCCCGCCCGCCAGGGCCGGGGACCGGGGCGGAGCCCTCGCCGGCACCCGTGGGCCACGATCGCCCTTTCGTCGCGGTCGCCGCAGGTCCGACCCCTCCCCGACCGTCCTTCCACCGGCCCCACAGGGGAACTGACGACCCGTCATTTCTCTGTGCCACAAATATTGACGGTGCGTCAGCTCACGCACAGAATGCGGGGATTCCGACCGGAGGGGATCCCCCGACATGTTGCGACCGATCCGCACCCTGGCCGCCGCGGCGGCGGCCCTCGCGCTCGTCTCCGCCTGCAACTCCGCCTCCACGAACGGCACCGGCCCGGGCGGGCCCGGCGACGGCCCCGGCAACTCCCGCGGGGTCACCGCCGACTCGATCAAGGTCGGCGGCATCGTGTCGATGACCAGCGCCAGCGGCTACAGCAAGAAGGACACCGACCTCGGCGCCAAGGCCCGCTACATGCGGGCCAACGCCGAGGGAGGCGTCAACGGCCGCAAGATCGACTACCTGGGCGCGGAGGACGACGGCCAGGACCCGGCGAAGAACCTGGCGGCCGCCCGCAAGCTCGTCCAGCAGGACGAGGTCTTCGCCGTCTCCCCCATGAGCTCGGTGACCTTCTCCGGAGCCGACTTCCTGGAACAGGAGAAGGTCCCCACCTTCGGCTGGGGCACCCTGCCCTCCTTCTGCGGGTCCAAGTACATCTACGGGTTCAACGGCTGCCTGGTCCCCACCCCCGGCGGCACCCTGAACCAGACCTGGCCCGAGGGCATCGCCACGATCCTCGGCGGGGCACAGGGCAAGTCGGTCGCCGTCATCGCCAACGACAGCGACGCCGGGAAGTTCGGCATCCGGACCTTCCAGCAGGGCTTCACCAGCGCCGGGTTCACCGTCTCCTACGCCAAGGCCTCCGTACCGGCCACCGCCGTCCCGAGCGACTGGTCCGCGTACGTGAAGGAGCTCCTGGAGAGCAACGGCGGCAAGGCCCCGGACGCCGTGGTCTCCGTGATGCAGACCCCCAACAACATCGGGCTGTTCACCGCGCTCAAGCGCAGCGGGTACAAGGGGCTCCTGTCCGACCCGACCGACTACGACCCGGGCCTGCTCGCCAAGGACGCCACGAAGCAGGCACTGGACGGGGTGCACGTCCTGCTGCAGTTCCAGCCGTTCGAGTCGACGGACCCGCAGATGGCGCAGTTCAAGGCGGACATCAAGGCAGCCGCGGGCGGCCGGGATGTGCCGCTGAGCATGCACATGCTCACCGGGTACATGTCGGCCGACCTGTTCCTGTCCATCGCGCGGAAGGCGGGCAAGGACCTGACCGTCGAGTCCTTCCAGAGCGCGGCGCAGGGCTTCTCCGACACCGGCACCCTCGTCGGCGACCGGGCGGAGCCCAAGGGACAGAAGAACAGCTTCGGCTGCGGGGCGCTCGTACAGCTGAAGAACGGCGCGTACGAGGTCTCCGTCCCGTTCAAGTGCCACGAGCCCATCCCCTTCAAGTAGGGCTGCGGCATGGGAGATCTGCTCGTCTTCGTACTGAGCGGTCTGGTCTCCGGCGCCCTGTACGCACTGCTCGCCACCGGGCTGGTGCTGTCGTACTCGGCGTCCGGACTGTTCAACTTCGCGCACGGGGCCACCGCCTACCTGTGCGCGCTCACCTTCTACGAGCTGCACTCCGGGCTGGGCTGGCCGGCGGTCCCGGCGGCGCTGCTGGTGGTGTTCGTCCTGGCGCCCGGGCTCGGCTGGGGGCTGGACCGGCTGATGTTCCGGCGGCTCGCGCGGGTCGGTGAGACGGCCCAGATCGTGGCGACCATCGGTCTGCTGGTGGCGCTGCCGGCCGCCGGGCTGTGGGCGGTCGACCTGCTGGCGGGCGCGGGAGCGCCGGTGAAGCCGGCGGAGAACCAGTTCGGGCTGCCGGGGGTGGGACCGAGCCCCGCCCGGTCCTGGCAGCTCGCGGAGGGCGTCGGCATCGACTCCGACCAGCTGATCACCTGGGTGGTGACGGCCCTGGTGGCGGTGGCCCTGTGGGTGCTGATGCGGCACACGCGCCTCGGCCTGCGGCTGCGGGCCGCCGTCGACAACCGTTCACTGACCGAACTGCGCGGGATCAGCGCCGACCGGCTGTCGTCGGCGGCGTGGATGATCGCGTCGGGGCTGGCCGGGCTGGCGGGGGTGCTGGCGACGCCGCTGCTGGGGCTGTCGGCGCACGACTTCACGCTGTTCCTGTTCGTGTCGGCGACGGCGGCGGTCATCGGACGGTTCGCGTCCGTGCCGCTCGCCTTCGCGGGCGGGCTGGGGCTGGGGGTGCTGCAGAACCTGGTGGCCGGGTACGCGTCCTTCGCCGAGGGCATCACGGGCTTCCGTACGGCGGTGCCCTTCCTGATCCTGTTCGGCGGTCTGCTGGCGCTCACCCGCAGGGCCCGGACCGCGGGGGTCGCGGCCGCGGACGCGCCGCCCGTCGACCATCTGGCGGGGGCCTCGTGGGGGCGCCGGTGGGGGGTGTGGGCAGCGGGCGGCGCCCTGCTGTGCCTGGCGTTCTACACCGTGACCACACCCTTCTGGAGCGGGCTGCTCGCGCAGGGGCTGGCCATCGCGCTGGTGTTCATGTCCTTCACCGTGGTGACCGGGCTGGGGGCGATGGTGTCCCTGGCCCAGGGCACCTTCGTGACCGGGGCCGCGCTCGTCGCCGGGCTGCTCATGAGCCGCGGCTGGCCGTTCGTGGCCGCGCTGGCGGTGGGCACGTGCGTGGCGGCCCTGCTGGGGGCGCTGGTCGCACTGCCGGCGCTGCGGCTCGGGGGCAGGTCCCTGGCGCTGGCCACGCTGGCGCTGGCGTTCCTCGCCGACCAGGTCCTCTTCCAGCTGAGGTGGCTGCGGAACGGCGACTCCGGGTGGTCGGTCCCGCGGCCGGTGTTCGGGCCGGTGGACCTGTCCGACGACCGGGCGCTGGGAGTGGCCCTGGTGGTGCTGGTCGCGGTGGTCGCCGCGGGGCTGAGCGCGCTGCGGAACTCCCCGTCGGGGCGGGCGATGCTGGCCGTACGGTCCGCCCCGGCGGCGGCCGCGGCCTCGGGGGTGTCCGTGCTGCGGACGAAGCTGCTGCTGTTCACGCTGTCGGCGGGGCTGGCCGGGTTCGGGGGCGTGCTGTACGCCTCCTACAACACCCGCGTCACGGCGACCGACTTCACGGCCCTGACGGGGCTGGTGTGGCTGGCGGTCGTGGTGGCGGCGGGGGTACGGCGGCCGCAGTACGCGGTGGTGGCGGGGCTGGTGTTCGCCGTTGCCCCGCGGGTGCTGGCGGATCATGTGACGGCGTCGGCCCACCTCCCGGTGATCCTCTTCGGCTTGGCGGGGTTGGCCCTGGCCAACGATCCCGACGGGTACTGCGCGGCCGTGCCGGTACGGCTGGCGAAGCGGCGGGCCGCCGCTTCCCGGGGCTCCGCCTCGAACGCCGGCGAGGCCGAACTTTCAGCCCCTCCGGCGTTTGAGGAGCGGGGTCCGGGGCGGAGCCCCGGGGAACGGGCGAAGGGCGGGGTGGGGGAAAGCCCCGCAGGGCCGGCTCTGGAACTGCGGGGCGTCTTCGCCGGGTACGACGGGGGGATCGTGTTGCACGGGGTGGATCTCAGCGTCCGCAAGGGGGAGATCCTCGCCGTGCTCGGGCCCAACGGGGCCGGGAAGAGCACCGCGTGCCGGGTGGCCGCCGGGCAGCTGCCGGTCACGGGCGGCGCGGTGTTCGTACGCGGGCGGGACGCCACCCGGGACGGCCCCGTGCGGCGGTCGCGGGCCGGGGTGCTGCTCGCCCCCGAGGGCCGGGGGATCTTCCCCGCGCTCACCGTCGAGGAGAACCTGGCCCTGTACCTCACGGAGGCGGCGGCCCGGGCCGCCGTGTACGCGCGCTTCCCCCGGCTCGCGGAGCGCCGCGCCGTCCCCGCCGGGGCACTGTCCGGCGGGGAGCAGCAGCTGCTGGCCCTGGCGCCGCTGCTCCAGCGGCCGCCCGAGGTGCTGATCGCCGACGAGCCCTCGCTCGGGCTCGCCCCGCGCGTGGCGGACGAGGTGTACGCGCTGCTCACCGAGTTGCGCGACGCCGGGACGGCGCTGCTCCTGGTGGAGGAGAAGGCCGCCGGGATCCTCGGGATCGCCGACACCGTGGCCTACCTCTCCCAGGGCCGGGTCTCCTGGTGCGGTCCCCGGGCCGAGGTGGAGGCGGACCGGCTCACCGAGGCCTACCTGGGATTGGGGACGAGCGGGATCGGGACGAGCGGGGTGGGGTCGTGAGCGGCTACGTGCTGGAGGCCAGTGGGGTCAGCGTCCGCTTCGGCGGGGTCAAGGCGCTGACCGGGGTGGACCTCGGGATCCGGGCGGGCGAGGTGTGCGGGCTGATCGGGCCGAACGGGGCCGGGAAGACCACGCTCTTCGACGTCCTGTCCGGGATCCGCCGGCCCGACCAGGGGCGGATGCTGCTGGACGGGGTGGACATCACCCGGCGCTCCCCCGTCTGGCGGGCCCGGCACGGGATGCGCCGTACCTTCCAGCGCCGGCAGTTGTTCGGGCAGCTCAGCGTGGCCGACAACGTCCTGGTGGCGCAGGAGTGGCGGGGCGGCGGGGGCGGGCCGGCCGCCGATCTCCTGGCCCTCCCGGCCCGGCGGGCCCGGGAGCGGGCACGCCGGGTCCGCGGCGAGCGGGTGCTGGCCGACTGCGGGATCGGCGCGCTCGGGGCCTCGTACGCCGGCAGGCTGCCCGTCGGGCAGGCCCGGATGGTCGAACTGGCCCGGGCGGTGGCCGATCCGCCGCGGGTGCTGCTGCTGGACGAGCCGGCGTCCGGGATGTCGGCGTCCGAGCGCGAGCAGCTGGCCGGGGTCGTACGGCGGCTCGCGGCCGAGGAGGGCTGCGCGGTGCTGCTGGTCGAGCACGACGTGGCCTTCGTGATGGACCTCTGCGCGCGGGTGGTCGTACTGGACCTCGGGACGGTGCTGGCCGAGGGGACGGCGGCCGAGGTGCGGGCGGACCCGCTGGTCCGGGAGGCGTATCTGGGCGCCGCGTGAGGGCCGTCCGGGCGGCCTCGTGAGCGCTCCGCGGATGGCGGGAATAGGTCGTACGAGGGGCCGGTTGTCGCCCCTCGTACGACGCCGTACCGCCGCCGACCCGAGGAACGACCAAACGTGAACCAGCAGGTCCCCACCCTTCAGCTCAACAACGGCTCCCTCATGCCCCAACTCGGCTTCGGCGTCTGGCAGGTGCCCGACGAGGACGCGGAGCACGCCGTCGGGACCGCGCTGGAGGCCGGTTACCGCAGCATCGACACGGCCGCCGTCTACGGCAACGAGAAGGGCACCGGCAAGGCCGTCGCCGCGTCCGGGCTGCCGCGCGAGGAGCTGTTCGTCACCACCAAGCTGTGGAACGGCCGCAAGCAGCGGTGGGGCCGGGACGAGGTGCTGCGCGCCTTCGACGACTCGCTCGGCAAGCTGGGCCTGGACTTCGTCGACCTGTACCTGATCCACTGGCCGCGCCCGATGCGCGACGACTTCGTCTCCATCTGGAAGACCTTCGAGGAGATCGCGGCGAGCGGCCGCGCCAAGGCGGTCGGCGTGTCGAACTTCCGCCCCGAGGACCTTGAACGGCTCGCCGCCGAGAGCGCGCTGGTGCCGGCCGTGAACCAGGTCGAGCTGCACCCCCTCTTCCCGCAGGCCGAGCTGCGCGCCGTGCACGCCGCGCGCGGCATCGCCACCGAGGCCTGGTCCCCGCTCGGCCAGGGCAAGGAGCTGCTCACCCTTCCGGCGGTCACCGCGCTCGCCGACAAGTACGGGCGCAGCGCCGCCCAGGTGGTGCTGCGCTGGCACCTGCAGCACGGGAACATCGTGATCCCGAAGTCGGTGACCCCCGCGCGCATCCGGGAGAACCTGGACGTCTTCGGTTTCGAGCTGGAGGCCGCCGACGTGGCCGCGCTGGACGCCCTGGGCGCGGGCGCGGCGGGCCGCCGGATCGGGCCGGACCCGGCCGAATTCGACATCTGAGGGCGACGACGGGGTGAATCTTCCCGAAGGGCTCTACCGGATCCGCAACGTGGACAGCGGGCTGGTGCTCCAGCTGGAGGGCGCCTCCCGGGTGCGGGTCGGCCCGGACGGGCCGCCCGCGCCCGAGGCCGCCCGCCGGTGGCGGATCGCTCCGGTGCACGACGGCGGCGGGATCTTCCACGTGGTGAGCGAAGACAACGAGCGGCGCCTGGACGTCGCGAACGCGTCGACGGACAGCGGCGCCCGCGTGCAGGTGTGGCGGGCCAACGCGTTCGGCGCGCAGGAGTGGATCGTCGAGGAGCACCTCGACGATCCCGGGGTGGTATCCCTGATCGCCTGCATCAGCGGCCTGCCGCTGGAGACGGACGGGGCGGGCCGGGTTCGGCAGGGCGAGGACACCGACTCGCCGGCCCAGTGGTGGCGCCTGGAGCGGGTGTAGCGCGCGGCGCCCGGAGCCGGTGTGGCGCCCGGAGCCGGTGGCGCGCGGCGGGGGGGGGGGGGGGGGGGGGGGGGGGGGGGAAACCCCCCCCCCCCCCCCCCCGCGCCCCTCAGACGCGTAAGAAGCCGCGTACCCGGTACGTCGGCTCCGCGCGCGGGACGTCCTGGTCGGGCAGCAGCTCCAGCCGGGCCGCCAGCTCCTGCGCGGTGATGCCGCGCGGGGCGATGCGGGAGGCGTACCGGCCCGCGAGCAGGGCCTCGGCGGAGGCGCGCGGGCTGCGGCCCTGACCGTGGCCGGTGAAGAGGGCCTCGCCGGCCGGGAGCAGGCCCGCCCGGGCGGCGTAGGCCTCGACGTCCCCGGAGGCGTCGGCGGGGGTCGGGGACAGGTGCGCGGCGAACACGGCGTCGATGTCGCTGCCCACGTCGTGCGCGGAGTCCTTGTCCACGGTGGTGACGAAGACCCCGCCGGGCCGCAGGACCCGGCCGACCTCGGCGATCACCGCGGGCACCAGTCCCGGCTGCCGCAGCAGGTGCAGGAGCCACACCGCGCTCACCGCGTCCACCGAGCCCGACCGCACCGGCAGCCGGGCCGCGTCGGCGAGGGCCACGGGGACGCCCCGCCGCAGGGCCATGGAGGCCATGGCGTGGGAGGCGTCCGCGCCCAGGACGCGCAGTCCGGGGCGGGTCAGCCGACGGGTGACGATGCCCGTGCCGCAGCCGAGGTCGAGGAGGGTTTCCGCGTCGGCCGGGAGCAGCCGCAGGACCGCGGCGGCCGCGGCCTCGGCCCGTGGGGCGCCGCCGCGGCTCGTGTCGTAGGCCGCGGCCTCGGCGTCGTAGTCCAGCAGGGGTCTCGCGGTCCGTATGTGCGTGGTCATCAGCTCGCGCCGTGGGCGGGGGCGAGGGCTTCGACGCGTTCGGCGAGCGCGAAGTCGGTCTCGGTGACGACCCCGCCCGCGTCGTGGCTGTTCACGGCGAGCCGTACGGTGTTGTAGCCGAGGGTCAGGTCCGAGTGGTGGTTCAACTCCTCCTGGACCGAGGCGATGTGGGCGACGAGGGCGCTCGCGGCGAAGTGCCCGCCCAGCCGGTAGGTGCGGATGATCCGGTCGTCCTCGAAGGCCCAGCCGGGCAGTTCCCGCAACCGGTCCTCGATCTCCTTCTGTGACAGCGGCTCACTCGGCATGCACCGGCTCCTTTTCCCCGTGACGTGTAGTCAAGGTTCCCACAGTGCACGCCGGGGCAACCCTTTCGCGCCATAGTGCGCTCGGGTGCTTCTGCGCCTTCCGCGCCCGTGGCGGCCCCCCATATGCTCCTGCGCCGGACATGACTGTTACCAGCGGTAACCAGGGGGCATTCGCCATGACCAGCACAGGGAGTTCCAGGCGTACGTTCATCGCGGGGGCGGGCGCGGGCGCCGTCGCCGGCGCCGGTGCGCTGTCGACCGGGATCGCGACCGCCCCGGCCGCGGCCGCCGCGCCCCCGGGAGCCCCGGCGGGGCCGGACGGCCGGCGCGTCGCCGTCCTGGGCGGCGGGGTGGCCGGTCTGACGGCGGCGCACGAACTCGCCGAGCGCGGCTACGCCGTCACCGTGTACGAGCGCCGGGCGCTCGGCGGCAAGGCGCGCAGCATGGACGTGCCCGGCAGCGCCCGCGGGGGCCGCCGGCCGCTGCCCGCCGAGCACGGCTTCCGCTTCATCCCCGGCATCTACCACAACCTGCCCGACACCATGCGGCGCATCCCCTTCCCCGGGAACGCGAACGGCGTGTGGGACAACCTCGTCGCACCGCGCGAGATGATGTTCGCCCGGGCGGCCGGCCGCGAGGACCTGCGCGCGCCGATCCCCTGGCCCGAGCACTCCCCCGCCGAGCTGACGCCCGAAGAGGTCCGCCGGGCCCTCACCGGCATCCTGCAGACACTGGTGCGGCTCCCCCTCCACGAGACGGCGTACTTCGTCGACCGCGTGCTCGTCTTCCTCACCAGCTGCGACGAACGGCGGAGCGAGGTCTGGGAGCGGACCCCGTGGTGGGACTTCGTGCGGGCCGCGCAGATGTCGTCCGAGTACCAGCGCATCCTCGCCGTCGGCATCACCCGCAACATCGTCGCGACCAAGGCCGAGGAGGCCTCCACCCGTACGGTCGGCACCCTCGGCGAGGCCTTCGTCTTCAACCTGCTGGGGCGCGGGGCGGACGGCCCGCCCGACCGGATCCTCAACCTGCCGACCAACGAGGCCTGGATCGACCCGTGGGAGGCCCATCTGCGCTCGCTCGGCGTGGAGTTCAGGATCGGGTGGACCGTACGGGAGGTGCAGTACGGGAACGGCCGGGTCAGCGGGGTGTCCGTCGAGGGCCCGGACGGCGCTCGGCAGACGGTCACGGCCGACCACTACGTGAGCGCGCTGCCCGTCGAGCACGCCCGCCGCACCTGGAGTGCCGGGCTGCGGGCGGCCGATCCGATGCTGGGACGCTGCGACAGGCTGGAGACCGACTGGATGACCGGCATCCAGTTCTACCTGACCGAGCGGGCACCGCTGGTGCACGGGCACCTCAACTGCATCGACTCGCCCTGGTCGTTGACGGCGATCCAGCAGGCCGAGCACTGGCCCGCGCGGAACTTCCCGGCCGACTACGGGGACGGCACGGCGGTCGACTGCCTCTCCGTGGACATCTCCGAGTGGGACAAGCCGGGGATCCTGTACGGGAAGACGGCCAAGCAGTGCACCCGCGAGGAGGTGGCCCGCGAGGTGTGGGCGCAGCTGAAGGCCTCCCTCAACGACACCGGGAGGACGCCGCTGAGCGACTCGAAGCTGCACTCCTGGTTCCTGGACCCGGGGGTGGACGGGCTCGGCACCCCGCACCCCACCAACCAGGACGAGCTGCTGATCCACCCGGTGGGCACCTTCCACAACCGGCCGAGCGCGGGGACCCGCGTCCCGAACTTCTTCCTCAGCGGGGACTACGTCGCGGTGGACATCGACCTGGCGACGATGGAGGGCGCGAACGCCTCGGCCCGCGCGGCCGTCAACTGCCTCCTGGACCGGGACGGTTCGCCGGCCGGGCGGTGCGCGGTGCGGCCGCTGTACCGGGCGCCGGAGATGGAGTCCGCCAGGCGCCACGACCTGTGGCGCCACCGCCTCGGCCTGCGCAACCTCTTCGACCTGGGCTGACGGGCAGGTCCCCCCGGGGCTCGGCTCGGCTCGGCTACCGTCGTCGGCATGACCACCACGACGCCCGCGGCCGCTCCGACGGTCGGCGCCCTGCTCCGCGCGTGGCGGGAGCGGCGCGGTATCAGCCAGCTGGAGCTGGCGGGCCGCGCCGACTCCTCGTCGCGGCACATCAGCTTCATCGAGACCGGCCGGTCCCGGCCGAGCGAGGAGATGGTGCTCAGGCTCGCCGACCGCCTCGACGTGCCGGTCCGGGAGCGCAACGCCCTGCTGCTGGCGGCGGGTTACGCCCCGCGCTACGCGCAGACCGCGCTGGACGACCCGTCGATGGAGACGCTGCGCGAGGGCATCCAGCAGCTGCTGACCGGGTACGAGCCCTACCCGGCGCTGGTCGTCGACGCCACCTACCACGTCGTCGCCGCCAACCGGGGCATCCTGATGCTGCTGGACGGGCTGCCCGAGCACCTGCTGGCCCCGCCGCTCAACGCCATGCGGATCACCCTGCACCCCGAGGGGCTGGCGCCCCGGATCCGCAACCTCAGGGAGTGGCGCGGACACCTCCTGGCCCAGATGGAACGGCAGATCGCGCTGGCCCGCTCCGAGCCGCTGGGCGCGCTGTACGAGGAGGTGTCCGCGTACCCCTTGACGCCGGCCGCGGAGCGCCCGGGGGACGGGGAACCGGCCGAGCCCGTCCCCTACATCGCGCTGCCGCTCGTCATCGAGCACGACGGCCACCTGCTGTCCTTCGTGTCGTCGATCGCGACCTTCAACACGCCGATGGACGTGACCGTCGCCGAGCTGGCCATCGAGACCATGCTCCCGGCCGACCCGGCGACGGCGAAGTACCTGCGCTCACTCGTGGACTGAGCGCAGGGCGAGCTGCTGGAGCAGGGCGAAGCCGGCGACGGTGAGGCCCTGCACCGCAATCCACACGGTCCCGGCGACGGTGGGCGTGAACCAGACGGCCAGGGAGACGAGACTCAGGGCCGCCCAGGCGTAGTTGGTCTCGATGACGGCCTTCACGGCGAGCGCCGGGGGCCGGCCGCGCGAGGCGAGCAGGCCGACGGCGGCCCCGTACGCCACGAGCAGCACGCCGAGTCCGAGCAACAGCCCCTGCCCGACGCCGAGCAGCCGTGCGAGCGGGGCGGAGAAGGCGACGTACGCGAGCCCGTTGCCGGTGGTGACGACGGAGTCGAGGGCGAGGAAGCGTCGCAGCATGACCTGCGGGACGCCGGTACGGGCGATGCTGCCGAGCAGGGTCGCGGACATGGGGAATCACCCTCCATAGAGGTGGAACGGTCAAGTGGGGAACGGTTTCCGGGGCCGAGTGCGCGGCCCCGGAATCCGATGGCCCCACTGTGCCGGGCGGCCCGGAGGGGGTCGATTACCTCCGAGGTCATGCCAACCCTTTTTGAGCCGTACGGCAGGAAACGTTGGGGTTCCCCTGGTTCGGGCCGGGGCGGGGGGCTAGGCTTCACGGAGCCCGATCCACTCGAACGCCTTGTCGACATATGGAGAATCCGCCGGTGCGAGCCGCCGTCCGTCCCGAGCTCGCCGCGATCCGGCGGCGCGTCGAGGCACTGTCGGAGCGGCGCGGACACGATCCGGCCGACGCGGTGGGCGTGGAACGGCTGAGTCACCTGTCCGGGGTCGAACCGGGGCGCATACCGCAGGTGCTGGCGGGCACGGCCGCCGAAGTGCCGCTGGAACAGCGCGTGCACCAGCGGTTCCTGCTGCTGCGCGCCACCCGACGGGACAAGCACGGCCGGGAGTGGCCGCTCGCCGCCATCGCCGACGACTTCGACGCGCCCGGGGCCTCCCTCGGGCCGCTCAACGCGGGTACCGGGCTGCCGCGGATGGGGCACGCGGCGGGCGTACAGCGGTTCTTCGGGGTCTACGCCGGCTTCCTCCTGGCCGACAGCAAGAGCGCCGTGGAACGGGCCCTCGCCCTCTCGGCCACCGCCACCGCCCCGGACGGCCGGGACGACCTCGCGCACCTCTCGTACCTGACCGGCATGACCCCGCAGGCCATCCGGCTCACTCTGGATGGCGAGCCGCCCCGGCTCCCCCTCAAGGAGCAGGTGCACCAGCGGTTCGAGCACCTGCGCCGGACCCGCGTGCGCGAGGACGGCCAGGCCCATTCGCTGGCGGCCATCGCCAGGTCCTTCGACGCGTCGGGGCAGTCGCTGACCCGCCTCGCACAGGGCGAGGGCCTGCCCAACCTCGCCGCGGCCGCCGGGATCCAGCGGTTCTACGGGGTCGAGGGCGGTTTCCTGCTGGCCGACGACACCGAGGCGCTCGCCACCGCGCTCGCGCTGATCGAGGCCGAACTGGAGTCCGCGAAGCGGGAGCGGGAGAACCCGATGCTGGCCGTGATGCGGGCGCACGACGTACGGAGCATCGTCACGCGGGCCGGCCGGCTCTCCCCGCGGGGCTGGAAGTCGCTCGCCGACCACCTGGACGACCTGCTCGCGCGGGAGGGCCGGCTCGGGCGCCCGGTGGAGCCCGACGGGGAGGGAGCGCCATGAGGACCACACGGGCGATGCGCAGGCTGGGCGGCGATCTGCTCGCCGGCGCGCGGCTGACGCCGCCGGCCTGCGCCGCCGAGATCATCGGCGCGCTGTGCACCGCGTACGGCCGGCGGCGCGGCGGCCGGAAGGTCGACTTCCGCTTCGCCTCCTTCCCGCCCGACACGGCCAGCGGGCTGTGGCTGGAGATGGACGCTCGCGACCTCCTCGTCATCGAGGAGCACACCCGCCCCGAGCACCAGCTCGTCATCGCCTGCCACGAGTTGTGGCACGTGGACGAGGGCACCTGCGACAGCCACGGGCTGGGCATGGCGGTGGCCGCCCGGCTGACGGGCACCGCGGACGGCGGGTCCGGCGGCCTCGCGGAGCTGCTCCGGTCGGACAGCGGTCTGGGCGCGGTGGTCCGGCAGGCCGCCGCCCGCGCCGACCGGGAGGATCCCGCGGAGATCAGGGCCGAGATCTTCGGCCTGTACCTCGGCAAACTCCTCAAGCCCTACCTGCCGCCTCCCCGGGAGGAACAGGTCCCCGAGGCGATCGAGCGCATCAAGACCTCGCTCGGCTGGGGGCGTTGAGTGTCACACCGGTGACCCGCGACCCGCCCCCGCCGCACCCCTTGCGCCGATGCCCTCAGCACGGCCCCGACAGAGAGCACGACACGATGACCCAGTCTTCCCCGCCCCGCCACGCCGTCGTCATCGGCGGCAGCATGGCCGGCCTGCTCGCGGCCGCCGTCCTGGCCGAGCACGCCACGGTCACGATCATCGACGCGGACACCCTCCCGGCTCGCCCGGCGCCGCGTCGCGGACTGCCGCAGGCCCGGCACGTCCACGTGATGTGGTCCGGCGGGGCGCGCGCGATCGAGGACATCCTGCCCGGCATCACCGAGGACTGGACGGCGGCGGGCGCGATCCGCCGCAGCCTGCCCACCGACCTGGTCACCAAGACCGCCGAGGGCTGGATCCCGCGCTACCCGGAGATGCAGTTCAACATCTCCTGCAGCCGCGACCTCCTCGACTCGGTCGTCCGGGCCCGGGTGACCGCCCTGGACGGGGTCTCCACCCTCCAGCGCAGCCGCGTCCGCGGCCTGGAGGGCACCGCGGCCCGCGTCACCGGTGTCCGCGTCGACACACCGGAGGAAGAGGACAGACTCGTGGCCGCCGACCTCGTGGTCGACGCGAGCGGCCGCGGCTCCCGCGCCCGCACCTGGCTGCAGGAGCTCGGCGTGAGCGGCATCCGGCAGGCGGAGGTCGACTCCGGCCTGGTCTACGCGACCCGGATCTTCGAGGCGCCCGCCGGAGCCCACGAGTCCGGCTTCCCCATAGTGAACGTCCAGTCCGACCCCCGCGTGCCCGTACCGGGCCAGACGGCCACCATCGTGCCCATCGAGAACGGCCAGTGGCAGGCGACGCTGTCCGGCACCCGCGGCGGCCAGCCCACCGGTGATCCCGACGCTTTCATCCCGTTCGCCAAGGGGATCCGGGACCCGATCGTCGGCGAGCTCCTGGAAGGCCGCAAGCCCCTCACGGACGTGGCCGTCACCAAGGGCACCGCCAACCGCCGGATCTTCTTCGAGAAGGTCGAGCTGCCCGACGGTTTCTTCGCCGTCGGCGACTCGGTCGCCACCTTCAACCCGCTCTACGGGCAGGGCATGACCGTCGCCGCCCAGGGGCTGCTCGCCGTACGGTCCCTGCTGCGGGCCAAGGGGCTCGCCCACCCCGGCTTCGGGCGCGAGGCGCAGCGCGCGATCGCCCCGCAGGTGGCCACCGCCTGGGACCTGGCCACCTCGCAGGACATCCTCTACCCGGGCGCCACCGGCATGAAGCCGCGGACCGGCGCCGGACTGCTCAACGGGTACGTCAGCCGGCTGATGACGGGGGCCACCACCCGGGAGGCGCTCACCGCGGCCTTCCTCCAGGTCATCACCATGAGCACCGCGCCCACCCACTGGCTCCGGCCTTCGGTGGTCTGGAACGTCCTGCGCGCCTCCGACCGCGGCGCGCTGAAGGCGCCGCCGCTCACCGCCGCCGAACGGAGCGTCGCCGGCCTCGACCAGCGGGCCGATCCGGTCGATCCCGTCGGCCGGGCCCGGTGAAGAGCGGCCTGATCCTCTACGTGCCGGGGGCGCTGCTGATCCTGATCCTGCTGGTCAAGGCGCCCACCCTGCACAGGAGGTGGGACCAGCCCCCGATGCGGGCCGTCTGCGCGCTGCTGGTCATGGGATGCCTGGTGCTGTTCCTGGCGGCGCCGCCGACGATCGCGGCGGTCAACCGCTTCACCGGCGTGGCCAACTTCTCGGCCCCGCTGGTCTTCGGCCTGATCACCGCGTTCTCCGGGTCGTGCGTGGTGCTGGTCCTGCAGTGGGGCGGCGGCCCGCCGGCCGTGGTGCGCCGGGCCACCCGGCTGACGGTGGCCGTGTACGGCGGGGTCGCCGTGGCGATCATCGTCCTCTTCGCGATCGGCGAGGCACCGGTGGAACGCCTGCGGGACCTGGACACGTACTACGCCGACACCCCGTGGATCCGGGAGATGATCGTCTGCTACCTGCTGGCGCACACGGTCGGCAGCTCGGCGCTGACCGTGCTCACGGGGCGGTGGCTGCGCCGCACCCACCCGTCCCTGCGACCGCTGCGGACCGGGCTGGCCCTGATCATGACCGGCGGGCTGCTGGACCTCGGCTACCTCGTCGCCAAGTGGACCGCGCTGGGTGCCCGCTGGAGCGGCCGCGACTGGGACGGCCTGTCCACGGACGCGGCGCCGCCGCTGGCCGCGGGGGCGGCCCTGATGGTGGCGACGGGCTTCATCGTGCCGCTGGTCGGCGGGTCGGCGACCTGGCGGGACTTCAGCGAGTACCGCGGGCTGCACCCCCTGTGGAAGGCCCTGCGGGGCTTCGCCGCGTCCAGCGTGCGGACGGTTCCGCTCACGTGGTGGTCACCGGTCGGGATCCGGCTGATCCACCGCGAGTCGGTCATCGACGACGGGATCCTGGCCCTCACCCGCTGGTTCGACCCGCGCGTGCGCCGGGCGGCGTACGAGGCCGCGCGCGAGCAGGGCATGAGCGAGGACCGGGCCGAGGCCGTCGCGGACGCCGCCATGCTCGCCGCCGCGTGCGGCCGCAGGACCGCCGCCACCGCCACCGACGCGGACCCCGGCCCGCACACCGCCACCTCGGCCGAGGCCGAGGCCGGCGACTGCTCCGTACCGCTGCGGGACCGCGAGCCGCCACGGCTGTCCGGCCGGCCCCTGACCGCCCTGGCCCGCGAGTTCCGCGGCTCCCCCATCGTCGCCGCCGCCCGGGCCGCCGCCGTACGCGGCTAGGGGGTGGAACCCGGGGAAACGCAGGGGCCGGGGAAAGGGAACGCCCCGGGCCCGAAGGCCCGGGGCGTCCGGCGTACGCGCGGCGCGGTCAGAGCTCCGCGAGGTCCAGCCCGGCCTGCGCGGCGGCCGCCTGGACGGTCTGCTCCAGCAGGACGGCGATGGTCATCGGGCCGACACCGCCGGGCACCGGGGTGATCAGCGAGGCGCGCGCGGCGGCGGACTCAAAGTGGACGTCGCCGACGTTGCCCTCGTTGTACCCGGCGTCCAGGACCACCGCGCCCGGCTTGATGTCCTCGCCCCGGATGAACTCGGCCTTGCCCACGGCGGCGACCAGGACGTCCGCCTGGCGCACGATCGAGGGCAGGTCCACGGTGCGGGAGTGGCAGTAGGTGACGGTGGCGTTCTGCTCCAGCAGCAGCATCCCGGCCGGCTTGCCCAGGATGGCGCTGCGCCCGACGACGACGGCGTGCTTGCCGGTCAGGTCCACGTCGTAGGCGGCGAGCAGGCGCATGATGCCGCCGGGAGTGCAGGAGACGAAGCCCGGCAGCCCGAAGCCCATGGCGGCGAAGGAGTGCATGGTGACCCCGTCGACGTCCTTGCCCGGTGCGATGGCCTCGAAGGCGGCGCGCTCGTCGATGTGGTGCGGGACGGGGTGCTGGAGCAGGATGCCGCTGATCTCGGGGTCCTCGGAGAGCGCGGTGAGGGTGGCCACCAGCTCCTCGGTGGTGGTCGCGGCCGGCAGCTCGACGTGGCGGGAGGTGATCCCGGCCTTGGCGCAGCGGTTCTGCTTCATGCGTACGTACGTGACGGACGCGGGGTCCTCGCCGACCAGCACGGTCGCGAGGCAGGGTGCGGTGCCGGTGCGCTCGGTGATCTTCGCCGCGTACGCGGCGGTCTGCTCCGAGATGCGGCGGGCGAGGGCGGTGCCGTCCATCAGGCGGGCGGTGCCGGTCGCGGCCTGGGCCGACGGGGCAGTCTGGGCAGTCGTCACGGGGTCTCCTGAACGTCGCTGCGGATCGCGGTTCGCCCAGGCGCGCGGCAGTCGACGTACCGGAGGTCCCGGGGAGGTCCCCGGGAGCGGATGTCCGGAGGTCCGCAGACCCGCGGGTACGCCGGGCCGCTCCCCGGTGGTGATCCACCCGAACGCCAGTCACGGCCCGCCGCCCACTGTAGTCGACATATCGGGTGGATGACCGGCGCCCGACCTGGGACGATCGATACATGACGCGCACTTTCGACCATCTTGTCGCCGAGGCCGAGTCCGTCTCCGTGGACGGCTGGGACTTCTCGTGGCTCGACGGCCGGGCGACCGAGCAGCGCCCCTCCTGGGGCTACCAGCGACTGCTGGCCGAGCGCCTGTCCCGGGTCCGCTCGGCGCTGGACGTCCAGACCGGCGGCGGCGAGGTCCTCGCCGGGTCCGGGCCGCTGCCCCCGCTGATGGCCGCCACCGAGTCCTGGCCGCCCAACGTCGAGAGGGCGACCCGGCTGCTGCACCCGCTGGGCGCGGTGGTGATCGCCGACTCGGACGAGCCCCCGCTGCCCTTCGGCGACGAGGCCTTCGAGCTGGTGGCCAGCCGGCACCCGGTGACCATCTGGTGGGAGGAGATCGCGCGGGTGCTGACGCCGGGCGGCACCTACCTCTCGCAGCAGGTCGGCCCGGCCAGCGTCTTCGAGCTCGTCGAGTACTTCCTCGGCCCGCAGCCGGAGGAGGTCCGGCGCGGCCGGCACCCCGACGACGCGGTCGCCGAGGCCACGAAGGCCGGCCTCGAAGTCGTCGATCTGCGCTCCGAACGTCTGCGGACGGAGTTCCACGACATCGGAGCCGTGATCTACTTTCTGAGGAAGGTGATCTGGATGGTGCCCGGCTTCACGGTCGGGCAGTACCGGGACCGGTTGCGCGAGCTGCACGAACAGATCGAACGCGAAGGTCCGTTCGTCGCGCACACCGCCCGCTTCCTCATCGAGGCCCGCAAAAAGGGCTGAAGGGAGGGTGGACGGATCCACGCCGAATTGGTTGCGTGGCCACAGCGTGGCGCAGGTCACTCAATTCAGCGCGTAACGAATCGACTCGGGCATGCGATGAACCGACAGGTGTCCTCGCGCGGCCCGGAATACAGACCCCCCTCGGGTCTGTTTCCCGAGTTCGCGCGATGATGTCCCGCTTACCCCTTATCTGTTCGCAACGAGAGGCTCCTTGTGTCGCTCAGCCCGTCCCGTACGTTCCCTCCGGAGATCGCCGAATCCGAGGCCCTGGTCGCGCTCGTCGAGCGCGGCCGCGAGCAGGGTCACATCAACGGTGACGACGTGCGCCAGGCCTTCGAGGCCGGCCGCATCCCGGTGGACCAGTGGAAGCGGGTCCTGCGCAGCCTGAACCAGGTCCTGGACGAGGAGGGTGTCGCCCTCCATGTCAGCGCGGCGCCCGCCACCAAGGCTGCCGCGAAGAAGCCCCGCAAGGCCGCCGCCGCCCCGGCCCGTACCGTGGCCAAGAAGGCCGCCGCCGCGCCGCGCCCCATCGGCGCGCGCAAGACCTCGGCCGCCGCCACGGCCACGGCCACGGCCACGGCCTCGGCCTCGGCGATATCCGCATCGCCGGCCGCCGCCGCCCCCGAGGAGGCGTCGGCCGAGGCCGCCGCCGAGCCGAAGAAGCGCACGGTCAAGAAGACCGCCGTCAAGAAGACCGCCGTGAAGAAGACCGCCGCGGCGAAGAAGACCAGCGCCAAGGACGCCGACGAGGGCGAGACCCCCGTCGTGGAGGGCGAGGACTGGGCCGCCGAGGACCTGGCCGACGAGGCCGAGGAAGAGGCCCCCAAGGCCGGCGGCACCCAGGGCTTCGTCCTGTCCGACGACGACGAGGACGACGCCCCGGCGCAGACGGTCATGGTGGCCGGCGCCACCGCCGACCCGGTCAAGGACTACCTCAAGCTGATCGGCAAGGTGCCGCTCCTCAACGCCGAGCAGGAGGTGGAGCTCGCCAAGCGCATCGAGGCGGGTCTCTTCTCCGAGTACAAGCTCGAAGAGGAGGAGGACCACAAGCCCGCCTTCAAGCGCGAGCTGGAGATCCTCGTCGAGGACGGCCGCCGGGCGAAGAACCACCTGCTGGAGGCCAACCTCCGCCTCGTGGTCTCCCTCGCCAAGCGCTACACCGGCCGCGGCATGCTCTTCCTGGACCTGATCCAGGAGGGCAACGTCGGTCTGATCCGCGCCGTGGAGAAGTTCGACTACACCAAGGGCTTCAAGTTCTCCACGTACGCGACCTGGTGGATCCGGCAGGCGATCACGCGTGCCATGGCCGACCAGTCGCGCACGATCCGCATCCCCGTCCACATGGTCGAGATCATCAACAAGCTCGCCCGCGTGCAGCGCCAGATGCTCCAGGACCTCGGCCGTGAGCCCACTCCGGAGGAGCTGGGCAAGGAACTCGACATGACCCCCGAGAAGGTCATCGAGGTCCAGAAGTACGGCCGCGAGCCGATCTCCCTGCACACCCCGCTGGGTGAGGAGGGCGACAGCGAGTTCGGTGACCTCATCGAGGACTCCGAGGCGGTCGTACCCGCGGACGCGGTGTCCTTCACCTTCCTCCAGGAGCAGCTCCAGTCGATCCTGGGCACGCTCTCGGAGCGCGAGGCGGGCGTCGTCTCGATGCGTTACGGCCTCAACGACGGCCAGCCGAAGACCCTGGACGAGATCGGCCGCGTGTACGGGGTCACCCGTGAGCGCATCCGCCAGATCGAGTCCAAGACCATGTCGAAGCTGCGCCACCCGTCGCGTTCCCAGGTGCTGCGCGACTACCTCGACTAAACGGCAGGGTGGCGGCCTCCCCGGCGGTGCACGGCACGCCGGGGAGGCCGCCATCTGTCGGGTCAGCGCGCGGAGTGCTCCAGCATGTGCTTGAGCTTCTCCTCGCCGCGGGGCATCTCCTTGCGGACCGCGGGCTTGACCACGAGGGGAACGAGGGCCCGGCCCATGCCGTGGCCCTCGAAATCGACGGACAGGGTGACGCGCGAGCGGGTCCCGCCGTCGAGGGGTTCGATCCTGCCCCGAACGTCCGGCCGGACCGGCCCGGCGACGCCGTGGAGGTGCCAGCTCCGCGGCGGGTCCATGGCCGTGTACTCCATGGTCGTGGGGATCCTCCGCCTGCCGATGCGCCGGGTGACGAGGATCCGGGAACCGACGTGGACCGGGAGGTCCCCCAGGGGAACGGCGGACAGGGCGCTGTCCTGCCACTCCGGCAGGTGCGTGGGGTCCGTGACGTACGCGTAGACGTCCTCGGGCGTACGGTCGATCTCGATGCTCTTGCTGATCGCGGACATGGCGACCCCTGGAGCCCCCCTGGGCGGCTTCTCCCTCCAAACTACCCCGCGGGCGAAACGGCGGCGCGCTGCTTGCGAGCGGCCATCACGGCGTACACGAGGACGCCCGCGAAGAGGAACAGCACGCCCTGGTAGACGGCGGCGTAGCCGGAACCGGCGACCAGCCACATCGAGAAGGCGAACGCCAGGCAGGCGAGGACGGCGTCGCGGACCAGGCGGCCGGGCCGGACCCGCTCCGGGCGGCCCGAGGCCAGGAAGTGGATCTGCGCGGCGGTGGAGAGCAGGTACGGGACCGTCGCGGTGAAGGTCGTGACGAGGACCAGGACCTCGAAGACGCGCTGGGAGCCGGCCGTGTAGTTGTAGACGGTCAGCGCCGAGGCGAGGGCGACCGTGACGAGGACGCCGGCCACGGGGACGCCGCGCTTCTTCGTCTCGAAGACCTTCGGGAAGAGTCCGTCCTTCGCGGCGGCGTACGGGGTCTGCGCGCTGAGCAGGGTCCAGCCGTTGAGCGCGCCGGCCATCGAGATCACGGCGGCGCCGGCGACGAGCGTGCCGCCCCAGGTGCCACCGAACATGACGTTGACGGCGTCGCTGAAGGGGGCCTCGGAGGAGACCAGCTTCTCGTGGGCGACCAGGCCGAAGACGGCGAGGGTGCCGAGCAGGTAGACGGTGGCGGCGCCCAGGGTGCCGAGGATCGTGGCCCGGCCGACGTTGCGCTCCGGGTCGCGGACCTCGCCCGCGCTGACGGCGGCGGACTCGACGCCCAGGTAGCTGAAGAGCAGGATCGCGGCGGAGGCCGAGACCGCCCCGACCGCGCTCTGGCCGGTGGCCTGGAAGGGGCCGAGGTTGGCGGGGTCGAAGAAGAACAGCCCGCCCACGGCGACGAGCAGCAGCGGGGCGAACTTCAGCACGGTGGAGACCAGTTGGACGGCGCCGACGTACCGGGTGCCGGCCAGGTTGGCGAGCGCCGGGAGCCACTGCACGCACAGGGCGGCCAGGCACATGGACCACTTGTGCGCGCCGACGGCGGGGAAGAGGACGCCGAGGTAGCCGACGGCCGCCACCGCGAGCGCCGCGTTGGAGACCCAGGTGGTGATCCAGTAGCTCCAGGCGGCGAGGAAGCCGGCGAAGTCGCCGAAGGCGGCGCGTGCGTAGACGTACGGTCCGCCGGTCTGGGGGTGCCGGTTCGCGAGCCGGCCGAAGACGAGGGCGAGGGCGATCGCACCGAGGGTGAGCACGGCGAAGGCGACAAGGCTGATGGTGCCGAAGGGGGCCACCGAGGCGGGGAGGAGGAAGATCCCGCCGCCGATGATGTTGCCCATGACCAGGCAGGTGGCGACGGGGAGGCCGAAGCGGCGCTCACCCTGCGGGCGGGGCCCGGCGGTCCCGGGAGCGGAACCCGGGGCCGGGGCCGGGGGGGTTATGGTGCTGGTCATCGGTGGTGCGCCTCTGGGTGTCTCACATGCTGGGCAGTTCGACACATGCTCGGCCACCGCACGGGCCGTACCAAATCAGCGCGTTTCGTCCTGCGCGGGCACCCTGGCGGAAGGAAGGATTCCGCCGCCGGCCCCCTCCGGCCGGGGATCTTGCACCGGCTCCGGCCGCAGGCCGAGCGGGACCTGCGGGCCGTCCGCCTCCCGCAGCCAGCGGCGCAGTACGCCGTGCACCGCCTCCGCGCCCACCGGTTCCGCCGTCGGTTCCGCTCCGGGGTCCGGGTCCGCTGCCGGGTCCGACAGCACCGTGGGCCACATCAGGAACGGGTGCCCCTGCTCCCCGCCCAGGCCGCCGTGCGAACCGATCTGCTCCTCGAAGGCGTGCACCGCGCCCGTGTCCGGGTCGTACGCCGAGTTCACCATGATGTCGGCCACGTGCGGGAAGGCGTCGGTCCGCCGGACGGCCTGCGCCGCGCCGGGGCCGAAAGGGGACAGCAGCTCCTCCGCCTCGCCGGGCACGTCGAGCCGGGCCGCCGCCCCGTCCGGGCCCAGCACCACCCCGTCCACCAGCAGGAAACCCACGCCCGGATGGTTGGCCAGGGTCGCCAGCAGGGCGGGGTGCGCGCGCTCGACCTGCTCGCGCGAGGCCCGGCCGGGGACGTCCGGGAAGGAGATCAGCGCGAGGTTGCCCGAGGCGAGCACCACCGGGTCGGACCCCGGCCCCGGGCGCGCCTCCTCCCCCTCCTCCACCGGCCGGTGCAGGGCTGCGAGGACGGCCGCCCGGGCCTCGGCGCCACTGCGGGTGCGGCCGGCCCGGCGGGAGACCGGCAGCCCGCAGCCCGCCCGGACGAGGTCCTTCAGGGTCAGTCCGTAGCGGCCCAGGAAGGTCTCGCCCGGGCTCTGGCCGTGGTCCGAGAGCAGCACGATCCGGTACTCCCGCGGGGCGTGCTCGGCGACCCGGGCGATCAGCGCGAGGCTGCGGTCCAGTCGCGCCAGCACCTGGTCGGTGTCCCGGCCGCGCGGGCCCGAGTGGTGTGCGACCTCGTCGTAGGCGACCAGGTCGGCGTAGACCGCGGCGCGGCCGGCGAGCATGTCGCCGATCACCGCCGCGACCACCACGTCCCGTTCGACCACGGTCGCGAAGGCCCGGATCAGCGGGTACAGCCCACCGCGCGACACCCGGGGCCGGTCCCCGCGGATCCGCGCCCGCAGCGACTGGCCGATCTCCCGGACCACCTCGGCGACGAAGGACACGGCCGTGCGGACGGCGTTGGCCGGATCGGAGAAGTACGCGAAGTAGCCCGCGCGGGACCGGTTCGCCCGGCCCCGCCGGGCCGAGACCGAGAGCACCAGCGCCAGTTGGTCGGCGCCCCCGCTGAACAGGTTGCCCCGGCTGGCCCCGTCGAGCGTGAGCAGCCCGCCGTCCCCGGTGCGCGCGACCGCCCGCCGCTGCAGCTCGGCGGCGCTGGTGGGCCGGTTGCACACCATCACCTCGCCGGTGTCCTTCTCGTACCAGCGGAAGGCGGGCACGTCGAAGTTGGAGCCGTGCAGGATGCCGAGCTGGCTGGCGCCGGTCTGGCTCGACCAGTCCGTGCGCCAGGGCGTGACCCGGTGGCTGCGGTCCAGCCAGCCGGCGACGGTGGGCATCAGTCCGCTGCCGCACGCGCCGCGCAGCACCTCGTACCCCACCCCGTCGAGCTGGAGGAAGACCAGGCCGGGCGCGGCCTCGCCGGCCCCCGGCGCGCCCGCGCCGCTCCCCCGGCTACCGCTGGGAGGTACCCCCAGCCTGCGGCGGCGCCGGTCGGCGAGCCGGTAGAGGCGGCGCCGGTACGCCCCGTCGTCGCGCACCGCGAGTGCGGTGGAGGTCGCGGACGCCACCGCGGACATCACGGCGGCCACCACCACCGCCGTCTCGGGGGCCGCCTCCCCCCGCCAGGCGGGGATCAGGCTGAGCGCCATGAGCAGGAGCGAACCGTTCAGGAAGAAGACGAGCAGCCCGAGGACGAGGGCGGGCACCAGCAACAGGGCCCGGACGAGCACGGGCCAGACCACCGCGCTCAGCAGACCGAAGGCGCCCGCGCCCCACGCCGCGGTCAGCCCGATCTGCGTGATGCTGTCACCGTCGTCGGACTGGAGCCGGAAGTCCGGCAGGATCCCGGCCAGGGCGAGCATGGTGAGGGTGGACGCCGCCCAGACGAGGGTCACCCGCAGCAGGGCGCTGCCCGCGGTCCGCCACCGTCCCCGCCACACGCCGCCACCTCCCGCGAGCCCCGTCCCGCCTTCCAGGCTCGCACAGCCGGGCCCGCCCGGCCGGGCGGAACGGAGGGCGCACCGGAGTGCGCAGGGGGCCGGTCAACGGAGGGGACGGCGCGCGGGGACCGCGTACGGCGTGACGGTGCGCGGCCGGACCGCGTGCGGCGGGGTGTCAGGTGCCGTCGTAGCCGGCGGTCGGCATGGAGAGCCTGCGGTGCACCTCGGCCTTCATCGCGGCGGTGTACTGCGGCTCGGCCTCCCCGGCGGTCTCCAGCCGTACGCCGCGCCGCTCGCACTCGGCGGTGAACTCCTCGACCGAGCGCAGCGCGCGGGCCAGCACCCGGCGGTTGGCGGCGACGAAGAGGTCGACCTGTCCGGCGTCGACGTCGGACCAGAGCCCGCAGTGGTCGGCGCGCAGCCCGTAGACGAGCAGCTGCCTCGTGACGACGTAGCCCCGGTCGGCGGCCCAGCGCGCGCACATGGCGTGCTGGCCGCGGGTGTCCACGGCGAAGGGGTCGGCGTCCAGATCCTCGAGCGGGGCCAGGCTGGTGATCGCGGCCACGCGCAACTCTTCCATGCCGCCGGACCCTACTCCGATCCGCCGCCGCAGAGGAGGGGCCCGGCACTTCCGGTTCCGGGCGGATCCTCGGGGCAGCATCTAGTGCTGTGGCCGGGAAGGTTTGCCGGGTTGCGGCGTCCGGTGCGGTGCATCGCAAGGCGGAGGGCCTCGGCTCGTACTGGACGTACTCGCGAGGGCCGACAACGCGGCGAGGTGCCGTGCCTGGGGGCACCTCCCAGCGGTAGCTGGGGGAGCGTCGCAACCCGGTGAACCTTTCCGGTCACAGCACTAGGCTCGTGGACGAGGGCGGGGCGGGGCCGAGGGAGGGAGGGCCGAGTGCCGGTGGAGATCACCTGGTGGGGCCATGCCACGTGCACCGTCGAGGACTCCGGGGTGCGGCTGCTGACGGACCCGTTGTTCGCCCGGCGGCTCGCGCACCTGCGGCGGCGCCGCGGGGCGGTGCCCCCGCCCGAGGCCGCGGTGGCGGACGTGGTGCTCGTGTCGCACCTGCACGCCGATCATCTGCACCTGCCGTCGCTGGAGCGGCTCGCGCCCGGCACCCGGCTGGTGGTGCCGCGCGGGGCGCGCCGGGCGGTGCCGGGGCTGGCGCGGGCCGCGGGGCTGCGCGGACTGCGGGTGACCGAGGTGGAGGCGGGCGAGGAGATCACCGTACGGGAGGGCGTGCGGGACGGCGTACGGGTCCGGGCGGTCAGCGCGCGGCACGACGGGCGGCGGCTGCCGTTCGGGCCGCACCTCGCGCCCGCGCTCGGGTACGTGGTCCAGGGCTCGGCGCGGACCTACTTCGCCGGGGACACCGGGCTGTTCGACGCGATGGCCGAGGAGGTCGGGCCGGTGGACGTGGCCCTGCTGCCGGTGGGCGGCTGGGGCCCGTACCTGGGCCCGGGGCACCTGGACGCGGGGCGGGCGGCGCAGGCACTGGCCCGGCTCGCGCCCGCGGCGGCGGTACCGGTGCACTACGGGACGTACTGGCCCGTCGGAATGGACGCGGTGCGGCCGCACGAATTCCACGCGCCCGGCGGGGAGTTCGAGCGCCGGGCCCGGCAGCTGGCCCCGAAGGTGGCCGTACGGGTCCCCGGGCACGGTGAGCGGGTGCGGCTGCCGTGACGTGGCGCGAACTCGCGGCTGCGGCCGGCCAGGTGCCGCCGGAGACCACCCAGCAGGCGGTCGGCTACCCGGCGTTGTTCCTGCTGGTGGCTCTGGGCGCACTGGTGCCGGTGATCCCGACGGGCGCGCTGGTGAGTTCGGCGGCGGTGGTGGCGTTCCACCACCAGTCGCTCCCGTTCGGCGTGTTGCTGGTCGTCGCGGTGTCTGCCCTGGCCGCGTTCACCGGGGACATGGCGCTGTACTGGCTCGGGCGGCGCGGGGTCCGCTCGCGCAACGGCTCGCGGTGGCTGGCGGAACTGCGCGGCCGGGCCACCCCCGAACGGCTGGAACAGGCGCGGACCGGGCTGGACGAGCACGGGGTCATGGTGCTGGTGCTCTCCCGGCTGGTCCCGGCGGGCCGGATCCCGGTGATGCTGGCCTGCCTGCTGGCGCAGATGCCGCCCCGCCGGTTCGCCCGCGGCGACGCCCCCGCGTGCCTGGCCTGGGCCGTGACGTACGGCCTGATCGGCATCCTGGGCGGCTCGCTGTTCTCCGAGCCCTGGAAGGGCGTGGCGCTGGCGGTGGGCCTGACCCTGCTGATCAGCGCGGGCCCGGCGCTCTGGCGGCGGCTGCGCGGCCGGGGCCCGGGCCGGAGCCGGAGCCGGCGAGCGGAGGACTAGACCTCAACCGCCCTTCGGGTCCTAGGGTCTTGTCCGTCGGGGCAACGAACAGCAGCGAACGGAGCGGATCCACCATGGAGTACTCGCACAGCGACGCGGAACTGGTCCGGCAGCCCATCGGCTACTGGAGCTGGGCCGCCTACGACGCGGTCGTCACCCGCACCCGGGGCGCGCTCGCCGGGATCGGCACCACCCAGCCGCAGTGGTGGGTCCTGGCCCAGGTGGCCCTGGCCGAGGAGGTGAGGACCCGCGCGGAGGTGACCGAGGTCCTGCGCGGCTACCTCGCCGTGGGCGAGGAGGCCCTGGGCGAGGAGATCGACACGACCATCGCCCGCGGCTGGATCACCCAGGACGCCGGGGAACGCCTCGGGATCACCCCCGAGGGTCGGAAGTTCTACGAGGAGGCGGCCGCCCTCCAGGAGCGGTTGTGGGACGAGCGGCACGCGGGCATCTCGGACGAGGAGTACCTGACCACCCTCAAGGTGCTGCAGCGCTTCATCCACAACACCGGCGGGCGGGCCCGACACCACTAGGAGGCGGCCGCGCCTCGCTCGGGGCCGGGCTCGGGGTCGGGGTCCGGGTCGGGCTCGGGCTCGGGCAGCGTGCGGGAGGCGCCGATCGGGAGGTCCCAGAGGTGCTCGCGGGGCAGCCCGGCACGGGACCATGCGGCCCGGGTGCGGTGCAGGGGTTCCAGGACCGGTTCCGCGGAGAGCACGAAGGTGGCCCAGTGCATGGGGGCCATCCGGAGCGCCCCGAGGTCCAGGCAGGCCCGGACCGCCTCCTCCGGGTCGGCGTGGACGTCGCCGAGCCACCAGCGCGGGGCGTAGGCGCCGACCGGCAGGAGGGCGAGGTCGATGCCGGGGTGGCGGCGGCCGATCTCGCCGAACCAGTGGCCGTAGCCGGTGTCGCCCGCGAAGTAGACCTTCCGCGGGGTCGGGCTCCGGGTGTCGGTGAGGACCCAGCCGCCCCACAGGGACCGGCAGGTGTCGGTCAGGGACCGCTTCGACCAGTGGTGTGCGGGGACGAACTCGAAGCGTACGCCGTCCAGTTCGGCCGACTCCCACCAGTCGAGATCGGTGACCCGGGTGAAACCGCGGCGGCGGAACCAGCCGGCGAGGCCGGCCGGGACGAACAGCGCCGTGTGCCGGGGCAGCCGCTTGAGCGTGGGGGCGTCGAGGTGGTCGTAGTGGTTGTGGCTGATCACCACCGCGTCCACCGGCGGCAGGTCCTCCCAGCGCACGCCGACGGGAGTCACCCGGGCCGGGGTGCCGAGGATCCGCCGGGACCAGACGGGGTCGGTCAGTACGGTCAGCCCGCCGGTCCGCAGCACCCAGCTGGCGTGTCCGGCCCAGGTGACGGAGACCGTCCCGGGGGGCGCGGCGGGCAGCGGGCCCGGCTCGTACGGCAGGTCGGGGATGCCGCGCAGCCCTTCGGGACCGGGCCGGAAGGCGCCCTCGCGGGCGAGCCGGGCGAAGGCACGGACGCCGGGGAGCGGGGTGGTCAGCCGGTCCGCGAAGGAGCGGGGCCAGCGGCGGTGTTCGCCGAGCGGACGCGGCTGCGGGTGCTGTTGCGGATGCGGGTGCGCAGTCGGGTGCGCAGGCGGCTTTGGCGGTGCCGGTGCCGGTGTCCGCGTCGGCCGGGGCCCGGGCGCCGCGGGCACGGGGGCGGCGGGGGCGGCGTCCGTCCGGTCCCTCATCGAGCAGTCTCCGTTCAGCGGGTCGGGGCAGGCGGGTCGGGGCAGGCTGGTCGGTTCATCGGCGCGTGTCGGGAGGTCAGGCCAGCCCGGCCAGGACCGATCCGAGCAGGTCAAGGGAGCTCCGTACGTGCGGGAGTGCGAGGGGATCGCGAGCGGTGAGCGCGGCCAGCCGCTCCTCCGGAGTGGCGCCCAGCAGGGGCCCGGTGGACAGCCTGACCCGCAGCGCGCCCAGTTCGTCCGCGAAGCGCTGCCCGCCGGGCGTCGGCGCGCCGAGCCGGCCGCCGAGCCAGTCCTCCAGTTCCATGGCGTCGCCGACCCCCTGCCGGGCGAGTCCGGCGCGCAGCGGGGTGAGGTCGGCGTAGAGGTGCCGGCCGGCCTGCGGGGGCCGGGCCAGCGCCCCGGCCGCGAGGAGCTCCCGGTGCGCGGCGGCGGCCACCACACCGTGCAGTGCGGCGGCCGCGTAGGCGCGTCCGGCGACTGCGTCGGGTTCGTCGAGGGCGTGGGCGGCGGCGCCCGCCACGGGCCCGGCGACCATCGCTCCGGTGGCGGTGAGGACGTCGAGGGTGCGGGCGCGCAGCCAGGTCCCGCGGGCGGTGCCGGGGAAGCGGATGACGGCGGCGGGCCAGCCGGCCGGCAGCAGCGCGCCGGACAGGTCGACGAGGACGGCCGCCTGCTCGGGGAGCATCTCGGCGGGGCTCAGGACCAGGGTGTCGTGGGGCCGGTGGACGGTGTCGCGCCAGCTCTCGTCGCTGACGACGAACAACCCGGCGGCCTCGGCGGCCTCGCACGACTCCCGCAGCATCTCGGGCGGCGGGACGGTCGCGGTCGGGTCGTCGGCGACCGACAGCAGCAGCACCCGCGGGTCGCCGCCCTCGGCACGCACCCGCCGTACGGTCTCCAGGAGCGCGTAGGGGTCCGGTACGCCGCCGCACTCGGCCGGGGTCGGCACGTGGTAGGCCCGCCGTCCCAGCAGCCGGACCTGCGGGGTCCACCAGGCGGGACAGGGCCGGGGCAGCATCACATCGCCCCCGTACGCCCCGAGCAGGGCGAGGAGCAGAGCGGGCGCGCCGGGTCCGGCGGCGACGTTCTCCGGGGAGGTGGTGAGACCGCGGCGGCCCCAGTACCGGCAGGCGGCATCGCGCATGGCTTCCCCGCCGCCCGGGGGCTCGGGGGCGGCGCGTCCGGCGGCCGCGGCGAGGACGGAGAGCAGTTCGGGGAGCACGGGCAGGCCCGGCTGGGGGGCGGGCGGGCCGTACCGGACCGGGCCGCGGCCCTCCGTCGCCGTGCGCTGCGTCCCCGCCACCGTGTGCCGCCTTCCGCGCTCGTCCGGCCACGCCCCGGTGGCCCCGGCCTCGACCCGACCTGACTCGGCCTGATCCTGAGCCCTGATCCTGACCTTTATACGATTATTTCTGGCCGTATGCCCGTTACCTGGACGTAGGGAGCCGGCCGCGGGCGCCGGGCCTCAGCCCTTCCGCCCCACCAGGGCGAGCAGCCTGGTCTGCGCGTTCGCACCGGCCGGCACCTCCAGCGGCGCCGCGAACATCCCGCTCGCCGCGAGCGCGTCGGCGTACGGCATGACCTCCTTGATGGAGAACTCGACCAGGCCGTCCGGCAGCCTGTCGTCGGCGCCGATGCCCCGCGCGAGGTCCCAGGCGTGCACGACGCAGTCGGCGGTCAGCTCCGAGCAGTACGCCGAACCGAGCGCGGGCCCGTACGAGAGGCGCACGGTCCGGTCCAGGGCGCCCGACGCGGCGAAGGCGGCGTGCGCGGCGGCCGAGGCCTCTTCCCAGGCGGCCACCGGGTCCTCGCCCAGCACGTCGCCGGAGAACGCGTCGCCGAGCTCCCCGACCGTGCGGCCCTCGGTGACCAGCGGCGGGACCCAGAGCTGCTCGCCCGTGACGTGGTTGACCAGCTCCCGCACGTTCCACTCCGTGCACGGGGTCGGCGCGTCCCACTGGTCGTCCCTCACGGCGCGCACCCGCTCACCGAAGAGCCGCAGCGCCCGGGCGTGCTGTTCGAGCAGCGTCTCCGGCATGGCCCTCACCGTCCTCTGCCATGACAACGCCCCCTGGGGCCACTCTCCTCGCACCCGCATCGCCCTGCCACCGACCGGCCGCGGATGCGACCGATCGCCTTGCCACGCAGGGCTGGTGTCCACATGTCAAAACGCCCATCTCAGATGACGAACTGATCGTCTACGGTGGTCGCAACGCTTTCGACGAGGAGGGCCGGCCATGTCCGCCGCCAAGGAAACCGCCGTCTACACGCACGGCCACCACGAGTCGGTCCTGCGCTCGCACCGCTGGCGCACCGCCGAGAACTCCGCCGCGTACCTGATCGCCGAGCTGCGCCCGGGGATGTCCGTCCTGGACGTCGGCTGCGGCCCGGGCACGATCACCGCGGACCTGGCCGAGCTGGTCGCGCCGGGCGGGCGGGTCACCGCCGTCGACGCGGCGCGGGAGGTCGTCGAGCAGGCCCGGGCGCACGCGGCGGAGCGCGGGGTGGACGGGATCGAGTTCGGCACGGCGGACGTCCACGCGCTGGACTTCCCGGACGACTCCTTCGACGTGGTCCACGCCCACCAGGTGCTCCAGCACGTGGGCGACCCGGTGCAGGCGCTGCGCGAGATGCGGCGGGTGTGCCGGCCCGGCGGGATCGTGGCCGCGCGCGACGCCGACTACGCGGCGATGACCTGGTACCCGGCGACGCCGGGCCTGGACGCATGGCTGGACCTGTACCGGCGCGTCGCCCGCGCCAACGGGGGCGAGCCGGACGCCGGGCGCCGGCTGCGGGCGTGGGCCCGGGAGGCCGGCTTCACCGACGTGACCGCGTCGGCGACGGCCTGGTGCTTCGCCACCCCGGAGGAGGCCGCGTGGTGGTCGTCGCTGTGGGCGGACCGTACGACGGCCTCCGCGTACGCGGCCAGGGCCACCGGCGGGGGGCACGCGTCCGGCTCCGACCTGGCCGCCGCCGCGGAGGCCTGGCGCGCGTGGGGTGCGGAGCCCGACGCCTGGTTCTCGGTCCTGAACGGCGAGATCCTCTGCCGCGCCTGACCCACGGGCCCGCCCTCCCGGGGGCTCCGCCCCGGCGGCGGTGGGGCGGCCGGGTGCCTACCGAGGGGGCCGCATGCGGAAGTCGTAGCGGGCTGGGAGCGGGCGGTCGGTGAGGGAGGACCACGCCTCGGACAGGGTCTCCTCGCCCTCGCGGAGGTCCGGGATCTCGAAGCCGTCCTCGAAGACCCGGCGCGCCGCGGCGACGTGCCCCTCCGCCGCCAGCAGCCGCGCGGCGAGAAGCCGGAAGCGGCCCTGTTCCCGCAGGGCGGGCCGGAGCCGGTCCCAGACGCGGCGGGCTTCCGGGAGGCGGCCGGCGGCCAGCAGGGCCGCCATCGCCTCCTGGCCCAGCGCGGCCTCCGCCGCGGCCCACGTCTCGCCGCCGCGGCTCTCCCCCGCCAGGTCCTCGAAGGCCGCCTCGTACCCGTCGGCGGCCCGCGCCGGATCCCCGGCCAGCGCGTCAGCCACCGCCAGGCACCTCAGCAGCGGCCAGCGCGACGGCGCCAGCGCCAGCCCGCGCTCCCAGCTCCGTACGGCCTGCGCCACGTCCCCGGCATGCCACTGGGCCACGCCGAGGTGGTACTCGGTCAGCGGGTCCGCCGGGGCCGTCTCCAGCATGTCCCGCCAGTGTGCGGCGACCAGGCTCGGGCCCGGCGGAACCACCCGCCGCGGGGTGGGGAGGACGCCCGTGCGCCACAGCTCCACCCAGGGGGCCTGCTCCTCGCCGAGGGTGGACTCGCCGAAGGGGGTGCCCGGCAGTTCGAAGCCCCCGCACATCACCTCCAGCGCGCCCCAGCCGGAGCCCGCCGCGAGCCGTTCGCCCGGTTCGGTGTCGGCGCACTCGCGCCAGGCCTTGTACGCCGCATCCACCCGCTCCGCCGGCAGTGCCCGCGCCAGCGCGTGCTCGGCCGCGCCGCGGGCCGCAGCCCAGTCGGCCCCGTGCACCGCGGCGGGTTCCGCGGCCAGCGGCCCGTACGCCTCCAGCCAGCTGAACTCCCCGCCGCCCTCCAGCCGTACGTGCTCCAGCTGGGTGCGGGCCAGCCCGGCCTGGATCTCCGCGTAGCCGCTCGTGCCCGGCTCGGTCAGCCACTCCTGCCAGCGCCGGCCGCCGCCGCCCGCGCCCCACACGAACAGCTTGCGCCCGCGCAGCCGCCCGGTGGAGGTCTGCGCGAGCCCCCGCCCGGCCGCGTCCAGGGAGGCGATCCAGGGTCTGGCGCCGGGTTCGACCTCGTAGAAGAAGTCGGCCGGGTACTCGCTGCGCAGCGGGTACGTGCGGTCCGCGCCCTCCCACTGCGGTACGGGGATGCGGCGCAGCACGCGCTCGTACCCGAAGTGCCAGGCCTCGTCGGCGGGGGCGAGCACCCGGGTGTCCGCGTCCTCGGGTACGGCGATGTTGGACCACCAGTACACGGGCGCCGGCCGTTCGTGCGGGTTGCGCACGCGGACGCCGACGTAGAGGAACTCCGAGTCGGCGGGCAGCCACAGGTCCACCTGGAAGGGCAGGTCGCGCAGCCGCTCCCACTCCCACAGCCGGACCATCACGCCCCCGTCCGGGGCGGGGACGAGCGCGGCGTGCAGGGGGGCGCAGGCGAGGGTGGTGTGGCCGGTCGCGCCGATGTTCCACTCGATGCCGCCGGAGTACCAGGCGCCGTTCAGCGCGAAGTTCGCGGGCTGGAACACCGGGTTGCGGTAGAGCAGTTCGCGGCCCGTCGGCAGGTGCAGGAGCGAGTGGACGCGCCCGCCCAGCTCCGGGAGCACGGTGACCCGCAGGTGGTCGTTCTCGATGACGATCGTCTCGAACTCCCGCTCGGGCCGCTCCCGTCGGTACCCGTCCCGGATCCGGACGGGCAGCAGGGAGCGCAGCGGCTCGTACCCGATCTGCCGTGCCATCTCGCGCGGCAGCCCGTCGCGCGAGCGGTCGTCCAGCGTGTGCACGCCGTCGGGCGCGCGCAGGGCGGGCAGCGGGTTCTCGGCGCCCAGCGGGGCTGCGGGAAGGGTCAGTACGGCGCGGCGGACGGTGGTGGCCATGGGGAAATGGAACACGCCACGGCGGCCGGTGCACAGGGGTTCCGCGGATCACCACCGGTCAGGATTACGCAAAGCCCGTCGCGTGGTCCTACCGGAAGGCGCCCGCGACCAGATCGGCCAGCAGCGCGCCGGCCCGCCCGTCCGGGTCCAGATCGGGGTCGTAGACGGTGACGTTGATGCCGACGCAGCGCGGTGAGCGTGCCAGTACGCCGAGCAGCTCGGCGAGTTCGTCGGGAACCAGCCCGCTCGGGTCCGGGCTGTCCACGGCCGGCATGACGGCCGGGTCCAGCACGTCGGCGTCCAGGTGCACCCAGAATCCGGCGGTCTCCGGCGGGTGCAGCCCCTCCAGTGCCGCCCGCGCCACCGGTCCGGCCCCGCGCTCGCGGATCTCCCCGACGGTGGCCGCGGAGATCCCGGCCGCGCGCAGTTCCGCGAGGTCGGGGTCGCCGTCCCGCAGGCCGAAGAGCCGTACGTCCTCGTCGCGCAGGTAGGGGGCCCGCCCTTCCAGGTCGGCGAGATCGGCCTGGCCGCGGCCGGTGGAGAGGGCGAGCTCCTCGCCGCCGGCCGCGCCGACGGGCCCGTTCACGGCCTCGTTGCCGGGGTGGCGGAAGTCCGCGGAGCCGTCGATCGCGGCCAGTCCGTACCGTCCGATCCGGCGCATGGCGAGGGCCGCGCCCAGCTGGATCGAGCAGTCGCCGCCGAGGACGACGGGGAACTCCCCGGCCCGCAGGTGGCGTTCGATCCGGTCGGCGAGCGTGACGGTGTAGGCGGCGAGGGCCTCGGCGTGGAACACGCCGTCGCCCTCCCGCCAGTCGCCGCGGTCGTAGCGCGGCGGGACGACCACCCCGCCCTCGCGCGCGCCGAGCCGGGCGAGGAGGCCCTGTTCGCGCAGGGCCCCGGCGAGCTTGTAGACGCCGGGTACGGCGCCGGGCGCGGGCGGGCGCAGGCCGAGGTTGGACGGGGCGTCGAGGAGCACCAGGGTTCGCATGCCCTCATCCTGTGCGATGAGGGCCCTCGCGGACCTGCATTTCGGCGGTGATCGCCCAGCGCTCGTGGTCGCGCCAGGCTCCGTCGACGTACAGGAAGTCGGGGGAGAGCCCTTCGAGGCGGAAGCCCGCTCCCCGCACGAGGGCGAGGGAGGCGGTGTTGCCGGGCTGGACGTTGGCCTCCAGGCGGTGCAGCCCGAGGCCGCCGCCGGCTTCGGGGGCGAAGGCGTGGGCGAGGACCAGCCCGAGGGCTTCGCGGAACAGGCCCCGGCCGGCGGCGTGCGCGAAGGCCCCGTAGCCGAGGGCTCCGCACTGGAAGGCCCCGCGCACGATGTTGTTGACGTTGACGAAGCCGGCGATGGCTCCGGTCTCCCGCTCGCAGACCAGGAACCCGGCGCGGCCCTCGCCTTCGGTCAGCCGGGCCGCGTACGGCTCGTACTCCTCGATGGTGGCGGGCGGCGCCAGCCACGGGCGGTGGAGGTCGCGGCTCTCGTGCACGCGTGCGGTGAACTCGGGGCCGTCGACGAGCCGGAAGGGGCGCAGGCCCACGCGCTCGCCCTCCCGGAGGTAGCTCGGAAAGGTCATCGCCCCAGGCTAGAGCCGTGACACCCACACCGGCGTGATCAAGGACGCCACGAGCCCGGACCCCTCCCCGGCACGACGCTGCGCCGGGCCGCGCGGCAACACCCCCTAGCTCTCCAGCGGCAGGCGGGGGACGTCGGTGCGGTCGATGCCGAAGACCTGTGCGTACAGGGACAGTTCGGCCTCCAGGGCCCGGATCATGGTGTCCGCCCGGCGGAAGCCGTGGCCTTCGCCCGCGAACGCCACGTACGCGTGCGGCACCGGCCGGCCCCGCAGGGCCGCCAGGAAGCGCTCCGCCTGGGCCGGCGGGCAGACCGCGTCGTCCAGGCCCTGGAGCAGGACGAACGGCGCCGTGATCCGGTCGGCGCGGGCCACCGGGGAGCGCTCGCGGCACAGCACGGGCAGGGTCTGCGGCGGCCCGGCCAGGCTCTCGACGTAGCGGGACTCGAGGTCGTGGGTCTCCTCCGCGAAGCCCAGCAGGTCCAGCACCGGGTAGATGATCGCGGCGCAGGCGTACAGGTCGGTGGCGGCCAGCGAGGCGGCCGCCGTCCAGCCGCCGGCGCTGGCGCCGCGGATGGCGAGCCGGGCGGGGTCGGCGGTGCCCTCGGCGGCCAGCGCCCGGGCCACCGCCGCGCAGTCCTCCACGTCGACCACGCCCCACTGTCCGCGCAGCCGCTCCCGGTAGGCGCGGCCGTAACCGGTGGACCCGCCGTAGTTGACCTCGGCCACGCCGATGCCGCGCGAGGTGAAGTACGCGATGTGCAGGTCGAGTACGGGCGGCACGTGGTCGGTGGGGCCGCCGTGCGCCCACACCACGTACGGGGGCAGTTCGTCGGCGGGGGCCCGGCAGGCCGGGTGGTGCGGCGGGTAGACGTGGGCGTGGATCTGACGGTTGTCCGAGCCGAGGAAGGTGCGGCTCTGCGGCTCGGGGTAGTAGGCCGGGTCCACCGGGTCCGCGCCCTGCGCGCCGATCACCCGGGCGTGCCCGGTGGCGGTGTCCAGCTCGACCACCTCGTACGCGCTGCGCGGGCTGGCGGCGACCCCGTAGACCCGGGTGCCGTGCACGGCGAGCGTCGGCTGCCAGGCCGTCCACGGCCCGGCCGCGTCGACCAGGTCGCCGCTCTCGGCGTCCAGGATGCCGAGTACCGGGGAGCCCTGGCCGTGCAGGACGGCGAGGAGCCCCGTGCCGGCGCCCGCGGCCCGGGTGGCGCCGTCGGGCAGCGCTGCGATCCAGCGCAGTCCGGGCTTCCACAGCGGGCCCCCGAACTCCTCTTCCCTGGGGCACAGGTTGACGGCTCCACCGGTCTGCGGGTCCACCCGGTACGGGTTCCACCAGCCGCCCCGGTCGCTGACGGCGAGGAGGGTTCCGCCGGCGGTCCAGTCCACCTGGGCCACGGACTCCTCGGGGCCGCCGAGCACGGTCCGGACATCGGTCAGCGTGGCGTCCGCGGTGATCTCGGCCAGCTTCAGCTCGGTGCCGTCCCACGGCATCCGGGGGTGGTCCCACACCAGCCAGGCCGCGTGCCGGCCGTCCGGGGAGAGCCGGGGCCCGGTGGTGAACCGGTGCCTGTCGTCGGTCAACTCCCGCACCGCGGAGCGGTCTTCCGCCGCCGATCCGTCGAGCGGTACGGCGGCCAGCACCCGGCGCACGTCGGTCGGGGCGGGCCCGGTGAACTCCTCCAGCACGCACCACGCCTCGCCGCCGCGCAGCACCGGATCGGCCCAGCGCAGTCCGCCGCCGGTCCCGGACAGGGGGGTGAGGGGGCGCGGGGCCGGGGCGCCGGGCGCGTCCGGCTCGTACGCGTACAGCCGCTGGTCGGTGAAGTGCACGAAGACCAACAGCGGTCCGCCGGAGGGCCGTTCGGCTCCGGCCCAGGGCCGGCCGCCGTACTCGGTGACCCGGCTGCGCACGTTCCACGGCGCGGGCAGCTCGGTCAACTCGGCCTGCGCGTCGGCGAGTCCGCGGCGGACGAGGGTGCGGCGGCCGGCCTCCCGCGGCCGGGGCTCGGTCCACCACACCTCGGGGCCGACCGTGCCGACGTACTCGGGCCGCCCGTCGAGCGCGGCGGCGAGCGCGGCGTCGATGGGCGAGGGCCAGCTTCCGTAGGGCCGGGTCGGCGCGGCCATCACCGGGGCCCGCTCACAGGGACCGCAGCGCGTGGTCGAGTACGCGGACACCGAAGTGCAGGGCTTCGACGGGGACCCGCTCGTCCACACCGTGGAAGAGGGCCCAGTAGTCGAAGCCGGGCGGCAGCTTCAGCGGGGAGAAGCCGTAGCCGGTGATGCCGAGGCGGGAGAACTGCTTGGCGTCGGTGCCGCCCGCCATGCAGAAGGGCACCACGTGCCCGTCCGGGTCGAACCGCTCGACGGACTCGCGCAGGATCGCGTA
Source organism: Streptomyces sp. NPDC046308 (assembly GCF_055588065.1). Taxonomy (NCBI): domain Bacteria; kingdom Bacillati; phylum Actinomycetota; class Actinomycetes; order Kitasatosporales; family Streptomycetaceae; genus Streptomyces; species Streptomyces sp. NPDC046308. Next base: position 1,377,163 of record NZ_JBVJFB010000001.1, read on the forward strand.
CGTCCGCCCGTCCACCGGGGCCTGGAGCGGCACCTCCCGGTGGTGGAACTCCCAGTGCACGTCGGGGCCGGTCAGCTCGTTCAGGGTGGCGGTGAACTCCTCCTCGCCGCCCGGCAGCATCCGCCCGTCGACGTAGGCGGTGGCGTGCTCGGGGATCACGTTGAGCTTGTAACCGGCGCTCAGCATCGTCGGGTTGGCGCTGTTGCGCACAGTCGCCTCGACCAGGGCGGCGGCCGGGCCGAGCTTGCCGAGGACCGTGTCGAGGTCGAATCCGGGCCGGCGCGGGTCGACCGACAGGTCCTGGAGGGCGGCGAGTTCGGTGATGCAGGCGGCGACGGTGGCGGTGAGCCGGACCGGCCACTCGTACGCGCCGATCCGCGCCACGGCGGCGGCGAGCCGGCTGACCGCGTTGGCCTTGTTGGGCTTCGAGCCGTGGCCGGCGGTGCCGCGCGCGGTCAGCTTCAGCCAGGCCGTGCCCCGTTCGCCGGCGGCGATGGGGTAGAGGGCCGGCCGGCCGGCGCCGGTGTGCACGGTGAAGGCGCCGGACTCGCCGATGCCCTCCGTGCAGCCCTCGAAGAGGTGCGGGTGGTGGTCCGCGAGGAAGCCCGACCCGTCGACGGCGCTGTCCTCCTCGTCGGCGGTGTAGGCGATCACGATGTCCCGTCGCGGCTTGGCTCCGGCCCGCGCCCAGGCCCGTACGACGGCCAGCACCATCGCGTCCGTGTTCTTCATGTCGACGGCGCCGCGGCCCCACACCACGCCGTCGCGGATCTCGCCGGAGAAGGGGTCCACGCTCCAGTCGGCGGCCTCGGCGGGGACGACGTCGAGGTGGCCGTGGACGAGGAGGGCCTCCGCGCCGGGATCGGTGCCCTCGATCCGGGCGACGACGTTGGTGCGGCCCGGGGTGCGTTCCAGCAGGACCGGCTCCAGGCCGGCCGCCGCGAGCCGCTCGGCGACGTATTCGGCGGCGGGACGCTCGCGGCAGTCGCCGCCGCCCCGGTTGGTGGTGTCGATGCGGATGAGGTCCGAGGTGAAGGCGACGGCCTCGTCGAGGGCCACGTCGTCAACGGCGTCGACGGCCTCCGCGAGCGCCCCGTCATTGATTGCGTGCATGTCAGCCATACTGCTCCTCCACGGCCGCCGAGACGACCGTCGTGACCGCCTTGAAGGCGCGGATCCCCTCGTACATCGTCTCGCTGGTGTACGCGACCCTGCGTTCCCCGCACTGCTCGACGCCCGGGACCACCGTCGCGGTCATGGCCAGGTGCTCGGCGTCGAACTCCAGCTCCACGGTGAACGGGCCGCCGCGGACCGGCTCGTACCGTACGGCGAGGGCGGCTGCCTCCTTGGCGGCGGCCCGGATGTCGGCGGCGGTGCGGGCGGGGGTCCGGCAGACGGCGGCGTAGCGCGAGACGTGGTCCTTGACCGCGACGGTCACCGCGTCGGGGGCGTAGCCGGCCGCGTCGACGCAGGTCAGGTCGTCGCCGGTGACGAGGACGACGGGGACGCCGTACTCGGCGACGACGTGCGCGTTGAGCAGCCCCTCGCTGGCGCGGACCTGGTTGACCCAGACCCCGGTGATGGAGTTGGCCAGGTAGGTGTGGGCGAGGACGCCCTCGGTGCCGGCGCCGGTGTGGTAGCCGACGAAGGCGATGCCGTCGACGTCGCCGTGCTGGACGCCCTCGACCATGGAGAGGGTCTTGTGGCGGCCGGTGAGCATTTCCGCGCGGGCGTCGAGCCGTTCCAGCAGCAGGTTGCGCATGGTCCAGTGCGCCTCGTTGATGACGACCTGGTCGGCGCCGCCGTCGTGGAAGCCGAGCACGGCGGCGTTCACGTCGGAGGTGAACAGGGACCGGCAGCGTTCCCACTGGGGGGTGCCGGGCAGCACGTCGGCGGGCCAGGTGACGCCGGTGGCGCCTTCCATGTCGGCGGAGATGAGGATCTTCATCGGGCCCCCGTGCGGTCGGATGCGCAGGGCCCCACCCTAACCGCAGCGCCCTTCCCCGGCCCGGGGCCACGCCCGGCCCCGGCGGGTCCGTTCAGTTCACCCGATCCGGTGAGGCCGGGTACCCGGCCCCACCGGCAACGGCCGGGCTCAGGCCTCGACTTCGGCGGCGAGGTTGGCCAGCAGGGTGTCGTAGATGCGGGCGAGGCCCTTGGGCGCGAAGGTGCGCTCGAAGAAGCCGCCGATGCCGCCTGCGCCGTTCCACACGGTGGTGACGACGGCCTTGGACTTGCCCTCGCCGGCCGGGGTGACCACCCAGGTGGTGACCATGGAGGAGTTGCGGTCCTTCTCCACGAGCTGCCCGTCGGTGGGCTCGGTGACCTCCAGCAGGCAGTCGCGCACGCGCTTGCTGGTGGCCTGGAGCTTCCAGTGCACGAGGGTGCCCTCGCCGTCGCCGCCCTCGCGCACCTCGTACTCGCTGAAGTGCTCGGGCAGCAGCTTCTGCCGGGTTCCGCTGTAGTCCGCCAGCGTGTCGAAGACCGTCTCCGCGTCGGCTCCGATGATGCGCTCCGTGGTGGCCTCGACCTGCGCCATGCCTGTTCCTCCAGCAGTTGTGTCCGCTCGTCACGGCGAAGCCAACCACCTCCGGGGCGGTGGCCCAAATCCGGGTCAGACGTGGCAGCGGACGTACACCAGGAGGGTGTCGTCCGGCAGCCCCGCGAGGTGGGCCGCGGTGCCCAGGGGACCGGGGGCGGCCGGCGGGGTGTGCGGGCAGATCGCGGGGTCGTCGCAGGCTCCGTGGACGGGCCGGCACCCCTCCTCCCACCACCAGCCGTCGAGGGTGAGGAGGTTGTACGGTCCGGTGGCCCGCTCGGCCTCGCGTGCGACGAACTCCTCCCGGGTGCGCTCGCCGACCCACCGGCGGGGGTCGGCGGGGTCCAGGAGGGCGAACCGGAACTCCTCGTCCGCGGGGTCGAGCGGCAGCCCGGCCGTCCACGCGCGGAACGCGGCGGCGGGGGTCTGGGCGAGGTAGACGGCATGGGACGCCCGGTACCGCTCGGCGTACGCGTGCGGATCCACCCCTGGCGGTCGGACCGGTTCGAACTCCTTCCACGGCCGGCCGGGCGGGTGGGTGCGCAGCAGCTCGTGCCAGCCGTCCCAGACGACGCCGGCGAGCCGCGCGGCGCGCTCGCGCGGCTCGGACACGACGAGGAGCCCGCGCGGTCCGCCCGCGCACCGGCCGGGGCGGCTCGGTTCCCGGGTGCCGTCCCACAGCGGCTGGTCGTGGACGAGCCGGGCGTCCCCCTCGTACTGCGGCAGGACGCGGTGCCCCCATCCGGCGGCCCCTCCGGCGATCCGCCAGTGGTCCCAGATCCACAAGTCGTCCGAGTAGGGCCGGTCCCCCTCCATGCGGAAGGGCTCCATCGCCTCGGCGACCGCCTCCTCCAGCCGGTGCCGGGCCTCGCCCGGGAGACACACGGTCAGTCCGTATCGCGCCATGCCGCGCAGAGTGGCACACCGTCCGGCCGCTGACCAGCGCGTTTCCCACACCGCACGATCATGGGAACGTTTGTTCTATTCTCGGGACAGAGCTACCGAGGGAGGCGCTCATGCGCTGGGACAACCTGACCGAGGGCGCCACGGGGCCCGCCGCGCTCTTCGGGGCCGACGCCGTCGTGACCCGCACGATCGACACCCCCGAGTTCCGGGGGATCACCTTCCACGAGGTGCGGGCCCGGTCGATCGTCAACCGGGTCCCCGGCGCCTCGCGCATGCCGTTCGAATGGACCGTCAACCCCTACCGCGGCTGCAGTCACGCCTGCGTGTACTGCTTCGCCCGCAAGACGCACAGCTACCTCGACCTCGACACCGGAATCGGCTTCGACTCGCAGATCGTCGTCAAGACCAACGCCCCCGAGCTGCTGCGCCGCGAGCTCGGCTCGCCCCGCTGGAGCGGCGCGCACATCGCCATGGGCACCAACGTCGACTGCTACCAGCGCGCCGAGGGCCGCTACCGGCTGATGCCCGGCATCATCGAGGCCCTGCGCGACCACGCCAACCCCTTCTCCATCCTCACCAAGGGCACGCTGATCCTGCGCGACCTCCCGCTCCTCCAGGAGGCCGCCGAGCTCACCGAGGTCGGGATCTCCGTCTCCGTCGGCTTCACCGACACCCCGCTGTGGCGGACCGTCGAGCCCGGCACGCCCTCCCCCGCCGCGCGGCTGGGCGCCGTACGGACGCTCACGGACGCCGGCATCGAGTGCGGGGTGCTGATGGCCCCGGTGATCCCCTTCCTCGGGGACCACCCCGAGCAGCTGCGGGCGACCGTCCGCGCCATCGCCGAGTCCTGGGCGACCTCCGTGACACCCCTGGTACTCCATCTGCGCCCCGGCGCCCGCGAGTGGTTCACGGCCTGGCTCGGCGAGCACCACCCGCACCTCGTGGAGCGGTACGAGCGGATGTACGCGGGCGGCTCGTACGCCCCCACCTGGTACCAGCGCCGGATCACCCGCCAAGTCCACGAACTCGCGGCCGAATTCGGCATCGGGCCGTCCCGGCGCGGCGGGGCCCGCCGGCTCGTCACCCCCGAGCGCCCGGCCGAGGAGGCGCCCGCCGGGGCCACGCAGCTGACGCTGCTGTGACCTCGGACGGCCGCTGAAGGCTCATCACATCGGGCCAATAAGCAGCCAGATCCCGCCTTCCAGGCGCGGTTTCCGGGACGATTCCGCCCAGAACCCTCGGCTGGGAGGCCCCATGCTGCACCCCTTGAAGAAGCGCGCCGCTGTCCTGCTGTCGATCGCCACCGTCGCCGCCGCCCTCGCGAGCCCGGTCACCGCGGCCCCCGCGGCGGAGCGGGCCGCCGCGCTGCGGTGGACCGGCTGCGCGACCCCGCGCTATCCCACGTTGCAGTGCGCCTCCCTCAAGGTCCCCCTCGACCACGCCCGGCCCGCCGGGCGCCAGATCTCCCTCGCGCTGACCCGGGTCCCCCACACCGCCGCCACCTCCCAGGGGCCGCTGCTGGTCAACCCGGGCGGGCCGGGCGGCAGCGGCCGCAGTCTGGCCGGGTTCATCGCCTCCGCCCTGCCCAAGGACGTGGCCGCGCAGTACGACGTGATCGGCTTCGACCCGCGGGGCGTCGGCAAGAGCGAGCCCGCCCTCGACTGCGCGGCCGGCCACTTCGCCCCCGTCCGGCCGGACTCCGTACCGAACGACGAGGCGACCGAGCGGGCCAACCTTGACCGCGTGCGGGCCTTCGCCGAGTCCTGCCAGGCCAAGCACGCGGACGTGCTGCCCCACATCGGCACCGTCGCGGCGGCTCAGGACATCGAGGCGCTGCGCGCCGCCCTCGGCGCGGAGCGGATCAGCTACTTCGGCTACTCGTACGGCACCTACCTGGGCGCGGTGTACGCCAAGCTCCACCCGGGCCGGGTGCACCGGCTCGTCCTGGACTCCGTGGTCGACCCGGGCGGGGTCTGGTACGAGGACAACCTGGCCCAGGACCAGGCCTTCGACACCCGCCACAAGGCGTTCCTGGCCTGGGTGGCCGCGCACGACGCCACCTACGGGCTCGGCACCGACCCGGCGGCGGTCGAGGAGCGCTGGTACGAGATGCGCGGGGCGCTGCGGGAGACCCCGGCGGGCAGCAAGGTGGGCGCGGCCGAGCTGGAGGACACCTTCATGCCCGGCGGCTACTTCAACGGCTACTGGCCGAACCTGGCCGAGGCCTTCGCGGCGTACGCGCTGAAGCAGGACCCGAAGCCGCTGGTGGCGGCGTACGAGCGGTTCGGCGCGGTGGAGCCCTCCGCGGGCAACGGCTACAGCGTCTACACGGCGGTGCAGTGCCGGGACTCGGCCTGGCCGCGGGACTGGAACCAGTGGCGCGCGGACATGTGGCGCACGCACGCCAAGGCGCCGTTCATGACCTGGAACAACGCCTGGTACAACGCCCCGTGCGCCTTCTGGCCGACGGAGCCGCTGGAGGCCCCGGACGTGGCCAACGCCGATCTGCCGCCCGCCCTCCTCCTCCAGGCGACGGACGACGCGGCGACCCCGTTCACGGGCGCGCTCAGCATGCGGGACAAGCTGAAGGGCTCGGCCCTGGTCGTCGAGGAGGGCGGCGGCAACCACGGCATCGCGCTCAGCGGCAACAAGTGCCTCGACGACAAGGTGTCGGCGTACCTGAGGACGGGGCAGGCCGCGGACGCCACCTGCGCCGCCCAGGCGCCCCCGAAGCCGACCGCGGCGACGCGCGCGGTGCCGCCCTCGGCGGGCGGCGCGGCCCTGCACGGCCTGCTCGGCTTCCGGGGCTGATCAGGCGAGCGCGCGCAGGGCGGCCGTCGCCGCCACCGCGAGGCGGGGATGGGACTGGGCGCGGGTGAGGACTTCGCGTGCGCGGGGGTCGGCGAGGGCGCCGAGCCCCTCCACGCAGGCCAGGGCCACCCGCCAGTACGGGTCGTTCGGGGACAGCAGCCGCGACAGGGTGGTCACCAGGGCCGGTACGGACTCGGGGGCGCGCAGGGCGGTGAGCAGCCGGACGGGCTGCAGGGCGTAGGCCGTGCGCAGCCCGTTGGTGGCGAGGGCCGCGGCCGCCCGGGCGGTGCGCGGGTCGTCCAGGACGGCGAGCGCCTCGGCGGCGGCCGCGCAGCGGGGCGGGTCGCGGTGGTTGAGCAGCAGGACGAGGGACTCGAAGGCCCGCCGGTCGCCCGCGAGGCCGAGCCGGTACGCGGCCAGTTCGCGGGCCCACAGGGGCAGTCCGGCGGTGGTCAGGGAGGCCGCCAGGTCGTCGGGGCCGGCCACGAGCAGGACCTCGTACTCGGGGGACCGCCCCGCCTCCGCCCGCAGGCGCTCCAGCACGTCGTTCACGCGGCCACCCTAGGCCGGGACGGGGGTCGCCACGCCGCGTTCGGGGAGATCGGGGACGGCGGTTGATCGATGATCGATGATCGGTACATTTGGGCGGTACAGGTCACATCTCCGCGCTCTGGCGCACCAGTTACCGACGAGTTACTGTCCTTGTAACGCAATACGTACGAGGGCGGCCTGGTGACGCAGCCGCCTCGTGTCGGTCGGTTCGTTCTTCGCACGGCGTGACCCCGGGACAGGGTTCCGCCGGTTCCGCCCTCCGGGGCCCATCCCTGCGGGTTCTCCCGCCGGGCTTCTTTCCCTTGGGCCCTCTCCCTCGGGGACCCTCACCGCACCGCATCCCGCACGGCATTCCGTACGGCTTCCCCCACGGGTCTCCGCGCGGCTCTCCGTACGGCACCAGCGCGCGCTGTGCGGCGCGCGCCCCTCAGTCGTCACCCTCTTCCACTGGAGTCCCTCGATGGACCGTCCGTCCAGTCAGCCCACCCTCCAGACCATCGCCGTCGTCGGCCTCGGCACGATGGGCACCGGCATCGCCGAGGTCCTCGCCCGGGCCGGCCGCGAGGTCATCGGCATCGACGTGAGCGAGAGCGCGGCCCGCCGCGCCGCCGCCTCCCTCGCCTCGGCCACCGCGCGCTCCGTCACCCGGGAGCGCCTCACCGAGCAGGAGCGGGCCGACGTGCTCGCCCGCTTCCGCACTTTCACCGACCTGGCCGCCGCCGCCGAGGCCGACCTCGTGATCGAGGTCGTGCCCGAGTCGTACGAGGTCAAGCAGCAGGTGCTCCGCGAGCTCGACGCGATCGTGCGCCCCGACACCGTCCTGGCCACGGGCACCAACGCCCTGTCGGTGACCCGGCTCGCCGCCGAGTCCCAGCGCCCCGAGCGCGTGCTGGGCCTGCACTTCTTCAACCCGGCGCCGGCGATGAAGCTGGTCGAGGTCGTCTCCTGCGTGCTCACCGCGCCGACGGCCGTGGAGGCGGTCACCGAGCTGGCGCGCGCCCTCGGCAAGGAGCCCGTCGCGGTCGGCGACCGCCCCGGCTTCGTCGCCGACGGCCTGCTCTTCGGCTACCTCAACCAGGCCGCCGCCATGTACGAGGCGAAGTACGCCTCCCGCGAGGACATCGACGCGGCGATGCGGCTCGGCTGCGGTCTGCCCATGGGCCCGCTCGCGCTGCTCGACCTGATCGGCGTGGACACCGCCCGGACCGTCCTGGAGGCCATGTACGCCTCCTCCGGCGACCGGCTGCACGCCCCGGCCCCGATCCTCGGGCAGCTCGCCGCCGCGGGCCTGACCGGGCAGAAGGCGGGCCGCGGGTTCTACACGTACGAGGCGGCCGGCAGCTCCACCGTCGTCCGCGACCTCCAGACCCCGCCGGACGGCTCCCTGCTCGGTGCGGGCCGTCCGGTCGCCTCGGTCGGCGTGGCCGGCTCCGGCACCATGGCGAGCGGCATCGCCCAGGTCTTCGCCCAGGCCGGCTACGACGTGGTGCTGGCCGCCCGCAGCCAGGAGAAGGCGGACGCGGCGAAGGCCGCCATCGGCAAGTCCTTGGGCCGTGCGGTGTCCAAGGGCCGGCTGACGCAGGAGGCCGCGGACCGGACCCTGGACCGGATCGCCCCGGCCGGTTCGCTGGACGCCTTCTCCGAGGTGGACCTGGCCGTGGAGGCCGTCGCCGAGGACCTGGCGGTCAAGCAGGAGCTGTTCGCCACCCTCGACAAGGTCTGCAAGCCGGGTGCGGTGCTCGCCACGACCACCTCCTCGCTGCCGGTGATCGCGGTGGCCCGGGTGACCTCGCGCCCGCAGGACGTCATCGGCATGCACTTCTTCAACCCGGCGCCGGCGATGAAGCTGGTCGAAGTGGTCCGGACCGTCCTGACCGCCGACGACGTGCACGCCACGGTCCGCGAGATCTGCGTGAAGGTGCGCAAGCACCCGGTGGACTGCGGGGACCGGGCCGGCTTCATCGTGAACGCACTGCTGTTCCCGTACCTCAACAACGCGATCAAGATGGTCGAGCAGCACTACGCCGGCATCGACGAGATCGACGCGGCGATGAAGCTGGGCGGCGGCTACCCGATGGGGCCCTTCGAGCTCCTCGACGTGGTCGGCCTCGACGTCTCGCTGGCCATCGAGAAGGTCCTCCACGAGGAGTTCCGCGACCCCGGCCTGGCCCCGTCCCCGCTGCTGGAGCACCTGGTGGCGGCGGGCTGCCTGGGCCGGAAGACCGGCCGCGGATTCCGTGAGTACGCCCGCCGGTAACCGGTCGGGCCACGAGCCGGATGCGTGGGGAGGGCTGCTCGGGTCCGCCGGACCCTCACGGCGGACTGACCCTCCCGAGCCCAGTGCGGGCTCTCCCCCGCATCCACCCCTCTCCCACCCCCCGCAGGCGCGCTCCCCTGCGCGAATGAAGTACTTTCGCTCTATGTCCCAGCCCGCCAAGACCTCGCCCCGCGCCGCCACGGCCTCCGACACCCCGGAGAGCCCGGCCGGCACCAAGGCGGCCGCACAGCGGCTCAAGATGCGCCGCGAGCTCGCCGCCGCGGCCATGGAGCTGTTCGCGACCAAGGGGTACGAGGCGACGACGGTCGACGAGATCGCCGCGACCGCCGGGGTGGCGCGCCGGACCTTCTTCCGGCACTTCCGGTCCAAGGAAGAGGCGATCTTCCCGGACCACGACGACACCCTGACCCGCGCCGAGGCCGTCCTGGACGTGGCGCCGGCGCACGAGCACCCGCTCGACACGGTGTGCCGCGGGATCAAGGAAGTCATGAAGATGTACGCCGCCTCGCCCGCGGTGTCGGTGGAGCGCTACCGGCTGACCCGGGAGGTGCCGGCGCTGCGGGAGCGGGAGATCGCCTCGGTGGCCCGGTACGAGCGGCTGTTCACGCGCTACCTGCTGGCCCATTTCGACGAGACCGACCACCACGACGGCAACGACGACCCGCTGCTGGCCGAGGTGGCCGCCTCCGCGGTGGTGACCGCCCACAACCACGTGCTGCGGCGCTGGCTGCGGGCGGGCGGCCAGGGGGACGTGGAGGCGCAGCTGGACCACGCCTTCTCGATCGTCCGGAAGACCTTCGGGACGGGGATCGGCGCGGGCCGCACCCTGAGCACCGCGCCGGCCGCGCCCGCGGCGGTGCGCACGGAGGGCGAGGTGCTGGTCGCGGTGGCCCGCACGGACGCCCCGCTGGACGAGGTCATGCGGACCATCGAAGAGGCCCTGCGCACCAAGTAGCGACACCCGTGGCGACGCTCGTCACAGCGGCCGCCCCCGTTTCGGGGGCGGCCGCTTTTTTGTGTCCGGAGTATGTCCGGCTTGCCCCTACTCGCCGGTAACTCTGATCGATCATCGCTCATCGGTGCAGGTCAATCGGCAAATGAGAGAAAGTTTTGGCACGCGGTGCCTTGCTAGGTGACACGGGGTGCCATACGTTGAATCTCGTCCGGATGTCCCCGCGACCCGCGCCCACACCGCGCGGAACGCGCCCCGGATGCCTGCGTCACCAGGCCCCGCACGCCCCCCACCACGGGGACGTCGCCCAGCACCACCGCACCAGCCGGACCGACGGCACACACCACACGCTCCACGCACCCCGATTACCTCAAGCGCACCCTCATCAGCGCTACGCCGGAGGCTCTACCGTGAAGGACATCCTGGACGCGATTCAGTCGCAGTCCGCCACCGCCGCAGACTTCGCAGCCCTGCCGCTGCCCGACTCGTACCGTGCGATCACCGTGCACAAGGACGAGGCGGAGATGTTCGCCGGGCTGACGACGCGCGAGAAGGACCCGCGCAAGTCCATCCACCTGGACAACGTCCCCGTGCCGGAACTGGGCCCGGGCGAGGCCCTCGTGGCCGTCATGGCCTCGTCGGTCAACTACAACTCCGTGTGGACCTCGATCTTCGAGCCGGTCTCCACCTTCAGCTTCCTGGAGCGCTACGGGCGCCTTTCGGAGCTCACCAAGCGCCACGACCTGCCCTACCACGTCATCGGCTCCGACCTCGCGGGCGTCGTGCTGCGCACCGGCCCCGGCGTCAACGCCTGGAAGCCCGGCGACGAGGTCGTCGCGCACTGCCTGTCGGTCGAGCTGGAGTCCTCCGACGGTCACAACGACACGATGCTCGACCCCGAGCAGCGGATCTGGGGCTTCGAGACGAACTTCGGCGGCCTGGCGGAGATCGCCCTGGTCAAGTCGAACCAGCTGATGCCCAAGCCGGACCACCTCAGCTGGGAGGAGGCCGCCTCCCCCGGCCTGGTCAACTCCACCGCCTACCGCCAGCTGGTCTCCCGCAACGGCGCCGGCATGAAGCAGGGCGACAACGTCCTGATCTGGGGCGCCAGCGGCGGCCTCGGCTCCTACGCCACCCAGTTCGCCCTCGCCGGCGGCGCCAACCCGATCTGCGTGGTCTCCTCCCCCGAGAAGGCCGACATCTGCCGGGCCATGGGCGCCACCGCGGTCATCGACCGCAACGCCGAGGGCTACAAGTTCTGGAAGGACGAGCAGACCCAGGACCCCAAGGAGTGGAAGCGCTTCGGCAAGCGCATCCGCGAGCTGACCGGCGGCGAGGACATCGACATCGTCTTCGAGCACCCCGGCCGGGAGACCTTCGGCGCGAGCGTCTACGTCACGCGCAAGGGCGGCACGATCACCACCTGCGCCTCCACCTCCGGCTACATGCACGAGTACGACAACCGCTACCTGTGGATGTCGCTCAAGCGGATCATCGGCTCGCACTTCGCCAACTACCGCGAGGCGTGGGAGGCCAACCGCCTGATCGCCAAGGGCAAGATCCACCCCACCCTGTCGAAGGTCTACTCCCTGGAGGACACCGGGCAGGCCGCCTACGACGTCCACCGCAACCTCCACCAGGGCAAGGTCGGCGTCCTCGCACTCGCCCCCGAGGAGGGCCTGGGCGTGCGCGACCACGAGATGCGCGCCAAGCACCTCGACGCGATCAACCGCTTCCGCAACGTCTGAGTCGGCTCAAAGGCCATAAGGATCGCCTGAGATGACAGAGCGCCAGAAGGACCGTCCGTGGCTCATGCGGACGTACGCCGGCCACTCCACGGCCGAGGCGTCCAACGAGCTGTACCGCCGCAACCTCGCCAAGGGCCAGACGGGTCTGTCGGTCGCCTTCGACCTGCCGACCCAGACCGGCTACGACCCCGACCACATCCTCGCCCGCGGCGAGGTCGGCCGGGTCGGGGTCCCGGTCTCCCATCTGGGCGACATGCGACGGCTGTTCCAGGACATCCCCCTGGAGCAGATGAACACCTCGATGACGATCAACGCCACCGCCATGTGGCTGCTGGCGCTCTACCAGGTGGCCGCCGAGGAGCAGGGAGCGGACGTCTCCCAGCTCCAGGGCACCACGCAGAACGACATCGTCAAGGAGTACCTCTCGCGCGGGACGCACGTCTTCCCGCCGGGACCGTCCCTCCGCCTGACGACGGACATGATCGCGTACACGGTCAACCACATCCCCAAGTGGAACCCGATCAACATCTGCTCGTACCACCTCCAGGAGGCCGGGGCCACCCCGGTCCAGGAGATCTCGTACGCCATGTCCACGGCGATCGCGGTCCTCGACTCGGTGCGCGACTCGGGCCAGGTGCCCGAAGAGCGCTTCGGCGAGGTCGTCGCCCGCATCTCCTTCTTCGTGAACGCGGGCGTCCGCTTCATCGAGGAAATGTGCAAGATGCGCGCCTTCGGCCGCATCTGGGACAAGATCACCCGTGAGCGCTACGGCATCGAGAACGCCAAGCAGCGCCGCTTCCGGTACGGCGTCCAGGTCAACTCGCTCGGTCTGACCGAGGCGCAGCCGGAGAACAACGTCCAGCGCATCGTGCTGGAGATGCTCGCGGTCACCCTCTCCAAGGACGCCCGGGCCCGCGCGGTGCAGCTGCCCGCCTGGAACGAGGCGCTGGGCCTGCCCCGGCCCTGGGACCAGCAGTGGTCGCTGCGCATCCAGCAGGTCCTCGCCCACGAGAGCGACCTGCTGGAGTATGAGGACATCTTCGCCGGATCCCACGTCATCGAGGCCAAAGTCGACTCCCTGGTCGCCGACTGCCTGGCCGAGATCGACCGGATCCAGGAGATGGGCGGCGCCATGGCCGCCGTCGAGTCCGGATACCTCAAGGGCGAGCTGGTCTCCTCGCACGCCGAGCGGCGGGCGCGGATCGAGGCCGGCGAGGACAAGATCGTCGGCGTCAACTGCTTCCAGCAGACCGAGGAGAACCCGCTCACGGCCGACCTGGACGGCGCCATCATGACGGTCGACCCGGCAACGGAGGCGCTCACCGTCGAGCGCATCGTCCGCTGGCGGGCTGAGCGTCAGGAGTCCTCGGACCGGCAGGGGAACGGCGATCCCTACGTCTTCCCCACCACCCAGCAGGCCCTGGAGCGCCTCAAGGAGGCCGCGGCCGGCACCGAGAACCTGATGGAGGCCACCCTGGAGTGCGCCCGGGCCGGTGTCACCACGGGCGAGTGGGCGGGCGCGCTGCGCGAGGTGTTCGGCGAGTTCCGCGCCCCGACCGGGGTCTCCTCGGCCCCCGTCGCGGTCACCGCCGAGCCCGGCACGCCGATGCACGAGGTCCGCGCGAAGGTGGCCCGTACCGCCGACGAGCTCGGCTCGGGCCGGCTGCGCCTGCTGGTCGGCAAGCCGGGCCTGGACGGGCACTCCAACGGCGCCGAGCAGATCGCCGTCCGGGCCCGCGACGCGGGCTTCGAGGTGGTCTACCAGGGCATCAGGCTGACCCCGGAGGAGATCTCCTCCGCGGCGCTGGCCGAGGACGTGCACTGCGTGGGACTGTCCATCCTGTCCGGCTCGCACAGCGCCCTCGTCCCGGACGTCCTGGAGCGGCTCCGTCTGGCGGGGGCGGGTGACATCCCCGTCATCGTCGGCGGCATCATTCCGAACGCGGACGCCGTGGCGCTGAAGGCGGCCGGCGTCGCCGCCGTCTTCACCCCGAAGGACTTCGGCATCACGGAGATCATCGGACGTATCGTCGACGAGATCCGCAAGGCCAACAAGCTCGCCCCCCTCGACATGAACAACGAATTCGTTGCAAGCACGGAGGTCCCCGCATGACCACGCCCGTCCACCCGGTGAACCGCCTTCGCCCGCGTCGCTCCTGCCTCGCGGTACCCGGCTCGAACCCGCGGTTCCTGGAGAAGGCCCAGGGCCTGCCGGCCGACCAGGTCTTCCTGGACCTGGAGGACGCCTGCGCGCCGCTCGCCAAGGAAGGCGCCCGCCACACGATCGTGGACGCGCTGAACAACGGCGACTGGACGGGCAAGACCCGGGTCGTGCGCGTCAACGACTGGACCACGCACTGGACGTACCGCGACGTCATCACGGTGGTCGAGGGCGCCGGCCAGAACCTCGACTGCATCATGCTGCCGAAGGTGCAGGACGCCCAGCAGGTCGTGGCCCTGGACCTGCTGCTGACGCAGATCGAGAAGACCATGGGCTTCGAGGTCGGCAAGATCGGCATCGAGGCGCAGATCGAGAACGCCAAGGGTCTGGTGAACGTCGACGAGATCGCCGCCGCCTCGCCCCGGCTGGAGACCATCATCTTCGGCCCGGCCGACTTCATGGCCTCCATCAACATGAAGTCGCTGGTCGTGGGCATGCAGCCGCCCGGCTACGGCGCGGACGCCTACCACTACATCCTGATGCGGATCCTGATGGCGGCCCGCATGCACAACCTGCAGGCGATCGACGGCCCCTTCCTCCAGATCCGTGACGTGGACGCCTACCGCGAGGTGGCCGGCCGGGCGGCGGCGCTGGGCTTCGACGGCAAGTGGGTGCTCCACCCCGGCCAGGTCGACGCGGCCAACGAGGTCTTCTCCCCCTCGCAGGAGGACTACGACCACGCCGAGCTGATCCTCGACGCGTACGACTGGTGCACCTCGGAGGCCGGCGGCAAGAAGGGCTCCGCGATGCTCGGCGACGAGATGATCGACGAGGCCAGCCGCAAGATGGCCCTGGTCATCGCGGGCAAGGGCCGCGCCGCGGGCATGCAGCGCACCAGCAAGTTCGAGATCCCGGAGGCGTAGGGCCATGCAGTTCGGACGCACGTACGAAGAGTTCGAGGTCGGGGCGGTCTACAAGCACTGGCCCGGAAAGACCGTCACCGAGTACGACGACCACCTCTTCTGTCTGCTGACCATGAACCACCACCCGCTCCACATGGACAGCAATTACGCCGAGAACACGACCGACTTCGGCAAGAACGTGGTCGTGGGCAACTACATCTACTCGCTGCTGCTCGGCATGTCCGTGCCGGACGTCTCCGGGAAGGCCATCGCCAACCTGGAGATCGAGTCGCTGCGGCACGTGGCGCCGACCTTCCACGGCGACACGATCTACGGCGAGACCACGGTCCTCGACAAGACGCCTTCGAAGTCGAAGAACGACCGCGGCATCGTCTACGTGGAGACCAAGGGCTACAAGCAGGACGGCACCCTCGTCTGCGTCTTCCGGCGCAAGGTGATGGTCCCGACCGAGACGTACATCAAGGAGCGCGGCGGCGAGCAGCCCGGCCGCCCCCAGCTGAAGACCCAGGAGAAGTAGCCATGGCCCGACTCGCCCAGACCGCCGGGCTCACGGACGTCCAGCGGGAGATCCTGAAGACCGTCCGGGAGTTCGTCGACAAGGAGATCATCCCGGTCGCGACCGAGCTTGAGCACCGCGACGAGTACCCGCAGCAGATCGTCGACGGTCTGAAGGAGCTCGGCCTCTTCGGGCTGATGATCCCGGAGGAGTACGGCGGCCTGGGTGAGTCCCTTCTCACGTACGCCCTGTGCGTCGAGGAGATCGCGCGGGGCTGGATGTCCGTCTCGGGCATCATCAATACCCACTTCATCGTGGCGTACATGCTCAAGCAGCACGGCACCCAGGAGCAGAAGGACCACTTCCTTCCCCGGATGGCGCTGGGCGAGGTGCGCGGCGCGTTCTCGATGTCCGAGCCGGCGCTCGGCTCCGATGTGTCGGCCATCTCGTCGAAGGCGGTGAAGGACGGCGACGAGTACGTCCTGAACGGCCAGAAGATGTGGCTGACGAACGGCGGCAGCTCCACCCTGGTGGCCGTTCTCGTCCGGAGTGACGAAGGCCACCCCGAGGGCACGGCGCCCCACAAGTCGATGACGACCTTCCTCGTCGAGAAGGAGCCCGGCTTCGGTGAGGTCCGTCCCGGTCTGACCATCCCGGGCAAGATCGACAAGATGGGCTACAAGGGCGTCGACACGACCGAGCTCATCATGGACGGACTGCGCATTCCGGCCAATCGGGTCCTCGGAGGCCAGACGGGCCGAGGGTTTTACCAAATGATGGACGGGGTCGAGGTCGGCCGCGTGAACGTGGCGGCGCGTGGCTGTGGCGTCGCTCAGCGTGCTTTCGAACTGGGTGTCTCTTATGCCCAGCAACGTCACACTTTCGGCAAGGCGATCGCCGAACACCAGGCCATTCAGTTCAAGCTGGCCGAGATGGCTACCAAGGTCGAAGCCGCCCATGCGATGATGGTGAATGCAGCGCGCAAAAAGGACTCCGGGGAACGAAACGACCTCGAAGCAGGGATGGCGAAGTACCTCGCCTCCGAGTACTGCAAGGAGGTGGTCGAGGACGCCTTCCGCATTCACGGCGGATACGGGTTCTCGAAGGAGTACGAGATCGAGCGTCTCTACCGGGAAGCTCCGATGCTGCTGATCGGTGAAGGTACCGCCGAGATCCAGAAAATGATCATCGGGCGACGCCTGCTCGAGGAGTACCGACTCCAGGGCTGAAAGTCCCTTTTGCGGCGAATCATCCATGGGTTCGTCGCGAAAGGATCACTATCAGTCACTGGCCGACGGCCATCGACTCGGCTTCTGGCTTGCCCAGTTGTTGCGTGCAACCGATAGCATTCCAGTAAAGCCGCCGTCCCGTCCCCCTGTTTGCGGCGCGGCAATCACCCGCTACGAAGGTCATCCATGCCCCACAGCCAAACCTCTGCACCTCGCGACAGCCTCCTTGGCGTACGCCTCGCGCGCGGAGCATCGCCGTGGCTTCTGCCGACCGTCGCCACCGCGGCGCTCAGCCTCACCCGGGCCCGCAAGTCCGGACGCTGGGCCGCGGCGGCCGTGCCCGCAACCGCGCTCGCCGCGGGCATGCTGTGGTTCTTCCGCGACCCCGAGCGTGAGATCGCTCAGGGCCGTGTCATCTCCCCCGCCGACGGTGTGGTGCAGAGCATCATGCCGTGGAAGGACGGACGGACCCGGGTCGCGATCTTCATGAGCCCGCTGAACGTCCACGTCAACCGCGCGCCCCTCGCGGGCACGGTGACGTCCGTGGAGCACATCCCCGGCGGATTCGTCCCGGCGTTCAACAAGGAGAGCGAGAACAACGAGCGCGTTGTCTGGCACTTCGACACCGAGCTCGGCGACATCGAGATGGTGCAGATCGCCGGCGCCGTCGCCCGTCGCATCGTCCCGTACCTGCCGGCCGGCACCAAGGTGGAGCAGGGCGAACGCATCGGTCTGATCCGCTTCGGGTCCCGCGTCGACATCTACCTCCCCGAGGGAGTCGAGGTCGCGGTCGAGGTCGGTCAGGCCACCACCGCGGGGGTGACACGAATTGACCGTGACTGACCCTGAGACTCCGGCCGCCGGCTGGGTGCCCGAGCCTGCCGAGGTGGAGTCCGCAGAGGACGACATGCCGCTCTCGCTGCGGCTGTCGATAGCGGACACCCTCACGCTCGGCAACGCGACGTGCGGATTCATGGCGGTGTACTTCACCACCACCGGGATCCTCATCCCGCACCTCACCGGCAGTGGCGAGTCGGGCATGGCCCGCAACAGCGCCGCGACGGCAGTGATACTGATGCTGCTCGCCGCGGTCTTCGACCTCTTCGACGGCATCGTGGCCCGCAAGCTGCGCAGCTCGCCGATGGGTGCCGAGCTGGACAACCTGTCCGACCTGATCAGCTTCGGCCTGGCTCCGGCCTACTTCGTGCTCGTCTACGGCATGGTCGCCGTGGACGCGCACCAGAAGATGTCGGCGCTGGCCGCGATCGTGGTGCTGCTCGCCGTGGTGCTGCGACTCGCGAGATTCAGCTGCGTGACGATGAAGGACGGCATGTTCCAGGGCATGCCGAGCCCCTTCGGCGCGCTGACGGTCGTCTCGATCGTGCTGCTGGAGCTGCCGTTCGTGCCGACCCTGCTGGCGATCATCGGGGTGGCCTGGCTGATGGTGAGCCGGGTCGAGTACCCGAAGCCGCGGGGCGTTCTCGCCGTGGCGATGCTGTGCTGGATCATCAGCGCGATGGGGCTGCTGGCGGCCTGGGCGTTCGACGCCCCGGGCGGTCAGCTGCTGCTCCAGACCGGCTGCGCCCTGCAGATCGCGATGGCGGCGACGATTCCGCTGTTCGCGACGACCCGCCGGGCGAACACGTTCCGCCACAACAGGCGCGAGGCCCGAGCGGCTACGCTGCGCTGAGCTCAGCTGTATGAGGGCCCCCGGATGCCTTGGGCATCCGGGGGCCCTCTTCTGTGCTGTGCGGGGTCTCCCTGGTCCGGGGTCGGCGGCGGGGCGGGGAGTGTCCGGGGTAGGCATGATTTATGGCCCCCGAGCCACATTGCACAGCGCGGGGCGAATCGGGCCACAAATCACGTTTTACACCCCGGACACTCCCCGCCCCACCGCCGACCCCTCCCGCCGTCCCGCCACCGGTACACGTGCCTGAGGGCGGGGGTGCCGCGGGGCCGGGTGTGGTGGTGGGGCGGGGGTCGTCCGGGGTGTAAAACGTGATTTGTTGGCCCTCTGTCCCGGGACGCTTTCCGACTCCCCGTGGGGCCATAAATCATGCCTACCCCGGGCGACCCCCGCCCCGCCGCCGCACCCGGTCCCGCGGCGCCCCCGCCCGGCCCCCCGTCGAGCCCCCGGCCCCGGCGTAGGCTTGATGTCGGAAAACCGCCAGCCGCAGGCGACTCCGCCCCCGATCCTGGAGCCATGCACACCGATACCGAGCGCTGCGTGAGGGCCGTGCAGTCGAAGGACGCCCGCTTCGACGGCTGGTTCTTCACCGCCGTGCTGACCACCCGGATCTACTGCCGGCCCAGCTGCCCCGCCGTGCCGCCGAAGGTCGAGAACATGACCTTCCTGCCCAGCGCCGCCGCCTGTCAGCAGGCGGGGTTCCGGGCCTGCAAGCGGTGCCGGCCCGACACCAGCCCCGGCTCGCCTGAGTGGAACGCACGGGCCGACGCCGTCGCACGCGCGATGCGCCTGATCCAGGACGGAGTCGTCGACCGGGAGGGCGTACCGGGCCTCGCGACGAGGCTCGGGTACTCCACCCGTCAGGTGGAGCGGCAGCTCAACGCCGAGCTCGGGGCCGGCCCGCTCGCCCTCGCGAGGGCCCAGCGCGCGCAGACCGCCCGGCTGCTCATCGAGACCTCCGAGCTGCCCATGGGCGACGTGGCCTTCGCGGCCGGCTTCTCCTCCATCCGTACCTTCAACGACACCGTCCGCGAGGTCTTCGCCCTGTCCCCGAGCGACCTGCGGGAACGGGCCGTGAAGGCCGGCCGCCACAAGAACGACCCGCCCCGGATCCCGGGGACGATCAGCCTGCGGCTGCCGTTCCGGGCCCCCCTGACCCCCGACAACCTCTTCGGCCACCTCGCCGCGACCGCCGTCCCCGGCGTCGAGGAGTGGCGTGACGGCGCCTACCGCCGCACCCTGCGCCTCCCCCACGGCACCGGGATCGTCGCCCTGGCCCCGCGGCCCGACCACATCGCCTGCCGCCTCGCCCTGACCGACCTGCGCGACCTCACGATCGCCATCAGCCGCTGCCGGTGGATGCTCGACCTGGACGCCGACCCGGAGGCGGTCGACGAGCAGCTGCGCTCCGACCCGCTGCTGGCCCCGCTCGTGGACAAGGCCCCCGGACGCCGGGTCCCCCGTACGGTCGACGCTCAGGAGTTCGCCGTACGGGCGGTCCTGGGTCAGCAGGTCTCCACCGCGGCGGCGCGCACGCACGCGGCGCGGCTGGTGACCGCGTACGGCGAGCGCGTCGAGGACCCCTTGGGCGGGCTGACGCACCTCTTCCCCTCCCCGCAGGCGCTCGCCGCCCTGGACCCGGAGGCCCTGGCCCTGCCGCGCAGCCGCCGTACGACGCTGACCACCCTGGTCTCGGCGCTCGCGGACGGTTCGCTGCCCCTCGGCTTCGACAGCGACTGGGAGGCGGCGCGGGCGCAGCTTTCGGCGCTGCCCGGCTTCGGCCCGTGGACCACCGAGATCATCGCGATGCGGGCGCTCGGCGACCCGGACGCGTTCCTGCCGTCCGATCTGGGGGTGCGGCGGGCGGCGGGCGGCCTCGGGCTGCCGGCCGGTCCGGCCGCGCTGACCGCCCGCGCGGCCGCCTGGCGGCCCTGGCGCGCGTACGCCGTGCAGTATCTGTGGGCCACCGACGCCCACCCGATCAACCACCTGCCCGTCTGAGGAGCACACCATGCGAGACACCGTGATCAGCGCCAAGCGGCACGCCGTCGTCGACAGCCCCTACGGCCCGCTCACCCTGGTCGCCACGGACGGCGTCCTCAGCGGCCTCTACATGACGGACCAGCGCCACCGGCCGGCCGAGGAGTCCTTCGGGGAGCGGGTCGCCGCGTCCGAGGAGCCCTTCCCCGAAGTGGTGCGCCAGCTGGCCGCGTACTTCGCCGGGGAGCTCACGGAGTTCGACCTGCCGCTGCGTCTGGAGGGCACCGATTTCCAGCGCAGCGTCTGGGAGCAGCTCGTGCGCATCCCGTACGGCGAGACCTGGTCGTACGGGGAGCTCGCGGCCAGGCTGGGCAAGCCGAACGCGTCGCGCGCGGTGGGTCTGGCCAACGGCAAGAACCCGGTCGGCATCATCGTGCCGTGCCACCGGGTGATCGGCGCCTCGGGCGGCATGACGGGCTACGGCGGCGGCCTCGACCGGAAGGTGCGGCTGCTGGCCTTCGAGGCCGGTGAGCCGCTCCAGGACCGGCTGCTCTAGTCCGCGCTGCAACGTCGCGTCGCGGGGGCGCCGTTCGCCCAGGACTGCGCGGAGCCCATCTCCGTGGGGCGCGAGCCGGCCTGAGGTGGGTCACCACCCGGCGCACCCCGACGGTCGCGCTCCGCATGCGCACGCGTCGGGGCGGGCGTATGAAGGAGGGACCGCTACAAGATCGGAGCCGGGCATGGACGACTACCCGCTTCTCAACATCTTCTGGACGATGTTGTGGCTGTTCCTGTGGATCATGTGGTTCTTCCTGCTCTTCAAGGTCATCACGGACCTGTTCCGTGACCACAGCCTCAACGGCTGGGCGAAGGCGGGATGGCTCATCTTCGTGCTGCTGCTGCCGTTCCTCGGTGTGTTCGTCTACCTCATCGCGCGCGGGAGGAGCATGGGCGAGCGGGATGTGAAGCAGGCCCAGGAGAACGAGGCGGCCTTCCGGCAGTACGTGCAGCAGGCGGCGGGCCCCGGCGGCGGTTCGGCGGACGAGCTGCACAAGCTGTCCGCCCTGAAGGACAAGGGCGACATCACCCAGGAGGAGTTCGACCGCGCGAAGGCCAAGCTCCTGGCCTGACCCGCCCCTGCGGGCTCAGACGACGAGGAGCGGGACGAGCAGCGCGAAGGCCGCGCCCGCTTCCACGGCGTAGCCGTAGAGCGAGGGGTGCTGGACGGGGGCGGCGAGCAGGACGACGCTCTGCTGAGCGGCGGCCGCCGCCACCCATTCGGCGTCGGCGCCCAGGTTGCCCTCGTACCAGCCCTCGCAGGAGCCGGGACCGCTGACGGCGAGCAGGTCGTCCTCGCGGCGGTACAGGGCCCGCCATTCGGCTGCGGGCACGGACCAGCCGTCGAAGTCGGTGAACCGGGACCAGCCGCCCTCGCGGATGGCGGTGTCGAACATCCAGACCGGCATCCCGTCGGGGGTCACCTCGCCTGCGGACTGCTGGTCGGTCGTGAAGTGGACCATGGGAAGGGCGTCGGGCCCGTCGGCGGTGCTGGGCCAGGCGTACATCGTGATCATCAGCTGATTCTGTCCTGCTCGAAGTAGGCCTCGTGGTCACGAAGCGCCCGGGCGGCGGCCGTTCTCCAGTTCCACGGTGCCCTCGCCCGACAGCAGGACCCGGCAGGCCTCCTCGGTGCGCCGGCCGAGCGATCCGGGGAGGTAGGCGGTGAGTTCGGCGGGGTCGACGAGCCGCCAGGAGATCAGCTCCTCCTCCTGGAGCCTGATCGAGGCGAGCTGTCCGGCGTCGAGGACGCCGCCGTCGTAGACGTACGCGACCAGCGGGGGGCGGCCCTCGCCGAGGGACCAGTCGACCGCGAGCAGCCGGCCGAGCGGGAGGTCGAGGCCGATCTCCTCGGCGCTCTCGCGGCGGGCGGCGGTACGCGGCGACTCGCCCTGGTCCGACTCGATCGTGCCGCCCGGCAGGGTCCATCCCTCACGGTAGTTGGGCTCGACGAGCAGGACCCTGCCCTCGGCGTCCCGGTAGAGGGCGGCCGCGCCGGCCAGCACCTTGGGCAGGCTCGCGATGTACGTGGCGAAGTCATCCGTGGTGGTCACTCCGCCACCCTACCGAGATCACGCACCGGGGCCGTCGGGTCCGTCCCCGCGACCCGGGCCCTTGGACCCGGCGACGCGCCGCAGCCGCGGGTGACGGTCGGGCCCTGCTCGGTGAGGGCGTCGCCGACCATGGCCCGGACGGCGTCCCGCATCCCGTGCAGGGCGTGGTGGCGGGCGGGTCCGGCGCCGGGGTCCTCGCGGAGTTCCTTCACCAGGGCCCAGCAGAGCAGCAGCATGACGATGACGAAGGGCAGCGCGACCAGGATGGTGGCCGTCTGCGGGACTTCAGGCGGAGTGGTCGGGCGCGCCGTCCGCGGGACCGTCGGATCCCCCTCCCGTGGTGTCCGGACGTGCCTGTTCCAGTGATTCCGCGCTCATGCGGCCACACTATGCAGGCGTATATCCCTATTTAGGGGCATGCCGCGCCGCGTGTGGCCCAGGCCACTCATGGGCATAGGAGGATCCTCCGGATAAGCTCATGGCGGCGCGACTGCACTGTTCGATAGCAAGGGAATAGCAAGGTGACGGACGGAGCAGTAACTGAGGCCGCGCGCGTGCTCATCGCCGCGGACAAATTCAAGGGCTCGCTCACGGCCGTTCAGGTCGCGGAGCGGGTGACGGCCGGGCTCCGCTCGGCGGTACCGGGCGTGGAGATCGAGACCCTCCCCGTCGCGGACGGCGGCGACGGTACGGTCGCGGCCGCCGTGGCGGCCGGTTTCGAGCGTCGGGAGGTACGGGTCACCGGACCCCTCGGCGACCAGGTCACGGCCGCTTTCGCGCTGCGCGAGGGCACCGCGGTGGTCGAGATGGCGGAGGCCTCGGGGCTGCAGCTGCTGCCGGCGGGCACCTTCGCCCCGCTGACGGCGACCACGTACGGCTCGGGCGAGCTGCTGAAGGCCGCGCTGGACGCGGGCGCGCGCTCGATCGTCTTCGGTGTGGGCGGCAGCGCCACCACCGACGGCGGCGCCGGCATGCTGGCCGCGCTGGGCGCGGTGTTCCTGGACGCGAACGGCGAACCGGTCGGTCCGGGCGGCGGCGCGCTGGCCGACCTGGCCTCGGCCGACCTGTCCGGTGTGGACCCGCGCTTCGCGGAGGTGGAGTTCGTCCTCGCGAGCGACGTGGACAACCCGCTGACCGGCCCGAAGGGCGCCCCGGCGGTCTACGGCCCGCAGAAGGGCGCCTCGCCCGAGGACGTGGCGACGCTCGACGCGGCGCTGGCGCACTTCGCGGTGGTGCTGGAGAAGTCGATCGGCGCGAAGGCCGCGGAGTGCGCGGTGCTCCCGGGTGCGGGCGGCGCCGGCGGCATCGGCTACGGCGCCCTGCTGCTCGGTGCCACGTTCCGTCCCGGCATCGAGCTGATGCTGGAGGTGCTGGGCTTCGCGCCGGCCCTGGAGCGGGCCACGCTGGTCATCACGGGTGAGGGCTCGCTGGACGAGCAGACCCTGCACGGCAAGGCACCGGCGGGCGTCGCGGCCGCGGCTCGCGCGGCGGGCAAGCCCGTGGTGGCGGTGTGCGGCCGACTGCTGCTGGGCCAGGAGGCCCTGGAGGCCGCCGGCATCCGCAAGGCGTACCCGCTCACGGACCTGGAGCCCGATCCGGCGAAGTCCATCCCGAACGCGGGTCCCCTGCTGGAGCAGGTCGCCGCCAACATCGCCGCCGACGTCCTCTGACACGCCCCGGCACGGCCCCCGAGGCCCGGACCCCCGCCCCGGGGTCCGGGCCTCGGCCGTCCCGGAGCCGGGTGTGGCGGCCCGGAGGACGCCGGGAGAACCCCGGGGGCGGCCGAGCGCCCCTCTCGCGGGCCCCGGTAGCCGCCCCCAAACACCCGGACAGTGTTAGAAATGGCTCATGACCGGACGTAATGGTCGCCAGGCGACCGGGTGGGGCTCGCGCCTGCTCGGGCGCCTGTCCCTGGGGGCGCGCAGTGTCGCCGGTCAGGTCTTCGCGCTCCAGGCGGTGATCGTGGTGCTGCTGATCGCCGCAGCCGCGGCGGCCCTGGTGGTCCAGGCCCGGTACGACAGCGAGCGCGACGCGCGCCACCGCTCGCTCGCGGTCGCCGAGGGCTTCGCCCACTCCCCCGGGCTCGCGGCGGCGCTGGCCTCCCGCAATCCGACCGCCACGCTCCAGCCGCTGGCCGAGGCCGCCCGCCGGGCGTCGGGGGTCGACTTCGTCGCGGTGATGTCCACCGACGGGGTCCGCTACACCGACTCGCGGCCCGAGCTGATCGGCCGGCGGGCCACCGGCGACCTCAGCCGCGCCGTCTCCGGCCACTCCTTCACGGAGACCTTCACGGGCGAGCCGAGCGACGCCGTCCGGGCCGTGGTCCCCGTGCGGAACGCCGAGGGCGCCGTCGTCGGCCTGGTCGGCACCGGCATCGAGGTGGAGAACGTCTCCATGGTGGTCGAGGGGCAGCTGCCGCTCCTCCTCGGCGCCGCCGCGGGCGGCCTGCTGCTCGGCACCGCGGGCGCCGCCCTGGTCAGCCGTCGGCTGCGGCGCCAGACCCGGGGCCTCGGCCCCGCCGAGATGACCCGGATGAACGAGCACCACGAGGCCGTGCTGCACGCCGTGCGCGAGGGCGTGCTCATCATCAGCGCGGACCACCGGCTCGTCCTCGCCAACGACGAGGCGCGCCGCCTCCTCGACCTCACGCCGGACTCCGAGGGACGCACCGTCGACGACCTCGGTCTCGACCCGCGCACCACCGAGCTGCTCACCTCCGGCCGGGTCGTGACGGACCACGTGCACCTGGCGGGCGACCGGCTGCTCGCGATCAACGTACGGCCCACCAAGCCGTTCAAGGGCCGGCCCACCGGCAGCGTCGTGACCCTGCGCGACTCCACCGAGCTCGCGGCGCTCTCCGGCCGGGCCGAGGTGGCCCGCGGCAGGCTCCAGCTGCTGTACGACGCCGGAGTGCGGATCGGGACGACCCTGGACGTGACGCGGACCGCGGAGGAGCTGTCGGAGGTAGCGGTCCCGCGCTTCGCGGACTTCGTCACGGTGGAGCTGCTGGAGCCGGTGCTGCGCGGTGACGAGCCCTCGGGGGTCTACACCGAGATGCGCCGGGCCGCCATCTCGGGCGTGCGCACCGACTCGCCGCTCCAGCAGGTCGGCGACATCATCCGCTTCGTCGTGCCGACGGCCCCGATGGCGGCGGCCCTGGACGCCGGGCACGCGGTGCTCGCGCCCGATCTGAACGCGGCCATGGGCTGGCGGGCCCAGGACGAGACCGGGACCCGCGAGGCCCTCGAGTACGGCCTGCACTCGCTGATCTCCGTACCGCTCCAGGCGCGGGGCGTGGTCCTGGGCATGGCCAACTTCTGGCGGGCCGACACCCCGGAGGCCTTCGAGGAGGAGGACCTGTCCTTCGCGGAGGAACTGGGTGCGCGCGCGGCCGTCTCCATCGACAACGCCCGCCGCTTCACCCGCGAGCACGCGATGGCCGTGACCCTCCAGCGCAGCCTGCTGCCGCGGGTGCTGCCCGAGCAGAACGCCGTGGAGGTGGCCTTCCGCTATCTGCCCGCGATGGCGGGGGTGGGCGGGGACTGGTTCGACGTGATCCCGCTGCCGGGCGCCCGGGTGGCCCTGGTCGTCGGGGACGTCGTCGGGCACGGGGTGCACGCGGCGGCCACCATGGGCCGGCTGAGGACCGCCGTCCACAACTTCTCCACCCTGGACCTGCCACCCGACGAGCTGCTGGGGCACCTGGACGAGCTGATCAACCGGATCGACCAGAACGAGAGCGGGGGCGGCCGGGACGGGGACGGGGAAGACCCGCCGGAGGTGCCCGGGCCGGCCGCGATCACCGGCGCCACCTGTCTCTACGCGGTCTACGACCCGGTGTCCGGGCGGTGCGCGATGGCCAGCGCCGGGCACCCCGGGCCCGCGCTGATCCACCCCGACGGCCGGGTGGAGTTCCCCGAGCTGCCCACCGGGCTCCCGCTCGGCGTGGGGGGCATGCCCTTCGAGGCCACCGAGTTCACGCTGCCCGAGGGGAGCCGGCTGGTGCTGTTCACCGACGGCCTCGTGGAGGACCGCGGCCGGGACTTCGACACCGGCCTGCGGCTGCTCGGCGAGACGCTGGCGCGGCCCGGCCGCAGCCCGGAGCAGGCCTGCGCGGACGTGCTGGCCGCGATGCTGTTCCCGGTGCCGAGCGACGACATCGCCCTGCTGATCGCCGACACCCGGCGGCTGGAGGCCGACCGGATCGCCGAGTGGGAGGTGCCGGGCGAGCCGGCGGCCGTCTCGCGGGTGCGCAACGCGGGCGCCGCGCAGCTCGCCGCCTGGGGACTGGAGGAGATCTCCTTCACGACCGAGCTCATCCTCAGCGAGCTGATCACCAACGCCATCCGGTACGGGAGCGCGCCCGTCCGGGTGCGGCTGCTGCGCGACCGCACCCTCATCTGCGAGGTCTCCGACGGCAGCAGCACCTCCCCGCACCTGCGGTACGCGGCCACCACCGACGAGGGCGGGCGGGGGCTGTTCCTCGTCGCGCAGTACGCCGAGCGGTGGGGTACCCGCTACACCGACCGCGGCAAGGTCATCTGGGCCGAGCTGCCGCTGACCGGGGGCGGGGAGCCGCGGGAGCCGGACCCGCCGGACCTGGACGCCCTGGAGGACATGGCGTGGTGACCGTACCGGCCGCCGTCACACCGGCCGGGTGCGGGCCAGCAGCACCGCCACGTCGTCCTGCTGGTCGCACGGCAGCAGCGAGCGCAGGACGCCGTCGCACAGCTCCTCCAGCGGCTGCTCCGGGCGGCGCAGGGCCTGGGCCAGCTGGTCCATGCCCTGGTCGAGGTCCCGGTCCCGGGCCTCGATGAGGCCGTCGGTGTAGAGCACGAGCAGGCTCCCCGCCGGCAGGGGCACCTCCTCGGTGCGGAACTCCTGCCCGCCGGTGCCCAGCGGGGTGCCGGGCGGCCCGTCGAGGAAGGAGACGGTCCCGTCGGTGGCGACCACGGCGGGCGGAGGGTGCCCGGCGCGGGCGACGACGCAGCCGCCGGACGCCGGGTCGTACACGGCGTACACGCAGGTCGCCATCTCGTCCTCGCCCAGGTCGGCCACCACGGCGTCGAGCGAGCCGAGCATGCGCTCCGGGGACACGTCGTGGCGCGCGAGGGTCCGTACCGCCGTGCGCAGCTGTCCCATGACGGCCGCCGCGTGGATCCCGTGGCCCATGACGTCGCCGATGACCAGCCCGGTCCGGCCGCCGGGCAGGGGGATGACGTCGAACCAGTCGCCGCCGACGTCGTGGTCGCTGGCGGGCAGGTAGCGCCCGGTGAGCGCCAGGCCGGGGACCTCGGGCAGCGCGCTGTTGGTGAGGCTGCGCTGGAGGGTCAGGGCGGCCTCCCGCTGGCGGGTGTACATCCGGGCGTTGTCGATGTTGAGGGCCGCGCGGGCGACCAGCTCGTCGACGAGGACGCAGTCCTGCTCGTCGAAGGGCTCCCGGTCGCGCGTGCGGGTGACGGTGACCGCGCCGAGTACGGTGCCCCGCGCGACCAGCGGGACCAGCCGGGCCGAGCCCAGGGTGGCGAGGTAGGCGCGCAGGGCGTCGGCGCGCGGTGAGGTGATCAGGGCCGGGATGTCCGACACGTAGAGGTTCATGGGCCGGCCCTCCGCGACGATCCGCTCGTAGTGGCTGCCCACGGGGATCTGGAAGGTCTGGCCGGGGGTGAGCCTGGCGGTGGGGGCCGTCGGGTCGGGGAAGCGGGCTGCCATGCGGCGCAGGACCCCGCGGGTGGAGGCGGCGGGCACGGCGCCCTCGTCGGGGCCCAGGACCGCCTCCAGGAGCTGTACGTCGGCCGAGTCCGCGAGCTGCGGCACCAGCACGTCCACGATCTCCTCGGCCGTCCGGTGGAGGTCCAGGGTCGTTCCGATGCGGGTGCCCGCCTCGGCCAGCAGCGCGAACCGGCGCTGGGCCCGTCCGGCCTCGGTCTGCGCCCGCTCGGCCTCGGTGATGTCGATGAGGGAGGCGATCACCCCGAGGGCCCGGCCGGAGCCGTCGAGCAGCGGTGCGTACGAGCAGGACCAGGTCCGGTCGTGGTCGGGGTCGGCGGGGGTCCGCCCGGTGCGGCGGACGTCGACGACGGCGGTGCCCCGGTCGAGGACCTGCCGCATCGTCGCCTCCAGGGCGACGGCGTTGACCCCGGGGACCACCTCGGTGAGCCGTCGGCCGACGTGCTCGGCGGCACTGACGCCGTTCATGCGGGCCAGTGCGTCGTTGACGCGGAGGAAGCGCAGGTCGGGGCCGAGGGTGGCGAGGCCGATGGGCGACTGTGTGAAGAGGCTCTGGAGGGCGGCGAGGGAGTCCCGCATGTGGAGGACCTCGGAGGTCTCCACGGCGATGAGCAGGGCGCCCTTGCGGCCCTGCGGGTCGACGGCGGGCACGATCCACATCTCCATGGGGACGCGGTGGCCGTCGCGGTGGCGCACGGGCAGGGTGCCGACGACGGTCTCACCCGCCTGGACGCGCCGGGTCAGCTGGTCGGCGAGCTCCCGGTTGGCGTCGGGGACGAGGACGGCGGTGCCGAGGCGGCCGATGACGTCCTCGGGACGGTGCCCGAGCAGGTCCTGGGCGGCCAGCGACCATTCGACGACGCGGCCGTCGGCGTCCTCGCGCCACAGGGCGATCGGCAGCAGCTCGCGGAGCACGCCGGCGTACCCGACAGCCCCCACCGGCTGTTCCGGCACCTCGCTCGTCGACTGGTAAGTGTCCAATGCACCGACCTCACCCCGGGGGGCTGATTCCTACCGATTCACCCTATCCGAGGCATCGGCGCGGGGCCTCCAGACTCCGGCCCGACCCGGGGCGGCTGCCGGGGCCGGCGCCTGCGGGCACATTTCGGCGGCAATGCCGCTTCACGCCAACTCTCCCCTTTTACCGGAGAGTTGCGATCGATCTGACCTATGTTCTCTGGGCCACGTCCCGTCGCCCCAGGAGGTCAGATTGCAGTCCAGGCGCATATTCGCCGTTCCACGCCTGTTACGCCGTTCCCACCTGCTCATAGCCTTCGGCCTCGGCTCGCTGCTGATCGGCCTGACCCCGTGGCTCGGGGTCTCCAGCACGGCGGCCGGCCGGGCCCCTGCTCCCCGGCCCACGCCCGTGCCCCAGGACCAGCAGACGGCGAAGCAGTCGCCGCACCACGGCGTCGCGCCGGCGAACGCCATGGAGCCGACGGCCCCCGTCCTCGACCGGACCGGATGGACGGCCACCGCGAGCGACGAGGAGACCGCCGGCGAGAACGGCCGCGCGGCCAACGTCCTCGACGGCAACACGAGCACCCTGTGGCACAGCAAGTGGAGCGGCACGCCCACCCCGCTGCCGCACACCCTCACCATCGACATGCGGCGGACCTCGGTCGTCTCCGCGCTCGTCTACCGACCCCGCACGAACGGGCCCAACGGACGCGTGGGCGAGTACGCCATCAGCCTCAGCACGGACGGACAGAACTGGGGAACCCCGGTCGCCACCGGCACCCTCGCCGACGACGCCGCCGCCAAGACGCTGGGCTTCGCCCCGCAGGCCGCCCGGTACGTGCGCCTGACGGCCCTGACCGAGGCCGGCGGCCGCGGGCCCTGGAGCTCCGCCGCCGAGATCGACATGCTGGGCGACCCCGGCACCCCCGCGGCCACCGTCGACCTGTCCCGGACCGGATGGACGGCCACCGCGAGCGACGAGGAGACCGGCAGCGAGAACGGCCGCGCGGCCAACGTCCTCGACGGCAACACGAGCACCCTGTGGCACAGCAAGTGGAGCGGCACGCCCACTCCCCTGCCCCACACCCTCACCATCGACATGCACCGCACGTCGGTCGTATCCGCGCTCGTCTACCACCCGCGCGCGGACGGGCCCAACGGGCGGGCGGGCGCGTACAGCGTCCAGACCAGCACCGACGGCTTCACCTTCGCGGCGCCGGTGGCCTCGGGCACCTGGCGGGACGACGACACCGTCAAGACCGCCACCTTCACCCGGGCCGAGCACGCCCGGTACGTACGTCTCACCGTGACCAGCGAGGCCGGCGGCCGCGGCCCTTGGACCTCCGCCGGCGAGATCCGGCTGAGCGGGCCGGCCAGCCCGGCCGTCCACGGCTCCTGGGGCCGGATCACCGGCTTCCCGCTGGTGCCCGTGGCCACCGCCGTCCTGCCCGGCGACAAGCTGCTGGCCTGGTCGGCGTACGCGGTCGACCGCTTCGGCGGCAGCAACGGCTACACCCAGACCGCCATCCTGGACCTGAAGACCGGCAAGGTCACCCAGCGCCGCATCGACAACACCGGCCACGACATGTTCTGTCCCGGCATCGCCATGCTGGCCGACGGCCGGGTGCTGGTCACCGGGGGCAGCAACGCCGAGAAGGCGAGCGTCTACGACCCGGCCACCGACGCCTGGTCCGCCACCACCAGCATGAACATCGCCCGCGGCTACCAGGCCATGACGCTGCTCTCCACCGGCGAGGCCTTCGTCCTGGGCGGTTCCTGGAGCGGGGCGGCGGGCGACAAGGCCGGCGAGGCCTGGTCACCGGACACCCGCACCTGGCGCAAGCTGCCGGGCGTTTCCGCCGTCCCGGCGCTGACGGCCGACCCGGCCGGACCCTACCGGGCCGACAACCACATGTGGCTGTACGCCACTTCGGGCGGCAAGGTGCTCCAGCTCGGTCCGAGCAAGCAGATGAACTGGATCTCGACCACGGGCCAGGGCGCCATCACGCCCGCCGGCACCCGCGCCGACAGCCAGGACGCCATGACCGGCAACGCCGTCTCCTACGACATCGGCAAACTGCTCACCCTGGGCGGCTCCCCCGCCTACCAGGACAGCCCGGCCACCCGGCGCGCCTACACGGTGGACGTCACGGGCGACCAGGCCCGGGCGGCCCGTACCGGGGACATGGAACACGCCCGCGCCTTCAGCAACAGCGTCGTCCTGCCCGACGGCAAGGTGGCCGTCTTCGGCGGGCAGGCCTATCCGGTGCCGTTCAGCGACGCGACCTCGGTGCTGACGCCCGAGCTGTGGGACCCGGCGACCGGAGCCTTCACCCCGCTCGCCTCGATGGCCGTGCCGCGCAACTACCACAGCGTGGCCAACCTGCTGCCGGACGGGCGGATCTTCTCCGGGGGCGGGGGCCTGTGCGGCGACTGCGCCACCAACCACGCCGACGGGGCGGTGTTCACGCCGCCGTACCTGCTGAACGCGGACGGATCGCCTAAGCCGCGTCCGGTCGTCTCCGGTGGCGTGCCCGCCAGGACGGCGCCCGGCACCTCGCTCACGGTGAGCACCGAGGGCCCGGTGGCCTCCTTCGTCCTGATGCGGGCGGCGGCCGCGACCCACTCCACCGACAACGACCAGCGGCGGGTCCCGCTGGTGTCCACGGCCAACGGAGCCGGCTCCTACACGGTGTCCGTCCCCTCCGACACCGGTGTGGTCCTGCCGGGCACCTACATGCTCTTCGCCCTCGACGCCCAGGGGGTCCCGAGCATCGCGAAGTTCCTCACCGTCTCCTGACCCGGGCGAGCCCGGGGTGGCCCCGGGCGGCCCCGAGCGGTGTCCGGTCGCTTCGCGGCCGGGCACCGCTTCCCTTTCGCTACGCCGTCCGCACGGCCCGGGCCGTGTCGTCCGCGCCGAGGACTCCCGCGATGCCCCGGGCGAGGCACGGGATGCGGTGCGCGGGGATGCCCGCGATGTTGATCCGCCCCGAGGTCGTGCCGTAGACGGCGTACTGCCTGCGCAGCTGGAGCATCTGCGGCGCGGTGAGCGGCAGCATCGAGAACATGCCCTTCTGCCGGGCGAGGGAGCGGGCCTGCTCGGCGCAGCCCAGGGCGCTCAGGTGGGCGGTCAGATCGGCCCGGTTGGCCATGATCCGGTTGCGCATGGCGTCCAGTTCGCCGCGCCAGGCGGCCCGCAGTCCCTGGTCCTCCAGGATCGTGGTGACGACGGCCGCGCCGTGCTCGGGCGGCATCGAGTACAGCGTGCGGGCGGCGTTCTGCAGGGCCGTCTCGGCGTGCCGCACGGCCCGGGCCGAGGACCCGAGCACGATGGCGCAGCCGACGCGGTCGCTGTAGAGGCCGAAGTTCTTCGAGCAGCTGACGGCGATCAGCATCTCCGGGACGCGCTCCGCCAGCATGCGCGTGGCCAGCAGGTCGGCCTCCAGGCCGTCGCCGAGACCGTGGTAGGCGAGGTCCACGAAGGGCACCCAGCCGCCGCGGACGGCGGACTCGGCCAGCGCCTCCCAGTCGTCGAGCAGCGGGTCCACGCCCGTCGGGTTGTGGCAGCACCCCTGGAGGAGCACCACGTCGTCCCGACGGGCTTCCCGCAGTTCCCGCAGGACGCCGGCCGTGTCGAAGCCGCCCTCGGCGTCGCGCCAGCCGTACGTGCGGACCCGCAGCCCGGCGGCCTCCAGGATGGGCCGGTGGTTGACGTACGCCGGATCGCTGATCCACACCGTGGTGCCCGGGCGGGTCCGGCAGATCAGGTCGGCCAGCAGCCGCAGCGCGCCGGAGCCGGCGACGGTCTGGACGGCCGCGGCCCGCTCGGCCGGCCCCTGCGGGCCCAGCACGAGGTCCAGCAGGGAGCGGTTGAAGGCGGCGTTCCCGGAGAGCCCGCGGTACTCCTTGGACTCGGAGCGCTCCGCCAGGCGCATCTCGGCCTCGCGCACGGCGGCCATGACGGGGGTGGTGCCCGTCTGGTCCCGGTAGACCCCGAGGACGAGGTTCAGCCGTTCGGGCCGCTCGTCGCTGCCGAACTCGTAGGTCAGGTCCCACAGCGGGTCGGTGGGCGGCGGGGGGAGGAGCTCAAGCATTTGCGGGAACCTCGGGTCTGGGGCGGCGGTTGGCGAGGACGACGCCGGCGGTGATCAGCGGGACGCCGACGAGTACGGCGAGGGTGGGTGTCTCACCGAGCAGGGGGACGGCGAGCAGGACGACGGCGACGGGGCTGAGGCTGCCGACGACGGAGCTGCGCTCGGCGCCGAGCCGGCGGATGGCGAAGGCGTACAGCAGGCCGGCGCACAGCCCGACGCCGAGCCCCTGCACCAGGAGGAAGAGCGCGATGTCACCGCCCGCCGCGTGCGCGATGCCCGTCGGGAGCACCCCGGTCAGGACCAGGACCGCGATCACGGCGAAGGAGGGCAGGCACAGCAGTCCGATCGATCCGACGGGATCGAGGTCCACCTCGCGCAGGCCCACCGTGTAGAGGGCCCACAGTCCGCTGGCGACCAGGAGGATGCCGGAGCCGGCGAGGACGTCGGTGTCCACCGGGACGACGTGGCGCCAGACGAGGGCGGCGACACCGGTCGCGATCAGCACGAGTCCGGCGGCCTGCGTACCGCGCGGGACCCCGTGCCCCCGTCGGATCATGAGCGCGGAGACGAAGAGCGGGACCATCCCGGGGACGATCGAGCCGACGAAGGCGGCGGAGGTCAGGGCGCCGCCGTGCATCGCGGCGAGGAAGAAGGGCACCCCAGCACCGCAGATGATCTTCGCTGCCGGTCCGGGCCGTACCGCGGCGATGCGGCGACGGCGCCGCCACAGGGCGGGGAGGAGCACGACGAGGGGCACGCCGAAGCGCAGCAGGGCCGCGTCGGCGGGCAGCAGGGAGGAGGCGCTCAGGGCGCGGGCGCTCAACGCGAAGGCCGCCCAGATCGCCACGGTCACCAGCAGGGCCAGCAAACCCTCGGCCTGCGGGGAGAGCCGCGGGAGGCGCCGCGGGGAAGGCTTCGGGAAGGGCCGCCGGGAAAGCCGTGGGGAGAGCCCGCGCCGGCCGGGGTGTCCGGCACGCGGGCCCGCCGCATCGTGAGGCCGGGCCGCCCGGGTGGTGTGCGTCGCGACCAAGGAAATTGCTCCAGCCTCTGGGACTCGGACCGGTCCGGTCCGTTCCCGGGCAACGCTAGGGCTTCGGGCGGGGCAGCCGATTGCCAGTTCTGCCTCTCGGACATACGTTTGGGGCAGAATCTGCCAAGGAGTGGCCGTGGACGCAGTCGATCTGCAGATCATCCGGGAATTGCAGGCCGACGGACGCCTGTCCAACCAGGACCTGGCCGACCGCGTGCGGCTCTCCCCGTCGCCCTGCCTGCGCCGGGTCCGGCGGCTGGAGGAGGCGGGCCTGATCCGCGGCTACACGGCCATGGTCGACCAGGTGGCCTTCGGGCTCCCGGTCACCGTCTTCGTGCGGATCCGCCTGGAACGCCACACGGCGGAGGCGGTACGGCTCTTCGAGGAGCACGTGGCCGTCATCGAGCACATCCAGGACTGCTACCTGATGGCGGGCAGCAGCGACTACCTGCTCCGCGTGGTCATCGAGGACCTGGAGGCCTACGAGGCCCTGGTGCGCCACCGCATCCACGCCATCCCGGGAATCGCCTCGATCGAGTCGAGCTTCGCGTACGGCAGCGTCAAACAGTCCCGGACGTATCCGCGGCCCGCCCCCGGCGCGTCGCGGCGCGCGTGAGCGATCCCGGCGCCCCTGCCTATCCGGAGCCTTCGACCGCCGCCTCGAAGACGGCGAAGGCGGCCTCGTCGAAGAGGACGAACCGCACCTCCCGCACCTCGGTCCGGGCCGCCCGCACCGTCTCCACCGCGATCCGTGCCCCGTCGTCCATGGGCCAGCCGTAGATGCCGGTGGAGATGGCCGGGAAGGCGACCGTACGGGCCCCCAGCTCGTCGGCGACCCGCAGCGATTCGCGGTAGCAGGAGGCCAGCAGCTCCGAGCGGTCCTCCTCGCGCGACCAGACCGGGCCCACCGTGTGGATGACGTGCCCGGCGGCGAGCCGGCCGGCCGTGGTGGCCACGGCCTTGCCCGTCGGCAGTCCCCTGCCGTAGTGGGAGCGCCGCAGGTCCTCGCAGGCCGCGAGGATCTCCGGCCCGCCGCGGCGGTGGATGGCGCCGTCCACCCCGCCGCCGCCGAGCAGCGAGGAGTTGGCCGCGTTGACGATCGCGTCGGCCTTCTCGGCGGTGATGTCGCCGAGCACCAGGGTGATGCGGACCATGGGGACGTCCTTTCGCGCAGGGCACGGTGCCCGGACTACGGTGCTGAGCCGCCGTCAGGCGTCTTCGCGCAGGTGGCGCCAGACGGCCTTGGCGGCGTTGTGGCCGGACATGCCGTGCACTCCGGGGCCCGGCGGGGTCGCCGAGGAGCAGAGGAAGACCGCCGGGTGGGCCGTCGTGTACGGGGAGAGGGAGATCTTCGGGCGCAGCAGCAGCTGGAGGCCCGAGGCGGCGCCGCAGGCGATGTCCCCGCCGACGTAGTTGGGGTTGCGGGCGGCGAGCTGGGGCGGGCCGGCCGTGGCGCGGGCCAGGACCAGGTCGCGGAAGCCGGGGGCGAAGCGCTCCAGCTGCCTCTCGACGGCCTCGGTGAGATCGCCGTCCCAGCCGGCGGGGACGTGCCCGTACGCCCAGAAGACGTGCTTGCCCTCGGGGGCCCGGCCGGGGTCGAGCAGGCTGGGCTGCGCGGTGATGAGGAAGGGGTTGCGCGGGGCCCGGCCGCCCGAGGCCAGCTGGAGGGCCGCGTCGATGTCGGGGGTGCGCGGGCCGATCTGGACCGTGCCGGCGCGGCGCGGCTCCTCGGCGGTCCACGGGACCGGGCCGTCCAGCGCGTAGTCGATCTTGAAGACGGAGGCGCCGTACCGGTAGCCGTCGTAGGCGCGCCCCAGCCGGGCGATCCGGGCCAACGCGGTCGGCGAGGTGTCGAAGACGTACGCGCGGGCCGGCGGGAGGTCGTCGAGCCGCTTGACCTCGAAACCGGTGTGGATCGTGCCGCCGAGGTCGCGCAGGTACGCGGCGAGCGCGTCGGAGACGGACTGCGATCCGCCGCGGGCCATCGGCCAGCCGTTCGCGTGCGCGGCCAGCGCGAAGACCAGGCCCACGGCCCCGGTGCCGATCCCGCCGAGCGGAGCGATGACGTGGGCCACGAGCCCCGCGAACAGGGCCCTGGCCCGCTCGTCGCGGAAGCGGCGCAGGAGCCAGGTGGACGGCGGCAGCCCGGCGAGCCCGAACCGGGCGAGGGTGACGGGGTCCCGCGGCAGCGCGGTGTTCGGCAGGGACATGAAGTCCCGGGCCAGGGTGTCCCACTTGCCGAGGAACGGGCCGACCAGACGCCGGTAGGCACCCGCGTCCCGCGGCCCGAACGACGCCGCCGTCTCCGCGACCGAGCGGGAGAGGACCGCGGCCGTGCCGTCGTCGAACGGGTGCGCCATCGGCAGCGGGGCGTGCAGCCACTCCAGCCCGTACCGCTTCAGCGGCATCGTGGCGAAGACCGGGGAACCGGCGCCGAGCGGATGCACCGCGGAGCACGGGTCGTGCCGGAAGCCGGGGAGGGTGAGCTCCTCGGTCCGGGCACCGCCGCCCACCGTTTCGGCGGCTTCGAAGACGGCAACCGAGAAGCCGCGCCGGGCCAGTTCGACGGCGGCGGTCAGCCCGTTGGGCCCCGCCCCCACCACGACCACATCGAGAATCGACGGCACTTGCGACTCCTTCGTCTCCGACGGCCCTGCTCTTCCAGGATATTGCGCCCCGCTCGGCGGCCCCGACACCCCTGGAACGGCCCGGGGTCCGTCCGGGGACCCTAGGCCCCCCGCAGCAGCTCCCGGATGCGTACGGCGGTGGCCTCGTCGCGGCCGACGGCGAACGGCAGCGCGTTGTCGCGGTCCACCCGGAAGGGGACCCCGTCGACCGTGCTCTGCGCCCCGCCGGCCTCGGCGACCAGCAGCAGTCCCGCCGCGTGGTCCCAGGCCGAGGGCCAGGTGAAGGCCAGCCCGTCCATCTCGCCGCGGGCCACCTTCAGGTACTCCAGGCCCGCCGAGCCGCACGGCCTGGCCGCCACCCCGGGCACGTCCAGCCGGGCGAGGGTCCGCTTGTTCTCGTCGGAGGTGTACAGCGGGTGCGCGATGGCGACCCGCAGCGTGGCGTCGGCCTCCGGCGAACCGCTGTGGATCCGCTCGCCGTTGACGTACGCGCCCTGCCCGCGCACGGCGGTCGCCAGCTCCTCCAGGGCCGGGGCGTAGGTCCAGGAGGCGAGGATGTCCCCGCGCACGGCCAGCGCCACCAGGGTGCAGAAGGCCGGGTCGCCGTTGACGAACTGGCGGGTGCCGTCCACGGGGTCGACGATCCACACGGGGGCGTCCGCGCGCAGCGCCTCGTACACCGTCGGGTCGGCGTGCACGGCCTCCTCGCCGACCACGGCGGAACCGGGCAGCAGCCGCGTCAGGGAGGCCGTGAGGTGTTCCTCGGCCCGGCGGTCGGCGACGGTCACCAGGTCGTGGGGGCCGCTCTTCTCGTCGACCTCGTGCTCGGCGAGCTGCCTGAATCTCGGCATGATCTCGATCGCCGCCGCCTTGCGGACGGCCTCTTCCACATCGGACAGGCCATGGGCCAGGAACTCATCGATCATGCCTCCAGCAAAGCACGGTCGGCCGACAAACCCCACCGCCGTTCCCGGACGTCCGCCTGGACACCGGGTGGCCGCGCGGTGAACCGCCCCCGGGCCGGCCCCGGAATTCAGCCCGCGAGGGGGAACATGCAGGCCCGCCGACCCTCGGGCGAGGCCAGCCACTCCAGCCTCTCGGCCGTGCCCGTGCCCGGCAGCGGGGTGTGGAGCACGATCGCGAGGTCGGGGCGGGCCGGCACGCGCAGCTGCGTCGATTCCACGTAGAGCGCGCCGGCGACCGGGTGCTCCATCTGCTTCTCCGTCTGGCCGCCGGGCCGGACGTCACCCCGGTCCCACAGCTCGGCGAACTCCGCGCTGAGCTCCCGCGCCTCCTCGATCACGGCTCGGAAGCCCTCGTCGTGGGGGTTCTCGGAGCAGGCCGCCCGGTACTGGGCCACCACCACGCTGGCGATCCGCTCCCAGTGCGCGGCGCGGGACCGGTAGATGGGGTCGGTGAAGAAGGCGATCAGGCAGTTCTGCACGATCTCCGGGCGCATCCCGAACACCAGCGCGGCCGCGTCGTTGTACGCCACGGTGTTCCAGTACACGTCCATGATGTGCGCCGGGAACGGCATCCAGGCCTCGATCAGCCGCTTCAGGCCATCGCACATGCCCTGGTCGTCGGGGGCGACCTCCAGGGCCGGCGGGTTGAGCCCGGCGAGCACGTACAGGTGTCGGCGCTCGGCGCTGCTCAGCTTCAGCACCCGGCCCACCGAGTCCAGGACCTGCGAGGACACCGTGATGTCGCGGCCCTGTTCCAGCCACTGGTACCAGGAGACCCCGACCCCGGCGAGCACGGCCACCTCCTCGCGGCGCAGGCCCGGGGTGCGCCGGCGGGCCCCGCCGTCCGGCAGGCCGGCCTCGGCCGGGGTGATCCGCGCCCGCCTGCTCATCAGGAACTCGCGCAGTTCCGTCCGGCGGTGCGCATCGGTCGCTGTGGCCACGAAGTCCCCCTCTTCGGCTGCCTGGTGGTGCCGCCAACAGGATAAGTTCCCACTCTGCACGGACATTCCCGGGCCACGAAGGTAATGGTCATGGCGATCGACACACATCCCACGACCACCGGGCCGCGCCCGGCGACCACCGATGACACCCGGCTCTCCGGACGCGCCCGGCTGGTCCTCTTCGTCCTCTGCGCCGCCCAGTTCATGGTGGCGCTCGACTTCTCCGTCCTGAACGTGGCCCTGCCGGTGCTCGGCGAGGACCTGGGCCTCGGCCGGTCCGCCCTCCAGTGGGCGGTCACGGCGTTCGCGCTGCCCTCCGGCGGCTTCCTCCTCCTGTTCGGCCGGATCGCCGACCTGTACGGCCGCAGGAAGCTGTTTCTCACCGGCCTCGCGCTCTTCGGCGCGGCCTCCGTCCTCGCGACCCTCGCCTGGGACCCGGCGTCCTTCCTGACCGGGCGCGCCCTGCAGGGGCTGGGCGCGGCCGTCATCGTGCCCACCGGCATGTCCCTGCTGACCACGACGTTCCCCGAGGGCCCGCTGCGCGACAAGGCGCTGGGCATCTCCGGCACCCTGCTGTCCCTCGGCTTCACCGTCGGCATGGTGCTCGGCGGTGTCATGACCGACACCCTGGGCTGGCGCTCCACGATGGGCCTGCTCGCGGTCGCCTCGGTGGTCGTCCTGGTCCTCGCCCCGGGCCTGCTGCCGGAATCGCGCACTACCGAGCGGCCGCGCCTGGACGTGCCCGGCGCCGTCACCGTCACCGGCGGACTGCTCGCGCTGATCTACGCCCTGACGACGGCGGCCCAGCGCGGCTTCGGCGACCCGGACGTCTGGGGCACGCTGGTGGCCGGACTCGTCCTGCTCGCCGCTTTCGTGGCGGTGGAGTCGAAGTCCCCGGCGCCGCTGGTCTCGCTGCCGATGCTGAAGCGGCGCACGATCGCCTGGGGCAACATCGGCGGTCTGGTGACGTTCTCGATGATGTCGACGGTCGTCTTCGTGCTGACCCTCTACCTCCAGGAGACCCTGGAGCTGTCGTCCTTCCGCACGGGCCTGGTCTTCGGCGTCCAGGGCCTCGCGTCCGTCCTCGCCGGTTCGTACGCCTCGAAGGTGATCGGCCGCTTCGGTGCCCGCCGCACCCTGGTCGGCTCGCTGCTCGGCCAGGGCCTGCTGGGCGTCGCGCTGCTCGGTGTGGGCACGGGGTCGGGCGCCCTGCTGGCGACCGCGGCCGTGTCGCTGGCCAGCATGTGCCACCTGGGCGCGATCGTCTCGTACGGAGTGGTGGTGACGAGCGGTGTGCCCGACGAGGAGCAGGGCCTGGCGACCGGCCTGGTCACGACCACCCAGCAGGTCGGCATCACCATCGGCATCCCGCTGCTCGGCGTGCTGGCCACCACGCAGGCCTCGCTGTTCGACGGGGTGCGCACGGTCCTCGCGGTCGACGCGGCGGTCGTGATCGCGGCGGCCGTCCTGGTCGCCCTCGGCCTCGGCCGTCGCGGGGCCTGAGCGCCGGCCGCCCCGGGCGGTCCCCGGTGCGGCCCCTCACCGGGGCCGGACCGGGGACCGCCCGGGGACGGTTCGAGTACGCGGCGGGGTGTCAGTCCCGCAGCGCCGGGATGACGTACTGGCCGTACGCGTCGATCGTGGCCTCGCGCGCGTCGTGCATGTCGTACACGGCGAACTGGTCGACGCCGAGGTCGCGCAGGGCCCGGAGCTTCTCGATGTGGGCCTCGGCCGGGCCCAGGAGGCAGAAGCGGTCGACGATCTCGTCGGGGACGAAGTCCGCGGACGGGTTCCCGGCGCGGCCGTGGTGGCTGTAGTCGTAGCCCTGGCGGGCCTTGACGTAGTCGGTGAGCTCGTCGGGCACCATCGAGGAGTGCTCGCCGTAGCGGGTGACGAGGTCGGCGACGTGGTTGCCGACCATTCCGCCGAACCAGCGGCACTGGTGGCGGGCGTGCGCGAGGTCGTCGCCCACGTACGCGGGGGCCGCCACGCAGATGGTGATCCCGGCCGGATCGCGGCCGGCCTCGGCGGCGGCCTCGCGGACCGACTTCACCATCCACTCGGTGAGGTACGGGTCGGCGAGCTGGAGGATGAACCCGTCCGCCTTCTGCCCGGCGAGGGCCAGGGCCTTCGGCCCGTACGCCGCCATCCACACCGGCAGCCTGCCCTCGCGGACCCACGGCAGCCGGACCGGGTTGCCGTCGACGAGGGCCTCGCGGCCCTCGGCGAGGTCCCGGATGACGTCGATGGCCTCGCCGAGCCGGGCCAGGGTGTTGGGTTTGCGTCCGGCGACCCGCATCGCCGAGTCGCCGCGGCCGATCCCGCAGACGGTGCGGTTGCCGTACATGTCGTTGAGGGTGGCGAAGGTGGAGGCGGTGACCTCCCAGGTGCGGGTGCCCGGGTTGGTGACCATGGGGCCCACGTGCAGCTTGCGGGTGTGCTCCAGGATCTGGCTGTAGATGACGAACGGCTCCTGCCACAGCACCGCGGAGTCGAAGGTCCAGCCGTAGCGGAAGCCGTTGCGCTCGGCGCGGCGCATGAGGCTGATGACCTGCGAGGCGGGCGGGTCGGTCTGCAGGACGAGGCCGAAGTCCATGGGGCGGCTCCTTGACGCTTACAGGTACTGGCAGGTGGAGCGGGGGATGAAGGTCCCGTGGCCGGCCCGGCCGGTGAATTCGCGCTGCTCGATGACGAGTTCGCCGCGCGACAGCACGGTGTCGACGCGTCCGGTGATCCGCTTGCCCTCGTACGCCGAGTAGTCCACGTTCATGTGGTGCGTCTCGGCGGAGATGACCTGCTCGGCGTGCGGATCGTAGAGGACGATGTCGGCGTCGGAGCCCGGCGCGATGGTGCCCTTCTGGGGGTAGAGGCCGAACATCCGGGCCGGGGTCGCGCAGGCGATCTCGATCCAGCGACGGCGGCTGATGTGCCCGTCCAGGACCGCCTGGTGCAGGAGGTCCATCCGGTTCTCCACACCGGGCAGTCCGTTGGGGATCTTGGAGAAGTCCCCGCGGCCGAGCTCCTTCTGGCCGCGGAAGCAGAAGGGGCAGTGGTCGGTGGAGACCACCTGGAGGTCGTTGGTCCGCAGCCCCCGCCACAGCGCCGCCTGGTGCTCCCGCGGCCGCAGCGGCGTGGAACACACGTACTTGGCGCCCTGGAAGTCCGGCTCGGCGAGGTTGTCGGTGGACAGGAACAGGTACTGCGGGCAGGTCTCCCCGAAGACGGGCAGCCCCTTGTCGCGGGCGGCGGCCAGCTCGGCCACCGCCTCCTGCGCCGAGACGTGGACCACGTACAGCGGCGCGCCGGCGACCCGGGCGAGCTGGATCGCCCGGTGGGTCGCCTCGGCTTCGAGGAGCACCTTGCGGACCTCGCCGTGGTGGCGGGGGTCGGTCTCCCCGCGCGCCAGGGCCTGTTCGACGAGGACGTCGATCGCGATGCCGTTCTCGGCGTGCATCATGATCAGCCCGCCGTTGGAGGCGCCGCGCTGCATGGCGCGCAGGATCTGCCCGTCGTCGCTGTAGAAGACGCCGGGGTAGGCCATGAACAGCTTGAAGGAGGTGACGCCCTCCCCGACGAGGAGGTCCATCTCCTTCAGGGTGCTCTCGTTGACGTCCGAGAGGATCATGTGGAAGGCGTAGTCGACGGCGCAGTTGCCGTCGGCCTTGGCGTACCAGGTGTCGAGTCCCTCGCGCAGGGAGTGGCCCACGCTCTGCACGGCGAAGTCGACGATGGTGGTGGTGCCGCCCCAGGCGGCGGCCCGGGTGCCGGTCTCGAAGGTGTCCGAGGCGGAGGTGCCGCCGAAGGGGAGTTCCATGTGGGTGTGGGCGTCGACCCCGCCCGGGATCACGTACTTCCCGCTCGCGTCGATCGTGCGGTCGGCCGTCCACGGCTCGGCGACCGCCGAGCCGTGTGCGGCCAGCGCCGCCACGCGGCCGTCCTCGATCAGGACGTCCGCGTGCAGTTCGTCGGCGGCGGTGATGACGAGGCCGCCGCGGATCAGGGTGCGGATGCTCATGGGAGTCCCCCTACTCGATGCTGCGCAAGGCCTGTTCGAGGATCTCGGCGCCCTCTTCCGCCTCGGCGACGGTGAGGGACAGGGGCGGCGCGATGCGCAGCACGCTGGTGTTGTACCCGCCGCCCTTGCCGAGCAGCAGGCCGCGTTCGCGGGCCGCCTCCAGGACGGCGGAGGCGGCGTCCGGGTCGGCCTCGTCGGTGCCGGGCTTGGTCAGCTCCAGCCCGGCCATCAGGCCCCGGCCGCGGACCTCCCGTACGGCGGGTGCGTGCGCGGCCACGGCGCGGAGCCGGTCCAGGAGCAGGCCGCCGACGCGGCGGGCGTTGCCCTGGAGGTCGTGCTCCAGCAGGTACGCGAGGTTGGCGACGCCGGCCGCCATGGTGACCGGGGAACCGCCGAAGGTGGAGATGGAGTTGGAGTCGATGCAGTTCATCACCTCGGCGCGGGCGACCACGCCGCCGATGGACATGCCGTTGCCGATGCCCTTGGCGAAGGTGAGGATGTCGGGCGGGCCGTTCTGGGCGTGCGCCTGCCAGCCCCAGAAGTGCTCGCCGGTACGGCCCCAGCCGGTCTGCACCTCGTCGCTGATCCACAGGATGCCGTGGCG
The DNA here is from genome assembly GCF_055588065.1 of Streptomyces sp. NPDC046308. Taxonomy (NCBI): domain Bacteria; kingdom Bacillati; phylum Actinomycetota; class Actinomycetes; order Kitasatosporales; family Streptomycetaceae; genus Streptomyces; species Streptomyces sp. NPDC046308. Next base: position 1,420,502 of record NZ_JBVJFB010000001.1, read on the forward strand.
GTCCAAGACCTCGCGGAAGGCCCCGTACAGGCCGTCGGGCGGGGAGGTGAAACCGCCGACGCCCTGGATCGGCTCGGCGATGAGGGCGGCCACTCCCCCGCGGGCCTGGCCGAGCACGTCCTCCAGGTCGGCGACGGCCGCGGCGGTGAAGTCGGCGTCGGAGAGGTGGGCGAAGGGGCCGCGGCTGCGGACCGCGCCGTGCACGTAGTACGTCTGGAGCGGCGAGAGGCTGGTCGGGGACCAGCCGCGGTTGCCGGTGATGGAGACCGTGGAGAAGGACCGGCCGTGGTAGCTGTTGCGCATCGCCAGGATCTGGTTGGAGCGGCGGTACGTCGTCGCGAGCAGCAGGGCGGTGTCGTTGGCCTCGGTGCCGGAGGTGGTGAAGAAGACCCGGGCGTCGGGGATGCCGGACAGGGCGGCGACCCGCTCGGCCAGCTCGATCATCGGCCGGTTCAGGTACAGGGTGGAGGAGTGGATCAGCCGCCCGGCCTGCTCGGAGACGGCCTTGGTGACCTCGGGTAGGGCGTGGGCGGTCATCGTGGTGAGGATGCCGCCGAAGAAGTCGAGGTAGCGGTTGCCGTCGGCGTCCCAGACGTGACGGCCCTCGCCGTGCGTGAGCTCGATGGGGTGCTTGTAGTAGAGCGCGAGCCAGTCGGGCAGGACGGTGCGGTGGCGGCTGTGGAGCGGGGTGGGGTCAGTCACGGCTGTACGAGCCCTCCGTAGGCGTCGGGGCGGCGGTCCCGGTAGAAGGCCCACTGGTCGCGGACCTCCTTGATCAGGTCGAAGTCCAGGTCGCGGACGAGGAGTTCCTCCTCCTTGTCGCTGGCGACCTCGCCGACGAACCGGCCGCGCGGGTCGACGAAGTAGCTGGTGCCGTAGAAGTCGTTGTCGCCGTACTCCTCCTGGCCGACGCGGTTGATCGCGGCGACGAAGTACTCGTTGGCGACGGCGGAGGCGGGCTGCTCCAGCTGCCACAGGTACGAGGACAGGCCCCGGTGGGTGGCGGAGGGGTTGTAGACCAGCTGGGCCCCGGCCAGGCCGAGGGCGCGCCAGCCCTCGGGGAAGTGGCGGTCGTAGCAGATGTAGACGCCGACCTTCCCGACGGCGGTGTCGAAGACGGGCCAGCCGAGGTTGCCCGGGCGGAAGTAGTACTTCTCCCAGAAGCCCTTGACCTGGGGGATGTGGTGCTTGCGGTACTTGCCAAGGTAGCTGCCGTCGGCGTCGATGACGGCGGCGGTGTTGTAGTAGAAGCCCTCGCTCTCCAGCTCGAAGACCGGGACGACGATGACCATGCCGGTCTCTCGGGCGAGGTCCTGCATGCGGCGGACGGTGGGGCCGTCGGGGACGGCCTCGGCCCAGCGGTAGTGCTCGGGCTCCTGGACCTGGCAGAAGTAGGGGGCGTTGAACACCTCCTGGAAGCCGATGATCTTCGCCCCCTGGGCGGCGGCCCGGCGGGCGTGCTCCTCGTGTTTGGCGATCATCGATTCGGTGTCTCCGGTCCAGGTGGCCTGGACCAGCGCGGCGCGGACGACTTGGGCCATGAGCTGCTCCTCGCGACGGGAACGCCGAGTTCTACGCACGTAGATGATGTCCGTAGGGAGTAGAACGTAGGCCCCGTCACAGCGCGGGGCAAGACCGCCGTGCGCTGTTGGAGTAGTCGATCAGGTTACGTCGCCGCGCGGTCGATTGCGGTCACCAGACGGGCGGGTTGGAGGAAGCTTGTCGGACCGGCGCCCCGCCCCGCGCCCTGCGGCGCAGCCGGACAGCGCGACGCAACCCCCGGGGCTCCGCCCCGCCCCCCACCGGGCTCCGCCCGGACCCGCTCCTCAAACGCCGGAGGGGCTGCATTGCGCGGCGGAGGCCGAAGTGGTGCGGCACGGCTGGACGGCGCGGCTCAAAGCCCGGGGCTCCGCCCCGCACCCCGCTCCTCAAACGCCGGAGGGGCTGAATTTGCGCGGCGGAGCCGGATGGTGGGGGCGGAGGCCGGAGTGGTGCAGCACGGCTGGCCGGTGCGGCTCAAAGATCGGGGCTCCGCCCCGGACCCCGCTCCTCAAACGCCGGAGGGGCTGGATTTGGTGCGGCGGGGCTGGATTTGGTGCCGCGGGGCTGGATTTTCGGGGGGAGGCCGGATGGTGCGCCAGCACCGGAAGGTTGGTCAGCCGGGGCGGTTGGGGTGGGGGTGGGTGTGTGTCGGGGTGATCCCCGCAGGGTGCCAAACGCACTGCCGCCGAGCTGTCCGACCCCTCGTCACGTTTGGCGCCCGAGGAGACGCCCCGGCGCGCGCCCGCCCCCACCCCAACCGACCCCCACCCCGACCCCGCCCAAGCGGCGCAGCCAACCCGCGCAGCCAACCCGCGCCGGGTTCAGGCCGCCCCGAAGCCCGCCACCCGCAAGGCGTGGGCGAGGTCGCGGTGGTGGGAGCCGGGGAGGGCGCGGGCTGCCCGGAGGAGGCGGGGGGCGAACCACTGCGGGTCGCGGCGGGCCAGCCCGGCCGCCTCCTCCGCGGTGCGGACCCGCACGAACGCGCCCAGCAGGGCGTCGGCCTCGCGGGTGCGGCCGGCTTCGCCGAGGGCGAGCGCGGCGTCCGCGACCTCGGCGACGGGTCGGGCCACGCCCTGGCGCAGCAGGGCGTCGCAGTCGGCCTCGCGGCCGGCGTCGCCGAGCGCCGCGGCGGCCGCCGCGAGCCGCGCGGGCGGGAGCGAGCCGGCCTCCCACAGCAGGGTGGCCCAGTCGGCCGCGAGCCCGGCGCGGGCCAGCTCGGCGGCCAGTTCGGGCAGCCGCTCGGCGGGCCCGGCGGCGGTCTCGCAGAGCAGCGCGTGCGCCTCCCCGCTGCGGCCCTGAGCGCGCAGCGCGATCAGTTCGCCGGCGACGGCCCGCGCGGCCCCGCCGGCTGCCTCCGGAGCGGCCTGGCGGGGCGGCGTCACGGGCTCCGGCCGGGGCCGGCCGAAGCGGGCGCCCCGGGGCAGCGGCCCCTGCGGCGGCCCGAAGCGCGCTCCGCGCGGGGCGGGCCGGCCGTGCTCCTCCCCCGGGCCGTCGGGCTCCGGCGCCCCCGCGTCGGCCGGCTGCCCCGGCGGCGGGGTGAAGGCCGGTACGTCGGGGGCCGCCGACCCGGCGTACCGGGCACCCCCCGCCCGTCGTCCTCCGCGCAGCCACCGTCCCTCGGCCCGTCCCACGGCGCCGTGCCCGCCCGGGGCGTCGGCCCCCTCGGGCGCCCGACGCGCCGGCCCGCCCGGCGGATCGTGCCGCTCGGCCGACCCCTCCGGCCGCTCGGCCGCCGGGCGGAGCCGCCGGGGAAGGGCTCCGCCCCACCCTTCCGGTGCCTCGGACCAGCCGGCCGGTTGGTGCGCCCGATCGGCGGGCTCGGGCCGTTGGCGGGGGACGGCGGGCAGGGGCGAGGCGGGTTCCGGGGAGGCCGGTTCCGGGCCGGCGGGCAGCAGGGCGGCCAGGCGCGCGGCCACGTCCTCGTGGCGGGCCGCGGCGCGGGCCACGTCGTCCTGGGTCCAGGAGAGTTCGCGGGTCAGGGCGTCCGTCTCCGCCGGGTCGGCGCAGACGGCGAGCCGCGCCGTCAGGTCGCGCAGGGCCGTCTCCGCGTCGGCCCGCTGGGCGGCGGACGCCGCGAGCAGGGTCCGCAGCTCCTCCTCGCCGCCCGGCAGCCGGTCCCACGCGGTGACGGCCGCCGTCCGCAGCTGCGCCGCGTATACGGTCTCGCGGGCCGCGGACTCCGCGCCCCGCGCCCCCGCCAGGTCCCTCAGCAGCGACTCCACCACGTCCCACGGCGGCATCGCGGCCCCTTCCAGACAGGCCCGCATGCCCTCGGGATCCCGGCGCAGGAACTCCCCGTACCAGCCTGCCCCGGGATCCAGCCTCTGGGTCAACCCCCGCAAGTATCCCGAGAGTTGACTGATCGCCAGTGAAGTCGCGGTCTCCATGACCGCATTGGACCCCACCCGTGTTACGGGCGGGCTACGGGAGTCTCAAAGCTTGACGGCGATCGCGGTGTGCGGCCGCTTCCCGCGCCGCGCCAGGGTGGCGGGCACGTCGACCAGCCAGTACTGCCAGGTGTACTTGCGCGACATCAGCTTGCGCACCCGCCGCAGTCCGCTCTCGTCGAGCAGCCGGGCCTCGCCCTCGTGCACCGGCGCTCCCTCCCGGACGCGCCCGCGCACGTCGCACGCGGTGACGGTGACCCGCCCGTTGTTGCGGATGCGCTTGACCTTCCACGTTTCGGTACGCGTCCACACGTACAGCTCACCGCCGTCGGCCACCGCCCAGACCGGCGTCGCGACGGGCGTGCCGTCCTTGCGGAAGGTGGTGAGACTGATGTAGCGCGCTCTGCCGAGTTCCTCGAGATCCATGACGCGACCCTAGTGCTGTGGCCCGTCCGGCGGGGGCGGGGGCGTCCTTCTGCTCGGCGCCGCGGCACCGCGGGCCGTTTTCGCGGGGGTGCGGCCCTCCTCGTCGGCGGGTGCCGGGCCGTCGGGGGCGGCGCACGCCGCGAGCAGCAGGCCGCCCGCGAGGAGGGCGCCGAGGATTCCGAAACCGAGTCGCTGGGACGCGTTCGTGGCTGACACGCCTTCACGCTTGCCCCGCGCCCCGGCGCTCCCACCGCCGATTGGGCCGTTCGGCCCGTCGGCCCGCCCGGACGGACCGGTCCGGTCCGGCGTCAGGCGGGAACGACGGCGCAGCGCGTCAGCAAGTCGTCCAACGAGAGCCCGAGCGTCCCCGCGAGAGCGGCGACCGTGAAGAAGGCGGGGGTGGGCGCCCGGCCGGTCTCGATCTTGCGAAGGGTCTCGGCGGAGAGCCCCGCGCCGGCCGCGACCTCGACCATGCTGCGGCCGCCGCGCGCCTCGCGCAACAGGGCGCCCAGCCGCTCGCCGCGCTCGCGCTCTTCGGGGGTGAGGGGGGTACGGACCATGCGGTCATCCTACCCCCGGACGCCAATAACTATCCCGTCATTGTTATACCGGTATAGTTATTGGCATGGTGGAACTGAAGACGGACCGGGAGATCGACGAGATGCGCGCCGCGGGCCGGGTGGTCGGCCGCGCCCTGGCCGCCGTACGGGAGGCGGCGCGCGTCGGGATGACCCTGCTGGACCTGGACGAGGTGGCCCGCGGGGTGCTGAAGGAGGAGGGCGCGACCTCGCCCTTCCTCGGCTACCGGCCGCGGTTCGCGCCGGTGCCCTTCCCCGGCGTGGTGTGCGCCTCGGTCAACGACGCGATCGTGCACGGCATCCCCGACGGGTATCGGCTGCGCGACGGCGACCTCGTCAGCGTCGACTGCGGGGCTAAGCTGCGCGGCTGGGTCGGGGACGCGGCGGTGAGCTTCACCGTCGGCCGGGCCCGGCCGGCCGACCTGCGGCTGATCGAGACCTCCGAGGCGGCCCTCGCGGCCGGGATCGCCGCCGCCGTGCCCGGCAACAGGATCGGGGACATCGCCCACGCCGTCGGCACGGTCTGCCGCGCCGCCGGGTACGGCGTCCCGGACGGCTTCGGCGGCCACGGCATCGGCCGCGCCATGCACGAGGACCCCGGCGTGCCCAACGAGGGCCCGCCGGGACGCGGTATGAAGCTGCGCCCCGGCATGGTCCTCGCCATCGAGCCGATGCTGATCGCGGGTGGTACGGACGACTACCGGTGCGACGCGGACGGCTGGACCCTGCGCACCGTCGACGGCAGCCGCGCCGCGCACTCGGAGCACACGGTCGCGATCACCGCCGGCGGCCCGAGGATCCTCACCGCCCCCTGAGCGCTACGGCCTGCCGTGCGGGTGGACCACCATGGCCGAGCCGCCGCCGCGTCGGCTGGTCTCGGCCGCCGCCAGCCAGCGCCCGTCGGGCAGGCGCTGGACCCCGGTGGCCGCGCCGATCTCCGGGTTCTGCCGGAAGCCCTGGCCGAGTGCCTCCAGCTCGGCGCGGAGCGGGCTGTTCCACAGACCCGGCTCCAGCTCGGTGGTGGCCTGGTTGCGCTGGCTGGCGCGCGGCGCGGCGATCGCGTCGACCAGCGGCAGGCCCCGGTCCAGGTGGCCGATGAGGGTCTGCAGGACGGTGGTGATGATGGTGGCGCCGCCCGGCGAGCCCACGGCGAGCACCGGCCGGCCGTCCTCCAGCACGATGGTCGGGGACATGGAGGAGCGCGGCCGCTTGCCCGGGCCGGGCAGGTTCGGGTCCGGGACACCGGGCGCGGCCGGGGCGAAGGAGAAGTCGGTGAGCTCGTTGTTCAGCAGGAATCCGCGGCCCGGCACGGTGATCGCGCTGCCGCCGGTGGACTCGATGGTCAGGGTGTAGGACACCACGTTGCCCCAGCGGTCGGCGACCGTCAGGTGGGTGGTGTTCTCCCCCTCGTACGTGGTCGGGGCGGCCTGCCCGGTGGTGGCGCACGGCACCGGGCTGCGCGGGTCGCCGGGGGCGAGCGGGCTGGTCAGCGTACGGTCCGGCTTGATCAGGCAGGCGCGCGAGTCGGCGAAGCGCTGCGAGAGGAGTTCGCGCGTCGGCACGTTCGAGGCGGCCGGGTCGCCGACCCAGCGGCCCCGGTCGGCGAAGGAGATCCGCGAGGCCTCGATGAACCGGTGCAGGTACTGCGTCTCGGAGAGCTTCGAGAGGTCGGTGCGCTCCAGGATGTTGAGGGCCTCGCCGACGGTGGTGCCGCCGGAGGAGGAGGGCGCCATGCCGTAGACGTCCAGGCCTCGGTAGCCCACCCGGGTCGGGTCCTGCCGCTTGGTGGCGTAGGCGCGCAGGTCGCGGGTGGTCAGGTCGCCGGAGCGGACGATCCGCGTCGCCGCCGGGTCCACCGGGGGCTTGCGGACGGCTCGGACGATCTCGTCGGCGAGGGGGCCGCGGTAGAGCGCGGCCGTGCCCTTGCGGGCCAGTTCGGCGTACGTGGCGGCCAGGTCCGGGTTCTTGAAGGTGGAGCCGACCACCGGCAGGGCGCCGCCGGGCAGGAAGAGCTTCGAGGTGTCCGGGAAGTCCCTGAAGCGGGCCTCGTTGAGCTGGGTCTGGGCGCGGAAGGTGCTGTCCACCGTGAAGCCGTCGCGGGCCAGTTTCTCGGCGGGCTTCAGGAGTTGGCGCAGCGGGCGGGTGCCCCACGCGTCGAGGGCGCTCGTCCAGGTGGCGGGGGTGCCGGGGACGCCGACGCCGAGGCCGCTGGTCTGGCCCTCGGCGAAGGGGATGGGGACGCCGTTCTCCTGGAAGAGGGTCTCGCCGGCCGAGGCCGGCGCGGTCTCGCGGCCGTCGATGGTGTGCACGCGGCGGGACGCGGCGTCGTAGTAGACGAGGTAGCCGCCTCCGCCGATGCCCGCCGAGTAGGGCTCGGTGACCCCGAGCGCGGCGGCGGTGGCGACGGCGGCGTCCACGGCGTTGCCGCCGGAGCGCAGGACGCCGATCCCCACCGCCGAGGCGTCGGCGTCGACGCTGGCGACGGCCCCGCCGTAGCCCGCGGCGACCGGGACCTTCGCCGGCGGGGCCGGGGACCCGGCGGCGGACGGCGGTGCGGCGCCGGTCGAGACGAGTGCGGCGACGACGGCCAGCAGCGGTAACGTGCGGGCGACGGGACGGTGCATCCGGACCTCCAGTGGCAGCGTGGCGCCGAGCCTAGCGCCGAGCCCCCCGCCCCGTCAGGCGCCCTGCGGCGTGGACCGTTGGCCGGGGCCCGTACTCGCGCGGGCCGGGACGGGGCAGGGGGCCGGGGCAGGGACCGGGCAGGGCCGGCGATCTTCCGCACCGGGTGTCCCGGTGCCGCCGTCACGGCGCCCGTGCTGGGGCCGGGAAGGTTGGCCGGGCGTGGCAACCGGGTGAACCTTTCCGGTCACAGCGCTAGCATCCCGCGCATGAACGACGACGTGCGCAACATCCTGCTCGGGGTGATAGCCACCGCCCTCAGCGGCGGGCTCGGCTGGTTCGCCCGCACCTACCTCTGGCGGCGCGCGCTCCGCCGCAAGCAGGCCTTCTTCGGCCTGCCCACCGGCTCCGACTGTCTGTTCGTGGTCAACCGGCAGATGGGCGGCACCGATTCGTCCCTGCACCGCAACGACGCGTTCGCCCTGCTGGAGATCTCCTCCCTGATCAAGGACTGCGGGGCGACGGTCCGGATCGTCACCCAGGACGGCGCCCGCCAGGGCTTCGGCGAGCGCGCCGAGTTCTGCGTGGGCGGCCCGGCCTCCAACACGCGGACGACCGCGCACCTGGCCTCCATGCTGCCGGGGGTGCGGACCGACGTCGGGCTGGCGTCGGGGCATCCGGACCGCGGGGCCATCCGGGTCGGCGGGGAGGCGTACCGCTGGGTGAAGGGCGAGGTCGAGCACGTCCTGCTGGCGCGGCTGACCACGGAGCAGGGCTCGCGGCCGGTGTTCCTGCTGTCAGGGCAGACCGCCATCAGCAACCAGGCCGCGGCCCGTTACCTGGCCCGGCACCACGAGCGGCTGGCCCGCAAGTACGGCAAGGGGTCGTTCTGCCTCATGCTGAAGGTCATCAACTCCGACGCCTACGGGCCCGACGTCACGGAGCTGGTGGCGGACGTCACCGGGCCGGCCCGGACACCCGAACCGGCAGCCGCGTGATCCCGTTGATGAAGTTCGACACCAACCGCCTTGGCGTGCCCGCGAGTTCCGGCGCGGGCATGGACGCGCACCACTCCTCGTAGAGGATGCGCAGCTGGAGCCGGGCGAAGTGGGCGCCGAGGCAGACGTGCGGCCCGTCCCCGAAGGAGACGTGCGGATTGGGGGTGCGGCCGAGGTCGAGGCGGCCGGGGTCGGTGAAGACCCGCTCGTCGTGGTTGGCGGAGGCGTGGAAGACCACCACCTTGTCCCCGGCCCGGACCCGCCGCCCGGCCAGTTCGGTGTCGACGGCGGCAGTGCGGCGGAAGCTGAGCACCGGCGGGTGGACGCGCAGGAGTTCGTCGACGGCCCGGTCCACGGGAACCTCCGCGCCGGCGAGCCTCCGGTAGGCGTCCGGGGCGTGGGCCAGTGCGAGCAGGCCGCCGGGGGCGGCGCTGCGCACGGTGTCGTTGCCGGCGACGGTCAGCAGGAAGAAGAACATCTCCAGTTCGGCCGGTTCGAGTCCGCCCTCGGCCAGGGCGGTCATCAGGTCGTCGCCGGGGTGCGCGCGCTTGTGGGCGGCCAGTGCGCGGGCGTACGCGAACATCTCGCCGAGCAGCGCCGGGGAGCGCGGGTTGAGGGGTGTGCCGTCCGGTCCGGCCACGGGCGCCGGGGCGTCCTCGGGGTCCTGGTAGCCGATGATCCGTACGGTCCACGCCAGGAGCAGGGCGCGGTCGGCGGCCGGGACGCCCAGCAGGTCGGTGAGGTTCAGCAGCGCGTACTCGTCGGTGACGGTGCGCACGAGGTCGGCGGCGCCGTCCTCGGCGCCCTCCCGCGCGGCGGCCAGCAGGACGCGGGCGCGTTCCCGTACCCGGCCGGCGAAGGCGTCGACGCGGGCCGGGGTGAAGGCGCGGGAGACCAGCCGGCGCAGTCCGCCGTGCTCCGGTGGGTCCTGGTTGAGCATGGTGCGCCGCAGGAACGGCAGGTCGGCCGGGTCGGGGTCGCGGATCTGGGTGGCGCCGAGCCGGGAGGAGTACGTCCGGTGGTCGCGCAGGACGCGGACGACGTCGGCGTGCCGGGTGACGGCCCAGAACCCGGGGCCCGCCGGCCAGCCCTGGATCTCCGGCTCCGGCTGCCAGGCCACCGGATGGTGCTCGCGCAGCAGCCGGTAGGCCTCGTGCGGGATGCCCTCGGCGTAGATCCGGGGGTCGAAGACGTCCGGGACGTCCGCGGCGTGATCCATGGGGCCACCGTGACGGGTGCGCGGCCCTGCCCGCAAGGGGTACGGCCGGCCGACGCGGCCGGCTGCGGGCCGGCCGCGCACGTCACCGCTGGGTGCAGTCGGCGGCCGGGAGGACGGTGTCGGTGCCGTGCAGGGTGACCTGGGTGACGACGTCGGGCACGGCGGAGGTGCCGACGGTGCACACCAGCTGGTTGCGGGCCGGCTCCGAGAGGGTGCCCACGGCGAACGGCAGGTGGATGGTCAGCCCCTTGCCCGGCGTGTACGCGCTCACGCTCACCGCCTGTTCCTGCCCGTCGGGCACCCGGGGCAGCGCCGTGGTGAGGCCGGCCTCCTGGGCGGACGGGGTGGGGCCGTTCAGCAGCAGCCGCACGAGCGGCACGGGCGCGAGGGTGTACTCGGGGTTGATCACGAACGGGACCGGTACGAGCCGGTCGCCCTCCTTGGAGACGTAGTAGAGGACGGCGGCGTTCTTGCCGTTGGGGACCTTGACGGTGGCGGCGTGGCCGCTCTCGATCACCCCGGTGCGCTTGATCCCGCAGCCGGTGAGCAGCAGGGCGCAGCCCGCCAGCGCGGCCGTGGCCGCCGTGACCCGGGCTCTCGTCTTCCGCCCTCTCATACGCGGGCCTCCAGCGGCATGTCGAGGGTGAAGAGTGCTCCCCCGGTGGGCCCGTTGCCCGCCCGGAGGGTGCCGCCGTGCAGGCGCACGTTCTCCAGGGTGATGGCGAGTCCGAGGCCGCTGCCCGCGGAGCGGGTCCGGGCCGCGTCGGCCTTGAAGAAGCGGTCGAAGATGTGCGGCAGCACCTCGGGGGCGATGCCGGGCCCGCTGTCGGCGACCTCGATGAGCAGCCGTTCGCCGTCCGCGCCCGGTGCGGTCCGTACGGTGATCCGTACGGGGGCGCCGCCGTGCCGCAGGGCGTTGCCGACGAGGTTGGCGAGGACCACGTCGAAGCGGCGGGGGTCGAGGCGGGCGCGCACGCGTTCCGGCAGCCGGGTGACGACGCGCTCGTCGTCCCAGTGGCGTCGTTCGAGGGTCTTGCGGACGGCTTCGGCGATGTCGACGTCGTCGAGGTTGAGTTCGGCGGCGCGGGCGTCGAAGCGGGAGATCTCCATCAGGTCCTCGACGAGGACGGCGAGTTTGCCGGTCTCGGCACTGACCAGGCGCAGGGCCTTGGCGGTGTCGGCGTCGAGGTGCGAGGCGTCCTCGTCGAGGACCTCCGTCACGGCGAGCATCCCGGCGAGCGGGGTGCGCAGTTCGTGCGAGACGTCGGAGGCGAAGCGGCGGGCCCGGGTCTCCGCGTCCTGCAGTTCGCGCACGGACTGCTCGAGGGCGCGGGCGGTCTCGTTGAAGGTGCGGGCGAGTCCGGCGAGTTCGTCGGCGCCGCGGACCTCGATGCGGGTGTCGAGGCGGCCGCGGCCGAGGTGCTGGGCGGCCCGGCGCATGTCGCGGACCGGCCGCAGCACGCTGCGGGCGGCCAGCAGCGCGGGGACGATGGCGATGGCCAGCCCCGGGACGGCGCCCTGCTGGGCGGCCTCGACCATGGCTTCGACGGTCTGCTTCTCGGTGGAGAGCGGGACGCTGGCGTAGAAGACGGCCCCGGTGGACTCGGTGTAGCCGTTGTGCTCGAAGAGGGCGGGGACGCCGATCGTGAGCCACGGGTTGCCGCGCTGGTCCTCGGCGCGCTGGAAGGCGGCGTACTGGTTGTTGCGGACCTTCGTGCGCAGGTCGTCGGTGATGACGGTGGAGGTGGGCGTGCCCGGGTTGGTGGAGACGCGCAGGCCGGCGTACTCCCCGAAGACGATCCACGGGTGGGGTTTGCCGCGCTTGCCGAGCTCGGTGACGATGCGCTGGAGTTCGGGCTGGGTGAGGGGGAGGCGGATCTCCTGCTGCTCGACCTGGTCCCGCAGGGTGTTGACCGCGGTGTCCTGCGTCTGCTTGAGGATGGCGTTGCGCGCCTGCTGGTAGGTCAGGGCGGCGGTGGTCACCGCGCTGATCGCGGCGACCAGCAGGAAGGCCGCTATCAGCCGGGTGCGCAACCCGAGCGGTGCTATGCGTCGCACCCCGGCCTACAGGGGACCGAAGCGGTAGCCGAAGCCGCGCACGGTCTGTATGTAGCGGGGGCTGCCGTCGGGGTCCTCGATCTTGTGGCGCAGGCGGCGGACGCAGGCGTCCACGAGCCGGGAGTCGGCGTGGTAGCTGTGGTCCCAGACGTACTCGAGGAGCTGCTGGCGGGAGAAGACCTGCTCGGGTGAGGCCGACAGGTGCAGCAGCAGCTTGATCTCGCTGGGGGCGAGGGCGACGCGCTCGCCGTTCTTGGCGACGGTCAGCCCGGCGCGGTCGATGGCGAGTTCGCCGTGGACCGCGATCTCGTTGCGGGTGCCCACGGGGTCGCTGAGCCGGCGCAGTACGGCCTTGATGCGGGCTTCGATGACCTCGGTGCGGGCGGGTTTCACGATGTAGTCGTCGGCGCCGGCCTCCAGGCCGATGACTATGTCGAAGTCGTCGCCGCGCGCGGTGAGCATGATGATCGGCACCTCGCTGTTCTCGCGGATGCGGTGGCACACCTGCACCCCGTTCATGCCGGGCAGCATCAGGTCGAGGAGGACGAGTTCCGGGCGGAAGCCCGCCATCAGGGCGAGCCCCTCCTCACCGGTCTCGGCGGAGCTCACTTCGTGGCCGCGGCGGCGCAGGCCCAGGCCCACGCCCTCCCGGACGGACGGGTCGTCCTCGATCAGCAGTACACGTGGCATCCGGTCAGTATGCCAAGTCGTCGTGTGGCGCTTCCTCCCGCTATCGGCCGACCTTTCGCCGCAGGGAGTCCAGCAGGTCGGTGATCTCCGTCAGGCGCAACGGCCGGGCGAGGAGGACGACGACGAGAGCGAGGGCCGCGGTTCCCGCGCCGACCGCCGCGAAGTCGCCGAGGCCTTCGGCGGCCCGTGCGGCGGCGTACGCCGCGCCGGCTGCCGGGACGCAGGCGACCAGGAGCCGCAGGTGGGTCCGTACGGCCGTGGCGCGCCGCTCGGTACGGGTCCCGGTGCGCGGGCCGAGCCGGCGGGAGAGGGTGTACGCGGTCACGGTGGCGCCCGCGAGGAAGGCGAGGGAGGTGGCCGCGGCCATGCCGGTGACCGCCCAGCGGGGGGACAGCAGGAAGAAGGCGGCGGCGGACAGCCCGGCGTTCAGCGCGGCGATGACCAGGTTCAGGAAGAAGGGGGTCCGGGTGTCGGAGAGGGCGTAGAAGCCGCGCGAGAGCACGTACTGCGCGGAGAAGGCGACCAGGCCGGGGGCGAAGGCGACGAGCATGCCGGCCATGACCTCGATGCCGGCGGCGTCGGTGCGGCCGTACTCGAAGACGCTGCCCATCACCCAGGGGGCGAGGGCCGCGAAGAGCGCGGCGGCGGGGACGACGAGGGCGGCGCTGGAGCGCAGCGCGTAGGAGATGTCACCGCGCAGGGTGGCGAGTTCGCCGTCGGACGCGGCCGCGCTCATCCGGGGCATCAGGGCGGTCACGAGGGAGACGGTGATGATGCCCTGCGGGACGACCCACAGCTGGTAGGCGTTGCTGTAGGCGGCGTATCCGGCGCCGGGGATGCCGGCCAGGTCGGCCTCGACACCGGCGGTGGTGGAGAGCCGGGTGACGACCCAGTAGGCGATCTGGTTGGTGAGGACGAGCATGACCAGCCAGCCCGCGTTGCGCAGGGGGCGGCCGAGGCCGCTGCCGCGCCAGTCGAAGCGGGGGCGCCAGCGGAAGCGGGCGGCGCGCAGCGAGGGGACGAGGGCGAGGGCCTGGACGACGATGCCGGCGGTGGTGCCGAGGCCGAGCAGGCGGGTCTCGCCGGCGGTCAGGCCGTCCGCGGCGTCGTGGGAGACGTACAGGAAGAGCCCGAAGACGGCGATGATCACGAAGTTGTTGAGGACCGGGGTCCACATCATCGCGCCGAACCGGCCGCGGGCGTTCAGCACCTGGCCGAGCAGGGTGAAGAGCCCGTAGAAGAGGATCTGCGGCAGGCAGTAGCGGGCGAGCGCGACGGTGGTGCTCTCCTGGGCCCCGCTGTAGTCGGTGTACGCCCCGATGATCAGCGGTGCGGCGAGGACGGCCAGGGCGGTGAGCGCGACGAGCGCCGCCGCGCAGGCGGTGAGCAGGCGGTCGGTGTAGGCGGCGCCGCCGTCGGCGTGCTCCTTGGCGGCCCGGACCAGCTCGGGGACGAAGACGGCGTTGAGCGCGCCGCCGACGAGCAGCATGTAGATGATGTTCGGGACCGTGTTGGCCACCGCGTAGCCGTCGCCGAGCATGCCGACGCCCAGCGCGGCGACGACGACGGCGGAGCGGACGAAGCCGGTGGCGCGGGAGACGACCGAACCGGCCGCCATGAGCGCGCCGCTGCGCAGCACCGAGGTCTTGGCCGGTGCCGGGCCTCCATCGGCCGGGGAGCCGTCGGCCGGGGCGGCGGTGTGCCGGGCGTCGGTGGCCGTCACCGGCGCGCCAGGTAGGCCTGGAACGCCTTGTAGAGCGCCGCGTTGGCCACTCCGTCCATCGGGGTCTCCCATTCGCCGAGCGTTTCGACGACCTGCCCGCCGGTGCCGAGCTTCCAGCGCAGCAGCCCGAAAGAACGTTCGTCGGGGTCAAGGGTGGAGGGTACTCCGCGCATGTCGTACTCCTCGGCGCCGAGGGCGTGCGCGTCGCACATCATGCGCCACTGCAGGGCGTTGCTGGGACGCACCTCGCGCCGGTGGTCGGCGGAGGCGCCGGTCTGGTACCAGACGCGCTTCCCGGCGACGATCATCGTGTGGGCGGCGAGGATCTCGCCCCGGTGGATGCCCAGGTAGAGGCGCATGCGGCCGGGCTGCTCCGCGTTCAGGACCCGGTACTGCTGCTCGTAGTACGCGAGGGAGCGGCCGAGCCGGAAGCCGTCGCGCTCCTCGGTGACGCACAACAGCCGGTAGAACTCCGGCAGGTCGGCGGAGGTGCCGAGGACCGTCTCCACACCGGCTTTCGCGGCCTTGCGCACATTGCGCCGCCACTCCTGGTTCAGACCCGACCACAGGTCGTCCAGGGAGCGGTCGGCCAGCGGCACGCGGAAGACGTGGCGGGGCTGGGCGTCGCCGTCGTCCTCGCCGCCGCACCGCTTCCAGCCGCGGGTGCGCAGGCGGTCGGCGAGGGCGGCGCCCACCGGGTCGACCTCGGTGGCGAGCACGTCGGATATCTGCCGGCCGGTCCCGGCCCCGGCCTTGGCGGTGGCCGCGTCCCAGCGGCGGTAGGCGGGGGTGGGGCCGATGCGGACGGCGAAGGCGCCGGCGGAGCGCATGTGGCGCATGAGGGGATTCAGCCAGCGGTCGATGCGCGGGTCGGACCAGTCCGCGACGGGACCCTCGGGAAGGTAGGCGAAGTATTTCCGGGTGCCGGGGAATTGCCGGTAGAGAACGAGTCCGGCGCCCTCTATTTCACCGCCGGGGTAGTGCCATCCGACCTTTTCCGACCGCCAAAGGTCCTTTACCGCGGCCCAGGACGGGTACTGGAGGAAGCTGGCCCGACCGTGCCGGGAAAGGAACGCCTGGTATTCGGCGTCGGACAGGGTGCGCACCGTGAGCTCCCGGTCCTGGTCGCGGTACTGCTGGGCGGGGGTCACGAGCAGTGCACACATGGCTGTTCGGCCTTCCTGTACGTCCCGGACGGGCGGCGGGGATCGGGATGCACAGGACTCTCACAGCCGGCCATGACCGGACTGCGCGGCGATTGTGACCGGACGGTGACCGTTTTGCTGCGGTCCATGTCACAAGCGTCGCGGCGACATTTTCCGCGGATTGCGCAACCTAGAGTCGTCTTGTTCGCATCTGGGTTTGCGAACGGATGATTCTTGGGAGGGATTTACGTTGAGCCGCACACGCCGCACCGCCATGGCGGGTACCGCACTTCTGGCCGCCGCGCTGACCGCCTGCTCGGGCGGGAGCGACAGCGGGAGCGGTGCGTCGGGCAAGGCCGATATGAAGCCGAAGGCCGACATGGCGGTCTCGGTGAACCTCACGGGCGACCAGGTCAAGGCGGGCCAGCCCGTCACGGTGACCGTCGCCGAAGGCAAGCTGGCCCAGGTGAAGGTGACCGACGCGAAGGGCGCGGAGCTGCCGGGGAAGATAGCCGACGACGGCAGGACCTGGACCTCGGAGCGCAACGCGGCCCCCGGCGCGGAGTACAAGGTCGAGGCCCAGAACACCGAGAGCCAGAGCGCCACCACGCAGTTCAAGACGAGCGCCGCCGACAAGGTGAACAAGGTCTCGATCAACATACCCAAGGGCAGCACGGTGGGCGTGGCGATGCCGGTGTCGATCGTCTTCGACAACCCGGTGGCGAACAAGGCCGAGGTGGAGAAGCAGCTCAAGGTCACGACCTCGAACAACACCGAGGGCTCCTGGGGCTGGATCAAGGACTACTCCGGCAACGACCGCGTCGACTGGCGGCCCAAGGAGTACTGGAAGTCCGGCACGGACGTGAAGGTCGAGATGAACCTGAACGGCGTGGACTCCGGCAAGGGCGGCGGCCTGTTCGCCAAGGACTACAACACCGAGTTCAAGATCGGCAAGGACCGCCGGATCGAGGTCAGCCTCGACAGCAAGAAGTTGTCGGTGACCGAGGACGGCCAGGCGCAGAAGACGATCCCGATCTCGGCCGGCACTCCCGGCGGCAAGAAGGCGTCCTGGTCCGGGAAGATGGTGATCATGACGAAGGAGGGCACCATCCGGATGGACTCCCAGACGGTGGGCCTGGACGACGCCTACGACAAGATGGTCGACTACTCGATGCGGCTCACCTGGTCCGGCATGTACGCGCACGCCGCTCCGTGGAACTCCGCCAACTTCGGCCGCGCCAACAGCAGTTCCGGCTGCGTGGGGATGAGCGACGCCGACGCCAAGGAGTTCTTCGCGCAGTCCCAGATCGGCGACCCCTTCGAGGTCGTGGGCTCGGGCTCCAAGGGCAACGCCGACATCGGCAACGGTTACGGCGAGTGGAACCTGACCTGGGACGCCTGGAAGGCCAAGAGCGCCGCGAACGGGACCCCGCAGAACGGCTGAGCGTCAACCGCCCGTCCACTGACTCTCGTTCAATTGTTACCACCACGTAACTTACCGACGGGTTACCTCCAGTAACCCCCTCCCGTTACCGTCGGGTCACTTTGACAACCCCGGCGTACGCGAGGAGCGCTTGATGGAACGCACCACCACCGCCGCAGCCGTGGCAGCCCTGCTGGCGGCAGCCGCCCTGGGCCTGGCCCCCCACCAGGCCCAGGCGGCTCCCGCCCCCGCCGCGGCGGTCGCCGCCGACGCTCCGGCGGCCTCGCCGGAGCTGCGTTTCCACGACATCCCCGGCTCCGGCGGCATCACCCTCAAGGGCAACGTCTTCACCCCGGCCGGGGCGGTGAGCGGCCGGAAGTACCCGCTCATCGTGTTGCCCACCAGCTGGGGCATGCCCCAGATCGAATACATCGCCCAGGCCCGGAAGCTCGCCGACTCCGGCTACGTCGTGGTCAGTTACACCTCGCGCGGCTTCTGGCTCTCCGGCGGCGAGATCGAGGTGGCCGGCCCGCCGGACATCGCCGACGTCAGCGCCGTCATCGACTGGGCCCTGGCCAACTCCCCCGCCGACGCGGACCACATCGGCCTCGGCGGAGTCTCGTACGGCGCCGGCATCAGCCTGCTGGCCTCCGCGCACGACCCGCGCGTCAAGGCCGTGGTCGCGATGAGCGGCTGGGCCGACCTCATCGAGTCCATCTACTCCGGCCGCACCCAGCACCTCCAGGCCGCCGGGATGCTCGGCGCCGCCGGATACCTCACCGGCCGCCCCGGCCCCGAACTCCAGTCGATCCTGGGCGACTTTCTCGGCTCCCGGCTGGACCGGGAGCAGCAGATGATCGACTGGGGCAGGAAGCGTTCGGCCGCCGAGCAGGTGGACCGGATCAACGCCAACGGCGCCGCGGTCATGCTCGGCAACGCCTGGGGCGACACCATCTTCCCGCCCAACCAGTACGCGAAGTTCTACGAGCGGCTGACGGGCCCCAAGCGCCTGGAGTTCCGCCCCGGGGACCACGCCACCGCCGAGGGCACCGGCCTGCTCGGCCTGCCCAACGACACCTGGACCAACGCCCACCGCTGGTTCGACCGCTACCTCAAGGGCGAGCGCAACGGCGTCGACACCGAGGCCCCGGTGCAGATCAAGTCCCGCAGCGACGAGGGCTACGAGGGCTACGCCGACTGGAAGTCGGTCGGCTCGGGCGGCCGGGAGAGACTCGCGCTCTCCGACAGCGAGCACGTCTTCGCCAATGTCGACTCCGGCGCCAACGGCGGGATCATCTTCCTCTCCAGCATCCTCGACCAGTTCGTCAAGGCGCCCCCGACGGCCTCGATACCCCTGCTCCCCCGCGCCTTCGCCGCCGTATGGCAGTCGGAGCGCCACGACAGCCCGCGCCGCGTCCGCGGCACCGTCGCCCTGCACACCACCGTCACCCCCACCAAGGCCGACGGCACCTTCGTCGCGTACCTCTACGACGTCGGCCCGCTCGGCATCGGCAAGCTCGTCAGCAACGCCCCGTACACCTTCCACGGCCGCACGCCGGGCCAGGCGTTCGGGGTGGACCTGGAGCTCTTCTCCACCGCGTACGACGTGCCCGCGGGCCACCGGCTCGCCCTCGTCATCGACACCGTCGACCCGCTCTACATCGAGCACAACCCCACGGGGGCGCAGCTGACCTTCTCCTCGCCGCGCTCCGATCCCTCCTACGTCTCGGTCCCGCTGCGCGAGCAGTGACCGGCGGCTGCCGCCCGCCCCTCAGTGCTTGAGGATCTTGGAGAGGAAGTCCTTGGCCCGATCGCGCTCCGGAGCGGTGAAGAACTGCTCCGGAGCGCGGTCCTCGACGATCCGCCCGTCGGCCATGAAGACCACCCGGTTCGCGGCGGAGCGGGCGAAGCCCATCTCGTGCGTGACCACGACCATGGTCATGCCCTCGCGCGCGAGCTGCTGCATGACCTCCAGCACCTCGTTGATCATCTCCGGGTCGAGCGCCGAGGTGGGCTCGTCGAAGAGCAGGGCCTTGGGGTCCATGGCGAGGGCCCGGGCGATGGCGACCCGCTGCTGCTGGCCGCCGGAGAGCTGGGCGGGGAACTTCTCCGCCTGGTCGGCGAGGCCGACGCGGTCCAGGAGCTCCCGGGAGCGCCGGTCCGCCTCGCCGCGCCCGCGTCCGCGGACCTTGACCTGCGCGAGCGAGACGTTGGCGAGGACGGTCTTGTGCGCGAAGAGGTTGAAGGACTGGAAGACCATGCCGACCTCGGCGCGCAGCCGGGCCAGCTCCTTGCCCTCGGCGGGCAGCGGTTCCCCGTCCAGCAGGATCGTGCCCGACTCGACGGTCTCCAGCCGGTTGATGGCCCGGCACAGGGTGGACTTCCCGGAACCGGAGGGGCCGATGACCACCACCACCTCCCCGCGGCCCACGGTGAGGTTGATGTCCCGCAGGACGTGCAGCCGGCCGAAGTGCTTGTTGACGTCCCTCAGCTCGATCAACGGATCGACGGTCATGCGCTGCCCTGCCCCCTGGGTACCGGTGTGTCGAGGTCAGCGCAAACTATCCAGCCGCGGAAGGGCACTTCGCCTCGACACGCCGGGCACCGGGGCACCGGGCGCCCGGGCCTCAGCCCTCGGAGGCCTCCGCGTACGCCTGGCTGAGTTCGGGGGATCCGGTCATCGCCCAGGACACCCCCGATTCGATCACGTTCAGCTCGCGGCCCGAGGCGAGCAGGATCACCGGCTGGCCGTTGGGCCACACCTGCCAGCCGGCTCCCGGGATGGTCCGGACGATCACGGTCCCGAGGTAGAAGCCCGCGTCGTTGCCGAGCCAGGGCACCACCTCCGGGTCCCGGCGCCAGCGGGGCATCAACTGGTCCAGCGCCTCCAAGGAGCCCTGGCTCCCGTCGAGTTCGAGTCCGGCCGCCCGCGCGTGGACGCGCAGCATCTCACACTCCGAGAAGAGCTCGGCGACGCCCTCGGGATCGTCCGCGAGGGCGGCGGCGAGTCCCGCACCCTGTTCCGTTTCACGCCGGTTCAGCCAGTTGGCCAGGAAAGGGATGTTCATACCGCCCAGCGTCGCACCAGGATCCGCCGCTGGCCACAGGGCGCGCCTGGATCGGCGGCCCGGATGACGGCGGGCGAGGGCGGTCCGCCGCGGCCTAGCGGTCGAGGTCGAGGTCCACGACGACCGGGGCGTGGTCGGACGCGCCCTTGCCCTTGCGCTCCTCGCGGTCGACGTAGGCGTCGGTGACGGCCTTGCCGAAGGACTCGTTCCCGTACACCAGGTCGATGCGCATGCCCCTGTTCTTGGGGAAGGCGAGCTGGCGGTAGTCCCAGTACGTGTAGGGGCGGTCGTACTTGAGGGGACGCGGCACCACGTCGGAGAGCCCGGCGGCCCGCAGGGCCTCCAGGGCGGCCCGCTCGGCGGGGGTGACGTGGGTGAGACCGGCGAAGACGGCCGGGTCGTAGACGTCCTCGTCGGTCGGGGCCACGTTGAAGTCGCCGAGCACCGCGAAGGGGCGCGGGCCGGCCGCGTCCTGCGCGACGGCCGTGGTCAGCGAGCGGAGCCAGTCCAGCTTGTAGCCGTAGTGGTCGTGCTCGACCTCGCGGCCGTTGGGCACGTACACCGACCAGACCCGGACCCCGCCGCAGGTCGCGGAGATCGCGCGGGGCTCCTGGACCCCTTCGTAGTCGGGCCCGCCGGGCAGCCCGAGGACCACGTCGTCCAGGCCGACCTTGGAGAGCACGGCCACGCCGTTCCACCGGCCGGTGGCGTTGACGGCCGATTCGTAGCCCAGCTCGCGCAGCTCGGCGTGCGGGAACTGCTCCGCCGAGCACTTGGTCTCCTGGATGCACAGGACATCGGTGCCGGAGCTCTCCAGCCAGGCCAGCAGACGGGGCAGCCGGGCGGTGACGGAGTTGACGTTGAAGGTGGCGATACGCATGCGTTCCAACCTACCCCCCGGCACCGACACTCACAGGTCCGTGCTGTCCCCCGCCGTGAGTCGGCCGTGGTCGGTGCCGCCCAGGGCGTCCAGGGCGAAGTCGTAGATCGGCCTGGCGATGTCGGAGAGGTAGGCGTCGTGGATGTCGAGGGCCCGGCGCGGCTTGACCTCGCGGAGGTAGTCGATCACCTCGGCGACCTTGTTCCAGGGGGCGTGCACCGGGAGCATCAGGGTCTCCACCGGGACCCCGGGCACGGTCAGGGCGTCCCCGGGATGGAAGACGGAACCCTCCACGAGGTAGCCGACGTTCGTGACCCGCGGCATGTCCGGGTGGATCACCGCGTGCAGCTCCCCGTGCACCTGGACCTCGAACCCGGCGGCGGTGAAGGTGTCGCCGTGGCCGACGGTGTGCACCCGGCCCGGATAGGCGGCGGCGAGCTTGTCGGCGACGCTGCGCAGGGTCCACAGCCCGGCCGCGGGGTTGGCGTCGAGGGCGGCCCGCAGCCGGCCCTCCTCGAAGTGGTCGGGGTGTTCGTGCGTGACCAGCAGGGCGTCCGCCCCCAGGCCCGCGTCGGATTCGCTGAAGGCGCCCGGGTCGATGACGAGCGTGCGCCCGTCCTTCTCCAACTGGACGCAGGAGTGCAGCCGCTTGGTGAGCTTCATGATCCCAGGCTAGTGCTGTGACCGGCCCGAGTCAGGGGGTGGTCGTGGAGACCACGTAGACCCGGGGCTTCTCGGGGTCGGTGAGGTCCACCGTGATGTCCCGGGTGGGGCGCGGGTCCGGCTGTTCGAGGGTGGTCCCGTACCAGGTGGCCTCCGGGCTCCAGCTCCAGCCGGCGACCTCGGAGTCGTGCGCGGAGATCGATACCTCGCCCCGCTTCAGCCCGGCCCGGCTGGTGCCGACGGAGGCGAGGAAGGCGTCCAGGTCCTCGGGGGTCACCGCGAACGCGGTGAACAGCCGGCTGGTGCGCCAGTTGTTCGTCTCCAGGAACCCGACCCGCCAGGCCTTCGGCGGGATCGGGACCTCGTAGATGCTGCGCTGCACCTTGGAGGGCCAGCCGGGGCGCACCTCGGACGCGCCGACCTTGGCGGCCTTGTCCCGGCCGCTCTCGCGGCTCTGCTGGGTGGAGATCGCGAGGTACCCCGCCGGTACGCCGATCAGGAGCACGATGATGATCGCGGTGATCCAGCGGCGCTTGACGACGTGCCTGCGGTCCTCGGCGAGGGGCGGCGGCGTGGCGTCCGCGTCGGGTGCGGGGGCCTGGTGGGGCAGGGAGGGCGGTGTCACTGTTCGTCCTGGTCCTCGGATCCGGCGGGGTCGCGCCGGCCCAGCTGCTGCGCGTAGCGCTCGTACCGTTCGTAGCGCTCGACCCGCCGACGGGTGGCGCGGCGGAAGCGGCGGGCGACGAGCCGGGCGAGGTCGGCGGCGCCGACCATACCGGCCTCGGGGCCGAGCTGGGCCTTGGCGATGCGCGCCTCGGGGCGGTAGCCGCGGCCGGTGAGATGGCGGCGGAAGGCCTCGCGCGCGGGGCCGATCAGCAGGTCGTCGGCGGCGCTGACGCCGCCGCCGATGACGAAGCAGGAGGGGTCGAGGGCGGCGGCGAGGTTGGCGATGCCGACGCCGAGCCACTGGCCGATGTCCTGGAACAGTTCGACGCACATGGCGTCGCCCTCGCGGGCGAGCTCGGTGATGAGCGGCCCGGTGATCTCGTGGACGTTGCCGCCGACCCTGGCGATGATGTTGTACGCGACCGGGGAGTCGGCGGCGGCCAGCTCGCGGGCCTCGCGGACCAGGGCGTTTCCGGAGCTGTACTGCTCCCAGCAGCCGCGGTTGCCGCAGGGGCAGCGGTGGCCGCCGGGGACGACCTGCATGTGGCCGAACTCGCCGGCGACCCCGAAGCGGCCGCGCTTGACCTGGCCGCCCTCCAGGATGGCCCCGCCGATGCCGGTGCCGAGCGTGATCATGACGAGGTGGTCCTCGCCGCGGCCGGCGCCGAAGCGCCACTCGGCCCAGGCGGCGGTGTTGGCGTCGTTGTCGACCATGACCGGGACCGCGAGCCGGGACTGGAGCGCGTCGCGCAGCGGCTCGTCGCGCCAGGCCAGGTGGGGTGCGAACAGCACCCGGGAGCGGTCGGCGTCCACCCAGCCGGCGGCCCCGATGCCGACCGCGTGCACGTCGTGCCGGTCGGAGAGGTCCAGGACCAGCTCGACGATGGTGTCCTCGACGACCTTGGGGCTCTTGGACTTGTCCGGGGTCTCGGTGCGGATCTTCTCCAGGATGATGCCGTCGGCGTCGACGACCCCGGCCATCACCTTGGTGCCGCCGATGTCGATGCCGACCGTCGGCACGCGCGGGGCGGTCAGGTGCGACCGGCGCTCCCGGGTTCCGATGGTCCGCAGGACGGTGCCTCGCGCCGACCCCCGGTGGGTGAGCGTGAAGTCCCGGTACGTGCTCATCGAGTCGTGTCGTCCCTCTTGGCTGGGGTGGTACGGGAAGCCGGGTCGGCTGCGCCGGGTGGGGCGTCTGCCCCCGATTCTGCCACTCGCTCCAGTTCGTGGCTCAGTTCGTCCAGCTCGGAGCCGCCGGCCATCTGCCGGGTGAGCTCGTCGAGCGTGATCGAGTCGCGGGTGTGGCTGCCCGCCATGGTGCCGCGCTTGAGGAGGACGAAACGGTCCCCCACCAGGTACGCGTGGTGCGGGTTGTGGGTGATCAGGACCACGCCGAGGCCCGCGTCGCGGGCGGCGGCGACGTACTTGAGGACCACCCCGGACTGCTTCACGCCGAGGGCCGCGGTGGGCTCGTCGAGCACGAGGACCTTGGCGCCGAAGTACACGGCGCGGGCGATGGCCACGCACTGGCGTTCACCGCCGGAGAGGGTGCCGATGGGCTGGTCGACGTCGCGCAGGTCGATGCCCATGCGCAGCAGCTCGGCGCGGGTGGTCTCGCGCATGAGGGGCACGTCGAGGCGGCGGAAGGGGCCGCGGCCCCTGGTGGGCTCGGAGCCGAGGAAGAAGTTGCGCCAGACCGGCATCAGCGGGACGACGGCGAGGTCCTGGTAGACGGTGGCGATGCCGCGGTCCAGGGCGGCGCGCGGGTTGGGGAGCACGGTCTCCTCGCCCTCGATCTCGAAGGTGCCGGCGTCGTGCCGGTGCAGGCCCGCGATGATCTTGATGAGGGTGGACTTGCCGGCGCCGTTGTCACCGAGGACACAGGTGATCTCGCCCGCGGAGACCTCCAGGGAGACCCCCTGGAGGGCGCGGATGTTGCCGTAGTACTTGCTGACGTCGGTCAGCCTCACGAGTGCGTCGCCGGTCATGCCCGTGCCTCCGCCCGCTTGCGGACCCATGCGTTGAGCAGCGTGGCCAGCAGGAGCATCGCGCCGAGGAAGAACTTGAACCAGTCCGGGTTCCACTGCGCGTACACGATGCCGTTGCTGGTCATGCCGAAGATGAAGGCGCCGACCGCCGAGCCGATGGCGGAGCCGTAGCCGCCGGTCATCAGGCAGCCGCCGATGACGGCCGCGATGATGTAGAGGAACTCGTTGCCGACGCCCTCGCCCGACTGGACCACGTCGAACGAGAAGAGGATGTGCTGCCCGGAGATCCAGGCGCACAGGGCGACGCCCATGTAGAGGCCGATACGGGTCTTCACGACGGGCACGCCGGTCGCGCGGGCCGCGTCGGCCCCGCCGCCCACGGCGAAGATCCAGTTGCCGGCGCGGGTGCGCAGCAGGATCCAGGTGGCCACGGCGACGATGGCCAGCCACCACAGGATGGTGACCTTGAGGGTGACCGAGCCGACGTTCCACTGCGAGGCGAAGAGGGCCCGGGCGGAGGAGAAGCCCTCCATGTCGGCGATGGTCTTGGTGGAGACCGAGCCGCTGATCAGCTTGGTGAAGCCGAGGTTCAGGCCGGTCAGCATCAGGAAGGTGCCGAGCGTGATGATGAAGCTGGGCAGCCTGGTGCGGGTCAGCATGAAGCCGTTGAAGAAGCCGATGGCGAGCGTCACCAGCAGGGACACCGCGACGCCGACCCAGACGTTCGCCGTCATCTGGTAGCTGAACATCGAGCTCACCAGCGCGGAGGTCGTGACCATGACACCGGCGGAGAGGTCGAACTCGCCGCCGATCATCAGCAGGGCCACCGGAGCGGCCATGATCCCGATGGTGGAGGCCGAGTACAGGATCGTGCTCAGGCTGGAGGCCTGCAGGAAGCTGGGGGCGGCGAAGGAGAAGAAGACGAAGACGGCGGCGGCGCCGACCACGGAGCCCAGCTCCGGGCGGGCGAGCAGTTTCCGCACGGCGGAGGTGGGCGCGAGCCGTTCGTCGACGGCGGCGGGCGCGCTCATCGGCTGCCCCGCTTGATGAACTCCTCCAGCTTGGACGCCTCGGCGGCGGTGACGATCTGCGGTCCGGTGAGCACCGGGCGGTCGCCGCCGAGCACGTTCGCGTTGTAGCGGTACAGCCAGAGCAGGTCGATGGCCTCGTAGCCCTGGAGGTAGGGCTGCTGGTCGACGGCGAAGCCGAGGGCCCCGGACTTGAGGTCGCGGGCCACCGACGCGTTGAGGTCGAAGGTGTCGACCTCGGCCTTGCTCGCCGCCGCGTCCTTCGCCTTGATCGCGGTCGGGGCGAAGGGGGCGCCGAGGGTGACGATCGCGTCGACGGCCGGGTCGGCCTGGAGCTTCGCCTGGATCGACGCCTGGACGGAGGGCATGTTGGTGCCCTCGACGTACAGGTTCTCCATCGTGCCGGAGAAGGTCTTCTTCGCCCCGGCGCAGCGCTGCTCGTGGCCCACGTTGCCCTGCTCGTGCAGGACGCAGACGGCCTTCTTGCGGCCGCGCTTGTTCAGCTCGGTGCCGACCGCCTCGCCGGCGATCTCCTCGTCCTGGCCGATGTGGGTCAGCGCGCCGTACTCGGCGGACTGGGCGGAGCCGGAGTTGACCGTGATCACCGGGATGCCGGCCTTCACGGCCTTGGCGATGACGTCCTTGAGGGCCTCCGGCTTGGCGAGGCTGACGACGATCCCGTCGACCTTCTGGTCGATGGCGTTCTGCACGAACTGCGCCTGCTGCTGGGCCTGGTCGTCGTGGGCGTAGACGAAGTTGATGTTGTCCTTCGCCGCGGCCTCCTTGGCGCCCTTCTGGACGATGTCCCAGAAGGTGTCGCCGTCGCCCGCGTGCGTGACCATCGCGAAGGTCCAGCGCGGGGTGGAGACGGCGGGCCGGCCCGCCTCGGCGGCCTTCGCCCGCTCCTCGGCGCGCTTGCCCCCCGTACTGCTGCAGCCCGCGAGCGAGGCCCCCAGTACCGCCGCGAGCACGGCGCCCACGACGCGCACCCCTGTCCGAACCCTAGCCACGTCGCCGTGCCCTTCCCTCGTCATCAATGCGGTCCGCCGTCGAGCCGGTCACCAATCCGGTCATTCCGGCTCCATTCCGGTCCAGCCGCTCAGTATCCGCCACAGTCGACCATGAAGGGTCATCGGGGCACGCGGGCGCAGGTTGACATGCGCGGGCGGATTGACAGGTTCCGCCGACAGGGTCAGGTTGAGTGCATGCGCATCGGGCTCATCGGAACGGGCCGGATCGGGTCCTTCCACGCGGCGGCGCTCGCCCGCCACCGGGATGCGGGCTCGCTCCTGCTCGCGGACGCCGATCCCGCGCGGGCGGCGCGCCTCGCCGACCGGCTCGGGGCCACTGCCGCGCCCAGCGTGGAGCAGGTCTTCACCTGGGGCGTGGACGCGGTGGTCGTGGCGTCGGCGACCGAGGCGCACGCGGATCTGGTCGTACGGGCGGTGCGCGGCGGGCTGCCGGTGTTCTGCGAGAAGCCGCTGGCCCCGGACCTGAACCGGACCCTGGCGGCGCTGCGCGAGGTGAGGGCCGCGGGCGGGTTGCTCCAGGTGGGGTTCATGCGCCGCTTCGACGCGGGCTACGGCACGGCCCGGGAGCTGGTCCGTTCCGGCGCCCTGGGGCGGCTGCACACCGTACGGACGACGACGGCCGATCCCGCGCCGCCGGCCGCCGCGTACCTGGCGACCTCGGGCGGGCTGTACCGGGACTGCCTGGTGCACGACTTCGACATGGTCCGCTGGGTGACCGGGCGCGAGGTGGTCGAGGTGTACGCGGCCGGATCGGACGCCGGTCCGCCGCAGTTCCGGGAGACGGGCGACGTCGACACGGCGGCCGCCGTGCTGACGCTGGACGACGCGACCCTGGTCACGGCCACCGGCACGCGGTGCAACGGCGCCGGGTACGACGTACGGATGGAGCTGGCCGGGGAGCTGGACCAGGTCTCGGTGGGACTGGACGACCGGACTCCGATCGCCTCCACCGAACCGCACGGCCCGCCGCCGGCGAGCAAGCCGTGGACCGGCTTCCTGGAACGTTTCGCCCCGGCGTACGAGGCCGAGCTGGCGGCCTTCATCCGGCTGGTGCGGGGTGAGGGGCCCAACGCGTGCGACGGCCGGGAGGCGCTGGCGGCCTTCCGGATCGCGGAGGCCTGCGAACTCTCGCGCCGGGAGCGGCGCCGGGTCCGGCTGGAGGAGCTCCCGGACCTGCCGGTTCTGTAAGCGGGGCACGGGGGCCACCCTAAGCCGGGTGATCACCTGTGGCTGCGACGCTTTCCG
Organism: Streptomyces sp. NPDC046308; assembly: GCF_055588065.1. Lineage (NCBI taxonomy): Bacteria > Bacillati > Actinomycetota > Actinomycetes > Kitasatosporales > Streptomycetaceae > Streptomyces > Streptomyces sp. NPDC046308. The sequence goes on from NZ_JBVJFB010000001.1 coordinate 1,447,882, forward strand.
GCCACCCTCGGGCGGTGGTGACGGCGCGCCGTCCCCAGGCGGTGCCACCCAGGACCAGCAGGGCGCCCGCGTATCCGAGGAGCCCCGGATCCTCCCCTCCGATGGCGATGCCCGCGGCGGCCGCCCACAACGGCTCGGTGCCGAGCAGCAGGCTGACCCGGGAGGGCGAGGTGCGGCGCACGGCCCACATCTGCACGAAGAAGGCGAAGAGGGTGCAGAAGACGGAGAGGAAGGCCAGCCCGGCCCACTGCGCGGCCCCGAAACCGGCCGCGGCGGCCCACGGGCTCGCCCCGGTCCCGGGCGCGGCGGCCAGCAGCGCGAAGACGAGCACGGCGCCGCCGAGCTGCACGGTGGTCAGCGACAGCGAGTCGGCGTCCCGGACCGCCTCGATGCGGGCCATGAGCAGGACGTGCAGCGTCCGGGCGAGGGCGGCGCCGAGGATCAGCAGGTCACCGAGGCCGGGCGCGGTGAATCCCGCGCCCTGGGTGAGCAGCACGACACCGGCCACGGAGACGGCCGCGGCCCCGAGGAATCCACCGGAGGGCGCCTGCCGCCGCGTCGCGGCCTCGGCCAGCGGGGTGAAGATCATGGTCAGGCTGATGATCAGCCCGGCGTTGGTCGCGGAGGTGTGGACGACCCCGTAGGTCTCCAGGAGGAAGATCCCGCCGAGCACGAGGCCCAGCAGCCCGGCGGCGCGGGACTGCGCCGGGGACAGGGCGCGCAGCCGCGACCAGCCGGCGACGGCGAGGACGGGCAGGACCAGGGCGAACCGCAGCACGAGCACGGCGATGACGGTGTGCGCGGTGGTGATGCCCTTGGCGGCGAGGTAACTGCCGCCCCATACGACGGCGACGGCCAGGACCGGCAGGTCGGCGAGCCAGGCGGCCCGGCGGGGGGCTCCGACGGTGGGCGAGAGCACGGTCAACGCAGGTCTCCGAGAACTCGTCAGGGGTGGAGACATCGGCGGCTCGCACGGGTGCAGGGGGCACGCTACCGGAGCCGATCATGCCGGGCGACCCGTTTCCCGGCCGCCCGCGCCGGGCCCGTAGCATCGGGCGCATGGCTGATCTCTACGCCCTGGACCTGGCGTTCGACCTGCTCGACACCACGCCGGAAGCCGTGCTCGCGGAGGTCCGGCGCCAGCTGGCGCCGGACAGCGGACTCCTCTGCGCCCGCGGCCCGGCCCGGCGCGTCCGGGGCGTGCTCGTCGGAGAGTTCGCCCCGACCGAACACGGCGGCTGGGCGCTGACGGCCCGCCAGGAGATCCACGCGGAACAGCTGCCGGAGCTGGAGGACTTCCTGCTGGTCGTGGCCCCCCACATCCGCCCGCCGGGCCCGGTCGGCCGCATCCGCCACTACGAACACGAGGCCCCCGACCTGCTGGTCCTGCGCGAGGGCCGCGTGGTCCAGCTCGTCCTCGACCCCCGCTGACTCAGGTGAACGTGCCGAAGGGCTGACTAGGTGAACGTGCCGAAGGCGGCCCGCCCCTTCGGACGGTAGGTGTGGATGGAGGTGCCGACCGAGGTCGTACGGGAGTCCGTCACCTCGAAGGCGGTCGGCAGTCCGCCGGTCGGGAACAGCTTGCGGCCCGCGCCCAGGAACACCGGGAAGACCAGCAGGTTCAGCTCGTCCACGAGGTCCCGGGCGAGCAGCCACTGCGCGAGCTGCCCGCTGCCGTGCACCTGGAGCTCTCCCTCCAGCGCGTCCTTGACGCGGACGATCTCGCTCTGCAGGTGCTCCCCGTCGAGCACGGTGACCGGGCCCCAGGCGGGCTCCTCCAGCGTGGTGGAGGCCACGTACTTCGGCAGCCGGTTGAGGTTGCCCGCGATGGGGTCGGCCGGATCGTCGTGGTGCGGCCAGTACCCGGCGAAGATCTCGTACGTCCGCCGCCCGAGCAGGAACGCCCCGGTCCGCCCGTAGACGTCCTTGACGAACTCCAGCATGCCCTCGTCGGCGAACGGCACCAGCCACCCGCCGTACTCGAACCCGCCGCTGCGGTCCTCCTCCGTGCCCCCGGGCGCCTGCATCACGCCGTCGAGGGTCACGAAGGTGGTCAGGGTCAGCTTGCCCATGGCTCTGCGCTCCCAGCTCGGTCGTCCCTACACGAAGGCAGACTCCCGGACCTCGGAAACCTCATCGCGACGCCACGCACACCGCCGCGCGCGAACGCGAGGTCGGATTCCTGCCAGCGTCCCGGAGCGCTCATGGATTTGATTGAACTCGCAACCAGATGGTGGCCGATCGAGGAGGAACGTCATGGACGGCAAGGTGGCACTGGTGACGGGCGGCAGCCGGGGGATCGGGGCCGCGACCGTCTTGCGGCTGGCCGAGAAGGGCGCGGACGTCGCGTTCACCTACGTCAACGGCGTGGAGGCCGCGGCCGAGGTGGCCGGGAAGGTCGAGGCGCTCGGGCGGCGGGTGCTCGCGGTGCGGGCCGACGCCGGGGATTCGGGGGCCGGCGCCGAGGTCGTGGGGCGGGTCGTGCGGGAGTTCGGGCGGCTCGACGTGCTGGTCAACAACGCCGGTGTGGGTGTGCTCGGACCGCTGGAGGCGCTGACCGCGGCCGATGTGGACCGGGTGCTCGCGGTCAACGTGCGCGGGGTGTTCACCGCCGCGCAGGCCGCGGCCGCCGAACTGGGGCAGGGCGGGCGGATCATCACCATCGGCAGCTGCATGACCCAGCGGGTGCCGGGGCCCGGCGGAACCCTCTACGCGATGAGCAAGTCGGCGCTGATCGGGCTGACGAAGGCCCTCGCCCGGGAGCTGGGCGGGCGCGGGATCACCGCGAACATCGTCCACCCGGGGCCAGTGGACACCGACATGAACCCCGCCGACGGGCCGTACGCCGACCCGCAGGCGGCGATGACCACCCTGGGACGCTTCGGCACGGCGGGCGAGGTGGCCGACATGGTGGCCTTCCTGGCCGGGCCCGGGGCGGCGTACGTCACGGGGGCGGAGTTCGCGGTGGACGGCGGCCACGCCGCGTAGGGCTCGCGTTTGTGCGCGGTCCGCGAAGGTCCGAGCTGCTCCGGCAGGTCACGCCAAGGTGAGCAGGGGAATCTCGGGGCACCTGGGCCCTCGTCGTACGGCCAAGCCGGGGCGGAGCGGGTAGATCGGCGCCGACCGGGGCATCGCGGTCGGCGCCGTACGGAAAGGGACTCGTTCGGTACCGGGAGTGACGCGGACAGTGGTTCCAGCGCTGAAGGGCATGGGGTGCCCTCTCGAGCGCGCCCCGGCATCAGTCGCTCTGCTTCCCGATCCCAGAGGCCACCACGCATGCACCCACCCTTCGGCATCCCGGATCAGGACACGATGGAGCTCTTCCCCGGTGACATCGGTGCGTACGGCACGGCGCAGGCGCCGCCGGGCCCGGCCGCCGCCGAGGCCCCCGTCTTCGTCGACACGTCGGGGCGCAGACAGCGCCGGGTGCGCCGCTGGAGCTACCTGCTGGTGGTACCGGCCGTCGCCTATGTCGTGCTGCTCTTGAGCACCCTGCTGGGCGGCCCCACGTTCCAGTCGCCTTTCCTGCCCTCCGCTCAGGCTCCCCACACCCCCGCGCCCGGGGGCACGGGAGGGGCCGGCACCGCCGGCCCCGCCACCCGTGGTCCGGCGAGCAGCAGCACGCGCTCCGCCCCGGCCGCCTCGCACAGTGGCGCCGCACCCTCCCCGGCTGCCACGACCGTGACCGCCCAGGGGACGCCCAGCACCGGGCAGGGCCCGACGAAGGCCGCGACCGGTCCGGCAGACCCGGGTCCGTCGCCTCGCGGCGGAGGCCGGGGCCGCGTCACCGCTCCTCCCGGCCAGGGTGGCGGCAAGCCCACCGGCCGTCCCTGAGCCGGCCACATCCGGCACGTCCGTCACGCCGGACCGGCCCAGCACAGTGCGGGCAGCCGGCACCGCACCACCCCACGCAGCAGGCAGGAAGTGCCACCCTTGTCGAAGAACCGTCGCCGCCGCCCCCACGGCAGGCACAGCACCGTAGTACGCAACGTCCCCCTGCGCACCCACTGGCTGTTGCTGACCGCGCTCGTGCTCACCCTTTCGGCGGCGTTGCTCCTCCAGGGCTACACCCAGCACCTGTTCGACTCCACCCCCGACGGGGCTCACCGTGAGCAGGGTCCGGGAACGTCCGTACCGGCGAAGATCAGCTCCGGCGGGCCGGTGATCGAGGGGGAGGCGGCCCGCACCGCTGCCCCGGCGGCCCGCACGATCGCCCTGACCTTCGACGACGGCCCCGACCCCGTCTGGACCCCGAAGATCCTCGACGTGCTGCGCCGCAACGCCGTGCCCGCGACCTTCTTCACCGTCGGCACCCGGGTCGCCGAGAATCCCGACCTCGCCCGCCGGATCGTCGACGAGGGCCACCAGATCGGCCTGCACAGCTTCACCCACACCGATCTCGGCGCCGCGTCCGCCTGGCGGCGTTCCCTGGAACTGCGCGAGACCCAGCTCGTCATCGCCGGCGCCACCGGCGTCACCACGCCGCTGCTGCGCCCGCCGTACTCCTCCACCGGCAAGGCGCTCGACGACGCCGACTGGAGCGCCGTCGTCCAGGCCGGGCAGGAGGGGTACCTGACCGTCCTGACGACCCTGGACAGCGAGGACTGGCGACGCCCGGGCGTGGAACAGATCGTCGCCGGCGCCACACCCAAGGACACCGCCGGGCAGATCGTGCTCCTGCACGATGCGGGCGGAGACCGCACGCAGACGGTCGCCGCGCTCGAGGAGCTCGTGCCGCGGCTGAAGGCCTCCGGCTGGACATTCGCCACGGTGGGCGACGCGGTCGCCCTGCGGGGGGCCGTGCAGCCCGCCGCGACCACGGACCGGTGGCAGGGCCTCGCCCTGATCACAGCGATCCGTACCAGCGACCGGATCCTCGAAGCCCTCTCGTGGCTGCTGTGGGCGGCGGGCGCGATCAGCCTGCTGCGTGCGGTCGCCGTCTTCGTCGCCGCACGCCGGCACGTACGGATGCGCCGAAAGCCGTGGGGTGCTGCGGTCACCGAACCCGTGAGCGTCATCGTCCCCGCCTACAACGAGAGCGCCGGCATCGAGGCGGCCGTCCGCTCCCTCGTGGCCTCCGACCACCAGCTCGAGGTCATCGTCGTCGACGACGGCTCCACGGACGGCACCGCCGACATCGTCGAGGCTCTCCGGTTGCCCGGCGTACGGGTCATCCGGCAGCAGAACGCCGGAAAGCCGGCGGCCCTCAACACGGGTATCGCGGCCGCCTCCTGCAATCTGCTCGTCATGGTCGACGGCGACACCGTTTTCGAACCGGACGCCGTCCGCATGCTCGTCCAGCCCTTCGCCCACCGCCGGGTGGGCGCGGTCTCCGGCAACGCCAAGGTGGTCAACCGGGGAGGACTGCTCGGACGCTGGCAGCACATCGAGTACGTCGTCGGCTTCAACCTCGACCGCCGTCTGTTCGACCTGGCCGAGTGCATGCCCACCGTGCCCGGCGCCGTCGGCGCGTTCCGCCGCGAGGCACTGCTGCGGGTCGGCGGTGTCAGCGACACCACCCTGGCCGAGGACACCGACCTCACCATGGCCCTGTGCCGGGACGGCTGGCGCGTCGTCTACGAGGAGCGGGCCAAGGCCTGGACGGAAGCACCCGCCTCGCTCGGTGCCCTGTGGAAGCAGCGCTACCGGTGGTGCTACGGCACCCTCCAGGCCATGTGGAAGCACCGGGGCGCCCTCGCCCAGCGGGGGCAGGCCGGCAAGCTCGGGCGACGCGGTCTGGGCTACCTGCTGATGTTCCAGGTCCTGCTGCCCCTGCTCGCGCCCGTCGTGGACGTCTTCGCCGTCTACGGCCTGGTCTTCCTCGACCCCCTGCGCATCCTCGGCCTGTGGACGGCGTTCCTGCTCCTCCAGGTCCTGATGGGCCTGTACGCGTTCCGCCTGGACGGGGAGCGGCCGGGCCCGCTGTGGAGCCTGCCGCTGCAACAGTTCGTCTACCGCCAGCTCATGTACCTGGTGGTGATCCAGTCCGTCTTCACCGCCGTCACCGGCTCCCGACTGCGCTGGCAGCGGATGGAGCGCTACGGCAGCCTGCACGTACCCGCCACCCCCTCCGAGCCGCTGACCGCGGTGCCGTCCCGGCCGTCCGGCCCTTCGTACGGCCGACCGCCCGCGCCCGGGGCGCCGCAGGTTGCCGGGGCTTGGGACGGTCCCGCGGCGGAGCCGCACGGCGGCTACGGGGCGGACCCTGCCTGGGCGCCCCACGCACCGGCACCGATCCCGCACAGCCCGCAGGACCACATCTGGCCCTCACAGGTGCACCGCGACCTGTAGTCCGCAATCCGCCGGAAGCGGCGGAAGCCCCGGCGGGCCCGCAGGCCCGCCGGGGCGGGGTAGCGCTCGGGAGCCGGCTCAGCCGTTGACGTTGACGGCCTTCCAGGCGGCCGCCACCTGCTGGTACTCCGCGCTGGTCGAGCCGTACAGGTCGGCCGTCGCCTGCAGGGTCGCCGTGCGCGCTCCCGCGTAGTTGGTGGTCGACGTCATGTAGGTCGAGAGCGCCTTGTACCAGATCTTGTAGGCCTTGGTGCGGCCGATCCCGGTCACCGTCGAACCGTCGTAGGTGGGCGAGTCGTACGAGACCCCGTTGACGGTCTTCGCGCCGCTGCCCTCGGAGAGCAGGTAGAAGAAGTGGTTGGCCACGCCCGAGGAGTTGTGCACGTCGAGCCGGCCCACGGTCTTGGACCAGTAGTCGGCCGAGGCGCCGTCCTTGCTGGGCTTGTCCATGTAGCGCAGCGGCGTGCCGTTGCCGCGGATGTCGATCTTCTCACCGATGAGGTAGTCGCCGACGTCGGCGGAGTTGTTGGCGAAGAACTCCACCGAGGTGCCGAAGATGTCGCTGGTGGCCTCGTTGAGGCCGCCCGACTCGCGGCTGTAGTTCAGCTTGGCCGTGGCGGCGGTCAGGCCGTGGCTCATCTCGTGGCCGGCGACGTCGAGGGAGGTGAGCGGCTTCTGGTTGGCGGCGCCGTCGCCGTAGGTCATGCAGAAGCAGGCGTCGGACCAGAAGGCGTTGACGTAGGCGTTGCCGTAGTGGACGCGGGAGTAGGCGGCCTTGCCGTCCCCGGCGATGCCGTTGCGGCCGAATTCGGACTTGTAGAAGTCCCAGGTCACGGCAGCGCCGTAGTGGGCGTCGGCGGCGGCCGTCTGGCGGTTCGACGGCAGTCCGTCGCCCCACTTGTCGTCGGCGTCGGTGAACAGGCTTCCCGCGCCGGTGGTGCCTCCGTTCAGGTCGTAGGTCTTGTGGCCGCCGCGGACGCCGTCGGTCAGGCTGTAGGACGCCCCGCTCTGCGTGGTGTCCAGCGTGACGGAACCGGAGTACTGGCTCGTACCGGTGCCGGTGTCGATGGCCTCGTAGGAGTACAGCTCGGCCCCGGTGGCGGCGTCCGTGATGACGTGCCGCTCGCTGGGGGTTCCGTCGTGCTGGGTGCCGGTGACGACGGCCTCGTAGGCGAAGACCGGGGTTCCGCTCGCCGCCCAGACGACCTGGCGGGCACCGGCGGGCGCGGCCTTGAGGGAGGAGCGGGCGGCGGCCGGGGCTATTCGGGCCTCGATGCCCTTGGTGGTCTTGCGGCGGCCGTCCTTCTTCTGGTGGACCACCAGATCCCCGCCGAGGACCGGCAGCCCGGCGTAGGTGCGCTCGTAGCGGGTGTGGACCGTACCGTCGGCGTCCTTGATCACATCGCGGGCCACGAGACGCTCGTCGTCGGCCAGGCCGATGGCCCGCGCGGTGTCGGCCGCCGTGTTCTGGGCCGCGGTGATCGCCTGGACGCGCGCGTCGGCGGTGAGGGCGAGCGCGGTGGCTCCCTCCTCGCGCTCGGCCGAGGCGTTGGCGGAGCCGCTCTGGACGGAGATCGCGACCATCGCCGCCGACGCGACGACGGCGGCGGCGCGCAGCACTCGGGTGCCGCTGCGGGGGGCGCGGGATGAGGACGTGGGGAGGGTCACTCGTGCTCCTTCAATTGCCGTGGGGGGCCAGGCGGTTGAGATTGCCAGGAAGAAGCAGTGGATTGACAGGTATGCAACAAGAATTTGACCAGCTGTTGTCCGGAGAGAGGGGAGCGATGTTCGCTGAGCGACCAAAAGTGGAACATTGTGCTCCCCCGGACGCGGCGTGCACCGCGTCCGGGGAAGGGCGCGGCCGTTACTGGACGCCGGGGATCTGCCGGGCCTTGAACGCGGCGCGCACGGCGTCCGCGGCGTTGGCGCCGTACATCCGCTGGGCGGTCGAGACAGTCGTCAGGGCGGCGTCCTTGAACGACGTGTCCGGCGCGAAGCCGAACTGGGCGTTGACGATGATGCGGTCGGCGGTCCGGGCGCCCAGGGCGTTGCGGATGTCGAAGAGGGCACGGGACCAGATCTCCCCGTCCGCGTGGACCTCGCCCTCCAGGTCGCCGTACACCTTGTTCCCGTCGACGCGGCGCAGGCAGTGCGGGGCGTCGCTGTAGGAGGCCGCGTCCCAGTCGGCGACGCAGGCCAGGTCGGCCCGCCGCGGCCAGCCGTACGCGGCGGCCGCATGGGCGCCGACCTCGACGGCCAGGTAGTCACCGAAGGCCTCGCCTATCGCGCCGGCCTCGGGCGAGGTGCCGAAGCCGGGGACCTGGGCGTTGTGCACCGCGTGGCCGTATTCGTGGACGATCACCTCCGCGTCCTCGGCGTCGTCGACACCGCCCTTGCCGAAGCGGATCTCGGCCTTCTTGTCCGAGAAGAAGGAATTGTCCGCGCCCCACTGGCTGATGCGGATCGGCTGGACCCGGTCGTTGGCCCCGGGCAGTTCGGTGCCGAAGCCCAACCCCTGCAGGTACTCCTGGGCCTCATTGACCCAGAAGTAGCCCATGACCTGCTCGAACTGGTCGTCGCTGCGGTTGTACGCGGTCGCGTCCGCGGGGTTCGCCGAGGAGCCGGTGTCCGATCTGACGTACGCCCACCGACCCGACAACCGGCCGCTGGCGTCCAGGTTGCGGAGCGCGGCCGTGGTGTAGGCCGAGGCGGGCACGGCGCCGGCGGAGTCCTTGGCGTCGGCCAGGGTCTGATCCCCCGAGGACTGAACGGGGTTGACCATGAAGATGCGGGCCTGGGGCAGTGCGGCCGCCGGGGCGGACCCGGACCCGGACGCCGAGGCGGGTCCGGTCAGGGCGACCAGGGTCAGGGCGGCGGTGGCCGTGGCGGCGGCCGCGGTGTTCAGAGCGCGGGGTGTGCGGCGGGACATGGACATCCTCCTGTGAGGGGCGCGTCGTGTCGGAGAAGGGACGCCGAAGGGCGGGGTGCGGCCGTGATCCTCGCGCACGACCTCCGACCCGCGCCAGGCCCGCGTTCCGGGAAGTTCCGCCGCACACGGCGCCATTCGGGCACGCGGATGCGGGCCATGACCGCTTCAAAGGCGGGTGCGTCGCCGCCCTGGCCCGCGGCGACGGTCAGGGCCAGGGGCCGTGCACGGTCGTCGGTGGCGAGGTGGACCCGGGTCGTCTCTTTTGGATCTTGCCGGTCAAGGCCGCGTCGGTCCCCCAGCTACCGCTGGGAGGTGCCCCCAGCCGCCGTGCATCTCAAGGCGGAGGGGCGCCCGAGGAGTGGACGTACTTGGGTGCCCGACAACGCGGCGAGGTGCGGTGCCAGCCGACGCGGGTCTGGGTGCACCTCCCAGCGGTAGCTGGGGGAGCAAGATCCGAAAGAGGACGACGTCCGCCGACACGGCGGTCAGGGTGTTCTGCCAGGTTGCGTCGACAGCTCTCTGATCGGCCGTTTGCGGGCGGTCCGGAGCAGGCCGGCTCGTCGGGCAGGTCCCGCCGGAGCGAGTGGGTGCGAGCGTTCGGCGATGATCAGCCCACCGCCCGGCCGGCTGCTCCCGCGGGACGTCAGGGGAGCCAGCGGCCGTTCGTCATCAGTTGGCGGTCCGCGATCTCGTTGACCTCGCGCCACGCCTGGATCCACTCCGGCTCGATCCGGAAGTAGGGGTAGGGCGTGGCGTAGCCGCTCGGGTCGAAGCCCGTGTGGGCCGCGAACGCCTCCCGCACGCCCGGCGCGAGGTCGGCCGCCTCCAGCGGGCTCGCGGTGCCCTCCACCAGGACCACGTCCCGGGTGACGCCGAAGGCCAGGCGGACCCGGCCGTTCGCGATCAGGTTGCGGGCGGTGGGGTTGGTGCGCTGGGTGGAGACGAGGAAGGTCCCGTCGTCCCAGAGGAAGGAGAGCGGGACCATGCAGGGGACGCCGTCCGCGTCGGCGGTGGCGACCCACACGTCCACGTCGTTCTCGAAGCGGGCCAGGGTGTCCTTGATGCGCTCCTCGCGCGGGCGCGGCGGCGCGGGGACGGCCTGGATGGTCTGCTCCGTCATACGGGTCTGCTCCTGTCCGCGACGGCGGACCCCGGGCGGGACCGCCGCGCCCCACTGTGCCCCACCCGTCAGGGAGTTCACACCGCAGACGGTAGAGCAGGGGCAGGCCCGGGGAATGCCGAGGGGGCGCGCCGCGTCGCGGTGCGCCCCCTCGGGCCGTGCACGACCCCGGGAGTGTCGGCTCCCGGGGCGGTCGAACGGGGAGGCGTCAGCCGCCCAGCTCCTGGTGACGGGCGCTCAGCGCGGCCTCGCCGGTCTCCGTCAGGGAGCCGTAAAGGCGCAGGCGGGAGAAACCGCCGTCCGGGAAGATGTCGATCCGTACGTGGGTGCCGACCGCCGGGGCGTCGAGGACGAACCGGTGGTTGGTGTCGGGCTGCAGGCGGGTGCGCGGCAGGAACTCCGTCCACTCGCCCTCCTCACCCGCCTTGATGGAGAGGGAGGCCCAGCCGGCCGAGTTGCCCTTGAGGTACGCGGTGTCGATCTCGACGGCGCGGATCTCGGACTCGGTGACGAGCTGGTAGCGGATCCAGTCGTTGCCGTTGTCACGGCGGCGGGCGGTCTCCCAGCCGTCGTCCATCTTGCGGGAGCGGCCCGGGTTGATGGTGTTGGTCGGCGGGGAGTAGAAGCGGTTGGAGGCGTCCTGGACGGAGCCGCCGTTCTCCAGGGCCACCACGTCGAAGGAGCCGAGCGCCGCGAGCCACTTCGGGTCCGGCAGGACCTCGCCGTAGACGCGCAGGCGGGCGATGCCGCCGTCGGGGTGCTGGTTGACGCGCAGGTGCGTGAAGCGCTGCGGGGCGGCGACCTCGAAGCCGTTGGCCGCGTGGCCGCCGACCGGGGTGCGCTCGACCAGGGTCGTCCACTTCACGTCGTCGCCCAGGAGCTCCTCCGGGGTCGGCGCCAGGGCGCCCTCCCAGTTGGTGCCCTCGATGGAGACGGCCTGCGGCATGTTGCCGCGGAAGTGGGCGGTGTCGACGACGATGCCGCGGATGACGCCGGGGGCGCCCAGGCGGACGAGCGCCCAGTCGTGGTCCTCGGCGGTCGGCCAGGGCTGGGTGGCGGAGAGGCCACGGCGGCGGCGGGTCTCCCAGCCGTCCATGATCTTGCCCTTGTGGCCGAAGTGCTCGGGGTCGAAGTGCGCGGCCTCGGCGATGAGGAGGTTCTCGCGCTGGGCGAAGAACTCGTCGTTGGCGGCGATGACACCGGCGCCCAGCTCACGGGCGGCGAGGTTCGCGTACTGGGTGAACGGGAAGTCCGCGGTGCGGTAGTCCGCGTACGGGTCGCCGCCTCCGTACGGGTTCGCGTTGCCGGTGAAGGAAGGAATCGCCACTGTCAGTTCTGCCTTTCGAGGAGGAGGCCCGTGGGCTCGGTCGGGGTGCCGTGGTCGGCGATCTGCGTACCGCGCAGCCAGGTGGACTTCACGACGCCGTGCAGGGTCTTGCCCGCGTACGCCGTGACCTGGTTGCGGTGGTGGAGTTCGGCCGGGTCCACAGTGAACGTTTCTTCGGGGGCGAGCACGGCGAAGTCGGCGTCGCGGCCGACCTCGATCGCGCCCTTCTGCGCCAGGCCGGCCAGCGCGGCCGGGGCCGCGGACATCCAGCGGACGACGTCCTCCAGGGTCCGGCCGCGGCGGCGCGCCTCGGTCCAGATGGCGGGCAGGCCCAGCTGGAGGGAGGAGATGCCGCCCCATGCGGTGGAGAAGTCACTGGTCTTCAGGTCCGCGGTGGAGGGCGAGTGGTCGGAGACGATGCAGTCGATGGTGCCGTCCGCGAGCGCGTCCCACAGGAGGTCCTGGTTGGCGGCCTCACGGATGGGCGGGCAGCACTTGAACTCGCTGGCTCCGTCGGGCACTTCCTCGGCCGTGAGGGTGAGGTAGTGCGGGCAGGACTCGACGGTGATCTTGACGCCCTCGGCCTTGGCGGCGGCGATCAGCGGCAGCGCGTCGGAGGACGACAGGTGCAGTACGTGGACGCGCGCGTTCAGCCGCTTCGCCTGGGCGATCAGGTTGCCGATCGCGGTGTTCTCGGCGTCGCGCGGTCGGGACGCGAGGAAGTCGGCGTACTTGGGGCCGGGGACGACGGGGGCGGCGTCGAGGTGGTGCGGGTCCTCGGCGTGCACGATCAGCAGGCCGCCGAAGCCGGTGATCTCGGCGAGGGAGGTGGCCAGCTGCTCCTGGTCGAGCTCGGGGAACTCGTCCACGCCCGAGGGCGACAGGAAGCACTTGAAGCCGAAGACGCCGGCGTCGTGCAGCGGCGCCAAGTCCTTGACGTTGTCGGGCAGGGCGCCGCCCCAGAAGCCGACGTCCACGTGCGCCTTGGCGCGGGCGACCTCCTGCTTGACGCGCAGGTTGTCGGTCGTGGTGGTCGGCGGCAGGGAGTTCAGCGGCATGTCGAGGATCGTGGTGATGCCGCCGGCGGCCGCGGCGCGGGTGGCCGTCCAGAAGCCCTCCCACTCGGTGCGGCCCGGGTCGTTCACGTGGACGTGGGTGTCGACCAGGCCGGGGAGCAGGACGTCGTCGCCGAAGTCCTCCAGCCGGGCTCCGGCCGGTACCTCGGCCTCGTACGCCAGCACGGCCGTGATCTTCCCGCCGGCGACGGCCACCGAGGCGGCGCGCGTCCCCTCGGGGGTGATGACGCGCGTCGAGCGCAGTACCAGTTCCACAGCCACGTCGGACACCGGAACCTCCCCATCTACTTCCACAGAGCGAAATTCAACGTTCTGTTGACGGAGTCTTCCCGGCGATCCGGACCCAGTCAAGAGCGCCCGGACGGACCACTGACACACCGGGACCGCCCTTGGATGTTTCCACAGGATGGAATTAAGATTTCACTATCCAGAATGTAGCTACCACCACCGGAAATCGGGCAGGTAACTTTCCGAGGAGGTCCGCCACCCGGACAAACCGCCTCTGACCGGCGGCGACGGTCCCGACCCCAGCACTGGGACCGACGCCGACCGCCGGGTAGGCTGCTCCCTTGCCTGCCAGCACCGAAAGGACCGCGCCGTGCCGACGTCCAGCGCCAGCACCACCGACGCTTCCTCAAAGACCCCTGCCGCCAGCGGTGGCGTCCAGTCCCTTGAGCGCGCCTTCGATCTGCTCGAACGCATGGCCGATGCCGGGGGCGAGGTCGGCCTCAGCGAGCTGTCCGCCGCCAGTGGCCTGCCCCTGCCCACGATCCACCGCCTGATGCGCACGCTGGTGGCGTGCGGTTACGTACGCCAGCAGCCCAACCGACGGTACTCCCTCGGGCCGCGCCTGATCCGCCTCGGCGAGTCCGCGTCGCGGCTGCTGGGCACCTGGGCCCGCCCCTACCTCGCCCGCCTGGTCGAGGAGACCGGCGAGACGGCGAACATGGCCCTGCTCGACGGGGACGAGATCGTCTACGTCGCCCAGGTGCCGTCCAAGCACTCCATGCGCATGTTCACCGAGGTCGGCCGCCGGGTGCTGCCGCACTCCACGGGCGTGGGCAAGGCGCTCCTGGCCCACACCCCCGCCGACGAGGTACGCGCCCTCCTCGCGCGCACCGGCATGCCGGCGGCGACCGAGAAGACCATCACCACGCCCGAGGGCTTCCTCGACGCGCTGGAGCAGGTCCGCAAGGCGGGCTACGCGGTCGACGACAACGAGCAGGAGATAGGAGTCCGCTGCCTCGCCGTCTCGGTGCCGAACTCGCCGACCGCCGCCGCGATCTCCATCTCGGGCCCGGCGGGTCGGGTCACGGAGGCCGTGGCCGAGTCCTTCGTGCCGATCCTGCAGGGCGTGGCCGCCGAGCTGTCGGTGGCCCTGTCCAACCAGACCCCCGCCTAGGCGGTAGGCGCACGTACGCGAAGGCCCCGGCCGCCCCTCGGAGCGAGGAGCGGCCGGGGCCTTCGCGTGCCCGGTCCGGACGCGCGGCAGGCTTGCGGCCCCGAGCCCTCGTACGCCGTTCAGGAGGCCCGTGCGCCGCTCAGGGCGCCGGGTCCGGTGCCCGGCTCCGGGGCGGGCGTCAGGCGGCCGTCGGCCATCGTCGCCGTGCGGTCCATCCGCTCCAGGTGGGCGTGGTCGTGGGTGACCACGACCGTGGCCGTGGAGCGCTCGCGGGTCAGGGTGACCAGCAGGTCGAGCACGGCGGCGCCGCGCTCGTGGTCCAGGGCGCTGGTCGGCTCGTCGACCAGCAGGACGGCGGGCTCGTTCATCAGGGCGCGGGCGATGTTGATCCGCTGGCGCTGGCCGCCGGAGAGCTGGTGCGGCCGCTTGTCGGCCTTGTCCGCCAGCCCCACCGCGTCCAGCAGCTCCAGCGCGCGGCGGCGCAGGGCCTTGGAGGGCCGCCCGGAGAGGTGCGCCATCACCTGGAGCTGTTCGGCGGCGGTCAGCGAGGCCAGGAGGTTCGGCTGCTGGAAGACGATGCCGATCCTCTCGCGGCGCAGGGCCGACTTCTCGGCCGCGCTGAGGGCCGCCGTGTCCCGGCCGGCGACGACGACCCGGCCGCGGTCCGGGGTGACCAGGGTGGCGGCGACCGCGAGCAGGCTGGACTTGCCGGAGCCGGAGGGTCCGATCACCGCCGTCAGGGTGCCGGCGGGCACCTCCAGGCAGACGCCGTCCAGGGCGGTGAGCCGGCTCTCGCCGTCGGGGTAGGTGAGCGTGACGTCGTGGACGAGCAGGGTCATCGGGCGCTCCCGAGGGCGGTCAGCGGGTCGACGGCGGTGATCCGCCGGATGGACAGGGCCGCGCCCAGCGCGCCGAGCACGATCATGATCGCTGCGGGGACGAGGACCGTGGCGGTGTCGAGTACGAAGGGCACGTTCCCGCCGCTGATCAGCGCGCCGAAGCCGGCGGCCAGCGCGGTGCCCAGCCCGGTGCCGATGGCCAGCATGACCACGGCCTGGCCGAGGGCGTCCTTCAGCAGGTACGGGGTGGAGGCACCCAGTGCCTTCAGGACGGCGATGTCACCGCTGCGCTGGATGGTCCACACGGTGAAGAAGGCCCCTATGACCAGGGCGGAGATGACGAAGAGGAAGCCGCGCATCAGCTGGAGGGAGCCGTTCTCGGCCTGGTAC
Organism: Streptomyces sp. NPDC046308; assembly: GCF_055588065.1. Taxonomy (NCBI): domain Bacteria; kingdom Bacillati; phylum Actinomycetota; class Actinomycetes; order Kitasatosporales; family Streptomycetaceae; genus Streptomyces; species Streptomyces sp. NPDC046308. The sequence goes on from NZ_JBVJFB010000001.1 coordinate 1,463,256, forward strand.
GAGCCTATGGCGCCCAGCGCCTCGTCGACGGTCTGCGCCCTGGTGGCGGCGGCCGCGTCGGCGGCCCCGAGGTCCACACCGCTGCCGGAGACGGCGACGACGGTGGCGAGGGTGTCGAGGGAGGTGCCGGGGTTGCCGATGCGCTGCCAGTCGCCGAGGTCCATCCAGACCACCGGGGTGTGGCTGTAGGCGGCGGTCCCGGAGACGGCGGCCACGGTCAGTTCGAGCGGGCCGATCTTGAGCTTGGCGCCCGCGGTGAGGCCGCCGAGCTCCTTCGCGGCCTTCTCGGCGAGGACCACCTGCCCTTGGGTGAGGCCCGCATCGCGGGGGCCGAGCCGGCCGGCGGGGTCCACGCCGAAGACCGAGACGGCGGCGGTGCGCCCACCCGAGACGGCGTTGGTGGTGCGGATTCCGAGCGGTTCCGCCGAGGTCACCCCGGGCTGCTTGCGCCAGGCCAGCCAGGCGGACTCGGGGACCTGCGAGTTGGTGAAGGACACCTTCTGGTCCCCTGCGGGCGCGGCGAAGGCCAGGTGCGAGGCGGGCAGGCCGGTGATGGCCGAGATGTTCTCCCGGGCCAGGCCGGAGGTGAGCCCGGACAGCAGGCCGACCAGCAGCGTGATCAGCAGGACGACCGAGCCCATGAGGGCGAACCGCCCCTTGGCGAACCGTAGATCTCTCCATGCGACGAACATGTTCCCCACCTTGGTCTTCCGCGTGGACACAAGGCATCGCGCCACAGGAGGGATCCTGGTGTCGAACGGCGCACCGCTACATCAAACTTTCGGTTGACCGGGGCCCGTCGCGACCGACTTACGCTGGTCCGGTCATGACTGCTGCCGCTGCCCCCCTCGCCCCCGTTTCCCGCCTCCCCGTTTCGCGCGCCCTCACCCCGGTGTCGAAAGTGCTGCGGCTGTGCCTGCACGCGCTGCTCTTCGGGCTGCTCCTGCTCGCCGCCGGGCGGGCCGTGACCGACTCGGCGCCCCGCGCCGGCTGGGTGATCGCCGCCTGCGCGGTGCTGGCCGCCGTCTACGCGGGCGGCGTACGGACCCCCGCCGTGCACAGCTCGCCGCGCGCCGGGGCGGTGTGGCTGGCCGGGCTCGGCGCGGCCTGGGCGGCGCTGCTGGCGCTCTCCCCCGACGGGCTGTGGATCGCCTTCCCGCTGTACTTCCTGGAGCTCCACCTGCTGCGGCTGCGGTGGGGCGTCGCGGCCGTCGCGCTGACCGCCTGCGCGGCCATCGGCGGGTTCCTCGCGCACAGCAGCGCGGTGACCCCCGGGGCCTTCCTCGGGCCGCTGCTGGGCGGGGCCGTGGCGGTGGCGACCGTACTGGGCTACCAGGCGCTGTACCGCGAGAGCGAACGCCGCCGCGAGCTGATCGAGGAGCTCATCACCACCCGGGCCGAGCTGGCCGAGGCCGAACGGGGCGCCGGGATCCTGGCCGAGCGGGAGCGGCTGGCCCGGGAGATCCACGACACCCTCGCCCAGGGGTTGTCCTCCATCCAGCTGCTGCTGCGGGCCGCCGAGCGGGCGCTGCCGCGGGAGGCTCCGGCGCTGGAGCACATCGCCCGGGCCCGGGAGGCCGCCCAGGAGAACCTCGCCGAGGCGCGCCGCTTCGTACGGGCCCTGACCCCGCCGGACCTGGAGCACGGGTCGCTGGCCGCCGCGCTGGAGCGGCTGTGCGCGGGGGTGCCGGGGCCGCGGGTGCGGTTCTCGCTGAGCGGCACCCCGCGGGTGCTGCCCACCCCGTACGAGGTGGCGCTGCTGCGGATCGCACAGTCGGCGCTGGCCAATGTGGTGCGGCACGCGCGGGCCGGGCGGGCCGAGATCACCCTGACCTTCATGGACGCCTCGGTCACGCTGGACATCGTGGACGACGGGCACGGCTTCGACCCCTCCTTTGCGCCGTCGGGCGAGGGCGGGTTCGGGCTGCCGGCCATGCGCGCGCGGGCCGAGACCCTCGGCGGCCTGTTCACGGTGGAGTCCTCCCCCGGCCAGGGCACCGCCGTGGCCGTCACCCTGCCGCTGCCCCTGGAGGCCTGACGATGACGATCCGGCTGCTGCTGGCCGACGACCACCCGGTGGTGCGCGCCGGGCTGCGGGCGGTGCTGGACACCGAGCCGGACTTCGCGGTGGTCGCGGAGGCCGCCACCGCCGAGCGGGCGGTGGAGCTGGCCGGCTCCGAGCCGGTGGACGTGGTCCTGATGGACCTCCAGTTCGGTACGGGCATGCACGGTTCGGCGGCGACGGCGGCGATCACGGCCGCACCGGGAGCACCCCGGGTGCTGGTGCTGACCACGTACGACACGGACGCGGACATCCTGGCGGCGGTGGAGGCGGGCGCCTCGGGCTACCTGCTCAAGGACGCCCCGCCGGAGGAGCTGGCGGCGGCGGTGCGGACGGCCGCGGCGGGCCAGTCGGCGCTGGCCCCGGCGGTGGCGCTGCGGCTGATGGACCGGATGCGGACCCCGGCGCAGGCGCTGACGAAGCGGGAGCTGGAGGTGCTGCAGCTGGTCGCGGACGGCCTGTCGAACCAGCAGATCTCGAAGAAGCTCTTCCTCAGCCAGGCCACGGTCAAGTCCCACCTCGTGCACGTCTACGCCAAGCTGGGCGTCGACTCGCGCACCGCGGCGGTCGCGGCCGCCGCCACCCGCCGCCTGATCCGCACGCCGTGACCCGGTCTCGGTGGGGCTGCCCCCCCCCGTAGCGGAACACCGCCTGCCCGGGCCTGAGCGGCGCTACGCCACCCAGTGCGGGCGGTCCACCGCCGACGGCAGCGGGACTCCGTCGTGGAAGGCGCTCGCGAGGCGGCGCACGCCCTCCTCCAGGCGGTCCGCGGGGAGCGTGTAGGGGATCCGGAGCCGGTGTTCGAAGGTGCCCGGGTCCACCCCGAAGCGGGCGCCGCGGCCGATGTGCACGCCGGCGGCCGCCGCGCGCTCGGCCAGGGCGGAGCTGACGGCCTCGCCCAGGTCGACCCAGAGCGAGAGCCCGCCCGGCGGGACCCGCCAGGACCATTCGGGCGTGTGCCGCTGGAGGGCCCGCACCAGGGCCTCGCGCCGGCTCCGCAGCTGGGCGAGGCGTGCGGGCAGGGTCCGGTCCATGTCGTCCATCAGCGGGAGCGCGACGAGCTGGTCGAGGACCGAGCCGGTCATGTCGGCCGCGACCCGCACCGCGGTCAGCTCGGCGATCATCTTCGCGGTGGCCCGCACCCAGCCCACGCGCAGGCCGCCCCAGTGGGTCTTGCTGAGCGAGCCGATGGTGATCACGTGGTCCGCGCCGCCGCGCGGGGCGAGGGAGGCCAGCGGCGCGGGGGCGGGCACGTCCAGCGCGATGTCGGCGATGGTCTCGTCGACGACCAGCCAGGTCCCGGTGGCGCGGGTCGCCGCGAGCAGCCGCAGCCGCTGCTCCGGCGGCATCAGCGCGCCCGTCGGGTTGTGGAAGTCGGGGATCACGTACGCCATCCTCGGCACGGTCTGGCGCAGGGTGGACTCGGCGATCTCCATGTCCCAGCCCGCGTCGGAGACGGCGATGGAGCCGGTCCGCAGCCGCGCGTGGCGCAGGGCGTCGAGGGCGTTGGCGTAGGTGGGGTTCTCGGTGACGACCCGGTCCCCGGCCCGGCAGAGCAGGCTGACGACCAGGCTGAAGGCCTGCTGGGCGCCGGAGGTGAGCAGGATCTGCTCGGGGCGGGTGGGCAGCCCGCGCCGGGTGAACCGTTCGGCTACGGCGGTCCGCAGGTCGGGCAGGCCGAAGGGGTGGTAGCCGGGGCTGCGGGCGAGCTGGGGCAGGCGCGGCGCCGCCCAGGCGAAGGCCTCGGCGAGGCTGCCCTCGGGGGCGCCCATGGCGGCGATGGCGAGGTCGATGCCCGGTTCGCCGTCCGCGCGGCCGCCGACCCCGCCGACGATGGCGTGCGCGCCGACCGGCCGGTGGCCGTCGGGGAGTTCGGTCCAGGTGCCGGAGCCGCGCCGGCTGCGGACGTAGCCGCTCTCGCGCAGCAGGTCGTAGGCGCCGGTGACGGTGGCCCGGCTGGCGCCGACGGCCTCGGCGAGTTCGCGTTCGGCGGGCAGCCTGACGTGCAGGGCGATCCGGCCGTCGAGGATCAGCGTGCGGACGGCGTCGGCGAGCGCGCGGTAGCCGGGGCGGGCCAGGAGCTCCGCGGGCAGCAGCGCGGCGAGCTGCCGGCTGCCGATGGTTCTGTCCGCTGTCTGGACCACTCGCCCGTTTGCCATGCCAACCTCCCCTGATTGGCTCTGACGGCCAGGCCAATCGAGGACCAGACTCGCCGTATTGGCCCCTGATTGGCAAGGAGACGGCGAGATGCTGACCGACCGAGACGAACGTGCCCTGCTGGCCGCCGCCGAGAACCGGGTCTGCCGGCCGCTGCGCGTCGGGGCCGTACTGGACTCCGTGCGCCGCACTCTGGCGCGGCGCTCACGGGATTGCGCACAGGAGCGAGAATCGGTGGCATGTCAGCCAACTCCCCCGCCGGTTCCGGCTCCGGGTCCGGTTCCCCCTCCGATCCGCCCGTGATCGCGGGCCTGCTCCTGGCGGCCGGCGGCGGCCGCCGGCTCGGCGGGCGCCCCAAGGCCCTGCTCCCCTACCGCGGCCGCCCGCTCGTCGAGAACGCCGTACGGGTCCTGCGCGAGGCGGGCTGCGGCCCGGTGCACGTCGTCCTCGGCGCCTCGGCCGCCGAGGTCCGCGAGCGGGCCGACCTGGCCGGCTGCGTGGTCGTGGACAACCCGGACTGGGCGGAGGGGATGGGCTCCTCCCTGCGGGTCGGACTCACCTCGCTGGCCGGTACGGGTGCCCGCGCGGCCCTCGTCTCGCTGGTGGACCAGCCGGGCATCGGCCCCGCGGCGGTGACCCGGGTCCGGGAGGCCTACCGCTCCCCCGCGAGCCTGGTGGCGGCGGCCTACGGCGGGGAGCGCGGCCATCCGGTGCTGTTCGGGGCGGACCGCTGGGCCGACATCGCGGCGACGGCGACGGGCGACAGGGGCGCGCGGGTGCACCTCGCGCGACACGCCGAAGAGGTCATGCTGGTGGAGTGCTCCGACATCGCGGAGGCCTTCGACATCGACACACCGCCCGACCTGGTGCGTCTCCTCTGAGCACCGTGTGACGGCGATGGCACTGAGGGCCACCGGGGCCCGGGATCTGTCGACCCAGAGAATCTCGATATCAACAAACCATTGAACTTCCACCATGAGGAAATTACTATCCACTGGTCAGAAGCGCCCTGAACCCCCAGACGGCGCCCGCGACCGTATTGCGGAACTCTCCACACCCGACGGCACTGCGTGCCGTCTCGCGCGAGCATTCCCCCGCGGCCGCCAGGCACCGCCGCTGAAGGAGTGACAGATATGTCCGCACCAGCGCCGTCCCCGCTGGCCATCGTCGACGCCGAGCCCCTGCCCCGGCAGGAGGAAGTCCTCACCGAAGCGGCTCTCGCCTTCGTGGCCGAGCTCCACCGGCGGTTCGCCCCCCGCCGCGCCGAGCTGCTCGCCCGCCGTGGCGAGCGCCGTGCCGAGATCGCCCGGACCTCCACCCTCGACTTCCTCCCGGACACCGCACAGGTCCGCGAGGGCGACTGGAAGGTGGCGCCGGCCCCGGCCGCGCTGAACGACCGTCGTGTGGAGATCACCGGTCCGACGGACCGCAAGATGACCATCAACGCCCTGAACTCGGGCGCCAGGGTCTGGCTCGCCGACTTCGAGGACGCCTCGGCCCCCACGTGGGAGAACGTCGTCCTTGGCCAGCTCAACCTGATCGACGCCTACGAGCGCCGCATCGACTTCACCGACCCGCGCACGGGCAAGGCGTACGCCCTGAAGCCCGCCGACCAGCTCGCCACCGTCGTGATGCGGCCGCGCGGCTGGCACCTCGAGGAGCGCCACCTGCGCTTCGAGGGCGGCCCGGCCTCCGGTTCGCTGGTGGACTTCGGCCTGTACTTCTTCCACAACGCGAAGCGCCTGATCGACCTCGGCAAGGGCCCGTACTTCTACCTGCCGAAGACGGAGTCGCACCTGGAGGCGCGCCTCTGGAACGAGATCTTCGTCTTCGCCCAGGACTACGTCGGCATCCCGCAGGGCACCGTGCGCGCCACCGTCCTCATCGAGACGATCACCGCCGCGTACGAGATGGAGGAGATCCTCTACGAGCTGCGCGACCACGCGGCCGGCCTGAACGCGGGCCGCTGGGACTACCTCTTCTCCATCGTGAAGAACTTCCGTGACGGCGGCGCGAAGTTCGTCCTGCCGGACCGCAACGCGGTGACGATGACCGCCCCGTTCATGCGGGCGTACACCGAACTGCTGGTCCGCACCTGCCACAAGCGCGGCGCGCACGCCATCGGCGGCATGGCGGCCTTCATCCCGTCCCGCAAGGACGCCGAGGCCAACAAGGTCGCCTTCGAGAAGGTCAAGGCCGACAAGGACCGCGAGGCCGGCGACGGCTTCGACGGCTCCTGGGTCGCCCACCCCGACCTGGTCCCGATCGCGATGGCCTCCTTCGACGCGGTCCTCGGCGAGAAGCCGAACCAGAAGGACCGGCTGCGCGAGGACGTGCACGTCGCCGCCGGCGAGCTCATCGCGATCGACTCCCTGGACGCGAAGCCGACGTACGAGGGCCTGCGCAACGCGGTCCAGGTCGGCATCCGCTACATCGAGGCCTGGCTGCGGGGACTTGGCGCCGTCGGCATCTTCGGCCTGATGGAGGACGCGGCCACCGCCGAGATCTCCCGCTCGCAGATCTGGCAGTGGATCAACGCCGGCGTGGTGTTCGAGAACGGCGAGACCGCCACCGCCGAGCTGACCCGCAGGATCGCGGCCGAGGAACTGGCCGCCATCCGCGCCGAGGTCGGCGAGGAGGCCTTCGCGGCCGGCAAGTGGCAGCAGGCCCACGACCTCCTGCTCCAGGTCTCCCTGGACGCGGACTACGCCGACTTCCTCACCCTCCCCGCGTACGACCAGCTGGTCGGCTGATCCCCGGACTCGGCTGAACCGCACAGCGGCCGAACCCACCGGCTCCGCCCCCGTCGCCTTCACGGCGCGGGGGCGGAGCCGTTTGCGTTCCACAACAGGAGGAGCAGGCTCCCGAACGACCGATCGGTCGTTACTCGTTCGTAACGTGACTGTACCTAGCGGTAACAACGGGGCCCGTGTCACCTTTCCGATGCCACCGGCCGGCGGTACCCCCACTTTCCCAGCCATGCGACGCAGTCGTCGCCGACTTCGGCATGGCCGAAAACGCAGGAGTTCCGCAGTGATCGGATTCCGCAACGTCAGCAAGGACCGGTACCGCAGTCGGGTGCGACGACTGGCCGGGGCCGGATTGGTCCTGCCGCTCGCCGTCGGCGCGCTGGTGGCGGGCGGCGCCGGGACCTCCGTGGCCAGCCCCGGGACCGGACCCACCGCCGTGGTGTCCATGGGCGACAGCTACATCTCCGGCGAGGCCGGACGCTGGAAGGGCAACACCCTCACCAACACCGGGAGCCGCAACGGGACCGACCGGGGCTGGGTCAGCGGCAGCACCTACGATCCCGGCAGGGTCTACGGGACCACCGCCGGCGGGTGTCACCGCTCCGACTCCGCCGAGGTGCGCAGCGCCGGGGCGATCGCCGCCGTCGCCGTGAACCTGGCCTGCTCCGGGGCTGTTTCCGACAATGTGTTCCGCGCCTCCAGCGGCGGCGTCGCCTTCAAGGGCGAGGCGCCGCAGGCGGACCAGCTCGCCGCGGTGGCCGCGAGCCACGACGTCAAGGTGATCGCGCTGTCCATCGGCGGCAACGACCTGGGCTTCGCCGACATCATCAAGGACTGCGCGCTCGACTTCGTCCTCTGGAACTCGTACTGCTACGACGACCAGCAGTACGGGGTCGACCAGAAGATCGACGCGGTCATGGGCAAGGTCGGCAAGTCCGTGGACGAGGTGCGGGCCGTGATGCGCGCGGCCGGGTACGCCGACTCCTCGTACCGGATCGTGCTGCAGTCCTACCCGTCGCCGATCCCGCGGGGCGCGGAGAACCGGTACACCCAGAGCGACTGGAGCCGGCTCAACACGGGCGGCTGCCCCTTCTGGAACCGGGACTCGGACTGGGCGCGGGACTCGCTCGTGCCGCAGATAGCCGACCGGATCAAGGGGGTCGCCGCGGCCAAGGGGGTGCAGTTCCTGGACCTTCGGGACATGATGCAGGGCCGTGAGGTGTGCGCCAAGGCGAGCAAGCAGGTGAGCTCCACGGTGCCGGCCTCGGCGAAGACGAGCGAGTGGGCGCGCTGGATCGACAACAACGAGACGCAGGGCCTGGTCCAGGAGTCGATGCACCCGAACTACTTCGGCCAGCTGGCGGCCGGCCGCTGCCTCGCCCTGGTCGTCGCCCAGCCCGCGGGCTCCGGCTTCAGCTGCGGGAACACCGCGGGCGGGGACCACAGCGGGATGTTCCTCACCCCGGTCCCGTAGCGACCGATCGGGGCGGGGAAGAGGCGGGAAGGCGCTAGAAGGAGCCGTCCAGCACGGAGAGGACGTTGCCCGCCGGGTCCTTGAACCAGGCGATGGTGGGCCCGCCTTCCGCCTCCCGGACGATGCCCTTGTCGTCCGTGTCGAAGCCCTCGTAGCGCTCGAACCGGACGCCGCGCCCGGTGAGTTCGTCGACGGCCCGCTCGACGTCGTCGACGGGGAAGTTGAGGATCGTGAAGCTCGCCGGCTCGTGGTCGTCCTTCTGGTAGACCATGACCGTGTTGTCGCCCGCCAGGTGCAACGACAGCAGGCCCATGTCCTTGTTCTCCGAGACGCGCAGGCCGAGGGTGCCTTCGTAGAACTCCTTGGCCCTGCCGATGTCGTCGACGGAGAATCCGCTGAATGCCTTGGTGTCTGCGAACATGACCGTTCCTTCGATCCGACGCTCCCCGTTCTCCATCGTCCCTCCGGCGGCGTCGGCCGTCGACCGACGGAGGACGCACGGACCGTCCGGGGCCGGTCACCGCGCGTGGGCCCCGGCAAATCCGGATGATCGGCGCGGCGCGGGCTGGCATGCTCTGGCGCATGGCAGCCCGTACCGCACGTCCCAGCCTCTACATCTCCGTCGACATCGAGGCCGACGGACCCATCCCCGGCCCCTACTCGATGATCAGTTTCGGGGCCGCCGTCGCCGGCCGGCAGGACGGCGCTTCGTATACGGCCGCCGATCCGCAGGAGCGGACCTTCTACCGCGAGCTGCGGCCGGTCAGCGACGCGTACGTGCCCGAGGCGCTCGCCGTGAGCGGGCTGGACCGCGACCGGCTGGTGCGGGAGGGCGCCGACCCGGCGGCGGCCATGGACGCCTTCCGCGCCTGGGTGCGGGAGGTGTCGGCCGAGGCCGGCGCGCAGCCGGTGATGTGCGGCTACCCGGCCCCCTTCGACTGGACCTTCCTGTACTGGTACCTGATGCGGTTCGGCGGGGACAGCCCCTTCGGCCACTCCGGCTGCCTGGACATGAAGACCCTCTACGCGACGAAGGCGCGGGTGCCGCTGCGCGCCGCGGTCAAGGGCCGGATGCCCCGCGAACTGCTGTCCCGGCGGCGGCACACGCACCACGCCCTCGACGACGCGATCGAGCAGGCCGAGCTGATGAGCAACCTGATGCTGTGGGCTCCCCCGGGGCGGCCGGAGCCGGAGCCGGAACCGAAGTCGGAGTCCGAACCCGCTCGGCAGTCGTGACGGGCACGCGTACGGCGACGCGCACGTCACACCCGCAGTGGGTGACGTGCGCGCCGCCGTACGGTCCGGCGGCGCCGGTCAGTGCACCGGTACCGGTTCGGGGGCGGCTCCCGCGGCCACGCCCTTCTTTGCGCCGAGGTGGTTGAAGGCCAGGTTCAGCACGATGGCCACGACGCAGCCGGTGCTGATGCCGGAGTCGAGGACGACCAGCAGGTCCTTCGGGAAGGCGTGGTAGAAGTCGGGCGCGGCGATCGGGATCAGGCCGATGCCCACGGAGGCGGCGACGATCAGGGCGTTCTCGCCCCTCTCCATGGCCGCGCCGGCCAGGGTCTGGATGCCGCTGGCGGCGACCGACCCGAAGAGGACGATCCCGGCGCCGCCGAGGACCGGCAGCGGGACCACGCCGATGACGGAGGCGGCCATCGGGCACAGGCCCAGCAGGATCAGGATGCCGCCGCCCGCGGCGACCACGAACCGGCTGCGCACCTTGGTCATGGCGACGAGCCCGATGTTCTGGGCGAAGGCACTGCACATGAAACCGTTGAACAGCGGGCTGAGCGCGCTGCCGAGGGTGTCGGCGCGCAGGCCCCCCTCGATGGTCCTGGCGTCCGCGGGCCGGCCGACGATCTTGCCCAGCGCCAGGATGTCGGCGGTGGACTCGGTCATGCAGACGAGCATGACGATGCACATCGAGATGATCGCGGCGACCTGGAACTGCGGGGCGCCGAAGTGGAACGGCGTCGGGAAGCCCACCACGGACGCGTTCTTGACGGCGTCGAAGCTGGTCATGCCGAGCGGCAGGGCGATGAACGTGCCCGCGACCAGGCCCAGCAGGATGGAGATCTGCTGGAGGAAGCCGCGCAGGAACTTGCGCATCAACAGGACGATGACGAGGGTGACGGCGGCCATGCCGATGTTCTTCATCGAGCCGTAGTCGGCGGCGGTGCTGTTCCCGCCCTGCGACCAGTTGAAGGCCACGGGCAGGAGCGAGACGCCGATGAGGGTGATGACCGTACCCGTGACGACCGGCGGGAAGAAGCGGACGAGTTTGCCGAAGTAGGGGGCGGCGAAGAAGCCGAGGATTCCGGCGACGACGATCGCGCCGAAGATGACGGGTATGGCGTCCGCCCCCTCCCCCTTGCCTATGGCGATCATCGGGGTCACACCGGCGAACGAGACGCCGTTGACGAAGGGGAGTTTGGCGCCGATCTTCCAGAACCCGAGGGTCTGCAGGAGGGTGGCGAGGCCGGCGGTGAAGAGCGAGGCGCCCATCAGGAAGGCGGTCTCGGTGGCGGAGAGCCCCACGGCAGGGCCGACGATCATGGGCGGGGCGACGACACCCGCGTACATGGCGGCCACGTGCTGGAGACCGCTCGTGAACATCTTCAGCGGGGGCAAGGTCTCGTCGACCGGGTGTTTCTCCCCGGAGACCTGCGGTACTGCGACTGCGTCTTTGCGAAACCTGGGCATTGCGGCCACGGCTTCCTCCGGTCGGGTAACACGTCGGCAGGGACGTGGGTGTCTTGGAGGTGGTGCGAAAGGAATGCGAGTCGAGCCTGTATGGAGTTGTGGGTGGTGCGACTGCGTGTCCCAAGGGGTGCGGAAACAGTTCGCCCAAAACCGGTTCCGCGCTGTGTTCCCAGCCGCGAGGGCTGGAGGTGCCGTGGCCATGGCGCGAAGCGCGCGCGGCAGCGCAAGTGGCACGGGTCACCGCCCCGGGGCGCCCTCGGATTTCCTCGGGCGCTACCCGGGAACGGCTGCCGCGGACCCCGCTCGGGTCCGCGGCCGCCGGCCGGGGGCCGTCCCCCCCGGCCGGACTTCTGGGGGTACCTCCCAGCGGTAGCCGGGGGAGGGTCAGGCCTGTGCGGAGATCCGCGCCAGGCGCTGGGCCTCTTCCCGGGTGGACACCGCGATGGCGTCCTCGTCGGCGAAGAGGAGGCGGTTGTTCTCGACGATCTGCTTGCCGTTGACGAACGACGCGGTCACCGGGGCGGCCGCACCGAAGACCAGCGCGGTGACCGGGTCGGCGATCGAGGAGTGCAGGAAGGTGCTCAGGTTCCACAGCACCAGGTCGGCGCACTTGCCGACCTCCAGCGAGCCGATGTTGTCGGCGCGGCCGAGGACCTGGGCGCCGCCGTGGGTACCGAGGCGCAGGGCCTGGCGCGCGTTCAGGGCGCGCTCGCGGTGGACCGGGTTCAGGCGGTTGATGAGGAGCGCGTTGCGCAGCTCGGTGTGCAGCTCACCGGACTCGTTGGAGGCGGTGCCGTCCACGCCGAGGCCGACCGGGACACCGGCGGCGAGCATGTCCGGGACGCGGGCGATACCGGCGGCCAGACGGGCGTTGGAGGACGGGCAGTGCGCGACACCGGTCTTGGTCCGGGCGAACGCGGCGATGTCGGAGTCGTTCATGTGGACGCTGTGCGCCATCCACACGTCCTCGCCGAGCCAGCCGGTCGACTCGAAGTAGTCGGTCGGGCCCATGCCGAACAGTTCCTTGCAGAACTGCTCTTCCTCGACGGTCTCGGAGCCGTGCGTGTGCATGCGCACGCCCAGGCGGCGGGCCAGCTCGGCGCCCTGCTTCAGCAGCTCGGTGGAGACCGAGAAGGGGGAGCACGGGGCGACGGCGACCTGGGTCATCGAGTCGAAGGAGGCGTCGTGGAACTTCTTGACGGTCGCCTCGGTGTCGGCGAGCGCACCCTCGAGGGTCTCGACGGCGTGGTCCGGCGGCAGGCCGCCGTCCTTCTCGCTGCGGTCCATGGAGCCGCGGGCGAGGGTGAAGCGGACGCCCATCTCGGAGGCGGCGCGGATGATCGAGCCGGAGAGGTCGCCGGAGCCCTTGGGGAAGACGTAGTGGTGGTCCATCGCGGTGGTGACGCCACCCTTGGCCATCGCGGCGAGGGAGCCCTGCGCGGCCGTGTAGGTCATCTGCTCGTCGATGCGCGCCCACGTCGGGTAGAGCGCGACCAGCCAGTTGAAGAGGTTGTGGTCGGTGGCCAGACCACGCGTGATCCACTGGTAGAAGTGGTGGTGCGTGTTGACCAGACCGGGGGTCACGAGGTGCCCGGTGCCGTCGATGCGACGTACGACGTTCTCGAGGTTCTCGGGGGCCTTGCCCGCGCCGATCGACTCGATCCTGTTGCCGGCGACGACGATGTGACCCGAGGCGTACTCGGTGTCGTTGGCGTCGACGGTCGCGATCGCACAGTTCTCGATGACGATGCGCTCGACCGCGCTGTCAGGGGCTGCCGATGCTGCCATGGGACTTCCTCGTGCTTTCAGTGGCGGTATGGGCACGGCAAGGCCCAGGAGATTTGAGTGCCGGAGCCGGGGGCCTTGACAGCTGACAGTACTGCCGCCCCGAGTGATGCGTCCGGGTGCCGATTCAGGAAGCTGGAGTGTGTCGCGCGGTCCCGGGGCCACTGCGGAGCCCCGGGACGCGCGTGCCGCGTCAGAGGTTGGTCATGTCCACGGGGATACGGGCGTCGACGCCGTCCCGGAGAACCGTGGCCTCGATCAGACCGTACGGGCGGTCCGCGGCGAAGTAGACCTCGTTGTCGTTCTTGAGGCCGAAGGGCTCAAGGTCCACGAGGAAGTGGTGCTTGTTCGGGAGCGAGAAGCGGACCTCGTCGATCTCCGAACGGTGGTTGATGATGCGCGAACCCATCTGGTACAGGGTCTGCTGCAGCGACAGGGAGTAGGTCTCCGCGAAGGCCTGCAGCATGTGCTTGCGGGTCTCGGCGTAGGACTTCTCCCAGTTGGGCATCCGCTGGTCGTCGTCGGACCAGCCGAAGCGCCAGCGGGCCGACACCTGGGTGGCGAGGATGCGGTCGTACGCTTCCTTCAGGGTCGTGTACTTGTCCTTCACGTAACCCCAGAACTCGGAGTTCGTGGAGTTCATGACGACGAGGTCCTTGAGGCCGGAGATGACCTCCCAGTTCTTGCCGTCGTACGTGATCTGGGTGACGCGGGTCTCGCCGCCGTCGCGGACGAACGAGTGGTTCACCTCGTCGGAGCCGATGAACTTGGAGTTGGCGTCCGAGGTGGCGATCCGGGACCAGGCGTACTCCTCGATCCGGATGCGCGCCTTCTGGATCGGCTCCTGGCTGTTCACGAACCAGCGCGCCAGGTGGATGCCGAACTGCTCGGCGGACTCGATGCCGTACTCCTTGGCGAACGCGTACACCGTGTTCTTGGTGGTGTCCGTCGGCAGGACGTTGGCGTTCGAGCCGGAGTAGTGGACGTCGTCCATGTCGCCGGAGAGGGCGACCGAGACGTTCAGGTCCTTGATGTGGTGGGTGTCGCCGTCCCGCGTGATCTTGACGACGCGGTTCTCTGCTTTGCCGTACTGGTTCTGGCCCAGAATGGTGGCCATGCTAGCTCCCTCGGTAAACGGAGTAGCCGAACGGGTTGAGCAGCAGCGGTACGTGGTAGTGCTCGCCCGGGTTCACCGCGAAGGTGATGGTGACCTCGGGGAAGAACGCACCGCTGTCCCTTACGCGGGGGGCGTCCTGCTGTGCCTCGGCGGCTTGCCTCTTCGAAAAGTACGTCTCGGTCTCGAAGTCGAGACGCACGTGGGTGGTGCCCTCCGGCAGCGCCGGCAGGTCCTTGCAGCGCCCGTCCGCATCGGTGGCGGAGCCGCCCAGGGCCGCCCATTCGCCGTCCGGACCCGTACGGGCCGACAGGGAGATGGCGACGCCCTCGGCGGGCTTGCCGATGCTGGTGTCCAGGATGTGCGTGGACACCGACGCGGTGGTCTCGGTGCTCATGATCGGGCTCACTCTCCTTCAACGAGTTCGACGAGGCGGGTCAGGCGGATCTTGTTGATCTTGACGAGCTCGCCGCGGGCGATTTCCCGCTCCCGCTCCGGCGAGTTGTCGATCCGGACCTTGACCGCGTCCCGCATGAACTCACCGGTCGCCCCGGTGGCGCAGATGAGGAAGACGTGGCCGAACTTCTCCTGGTACGCCAGGTTCAGTTCGAGGAGCTCGTTCTTGAGCTCCTCCGAGGCGCCGGCCATGCCACGCTGCTCGCGGGCGGAGGTCGGGTCTCCCGGCTTCGGCCGGCCGATCGGCGCGTGGCCTCCCATCGCTTCGCCCAGGTCCTCCGCGGTGAGCTCCGCCATGGCGGCTTCGTTCGCGGCGAACAGGGACTCTGCGGTGGCGAAGGGGCGCTGGGCGAGCATCTTGCTCCCCCACGCCGAACTGGCGCACACCTCGTGCAGCTCGGCCGTGGCCGCGCTGTCGTCCAAGGTGTTGAACCGGGTGAGACCCGGGGTCGGACTCGAAGTCACGGTAGGCCTCCGTGGCCTGTTGTTGCTTTGACGGGCTGCGCATAGCTAACGCCCTCGACAACACGGCGTCAACACTTTGTTGAAACTTCCCGTACACAAAAGCCGCCGCCCGGGTGAATTGGGCGGCGGCTCGTCACTCAGGGTCAGCAGTCTTTCACTCCTGGCTGCTCTTGGCACCGCCTTTGGGGCCGGAATCCCGGTTCAAGTAGTTGTAGACCGTGAAACGGCTTACGCCCAGGGCGCCCGCGACCGTTTCCACACCGTGCCGCACGGAGAAGGCGCCCCGCGCCTCCAGTATCCGCACCACGTCCTGCTTGGACTTCCGGTCGAGCTGCGACAACGGTACGCCGTGCCGGCGCTCCAGGGCCGCCAGGATGTGGTCCAGCGAGTCCGAGAGCTGCGGCAGCCGTACGGCCAGCAGGTCCTGGCCCTCCCAGCTGAGCACGACGTCGTCCGGCTGTGCCAGGGCCGGGTCCATCAGCTCGCCGCCCATGGCGTCCACCAGCGGCTTGACCGCGGTGACGAAGGGGTGGTCACGGGGCTCGGTCATGGGGTGTCCTCCCCGATCACGTTGACCTGGAGCGAGACACGCGTGGCTCCGGCCCCCAGGGAGTCGCGCAGCAGCGCCCCCACCGCGGCCAGCACCTGGTCGGCCTCGCCCTCGGCGGTGTTGCCGAACGGGCCGACGTCCACCGCGTCCAGCTGGGCCTTCTGGATGACCTCACGCGCGGCCACGGCATGGGCAGGAGCCTCTTCGAGGTCGAAGGGCTCGGTCGTGAACTCCACTCTCAATCGCACGCCGTCAAGCTACCGCGCTGTGTCGATTTTCCGGCAGTCCGCACTTGACATCCGCGCGGGACCCCATGCAGTCTTCCATCAAGCAGAAACTAACTTCCGCAATACGGAAGGAGCGCACACCCCTCATGGGATACACGGACCAGCGCTTCGATGTAAACCTTTCGATCCTCTTCACGGAACTCCCGCTCCTGGAGCGTCCCGCGGCCGCCGCCGCGGCGGGCTTCACGGCGGTCGAGCTGTGGTGGCCCTGGATCGAGACCCCCACCCCCGCCCAGGAAGAGCTGGACGCCCTCAAGAAGGCTCTTGAGGACGCCGGCACCCAGCTGGTGGGCCTGAACTTCTACGCCGGCCAACTGCCGGGCCCGGACCGCGGCGCGGTCTCGGTCCCCGGTGCGGAGTCGGAGCGCTTCAACGCCAACATCAACGTGGCCGCGGACTTCGCGGCCTCGGTCGGCTGCAAGGCGCTGAACGCCCTGTACGGCAACCGCGTCGAAGGCGTGGACCCGGCCGTCCAGGACGAGCTCGCACTGAAGAACCTGGTCGTGGCGGCCCAGGCCGCGGACCGCGTCGGCGCGATCCTCCTGATCGAGACCCTCAACAAGCCCGAGTCGCCGCTCTACCCGCTGGTGAGCGCCCCGGCCGGCATCGAGGTGGTGGACAAGGTGAACGAGGCCACCGGCCTCGGCAACGCCAAGTTCCTGCTCGACCTGTACCACCTGGCGATGAACGATGAGGACCTCTCCGAGGTCATCGAAAAGTACGCCGCCAAGACCGGGCACGTCCAGATCGCGGACAAGCCCGGACGAGGTGCCCCCGGCACCGGCGAGCTGCCCCTCGAGGAGCTGCTCGACCAGCTGAAGAAGGCCAGATACGAGGGCTACGTAGGCCTGGAGTACAAGGCCGCCGACGCTGCCGCGTCCTTCGCATGGCTGCCGGCCGAGGCCCGCGCCGCGAAGTAGGCGGACAAAGTCCAGGCGATCAGCCAGGCACGTCACGAACTTTTCGTACAAAGCATTAAGAGAAGGACCCTCATCATGAGCAACCTCCCCAAGATCGCGTGGATCGGGCTCGGCATCATGGGCTCCCCCATGGCCGAGAACCTCCTGAAGGCCGGCTACTCGGTCACCGGCTTCACCCTGGAGCAGGACAAGCTGGACCGTCTGGCCGCCGCCGGCGGCTCCGCGGCCGGCTCGATCGCCGAGGCCGTCAAGGACGCCGACGTCATCATCACGATGGTGCCCGCCTCCCCGCAGGTCGAGGCCATCTCCTACGGTGAGAACGGCATCCTCGAGAACGCGAAGTCCGGCGCGCTGATCATCGACATGTCGTCGATCACCCCGCAGACCTCGGTCGACCTCGCGAAGAACGCCGCCGAGAAGGGCATCCGCGTCCTCGACGCCCCGGTGTCCGGCGGCGAGGCCGGCGCCATCGAGGCCGTCCTGTCGATCATGGTGGGTGGCGAGCAGGCCGACTTCGACGCCGCTCTGCCGATCCTCGAGGCGCTCGGCAAGGTCATCGTCCTGTGCGGTCCGCACGGCTCCGGCCAGACGGTGAAGGCCGCCAACCAGCTCATCGTCGCGGTGAACATCCAGGCGTGCGCCGAGGCCGTCGTCTTCCTCGAGAAGTCCGGCGTGAACCTCCAGGCCGCCCTGGACGTCCTCAACGGCGGTCTGGCCGGCTCCACGGTCCTGACCCGCAAGAAGGACAACTTCCTGAACCGCGACTTCAAGCCCGGTTTCCGGATCGACCTGCACCACAAGGACATGGGCATCGTCACCGACGCCGCCCGCAACGTCGGTGCGGCCCTCCCGGTCGGCGCGGTCGTCGCCCAGCTGGTCGCCTCCCTGCGCGCCCAGGGTGACGGCGGCCTGGACCACTCCGCCCTGCTCCGTGCGGTCGAGCGCCTCTCCGGCGCTCAGATCTGAGCACTTCCCCTCTCGCAGGGGATCCGAGTCTCCGGACGGCGCCGGTGCTGACACCTGTCCTGTCGCGCCCAAGTGCCGGCGCCGTCCGGATCACCACTCGCCTTTTCAACTTCGTTCAACAAACTGTTGACGTTTAGTTGCCGCCGAAATTAGGCTGTTCCGCATGACGGAAGACGCTTTCCGTCAGCAGTTACCCGTACGGAAGGTCACCATGTCGAAGCGCACGCTGACGACCGAGTCCGGCGCCCCGGTCGCCGACAATCAGAACTCCGCCACCGCCGGCGTCGGTGGCCCGCTCCTGGTCCAGGACCAGCAGCTCCTCGAGAAGCTTGCCCGCTTCAACCGTGAGCGCATCCCGGAGCGTGTGGTGCACGCCCGCGGTTCCGCCGCGTACGGCTACTTCGAGGTGACGGACGACGTCACCGCGTACACCAGCGCCGCGTTCCTGAACACGGTCGGCAAGAAGACCGAGACCTTCCTGCGGTTCTCCACCGTCGCCGACTCGCTCGGCGGCGCGGACGCGGTCCGCGACCCGCGCGGCTTCGCGCTCAAGTTCTACACCGAAGAGGGCAACTACGACCTCGTCGGCAACAACACCCCGGTGTTCTTCATCAAGGACCCGATCAAGTTCCCCGACTTCATCCACTCCCAGAAGCGCGACCCCTTCACGGGCAAGCAGGAGCCGGACAACGTCTGGGACTTCTGGGCGCACGCCCCCGAGGCGACGCACCAGATCACCTGGCTGATGGGTGACCGCGGCATCCCGGCGTCGTACCGTCACATGAACGGCTACGGCTCCCACACGTACCAGTGGACCAACGAGTCGGGCGAGGCCTTCTTCGTCAAGTACCACTTCAAGACCAACCAGGGCATCCGGTGCCTGTCGAGTGAGCAGGCCGCCGAGCTCGTCGGCAAGGACGCGAACTCGCACCAGACCGACCTGCTCCAGGCGATCGAGCGCGGTGTGAACCCGAGCTGGACCCTCTACGTCCAGATCATGCCCGCCGCCGAGGCCGCGGACTACCGCTTCAACCCGTTCGACCTCACCAAGGTGTGGCCGCACGCGGACTACCCGCTGCAGCGCGTGGGCCGTCTGGTCCTCGACCGCAACCCGGACAACGTCTTCGCCGAGGTCGAGCAGTCCGCCTTCTCCCCGAACAACTTCGTCCCGGGCATCACCGCCTCGCCGGACAAGATGCTCCAGGGCCGTCTCTTCGCGTACGCCGACGCCCAGCGCTACCGCCTCGGTGTGAACCACACCCAGCTGCCGGTCAACGCCCCGAAGGCGACGAAGGCCGACAACTACGGCCGCGACGGCGTCATGGCGTTGCGCAACGGCTCGCGCCACGACAAGAACTACGAGCCCAACTCGTACCAGGGCCCGGCCGAGACCGGCCTGGCGCTGGGCGCCCCGAAGGCCGTCTCCGGCTACACGGGCACCCACGAGGCCCCGGCCCACACCAAGGACGACGACTTCTTCCAGGCCGGTGAGCTCTACCGCCTGATGTCGGAGGCCGAGAAGCAGCGTCTGGTGGCGAACATCGCCGGCGGGCTGTCTCAGGTCACCCTCGAGGACGTCATCGAGAAGAACCTGGCTCACTTCCACGCCGCGGACGCCGACTACGGCCGTCGCGTCGAGGAGGCCGTGCGCGCCCTGCGCGACGCCTGAGCCGCACAGCTGTACCGGGGGCCTGACGGGAGGTCGGGCCCCGGGTGCTGAGCCCGACCCGTGGACCCGGATGAGGGGTGGTACGCGGCGAGGGCAGGACGAGGACCGTGGCGGGCGTGCGAGCCAGTGCGGTGGTAATGGGTTCCGAGGCCCGTCTCTTGACCTGAGGGAGACGACGCCGGAGTTCTCGTCGCCGACCGCCACGGTCCCAGCCACTCCTCTCCATGAGGGGCCACGCACAGGGCCCCCTCACACACAGAGGAGAACCTTCCGACTCCGCCCGGCGGTGCGAACGTCCTGTCGCGCCAGCCTCGCTCCGTCGGGCGGTAACCACCAGAGAGCCGAGTCACGGACGGTCCCGTGACTCGGCTCTTTGCCGTTCAGACCGAACGGGCCGCCGTCCGGATGGTCCAGGACCGCCTCGGGCTCGGACGGCACGGGGGTGTGGGAGGACTCGACCTCGGCGAGGGTGGCGGCCCGTGCGATGGGCGCAGAACCGCTGGAGCTCCGGGTTGACCGCATGGTCCCGCGTGGCAACGAGGAACCAACTGGCCTGGTCCGCCAGGCCGGATCGTCGAGCCCGGCGCCCAGGACCTCCGCGCGCGGGGCGCCCTGCGTCACCCACACCAGCAGCTGCTCCTCCCGCGGCAGGTCCCCGCAGAAGTCGGAGGTGCCGTCACGGGCGGTCCAGCTGCGTCCGTCGTCGTTGTCCAGGTGGCCGCCCCAGGAGCGCCCCACGAGGACGGCCGGGGCGCTGACACCCCCCGGGGCACGGTGGTCGGCGTTCACGTCCCCCTCCAGGGAGTCCAGGGTGTTCTGCGCGGAGACGACCTCGCGGCCCACGTACGGACTCCTCAGCCCGCCGGGCACCCCCGGCAGTCCACACCGATCCCCGCCGCCCCACCGCATCCCGGCGCCCTCTCCCCTGCCCCGTTTCCACGAGGGGGAGCTACCGGGCCGGCCCCGCAACCCCGCAACCCCCGTACCCCCCAACGCCCTGCGGCCCCTGCCCCTCCTTCCGGAGGGGCAGGGGCCGCAGGGTGTGTACGGGGTGCGATCAGACCTTGAGGGTCTTGATCGCGGTCGGGGCGTGGCCCGGCTCGGTCGCGAGCTCCTCGAACTCGGTGACGTCGCTCATGTCGACCGTCTTGCTCATCGCGATGTTGGTGACGCGCTCCAGGATCGCCTCGACGACGACCGGGACCTGGAACTCCTGGGCCAGCTTCTTGGCCTCCTCGAAGGCCTCGCCCAGCTTGTCCGGGTCGGTGACGCGGATGGCCTTGACGCCCAGGCCCTCGGCGACCTTGACGTGGTCGACACCGTAGACACCCAGCTCGGGGGTGTTGATGTTCTCGAACTCCAGGTTGACCTCGAAGTTGATGCCCAGGCCGCCCTGCGCCTGACGGATCAGACCCAGGTAGGCGTTGTTCACGAGGACGTGGACGTAGGGGACCTTGTGCTGCGCGGCGACCGCGAGCTCTTCGATCATGAACTGGAAGTCGTAGTCGCCCGAGAGCGCGACGATCGGGGTCTGCGGGTCCGCGGTGGCGGCACCGATGGCGGCCGGGATGGTCCAGCCGAGCGGGCCGGCCTGGCCGCAGTTGATCCAGTGGCGCGGGCGGTAGACGTGCAGGAACTGCGCGGCCGCGATCTGGGAGAGACCGATGGTGGTGACGTAGCGGGTCTCCGGGCCGAAGGCCTTGTTCATCTCCTCGTAGACGCGCTGCGGCTTCAGGGGGATGTTGTCGAAGTGCGTACGGCGCTGCAGGGTGGCCTTGCGCTCCTGCGCCGAGGCGGCCCAGGCGGAGAAGTCCGGCAGCTTGCCCTCGGCCTTCAGCTCCTTGGCGATCTCGATGAAGAGCTCCAGCGCGACCTTGGCGTCGGAGGCGATGCCGAAGTCCGGGGCGAAGATCTTGCCGAGCTGGGTGGGCTCGATGTCGACGTGGACGAACTTGCGGCCCTTGGTGTAGGCGTCGAGGTTGTAACCGGTGTGACGGTTGGCCCAGCGGTTGCCGATGCCGAAGACGAAGTCCGACTCCAGGAAGGTCGCGTTGCCGTAGCGGTGCGCGGTCTGGACGCCGACCATGCCGGCGGCCAGCTCGTGGTCGTCCGGGATGGTGCCCCAGCCCATGAGGGTGGAGATGACCGGGACGCCGGTCAGCTCGGCGAACTCGACCAGCAGGTCGGAGGCGTCGGCGTTGATGATGCCGCCACCGGCGACGATCAGCGGGCGCTCCGACTCCAGCAGGAACTGCAGGGCCTTGGCGGCCTGGGCGCGGCTGGCCTGCGGCTTGTAGACCGGCAGCGGGGTGTAGGTCTCGGGGTCGAACTCGATCTCGGTCAGCTGGACGTCGATCGGCAGGTCGATCAGGACCGGGCCGGGGCGGCCGGAGCGCATCAGGTGGAAGGCCTCCTGGAACACGCCCGGAACCTGCGCGGCCTCCAGGACGGTCGTGGCCTTCTTGGTGACGGGCTTGGCGATCGAGGCGATGTCGACGGCCTGGAAGTCCTCCTTGTGGAGCTTCGAGACCGGAGCCTGACCGGTGATGCACAGGATCGGGATCGAGTCGGCGATCGCGGAGTACAGGCCGGTGATCATGTCGGTGCCGGCCGGGCCCGAGGTACCGATGCAGACACCGATGTTGCCCGCCTTGGCCCGCGTGTAGCCCTCGGCCATGTGCGAGGCGCCCTCGACGTGGCGGGCCAGCGTGTGCGCGATCCCGCCCACGTTCTTGAGCTCGCGGTAGAACGGGTTGATCGCAGCACCGGGCACGCCGAACGCTTGTTCGACACCCTCGAGCTTGAGGATCTCAACTGCAGCGGCGGCGGCTGTCATACGAGGCATCAGGTTCTCCTGCGGGTCTGGCGGTCAGGCTTTTCCGTCATCCGGAAGTTTTGTTCTGCTATACGGAACAAGCTAAGCGGCGGCTTCGTCGGCGTCAAGGCAGTGGGGGACCCCGGAACCGACCAAAAGCCGCGTCTTGCTCGGTGAGTTGCACAAATGACCGATCCGGCGACCCGAATCCCCTGGAAAAGGCGTGCGCCCTCGCCCCCGCGGTCGCCGGTGGTGGACCATGGACCTACGCACAGCGACGAGGGGGTACAGGTCTCATGGCGGAAGCGGTACCGGTGCGCTGCCCGGCGTGCCTGCGCGACAACGGCTACACCGCACCGGTCTTCCCCTGCGCCTGCGGAAGCCCGGTGCATCCCCCGCTGGACCTGGCCGCGCCGCCCGTGCCGCTGACGCACCGCACCTGGTCGGACAGCTGGGTGGCCGTGCGGTGCACGGCCTGCGGGCGGGAGAGCGAGTGGCCGCAGCCCGAGCTGGGCTGCGGATCGTGCGGGACGGTGGTGCGGATCCCGGTGCACCCGCTGGAGGGGGTCGACTCCGGAGACCGGGCCGCAGGCGGTGCCGGTGCGGGTGCGGGTGCGGGTGCGGGTGACGAGCCCGGACCGGCGGAGGCCGGCGGCGGGGTACGGAGGGACGGCGCGGCCACGGGGCAGGGGTCGGGCCCGGTCCCCGGCGGCCCGGACCGCCCCCGGTCCGACCCACGGCCGGATCCCCGCGAGGCGGGGCCCGGTCCGCGCGGGGCGGGGGCGGCGGGCGGCCCCGCCGACGCGCGGCCCGCACACGTGCCACCGCCGGCGCCGGCGCCACCGGCCGCTCCGCTGCCGCGGCCCGCCTTCCGGCCGGTGACCATCCGTACGGCCCGCGACGCGGTGGCCACGGCCGCGCTGTACCTGCGCTGGCTCGGTTTCCAGGACGTACGGCAGCCCGACGCGCGGCCGATCCCCTCCGCGGCCGTGGACCTGCGGGCCCCGGGACTGGTCGCCCAGGTGGACCCGACCACCGCGCCGGCCGGGCTGCGGGCGGTGGAGTGCGTCTGGCTGAACGGCCTCACCGCTTCCGCGACCAGCGTCTACTTCTCCCTCGCCGGGTACACGGAGGACGCCCGCACCCGCGCGGACGATCTCGGGATACCGCTGTTCGTCATGGACCTCACCGGGATGCCGCAGCCGGTCAACGACCCGGCGGACGAGCTGGTCGGGTCGGGGGCCTAGCTTTCCAGGGCCGCCCTGGGCGTCGGCGGGGTCCGCGGGAGGGGCGCTTAAGCTCGTAGGCGTTGCCTGCTTACGTCCTTACGCCTGCCGAGGAGAGCCCGATGAGCCTGTACGACATCCCGCTGACCACCCTGTCCGACGAGCCCACGAGCCTCGCGGCGCACAAGGGCAAGGCGATCCTCCTCGTGAACACGGCCTCGCAGTGCGGGCTCACCCCGCAGTACTCGGGACTGGCGCGTCTGCAGTTCAAGTACGAGGAGAAGGGCTTCACGGTCATCGGTGTGCCCTGCAACCAGTTCGGCGAGCAGGAGCCCGGCAACGCCGAGGACATCCAGACCTTCTGCGCGGCCGGTTTCGGCGTCACCTTCCCGATCCTGGAGAAGTCCGAGGTCAACGGCGAGAACCGGCACCCGCTGTACCGGGAGCTGGTGAAGACCCCGGACGCGGAGGGCGAGGCGGGGGACATCCAGTGGAACTTCGAGAAGTTCCTGATCTCCCCGGCCGGTGAGGTCGTCGCGCGCTTCCGTCCGCGTACCGAGCCCGAGGCCCCCGAGGTCATCGCCGCGATCGAGGCGCACCTCCCGGCGTAGGGGCGCGGCCGCGTACGGGACCCGCCGTACCGGCTCGGGTCAGCGCAGGTCGGCCTCGTCGTACTCACCCGTCGAGCCGGCGGCCGTCTGCTCCCGCAGCTCCACCCGGCGGATCTTGCCGGACACGGTCTTCGGGAGCTCGCCGAACTCGATGCGGCGGATCCTCTTGTACGGGGACAGCACCGCGCGGGAGTGCTCGAACAGCACCCGGGCCGTCTCCGGCCCGGGTTCCCAGCCGCCCGCGAGGGTGACGTACGCCTTCGGGACCGCCAGCCGCAGCTCGTCGGGGGCGGGGACGACGGCGGCCTCGGCGACCGCCTCGTGCTCCAGCAGGGCGCTCTCCAGCTCGAACGGGCTGATCTTGTAGTCGGAGGCCTTGAAGACGTCGTCGGAACGCCCCACGTAGGTGAGGTACCCGTCGGCGTCGCGGGCGGCGATGTCGCCGGTGCGGTAGAGCCCGTCCGCCATGGCCTCGGCGGTGCGCTCCGGGTCGTCGCGGTAGCCGGTGGTCACTCCGGCGGGCCGGGCGCCCAGGTTCACGCAGAGCTCGCCCTCGTCCGGGGACTCCTTCCCGGTGACGGGGTCCAGCAGCACGATCTCGTAGCCGGGCGCCGGTCGGCCCATGGAGCCGGGCTTGACCGGCACCCCGGGGAAGTTGCCGACCTGGAGGGTGGTCTCGGTCTGGCCGAAACCGTCGCGGATGGTGACGCCCCAGGCCTCGCGGACCCGGTCGATGACCTCCGGGTTGAGCGGCTCGCCGGCGGCGACGGCCTCGCGCGGGGGCCTGGCCAGCCGGGTGAGGTCGGATTGGATCAGCATCCGCCACACGGTGGGCGGGGCGCAGAAGGTGGTCACGCCGTGCCGGTCCATCTCGGCCATCAGCCGCTCGGGGTCGAAGCGGGTGTAGTTGTGGACGAAGACGGTGGCGCCGGCGTTCCACGGGGCGAAGAGGTTGGACCAGGCGTGCTTGGCCCAGCCGGGCGAGGCGATGTTGAGGTGCACGTCGCCGGGGCGCAGCCCGAGCCAGTACATGGTGGAGAGGTGCCCGATGGGGTACGAGGCGTGCGTGTGCTCGACGAGCTTCGGGCGGTCGGTGGTGCCGGAGGTGAAGTACAGCATCAGCGGGTCGGTCGCGAGGGTCTCCCCCTCGGGCGTGAAGGCGGTGTCCGCGCCCTGCATGTCCGCGAGCGGCCGCCAGCCCGCCGGGATCTGCCGTCCGGCGGCGATGCGGGTGTAGCCGCCCGGCACCTCCTCGAACTTGACCGTGTCCTCGGCGCGCGCGATGACGTGGCGTACCCCGCCGCGCTCGACGCGGTCGCGCAGGTCGGCCGGGCCGAGCAGGGGGGTCGCGGGGATGACGACGGCGCGCAGTTTCATCGCGCCGAGCATCACCTCCCACAGCTCGCGCTGGTTGCCGAGCATGACGAGGATCCGGTCGCCGGGCGCGACGCCCTGCTCGCGCAGCCAGTTGGCGGCCGCGCCGGAGAGTGCGGCCAGCTCGGCGAAGGTGAGGGCCTCGCTGGTGCCGTCCTCCTCGACGATGCGCAGGGCATCGGCGCCGTTCCCGGCCGCGATGTGGTCGAACCAGTCGAGCGCCCAGTTGAAACGGTGGGGGCGGGGCCAGGTGAATCCGCTGTGGGCGGCCTCGTAGTCACCGCGGCGCTCCAGCAGGAAGTCCCGCGCGGCGAGGAACTGGGCGGTGGCGCTGTTCTGCGTACTTTCGGTCGTCATGGCAGGTATCGTGCCGCGTCCGCCGTACGGACCACCAGTGCGACGCCCGGCGCGAGTTGACCGTTGGCGAGGATCCGGCCACGGCCGGCCGGATCACCGACTCCCGGCCGGAGCCGTTCGCACGGCCGTGAGCAGGCCGCTCGACCAGTCCATGCGGAGGGGTACGGCGGCAGCCCGCGCGGCCTTCGACCTCCGCCGGCAGGTGTTCGACGGCGGCCCCGTGGCCCTGCGGCCGGCCGGGTTGCGGAAGGAGGTCGTCGAAGCCCCGCGCGGCGCGGCGCGCCCCGCCGCGCAGGGCCGGCGGGGAATCCGCGGTCCGGCTCGGCATGCCGTCCGTCCCGGGACCACGCGGCCGGCGTGCGCCCCGTACAACTCCGCTTGGCACGGGCCCGGTTAGCGGGGCTCAGCTTCGGTACGCCGTCCCGAAGCGCACGGAAGCCCTGCCGGAAGCCCCTCCGGATGCCTCGCCCGCGCGCCTGCCCGTCTTCTCCGCCTCCCCGGTCATGTCGGCGATCATCCGCTCCCCCTCGGCGACGATCTCCTCCTTCTGCGCCTTCGAGACCCGGTCGAACAGCTCTACGGTGAGCACCGCCCCCTCCGACTTCCACAGCCCGGCGACGAACCCGTCGACGAGCAGGGTGCAGTGGGCCTGGTTCCCGCTCCAGGTACGGCCCTTGATCTCGGACGCGATCACGCGGGTGCGGTCGGCGTGCGAGAGGAGCAGGTTGTCGAACTCCGGGAGGAAGCGCGGCGGGGCCGGGGTGTCCGGGTCGGGGCGGGGCGCGTCGGGCAGGTCGAAGAGCTCGACGCCGTTCTCGTCCCGGAAGACCGCCAGGCCCGGCCGCAGCCGCTCGAAGGCCTCGCGCAGCCGGGTGAGCCCGGCCCAGACCTGCATGTCCTTGACGGAGGCGGGCCCGAAGGCGGCGAGGTAGCGCAGGACGACGTCGTCCACGGGCTGCGCCGCCCCGGCGGGCCGGCCGAGCCAGTGCTCGACGGTGGTGAGCCGTACCTGCCCACTGCTCCCCCACACGCCGCGCGGGGTGACCTGGACCAGCGGCAGCCGGCAGCGGGCGGCGACGGACAGCGACTGCGGGTCGGCCCCCGGCCACTCGCGAAGCAGCTCCTCGCGGATCTCGGCCATGGTGCGCGGCGCGCTCTCGACGAAGGTACGGGCCCGTTCGGCGAGCCGGTCCAGGTCCACCCCCACGAGCCCCTTGCGGAAATAGCCGACCTCGCGGTCGCGGGCGGGCTGGACAAGGGGGCGCAGGGTCAGGGCGTCGTGCGCGGTGTGGGTGTGGATGGTGGAGCGCATGGTGACCATCCGGACCACCTCCCGGGACTCCATGAGCCCGGCGAGCTCGGCGGGCCGGAAGCCGGCGAGGCGGGCGTGGAGCTGGAAGTACGGCGGCTTGACGTTCTGCGCCTGGAGTCCGAGCAGGTGGGTGACGGCGCCCTCCGCGGACATCTGGGCGCGGCTGAGCAGCAGCTGGCGGGCAAGAGTGGCACGGTTCAGAGCGCGGGTGCCGAGCACGGGATGCGTCGTCATGGAGGCCATGCCAACAAGCTAACCCCCCTTGCGGACAGCCTCCGTCCGCAACTCCCCGCTGGCGCACCTCCTCCCCTTGCGCTGTCCCCAGCAAGGCGGAGCGCGGCCTTGCCCGAATCGGTCACCACAGTGGTCGATGTGCCTCTGCCCAGCAGTACGTACAGGGCATGTCTAACGGTCCAGGCACCCTCGTAGCGGTCGCCGAACTTGTCCGTCTCGCCTCCCTCGGCCGCGGTGCCACCCCAGAAGGCTGCGTCAGACGCGCACTCGACCTCTCGCTCTCGGGCCAGCCCCGAACGTCTCGGTCGATCCTGGTCAGCGACCGAGCGCAACGGCCAGGAAGGCCGCGGTGATCGCCGGTAGCAGCATGACAATGGCGTACCGCACGCAGCGGTTCTTGGCTCGGGCGATCCTGCTGGTCTCCCTCAGCGCACGGAGCAGCCGAGGCTGGGGATCTGCGCCGTCCCGCCTGAGCCCAGCCGACAAATCGGCGCGCGTCTCTGCACGCACCACGTCTTCGTAGTATGCGAGGAGGCCGTGCCTCTCGCTGGCTCGTGCCCCACGGCGCGGGGCGAGAGCCAGGAGCAGGAACACCAACGCCCCTGTCGTGGTGGCCGCTGCCATCCACCACAAAGGGACGGCCCACACAACATCGAGGGGACGCCGTACGAGAAGGAGCCCGAAGAGCGTTCCCCCCGTAGCCAGAAGAATGGCTGCCTTGCCGTCAGCCCGGCCGATCTCCAAATAGTTCTGCGCGATGAGCTCTCGCGACAGAACCACCACGTGGTCCGCGTCCGAGGCATGGCGTTCGGGCCGAGTTCTCAACTGGGCGAGGCGAGACGGTAGAGCCCACATCACGGCGCCCCTCCGTGGAAGCCGTTCATGCCGCTGCGCGGTACACCCGTGTCGCCTATCCTGCGCAAGACCTCATCGCCCTGGGGTACGCCGACTTCGCTGAGGAGGCGCGCCAGGTTCACCCCGACGAAGCCCCGGTCCTCTTTCGTCAGTCCCTGAAGCGTTGCCGCCAGCGTCCGCTCCCATCCGTCCCGCTCGGTGAGCAGGTCGCCGTGTGCGACCGTCCAGTCGAGCACCTCCCTGGCCTGGTCGGGATGGTGAAGCAGCCAGAGCGCCGCCAGACCGACCGGCCCGCCGGCCACCACCTCGCGGTAGAAGCGGTACGCCGCGCGGTGGGCCTCGCCGAAGCCCGGCGGAAGGAGGAGCTCAGCAGGATGGCTTGAAGCCGGTAGGAGGCCGGCTGGAGGGTCCAGGAACCAGTAGGTCAGGCCCGCCCCGTCGATGTTCCGCGGCTGACCGGGGGGCTCGACCTGAGCGGTCCCGTACAGGGTCGGCGGCTGTCGAAGGGGATCAGAAGCACCCTGCAGTCCGGCACTTCCACGGATGGCCTGGTCGATCAACCGGCGCGCGGCGTCCTCCGTCAGGCCGCTGCGTGCCGCGACCACCGGATTGCTGACGTTCCAGGCGACTTCGTAGCGTGCTCGCGAAGGCGTTGATGTCGCAGGACCCCGGCGTGGCACCTCCACCACGATCCGGCGTTCTGCCAGCGAGACCCACCCGATCGAGTCGAACTCCCGTCGGAAGGCCGCCCCGATCGACGGTCGGGGGTATCCCCAGATGTCTCCGCCCCGGGGTGGCTCGAGGCGATCCGCTTCCTGATCCGAGAGGAAGACGAGCGCGCGATCCGAAGACGATCCGAACCGTTGCCGCAGCAGCTGCCGAACCGGTGAAGAACTGACCGACGTAAACAGTGGCCTGCTCATGACGCACTCCTCCTTCGCGATGTGTTCGTGTGATCTCGGTGGCGCCCCAGTAGGAAGCGGATGACTCCCCGACGATGGCGAGCGGTACGGGAGAGCTCACTCACCACTAGGTCGAAGGCTGTCCTCTGGAACATGTCGGGGTCGGCTTCAACCCGCCCAAGCCCTTGGGCCACCGCTTCGTACGTGGCCGGGTCGTCGAGACCCAGCACAACGAGGGCAAAACCCTGAGCCGGGTGGCACTCCAGAATGCGGGCCAGGCTCATCCGGACCGCACCCGGTGTACCCGGCTGAGGGAACGTCGAGAGGGACATGGAGTGGATCACGTGCACCGCCAGCGTGTGACGTGGTGTTCCCCTGCCGTCTCCCAGCCACCTCATCACCGCCTCCAGGACCTCGATGTGATTCGCCTGCTCGGTGAGGAGGGCGCCCAGCGCGAAGGAGACGGCGGAACGCAGTTTCGCGTCCAACTCCGGAGAGGAGCCACCAAGGACGTTGTCCAGGAGTTTGAGGGCGGCGGCCGGCCGGGCGAGCCCGTAGCTGCCCCCACAGGTCTCGGCGACAGTGCAGCGGAGAACTACGGATGACCGGCTGCTCCACCGACGCATCTGCTCCTTGACCGCACCGGAAACCAAGGGGTACTGGACGAGCTCTCCCAACGCCACCGCGACCAGCCGTCGGCGCCAGCGGTCCTCCGAGGAGGCGAACCGGTCCAGCTGAGTCAGCACGTCGGGGCCGGTGGCATGCGCGAGCACCCGGCCGATCGCCTTTCCAGCTGCCAGATCGAGGCCCGGCTGATAGTTCAGCTGCTCCAAAGCCCCCCACAGCGCCGCCGGCATGCCTTCGAAGTCCAGCCAAAGGTGGCGAAGAAGTGTCGCCGCGCGGTGCCTGCCCGAGAAAACGATCGGCTGCACGGGGTATCGAAACCGGTCCGCGGGAGAACTGCGTGGTGGCTCCGGGCATGCACCGATGGCTTCGAGGCGGTCTTCGAACGAGGGGCCGAGGACATCCGGCAACTGATCGTCCGGGGCCTGGTTCTGTCCCGTCCTTGCAACACGTGCACCGAGCATTGGCCGCATCTCGGCGGCGAACTGCTCGATCACCGTGCGGTCCTGTCCAGGGAGCAGAGCGACGGCCGCCATCAAGGAGACCTTGTCGGCACTGTGCCGAGCCTGAGCGAGCGCGGACCGGGCGGCGGCCTCGGTGCCGGTCAGGAGGTCCTCGAGCACGGACCCGATTGGTGCCGACGTCTCCGCGGACTGCCGCAACCCCTCCGCCAGGTCGACGGCATCACCGGGCAGTGGATGGGTCGAGAGGTAGGCAGTGGACTCGGGGGAGGCCAGGTTCCGCAGTGCGGTGTCGAGTTGCGGGCTATCGAGCCCCCCTTTGGCAGCCACGAGCCGCAGTCGCCTCTCTGCGACCTCGTGCGGTCCGGGTGCGGCATGCGCCTCTTCCCACCGGCTGGCGTCTGGCGGCAACCGGGCATCCTGCGCCATGGTGACGACCAGGTGAGCCCCGGCACCGCGCAACGCCTCGGCCAGGCCCGTCAGCCGCACTTCGTCGAGGGCCCGGGCCGAAGCCGCCGGCAACCCCTGCAGGAGGTACCCGCGGCCGGCCTTCGGCCGCCATGCCGACAGATCCGCCATCGCATCCAGGCCCGTGACACCGTCCTCGCCGTGCCTTTCAGCAAGAAGGGCGAACGCCGCCGTGCCGGCGCCCGTTCCGGCCCTCGCCCTGAGCAGCACGATCCGGCTGTCCAACGCCTTCCGGCAGCGTACGTACGACGGCGGTTCGACGAATCCGTGCAGCCTGTCGCGCACCTCTTCCGCCGGATAAGGCCCTTCTCGCAGGCGCGGTTTGAGGATTCCCTCGATGGCTTCGTCGTTCGACGCGGCGATGTGCAGGAAGTTGAAGTCGCCTCCGACGTTCCCCATGAACGCAACTCCGTTGTCCACCCTTTGGTGGCTCTCACGGAGGGAGTTCTGTTGCCCGGTCCCCGGTCCAACCGACGGATCGGCCTGATCGGCGTCCGTCTGGTCGTCCGGCTCGGCGGCCGGTCCAGGTCCGGCGTTCACCGGTGGTCCCCGTCACCGGTCCGCTTGACACCCGCAACGTTGTCTCCGCTGCCCCAGTGCTGGTTGGTCCCGCGGTACGTGGTCGCTGGTGCGGTATAGGTGAAGTCACGACCGACGTTGCCCATCACTGCGGCACCTTCCCCGACGTGCTGGGAGTTTCCGCGGTACTCCGTTCCGGAACCCTTGTCCGGTGCCACGGCGGGCTCCGCCGGCACCGCAGCTACGGGTTCCTCACGCGGCCGGATGCCCGCCCGCACGAGGTTCCCGGAGGGCGAAGGAACGTACAGCCAGGCCCGCTGCGAGAAGTTCTTGCCTTCGACGGTGGCCGACACTTCGACACATCGGTCGGGGTGGAGCCCCGTGTAGGCACCCAACACGACGTCTTCGTAGACCCGCTCCGAGACGATTGCGGCGAGGTGGGTCACCTCCTCGCTCGCCGCAGCGAGGATGGCCTTGACCGGACGCGAATCCAGCAGCCGATGCATGTCGTTGCGGGCCGTGCCGTTGCCGTCCCCGGGCTCGCCCCCGTCGGGCAACGGGCCGACGTGGATGCTGGCCCGGAGCCTGATCCGCGGACCAACGGCCTGCCGGTTGTACGAACCGAGCACGTCGTCCAGAACTCCCAGGAACGGCCAGAGCACGAAGGGCAGGTGCACCGGATCGAACCCGAAGACGACGCCGTCTCCCGTATTGGCGGGAAATCGCTGGGCATCGCGCAGCTGGTGCAGACCGGCCCGCTCCAGGGCCTGGTCCACCAGCTGGGGAATGAGCTGGCTGACCGGTCCGTGCTGAGCGGCCGGCAGTCCGGTGAAGTCCTTCGCGTCAACGGCGAACAGGGCGCGGTAGGGCGGGAGCGGCCGGCTTTCGGCATACGGAACAGGCACGGGTACAGACATGGAGGTCTCCTCACGGATGGTCCGGCAAGTAGCCGTAGTCGGGCTTGCTTCGAGGTTCCATCCGCGCCGCTCCGCCGAGTGCACAGCGCTGGGCGCACGGGGTGTGTCCCGGTTCACAGGCCGCCGTCCTCAGTCGGCCACCGCCCAGCGCTGCAGGGCTTCCACATCCCTGATGACGATCACCCTCCGCGCCGTTTCGACCAGCCCGACGGCCCGCAGCTGCCCCAACCCGCTGATGACCGCATTGCGTGTCACGCCGATCGCCTGCGCGACCTCTTCCTGATTCAGCCCCGTCAGCCGGACGGCGTTGCTCTCCGCCATCTGATCGGTGAGCACGGCCAACCTCAGCAGTGTGCGCGCCAGCCGCACGACCAATGGCAAGGTCTGCAGTTCTGCTCGGTGGATGTCGGACTCGCGCATCCTGGCGAGTGCCTGGCGCATCAGATGCATGACCAGTCCACGCTCCTCGACGAACTGGACGAAGCGCTGTGCGTCCAGAACGACTGCAGCGCAGGGCGTCAGGGCAACGACATCCGCCGTCCGCGAGGTCCCGTTGAAGACCGAGACTTCTCCGAGGAGGTCCCCCGGCCCTCGAAACGCGAGCCACGTCCTGGCTCCATTCGGTTCTCGGCAAACCACCTTGGCCAACCCGGAGGTGAGGGCGAGGAGGTGCGTCCCCGGGGATCCCTGCCGCAGCAGCACGCTGCGCTCGGGGTACATCCTGGTCACGCCTTGACTGCGCAGGTCGCGCCAGACTTCATCGGACAGCACGCGTCGCCTTCCCATCACGCCCACACCGGTGCATCTCGGACCCACGAGTTGTACGCCGATATTGCGGGCGGCATCGACGATCAGCTGACGTTGACCGAAAGCGATCGTGGCGGTCCCGCCCAGCGGGTCTCACCATGGCTGTCTCCGGGCGCGCCATGGAACCAGGACTCCTGAGCGATCCGATCGAACGCCCCTGATTCACTTACGGGCCGTGAGATCGGCGAGGAGGGCCACAACCGTGGCGGTTCCCACGACAGCGGCACCGGCTTCTGGTACGTACAGAGCCAGGATGGTGACGAGCAGACCGACCAGCAGAAGGACAGCAACACGCACGCTTGCGGGTTCCATGGACATTCGCCTTCCTTACGGGAGAGAACGGGGATGTGCATCCAGCGTGTGTCCCTCACGGAAGACCTTGACGACCTGAGACGCCACCTGACAGCTTCGGCCAAAATCCCCCGCCGCCCAACATGTTCTCGGCCGAGAATCGAAGATCTCGTGCACACCCGTCGGCCCGTCTGGTTCACAGGATGAAACAGGCCGACAGGGGGAATCGCATGGCGGGCGCCCAGTCTTGGAGGAAGCCGGACCTACACGGACGCCCCGTGCTCAAGAAGCTCAACGACGGCCTGCACGATCTACGACTGGACGCTGGGCTGCCGTCTGCACGCAGCATCCGTGACCGGATCGGGCAGGACGCCCAGGACTACTGGATCGTCAACCACCAGGCAGTGCTGGACACCTTCCAGAGGCCGGACCTCCCCAAGCTGGGCCGCCTGGAGCTCATCGTCACCGTCCTGTCCGAGGACTCAGGTCACGACGACCCCGAGGGCGAAGTCAAACGGTTCAAGGGGCTATGGAAGCAGGCGTACGACGAGACGGTCGCGCAAGCATCCGTGCAACCACCGCCCGAAGCCGCTGCTTCGGGCGTCAGCGACGAAGCGGGAATCCCCACCGACTCAGTGGATGCACCCGGCCAGGATGCCGAAGACGCGCAGCAACGAAGTACGCAAGGCACATCAGCTAATAAGGAGACGCCTCCTGACGTCGACGAAGCAGCTGCACGCGTCAACTACGCCGAGGAGTCCCTGAAGGGGTTGATCATCAACGCGGCGCAGGCCCTATGGGACGACAAGGATGCGCTGAGGGTCTTCCTCGGTGTCGTACGCCGCGGTGAAGGATTCGTCAAGCTGGCTGACGCCGTAGGTGAGAGCAGGCCGGCGAACGCCACGTACTACGGGGTCAAAAGCAGGGAGTTCGAGGTGGCCCCTTCGCCGGCGCGACATGAGTTGGTCATGCTGCACCGTCTCCTCCAGAAACACAGGGTCAAGCGACAGTGGTCGTTCACCTACCTGGGAGAAAAGACAGGCATTCCGTCAGATGCCTGGATCCGTTGGTACACCCACGAGGAGCTACCGACTCGTGAGGCGGTCGTGGCCTTCTCTCACGTGGCACACCTGATGCTCGAGGACCATGTGCTTCTCCTCGGGCTTTGGGAAGCGGCCCACGAGACATTGGAGGCGCAGTGTGGCTTCGATGACCTACCGGAACGTGTCAGCTTCGACGAGGCATGGTCGATGCGGGATCCGGCGACACCAACCTTGTGGGCACTCGCGGGGATCGCAGGAGAAGAACGGCGTGCGTACGGTCCTGACCTCGCAACCGGAACTGCTCCGGCATTCGTCGTGGCAGGGCCACGGGGGGTCAGGGCGGTCCACAGCACTGGTGAACATCTCACGCGCTCTGCTCGCTGCCAATGCCCTCGTCGTTCTGGTCGCACCAAGAGCCTCCCCCTTGCGAGAGGTGGCCGGTCAGAGCGGGGTAGTGGACTGCTTCGTACGCGATGAGCTCGGTACCGACGAACTCGAGGGAGCCCTGTCGTCGGCGTCGCCCGAAGAGCCGATCGTCGTAGTGATGGACGACGCAGAGGTCCTCGACAATTGTGACGCCGGACGTCTACTCAAGAGCGTCGTGCATCACGGATTCGAAGAAGGAACGGCTCTGGTGGTGGGCTGTCGCGAAGACAAACTCCCGTTCGGCTTCGGTTGGGCCGGGGAGACGAAGAAGGCCCACCGCGGCCTTCTGTTGTCCCCTCAGGAGCGGAGCACCGGCGATGTGATCGGCATCAGAATCGGCGACTCCATCACTGGCTGGCCTATCGCCCCTGGTCGGGGTTGGCTGCACCTCGGGGACGGCAAGCTGCTGCCTGTCGCTGTGCCGGGCTGAGGCCAGCCAAGAACACCTGGCCGCAGGGTCTGACCAGCCATTCCCTCAGGAGACCTGGGGAGATCCGAGGAGAACGCGCAGCGCGCCGCAAGAGCGCCCTTCCCCTCATCCCTAGCTGCCCCCGCCGCGACCAGATCATGCTTCACCAGCCCAAGCAAGCGACTACAGATGAAGTCCTACGTGGTTCACGATGAAGCGCTTCCCATCGGAGTCGAAGGCGAAGTAGATCCGTCCCACCTCGTTAGGCGACGCCGCATCCCGAACCTTGATGTGCGGCAGTCCGTCGAAGCGCTTCCCGTCAAACGTAAAGTAGCGCTTCTCCTTGTCCTTGCTCAGCTTCTCGTCGCTAGGTGCAAACTTCAGTCCGTGGTTGTCGTAGAACCACTGGGGCAGCCTGGGCATATTGCCAGGGTTGGCGTACAAGTCCATCGCGGCCTGCGCAAGGGCGATCAGCTGGTCGGTCATCTCTTGGGGGTACGGATAGCGAGAGTCCTTCCAGGTGCGCCCTGCTCTCGCCGTGAACACGATGTGTTCCCCCGACGCCTTGGTGAGAGCCTTGAACGTGGGAACGGCGTCCGCTTCCAGGGCCGGGATCTCACTCCAAACATCGAGTACGGCCGCCTGTCCGCTCCCGCTCTTCGACAAGTCGAGGTACTGATTTTTCCAATAGTCCCGGTCCTGGCGCAGCGCCTCGGCGGTGGCTGCGTCATCTCGCGCCTTGTCGCGTTCCTCCATGCAGCTTTGCGCCATTTCCTCCCAGGAGCTTGCGTCCTCTTCGAGTTGTCGTAGGCGCTTTTCCAACGCTTCGAGTTCGGCTGTCGTGTCACCGGCGGCCTGGGCGCGGGACAGCTGCTCGGCAGCCCTCCGCGCGCCCGCGCGGTGCGAAGCCTGCCGCGCCCGCTCCCACGCCGTGTCACTGCCACGAGCGATGACTGAGAGATGGGCGAGCGACGACATCAGCCGCTGTTCCACGAAGGACGTCTCGGACACCTCCTCACGCATGTAGACGGGATGCTCCAGGCCGAGGTCGGGCCACACCAGTCGGGCGCCTCCGCTGGGTACGGCCACCTGCTCGTGGGTCCGGCGGACAGCCTGTGCAGTCACATAGTTCAAGGTCACCACCTGAGCCAACCCAGCGAGTTGTCCCGAGGCATCAACGGCCGCGCTCCACCCCGCCTGGTCCCTGGGATACACCAGGAGAATGGGGAGGCGTGTGCGCAGCGCCAGGGAATCAAGGAGAACTGACGCGTGGCTCTCGTCGCGGATCCTCTCGTAGCGCCCCGTGGCAAGCTGGCTCAGCACCCGCACTTCGAGTTCCTGGTCGCTGAGCACCGCCCGCAGCAGGTTTGGGCGCTTCAGCGGAGGGTCCTGCACTGGCGCGATCCATCCGTCGGGGATCTGCCGACCCATGACGATTCTGAGCCCGCCACTGCCGTCCTCCGACTGAGAGATGGTGACCCGTGTGACGAACTGTGCCGGACCTGCAGACAATGGCTGGTGGATGGTCATGCGCAGGGCGCGGGTATGTTCATCGCCCGCCACCGTCCAGCTCACCGTGCGGTCAACGTGGCTGGGAACCCTGCCGACGAGCACCGCCCGGCCATCCTGGCCGAATTCGGTTACCGACGGCGCCGGTATGCGTCCGCCGTGGCTGAGCCACACGGCTAGATGGTCACGTAGGCGCTCAAAGACGTGGCCCGGCTTCTCCTGGGCAGACCGGATGTCGAAACTTACGGCATACAGCGCCTGCACGGCGGCTCCCCTCACCCCAGATGTCCTGCCCAACGGACTGGTTGACCCTCGAACGCGGTCAGGACTCCGCTTGCGCACACCGTAGTGCCGCCATGCCGAAGTGCGTAATGCCCTGCGCGGGGGCTTCAGCGCCAACCGTCAGGGCAGCCGAAAGGTATGCATGCTGGTTCCTGAGCAGGCAGGCAGTCTGAGCGGGGCCCGAACCGCTTCCGTAAGCGTCCTCCGCTCAGCCGCCCTGTGGCGCTGAGCGTTCCGCGCCGCCTGCGGCGCCTCCGGGGCATGGCGCAGGGTTCGGTCAGTTTTGTACCAGGGGACGAGGCGCCGCCCGGGTTGCTGGTTTTCGTTCGCGTCGAGGGAGCGGACGGGGAAGTCGTCGCGGGGATCCCTCTTACGGGTGCGGTAGCGGACTGGGCTGCGATGATGACGGCATGCCAGAGCCGGGGACCACTGCCGTCGTCATCGTTCTGCCCGATGCCGGTCCGCTCCTCGAGGCGGCGTGGCGTATCGATCCGGCTCTGGTGCGTCGTGGGGTGCCGGCGCACGTCTCGCTCCTCTACCCGTTCGTGCCTGAAGCGGCGCTGACGGAGCAGGACGAGGAGGGTGTGCGTTCCCTGGCTGCGGGTTTTCCGGCAGCCGATCTGCTCTTGGAGGAGGTCGTGACAGCGTCCGGCTTCGTCGCCGTCGCCGTTCCGGGGCTCCAGACGATCGTCGACGCGTTCCGCGCCCAGTGGCCCGGGTTGCGGCCGTACAAGGGCCGCTTCGGGGCCGAGCCCGCCGCGCATCTCACGGTCGCCATGGGTGCGGACAACCCGACGGCCGCCGCCCGTGTCCGCGCTGCGATCGGCAGCCTGCTGCCGCTGCGGACCCGTGCGGCGGCGGTCCAGCTGGTGGTGCTGACGGAGGAAGGTTGGCAGTCACGGTTCGCCGTGCCGCTCGGCGTCCCGGCCGGGCCGTGAGCCGGCTGCACGG
Source organism: Streptomyces sp. NPDC046308 (assembly GCF_055588065.1). Classification (NCBI taxonomy): domain Bacteria; kingdom Bacillati; phylum Actinomycetota; class Actinomycetes; order Kitasatosporales; family Streptomycetaceae; genus Streptomyces; species Streptomyces sp. NPDC046308. Next base: position 1,501,010 of record NZ_JBVJFB010000001.1, read on the forward strand.
CCACACCTCTGTGCGTCGTCGTCTGCCCGCCCGAAGCCGGTGCTGTGGGCGGGCATTGCGGGACCGTTCGCCTTCTCCCCCGATCAGCGGCGGCCGGTGGCCAGGATGACGAGGAACTGGCCGCCGCCCGCCTCCACGGCGGCCGTCACCGGCAGCCCCGGCAGCAGTCGGGAGAACCGGTCCACCAGCCAGTCCGCCGCCTCTTGGGCGTCCTTCCTGGTCGGACAACGGCCCACCATCTCGCGTCCCCCCTTGCGCTCCAGCCTGTCGGCGACGGCGATCAGCGGCGCGGGTTCGACCACGTACAGGCGTTCCGGCCAGGCGATGACCACCTTGACCGCACCCTTGCGGCTGTTGCACCCGCGGTGCGCGAGCCGCTCGGCGACCTTGGCCTTCCGGTCGGCGGTCCGGCTGTCGACACTGGGCCCCCGCGGGTCGTTCACCGACTCGTCGGGGTCGACCGGTTCGTCACAGACCCAGCACCGCCAGCCGTCGCGCTCGGCCACGTCATCAAGAAGACTCATCCAGGCAAACTAGCCTGTGCGGCCGCCACCCGCGCGCACCAGGGCCACCGGTCGCGACGGGTGGGGCCGCCGGACAGCGCCTAGTCGGGAGCGGTGGTCGTGATGTGGTGGAGGAGGTCCGTGTAGAGGGGGCGTTTGTCGGGGCGGGCGTGGGTGGCCGCGTGTTTGAGGGCGGGGACGGCGTCTTCGCCGAGGGTGATGAGGGCTTCGGCCGCGGTTTTGCGGATGGTGGGGTGGCGGTGCTCCAGCAGGGCGGTCATCGCCGGGATGGCGGGTGGCCAGGGGGCGTGGGCGAGGGTGCGGAGCGCCGTGCGGACGAGGTCCGGCTGGGGGTCGGCCAGCAGGAGCGACGTGTGGTGCAGGTAGGTCGGGCGGTCCAGCAGGGCGCGCGAGGTGCGGTGGGCGTGCAGGCGGATCCCGGGCCTGGGGTGGTGCAGCAACTCGTCGAGCAGAGGGCGTAGTTGGGGGTCCCGGTCCGCGGCCGGGGTGGGGCGTGCCTCGGTGAGTCGTGTGAGTGCCCGGTGGATGCGGGCCGGGTCGCCGGTGCGGGCCAGGGTCAACAGGTCCTGGCGGGACGGGAGCCGGGTGGGTTCCGGTGGGGTGCGCTCGCGCAGGGCGGTCAGGGCGGCGGCGTCCTGCCGGGCGGAGTCGTCCGGGTGGCGCAGTGGACCGTCCACGAGGAGGAGGCGGTCCGCGAGGTCGTCGTGTCCTTCCGCGCGCAGGCGCCGGCAGGTCCGCGTCAGTACGGGGGTGCGCAGCAGGGGGCGTCCGGCGAGCAGGTCGAGGAAGCCACGGGCGCCGGTCTCGAGGCGGTCGGCGAGGTGCTCCGCCAGGACGTCGGCGGGGACGCGGCGCAGCGCCTGCGCGACCGCGGAGCGGACGGCCGGCGGGTCGTGTTCCCACCATTCCAGCAGGAGCGGGACCAGCGGTTGCAGGTCGCACGGGGCGAGCCGCTCCGCCGCGCGGGCGACCCGGTCGCGGAGGACGCCGTCCGCGCGGAGTTCGGTCTCGGCGACGGCGCTCAGGGTGCGGGCCAGGCCGGCACTGACCGGTATGTCGACGCGGCCCCGCAGAAACGCCTGGAGCACCGGGAGCCCCGCCTCGGGCTCGGGCCATTCCAGGAGCGCCAGGGCAGCGGCGCGCCGACGGTCGGGAGCGGCTGCCCGCAGCATGGCCAGCAGGCGCTCCCGCAGGGCGGTCGAGCGGGGCTGGTCGAGGTCGTCCTCGTGCACGGTCCGCGGCCGGGTCGCCGGCGTGTGGGCGGTCTCGGTGAGCGTCCAGGGCGGTGCGTCGAGGGGCTGGAGGTCCGTCATCCAGTCGACGAGGGCGGCGCGGACCTCGGGGCCGGCCGAGGCGTGGACGTCGATCAACGCGGTCAGTCGGTCCCTGGAGCCGGGTGGGTGGGGGCGCCGGCGGAATGCCCGGAGGGTGCTCGGGGTGCGGGCCGCGGCGGCCAGCGCGGTTCGCCACTCCTCGTCCGGATGCGCGGCCGCGGGGGACGGCGGGAGCGCGAACGCGTCCCGGAGCACGGCGGTCTCGGCCTGCCGGGGGTCGGCGTCCAGCCGGGCCGAGGCGAGTGCCTGGTCGAGGTCGGCGCGGACGAGCACCGCGCCGAGGCCGCGGAGCAGCGACAGGGTGGACCGGTTCCCCGAGGGTACGGGGGGCAGTGCGCGTACCGCGTCGGCGGCGGTCGACCGCTCCACCGCCGACAGGATCGGCGCGACGGCTTCGAGTACGGCGATCAGTTCGGGTCGGTCCGCAGCCCCGGCCTCGGCGAGGGCGTCGAGGAGGACCGTGGTGGAGCGGGCGAAGGCCGTCAGTTCCGCGGTCGTCCAGGGGGCGGGGCAGAGCCGGAGCGTGAGTCGCAGTACGCGGCCCCGGGCGGCGGGTTCGGAGCCGGCGAGGCGGAGCCAGTCCGCCAGCATGGGCCGTAGTGCGTGCAGCCGGGTGGGGTGCGGCAGTTCCTGCCGTTCGGCGAGGCGGAGCGCGGCCGACGGGTTCCAGCCCGCGGCCGACGCGACGAGGTCCAGGTCGAGGTCGAGGTCCGCGGCGGCCCCGGCCGGGGGCCGCGGCGCGGCGGGCGGGGTGATCCCGTACGCGGCCATGGCCGTCGACAGGTCCTCGACCGTCCCGCAGGCGAGGCCGATCCGGCCGGCCGCCAGCAGGGCGAGCAGGGTGGGCGCGACCCGTGGTGCCTGGTCGGCCAGCGCGAGGACCGAGCTCGCCGGCAGGGTGCGGTCGAGGCCTTCGAGGAGCAGTTCGCGGGCGCGGCCGTCCTCGCCGTGTTCGGCGGCGGAGAGGACGGTCGCCAGGTACGCGCCGCCGAGGATGGTGCGCAGCGCCTCGACGATCCTGGCGCGCAGGCCCGGATTGTCGTGGTGGCCGAGCCAGTGGAGCAGTGCCGGTACGGCCGTGGGCGTGCCCGCGCGGACCAGGACCTCGGCCGCGGTCTTCTTGATGTTCATGTTCGGGTGGCCGAGGCACGCGGCGATCGCGGTGGAGGCCCACCGGGCCCGCGCGTGCCCCAAGGCGAGCAGGGCCTGCCGGACGGTCTGGACGTCCTGCGCGGCGGTCAGCGTGATCAGGGTCGCCGACAACGCCTGCGCGTCGTCCCCCGTGGCGTCGCGGGCGAGCAACGCGATCACGTGCTTGCGTACGTGCCGGTCGCGGTGCCGCAGCAGGCGGTGGGTCCGCGCACGGGTGCTCGGGCTGGGGGCGCGGAGCAGGAGTTCGAGCAGGATCGCCTGCTCGCCGCCGGTCAGTCCGGGCCGGTCCAGCAGATCCAGGGCCAGGGACGCGACGAGTGCGTGTCCGGCCTCTCGTGCGGTCGCCGCGTCGAGCAGGCAGACCGGCCTGATGCGGCCGCGCTCGTGGAGACGGCGGCCCAGGCCCTGTACGGCGTCCAGGACCTCCTGGGGCACCGCGGGCTCCCCGGCCGACTGCCCGTTCTCGGACCGGGGGACGGCCGGGCCCGGCTCCCGGGAGGCCGCCAACTCGGCCACGACGCGCAGGAGCAGGTCGGCGATGACGGGCAGCGTGCCGGCGCTGCCGTGGGCGGCGAGTCTGCACAGGGCCGCCACCGGCTGGTCCGGGTCGAGGTGGGAGCTGAGGAGAGCCAGTTCCCGCTCGTCCGGGCCGCCGAGATCCGCGGCGATGCGGGCGGGCAGGTCGGCGGGGTCGAGGCGGACGAGGAGGGCGCGCCGCCGGGCCGGATCGTGGGTCAGGTGCCACAGCACTTCAAGGGCGGTGTTCCGGACCGCGCGCAGATGCGGCGCGATCACGCCCGGGCCCGCGCCGACGGCCGCGCCCGAGCCGGCGCCCGGACCCGTGCCCGCGCCCAGACCCGCGCCGGCGACCGCGTCCGCCCCCTCCTGCGCGCAGAGGCCGAGCCCTTCCCTCAGTTCTTCCGCCGTCCGCTGCCCGCCGATGGCCTCCAGAGCGTCCAGGGCCGCGGCGGGCGCCGCGGGCAGGAGGGCGAGCACCGCCTCTTCGGCGTCCGTGTGGCGCAGCGCGCGGATCGCGGCGAGGAACGGCCCCGGCGCGGGCGCCGACGGCAGGACCCGGGTGATCGCGTCCCCGACGGGCAGCTCCCCCGCCCCCTGCGCGGCCAGGGCGACCAGCAGGGTGAGCCGGCGGGGCCAGCTCGGATCGTCGGCGGGCGCGTCCACCAGTTCACGGAACATCACCTGCCGGCAGGTGAACAGGACCGTCGCGACCTCGTGGGGTGTGATCGTGTGGTCGGCCAGCGCCAGGCCGATGATCGACGGGACGTGCGGATCCGTGGGGAAGTGCCCGCGCCGGTGGAGCCCGCGCAGGCAGGTCACCGCGGGCCCGCCGAACAGCAGGGGGTCCCGTGCGGCGAGGGCCGTCAGCGCGCCGATGTCGCGGCGGTCCGCCAGGTCACCGAGCACTTCCATCCCGCGCCGGCGAAGACCGGGCGGCAGGTCCGGATCGTCGATGACCTGTCGCAGCAGCCCGCCGTGCCCGTGATGGGCGGCGGCCGTGAGCGCGGCACCGGTCGCGTCGGGCCGTGCGATCACCGACTCGGCGGTGAGGAAGGGGGCCAGGAGTCCCGGCGGCAGGGGATCCAACGCCGTCCACGGCTCGGCGAGTTCACTCAGTGCGGCGGCGACCACCCCGGCCCCGCTGTCGGCGTCGAGCAGGCGTGTCACATGTCGCCGCACCAGTGCGGGGGCCAGCAGACCGGCGTGCAGCCCCTCCCGGGCCAGCCGCAGGGCCTCGGCCCGCAACACCGGGTCACCGCTGTCGACCAGCTCGTCGACGAGTTGCGCGGGCCGGTGCGCGCGGGTGACGGTCGCCTCCCGCACGGCCTGGTACAGCAGCTCGCCCCGCGGCTCCTGCCGGATCACCGTCGGGTCGTTCGTCAGCTCGGCGAGCAGCCAGGCGATCCGTACGCGGACGGGCAGTTCGGCCGTACGCCACGAAAGCCGGCGGGACTTCGGGAGGTACGGCCCCAGTCGTTCGTGGAGCCGCGCCAGGACGAGCAGTGACTCCGGCGAGCCCTCCACCGACGTCGGCAGCAGTCGCGCGAGTTCGGCGGCCTCGGCGGCGTCGCCCGTCCGGCCCGAGGTGACGCGCTCGTCGAGCAGGACCAACCCCAGGTACCGCAGCCGGGGATCCTCGTGCCGGATGAGCCGCCCGAAGACGGCCGGCGGGCAGAGCCGCGCGTCGAGACGGCCGGACAGCCAGCCGACGTCGGCTCGACGCAGCGCATCGTCGAGGGGCTGGTCCGCGGGCGTCGTCATCGTCGGATGCTAACCGGGACGTTCCCGGCCCCACCAGCAGGATTCCCCCGGAGCGTCCCGCACCCCCGTCGATGCGGCGGCCCCATCGCGTTGACGGGTGGGCATACGCCCACTACGGTGGGCATGTGCCCACTCGGGGTCCTCGGGGTGGGCTTTGATCAGGTTGAGGACGGGGTTCACCGACTTCGTGCCGACCCGGAAGAGGTGGAAGAGGTTGCTGTGACTGCGATTGCGCTCGGAATGCCGGCCGTGCCGACGAAGCTTGCCGACCGCAGGGTCAGCCGCAAGATCCAGGTCGGCTCGGTCGCCGTCGGCGGCGACTCACAGATCTCGGTGCAGTCGATGACGACCACCAGGACCTCCGACATCGGCGCCACGCTCCAGCAGATCGCAGAGCTGACCGCCTCCGGCTGCGACATCGTGCGCGTGGCCTGCCCGACGCAGGACGACGCCGACGCGCTCGCGGTGATCGCGAAGAAGTCGCAGATCCCGGTGATCGCCGACATCCACTTCCAGCCCAAGTACGTGTTCGCCGCGATCGACGCCGGCTGCGCCGCCGTCCGCGTGAACCCGGGCAACATCAAGCAGTTCGACGACAAGGTCAAGGAGATCGCGCGGGCCGCCAAGGACGCGGGCACCCCGATCCGGATCGGTGTCAACGCGGGCTCCCTCGACGCGCGACTGCTGAAGAAGTACGGCAAGGCCACCCCCGAGGCGCTGGTCGAGTCCGCGCTCTGGGAGGCCTCCCTCTTCGAGGAGCACGGCTTCAGCGACATCAAGATCTCGGTCAAGCACAACGACCCGGTCGTCATGGTCAACGCCTACCGGCAGCTCGCCGCCGCCTGTGACTACCCGCTCCACCTGGGCGTCACCGAGGCCGGCCCCGCCTTCCAGGGCACCATCAAGTCCGCCGTCGCCTTCGGCGCGCTGCTCTCCGAGGGCATCGGCGACACCATCCGCGTCTCCCTCTCGGCCCCGCCCGTCGAGGAGATCAAGGTCGGCATCCAGATCCTGGAGTCGCTCAACCTCAAGCCGCGCCGCCTGGAGATCGTCTCCTGCCCGTCCTGCGGGCGCGCGCAGGTGGACGTCTACAAGCTGGCCGAGGAGGTCACGGCGGGCCTGGAGGGCATGGAGGTCCCGCTGCGCGTCGCGGTCATGGGCTGCGTCGTCAACGGCCCCGGCGAGGCCCGCGAGGCCGACCTCGGCGTCGCCTCCGGCAACGGCAAGGGCCAGATCTTCGTCAAGGGCGAGGTCATCAAGACCGTCCCCGAGTCGAAGATCGTGGAGACCCTCATCGAAGAGGCAATGAAGATCGCCGAGCAGATGGAGAAGGACGGCGTCGAAACCGGCGCACCCGCCGTACTCGTTCCCTGACCCCCACCCGCCACGGCATACGAAGGGCGGACCATGTCACTGCTCTCTTCCATTCGGGGACCGCGCGACCTCGATGGGCTCGGCCCGGCGCAACTCACCGCGCTGGCCGCGGAGATCCGCGGCTTCCTGGTCGAGGAGGTCTCCAAGACCGGTGGCCACCTCGGGCCGAACCTCGGCGTCGTCGAGCTGACGATCGCCCTGCACCGGGTCTTCGACTCGCCGCGCGAGCGCATCCTCTTCGACACCGGCCATCAGAGCTACGTGCACAAGCTCCTCACCGGCCGGCAGGACTTCTCCGGGCTGCGTGCCAAGGGCGGCCTGTCCGGCTACCCGTCCCGCGCCGAGTCCGAACACGACGTGATCGAGAACTCCCACGCCTCCACCGCGCTCGGCTACGCCGACGGCCTGGCCAAGGCCAACCAGATCCTGGGCCACCGGGGCCGTCCCGTGGTCGCCGTCATCGGCGACGGCGCGCTCACCGGCGGCATGGCCTGGGAGGCGCTCAACAACATCGCCGACGCCAAGGACCGTCCACTGGTCATCGTCGTCAACGACAACGAGCGCTCGTACTCCCCTACCATCGGCGGCCTCGCCAACCATCTCGCGACCCTGCGGACCTCCCAGGGGTACGAGCGCTTCCTGTCCTGGGGCAAGGACGCGCTGCAGCGCACCCCCGTGGTCGGCCGGCCGCTCTTCGGGACGCTGCACGGAGCCAAGAAGGGACTCAAGGACTTCATCGCCCCGCAGGGCATGTTCGAGGACCTCGGCCTCAAGTACATCGGCCCGATCGACGGCCACGACCTCGAGGCCATGGAGTCCGCGCTCGTCAGGGCTCGCGGATTCGGCGGCCCGGTGATCGTGCACTGCCTCACCGAGAAGGGCCGCGGCTACCACGCCGCCGAGAGCCACGAGGAGGACCGCTTCCACGCGGTCGGTGTGATCCACCCGCAGACCGGGCTGCCGGTCAAGACCGCGGGCAAGGACTGGACTTCGGTCTTCGGTGAGGAGATGGTCGCCCTCGGCCGCGAGCGCACGGACATCGTCGGCATCACCGCGGCCATGCTGCACCCGGTGGGCCTGGCGCCGTTCGCGGAGGCGTTTCCGGAGCGCACCTTCGACGTCGGCATCGCCGAGCAGCACGCCGCGGTGTCCGCCGCGGGGCTCGCCACCAACGGCCTGCACCCGGTCGTCGCGCTCTACGCGACCTTCCTGAACCGGGCCTTCGACCAGGTCCTGATGGATGTCGCCCTGCACCGGCTCGGCGTCACCTTCGTACTGGACCGTGCGGGCGTCACCGGCGCCGACGGCGCCTCGCACAACGGCATGTGGGACATGTCGATCCTGCAGGTCGTCCCCGGCCTGCGGCTCGCCGCCCCGCGGGACGCCGATCAGCTCCGGGCCCAGCTGCGCGAGGCCGCGGGGGTCGGCGACGCGCCCACCGTGGTGCGCTATCCCAAGGGCGCGGTCGGTCCCGCGGTGCCGTCGCTGGGCAGGATCGGCGGTATGGACGTGCTGCGCGCCATGGCCGGATCGGGCGGCGTGCCGCCTCGAGCCGACGCGCTTGACGGCGTACTGGCCGACGTGCTGATCGTCTCGGTCGGTGCCATGGCCCCCGTCTGTCTGGAGGCCGCCGAGCTGCTGGCTGCCCAGGGCGTCACCTCCACCGTGGTCGACCCGCGCTGGGTCATACCGGTGGACCCCGCCCTGCCGGGCCTCGCCGCGCGGCACCGGATCATCGTCACGGTGGAGGACAACGGCCGGGCCGGCGGCGTCGGTTCGGCGATCGCCCAGGCCCTGCGCGACGCCGACGTGGACCTGCCGCTGCGCGACTTCGGCATACCGCAGCAGTTCCTGGACCACGCGAGCCGGGAGCAGATCACGGCCGGGATCGGACTGACCGCCCCGAACATCGCCCGCCGGGCCGCGGCTCTCGTGAGGGCCGGCCGCCCGACCCTCGAACACAGCGGAGGAATAGCATCGTGACCACGAGCCAGCGGGTGCCGGATCCGGACCCCGCCCCCGTCCCCGCGGCGGCCCCGGCACCGCGACGCCGCGTCCTGCTCGCGTCCCCGCACGGCAGCTGCGCGGGCGTCGACCGTGCGGTCGCGACCGTCGAGCGGGCCCTGGAGATCCACGGCCGGCCCGTGTACGTCAGGAAGCAGATCGTCCACAACTCCTTCGTCGTGAAGGACCTGGAGGACAAGGGCGCGGTGTTCGTCGAGGAGACGGACGAGGTGCCCGAGGGCGCCGTGGTGATCTTCTCGGCGCACGGGGTGGCCCCCGCGGTGCGCGGCGAGGCCGCGTCCCGCAACCTCCGCGCCATCGACGCGACCTGCCCGCTGGTGGCGAAGGTGCACCACGAGGCCAGGCGGTTCGCCGACGACGGCTACGACATCCTGCTCATCGGGCACGAGGGCCACGAGGAGGTGGTCGGCACCCTCGGTGAGGCGCCCGGCCGCATGCAGCTGGTCGACGGGGCGGAAGACGTGGCCCGGGTGGAGGTGCGAGATCCGGCGAAGGTGGCCTGGCTCTCCCAGACCACCCTGTCGGTGGACGAGACGAGGGCGACGGCGGAGTTGCTGAGCCGGCGGTTCCCGCAGATCGTGGCACCGCCGAGCGGCGACATCTGCTACGCGACGCAGAACCGGCAGCAGGCCGTCCGTGCCATCGCCGGCGACAGCGATCTCGTCCTGGTCGTCGGCTCCCCGAACTCCTCGAACTCGGTCCGCCTGGTCGAGACCGCCCTCGCCGCGGGCGCCTCCGCGGCCCGGCTCGTCGACGGCTTCAGCGACATCGACCCCGCCTGGCTCGCGGGGGTGTCGACGGTCGGCCTGACCAGCGGCGCCTCGGCACCGGAGGTGTTGATCACCCAGGTGCTCGACTGGCTGGCGGAGCAGGGGTACCGCGAGACGGTGAGGGTCAGCCCGGTCGAGGAGAACGTGACCTTCGCCCTGCCCGCGGAGGTGCGTGGAGGACGCGGTACATCGACCGCGTGAGCACTGCCCCGGCCACTCTCCGCGCCCCCGCGAACACTCGCACAGATCTTCGAAAATCAAGGCGGGCGGGCGGGGCTCGCGTTGTAGCGTGAGGCCATGTCGCAACGATTAATACGCCTTGTTGCCACGCTGGTTGCCCTCTTCGGGGTCCTGGTGTCCGTGGCAACACCGTCCGCCGCCGCTGCCCCCCGCCCGCCCGTCGTGCGGTCGGCCGCCGGTGGCCCCGAGCTTCCCGCGCCGACGGGCAGGTACCTGGTCGGCGCCAGGACTCTGCACCTGAAGGACACCTCACGGCCCGACCCGTGGAAGCCCGGCACGGCCTTCCGCGAGCTGATGGCCACCGTCTGGTATCCCGCGCCCGTCCCCTCGGACCGCGAGACCCCCTTCATGTCCGCGCCGTTGTCCACCGCGGCGTTCGGCACGGCCGAACTCAGCTCCGTACGCACCCACTCCACCACCGACGCGATCGCCCTTCCCGGCCGCAGGCCGCTGGTCGTCCTGTCCCCCGGCTTCGGGATGAGCCGCGCCTCCCTGACCGGGCTGGCCGAAGACCTCGCCTCCCGGGGGTACGTGGTCGCCGCGCTGGACCACACGTACGAGGCGGTCGTGGAGTTCCCCGGGGGCCGTCTGGAGCCCTGCCTGAACTGCACCGGCCAGGGTGGTCCCGATGTGGTCCGCAGTCGCGTGAAGGACATCCGCTTCCTGCTCGACCAGCTGACCAGCCCCTCCTCCGGACTGCCCGTCGACTGTTCGCGCATCGCCGTCGTCGGCCACGCCATCGGCGGTACCAGTGCCGTCGAGGTCCTGGGCGAGGACGCGCGCGTCGACGCCGCCGCCAATCTGGACGGCACCTTCTTCACGCCTCCGCCCGCACGGCCGGTGACGCGGCCGGTCCTGCTGATGGGTGCCCAGTGGCCCACGGCCAACGGGACCCCCGCCGCCAACTGGGTCGACCGCTGGTCCGCCCTCGGCGGATGGAAGCGGTGGCTGAGCGTCCCCACCGCCGGCCACATGTCCTTCAGCGACGCCCACTGGCTCTACGAGCACATCGACCTCACGGGCACGATCCCGCCCGTCCTGGCACCGGCCCTGTTCGGGACCGTCGGTGGCGAGCGCGCCACGGCGATCACCCGGAGCTACGTCGGTTCCTTCCTCGACCTCCAGCTGCGCGGGGTCCCGAGCCCGCTGCTCGACCGCCCCTCACCGGCGCATCCCGAGGTCTCGTTCGTCCGCCCGTGACGGACGCGGCGGCTTCGACCGTGCCGTCGGCGCCGCCGCGGCCGCAAGCCGTAGCCGGAGCAACAACCGGCCCGCATCCGCCCCCGTAGGGACCGGTGCGGGCCGGTTCGGCTCGTTGCGACGGCCGGTTGCGGCCGGGTGGACTGCTACGGATGGCCGCCGGGGCGCTCGGCGACGACGATGCCGTAGCCGAATCCGGCCGCCTCCAGCCGCAGGACGATGCCGTCGAACTGGTCGACGACCTGGGCACCGAAGCGCCGGGTGAGCGGGGCGCGGTCGGCCACCAGCTTCTGCCGCATGGAGGCCATCGTCCGGGCCACCGTACGGTCGCTCACGTCGGTGATCTCCACGGGGACCAGACCTGCCTCTTCGAGCAGCGACGGGTAGTCCCGCAGTGCCATCAGTTTGTCGGCCAGGACGGCGTACTGCGGGGCCGCCGCGTCGCGTTGGACGCCGTCCCCGGGCACCGTACGGTCCAGGAAGTCGGTGAGGGCGAGGCGGCCGCCGGGTCTGAGGACGGATGCCGCCTGCCGGAGCACGGCGAGCCGGTCCGGCATCGCCATGATCGACTCGAACAGCCAGACCGCGTCGAACGACTCCGGTGCGAAGCCGAGGTCCACGGCGTCCTCGCACCGGAAGCTCACCAGATCGGCCGCTCCGCTCGCTTCGGCGTGCTGCGTGGCCAGACGTGCCTGCACCGGGCTGTTGGTGATGCCGACGACCGAGGCGCCCGTCGACCGTGCGAGCTGGACGGCAGGCGCGCCCGTGCCGCAGCCTATGTCGAGGACCGTGGTCCCAGGGCCGGCCTTGATCCGTTCCGCCATGAGATCGGTGAGGCGGCGGGACGCCTCGGCCATCGTCGCCCGGTCGGACGGGGAGTCCCAGTAGCCCATGTGGAGGCTTCCGCCCGACAGTTCGGCGAGGAACTCGCTCGTGTCGTTGTAGAAACCGTCCTCCGCCTCCTGCTGCGAGAGGTGTTCCGCCGGGGCGCCGGACCCGTGCGTCATCGCCCCTCACCGCCAATGCCGTCGAGCACGCGCTGCTCGACGGCGGGCTCCAGCCCGCGGGTGCCCCCCGCCTGCCACGGCGGCTCGCCCTCCCGCTCCAGCCAGGACCATGAATCGGCCAGGGTGTCCCGGAGCGGTCGGGTGGTGTCGAGTCCCGCGCCGTGGGCGGCGGAGACGTCGACGTCGTTGATGCCTCCCCGCATCGCGGCGGGCAGCCACAGGGGGATGTCGAGATAGGGGCGGATCCCGGCGGCCAGGAGTTGCTCGTCGGGGACCCAGACCGGTTCCGCGTCGGAGCCCGTCACCTCGCGCATCGTCTCCAGGAGATCGCCCATCGTGTGGCGGCCCCGGGCGCACACGGTGTTGAACGCACCTCCGATACCGCGCTCGACGGCGTCCAGCATCCAGGGGGCGTGGTCGCGGACGTCGATGTACTGGAAGGGGTCGGACGGCCGGCCGGGGGCCAGCACCCGCCCGCCGCGTCGTATGCGGCGCAGCCACCAGGTCAGCGAGCCGACGTCTTCGTACGGGCCCAGCATCGGCCCGGGGCGGGTGATCAGCGCGCGCTCGCCGAAGGTCCGCTGGACGGCGAGTTCGCAGCCGCGCTTGGCCACCGGGTAGAAGGCGTCGGCCTCGTCGTCCGGATCGCCCTCGACGGTCGCGGCGCTCTCGTCGGCGCCGGCCGGAGCCGGCGGCCGGTACACCGCCCAGCTGGATACGTAGCCGTAGTGCCCGACCCGATCGGCCAGCAGCGCGCAGGTGTCGCTCAGCACGCGGGGGGAGCCGGTCCAGGTGTCGATCGCCCCGTCCCACTTCTGGTCGCCGATCGCCCGGCGCAGGGCCGTTGGATCGGTCCGGTCCGCGACCAGGGGCTCGACGCCGTCGGCGGCGGGGCGGCTGCCGCGGTTGAGGGTGGTGACGTCGTCACCGCGCTCCAGTGCCGCGTCGACGATGCTGCGTCCCACGAAATGGGTTCCGCCCAGCACCAGAAGTCTCATGACGTCCTTTCGGAGGAAGGTGGTCCGGGCCGGGCCCGCGGTCGCACGGGCCCGCGGAGGCCCGGCCGGCGGCCCGGGTGTCGCGATGGCAAAGGTGTCGGGCCGTCTCACGGCCCGGCCGCCGCGGGACCCTGGCCGCCGGCCGGTGCCCCTCCCGCAGCGGCCGGACCCGTGCGGGTGGATCAGGGCCCGGTTCCTGGGGCGCCGTGTGTCAGGCGCCGGTGCGCACCGCGGAGATGGCCACCGTGGCGTAGTTCATCGTGAAGCTGCCGCCCATCGCGTCGATGGCGGCACCGGCTCCGTCGAGCACCTCGGCCATCTTGTCCGGGGGAAGCCGGGTGAAGGCGCCCAGCGTGGGCATCTGGTCCAGCCAGGCGTCCCGGGTGTAGGTCCACTCCCAGTCGAAGCGCCACTGCTCCGGCTCCCCGAAGCCGCCGGCCTCGCGGATCCCGTCGGAGGTCTTCGTGAAGAAGGCCTGGTAGCCGTCCATGGCGCCGGTCAGCATCGCCCGGAAGTCGAACGGCGCGTCGGGCATCACCCGCTGGCAGACCTCGGCGATCGCGTCCGCCACCTCGGCCGGGAAGTGGAAGACGTTCCAGAAGGCCGCCAGCCGGCCGCCGGGGCGCAGGATCCGCGCGGCCTTGGCCGCGCCCGTGACCGGGTCGACCCAGTGCCAGGCCTGCGCGGCCACCACCGCGTCGTACTGCCGGCCGGCCGGATCCCAGTCCTCGAACGTCGCCACGTCCACCGCGAGGCCGAACTGGCGGGCCAGTTCGGCGAGTCGCGGATCGGGCTCGACGCCGGACACCTGACAGTCGATCGCCTGGAACTGCCGGGCGGCGATGCCGGTGCCGGTGCCGACGTCGAGGACGTCCTTGCCGGAACTGCCCGCGACGATCCGCTCCACCATGGTCTCGGGATACCGGGGCCGGGCCCTGTCGTAGCGTTCGGCGTCCGCGCCGAAGGACTCCGCGACCTGTCGCTGCTGATGTACTTCACCGTGAGAGTTAGTGGGCATGCGCCCACTTTAAATGGGCGTGCGCCCACTCGTCAACTCCGCCCGCGGAAAGCCCGCTTCGGGGCCCCGCGCGCCGGTCCGGCTACGCGGGAGCCTGCGCGACCACGACGCCGTAGCCGAAGCCCGCCCGCTCCAGGAGGGGCAGGACCGTCTCGTACTGCCGCACGACCTGGCCGCCGTACTTCCGCACGAGCTCCTCGTGGTCGTCGGTGAGCTTCCTGCGGAGGCAGTCGAGCGTCGGGGCCACCGTGTGCTCGGTGACGTCGGTCCCCTCGACCGGCACCAGCCCGGCCCGTTCCAGCAGGGACGCGTACTCCTCCAGGCGGATCGGCTTGGCCACCAGCGGGGAGTGCCCGTGCTCGCGCGAGTGCTCGGCCAGGTCACCCACGGCCCGGCGCATCGGGTCCGGCGCCGGGTCCAGGTCCAGGAGGTCCGTCAGCGCGACCCGTCCGCCGGGCTTGAGCACCCGCGCGACCTGGCGCAGCGCGCCGAGCCGGTCCGGCAGGTGGAAGATCGACTCGATCATCAGGACCGCGTCGAACGACTGCTCCTCGTAGTCGAGGACGGTGGCGTCCGCGCACCGGAACGCCACCTGGTCACCCAGGCCGGCCTCCTGCGCGTTGCGGACGGCGGCTTCGATCTGTACGGCGCTGTTGGTGATGCCGACGACCTGCGCGCCCGTCGTCTGCGCGAGCCGGACGGCCGGCGCACCCGAGCCGCAGCCCAGGTCGAGGACCCGGTCCCCCGGCTTGACCGCCATCTTGCCCACCAGCAGATCGGTGAGCTGCCGGGACGCCTCGGCCATCGACGCGGGGTCGGACGAGGAGGTCCAGTACCCCTCGTGCAGGCTCCCGCCGAACAATTCGGTCAGCAGGCCGCTGAGATCGTTGTAGAAGCCGGCCACCTCCTTCGACGGCGGGGCCTCCCCTCCCGCCTCCTGAGCGCCGACTGCCGTGATCTGATCACTCACTGAGCTCATCTCCTGTCGAATGGGGCGAAGGACGTGCGACGGAGTCACCAGGTGACGGGGAGTTCCCGCATTCCGCTGATGAGCCGCCCCTCGGCGTTGGCGAGTTCACCGGCGGGTACGGCCAGCCGCAGTCCGGGGAACGCGGCGAGCACGGCGCGCAGCGCCACCTCCAGCTCCATCCGCGCCAGTTGGGCGCCCAGGCAGCGGTGCGCGCCGTGGCCGAAGGTGAGGTGTCCGCCGGCGCCCTCGCGGGCGACGTCGAACCGCTCCGGCTCGTGGAACGCCTCCGGGTCGAAATTGGCACCCGGCAGGCTGGCGAAGACCACGCTCTGCGCGGGGATGACGACGCCGCCGAGCTCCACGTCACAGGTGGTGGCCCGTACCTGGCCGGCGTTCTCGCGGGCGCTCAGCGGCGCGTACCGCAGCACTTCCTCCACGGCACCGGGTACCAGGGAGGGATCGGCGCGCAACGCCGCCAGCTGGTCCGGGTGGTCGAGCAGGGCCGCCAGCCCCTTGCCGAGCTCGGTCGCGGTGGACTCGTTGCCGGCCATGAGCAGGCCGCAGCCGAGGTGGACGAGCTCCGTCTCGCTCAGCCTGTCGTCCTCGTCGCGGGCCGTGATCAGTTCCTGGAGCAGGCTGTCGTCGGGGGCCAGGCGCTTGGCCGCCACCAGGTCGGTCATGTACGAGACGACCGCCTCGAGGGCCTGCAGGGACTCTCCGGGCGGGTAGGCGGTGGTGGCCATGACGCGATCGGCCCAGCCGCTGAACAGTTCCCGGTCCCGTTGCGGAACACCGAGGATCTCGAAGATCACGGTGAGTGGCAGGGGGCGGCACAACCCGGCGACCAGGTCGGCGGTGGGCCCGGCGGCGGCGAGACGCGCGACGAGCTCGTCGGCGATCTGCTCGATGCGCGGCCGGAGGGCGCGGATCCGGCGGGCGCTGAACGCCCCCGCCACCAGGCGGCGCATCCGGGCGTGTTCGGGTCCGTCCAGGTCGTTGATCCCGGGTTTCGCCAGGACCGCCGACGGAACGACCACCGCGCCGATCCGGCGCGCCTCGGCCCGGCTGAACCGCGCGTCGGAGAGCACGGTGCGGACCTCGTCCATTCCGGTGACGAGCCAGCCCTTCTGGCCGGACTCGGTGGTGACTTCCCGCACCGGCGCCTGCCGCCATGCCGCGAGGACCGGCGCGGGTACCGTATAGGAGTCACGCCCTGCCACTGCCGCCGTTCGCGGGCACCCCGAGGGCATGCCTGTAGACGCGTTTAAGGGTATAGTGGGCATGCGCCCACCGTAGTGGGCAGATGCCCACTCGTCAACGCCTGGGCTCGTTACGCATGAAACGCACGAGGTGCGCGAGAAAGGCGAGGGAGGCCAGCATGCCGACAGGGGTAGCGATCCGCGACGTGTCCCAGCAGCTGTTCGACGCAGCCGAGCGAGTCCTGCTTCAGCACGGGCCGAACGCGCTGACCAGCCGGGCGGTCACCGCCGAGGCCGGCTGCGCCAAGGGCGTCCTGCACCGGCACTTCGCCGACTTCGACGCCTTCCTCGCCGAGCTCGTCCTGGACCGCATCGGCCGGATCCAGGCCCAGGCCGCCGCCATGTCGGCCTCGGTCGGGACGGGGACGGTCGTGGACAACCTCACCACGGCGCTGACGGACCTCTTCGAGTCGGTCGCCGTGGCGATCGTCGGCCTCGTCACCGCCCGGGACGAACTGCGCGCCCGGCTGCACCAGGCGGGCTCCATGGGCGTCCCGGTCCTGGCCGAGGCCACCGCGATGTTCGCCGCGTACCTCGCCGCCGAGCGCGAGCAGGGCCGCCTCGTGAGCGACGCCGACGTCGACACGCTCGCCCTCACCCTGATCGGATCCGGCCACCTGCTGTTCGCCGGCCGCGGGGGCGTGGCGCCCGACGTCGCCGACGTCCGCAAGGTCGTGAGCTCGGTCGTCGCCGGCGCCGCTCGACCGTAGCGGCGCCCCGGGACCCCGGACCGGGGTCTGCGGACCCGCCTCCGACCCGGCCCGAACCCTTCGGCGAGACGAGCGCGGCCCGACGGCCTCGTTGACGCGTGGGCGGTCGCCCACTATCGTGCGGGCATCTTCACCTCCGCGCTGACGCAAGCGAGTTGCGCCGTCGTCGGCGTCCATGACGCCGGGCCGGGTGCCGCTCGAGGGGACGGACCGCAGCACGGGATCAGGAGCTCCGGCGCCACGGCCCGGGGCCCGGTGCCGCGGCTCTGCGCCCGATCGGCGCTCCCCGTACCGAAACGCCCTCCGGGATCCGGCCGGACGTGCCGGTGCGGCACCGGCCTTGACGCCTCCACCGCCGAGTACGCCCGAACCTCCGCGCAGCCCGGAAGAACGGCGCGCCGGAGTCCCGCGGCCCCCGCCGCCCGCTCGGGCCCGGCCGGCGAGACGTCCACCGGCCGCCGTCACACCCGTGCCGTGGCAGACGAGTTGCCGGCCCGCCACGCCCCGGCTCCCACCCGTCCGACAGAAACGGGTCACATGAAAGCCCAGCACATCACGGAACTGCTCATCGGGCTCGCGACGGTCGTGCTGCTCGCCCGCCTGCTGGGCGCGCTGGCCCGGCGCCTGGACCAACCGGCGGTGATCGGCGAGGTCCTGGCCGGCATCCTGCTGGGGCCGACGCTGGCCGGCGACGTGATCTCCGACCACCTCTTCCCGACGGACATCCGGCCGCAGCTCACCGCCCTGGCCACGGTCGGGGTCGCCGTCTTCATGTTCACCGTGGGCCTGGACTGGGACCTCGACCGGGCCCGGCGCTCCGGTACTCTCGCGGTCACCGTGTCCCTGAGCTCCGTCCTCCTTCCCTTCGGCCTGGGCAGCGCTCTGGGCCTGTACCTCCTGCGGGACCACCACAGCCCGAACGACGTGGCGTTCGTCCTCTTCATTGGCATAGCGATGTCGATCACGGCGTTCCCGGTACTCGCCCGGATCCTCACCGAACGGGGCCTGGACCGTACGGCCTTGGGCGCCCTCGCGCTCGCCTGCGCCTCCATCGACGACGTCCTGGCCTGGTCGGTGCTCGCCGGTGTGACCGCCGTCAGCGGTGCGGCCGGTGTCGGCCAGTGGCGGCTCCTGCTCATGGTCCCCTACCTCCTGGGCATGCTGTTCGCCGTACGGCCACTGCTGCGGCGCCTGTCGGCGCGCGGCACCGGCACCGGCACCGGCACCGGCACCGGCCAGCTCACCCCGACCGGGTTCGCATGCATCCTCGCCGGGCTGCTGCTCTCCGCGGCCGCGACGGAGTGGGCCGGCCTGCACTTCATCTTCGGCGCGTTCCTCTTCGGCGCCCTCATCCCGCGCGAGCAGTCCGCGTCCCTGCGCGCACAGATCCACGACCGGCTCGGGCAGCTGAGCCAGACCCTGCTGCTGCCGGTCTTCTTCCTCACCGCCGGCCTGGCGGTCGACCTGTCCGGGATCGGCCTGGGCGGCCTCGCCGACTTGGCGCTGATCCTCCTGGTCGCCGTGGGCGGGAAGTTCGCCGGCGCGTTCCTCGCCGCACGCGGCCACGGGGTACCGGCCCGGCAGTCCGCGGCGCTGGCCACGTTGATGAACACCCGCGGACTGACCGAACTCGTCGCGCTGAGCGTGGGGCTGAGTCTGGGCATCATCGGCCGGGACCTGTACTCGCTGATGGTGGTCATGGCGGTGGTGACCACGGCGATGGCCGGGCCCCTGCTGCGGTGGTTCCTTCCCCGGCGCCGCCCCGAGGCCGAGGACGACTGGGAGCCTGTCGCCCGGAACGCGCCCGCCGCCGTCCGCCGCTGACTCCTGGTGGACCGCACCGGCGGACGGGTAAGGACGGTGGCCCGGCTGATGCTCAACCGGGCCACCGCCCCTCGCGTCATGCAGGCGCCTTCGGGAACGGACCGTCAGAACTGGACGATCCCGGAGGCGACCGCCCACCCGATCAGCCGCGACTTGGTGCGTGCCCCGACCCGCAGCCGGGCGTCCCGCAGGTGCTCGTCCACCGTGTTCTTCGAAATGCCCAGTCGACGGGCGGTTTCCTTCGCGGTCAGGCCCAGAACGGCGAGCCGGACCACCTCGGTCTGCCTGGGGGTGAGTAGTTGCGATGTTCCTAACACGTCACTCAACACCTCGCTTTAGCCTGCGCATGAACGCATATGAGATCGAGCTGTCCGTCGGATCCGTCGCGAAAAGGCCGTCAGTAGGACTCCTTGGCATTGATCCGGGCCGGCGCGTAGCGCTCGCCCGGCTTGGGCTCGTACCGCGCCCACCGGGCCTCGTTCCCGGTGGGCGTGTCGCCGAGCACGACGACTCGCAGACCCGTGCGGCGCTGCTCGTAGTCGTCGACGGCGTAGTGCTGCGTGACCCGGTTGTCCCAGATCGCCACGTCCCCCTGCCGCCACCGGTACCGGCAGGTGAACTGCGGAGAGGTGGAGAACTCGGCGAGGTACTGCAGGAGCGCATCGCTCTCGGTCCGGCTGAGCTGCACGATGTGCGAGGTGTGGGCCCGGTTGACGAAGAGCGAGCGGCGGCCCGTCTCGGGGTGGACCCGGACCACGGGGTGCTCGGCCCGGCTGTCCAGTCCGGGGATGTGGATGGCGTGGACGGCGGTGAGCCCGTCGAGCAGTTCCCGCAGCGGGGCGGAGAGCGCCTCGTAGGCCAGGTACTGGTTCGACCACATGGTGTCGCCCCCCACACCGGGGCTGCGCACGATCTGCAGGATCGACCCGATCGGAGGGTTCGGCGAGTAGGTCATGTCGGTGTGCCAGATGGGGATCTTGCCGTCCTGCTCCGAGTCGATGATCTGGATCTCGGGATGTCCGTCGAGGTGGGGCAGGTAGGGGTGGACCTCCAGTTCGCCGAGTCTGCGGCCGAAGGCGGTGCGCGCCTCGGGCGACCATCCCTGCTGGTCCGGGATGAAGAGAACCAGGTGCTCCAGCAGCAGACGGCGCAGCTCGGCGAACTCCTCGTCGGTGACGGCCTCCAGTCGCAGGCCGTGGATCTCCGCGCCGAGAGCAGCGGTCAACGGGCGGACTTCGAAGGCCGTCCCGCGTAAGTTCGACATGGTTGCAACCCTTTCACTCGTCTTCCAACCCCTGTATGGGTCGTGCTCGTTCGGTCCGCGGTGGCGGATCACCCGGCCCCGCCGACGGGCCGTGCCCTCCGGTCGGGCAGCAGCCCGAGCTGGACCAGCCGGTCCAGAGCGGTGAGCGGTCGCATGCCGAGGCCCGACATGTTGTAGGTCGTCAGGTGGCGCAGCCGGGGGCTCCTGGACGTTCCGGTGAGCAGGCGCCGGCCCAGCATCCGGCCGCCGCGCGAGGTGCTCGTCATCATCCGCGCGGCGTTGTGGCTCATGGTGTGGATCGCCTTGACGCTGCCGAGGCGTTCGCCCTCGTACGCGCGCAGCGCGGCATCGGCGGCGGCCGGATCGGTGAGGTCCACCGCGGCCAGCCGGGAGGCGAACGCGGCGGCATCGGCGATGGCCGTGTTCATGCCCTGGGCCGCCAGCGGGTGCACGCCGTGCGCCGCCTCACCGATCAGCGCGATGCCCGGCCGTACCAGGGACGGCGCCCGGAACTGGAAGACCGGCAGCAGTTGCCGGCTGTCCAGGCCGCCCTTCAGCGCCGTGGCGAGCGGAGCGAGGGCGGGCACGTCGGCGAGGAGCTCGTCGCACCACTGCTGGAGCCGCGCCTGGTCCGCCTTGCGCAGCTCGTCCGCCGCGACCTGGACGTAGACCCGGATCCGCTCGTCCGGCAGCGGATAGACCATCACCAGCCCGCGGTCCGTGACGTAGGCGGAGACCTCGTCGTCCGCCGTCGGCTTCCCTTCGAGTTCGAAGGAGAGCAGCCGGTGGTCGTACGCGACCGGGTCCGCGGTCATCCCGGACAGGCGGCGCAGGCGTGAGGACCTGCCGTCGGCGGCCAGCACGACCCCGGCGCGGATCTCGCGCTCGTTCCCGCCTTCGGTGACCCGCACCCCCACGACGCGGCCTCCGCCGTCCCTGACCAGGTCGTTGACCAGTACCCCGCGCCGTCGGCGCACGACGGCGCCGAGCGACTCCTCCAGGCATTCCAGGATCGCCGCGTAGTCGAGGGAGAGCATCCAGGGCCGCTGGCCGTCGAGCGCCCCGAAGTCCATGGTGAGCAGTTCGCTGCCGTCGGCGCGCCGGGCGACGAGCCGGTCGAGGCGGACGGCCCGCCGGGTCTCCAGCGCCGGCAGGACGCCCCAGCGGTGCAGGAGGTCCAGCGAACCGGGCTGGAGCACCTCGCCCTTGGCGACCGGGGGCTGCTTGCGCTGCTTCTCCAGCAGCAGGACGTCCACGCCCTGCCGGCCGAGCGCGCAGGCCGCCGCGAGGCCGGCCACTCCGGCCCCGCAGATCACGACACCGGCCTCCTCGGCTGGGTTCGTCTCCCGCACGTGTCCCTGCCCCGGGCCCCTCACACCTCCTCCTTCTCGGCAGCCGTCGTGGTCGTGGTCGTGGCCAGAGCGGACCGGTATCCGCCCAGTGCCGTCAGGGCGAGACCGTTCACGATGAGTCCGTCCACGTAGTAGGCGAGGTTGCGGACGTGCATGCAGACCTGACTCGCCGGCCACAGCCCGTCCGGCTGCTGCGCCGCCAGGATCCAGTCCGCCGCACGCCGGATCCGGGGGTCGTCGGCCGGCACCCCGCCGGCGAGCAGTGCCCGCAGGGCCCAGGCGGTCTCCTCCACCGTCCCCCGCGCGG
Source organism: Streptomyces sp. NPDC046308 (assembly GCF_055588065.1). Taxonomy (NCBI): domain Bacteria; kingdom Bacillati; phylum Actinomycetota; class Actinomycetes; order Kitasatosporales; family Streptomycetaceae; genus Streptomyces; species Streptomyces sp. NPDC046308. The sequence goes on from NZ_JBVJFB010000001.1 coordinate 1,522,618, forward strand.
GGTCGTCGCCGAGGATCCCGGTGTCGCCCGGCCCCCAGGAGCCGTCGGGGAGCTGGGCCCGCAGCAGGGCCTCGCGGGCCCGCCGGGCCACCGGATCGGCGGTGAGCCCGGCACGGCCGAAGGCCACCAGCACCATGGCGGTCCCGGGGATGAGCCCCCGGTACCAGAGGGCCTCGTAGGTGCCGTCCGGCCGCTGGCGGGCACGCAGCCAGGCCAGGGCCCGGCGCACTCCTGGGTGGTCCGGGGAGGCGCCGCCGGTCAGGGCGACGTCGACGGCCTGTGCGGTGACGTAGGGGCAGGGGCCGTCGTTGGCGAGTGTGGTGTCGGGGACGAAGGTCCCCCACGAGCCCGTACGGTCCTGCCGGGACTGGAGCCAGCGCAGCCCGCGGCGCAGTTGCTCCTCGCCTTCTGTCTCACCGCCGGTCTGGAGGGCGGACAGTACGTTGGCGCTGTCGAGGAAGTTCGGCCAGCCGCGCGGGCCTTCCCACCCCCAGCCGCCGGGCGGAGCATCGAACACGGGGAAGGGCTGGTCCTGCTGGCAGTCCCGCAGCCACTGCCGTGCCCGCGCCAGGCGTTCGTCACGGGCGTAGCCGGCCTGGGCCAGGCCGCGGGCCACGAAGGATCCGCCGATCAGGTCGAGGCCCTGCATGATGTGCCAGGAGCCGTCCGCCTGCACGTGGGAGCGCAGGTAGTCGACCGTGTCCGCGGTCATCGCGGAGGGGGCCCCGGCGCCGCTGAGACCGAGGCACACCACGGCGACCAGCCAGTTGTCCCCGCCGTATCCGCCGCGCTCGTTCTCGCCCGCTTCCACCCGGGCGAGCGTGCGGAGACCGGCCCGCCGGGCGGAGCGGTACAGGAGGCGGCCGAGCCCGGCCGGCGGGGCGAGGTGCGCCTGGAGGAACGCCATCGCGACGAACGGCGCCACCCGGAAGGACAGCCTGCCGCGCCACAGCCGGCGGGGCAGGAGGAGGAGCTCCAGCGGGATGCGCCGTGAGCCCTTGACGTCCCCGAGGCCCGCGAGGGCGAGGAACGTCCTCGCCAGGTGGGCGATGCCGGGATCGGCGAGCGCCTCCACTCCGCCGTGCGCGCGCACCAGGTCCAGGGCGCGGCGTACGGGCTCCCGGTGCCCGGCCGGATCCAGCAGGTGCAGGCTCGCCGCCGCGATCACCGTGGGGACGAGCTGGGTGGGGGCGCCGCCGACTCCGCCCCAGCCGCCGTCGGCGTTCCTGGCGGCCAGCAGCCACCGCGCTCCGCCATCGACGAGATCACGGGAGCGCTCGCGGTCGGCGATGTGCAGGGCGGCCACCGCTCCCGCCGTCCCCAGCACGGCGGTGGGCCGCCGGTTGGGCCAGGAGCCGTCGGGGCGCTGTAGGGCGAACATGGCGTCGGCGGCCTGCGTGATCGACGCCTCGACGCGACTGTCCAGAGCTGAGCACACGGAATGCGTTCTCCTTCTCCCCGCCAGGGGTCGGTCGGTTCATGAGGCGGACGGTGCGCGGTCCCCCGGTGCGAACTCGTGCCGGGAACGCATCGTCCGCTGGGTGCCGATGGTCAGTACGAGTGCCAGGGCGAGGATGCCGAGTGCCGCCGGCAGCCCGAGGCCCGGCACGAGGAGGGCGTCGGCGAGGACGAGGCGCTCGGCGACCAGCACTTCGTGCGAGCTGAGGGCGACGCGCGGGGTGAGGGCGCGCCCCGGGACGAGGAGCAGCCGGAAGGCTCCGCATCCGCCGATCGCGGCGAGCAGCACCAGCAGGAGGTAGCCGGTCTCCCGGCCCGGTACCACCGCCGCCCCCGCCAGCGCCGTCGCGACGGCCGCGCCGTAGAGGACCGCCGCCGTACGCGCCGCCGTACGCAGGCCGTGGCGCACGGCGAAGGTGGCGTATCCGCCCTCGCGGTCCCCGGCGACGTCGCGCAGGGTGCCGACGAGGTTCGAGGCGGCGTCGTGCGCCCAGAACACCGCGGCGAACAGCAGCAGTCCGGCCGGCGGAAACGGTGCCGCGGTCATCGTGCCGAAGACGAACGCCGCGCCGGTGAGGGCGCCGCGGACGATGTTGCCCCAGATCCCACGGGCCTTGAAGAGGCCGTTGTACGCGATCGCCCCTCCGATTCCGACCGCCAGGAGCAGGATCGTGTGCCAGTTGAGGAGCACCGCGACGACGGTCGCCGCCGCGGCCAGGACGGCGCCGCAGGCGAGCGCTGTCGGGGGTCGCATCCGGCCCGAGGGGATCGGCCGCTGCGGCTTGTCGATGGCGTCGAGGTCCCGGTCGAGGTAGTCGCCCAGGTAGTGCGCGGCCGTCCAGACCGCGGTGGGGACCAGCCAGGCGACCAGCATCCGCGCGGCCGAGAGCGGGGCGGAGTGCGCGGCGGCGGTCAGGGTGGCGCCGGCCAGACCGACCAGACCGGGATACCAGAGCGTGTATGGCCGCCAGGTGTGCAGGTGCGCGCCGAGCGTCCGGCCGAGCGGGGTGCCGGCCACGTCAGAACGCGCGGCCGGACGAGTAGTCCGCGATCTGCGCGAGCGTCTCGGTGCTCTCGCCGGCGGGCAGTCTCGTGAGGCAGTCCTTCGCGTCGGCGACCAGGTCGGCGGCGAACTGCTGCGCCGCCTCGCGGCCTCCGGTGCTCTCGACGATCTTGGCGACCACGGCGAAGGACTCCTCGCTCGCGGAGTCCTCGCGGAACACCCGCTCCAGCTCCCAGCGTTCGCTGGGTGAGGCACGCTGGTAGCTCAGCAGGATCGGCAGGGTGGGCCGCCGGTTCTCCAGGTCGCTCTCGCGCGGCTTGCCGATGAGCGCCGAGGAGTCGTCGAAGGCCAGGAGGTCGTCCCGGACCTGGAACGCGGTCCCGATCCGCATGCCGAAGGTGCCCAGGGCGTCGATCCAGTCCTGGCGGTCGGTGCCCAGCACCGCACCGATCCGGCAGGCCGCCTCGAAGAGCGCCCCGGTCTTCAGCTGAGCCATGGTCACGTATTGGTCCACGCCGCAGTCGAGGTCGCCGACGAACTCGGACTCCAGCAGCTGTCCGCGGCACACTCCCACCCCGGCCGAGGCCATGATGGACGTGACCGCCACGATGTCGGCGGCCGAGACCCCCGCGGGCCGGGCGCCGGTGAGGGCGGCGAAGGTCTCCAGGATCAGACCGTCGCCGGCCACGATGGCCGCGGGGATGCCGAAGGCCGCCTGGACGGACGGGCGCCCGCGCCGGATGTCGTCCTCGTCGATGATGTCGTCGTGGATCAGCGTGGCCACGTGCAGGTACTCGATGGCCAGGGCCAGTTCGGTCAGCTCTGCCGGGGACCCGCCGACGCACCGGGCCGACTCCAGCACCAGGAGGGGCCGGAGCAGTTTCCCGGCCGGGACCAGGGCGTGCTCGGCGATGGCGCCGAGCGGCTCGCGGCGTCCGCTCCAGATCGCGGTCAGCTCGCGTTGCAGCAGGTCGCCGCCGGAGAGTAAGGAGGTCAGGCTGGACAGCCCCGACTCCCCGGGGCGGGTCATGTTGTTGACGGTCGTCATCCCTCGCACTGCCTTTCTTCCGGCTTGCCGATGGTGGTGGTGAGGGTGCCGATGCCCGTGATGGACACCTCGACGCGGCTGCCGGGCGACAGCGGACCCGACCCCGCCGGTGTCCCGGTGAGGATCACGTCTCCGGGCAAGAGCGTCATGTGCTCGCTGACCGCCGCGATCACCTCGTGGACGGGGGTGAGGAGGTCACGGGTCGTCGCACGCCGGACGGTCTCGCCGTCCACCGCGCAAGTGATCTCCACGTCCGCCGGATCGAGGTCCGTGGCCAGCCAGGGGCCGAGGGGCGTGAACCCGTCGAAGTGCTTCGCCCACACGGGCGGGTACGGCGTCCGCGCGGCCCCGTCCGAATCGTCCGCGGCGGGCAGCGCGTACGCCGTGAGGTCGTTGGCGCAGGTGTACCCCGCGACCACGCGGGCCGCGTCCCCGGGCCGGACCCGCGTACAGCGCACTCCGACCACGACGGCCAGCTCGGCCTCGTACTTCAGCTCCCAGGCGCTTCCCGGATGGACGACGGTGTCTCCGGAGCCGGTCAGCGAGGACGGCGGTTTGAGGACGACCGCGCACGAGGCGGCGCCGGCCGGCCGGCCGCCGGCGCCGGGCACGTGACCCTCGGGCGCCCGGTTGAGCGCGACGCAGGCGATCTTGCTCGGCTCGGCGGGCGGCAGGAGGGTGACCTCCGGGAGCGGGCGGGCCGGGCCGTCGGCTTCCACCCAGCGGCCGGCCGCCCGGTCGTACGCCACGGGAACGACGTGGCTGCCGTCCCCACGAAGCTCCAGGCGGCCGTAACGGGGCCGCCCGTCATCGATATATCGACAGACAAGCATGTGCAGGTTTCCTTCCTGGCCGTGACAGACGAGGACGGACGAGGGGGGAGGGCCGTCACCGGGGAGGCCCGTCCACGCCGGGTGACGGGATGCCGTCAGATGCGGCGGGCACGCCTCACCCGGTGAGGTGGCCTCACCAGGCGACGGGCAGCGCCGTCAGCCCCAAGGTGACGTGGCCTCCGCGCCAGCGCAGGCTCTCCGGGGGCACCGCCAGGTGCATGTCGGGGAAGCGTCGGAGGATCGCCGAGAACACCGCTCGCATCTCGACCCTCGCCAGGGCGGCGCCGAGGCAGTGGTGGGCTCCGTGGCCGAACGCCAGATGCGGGTTGGGCCGGCGCCCCACGTCGAACCGCGCGGCGTCGGGGAAGACCTCGTCATCCCGGTTGGCGGCGTTGACGGAGATCTGGACGAGTTCGCCGGCGCGCACGAGCCGGCCGCCCAGCCGGACGTCCTCGGTCGCCACCTGGACCCGGTTCAGGTCGATGACCGGCTGGTGGCGGAGAAGTTCCTCGATCGCCGGGTCCAGCAGCCCGGGGTCGTCGCGCAGTCTCACCAGCTGATCGGGATGCCGGAAGAGGCGGAGCAGTCCGGCACTGATCGCGGTCTGGGTCGTCTCCAGCCCTCCCGCGAGGACCACGATGACCAGTGTGACGAGTTCCTCCTGGGTGAGCGCCCCCTCCTCGTCGTGCGCGCGGACCAGGGTGCTCAGCACGTCCTCGTCCGGCGGGGCTTCCTGCCCGAGCGCGGCGCGCTTCGCGTCGGCCGCGCGGGTCACGTAGCCGCTGAGCTCCCGCCACGCCTCCTGGTCGACACCATCGGCGCCCACCGTGGTGATCCGGTCGCACCAGTGGCCGAGCACCTCGTGGTCGGCGACCGGGACGCCCAGCAGTTCGCAGATGACGAGGGCGGGCAGGGGGGCGGCGACGTGGCGGACCAGGTCAGCGGGTCGGCCGTCCTTCTCCAGGGCGTCCAGCAGGCCGTCCGTCAGCTCCGCCACGCGCGGGCGGAGCGCCTCGATCCGGCGGACCCCGAAGGCCTTCGAGACCAGACGGCGGAGTTCGAGGTGCGGACGGCCGTCCATGTTCACGGTTCGCATGGGGCTTGCACCGGCTGCCGGCCGCGCGCCACCGGCAGCGGCCGACAGGTCGCGGGTGAAGCCCGCCCCGGAGAGCACCGTCCGCACGTCCTCGTGGCGCGTCACGAGCCAGGCGGTCCTCCCGTCCGGCAGGCGGACCCGGGAGACCGGATCCGCCCGGCGTAACCGTTCCAGCTCTTGCGGGACTTCCCCCGCATGGTCGGCCGAGCTCGGGTAATCGGCGATGTGGTCCATAGACTGAATTCCGATCTGCACGCGTTCGCGACGGAGCGCGCGCCGAAGCGGCCCACGATGTCGGACACCGCGCGGCACAGGTGACAGGGAATACCGGTGGACGTGTGAAGAGGAAATGACCGGAGGCCGGCGGCGCCTCAGACTCGGGCTCGGCCCGGGAGCGCCGAACGGGTCCACGGGAAACCAGGAGCACCCTGTTTCGGAATATCAGATGCCATCTCACTACCCCCGTACGATCGCAACTCTTCGGCAACGAAGCAGCGATGAGGGCGGAGTCGGGGAGCCGACCCGCCAGAACATCTCGCGCTTGTACCGCTTCCGTATCAATAGAAACATCGCCGAGGGACCCACGACGTAACAACCCTCATTTTGGAGGGTACCCAAGTCCCTTAGGATTGGCTATACTTCGCCCGCCGTCGGGCCCGCGTGGACGCGAGCGTGAATAGCTCACGACTCCCCTCTATTCGCAACTCATTTTCCGGAGCCCCGGCGAGGATCGCCGACGTCGGCCCGCGTGCGCGGAGTCGGTCCATTAGCAGACGAATGCCCGATCGGGTACCCCAGCAAAGTGAGGGTTGTTGGCGCAACCCCTGTCCCGGCAATGTGCCTGTTGCCGATCAGGACCAGGAATACCGAGAGAGGGGGGAGGTGTTCATCCATGTCATGGATGGCTCAACTACTGGAGAGAGGCCGGCAGCGCCAGGGCGAGCGGATTGCGGTCCGCGACGGCGAGAGGCAATGCACCTATGCCGAGCTGGACCGGCGGACCGACGCTCTGGCCACGGCTCTCCTCGGCCTGGGTATCGGCCGCGGCCACCGGGTCGTGGTCGTCTCGCACAACCGCCTGGAGGTGCTGGAGACCTACTTCGCCCTCGGCAAGATCGGGGCCACCGCAGTTCCGCTCCACTACGGGGCGGTGGCCGGGGAAGTGGCCTCCGCGGTGCGGAGGTTCGAGGCCGCGGCCGTCATCGGCGAGGCGGGGCTCCCCGGTACGGCGGATCTCGGCCACGGCCTGCCCGTGCTGCGGTACGAGAGTGAGGAGTACCGGCAGGCCGTTTCCCGCGAACCCGACCTGCCCGACGGCGAGGTTCCCGACGACGAGTTGATGTTCATCCTGCAGACGTCGGCGACGACGGGCCGGCCCAAGGGCGTCTGTGTGGACCACCGTTCGCTGCGCTCCGTGGCCCTGGGCTACCTGGCCGACGTCCGGACGGACCAGGACACCGTCTTCCTGCACTGCGGGCCACTTTCCCACGGGGCGATGGTGATCCCCCTGATCTACCTCGCTGCCGGCGCGACGGTGGCGCTGATGCGCATGTTCAGTCCGCAGGAGTGTCTCGCCACGATCCGCCGGGACGCGGTGACCCACCTGTTCGTCGTCCCGGACATGCTCAGGTTCCTGCTCAGGGCCAAGGGGTTCGCGCCGGAGCGGATGACCGGCCTCCAAGAGGTTGTCTACGGTGCGGCGCCGATGCCCCGGTCGCTGCTCCTCGAGGCCCACGAGGCGCTCGGATGCGGGTTCCGCCAGCTGTACGGGCTGACCGAAGCCGGCGGCCCGGTGGTGACCCTGCCTCCCGCCGACCACGACTACACACCGGGGGAAGCCCGGGGCCGGGCCGCGTCGATCGGCCGGGCCACCGCGGGCACGGTCGTCCGGAGCCGCGACGACCGGGAACACCCCTCCCCCACCGGGCGGATCGGCGAGCTTTGGGTACGCAGTCCGGCCGTCATGCGCGGCTACTGGGCGGACCCCGCGGCGAGCGAGGACGCCGTGCGCGACGGCTGGGTGCGCACGGGGGATCTCGGGACGGTCGACGAGCAGGGCTACATCCACCTCACCGGCCGCGTCAAGGACGTCATCGTCCGCGGCGGCCAGAAGGTCTATCCCGCCGAGGTCGAACAGGTCCTTCTCGGCCATCCGGCCGTACGCGAGGCGTGCGTCGTCGGAGTTCCGAGCGAGGACTGGGGCGAGCTCCCGTACGCCTGCGTCGTGACCGACGGACCGGATCCGGGGCTGGCCGGCGAACTGCGCGACCTCACCATCCGAGAACTGGCCCGCTACAAGCGGCCGGTGGAGTTCCTGACCGTGCCGGAGCTGCCGCGCAACAACGCCGGGAAGATCGACCGGCGCAGCCTCCGCGCGGCGGCGGCCGAAGCGGCCGCCCCGACCGCCCGACCGACGCAGGGAGAGTGAGCATGGCGAGCACCGAGCTGGAACACGTCCTCACCCGACTCGAGTCCCTCCTGGTGGAGGTCTGGGACGAGCTCCCCGACGGTACGCCGGTCCCCCGCGACGTCTCGCTGCTGGACCTCGGCGTCGATTCGCTCACCCTGACGATCCTCCTGGACCGTCTGGAGAACGAGTTCCGAGTCGAATGGGACGCGGACCGGCCCCCCTCCGCCTTCAGTTCGCTTCTCTCCCTCGCCGAGTCCGTGACCGGACGGTCGGAGTGAAACCCCTTCCCACCGCCGCCGCCGGCCCCGAGCCGGCGCGCGCCGTCGACCGGTGCCACGTCGACGGAGCCGGTTTCCGGTCGCTGATGAGCTCGTTCCCCGCCGGGGTGACCGTCGTGACGAGCACCGGCCGGGACGGGTCGCCCCGCGGAGTCACCTGTTCCTCGCTCAGCAGCGTGAGCCTCGATCCGCCGACCCTGCTCGTGAGCTTGAAGACACACGGCAGCACCCTCGACGCGATCAGGTCCCGGGGCCTGTTCGCCGTGAACCTGCTGCACGCGCGGGCGCGCCGTACCGCGGAGGTCTTCGCCTCCCCGGTGGAGGACCGCTTCGCACACGTCACCTGGCGCCCGACCGGGGCGGAGGGACTCCCGCGGCTGGTCGAGGACGCCTTCGCGGTCGCCGAATGCGCCGTCTCCTCGCTGTTCGACGTCGGCGATCACACGGTCGTCCTCGGCGAGGTGGCCGCGGTGGACGTCCGGCCGGACACACCGCTGCTCTACGGCCTCCGGGAGTTCTCCGCCTGGCCTGCGACCGGCCAGGACCACCGTGCCGACCGAACGAGGGGGATACCGCGATGACCGCAGCCGAACGCGGGGCCGGGCTGGCCGACCAGTCCGGAGACGCAGAGACCGTACTGGCCTGGTTTCGGCGGATGAGGAAGGAGGAGCCCGTCAGCCACGACGAGCAGGCCGGCGTCTGGCACGTCTTCCGGTACACCGAGGCGGAACAGATCCTGGCCGACCCGGTCACCTTCTCCTCGGACTTCAGCGATCTCACCCCCTCCCAGGAGGACGTCGACCTCTTCTCCCGGGGCAACCTCATCCGCAAGGACCCTCCCGACCACCGCAAGCTGCGCGCCTTGGTGGGCAAGGCGTTCACGCCGCGTGTGGTGGCCCGGCTGGCACCCCGTATCGCCGAGATCACCGCCGAGCTGCTGGACGACATGCGGGGATCCGAGCGGATCGAACTGGTCTCGGACCTGGCCTACCCGCTGCCCGTCATCGTCATCACCGAGCTCCTGGGTATCCCGGCCGAGGACCGGAAGACCTTCCGGCGGTGGGCGGAAGCCCTCGTGTCGCCGGACGGACAGACCGGGGGCCTCATCCCGAACGAGCAGCGCGTGCAGTCCATGGCCGCGGTCATGCGCGAGATGAACCCCTACTGCCTGGAGCACATCCGCTCCCGGCGCGCCCGGCCCCAGGACGACCTGATCAGCGCGCTCGCCGCCGCGGAGGTGGACGGCCAGCGCCTGGAGGACGAGGAGATGGTGGGCTTCGTCAGTCTGTTGCTGCTCGCCGGCCACATCACCACCACGGTGCTGCTCGGCAACGCCGTGCTGTCCCTGTCCGAGCACCCCGAGGCCGCCCGGGCCCTGCGCGCGGACCCGGGCGGGCTGCCCACCGCGATCGAGGAGGTGTTGCGCCACCGCGCGCCGCTCGCCCCCATGACGCGGAGGACCAGCAGGGACGTCCGGATCGGCGGGCACACCGTGCCGGCGGGCCGGATCGTCGTCACCTGGCTGTCCTCGGCCAACCGGGACGAGCACCGGTTCGCCGACCCGGACCGCTTCGACTTCCGCCGCACGCCCAACCCGCACCTCAGCTTCGGGCACGGGATCCACTTCTGCGTGGGCGCTCCGCTGGCGCGCCTGGAAGCCCGGATCGCGCTGGAGATGATGCTCGACCGGTGGAGCGGCTTCTCGGCCGGCCCGGACGTCGAGTTCCACGACTCGCGCGGGATCTTCGGCCCGAAGCGGCTCCCGCTGCGGTTGAGCTGGGCCTGAGCACGGGCCGGCCCGCCGCTGCGCCCGCGTCTGCGGGACACAGACCACGAGAACCAGAGAGAGGACGAGCCGGACATGGCGACGACCACCGACCCGACCGCACGCACGCTGGACGTGCCGGGCGCACGTATCTGCTACGAGACCAGCGGAGCGGGCCCGCTGCTCCTGCTGGTCGGTGCGCCGATGGGCAGCAGGGGATTCGCGACCATCACACCGCTGCTCGCCGAGCACTTCACCGTCGTCACCTACGACCCCCGCGGCATCCTGCGCAGCACCGTCGAGGACCCGGACGCGGAGGTGACGCTCGACCTGCTGACCGACGACGTGCACCGCCTGTTGGAGGCGCTCGGGGGGGAGCCGGCGTATGTCTTCGGCAGCAGCGGCGGTGCCTCCATCGGCCTCGCGCTGGTCGCCGGCCACCCCGAGCAGGTCCGCACCCTCGTGGCCCACGAGGCACCCCTGGTCGAACTGCTGCCGGACCGGGTGGAGTTGCGTGCCGGGATCGAAGAGGTCTACGCGACCTACGCCGGCGAGGGCCGCAACGCGGCGCTGAAGAAGTACGCCGCCCTGACGGGCGTCGAGCGCTTCTCCCGGCCGCCCGGCGGCGGCCGGCACGAGGTGACCGACCTGGAGTCGTTCACCCCGCCGGACGACGTCCGGGCCATCCTCGACCGGTTCTTCCTGCACATCCTGCGCCCCACCGCTCTCCACCGCCCCGACCGGGCCGCGCTGCGGGCCGTGGCCGACCGCATCGTGGTGGCGGGCGGTGCCGCCGCCGAGGGTCAACTCTCCCACCGGTCCGCGACCGCGCTGGCCGAGGAGCTCGGCACCAAGCTCTTCGAGTTCCCCGGCGACCACACCGGCTTCCAGGGCGAGCCCGAGCCGTTCGTCCGTCTCCTGCGCCAGGTGCTCACCGAGACGGCCTGAGCCGGCGCCGTGCCATCGACCGCGTGCTGCACCCGGAGTGACCCATGACCGATCTGACCACGACCGATCCGACCTACTCGGACTACCTGCAGGTGGACACCCTGCTCTCGCTGCAGACTCCCCGTACGCCCGCCACCGCCGACCGGGCGGTGGCACTGTCCGAGCACTTCTTCATCGTCGCGCACCAGTCCTGCGAGCTGTGGCTCAAGCAGGTGATCGCCGACCTCGACGCCGTGGTGAAGGCCCTCGCGCCGGAGTCCGGCCCCGAGGGCATCGAGACCGGCGTGGAGCTCCTGCGGCGGGCGGGCGATCTGCTCCGGGTGCTGCACGAACAGGTCTTGGTGCTGGAGCGGCTGCCCCTACGGCACTTCGCCGAGTTCCGGCCGTACCTCGGCACCGCGAGCGGGGCCCAGTCCGAGCAGTTCGCCCGGCTCACCCGGCTGATCGGGGACGGCCGGCGGGCCGGCGCGCTGTACGAGGCGTTCGCGGCCGCCGCGGCCTGCCGCGGCGCCTCGGTCGCCCAGGTGTGCCGCCCGGGGAACGACGAGGGCGGGCTGTACCGCGTCGGCGAGGGGCTGCTCGACGTCGGCGACGGATTCTGGCGCTGGAAGGTCGCCCACCTCGGTCTGATGTCGAGGATGGTCGGCGACGAGCCCGGCACGGGCGGCAGCAGCGGGGTCGACCACCTGGTGCGGCGCATCGTCCTGCCCTTCGCCGAGCTCCGGCGGCACCGGGGCGCGTCGCACGCTCCGGAGCTCGCCGGCAGCGCCGGCTGACGACCCCTTCGACTACGGAAAACCGAGGTGAGGACCAGATGATCTCCCGTGTGGTAATCGTCGGCGGCGGGACCGCCGGGTGGATGACCGCCACCTACCTCAAGGCCGCCCTAGGCGAGCGGATCGATGTGACCCTCGTCGAATCGGAGAACGTCTCGACGATCGGGGTGGGCGAGGCGACGTTCAGCACCGTGCGGCACTTCTTCGAGTTCCTCGGCCTGGCCGAGCACGAGTGGATGCCCGAGTGCCACGCCTCGTACAAGCTCGCCATCCGCTTCGAGGACTGGCGGGCCAAGGGGCACCACTTCTACCACCCGTTCGAACGCCCGCGGTCCGTCGGGGGCTTCTCGCTGGCCGACTGGTGGCTGCACCTGCGCCCGGGTGACCGGTACGACCGCGACACGTCGGTGCTGGCCGCGCTGTGCGAGGCGAAGAGCTCGCCCCGGTACCTCGACGGGACCATCTTCGAGCAGGAGGTCACGGCCGGCGGCGACCGCCCCATGCACCGCGCGGCGCCGGCCGGCCAGGGCACGCAGTTCCCGTACGCCTACCATTTCGACGCCACCCTGCTGGCCCGCTTCCTCACCCGGTACGGAACCGAGCGCGGCGTCCGGCACGTCGTCGACCACGTCCTCGACGTACGCCTCGACGAGCGCGGCCACATCCGGAACGTGCTCACCAAGGACCACGGCGAACTCGCCGGAGACCTGTTCGTCGACTGCACGGGCTTCCGCGGCAGGCTGCTGAACCAGGCCCTGGGCGTGCCCTTCCTCTCGTACCAGGACAGTCTGCCCAACGACAGCGCGGTGGCCCTGCGCGTACCGGTGGACGTGGCCTCGCGGGGAATGCGCCCGTGCACCACGGCCACCGCCCAGGACGCCGGTTGGATCTGGACGATCCCGCTGCTCGACCGGCTGGGCACCGGGTACGTGTACGCGGGCGACTACCTGTCGAAGGAGGGCGCGGAGCGGACCCTGCGGGAGTTCGTCGGCCCGGCGGCGGACGACCTGGAGGTCAACCACATCCGGATGAGGATCGGGCGCAGCGCGCAGTCCTGGGTGAAGAACTGCGTGGCGATCGGGCTCTCCAGCGGGTTCGTCGAACCACTGGAGTCGACCGGCATCTTCTTCATCCAGAACGCCATCGAACAGCTGGTGCGCCACCTCCCCGACCGGGAGGACGACGACCGCCTGCGTCAGGCGTACAACCGGCAGGTCGGGCGCGTCATGGACGGTGTCCGGGAGTTCCTCGTCCTCCACTACTACGCCGCCGCCCGCGACGACAACCAGTACTGGCGGGACACCAAGACCCGTCCGCTGCCGGACGGCCTCGCCGAGCGCATCGAGCAGTGGCGCACCAAACTGCCCGACGCGGACTCGGTCTACCCCTATTTCCACGGCTTCGAGCCCTACTCGTACACCGCGATGCTGTTGGGCCTCGGCGGTCTGCGGGTCCCGGCGCTCCCGGTGCTGGGCAGGCTCGACGAAGCCGAGGCGGTCAGGGAGTTCGAGCTGGTGCGCCACCAGGCGAAGACCCTCGTCGACCGGCTGCCGAGCCAGTACGCCTACCTGGCGCACCAGCACGCCGCCGCCGCGGGCCGGACCCCCGCGGGCGCCTGATCGCATGGCGCACCGAGAACGACACTGGCTGGTCAGGTTCACGGAGTGGATGCAGCCGGGGTTCATGGCCTTCGGCACGCTCTGGGGCCTCACACCGCCCCTGGAATGGATCACCGCGGACGAGGCCCACCCGCCGGAGCGCCCCTCGCTCCCCGGCCCTTGCCACCCGGAGTCCCTCGTCCCCGACCTCCCGCCCTCCCCCGCCGAGCGGGCGCTGTGGAGCCAACTCACCACCGGAGCCCGCGGCTCGTAGGGCTCCGGCCGGTACGCCGATGCGTCGATCGTTGTCAGCGGACGGCGATCTGTGCGCAGGGCAGGGGGGAGTTCGGCACGATACGGGATCAGGCCGAGGCGGCGTTGTCGGACCGTCGCCGCCACCGTGACGTGGGCCCGCGTCGGAGCGCCCGCCGGGGTCCGGACGATGAGGGCGAGGCGAGGTACCCGGCTCGGCGCAGGGCGCGAAGCGCTGGGTGTGGGCCGAGGCGAGGGTGACGCAGCGCCGGGCCGTGCGACCGGGCGACTCCTCGGGGAGCGCAGCCACGCGGGCGAGCAGCTCCACGGCCGCGTCGGCGTCGGCCAGGCGGGCGGCCGCCAGGCGGGCGGGGTCCGCGGCACGCCCGCGGAGGGCGAGGCCGAGCGTGGTGTCACGGTAGGGACCGGCGGGCGCGCCATGGAGGAGGTGCACCGCCTCGTCGAGGGCGGCAGGATCGCCGCCCTCCTCCACATCCATGACGAGGTCGCTCGCATGGTCCACCGAATCCTGCCACGGGTCGCGGCCGGTCACCTCGGTGAGCCGGGGCCACAGGGCGCGGGGTACGCGCCGGTGGTCGGCCGCGAACAGCAGCGCGAAGACCTCCATCGCCCGCGCCTGCTGGCCGGCGGACAGCTCGGCGTCACCGTGGGCGAGGGACCGTGCCCAGTGGTACGCGGCGACGGTGTGCAGGATGTCGGTGTCCACCGCCCGGGGGTCGCCCCGCTCCAGGCCCGCGAGCCCGAGCAGCTGCGCGGCGGCCCTCGCCCCCGCCTCGTCGAGCACGGCGCCCGGCGCCTCGCCGTCGCCGAAGTCGCGGATCCGGTCGGTCAGTTCCCTGAGCAGTGCGTCCCTCACGCCCGTACCCCCTGAGGTCCCAGGGTAGACCGGCCGGTGCCGGCCGGCAGGCGGATGCGCCGTCAGGGACGGCGCCAGAGGTCCCGCAGGAGCCGGCCCAGGACGGCCGAGGCCGGGAAGTAGCCCAACTGCCGCGAATCCAGGCTGTGTCCGGGGTTGTCGCCGACGAGCACGAGCCTGCCGGGCGGCACGTACCGCTCCGGTACGCCGGCCAGGGCGGGGACGAGGTCCCGCGGCACGGGGTCGCCGGGCACGGCGAGCACCCGCTTGATCAGGTGGGCCCCTTCCGTCCGCGGGTTGGCGACCACGACGACCCGGCCCCGGCGGGCCTTCGTGCCGCGGACCACGAGGACCCGGTCCCGCTCGTGGTGGGTGGGCTCCATGCTGCGGCCCCGAACCGTGACCAGGACCAGTCGGCGGGCCGGCAGCGCGGTGAGGGTCCGCGCGAGCCGTCCGAGCCGGGATCCGTGCGCTGCGGGGGTCCGGGGCGAGGGCCAGGACACCGCGAGCGCGTCGAGCTCCTGCCGGCTCGGCATCACCCCGGCCGCCGGATCGTACGAGGGGCCGCGCCCGGAACCGCGGCGGGCTGCGGCGCGCACCGGACGGGGCCTCACCGCGGGACCGCCGTATCGCGGACCGCCGTATCGCGGACCGCCGGGGCCTGGTGCGGGGCCCCGTCCCGGTAGTCCTTGGCCTGCAGGTGGAACAGGTCGGCGTACGCCCCGCCCGCCGCCAGCAGTTCCTCGTGGTCGCCCTGCTCGACGATCCGTCCGTTCCGGAGCACCACGATGACGTCGGCTTCCCGCACCGTGCCGAGCCGGTGGGAGATCAGCACGCTGGTGCGTCCGGCGCGGAAGCTCCGCAGCGAGGCGTGGATCTCGTGTTCGGCCTCGGCGTCGAGGCCGGAGGAGGGTTCGTCGAGGATCATCAGTTCCCGGTCGTGCCGCATCAGGGCGCGGGCGAGGGCGACCCGCTGGTGCTGTCCCCCGGACAGGAGGACGCCCACCGAGGGGTCGGAGTCGTCCGGTGCCGTCGTGAACGTGCGGGAGAGCAGGGTGTCGTAGCCCTGGGGCAGCGCGGCCAGCACGCCGTCGATGCCCGCGCGGCGGGCCACCTCCCGGATGCGCGGGCGGTCGCCCAGTGCCTCCAGGTCGCCCAGTCCGATGTTCTCCGCGGCGGTGAGGTCGTAGTGCATGGAGTCCTGGAAGACCGCGCCGATCCGCGACCGCAGCTCGGCCGGGTCGATCTCCCGGATGTCGACCCCGTCCCACAGGACCGCGCCCCGCGTGGGGTCGTAGAGCCGGCACAGCAGCTTCACGAAGGTGGACTTGCCCGCGCCGTTGAGGCCGATCAGGGCGAGGGCCCGGCCGTGGGGGATGAAGACGTTCACGCCCCGCAGCACCCACGGCAGTTGCTCGGAATACCGGAACCACACGTCCCGGAACTCGATACCGCGGCGCATCGAGGGCAGCGGTGCGGGCCGCTCGGCCAGGGGCAGGTCGGATCCCAGGGCCGTGACGGCCCGGTAGCGCCCGAAGAGGAGCAGCGCCTCGGCCGTCGACGCCATCTGCGTGGCCAGCGCGCCGAGCGCGCCCTGCACGGCGGTGACGGCGGCGACGAAGAGCGCGATGCCGCCCACCGTCATGCTGCCGTCGCGCGCGGCGCCCACGGCCCACAGCAGGCCGCCGCCGGACACGGCCGCGGCCACGCCCTCCAGGCAGAACTGCACGGACAGTTCCCTGCGGTCCATGCGTTTGCGGGCCGCGTTGTTGGCGAGGCGTTCTCGGCGCATCGACGTCCGGAAGAACCCGCCGAGCCCGAAGAGCCGTACCTCCTTGGCTCCCTCGACGGTGCTCAGGAGCTGGTTGTAGAAGAACTCCTTGCGTTCCATGGGGCTCACGTCCATGACCAGCTGGGCGCGCCGGCGCGAGAGCAGCCATTCCGCGATCACCGCCGGGACGGCGGCCGCCAGGACGACGAGGGCCATGACCGGGCTGAGCGCGAAGAGGGAGGCCGCGAATCCGAGGACGGGGAGCACCTGGCCGGCGATGTCCAGTCCCCCGCTGACGATCTGGACCGGGGCGCTGCGGCTCGCCGTCTGGGCCAGCCGCAGTTCGTCGAGGAAGCGGGGGTCCTCGAACCGGCTGATGCCGATGGACCGGTCCACGGCGGCGAACAGCCGGTCCATGGCCACCACGCCGGTCCTGCGGTCCAGCTCGGCGTGCAGGTACCGGGACAGCTGGGGGATGACCGCCGAGGCCACGCCGACGACGGCGAGGGCGCTCGCCAGTCCCACCAGGCCGGACGGTGCGACGCCTTGGACGAGGTCGTCCAGCAGCGTCTTCATGAGCCAGGCGGCGGCCAGCGGGAACGCCCCCCGGCAGAGGGTTACCACGGCGAAGGCCGACAGGTGCCAGGGGACGGTCCTCCCCACCAGCAGCAGGGCCGCGGCCGCGAGCCGGAGGGTCCGCAGGAGCCCGGACGGTGTGGCGCGCATGCGATCGCCCCTGGTCATACCGCTGTCGCGGCGGGCATGGCCAGTACCCGGTCGGAGGTCACGACGGTCCGGCCGCGGGCGGCGGCGACCCGGAGCACGGTCGGTGTGCCGGAGGTGCGGAAGGCGGTTCCGACGGGGCCGAGGGGTTCCTCGACGACGACGTGGGCGACGGGGTTCAGCAGGGCCACGAGGTCCTGGGAGGCCTCCGGTGTGCCGATCACGACGGCCATCCGGCGGTCCCGGCCCGACGCGTCGGCTTCGGCGAAGCGGACGAACTCGGGGAGCAGGACCTTGCACGGCTGGCAGTCGGGGGCGAAGAAGGCGACGACGGTGTCGTCGGCCAGGGAGCCGCGCTCCAGCGGCCGGCCGTCGACGCTGACGGTCTGGAAGTCCCCGACCTCGTCTCCGGGCCGGATTCCGGCCTGCTGCCGGATGGGGGCGAGGATGTCGGTGTGTTCGCGCAGGCGTTTGACGACGCCGACGGTCAGCAGGATGTTGAGCAGGCAGAGGGCCGAGAGCAGCACGACGGCCGCTGTCAGGACGTACATCGGGACTCCTGGGGTTCGGTCATGGGGCGGACGGGCGGACGGGCGCTCGGGGGGTGCGGGTGTCCGGCAGGGGCCGGAAGAGCGCGACGATCTCGTCGAGGGCGGTGGTCACCAGGCCGGTGACCAGGCCCGCGAGCGCCGCCACCAGCGCGTGGCCCGCGCCTGCCGGGCCGCCCGCGGCGGGCGCCGCCAGGCAGCCGAGGGCGGCGGCCGCGAGGAGGACGTTGCGTACGGCGTGCCGCGCGCCGACGGGTGTGGTGGAGAGCCCGAAGCAGTTGCACGCCACGGGAGAGCGTCGGCGCAGGGTCCGGACGATCCCGAACGTGAAGGCGGCGAGCAGCAGCGTCGCGAGGAGCAGCCCCAGCCGGCCGGCCGGGCCGGCCGGTACCGCGAGGAGCGTCCAGGTAGCGAACTCCGCGGCCAGGACCGCCCTCGCGGCCGGCTCGTCCAGGGCCGGGGGTCCTACGCGCATGTGGGCCAAGGACCGTACGAACCCCCGGTAGGCCGCCCGGTCGCGCGCCTTGCTCAGGGACGAGACCAGGAAGACCGTGCCGAGCAGGCTCCGGACGGCGATCTCGAACGAGGACATGGGCGTTCCCTTCGGCGGTGGGCCCCGCCACCGGATCGTTGCGGCGGCGGGGCGGTGTTTCACCCGTGCGTGTTCCGGGTTCAGCCGCAGATGCCGCGCGTGAACTTGGCGCCGTTCCAGTACGCCTCGCAGGGGGCGTTGTAGCCGAAGTGGCCCCACGGGCCGTTGTTGCACTGCCAGCAGGCGCCGTAGCTGTACCAGCCGGGCGCGGCGGCGGCGTCCGCGGTGACGGTGGGGACGACGCGCTCGAGCAGGGCGGCGCCCATGGCTTCGATCTTGGCGAACATGTCGGTCTCTTCTCTGTCGTGGTGTGGCCACCGCTCCGTCGTGGTGCCTGCGGCGATATGTCATGAGCATGTCGGAACGACGTCAGGGTGTCGTTGACCGCACGAGCACGCTTGTTGACGGTTCTTGTACGCCGCTCGGGAGCGCGGCCGTCTGCCGGTACTCCGTCGGCGACATCCCGTACGCGGTGCGGAAGGCCCGGCTGAAGTGGGCGTTGCTGAGGAAGCCCCAGCGCGCGGCGATCACGTGGACGGGGTGGGAGTCCAGGCGCGGGTCGGACAGGTCGCGGCGGCAGCTCTCCAGACGCCGTTCCCTGATCCAGCCCGCGACGGTCAGCCCCTCCTCCTGGAAGAGCTTGTAGAGGTAGCTGACGGAGATCTGGTGGGCCGCCGCCACCGCCCGGGGCGAGAGGCGGGCGTCCCCGAGGTGCCGCTCCACGAAGCCCTGCACGCGGAGCATCAGCGCACGCCGGTACGACGCGGGCGCCGCGCCGTCCCCGGCGTCCGGCTCGTGGGCGAGCAGGGCCGTCAACAGGTCGAGGAGGACGCCGCCCAGCCGGGCGGTGTCGGCCGGCCGGTAGTGCCGGGCGTCCCTGACCAGGCGGACGAGGAAGTCCGTCAGCAGCGGGCCGATCCCCTCACGGCCGGACAGCCGCTCGCCCGCGAGGCGTTCCATGCGCGCGGCAGGCACGGGCAGCAGCGCCCCCGGGAACCGGACCTGGATGAGCTCGGCGGGATCCGGGTGCGCCGTCACCACCGAACGGAACGGCCGGGAGCCGTCGTAGAGCACCATCTCCCCGGGCTCGAGCACGCTCTCCCGGCCCGCACGGGTCAGCAGGGGCCTGCCGTGCAGCGGGAGCGCCAGGTGGAACAGGCCTGGATCGGCCCCACGGATCAGGTGCGGGGTCCGGAGCACTTGCAGCGAGCGGAAGGCCAGCGCGGGCACGTTCGTGATCGGTGCCGCGCCGTCCTCACCACGGATGGCCGTCTGTAACAGGATTCTCTCCTTCCTGGTGGGTTCCCTCGAAGGGGACCGGGTCGATTCGCCAGCCGGCCAGGGCCGGCGCCACGGCGAGGGCTCTGCGGACGATCCGCTCGCCGGCCGAAGCGGCTTCCTCCGCGCCCGCGGCCAGGAGGAACAGCGCGATGTCCAGGCGCGCTTCGGCGCAGCCGGCGTACACGTGCTCCAGCCGGTCGGCGGGAACCGCGGTGGCCCAGATGACATCGGTGACGAGGTGGCGGTCGACGCGCCGGACGGGTCGGTCCGGTGGCGCCGACAGGAACACGAGGGTCATGACGAGGTGCACGACCCCGGTCAGTCCCAGATCAGGCCGAAGAAGACGAAGAACACGGCAGGCCTCGTTTCTGAGGTCGAGGGGGATCACTCGGTCGGTGTACGGGGGAGGCAGGCCCGCCTTGTTCCCGGTGACGAGTCTTCCGGCCGGCCGCCGCGCACGGAAGGCAGACCGGGTGAGAGCAACCGCTCCGGAGCGGTTGCTCTCATGTGCTCGGCGCCGCTCGTGCGGCGGCACGCGAGAAGCCCCTGGCGGAGCCGGGGTTCTCCCTCGAGAACCGGTTCCACCAGGGGCTTTCTTCGTACGCCGAGGGCCGCGGCCGGCGTCAGCAGATGCGCGGCAGCTGCTCTCCGAGCGGGAGGTCGACCACGCGGGTGCCGCCGAGGGCGGTCCGGGAGACGACCATGCCGGGGTGCGCGTCGACGGCCTCGCCGATCACCGTGGCGTTCCGGCCCAGCGGGTGGGCGCGCATGGCGTCGAGGACGGCGTCGGCGTGCTCGCGGGGGACGAAGGCGACCAGCTTGCCCTCGTTGGCCACGTAGAGCGGGTCGAGGCCGAGGATCGAGCAGGCGTTCGCGACGGCCGGCGGGACCGGGACACGGCTCTCGTTGATCACGACGCCGGTGCCCGATGCGGCCGCGATCTCGTTGAGCGAGGCCGCCAGGCCCCCGCGGGTGGGGTCGCGCAGGACGTGCAGGTCAGGGGTGACGGCGAGCATGCTCTGCACGAGGCCGCCCAGGGCCGCGCAGTCGCTCTCGATGTCCACGCCGAATTCCAGCCCCTCGCGGACGCTCATGATCGCCACCCCGTGGAGGCCGATCTCGCCGCTGACGATGACGACGTCGCCGGGCACCACGCGCTGCGGGCGCAGGTCCACCCCGTCGGGGATGATCCCGATGCCCGCGGTGTTGATGTACACGCCGTCCCCGTGGCCCACTTCGACCACCTTGGTGTCGCCGGTGACCACCTCCACGCCCGCGGCCCGCGCGGCGGCGCCCAGGGCCTCGGCCACGCGCGCGACCGCGGACATCTCGACGCCCTCCTCCAGGATGAACCCGCAGGAGAGGTAGGCCGCCCGGGCGCCGCTCATGGCCAGGTCGTTGACCGTGCCGTTGACCGCGAGGTCGCCGATGGTGCCGCCGGGGAAGAAGAGCGGCCGCACCACGTACGAGTCGGTGGAGAAGGCCAGTCGGACTCCGCCGAGGGTGAGCGCCGCGGAGTCCCCGAGCTGCGCCAGCGCCTCGCCGCCGAAGGCGGGGGCGAAGAGGTGCTGGACCAGCTCGGCGGAGAGCGCTCCCCCGCCGCCGTGGCCCATCACCACGCGGGGGTGGTCGCGCAGCGGGGCCGGGCAGGTCCAGGCCGTGATGTCGAGTGCGGTGTCAGACAACGGGGCTCGCCTCCAGCGGAGCGGTCGGGGCGGCGGGCACGGTCCTCAGTTCCAGCCGCCGGTAGAGGTAGTACGCGGCGCAGGCTCCCTCACTGGAGACCATGGTGGCGCCGAGCGGGCTGCGCGGGGTGCACAGCGTGCCGAAGGCCTCGCACTCGTGTGGCTTGAGCAGCCCCTGGAGCACCTCGCCGCTGCGGCACGCCGCCGGCTCGCGGGTGTTGATCCCGGTCACCGAGAAACGGTGCTCGGCGTCGAACTCCCGGTAGCGGGCGGACAGCCGCCAGCCGCTGTCGGGGATGACGCCGATGCCGCGCCAGGCGCGGTCGGTGACCTCGAAGACGTCCTCCAGCATGGCGAGGGCCGCCGGGTTGCCCTCCGGGCGGACGGCCCGCGCGTACGCGTTGTCGACGGTGTGCTCGCCGCGCTCGAGCTGCCGCACCGCCCGTCGTACGCCCTCCAGGATGTCCAGCGGTTCGAAGCCGGTCACCACGATCGGCACCCGGTGGCGCGCGGCCAGCGCCGGGTACTCGCCGACGCCCATCACGCTGCACACGTGTCCGGCGGCGAGGAAGCCCTGGACCCGGCAGCTGGGCGACTGCATGATCGCCTCGATCGCCGGGGGCACCCGGACGTGGGACACCAGCAGGCTGAAGTTGCGGATGCCCAGCTTCTTCGCCTGGTGGACCGTCATGGCGTTGGGCGGTGCGGTGGTCTCGAATCCGATGCCGAAGAACACCACCTGCCGGTCCGGGTTCTCCCGGGCGACCCGCAGGGCGTCGAGCGGCGAGTAGACGACGCGTACGTCGCCGCCCTCGCTCCGCACCCGGAACAGGTCTCGGCCGGTCCCCGGCACCCGGAGCATGTCCCCGAAGGAGCAGAAGATCACGTCGGAGCGGGAGGCGATCTCCAGCGCCTTGTCGATGACCTCCAGCGGGGTCACGCACACCGGACAGCCCGGACCGTGGATCAGCTCCACCTGGTCCGGGAGGAGCTGGTCGATGCCGTGCCGGATGATGGTGTGGGTCTGGCCGCCGCAGACCTCCATCAGCGCCCAGGGGCGGGTCACGGTGGCGTGGATGTCGTCGAGCAGCCGCCGGGCCAGCTCCGGGTCCTGGAACTCGTCGATGTACTTCACGGCGTGACCTCCTCCTGCGGCGCGGCGACGGCCGGTCCGTCGGCGAAGGGCCAGGGCTCGCCGCCCGCTTCGGCGGCCTGTTCCCACGGGTCGCCGAACTCCTCCTGGAGCATGCCGAGTTCGGCGAAGAGTTCGAGGGTGTGGCGCGCCGACTCCTCGTCGAGGCGCTGGAGGGCGAAGCCCACGTGGACGATGGCATACTCACCCACCCGGAGGTCCGGGAGGTACTCCAGGCACACCTCCTTCTGCACGCCGCCGAAGTCGACGGTAGCCATGCGGGTGCCGTCCCTCTCCCCGATGTCAAGCACTCTGCCGGGTACCGCCAGGCACATGGGCTTCTCCTTGCTGTGGGTGGTGCGCGGTGTCGGCGGCGGCCGCCACCACGAGCTGGCCGAGGGACAGACCGCCGTCGTTCGGGGGGACCCGGCCGTGGCGCAGGACGGTGAAACCGCTCGCGCGCAGGGTGCGGGCACACGCGGACGAGAGCAGGGTGTTGGCGAAGACCCCGCCGGTCAGTGCGACGGTCTCCAGTCCGTGCCGTTCGCGCGCGAGGGTGCAGAGCGTGCCGACGAGGGCGCCGACCGCGGTGTGGAAGCGGGCGGCGATCAGCCCGGGGGGCGTGCCCGCGCGTACGTCGGCCACCACGGCGGCCAGTACGGGCGCGGGATCGGCGGTGACCGGACCACCGTCGGCCGGGCCGGGCGGGAGGCGCAGTGCGAAGGAGTAGCCGGGGCCGGCCGGGCCCGCGGCGAGGGCCGCGCCCTCCAGCTCGATCGCGGCCTGCGCCTCGTACCCCGCCCGGTGGCAGACGCCGGCCAGGGAGGAGACGGCGTCGAAGAGCCGGCCCATGCTGGAGGTGGGGACACAGTTCAGGCCCCGCTCCAGCTGCCTTTCCAGCACCGGGAGTTCGTCCGGCGGGCAGGCGGCGGTGCAGGGCAGGTCCGGGCTCCAGCCGATGCCCGCGGCCCGCAGATGGGCCAGCGCCATGCGGTACGGACGCCGCACGGCCGCGTCCCCGCCCGGGAGCGGCACGTACCCGAGGTGGGCGAAGCGGGTGTACCCGGTGTAGTCGGCGAGGAGGATCTCGCCGCCCCACACGGCCCCGTCGTCGCCGTAGCCGGTGCCGTCGAAGGCGACGCCGATGACCGGACTGCTGCCGTCCAGGCCGTGCTCCGCCATGGCGGAGGCGATGTGCGCGTGGTGGTGCTGGACGCGCACGAGCGGCCGGCCGGCCGCGGCGTGCGTCGCCCAGCGGGTGGAGCGGTAGCCGGGGTGCCGGTCGGCGGCCAGGCGCAGGGGGGCGACGCCGGTGATGGACTCCAGCTGGCGCTCGGCGCGTTCGAAGGCGTACCGGGTGGCGAGGTCGTCCATGTCCCCGACGTGGGCGGACAGCCAGGCCTGGCGGCCCGCCCCGAGGCAGAAGGCGTTCTTCAGGTCCCCGCCCACGGCGAGGGTCGGCGGGACCGGCAGCGGCAGGGGCAGCGGGAGCGGGGCGTACCCGCGCGAGCGCCGCAGGGTCAGCGTCTCGCCGTCGCAGACCCGCACGACGGAGTCGTCGCAGGGCACGTGGATGGGGCGGTCGTGCGTGAGCCAGGCGTCGGCGAGGCCGGCGAGTCGCTGCAGGGCCTCGTCGTCGTCGGTGACGATGGGCTCTCCGGCGAGGTTCCCGCTGGTCATGACGAGCAGCCGGGGACCCGGGGGGTCGCCGGGCAGGCCCAGCAGCAGGTGGTGGACCGGGGTGTACGGGAGCATCACGCCGAGGTCGGGACAGCGCGGGGCCACCCCGTCCGCCAGGGAACCCGGGGCGTCCTGGGCCGCCGTGCCGCCGTCGCGGCGGCGCAGCAGCACGATGGGCCGTACGCCTCCCGTCAGCAGCTCCCGCTCCTCGGGGCCGACGTGCGCGAGCCGTTCGGCGTCGGCGAGGTCCCGGGCCATCAGGGCGAAGGGCTTGTCCCCGCGGTTCTTGCGGCGGCGCAGTGCGGCCACGGCTCCCGGCTGGGTGGCGTCGCAGGCCAGGTGGTAGCCGCCCAGTCCCTTCACGGCGAGGACCGCCCCGGCCGCCAGGAGCCGGCGGGCCTCGGCGACCGGGTCGACGCCCGGGGTCTCGCGGGGCGGCTGTCCGGTGAGCAGCCTCAGCCGGGGGCCGCAGGCCGGGCAGGCGACCGGCTGGGCGTGGAAGCGTCGGTCGGCGGGGTCGCCGTACTCGCGGGCGCAGTCGGCACACATCGGGAAGGGGGCCATGGTGGTGTGGGCGCGGTCGTAGGGCAGCCCGGTGACGATGGTGAACCGCGGCCCGCAGTGGGTGCAGGTGATGAAGGGGTGCCGGTGGCGGCGGTCGGCCGGGTCGGCCAGTTCGCCGAGGCAGTCGGCGCAGGTGGCCGCGTCCGGGGAGACCAGGGTGCGGGCGGGGCCGCCGGTCCGGGAGGCGATGATGGTGAATCCGGCGCCGCCCGATACCGGGAGCTCGCAGTGGTCGACGGCGTCCACGACGGCCAGCGGGGGCGCGTCGGCGGCGAGCCGCTCGCAGAAGCGGTGGACGTCGTCCGGGGCACCCTCGACCTCCGCGACCACGCCCTCGGGGGTGTTGGTGACGTGCCCGGCGAGGCCGAGTCCGGTCGCGCGGGTGTAGACGTAGGGCCGGAAACCGACGCCCTGGACCACGCCGCGGACGATGACCCGGCGGCGCTGCACGGCCTCCATCAGCGGGTCTGCGCGGCGGAACGCACGTGGGGGTGGTCGTCATCGTGGCCGTGGCCGTCCCCGTGGACGTGCACATGACCGTCGCCATGATCGTGGTCGTGGCCGTGGCCGTGGCCGTGGCCGTGCGGCTGCTGCAGGCCCGCCATGACCGGGGTGTGCGTTCCGGCGCCCTCCCCCGCCGCCAGCGCCCGGTCGAGCAGCAGGCCGATGCCCTCGCCCGCGCGGGCCGAGGTGAGGACCACCTCCACACCGGGGTTGACCTGCTCGACGTGGGCGCGGAAGGCGGCCTCGTCGAAGTCGACGGCCCGCGCGATGTCGGTCTTGGTGACCACCACCAGCTGGGCCAGTCCGAAGGCGGTCGGGTACTTCAGCGGCTTGTCCTCGCCCTCCGTCACCGACGCCAGGACCACGCGCAGCGACTCCCCCAGGTCGTAGGAGGCCGGGCAGACCAGGTTGCCCACGTTCTCCACGAAGAGCAGCCGGGTGTCCTCGGGCAGCCAGCCGTCCAGGTGCCGGCCGAGCATCCCGGCCTCCAGATGGCACAGCCCGTCGGTGAGCACCTGCTTGACCGGGGCTCCCGAACGCGACAGCCGCTGCGCGTCGTTCTCGGTGGCCAGGTCGGCCGTCAGCGCGGCCACCGCGACGCCCCGCTCACGGGCGAGGAGCAGTTCGCGCTCCAGCAGCTCCGTCTTCCCGCTGCCGGGGCTGGAGAGCAGGTTGACCACCGTTGTTCCGCGGGCGGTGAGTTCGGCGCGCAGGACCTGGGCCGCCATGTCGTTCTTGGCGAGTACCGCCTGCCGCAGATCGACCACTCGGCACATGGTTCAGGCCTCCTCGGGAATCGGTTCGCGGGTACGGGCACCGGCGGGGCCGTCCTCCCAGCGCACGCTGAGGATCTCCAGCTCACGGCCCGACAGCAGTTCCACGGCGGTGGCCCTGCCGCATCCGGGGCAGCACAGTTCGGGGGGCATCCCCACGGCCCAGGTGCCGGGGCAGGAGGCGCAGCGGGCGCGGGCCGGCACGGACTCGGTGACGAGCGTCGCGCCGTCGAGGGCCGTTCCGGCACAGGCCAGTTCGAAACAGAAGGCCAGCGCGTCGGGCACCACGCCCGCCAGCTCGCCGACCCGCAGCCGTACGGAGGTGACGGCGCGCGCGCCGCCCGCCCGGGCCGCCTCTTCCACCTGGCCCACTACGGCCATGGCGATGGACATCTCGTGCATGGGACTCCGTCCTGCCGGGGCTCATTACACCGGCGGGACGGGGTCGTCAGGGTCGGGCACGCCGGTGCGCGGCGCGCCCCGTACGCCATTCGGGCGCGGCAGGGGCAGCGGCGTCACATCCTGCGGATGCGCAGGTAGCGCCTGAGGTCGGGGAGGACCACGACCAGGACAGCGGCGAGGGCGGCGGCCGCGGCCCCGCCGATGAGGGCGTTCTTCATGGGGTTCTCCTCAGTTCGCGGCGGAGGCCGCCGGTTTCGTGGGGGCCGGGGTGCGGATCACGTCCAGGACCATGCGTACGGCTTCCGGCACGGCGGCGGTCACGGCCGCGCTGAGCCCGATGCCCTCGTCGAGGCGGGCCGGTTCGCAGCCGAGGACCAGCGTGCGCCGGGGCGGGGTGGCTCCGGTGCCGGCGCACAGGGTGCCGAGCAACGCGAGGACGGCGTCGGGGGACATGTGGTGGCCGTCGAGGAGGGGCGGGCCGGGTGCCGTGCCCGCGGGGCCGGCGCCGTCCGGGTCCTCGCCGCCGTCGGCCTCGATGAGGTAGAGCGTGCCCGGTTCGCCGCCGCGTGCGGTGGCGTCGACGAGCAGGAGCGTGTCGTAGCCGTCGAGGAGCTGGTAGGCGAGGTGGACCCCGCGTACGCCGAAGTCCACCGCCTCGACCCCGTCGGGCAGTGGGTGCGCGGCCAGCGCCCGTACGGTCTCGACGCCGAACCCGTCGTCGCCGAGGAAGACGTTGCCGATGCCCGCGATCAGGACCCTGTCGCTCACGCTTCCTCCAGGGGGGTGACCTCGTCGGGCTGGAAGTAGAGGAACCTGCCCTGCTCCCGGCGGATGTCCGCGCCCGGGTCCTCCTCGACGGTGACGGCGAGGTGGACCCCGCCGTCGACGTCGTGGAGGACCGCCTCGACCAGCGCGGCACGGCCCTGGAGGAAGAGGTCCTGGGCGTCGGTGCGCCGCAGTCCGGGGCGGAGCAGGACCCGGCTGCCGGGGCCGACCGAGGCGCCGGCGATCGTGATCCGGTCGTGGGCCGGGGCCGCGGTCCGGGCCCGGGCCGGGTCCCACCAGGGGGTGTCCGGGCTGAACACCGTGTCCTCGGAGGGAAGTTCCGTCAGCAGGGGCGGCTGGTCCGGGCCGGTGATCTCCCGCAGGGCGCGCACCGCGCCGTGCAGGCGGTCCAGTACCTCGGGGGGCATGGAGTCGGCGAGGTCGATCACGGCGGCCGCCCGGGCGTCCGTACCGCGTGCCTCGCGCTTCTCCCGGTCGGTCAGGGCCGCCGTGCGCAGGGCCAGGATCTCGTCGATCTCGGTGGAGTCGTACATCGCGCCCGCGCTCTCGGGGGCGATGGCCGCGTGGTCCTCCAGGATGATCGGGGAGGACAGGACCACGTCGGCGCGGCCGGGTTCGCCCGCGAGGACCGGCCAGGTATGGCGGTTGACGCACGCCGCGGCCGCCTCCCGGGCCCACTCGGGCGGGTCGGTCATGGACAGGAAGGATCCGGAGTCGAGGCCCAGCAGGAGGTGGGCGGCGACGAGCGAATACGGCAGCGCGGCCTCCCGGTCGGCGCAGCCGTTCCCCGATCCGGGCGCCGGGGCCCACGGGCTGGTGTTCTCCACCACCGCGCGGAGCCTGAACACCCGGTACGCGCCGTCGAGTTCGGTGGCCTGGAGCCGGACGCGTCCGTTGGCCTCCTCGGTACGTCGCACCAGGCGGCCCACCGTCCGCCCGTCGGCGTCCCGGACGGTCTCGGTCTCGTCGCGGGCGGGGCGGTGGAAGGGGACGGTCACCTCCCCGGCCGCCAGTTCGGCGACGGGGACGGACAGTTCGACCCGCTCCTCCACACCCTCGTCCCAAGGGACGAGTACGCGGTCGTCCAGGTGCAGCTCGGCCGCCTCCGCGAAGTGGCCGCCCTCCAGGGCCTGTTGGACCGTACGCCGCTGCGCCCGCAGGAACCGCAGCTCCAGGGCGAGCGTCGCCGCACCCCGCGGCTCCATCAGGAGCTCGGTCTGCTGGAAGGCGTGCTCTTCGTGCGCGCGGCCCCACGCCGGGGGGACGAGCACGCCGAACTGCCACCGCAGCCGGTTCTTGGCCGCCGAGGCCCGGTACGGGTAGAGCACGTACCCCTCGAGGAGGACGGCGTCGGCCACCTGCCGGGCGGCGGCGAAGCGGGAGCCGTCGGCGGTGGCGGTCGTGGTCGGGGAACCGGTCACGGGGCGGACCTCCCGGCTCGGCGGGGCAGGACCGCACCCGGCCGGGGCGCCCCCGGCGGGGGCGGCTGCGGCGGCGGGGCGGCCGCGTCCAGCAGGGCCCGTACGGTCGCCTCCCACGAGGCGAGCGCGTTGCGGGAGCGGAAGGCGAGCAGCGCGTCCATGGTGTCGCGGGGCAGCCGGAGCCAGCCGCAGCCGGGGAAGTGCTGCTCGACCATCTCGCGCCACACGGCCACGGGCATCCGGTACGCGGCTTCGCGGTCCCAGGGCACCGGCTCGACCCGGAAGCCGCCGGCACCGGTGAAGGCGGTGCCGGAGAACAGCATCAGCAGCGGGACCTCCCCGTCCGCCAGGGCTTCGAAGTAGCGGGTCGCGGCGATGTCCATGTCGTAGGTGCACGGCACGACCAGGTCGGTCTCGGTCTCCCCGGTGAAGCTCGGGACCATGGCCTGCACCTGGGCGAACTGCACGGGCTTGAGCGAGGTCCCCCACCGGGAGCGCTCCCCGAACAGGTCCGCCAGCCCCTCCGCCTCGGCGGGGCCGTAGCCGCGCCGGGCCGGTTCGATGCGGATCTGGCAGCGCAGGGCGAGGGCGTGCACCCGGGCTCCCCCGGCGGCGGTGATGCGCAGCCGGAAGACGAGGGTGGGGCCGGCGGCGTAGGGGTCGGCCCGCACCCCGGTGCAGGTGAAGCCGAGCTCCGCCGTGCCCGACGTCGCCGTCGCCGTCGTCCCCGCCTCGGCGGGCCTCGCCGGAATCGCGGTCATCGGACCCCCTCCTGCGCCAGGACCCTGGCCCGGCTCTCCACCTGCGCGAAGAACGCGCGCAGCGCGGCCCGGGCCTCCGGTCCGCCGTCGAAGCCCTGCCACAGCAGCCGCATCCGCCCCACCAGCTCGTAGCAGATGTCGATGGGCACCAGGTAGCACTCGGTGCGGCCCTCCGAGCGGCGCAGCAGCAGCGCCTCCACGTCCGGTTCGAGCAGTTCGGCGAGCCGGCCCGTGCCCAGTACGGTCTGCCAGGTCTCCGGGGCGAGTTCGCTCTCGGTGGCTCCGGCGGGGCTCGGGTAGAGGGCGACGAGCCGGTCGAGGGCGGCGTTGCGGAAGAAGAACGCGACCCCGACCGGGATCTGGAGGAGTTCCCACGCGCCGTCGTCGAGCCGGTGGCCCGGGTCGGTGAGGTAGCGGACGGGGACGGCCCGCAGCCGTCCGGTGGCCGCGCCCGGCCGGTCGAACAGCAGGGCGCAGGGGGTGCAGGCGCAGAGCAGCGTCCGCTTCTCGGTCTCCACCAGGTGGCGGTGCGACTCCCCGGGCACGATCACCCCGCACAGTTCGCAGGTCTCGGGCCGGGGCGGGCGCGGGCCCGCGAACCTGCGGAGCCCGCGCGGGCCGTTCGTACGGGTTCCGGGCCCGGTCACGGGACCCGCGCCGGGCTGGGGGGCCGGGTGCCGATCTGGAGGAGGGCGGGCGGCGGGGCCGCGGCGGGTTCCATCTCCACGCTCGTCACTTCGGGCGCGAAGCAGGCGAGGGTGTCCTCCAGGGTCCGCAGGGCGGCGTCCTGGCCGCCGCTGCCGCAGCCGCAGCCGCCGGAGGCGGCCCGGGGGCGCAGCCGCAGGACGCCGGTGCTCTCGTCGAAGCCGACCAGCTCCACCGGGTCGGCCACACGGTCCAGGGCGCGGGCGATCCGGGTGGGCGCGTCCTCGGGGTGCAGGCCGTGCAGGGAGAGCAGGCTCGCCACGAGTTCGTCGTCGAGCACCGCGTCGAGCGGGCCCTTCCCCAGGCCCTCGACGATCCGGGCGAGCCCGGCGCCGTAGAAGTCCATGAGGACCCGCACCAGTTCCTCGGCGGCCGCGCAGGCCGCCCGGTCGCCGGTGGCGGCGATCCCGTCGAGCACTTCCTCGACCCTGCGCCCCGCCTGGGCCGCGTCGAGCACCGCGCTCATCCGCCCAGTCCGCTCAGGCCGGTGGGCACGTGCATGGTCTTCACGGTCTTGCCGCCGCCGACGTACATGTGGACGCCGCAGGGCAGGCAGGGGTCGAAGCTGCGCACCGCGCGCATGATGTCGATGCCCTTGAAGTTCTCCGGGGTGTTCTCCTCGAAGATCGGGGTGTTCTGGACCGCGTCCTCGTACGGGCCCGGCGTGCCGAAGGTGTCGCGGGTGCTCGCGTTCCACGGGGTCGGCGGGTACGGGTGGTAGTTGGCGATCTTCCCGTCGCGGATCACCATGTGGTGCGACAGGACGCCGCGTACGGCCTCGGTGAAGCCGACGCCCAGACCCTCGTCCGGCACCTCGAACTTCTCCCAGGTCTGCGTGCGTCCGGCGCGGACCTCGGCGAGGCCCTTCTCGGCGCAGTGCAGGGCGATGGCGGCCGCGTACGCCTGGAAGTAGGTGCGGGCGCGGTTGCGCTCCAGCGCGTTGCTCCACTTCGGGATCTTCCACTCGAAGCGGGTCTCGGGCTTGGTCATGGTGCGCGGCAGCGTGATGACGACGCTGTTGCCGGTGGCCTGGACGTAGTCGGTGTGGACGAGTCCGGACAGGGCGGTGGACCACAGGCGGGCGATGGGGCCGCCGCCGGTGTCGAGCGCGAGGTGGTCCTTGCCGTCGAACCAGCGGGGGGACATCACCCAGCTGTACTTGTCGTCGAAGTTCCGCTTCTGCGGGGCCGGGATGGTGTGCTGGTTCCACGGGTGGCGGGGGTCGACGGGGTTGCCGAGCGGGTCGTGGGTGACGAACTGCTCCTGGCCCTGCCAGTCCTCGTAGTACGAGCTGCCGAGCAGGATGCGGATGCCGAGGTTGATCTCGGTGAGGTCGTTGGTGACCAGTTTGCCGTCGACGATCACGCCCGGGGTGACGAACATCTTCCGTCCCCAGTCGGTCATGTTGGCGTACGTGAAGTCGCAGTACTCGGGGTCGTTGAGGGCGCCCCAGCAGCCGAGCAGGACGCGCCGGCGGCCGACCTCCTCGTAGCCGGGCAGCGCCTCGTAGAAGAAGTCGAAGAGGTCGTCGTGGAGGGGGACGACCTTCTTCATGAACTCGCAGTACCGCATGAGGCGGCTCATGTAGTCCGTGAAGAGCTGGACGGAGGCGATGGTGCCGACGCCGCCCGGGTAGAGGGTGGAGGGGTGCACGTGGCGTCCCTCCATCAGGCAGAACATCTCGCGCGTGTAGCGGCTGACCTGGAGCGCCTCGCGGTAGAACTCGCCCTCGATGGGGTTGAGGGAGCGCATGATGTCGGCGATGGTCCTGTAGCCGTGCTCCCCCGCGTGCGGGGACGGCGTGCGCTCGGCGAGCTCCAGGACACCGGGGTTGGTCTCGCGGACCATCTTCTCGCAGTAGTCGACCCCGACCAGGTTCTCCTGGAAGATGTTGTGGTCGAACATGTACTCCGCCGACTCGCCGAGGTTGATGATCCACTCGGCGAGGTGCGGCGGCTTCACCCCGTAGGCCATGTTCTGCGCGTACACGGAACAGGTGGCGTGGTTGTCACCGCAGATCCCGCAGATGCGGCTGGTGATGAAGTGCGCGTCGCGCGGGTCCTTGCCCCGCATGAAGACGCTGTAGCCGCGGAAGACCGACGAGGTGCTGTAGCACTCCGCGACGCGCTTCTGCTTGAAGTCGATCTTCGTGTGGATGCCGAGGCTGCCCACGATCCGGGTGATCGGATCCCAGGCCATCTCCACCAGGCCGCTGCCGTCGCCGGCCGCCTTCGTGTTCGCTGCCATCGTGTCTGCCGTGACCCTTCTTCGGTGCGGGGAGCGGGAGTTGCTGCGCGTGCGGGGCTGGGGAGGAGCGGGACGTCACCAGGGCGGGCGGTAGCCCGTGGTCAGGCTGCGGCCGCCGTGCCGCCACTTCGGTTCCTCGTCCACGGTGTGGGCGGTGACCGACCGCAGCTTGCGGACCAGTGCGCCGTACGCGCCGCTGGCCTTCGTGGAGACCTTGGCGCCGGGGGGTTCGTCCATGAACGGCATGAACTTGTCGGGGAAGCCGGGCATCGTGCAGGCGATGCAGATGCCGCCGACGTTCGGGCAGCCGCCGATGCCGTTCATCCAGCCGCGCTTGGGGACGTTGCACTTGACGACGGGGCCCCAGCAGCCGAGCTTGACCAGGCACTGCGGGGAGTCGTAGGTGTGGGCGAACTGGCCCTGCTCGTAGTAGCCGGCGCGGTCGCAGCCCTCGTGGACGGTGGCCCCGAAGAGCCACGTCGGGCGCAGCTTGTCGTCGAGGGGGATCATCGGGGCCGAGCCCGCCGCCTGGTAGAGCAGGTAGGTCAGGGTCTCCGAGAAGTTGTCCGGCTGGATCGGGCAGCCCGGTACGCAGACGATCGGGATGCCGGCCTTGGAGGTCCAGTCCCAGCCGAGGTAGTCGGGCACGCCCATGGCGCCCGTCGGGTTGCCCTCCATGGCGTGGATGCCGCCGTACGTGGCGCAGGTGCCGATGGCCACGACCGCGAGGGCCTTGGGGGCCAGCCGGTCGATCCACTCGCTGGTGGTGATGGGCTGTCCGGTCTCCGGATCGTCGCCGAAGCCGCACCAGTAGCCCTCGGGCTTGATCTTCTCGTTGGGGATGGACCCCTCGACGACCAGGACGAAGGGGTCGATCTCGCCCCGCTCGCCCTTGAAGAACCACTCGATGAACGTGTCGGCGCCGCCGACCGGTCCGCATTCGAAGTCGATCAGCGGCCAGTGCACTGCGATCTTGGGCAGACCGGGCAGCACGCCGGACACGATCTCCTCGATGCTCGGCTGCATCGCGGCCGTCAAGGACACGGAGTCGCCGTCGCAGCTCAGTCCCGCGTTGATCCAGAGGATGTGGATCGGGGGGTCTTCGACCGGGTCCTTCGTCACTGCGGCCATGGATGCCTCCTCGGGGAGG
Source organism: Streptomyces sp. NPDC046308 (assembly GCF_055588065.1). Classification (NCBI taxonomy): domain Bacteria; kingdom Bacillati; phylum Actinomycetota; class Actinomycetes; order Kitasatosporales; family Streptomycetaceae; genus Streptomyces; species Streptomyces sp. NPDC046308. The sequence goes on from NZ_JBVJFB010000001.1 coordinate 1,555,685, forward strand.
GGGTCGGGAAGGGGGTGCGGAGAGGCGGCCTGTCTCGTCCTCACCCTTCTTGCTAACAGCAGGCGGGACCGGGCGCCGCGTCTGGTACGGCCAGTCCAGTGACGGGCGGGGGGACTGCCGCGCGTTCCTTGCGCACGAAGGCGCGGCGCAGGGCGTGGTACGGGGCCTGCGGGTCGAAGAAGGTGCGGTGCATGTGGGCCAGCTCGGCCTCGCGGTGGGCGGCCAGCGGCCGGTGCGCCTCGTCGCGCTCGCGGACGGCCTTCTTGGCCGCGATGCGGGCCGTGGTGCCGGGCAGGGCGGCGAGGCGGGCCGCGAGGCGTTCCGTCTCGCCGGTGAACTCCGCGGGCGCGCAGGGCACCGTACGGTCGACCAGGCCCAGGCCGTGCGCGGCGGCGGCGCTCAGCGGCTGGGCCTCGGCCATGAGGCGCTCCGCGACGCCGGGGCCGACGCGGCGGGGCAGGGTGTACGTCCAGTACTCGGAGCCGTACAGGCCCATCAGGCGGTAGTGCGGGTTCAGGACGACGCCCGAGCGGCACCAGACCTCGTCGGCCGCGAGGGCGAGGACGGCCCCTCCGGCGGCGGCGTTGCCGCCCAGCGCGCTGACCACGAGGCGGTCGGTGGTGGTCAGGACCGCCTCGACGAGGTCGTCCATGGCGTTGATGTTGGCCCAGGACTCCTCGGCCGGGTCGGCGGCGGCCTCGATGACGCCCAGGTGGATGCCGTTGGAGAAGAAGTCGCGTCCGCCGCCCAGGACCAGCACGGAGGTGGGGCGGGTACAGGCGCTCCGGTACGCGTCCAGCAGGCGGCGGCAGTGCGCGGTGCTCATCGCGCCGCCGGGGAAGGAGAAGGTCAGGAAACCGGCCCGGCCCTCCTCGTGGTAGCCGATGTCGGACCAGGTGCGGCGGTGGGGGCCGGCGTGCGGGGGTGCGGGCACCTCCGGAAGCGGGGGCAGACGGTCCGCGAGGGCCACGGTCGCGGGCAGTTTGGGCTCGGCCGGCCGGCCGGGCCGGCGGCGGGCGCGCAGCTCGGGGATCCAGACGGCGCCGTCCGCGGTGGCCCGGCAGACCGCGCCGGCGCGGGTGGCCAGCAGCTCGCCGGGGCGGCCGCGCAGGTGGCCCTCCCGACGCCCTCCGTGCAGGAACCACTCACCGCCGAGCAGGTCGTCGCGTACGCCGGGCTGGGAGTCGGCGGCGCGCAGCGTGCGCAGGACCCGCTCGGTGCCGTCCGCCTCCCAGTCGATCCGGCGGTCCTCCTGGCGCAGGAGGGGCCGGGCCCGGCCGCCGGTCTGCGGCCGTGGGACGTAAGTGCCGGAGGCGAAGCGTTCCACCGCGAGGAGGACGGCCTCCAGGGCCGCGTCGGCGATCTCGCCGCGGTAGAGGTCGCTCTTGCCGACGGGCGGCACCGGGCAGTCGGCGCTCGCCCAGACGTCGCCGGCGTCCATCTCCGCGTTGGCCTCCAGGACCGTGACGCCCCACCGGGTCTCTCCGTCCTGGATCGCGTGGTCCAGGGAGGAGGGGCCGCGGTCGCCGACCGGTCCCGGGTGGACGATCAGGCAGGTGTGGGCGGACCAGACCTCCTCGGGGAGGGCCGTCCGCAGCATCGGGGCGATGACGAGGTCGGGCCGGTGCCCGCGTACGGCTTCGGCCAGGGAGGCGCCGGGCAGGGCGAGTTCGACGGCGACGCGGTGGCCGTGGTCGCGCAGCTCGGCGTGGACTCGCTGCGTGAGGCTGTTGAACGCGCTCGCGACGAGCAGGACGTACACGTGATCTCCCAGCGGCGGCCCGGAGCCGCGGTACGGCGGTGCGCGGCCGAGCGGCCGTGCGTGACCGGAACATGACCGGCCGCCTGAGATGGTCGAGTACTCCGGGGCCGTGGCGGTCGAAGCTGCGCGGCGGTGTCACTCGAAAGCGCGCCTTGCGACGGCCGATCAGCCGTGCCGCCGGGGGGTCATCCCGGACCCCGCGCCTCAAACGCCGGCGGGGCTGAAGTGGCAGCCGAGCAGCGCGGCCCAAAGCCCGGGGCTCCGCCCCACACCCCGCCGGGCTCCGCCCGGACCCGCTCCTCAAACGCCGGAGGGGCTGACTTTGTTCGGCGCAGCCGGAGGGTACGGCTCAAAGATCGGGGCTCCGCCCCGGACCCCGCTCCTCAAACGCCGGAGGGGCTGGATTTGGTGCGGCGGGGCTGGATTTGCGCAGGCAGGCCGGATGGTGCGCCAGCACCGGGAAGTTGGTCAGCCCGGTCGGTTGGGGTGGGGGTGGGTGTGTGTCGGGGTGATCCCCGCAGGGTGCCAAACGCACTGCCGCCCAGCTCTCCGACACCCCGAGACGTTTGGCGCCCGAGGAGACGCCCCGGCGCGCGCCCACCCCCACCCCAACCGACCCCCACACCGAAGCCCGACCCCGCCCAAGCGGCGCAGCCAACCCGCCGGAGGCTACGCGGCCCCTCGAACCCCCCGGAGGCCACTCTTTGTGAAGATATCGCGCCAGGCTGGCGAGATATCTTCACAATAGGCGGTCATTTTCGCTCAGTGAGCGTCATCTACGGTCGCCGAGCGCCGATACCGTCCTCCCCGCTCGGAGCCACGTCGGCGTGCGCCGGCAATCCTTCGAAGCCTTTCGAGAATGGCCGAAAACAACGGACCGCTATCGGTTCACGGACATCATCCGGCCATTCAACGTGAGTTGACCGGGTAGCGAGGGCCGACCTAAGGTTTGGACCAGTACTGCCCGGTACCCCATATCCGGCTTGACCTTTTCTCCGCTGCACTCCGCCCGGGCGGATCGAAGAACGGGTATTTCGCGCCGACCGCGCTCCTGGAGTCGCGTGTCGCTTTCGCCATGTGCCCGCCGGCCCGCACCCGGTCCGAGCATCAACTTCCGGCACTGATTGAGGCTGAGAATGCTTGACGAATCATTATCGCCGCTGCCCGCCGCCCTGGACGAAATCCGCCACGCGACCGTCGTCGACGCCCTGCACGCCCACGCCGCCCGCATTCCGCAGGACGCGCTCTTCACCTTCCTTCCCGACGGCGAGGAGGCGGAACCCTCCCTCACCTTCGCCACGCTCGACGCCAGGGCGCGCGCCGTCGCCGCGGACCTGCGCGCGCAAGTGGAGCCGGGCTCCCGGGCGCTCCTGCTGTTCACTCCCGGCCAGGACTTCGTCGTCGCCTTCTTCGGGTGCCTGTACGCGGGCGTGGTCGCGGTGCCCGCCCATCTCCCGCACCCCGAGCAGCGCGCCCGCGGGCTGCTGCGGCTGGCCGGCATCGCCGAGGACGCCCAGCCCGCCGCCGTGCTGACCACCGCGGACATCCAGGCGGTCCTCGAGACGACGGCACGCACCATTCCGGAAATCCGGGGAACGGCGTGGCTGGCCGTCGACACGATTCCCGAGGAAAACGGAGCGGAATGGTTCGCCGCGGCCCCGGATCCGGATTCCCTCGCATTCCTGCAGTACACCTCGGGTTCCACCGGTCAGCCGAAGGGGGTGATGGTCACCCACCGCAACCTGGCCCACAACATCGACCTCATCCGCACGTCGCTCGGGCTCGACTCGTCCACGGTCGTGGTCGGCTGGCTGCCGCTTTACCACGACATGGGGCTCATCTCCATGATCATCCTACCGGCGATGATGGGGATCCGTTCCGTTCTGATGCCCACCGTGGCGTTCCTGCAGAGCCCGGTGCGCTGGCTGCGCGCGATATCGACGTACCGGGGGACGCTTTCGGCGGCCCCCAATTTCGCGTTCGACCTGTGCACGCGAAAAGTGACCGCCGAGGACCGCGCGACGCTGGACCTCTCCTCCTGGTCCGTCGCGACGAACGGCGCCGAGCCGATCCGCGCGGACTCGATGATCCGGTTCGCCGAGGCCTTCGCCTCCACGGGGTTCCGCCCGGAAACCATCATTCCGGTGTACGGGCTCGCCGAGAGCACGCTGCTGGTGAGCGGTGCGCCGCTCGCACGGCCGTGGACGTTCCGCTCCTTCGACGAGAACGAGCTGGAGCGCGGTTTCGCGGAGAGCGTGCCGCAGGACAGTGCGGATGCGCGCGTGCTCGTCAGCTGCGGCGTCAGCCGGACCCTGGACGTGGCCGTCGTCGACCCGGAGAAGCACATCCGCTGCCTTCCGGGGCAGGTCGGTGAGATCTGGGTCGCGGGCGAGAGCGTCGCCGTCGGCTACTGGCAGCGCCCGGACCTCAGCCGCGAGGCCTTCGGGGCCACGCTGGGCGACAGCGGCGAAGGCCCGTACATGCGCACGGGGGACCTCGGCTTCCAGACCGAGGACGGCCTGTTCGTCTGCGGCCGCATCAAGGACGTCGTCATCGTGGGCGGCCGCAACCACCACCCCCACGACATCGAGCGGACCGCCGAGAGCGCGCACCCCGCGATCCGCCCCGGATGCGTGGCGGCCTTCGGCGTGGTCAGCGACGGGGAAGAGGCGGTCGTGGTCGCGGCCGAACTCCGCCGGGAGGCGGCCGACGGCAAGGGCGCGGCGGAGCCGGAGAGCGTGGCGAACGCCGTGCGGCGCGCCGTGATGCAGGAGCACCGGCTGACCGCGCGCGACGTCGTCCTCCTGCCCGCCGGAACCCTTCCCAAGACGTCGAGCGGGAAGTTGCAGCGCGGTGAGACCCGGAAGGAGTACCTGGCCGGCCTCGATCCGTGGAACGCGAAGCGCTGACGTGCACGACAGCACACCACAGGGGGAAGCACATGACGGACACGGAGCTGGAGACCTGGCTGCGCCGGCGCATCGCCGAGCTGGCCCACATGGGTTCGGGCGACGACATCTCGGCCCACGAACCGCTCGCCGCGTACGGCCTGTCCTCGATCGACGCGGTCGCGCTCGCCGGTGAGATCGGCGCCCGGCTGGGCCGGAAGGTCTCGCCGACGCTCGCGTACGAACATCCCACCCTCGGGGAACTTTTGGACCACCTCCAGGGCTTGCGGCCCGCGCGGGCCGCCCACAGCACGCCGAGCCGCGCGGCCGCCGGGCAGCGGCCCGGCGAGCCGATCGCGATCATCGGCATGGGGTGCAGGTTTCCCGGGGCCGACGGCCCGGAGGCCTTCTGGGACCTCCTCGAGCAGGGCGTGGACGCCATCGGACGGATCCCCGACGGGCGGTTCTCCCGCTGGGGTCGCGGGAACAGCGGCACGGACCGCGCCGGCCTCGGCGGCTTCCTCGACCGCGTCGGCGGCCTGGACCTCGACTTCTTCGGCATCGGCGAACACGAGGCCGCCAGGATCGACCCGCAGCAGCGGCTCGTGCTGGAGGTCGCCTGGGAGGCCGTCGAGGACGCCGGGATCGACCCGTACGGCCTGGCAGGTTCGCCCACGGGCGTCTTCGTCGGCATCTCCAGCTCGGACTACCGCGACGCGCTGTCGAACGCGCCGTCGGCGGACGCCTACTCCCTGCTGGGCGGGGCCTCCAGCGTCGCCGCCAACCGGCTCTCGTACGTACTGGACCTGCGCGGACCGAGCCTGACGGTCGACACGGCCTGCTCTTCCTCCCTCGTCGCCGTCCACCTCGCCTGCGACGCGATCCGGCGCGGTGAGTGCGGCGTCGCCCTCGTCGGCGGGGTCAACGTGATCCTGAGCCCGGCGATCACCGAGGCCTTCGACGCCTCGGGCGTCATGGCGCCCGACGGGCGCTGCAAGGCCTTCTCCGCGCAGGCCGACGGCTATGTGCGCAGCGAGGGCGCGGGCGTCGTCGTACTGAAGCCGTTGAGCGAGGCGCTGCGCGACGGCGACCGCGTCTCGGCCGTGATCCGCGGCTCGGCGGTGACCTCCGACGGGCGGACCAACGGGCTGCCGGCGCCCAGCCGTCAGGCGCAGGAGGACGTCGTACGCCGCGCGCTCGCCCAGGCGGGCGTCGCGCCGTCGGAGGTCGGCTACGTCGAGGCCCACGGTACGGGGACGGCCATCGGCGACCAGATCGAGGCCGCCGCGCTGGGGAACGTACTGGGCCGGGGGCGCGCCGCGGACCGGCCGTGCGCGATCGGTTCGGTGAAGACGAACGTCGGGCACCTGGAGGCGGCGGCCGGCATCGCCGGCCTGATCAAGCTGGCCCTGAGCCTCGAGCACCGGGCCCTGCCGGCCTCCCTGCACTGCGAAGAGCCGAACCCGGACATCGACTTCGCCGGACTCGGGCTGCGCGTGCAGTCCTCGCTGCGGCGCTGGGAGTCCCCCGACGAGGTCGGCGTGGTCGGGGTGAGCTCCTTCGGCTTCGGCGGCACCAACGCGCACGCGGTCCTCGGCCCCGCCCCGCAGGCGGAGCCGGTGGCCCTCGCGGAGCACCCCGTCGGGCTGCTGGCCCTGTCCGCGGGCACCGAGGAGGCCCTGCGCGCGCAGGCCGCGGACCACGCGGCGTGGGCCGGCGGACTGAGCGGCGACGAGCTGAGCCGGGGGACGGCCGCGGCGACGCTGCTGCGGGGCCGCGGCGGGCCCCGGGGGCGCGCCTTCCGCGCCGCGTTCGCCTTCGAGGACAAGGACGAACTCCTCGCCCGGTTACGGGAGGGGTTCACGGCCGTCCGGCACGTGCCGGACGACGCGGGCGTCGTCTTCGTGTTCCCCGGGCAGGGCGCCCAGTGGCTCGGGATGGGCCGGGCCCTGCTCGCCTCCGAGCCCGCCTTCGACCTGGCCGTCTCGCGCTGCGAGCAGGCGTTCGCGCCCCACGTCACGTGGTCGCTGCGCGAGGTCCTGACGCGGGAGGACGCCGCCCCGCTGCTGGAGCGGATCGATGTCGTGCAGCCGGCCGTCTTCGCGATGCAGGTGGGTCTGGCGGCCGTCTTCCAGACCTGGGGCGTGCGGCCCGCCGCGGTCGTCGGCCACAGCATGGGCGAGGTCGCGGCGGCCCACGTGTCGGGCGCGCTGCGCCTGGAGGACGCGGCGCGGATCATCTGCCGCCGCAGCGCCCTGATGATGCGCCACCGGGGGCAGGGCGCCATGGCGCTGGTCTCGCTGCCCGTGTCGGACGTGCGCAAGGCCGTGGAGCCGTACGGGGAGCGCCTGTCGCTCGCCGCGCACAACGGCCCGGCCACCACGATCGTCTCCGGGGAGACGGGCGCCGTCGACGCGTTCGTCGCCGCCATGGACGCCAAGGGCGTCTTCAGCCGCCGGGTCAAGGTGGACGTGGCCTCGCACTGCGCCCTGCTGGAGGACCTGCGGGAGGACCTCCTCTCGGAGCTGTCCGGGCTGTCGCCGCGTCCCGCGGGCATCGCCTTCCACTCCTCCCTCACCGGGGAGCGCTTCGACACCAGCGGGCTGACCGCGCCGTACTGGTGGCGCAATCTGCGCGAGCCCGTGCTGTTCGCCGACGCCGTCCGCGGCGCCGCAGTGGCCGGCCACCGCGTGTTCCTGGAGCTGAGCCCGCACCCCCTGCTGTCGGTCTCGGTCACCGAGTGCCTGGAGGACGAGGACCGTCCCGTGGCCGCCGTACCGGCGATGCGGCGCACGGACGACCGGGCCCCCTACGAGGCGGTCGCCGCGCTGTTCGAGGCCGGGTGCGAGATCGACTGGCGTGCTTTCTTCGGCGGCGCGCCCCGGGCCGGCACCCGGTTGCCCGCGTACCCCTGGCAGCGTCAGGAGCACTGGATCGAGCCGCCGGGCCCGCAGGCGGAGGGGACGCTGGTCACCGGCTCGCTGCCGGTCATCCGCGACCACCGCGTGCAGGGGCGGGCCATCGCGCCCGCCGCGTGGATGCTCGACGCCGCGCTGAAGGAGCTCCACCCCGGCCCGGTGGGCGGCTACGGGCTCGACGACGTCCTGGTGACCAACTCGCTGGCGGTCGCCGAGGGCGAGTCCCGGCACGTACGGGTCTCCCGGCGGATGCGCGCGGGGGACGAGCCGTACCTGTCCGTGGAGAGCCGCGCGGCGGACGACCCGGGTTCGGCGTGGGAGGAGCACGTCTGCGCCGCGTGGTCGGCCACCGGGCCCGTGCCGCCCGCGGTCGACCCGTCCGAGATCCGGCGGCGCTGCCCCCGGCCGGTCGAGCCGCGGGCCCTGTACGAGCACCTCGCGGCCTCCGGACTGTCGTACGGGGACAGCATGCGCATGGTGACCGGGATGTGGCTGGGCGAGGGGGAACTGCTCACCGAGCTCGCACCGCCCTCGTCGCGGACCCTGGGCCGACCGCTTCCCGCGGACGTCGCGGACGGGGCGATGCAGTCGATCGCCGGGCTCTCCTTCGACGCCGGTGCCCAAGGGACCTTCGTCGGCTTCGGCTACCGCCGCGTCGACGTCTTCGCGCCGTGGTCCGGCCCGGCCCTGGCCCACGTACGGCTGCGGGGCGAACTGAACGAGGACGAGGACGCGGACACCTTCGACTGCGACGTCGACGTCCTCGACCCCGGGGGCCGGGTCCTCGCCCGGTTCACCGCTGTGTCGCTGAAGCGGATCCGCACCGGGCACTCCCTGCGTTTCTTCGCCGTGGACGAACGCCCGCGGGCCCGGCCCGCCGAACCGGGCGAACGCCCCCGTCGGGTCGTCCTCCTGACCGGGGACGCCGAGCGGTGCGCGCCGCTGGTGGAGGAGCTGCGCGGGAGCGGCGCCGACTGCACCGTGCTGCCGCTGCCCGGGGGCGAGGACGGCACGGCGTTCCTGGAGGCGCAGCCGGCGGCCGCGCGCCTGCTCGTCGTCGAGCCGGAGCGCGAGGCCTTCCTCGCGCTGCTGCGCTGCGCCGCGCGGACCGGCACGGCGCCCCGCCGCGAGCTCGCGCTGGTGAGCAGCGACGTGGCGCTGCCCCCGCTGCTGCGCGCCCTCGAAGAAGAGACCGCGACCTGGTCGGGACGGGCGATCCGGATCGAGGCGGACGAGCTGGCGACGCGCGAGCTCGCCCGTGACGTCGTCGCGGAACTCGCCGTACCGGCGGACGCGTTCCTCGTCCGGTACCGGCACGGGGAGCGCACGCTCCCGGCCCTGACCCCGGTGGAGCCCGGCTCCGTACCGGCGGACCTGCGGCCCGGCGGCGTCTACTGGATCACGGGCGGCCTGGGCGGCCTGGGTTCGACCCTGGCGGTCACCCTCGCGCGTGAGGCGGGGGCCCGGGTGGTGCTCACCGGCCGCCGGGAGGAGGTCGACCCGCGGCTGGAGGAGGCGGTCGACGCCGCCGGCGGACGGCTGCTGTACATCCGGGCCGACGTGACCGACGCGGCCGCCGTACGGGGCGCCCTGGACCTGACGCTGCGCCGGTTCGGCGCCCTGCACGGCGTGATCCACACCGCGGGGATCCTGGACGACGCGCTGATCGAGTCCACGCCGCCCGAGCGCATGCACGCGATCATGCGGCCGAAGGAGCTCGGCGCCCGGATCCTCATCGACGCGGTGGCCGCGGAGGACCTGGACTTCCTCGTCCTGTTCTCCTCCATGGCCAGCCTGTTCGTGACGCCCGGCCAGGGCGCCTACGCGGCGGGCAACGCCACGCTCGACGCGCTGACCGGTACCGGGCGCGGCCGGCGCACACCGGTGCGTACGGTCAACTGGGGCCCGTGGGCGGAGCTGGGCATGGTCGCGGACCCCAGGTACCAGCGCCGGCTGATCGAATCGGGGCTGCACCCGATGTCCCCGGACGAGGGGGCGCGCGCGTTCCTGCTCGCCCTGGCCGGCTCCCACCCGCAGCTCGCGGTCCTAGACGTACGCGACGAGGTCGCGGACGGGCTGGTCGCCCGTTTCAACCGCGGCTCCGGCGGGGCCGGGGCGCCGCGGGCCCGGGCCACGGCGCGGCCCGAGGGCAGGGCGGGCTCCGCGGCCGAGTTCGTGCGGGCGGAGCTGGCCCGTGCGCTGCGGCGCGCGCCGGGCGAGATCGACACGTCGGTCCGCTTCGACCGCCTGGGGGTCGACTCGCTGCTCGCCGTCTCCGTCACCCGCAGGATCGGGGCCCACTTCGGGCTCGAACTGCCGGCGACGTTCATGTTCAACCACCGGACGGTGGACGCGGTCGGGCTCCATCTGGACGGCCTGCTCGGGACGGCGGAGCCCCAGGAGGACTCCCGGAAGGATCTCCGGGACGATTCCCGGGGGGAGCGGGCGGCGCCGAGCGCGCGCGAGATCACGCCGGCCGAGGAGGAGCGCCACAGCACCGTCCGCGGCTACACCGTCGTCGCGACCCCGTCCGGGCTCGCCATGCGGCTGCAGGACGTGCCCGTGCGCAAGCCCGCGCCGGGCGAGGTCGTCATCGACGTGCACGCGGTCGGCGTCAACTTCATCGACGTCCTGGCCTCCACCGGCTTCCACCCGTTCCTCTCCCGCCCGCCGTTCGTCCCCGGGCACGAGGTGGCCGGTGTCGTGCACGCGGTGGGTGACGCGGTCGAGCACATCCGGCCCGGCGACGCGGTCATCGCGCTCACCCCGCAGGGGGGTTACGCGGCCCGCGTGACGACGGAGGCGTACACGGTCGCTCCGCTGCCCGCCGGTGTCTCCTTCACCGACGCGGTGGCCATGCTGATCAGCGGTCTGACCGCCATCGCGTGCCTGGAGCGCGAGGCGCGCGTGGACCCGGGCGACCGGGTGCTCGTCCAGGCCGCGGCCGGGGCGACGGGCACGGCGTGCGTGCAGCTGGCGCTGCACCACGGCGCGACGGTGTTCGGTACGGCGAGCACCGAGGCCAAGCTGGAGCACCTGCGGGCCCTGGGCGTCCAGCACCCGATCAACTACGCGGAGGCGGACTTCGCCGACGCGGTCCGGGAGATCACCCCCGACCAGGGGCTCGACCTCATCGTCGACTCCCTCTCCGGGGACGCCGTGGGCAAGGGCCTCGCCCTGCTGCGGCCGGGGGGCCGCTTCGTCGAGATCGGGGCAGCGGGAGTGCTCGACCTGGCCGTGAACGGCCGGGACCTGTTCATGAGCAGCCGTTCGTTCTGCACGGTGAACGTCGGTGCGCTGGCGCGTGATCCGTCCCGGCTCCGGCCCCTGATGGACCGCCTCGTCGAGCTGGTCGACGCGGGTGTGCTGCGTCCCGCCGTGGGTGGGGTCTTCGCCCTCGAGGACGCCCCGCAGGCGATCACCCGGCTCCGCAACCGGGACAACATCGGCAAGTTCGTCATCACCGTTTCTTAGGATGGTCGTGGAAGAATCGCGCAGTCGATCAGAGTGGAAGCAGATATTCCGCACCTTTGCGGACGAGGTGATGGCACCGCACGTACGCCACTACGACGAGGAGCGGACGTTCCCCGTCCCGATCCACGAACGGGCGGCGGCCCAGGGCATCCTCAACGCGGCCTTCCCCGAGGAACTGGGCGGCGCCGGGCTCTCGTACACCGAGTTCGCCGAGGGCATCGCCGAGCTGTCGGCGGTCTGCCCCGGGATGACCTGGACGCTGGTGTTCAACCGCGGCGCCCTGCATCCCGTGGTCGCCGCCGGCACGCCGGAGCAGAAGGAGCTCTTCGTCACCCGGCTCCTGAAGGACAACGGGTACGCGGCGCTGGGGCTCACCGAGCCCGAGAACGGCTCGAACCTGCTGGCGGCCACCACCCGCGCCGTGCGGACGGACTCGGGGTGGCTGCTCAACGGCGGCAAGTGCATGTCCGGCAACGGGACCGTCGCCGACGTGTTCCTCGTCCTGGCCAACACGGTGACGGACAACCGCAAACGCGGTCTGTCGTTCTTCGCCGTCCCGCGCGATGCTCCTGGCGTGACCGTGAGCGAGGACATCGAGAAGGCGGCCTTCCGCTGCCTTCCCACGCCCTCGGTCACCTTCCGGGACGTGGCCCTGGAGCCGGTCAGCCTGATCGGACGGGCCGGTGACGGCGAGTTCCTGCTGAACGAGCTCCTCGCGACCATCCGCATCGGCGGGGCCGCCTGCGGCACCGGGCTCGTCGCCGCCATGCTCACGGACGCGCTGACGTGGGTGGGCGAGCGCCGGGTGTACCCCGACGACCGCATGGACACCCTGAGCCACGTGCAGCTGACCCTGGGGCGGCTGTACGTGGAGCTCTGCGCGGCGCGGGGGCTCCTGGAGGAGGCCACGGCCCTCGCCGACCAGGGGCTGCCGTTCGGCAAGGAGAGCTCCATGGCGAAGTACGCCGCGACGGAGCTGGCCGTGCGCGCGTCGAACGAGATACTGCAGCTGTACGGCTGGCGCGGCATCGCCGCCGACTACGGGGTGGAGAAGCGCTGGCGCGACGCACGCGCCCTCACGATCTTCGAAGGGTCCAGCGAGATCCAGCTGTTGAACGTGTTCCGGGAGATGCGCCGGATGGTCACGAGCGAGGGAGGCCTGTAATTCCGTCCACAGAACCGACCACGGAGACCGTGCGCGCCGAGGACGGCGCCACGGCCGACGTCCGGCTGTACCGCCGGCCCGACGAGCCGTCGGCTCCCGTACTGGTGTGCATGCCCGCCATGGGCACCAGAGCCGCCTCCTACACTCCGCTGGCCGAGGCCCTCGCCGGGGCGGGGTTCCAGGTGGCCGTCGGCGAACTGCGGGGGCAGGGGACCAGTTCCGTCCGCCCGGGGCGGGGGGTGCGCTACGGCTACCACGAGATCGTGGCGTACGACTTCCCCGCGCTGTTCCGCACGGTCGCGGCCGCGTTCCCGGGAGCGCCGCGCCATCTCCTGGGGCACAGCCTCGGGGGGCAGCTCGGCACGCTCTACCTCAGCCAGGAGCCGCACATGGCCGCGGGCGCGGTCCTGGTGGGCGCCCCGTCCTGCCACTACCGCGGCTGGCCGTTCCCCCTGGGTCTTGGGATGCTCGCGGGTTTCCAGCTCGCCGCCGCGTTCTCCTCGGCGTACGGGTACTTCCCCGGCCGGCGGATCGGCGTGCTGGGCGACGACTCCGCGCAGATCCTGCGGGACATGGCCACCCAGGTCCGGACGGGCCGCTACGACGTGCCGTCCTCCCCGGTGGACTTCGAGCCCTGGCTGGCCAAGCTGGACCTGCCGGTGCTCGCGGTGACCGTCAGGGGCGACGGGATGGCCCCGCCCGCCGGGGTGCGGGGACTCAGCGACAAGCTGACGAGCGCGCGGGTGACGCACTGGGAGCTGGTGCTCGGCGAAGGGGTGCGGGGCAGCAGACACTACGGCTGGATCCGGGACCACGCCTCGCTCGTCGAACGGGTCAGGACCTTCGTGGACCGGGCCTGACCGCCGCGGCGTGACGGGCCCGTGCGCGGTGCCGTCACCGCGGGGCGGACGGGGAGGAGGCGCCGGAGGCCAGCAGCCGGGGCGCGCCGGTGCCGTCGGCGGGCACGGTCCACAGGTCCGTGCTGTCGGCGGCCCCGTCGCTGGGCAGGGCGTAGGCGAGGGTCCGGTCGTCGAGCCAGGCGGCCTGGTCGTCCACGCTGCGCTTCTCGGCGAGCGCGTGCTCGCGGAGTGTGCCCAGGTCCATGACGTGTTCGCGCCACAGCGTGGCTCCGGGCCGCACCCGTTTCTTGTATGCGATGCGGGTCTCGTCCGGCGACAGGGACGGGCATTCGACGTTCTGCGCCAGGGTGGTGACGGTGCGCCGGGAGATCGACCCCTTCACCAGATGGGTCTGGCCGGCGGTGGCGAGGGTGGCGTAGAAGGTGTCGTCGTCCTTGGAGAAGGTGACGCCCCAGAAGTTCACGTCCTGGGCTCGGTGGTCCCGGCCGTCCATGGAGACGGCGAACTCCTCCAGGCTGGATTCCAGCTTCCCGGTGCGGGTGTCCAGGATCGCGGTCCGGGTGGAGAAGAACGCGGAGCCGTAGGACTCGCCCGAGACGAAGACGGTCCACGCGGCGAACCGGCCGCTGGGCGAGACGCGGGCGCGGCTCGGAGTGCCCGCGAGCGGCAGGCTGCGCACGGTGCGCAGGTCGGCGTCGACGATCAGGGCCTTGTTGTCCTGGGCGAGCGCGCCCGGCGAGGAGCGCAGGCACACGCCGGTGCCCGCGGCGGCGTGGAACCGCTGGCAGTCCAGGTCGGAGGCGGTGCGCGCGGACTGCGGCGCACCGGCCGGGACCGAGGCGAGGGTTCCGCGGTGGGGGCCCTGTCCGCTGTTGAGGAGGAGCAGTTCGCCCTGCCGGGTGAGCGTGACGCCGCCCGCGGCGATCTCCGGGCCACCCGTCCCCGGCCGGTCGGCGCGGTCCGCGGCGCGTACCACCAGCACGGCGGCGAGGCCTGCGAGCAGCAGCACCGCCACCGCGAGGACGAGCAGGCGGCGTGACAACGACAGCGTCATACGGGGGGCCTCACGGGCTTCGGGTCGGGTCGGGAAGGACGGGCGGGTCGGCGGGCGGGTCGGCGGGCGGGTCGGCGGGCGGGTCGGCGGGGGCGCCGCCGGGGGCCTCGGGGCGCAGGACCAATCCGGCGACGGCCGCGCAGCACAGCAGCCCGGCCGCGGCGGCGGCGAGCGCCGGGCCGGTGCCCCAGAGGCTCCACGCCCCGCCGAAGGCCAGCGAGCAGCCGAAGCGGGCCAGCGCCTGGCCGGTGCCGACCACGGCCAGGCCGGTGGCGCGCAGCCGTCCGGGGACGGTGGCGGCCACGGCGGCGGGCAGCACTCCGTCGGTGGCGGCGTAGAACATGCCGTGCAGCGCGAGGACGAGGTAGGGCAGCGGCGGCCAGTCGGGGGCCCACAGCAGCAGCGCGTACCCGGCCAGCAGGAGGCCGTGCCCGGTCAGGAACACGGTGCGCCGGCCGATCCGGTCGGCGAGGCTCCCGGCGGGGACGGCCAGCAGCAGGAACACCGCGGCCGTGCCCAGCGGCAGGAGCGGGAACCACTGGTCGCCGATGCCGGTGCGGCGCTGCAGCAGCAGGTAGACGAAGGCGTCGCTGACGGTGGTGAGGCCGAGCAGGACGGCGCAGAGCGCCAGGGCGCGCAGCCGGGGCAGCCGCAGCAGGGCCGCCGCGTCGCGCAGCCGTACGGGCTCCGGGCGGGCGGTGGCGCCGCGGCCACCGGCCGGCCGGGGCGGGACCTCGCCGCCGCCCGACGGGACGAACAGCACGAGCACCACGACACCGAGGACCGCGACGCACGCGCTCACGCCGAAGACCGCGTCGTAGCCGTCGACCGCGACGCTCAGGACCAGGAACGCGGCGAGCGGGCCGAGCAGCGCCCCGGTGGTGTCCATGGCCCGGTGCACGCCGAAGGCGCGGCCCTGTGCGTCCGCCGGGGTGGACAGGGAGATCATGGCGTCGCGCGGGGCGGTGCGCAGGCCCTTGCCGGTGCGTTCCAGCGCGAGGATGACGCTGATCGGGCCGAGGCTGTGCGCCAAGAGCAACAGCGGCTTGCACAGGGCGGAGAGGCCGT
The DNA here is from genome assembly GCF_055588065.1 of Streptomyces sp. NPDC046308. Taxonomy (NCBI): domain Bacteria; kingdom Bacillati; phylum Actinomycetota; class Actinomycetes; order Kitasatosporales; family Streptomycetaceae; genus Streptomyces; species Streptomyces sp. NPDC046308. The sequence continues at coordinate 1,570,874 of NZ_JBVJFB010000001.1, forward strand.
AGCCGATGCCGGCGATCAGTTTGTGGTTGCGGACCCGGTCGGCGAGGTGGCCGCCGGTCAGCTGCACCAGCGCGCTGACCCCGTTGTAAAGGCCGTCGAGCGCGCCGAAGCCGAGCGGACTCAGGCCCAGCCCCGCGATCAGGTAGAGGGGCAGGACGGCCGTGACCATCTCGGAGGAGACGTCGGTGATCAGGCTGACCGTGCCGAGGGCCAGCACGGCCGGACCGACGGCGCGGGCCCGTAAGCGTCTGCCGTCCGGCGCGGTCTGCTTGTCCTCGGGCGAGGGCGTGGCCCCGGGCGAGGGCGCGGAGCGGTCCGCGAGGTACATGCTCTGGAGCTCCCGGTGCCGACGGTCTGAGTCACTCGGACGTGCGAGTGGAACCCTAATGGTCGTACGCGCCCACGGTGGTTCGTACGGCCCGATTCGGCCGGACGCCCCGATCGCCCCGGTCAGCCCTGCCGGCTGCTCTCGTCCCGCAGCCAGGTGGAGAAGTCCTGGTTCCGGATGGCCTTGCGGGACCCCCTGCGGGCGGCGAGCGCGGCCACCACGAAGACCAGCACCCCCGGGAGCAGCCGCGGCTGCTCCCGGAGCAGGGCGCGCAGGTCGGACGTGCCCGTACGGGCGGACGGCGCGGCCGCACCCTCCCGTTGGGCGGCCTGGAAGCGCTCGAACTCCGCGGAGGAGGTCGCGGCCCGGATCCGCCGCCGGACCAGGTCGGACCAGGTGCGCGGCGGGTGCACGACGACCCGGGCCGCCTCGACCACGCGCCGCTCCCCCGGCCCGAAGGCGAGGGACGCGGCCAGGTCGTCCGCCATCAGCGGGGGCAGCGCGGCGATCCGCGCGTGCCCCGGCTCGGTCACCGCGATGACCCCCCGCCCGAACAGGCCCTCGCGGACGGCCGGGAGCCGCTGCCAGACCCGGTAGTACGCCCGGACCGGCCAGGCGCAGCCGGCCAGCGGGACGTCGCGGCCGGGTGCGGCGGCGAGCAGGCCGGGGCTCCCGGCGAGCGCGCCGGTCAGGGCCCGTACGTCGGCGGCCCCGACGACGACGTCGGCGTCCACGTAGAGGCGGGGGAAGCCGCGCGCGTGCTCGTCCCCGACCCGCAGTGCCGTGTGTTTGGAGGGGGTCGGGATCTCCACGACCCGCACCCGGGAACCGCGCGCGGCCGCCACCCGGGCGGTGTCGTCCGTACAGCCGTTGCACACCACGACGATGTCGGGTCCGTCCGTGCCGGTGGGGGTGTCGGAGTCGGCGTCGGCCAGGAGCGCGTCCAGGAGCCGGCCGATGACCCGGCCCTCGTTGTGGGCCGGTATCACGATGCTGGTCACCCGGGCAGTATGCACGGTCGAACACCCGCGCCAGGCGATTCCGTCAACTCTGCCCGGGGGTACGCCCGGTGGACTAGATTGAGCGGCGCCGAGCGGTTTCGGCAGGAGGTACGGGTTCGGCTGCCTGGGGGAACATGCAGCCGGCCGGGGGGTAGTACGCGCAATCACGCAATGCATCGGTTGTGGGGGGCCATCACCGTTGAGCAGGTCACGCACGGGTCGCCCGTGCGTCCGGCCTGCCCTCGACGGCATTCCCCTTCATCCACGCGCCCCGGCCATGAGTTGTCGGCACGCCGGTCGGCGTGCGGGGAAGGAAGGGGAACGCTGTGAAGCCCAACACTGTGAAGGACACCGGCGCGAAGGCCGCCGGTCGGGCGGAGCCGTTAGGCGTCGCCGTGGTCGGTGCGGGCTACTGGGGCCCCAATCTCGTGCGCAACTTCCAGTCCAGTCCGCGGTTCCGGCTGCGCTGGCTCTGTGATCTGAACGTCGACCGGGCCCGGCAGGTGCTCGGCGGCTACTCCACCGTCCAGGCGACCTCGGACTACGCGGCGGTCCTCGCCGACCCGGCCGTCGACGCGGTCGCCGTGGCCACCCCGGCGGGAACGCACCTGGACGTCGCGCTGGCCGCCCTGCGGGCCGGCAAGCACGTCCTGGTGGAGAAGCCCCTCGCCGCCACGTACGAGGACGGGCTGCGGCTCGTCAACGAGGCCGAGGAACGCGGTCTCACGCTGATGTGCGACCACACGTACTGCTACACCCCGGCGGTGGGCCGCATCCGGGAGATGGTCCGCTCCGGCGAACTCGGCGAGATCCACTTCGTCGACTCGGTACGGATCAACCTGGGGCTGGTCCAGAAGGACGTCGACGTCCTGTGGGACCTGGCCCCGCACGACCTGTCGGTCCTCGACTTCATCCTCCCGGACCACGTCCAGCCGGTCGCCGTCGCCGCGCACGGAGCCGACCCGATCGGGGCCGGACAGTCCTGCGTGGCCTATCTGACGCTCCAGCTGAGCACCGGTGCCATCGCGCACGTGCACGTCAACTGGCTGTCCCCGACGAAGGTCCGCACCACCATGGTCGGCGGGTCCAAGCGCACCCTGGTGTGGGACGACCTCAACCCCTCCCAGCGCGTGGCCGTGTTCGACCGCGGCGTGGAGCTGAGCACCCCGCAGGAGATCGGCGCCGACGAGCGCCGCGACATGCTCGTCTCCTACCGGACCGGCGACATGGTGGCGCCCGCGATCGGCGAGAAGGAGGCGCTGCGCAGCATGGTCGAGGAGTTCGCCGCGGCGATCGGCTCGGGGCGGCCCGCGCTGACCGACGGGCGGGCCGGCCTGAAGGTGCTGGACATCCTGGAAGCGGCCTCCCGGAGCCTGGAGTTCAAGGGCGCGGTCGTCGGACTGCGTACCGGCCGCTGACGGTTCGCGGGCCAGTGACACGAATGACGACGAACGACTCAGTGGGGGCAGGGCGTTGAGCAGCGTACGAGGCAAGAGGATTCTGGTCACCGGCGGAGCGGGCACCATCGGCTCGCACCTGGTGGACCTGCTGGTGGACAACGGGGCACGCGAGGTCGTGGTGCTCGACAACTTCGTGCGGGGGCGCAGCGCCAACCTGGCCCGCGCCCTGCCGAGCGGCGTGGTGGAGGTCGTCGAGGGGGACATCCGCGACCTGGCCGCGGTGCGCAAGGTGACGGAGGGCGCCGAGCTGGTGTTCCACCTGGCGGCCATCCGGATCACGCAGTGCGCGGAGGAGCCGCGGCTGGCGAACGAGGTGATGGTGGACGGCACGTTCAACGTGCTGGAGGCGGCGGCCGCCGCCGGGGTGGGCAAGGTGATCGCCTCGTCCTCGGCCTCGGTCTACGGGCTGGCCGAGCAGTTCCCGACCACCGAGCGCCACCACCCGTACAACAACGACACCTTCTACGGCGCCGCGAAGGCGTTCAACGAGGGGATGCTGCGCAGCTTCCACTCCATGTACGGGCTGGACTACGTCGCCCTGCGCTACTTCAACGTGTACGGGCCGCGGATGGACATCCACGGGCTGTACACCGAGGTGCTGATCCGCTGGATGGAGCGCATCGCCTCCGGCGAGCCGCCGCTGATCCTCGGAGACGGCCTCCAGACCATGGACTTCGTCGACGTGCGGGACATCGCGCGCGCCAACCTGCTGGCCGCCGAGTCGGACCTGACCGACGAGGTGTTCAACATCGCGAGCGGGACCGAGACCAGCCTGCTGGAGCTGGCGAACGGCCTGCTGGAGGCGATGGGCGCGGACGGCCTGGTGCCGGAGCACGGTCCGGCCCGCTCCGTGAACGGCGTGACCCGCCGGCTCGCGGACACGGCGCAGGCCGCGGAGCGGCTCGGCTTCACGGCCGGGATCGACCTGCGCAGCGGGCTGCGGGACCTGGTCGACTGGTGGCGGGCAGAGCGCGCCGCCGACGCCGCGGCGGCCGCGGCGGCGGCCGACACCGCGGCCGGGGAGGCCGGCCGATGAGCGCGCAGGATCCCGTACCGCCCGCCCGCATCCCGGTCATGGTGCCGTGGCTGGGCGAGGAGGAGGCGAAGGCCGCGGCCGACGCCGTGCTCTCGGGCTGGGTGGCCCAGGGCCCCCGGGTCGCCGCGTTCGAGCGGGCCTTCGCGGAGCGGGTGGGCGCCGAGCACGGCATCGCGGTGAGTTCCTGCACGACCGCCCTGCACCTGGCGCTCGTCGCGCTGGAGCTGGGCCCGGGCGACGAGGTGATCGTGCCCTCGCTGTCCTTCATCGCCACGGCCAACGCGGTCCGCTACGTGGGCGCGCGGCCGGTGTTCGCGGACGTCGAGGAGGCCACCGGCAACCTCACCCCGGCCACCGTGGACGCGGTCCGCACGCCCCGTACGAAGGCGGTGCTCGCCGTCCACCAGGGCGGGGTGCCCGCGGACGTGCACGCGCTGCGCGCGGCGTGCGCCGACTGGGACCTCGCCCTGGTGGAGGACGCCGCCTGCGGCATCGGCGCGACCGTCGGCGGCAAGTCGGTGGGCCACGGCGCGCTGCTCGCCGCCTGGTCCTTCCACCCCCGCAAGGTGATCACCACCGGCGAGGGCGGCATGCTGACCACGGACGACGCGCAGTGGGCGGAGCGGCTGCGCCGGCTGCGCGAGCACGGGATGAACGTGTCCGCGGCGCAGCGGCACGCGAGCGGCAAGCCGATCGTCGAGAGCTACCTGGAGGTCGGCTACAACTACCGGATGACCGACATCCAGGCCGCGGTCGGCCTGGTGCAGCTCGGCAAGCTGGACGCGATCGTCGCCCGGCGCCGGGAGCTGGCCGCCCGGTACGAGGAGCTGCTGCGCGAGGTGCCGGGGATCACCCCGGTCCGGGACCCGGCCCACGGCCAGGGCAACTTCCAGTCGTACTGGGTGCTGCCGGCCGAGGACTTCCCCGTCCGCCGGGACGCTCTGCTCGAGGCCCTGTCCGAGGCGGGCGTCTCGGCCCGCCGCGGGATCATGGCCTCGCACCTGGAGCCGGCGTACGCCGGGCACGGGGCGGCGCCGCTGCCGGTGACCGAGCGGATCAGCCGGGACTCGCTGATCCTGCCGCTGTTCCACACCATGACCGGGGCCGAGCAGGACCGGGTGGTGACGGTGCTGCGGGAACAGGCCGGCGGATGAACGGGCCACGGCCCACCGAGGACCTGCTGATCGTCGGCGCGGGCGGGTTCGCCCGGGAGACCGCGCAGGCGGTCCGGGACGTCGCCGCCGCCGACGTGGCGCGGGGTCTCCCGCCGCGGTGGCGGCTCGCCGGGCACCTCGACGACGACCCCGCTCTGGCGGGCCGGGACGTGGACGGGGTGCCGGTCCTTGGCGGCAGCGACCGGGTGCACGAGCTGCGGTCCGCCCGGGTGGTGGTCTGTGTGGGCAGCCCGCGCGACTACGCCGTACGGGCCCGCCTCGTGCGGCGGCTGGGGCTGCCCGTCGGCCGCTACGCGACGGTGGTCCACCCCACGGCGGTGGTGTCGGGGTCCTCGGTGCTCGGCGCGGGCTCGGTGCTCCTCGCGCACTGCGTGCTGACGGCCGCCGTCCGGGTGGGGTCGCACGTGGCGGTGATGCCTCAGGTGGTCCTCGCCCACGACGACGCGGTCGGGGACTTCGCCACGCTCGCCTCGGGGGTGCGTCTCGGCGGCGGGGTGCGGCTGGGCCGGGGGGCCTATGTGGGGGCGGGCTCACTGGTCCGCGAGTACACGACGGTCGGCGCCTGGTCGCTGACCGGTATGGGAAGCACGGTCCTGGCCGACGTGCCGGCCGGCGAGGTGTGGGCCGGGAGCCCGGCCCGCCGGCTGCGCGCCGCGGACGCTCCGGCGCTCGACGAGCTGCGGACCGATGGGGAGATGACCGGCCGCCGGCCGGGGACACGGATGGAGAGCCCAGTCGCATGAACCAGATACCGCTCGTGGACCTGAAGGCGGCGCACGCCGAGGTGGCCGGGGAATTACAGGCCGGATTCGACCGCGTCCTCGCGAACACCGCCTTCATCGGCGGTGAGGAGGTCCGCGCGTTCGAGCGCGAGTACGCGGAGTTCGCCGGGGTGGGGCACTGCGTCGGCGTCGCCAACGGCACCGACGCCCTCGAGTTGGCGCTGCGGGCCAGTGGGGTGGGGGTGGGCGACGAGGTGGTGCTGCCCGCGAACACCTTCATCGCCACCGCCGGCGCCGTCGCCCGGATCGGTGCGCGCCCGGTGCTGGTCGACTGCCTTCCCGACACGCTGCTGATGGACCCGCAGGCCGCGCTGGACGCGGTCGGCAAGGCGACCCGCGCGGTGGTCCCGGTCCACCTGTACGGGCAGTGCGCCCCCACCGCGGAGCTGACCGCGCAGCTGCCGGCGCACGTGCGGATCGTCGAGGACGCCGCGCAGAGCCAGGGCGCGACCCGTGACGGGCGCTCCCCCGGCCGCGGCGGGATCGCCGCGACCAGCTTCTACCCGGGCAAGAACCTGGGCGCGTACGGCGACGCGGGCGCGGTGGTGACCGACGACGAGGAGAGCGCGGACCTGGTCCGGGCCCTGGCCAACCACGGCGGCGTCGTCAAGTACCGGCACGACGTGGCCGGTTTCAACAGCCGGCTGGACGGCCTGCAGGCCGTGGTGCTGCGGGCGAAGCTGGCCCGGCTGGCGGAGGGGAACGCGGCCCGCCGGGCGGCGGCCGCCCGCTACGACGGGCTCCTCGGCGAGCTCGCGGCGGCCGGCCGGGTCACCCTGCCGGTCACGGCGGAGGGCAACGTCCACGTGTGGCACCTGTACGTCGTACGCGTCGCCGGAGCGGACCGCGACGCCGTCGTCGGCAAGCTCAACGCGGAGGGCATCGGCGCGGGCGTGCACTATCCGGCGCCGGTCCACCTGACCCCGGCTTTCGCCCACCTCGGGCACGGCCGCGGCGCCTTCCCGCACGCCGAGGAGGCCGCGGACCGGATGCTCTCCCTCCCCCTCTTCCCGCAGATCACCGCCGACCAGCAGCAGCGGGTCGTGGACGCGCTCAGCGGCGCCCTGCGCTGACGCCTCTCGGTTCACGCAAACAAATGAGGTACAGATGAACAAGCGGAGAAGGCTGCTCCGGTTCCGGTACGGTCTTTTCACCGTGGTCGCCGCCCTGGTGGCCACGGTTCTCTCACCGGCCTCGGTGGCCGGTGCCGCCGACCCCTGCGGTCCGACGTCGAACGCCGTCGTCTGCGAGAACTCCAAGCCCGGCACCCCGATGGCGGAGTGGTTCGCGCCCAGCGCCTGGGGCGACATCAAGGGCTTCAGCGCCCAGATGAGCGTCCAGGCCGGCGACACCGTGCAGTTCAAGGTCCAGTCCCCCGCCCCGTACCGCGTCTCGGTCTACCGGCTGGGCTACTACGGGGGCGACGGCGCCCGGCTGCTGTCGACGCAGGCCCAGGCCGCCCAGACCTACCCGGCCAACTTCGCCCAGGGCGGTAGTCCGAAGAGCTGCACGACCAAGGCCTCGACCGGCCTGGTCGACTGCGGCAACTGGCCCGTGACGGCGACGTGGAGCGTGCCGTCCGACGCCGTCTCCGGCCTGTACGTCGCCAACTTCGACCAGGCGGACGGCAACGGCCTGATGCCGTACCCGTTCGTCGTCCGCAACGACTCCAGCCACTCCGACATCCTGGTGCAGACGAGCGACCAGACCTGGCAGGCGTACAACAACTACGGCGGCCAGGACCTCTACGACGGCGGTGGCCCCGCCCCGGACGGCCGCGCGTACGAGGTGAGCTACAACCGGCCGATGGACATCGGCGGGGAGAACGGGATCTACGGCTCCGAGTACCAGATGATCTCGTGGCTGGAGCGCAACGGCTACGACCTCAGCTACATGTCCGGGATCGACATGGCGGTGCGCGGCGCCTCCCTCATGCAGAACCACAAGGTGTTCATGTCCTCCGGGCACGACGAGTACTGGACGCAGGAGCAGTTCACCAACGCCCTGAACGCCCGGCGCGCCGGCCAGCACCAGACGTACTTCGCCGGGAACGAGATCTTCTGGAAGACCCGGCTGGCGCCGAGCATCGACGGCGCCAACACCGCCAACCGGACGCTGGTCTGCTACAAGGAGACCAAGCTCTCCTTCCCGGTGCCCAACGGCGTCCCCGACCCGAGCGGCACCTGGACGGGCACCTTCATGGACCCGGCCAGCGCCACCAACGGGCGTCCGTACCAGCCCCAGAACCAGCTGACCGGGACGCTGTTCACGGTGAACGGCTACCGCTCCGACGCGATCACCGTACCGGGCGCCTTCGCCAGGATGCGACTGTGGCGCAACACCACCGTCGCGAACCTGACGCCCTCGCAGACCGCGACCTTCCCGACCGGGACGCTCGGCTACGAGTGGGACTCCGACATCGAGGACGCGGCGCGGCCGCCGGGGCAGATCAAGATGTCCTCCACCACCGTGGACATCGAGGACGGCAAGTACCGGCTGGACTACGGCAACACGTACGGGAACGGCACCGCCACGCACAGCCTGGTGGCCTTCCGCGACCAGACCTCGCACGCGCTGGTCTTCGGCACGGGCACGGTGCAGTGGTCGTGGGGCCTGACCAACATGCCGACGGGCAACCCGGACGACACGGTGGTCACCGAGGACAAGCGGATGCAGCAGGCCACCGTCAACGTCTTCGCGGACATGGGGGTGCAGCCGGGGAGCCTGCAGGGCAACCTGGTCCCGGCCACCGCCTCCACCGACGCCACCGGGCCGGCCGTCACCGTGACGAGCCCCGCGTCCGGCGCCACCGTGCCGGCCCTGCGGCCCGTCACCGTCACCGGCACGGCGGCCGACAGCGGTGGCGGCGTGGTGGCCCGTGTGGAGGTCTCCACGGACGGCGGTACCACCTGGAAGGCGACCAACGGCGTCGGCTCGTGGAGCTACACCTGGACGCCGACCGCTCCCGGCTCGGTGCAGATCAAGGTCCGCGCGGTGGACGACAGCGTCAACATCGGCGCCGTCACCACGGTGCCGCTGACCGTCGGCCCCCAGCAGTGCCCCTGCACCGTCTGGCCCGCGGCCGCGGTACCGGGGACCGTCAACGCGGGTGACGGCAGCGCGGTGGAGCTCGGCGTGAAGATCCGTACCACGGCGGCCGGTTCGATCACGGGGGTCCGCTTCTACAAGTCGCCGGCCAACACGGGCACGCACACCGGCAGCCTGTGGAGCTCCACCGGTCAGCGCCTGGCCACGGGTACGTTCACCAACGAGACGGCCTCCGGCTGGCAACAGCTGAACTTCGCCACCCCGGTGCCGGTCAAGGCGAACACGACCTACATCGCCTCGTACTTCGCCCCGCACGGCGGATACTCCTTCGACAACACCTTCGTCTCCGGCTCCGCGGGGCTCGCCCCGCTGACCGCGCTGAAGAGCGGTACCGACGGCGGCAACGGCGTCTACCGCTACAGCGCCTCGGGCGGCTTCCCGAACACGGCGGCGAGCGGCAGCAACTACTGGGTCGACGCGGTCCTGGACACCTCGGCCGCGAGCACCACACCGCCCACCGTCACCTCCACCTCGCCGCAGTCCGCGGCGACCGGCACCCAGATCACGGCCTCGGCGACGGCGACCTTCTCCACGGCCGTCGACTCCGAGACCCTGGTGTTCACCCTGAAGGACTCGGGGGGAGCCAACATCCCGGGTACGAAGGTGATGGGCGCGGCCAACAGCGCGACCTTCACGCCGTCCAGCGAACTCGCCCTGAACTCGACCTACACCCTGTCGGTCCAGGCGAGCGACCTGTGGGGCAACGCGATGGCCGCACCGGTCACCTGGAACTTCACCACCAGTCCCCACCCGCCCACCGTCAACTGCCCGTGCGGCCTATGGCCGAACACCGCCACGCCGAGCACCGCCAACGTGGGGGGCGACGCCAACTCCGTGGAGCTGGGCACGCGTTTCCAGTCCGCGGTGAACGGCTACGTCACCGGTGTCACCTTCTACAAGGGCCCCGGCAACACCGGCAGCCACACCGGCAGCCTCTGGGCCGCCGACGGCACCCTGCTCGCCACCGGCACCTTCGGCAGCGAGACCCTGACCGGCTGGCAGCAGCTCAAGTTCGCCACCCCGGTGCCCGTCACCGCCGGCACCTCGTACGTGGCCTCCTACCACGCTCCGAACGGCAACTACTCCGTGGACGGCGGCTACTTCTCCGGAGCGCACCGCTCCTACCCGCTGGTCGCACCGGCCGACGGAGCGGGCGGCGCCAACGGCCTCTACAAGTACGGCGCGAGCACCACGTTCCCGACGAACACCTTCGGGTCCGTGAACTACTGGGTCGGCCCGCTCTTCACCACCACCGCGCCGAACGGCCTCCAGTCGGACGGCTCCACGGAGGTGGCCGGCCAGTGAGCACGGTCAGCGTGGTGATCCCCTGCTACAAGTACGGCCACTTCCTGGCCGACTGCGTCAAGAGCGTCCTGGACGAGCAGGAGGGGGTCGACGTCCGGGTGCTGATCATCGACGACGCGTCCCCCGACGACTCCGCCGACGTCGCGCGCGCCCTCGCGGCCGCCGACCCGCGGATCGAGGTCCGGGTCCACGAGCGGAACCGGGGCCACATCGCCACCTACAACGAGGGCCTGCTGGAATGGGCCGACGGGGACTACGTGGCCCTGCTGTCGGCCGACGACCGGCTGGTCCCCGGGGCGCTGGTGCGCGCCGCCGCCCTGCTCGACGCGCACCCGGAGGCCGGTTTCGCCTACGGCCGGCCGCTGCGCTTCCGGCACGGCGGCCCGCTGCCCGCCGCCCGCACCCACAGCACGGGGTCGGTCGTCTACCCGGGCCGGTGGTGGCTGGACCGGCGGTTCCGGGAGGGCACCGGATGCATCACCTCGCCCGAGGTGGTCGTCCGCACCAGCCTCCAGCGCAAGGTCGGCGGCTACGATCCCGAGCTGCCGCACGCCGGTGACATCGAGATGTGGATGCGGCTCGCCGCCCATGCCGACGTGGGCTACGTCCAGGGGGCCGACCAGGCCTTCTACCGGGTCCACGGCAACAACATGTCCACCACGGACTTCGGTGGGCAGCTCGACGACCTGCGCCAGCGCCTGGTCGCCTTCGACTCGGTCCTCGACAAGTGCGCCGACCTGCTGCCGGGCGCCGACCAGCTGGCCCTGTCGGCGCGCACCCGGCTCGCCCGGTACGCGCTGCGGCGCGCCTACCGGGCGTACGACAGGGGGCGCACGGCGGTGGTGCCGGTGGACGAGCTGGTGGAGTTCGCCGCCGAGTGCCTGCCCGGCCGCTACACCGCGCTGGCGGAGTACCGGGCGCTGCGCAGGCGTCGGCTCATCGGCGCGCGCGTCATGCCCTACCTGCAGCCGCTGGTGCTGTCGGCCGTGGCCGACAGAGGGCGCGAGTGGCTGTGGTGGCGGTCGTGGAAGCGCCGAGGGATCTGATGCCCCGTCTCCACCGGCTCTCCCGGCGGGCCCTCGGGACCGGCGTCGGCGCGCTCGCGCCGACGCCGGTTCCGGCGTGTCAGGAGCTGGTCGGTCCACAGGGTGGCCGCCACGCCGCCGACCGCCGCGAGCAGGGCCACTCCGGCCAGGGCGCGGACCCGGTCGCCGGTCCGCGCGGCCGCGTGCGGCTGCACCAGCAGGTCCACGCTCATCCGTGCCCCGGCCGGGATGTTCTGCTGTGTCTGGAGATCGTTCAGGTGCCGGGTGTAGACCTCGATGATCTTCCGCACGGAGGCGTCGGCCGCCGCGGGGTCGGAGTGCTCGACCTGGATCTGGAGCGAGGGGATCAGGTGCCGCGGGGTGACGCTGGTGCCGCTGTTGCGCGGAGTCATCCGGTAGGTGCCGGTGACGCCCGCGTCCTTGAGCTCGGCCGCTCCGGCGGGCGAGTCCAGCTGCTGCACCACCCCGTACGAGACGGCGGCGAGGGGCGGCTGGAGGTTCGCGAGCTGGTTCGGCTGGGTGCTGGTCACCGGCGGTTTGAGGACCACGATCGCCGAGCTGGAGTAGACCGGTTCGGGCCGCAGCACCGCCGCCGCTCCGGCGGCCGCGAGCAGCACCGCCACCACCAGGACGTACCAGCGCCGACGCAGCGCACGGACCAACTCACCAGGCGACACGGGGTTCCTTTCCCTCATGACCGATCTTTGCAGGACCCGGGTAGGTCCGCCATCAAATCCGCCACCCGGCAGGGGTGTTCGTGAGCATTCGTGAAATGGGCGCGGTACTGCGCCGGCGCTGGTACGTGATCGTGCCGGCGATCCTGCTCAGCGTGCTGGCCGCGCTCCACCTGTACCGGTCGGTGCCGGTGGCGTACCAGTCGCAGAGCTCGGTGGCGCTGCTCGACTCCAACGCGGCCTCGCAGCTCCCGCCCGCCTTCGGCAACCCCATATCCAACGCGGGCGGCAGCCTGGTCGTGACGGCGGACGTGCTGATCAGGACGCTGTCGGGGGCCGATGCGGCCCGCGATCTGCACAGCCTGGGCGTGACCGATCCGTATACGGTCGGGTTCGCCGCGAACACCTCGGGTCCGCTCCTGACGATGACGGTCACGGGCACCGACCGGGGAAGGGTGCTGGAGGAGACGAACACGCTGACGGCCTTCGCCGGTGAGCAGCTCAACGCGCTCCAGGCGGCGGCCAAGGTCCAGCCCGCCTACTTCGTGCAGACCGCGCCCGTGGTGCTGCCGCAGACCCCGGTGCCGCAGCTGAAGAGCCGCTACCAGCAGGTGCTGGGGGTCCTCATCCTCGGCGCGGGCGGCGGGTTCACCCTCTCGTTCGTGGCCGACGCGCTGCTGGCGGCCCGCCGCCGCCGGCGCGAGAGCGCGGCCGGGGCCGCCGCGCGCGGGAAGGCGGGCCGCCGCAGGTCCCGGGGCCGCCACGTGGACGCCACCGCGCTCCTCACCGGGTACATGGCGCTGGCCTTCTTCATCCCGTCGAACCTGACGCTGCCGGGTCTGGGCGGGGTGGGCACCCCGGCCAACGTGTTCGCCCTGCTGGCCCTGTTCTGGTACCTGGCGACCTGGCTCACCGGCCGCATCCGGCCGGCGCCCGGGACCCGGCTGCCGCGGGTGGCCATGTGGCTGCTGGCCGTGTCGGTGCTGGCCTCCTACATCGCGAACGCGGGCCGCGGGAGCGTGCGCAAGGAGCTGCTCGGCGCGGACCGCGGGCTGATCGCCCTGCTGGTGTGGGTGTCGCTGGTGGTGCTGGTCTCCGCCGGCATCCAGGACCGCTCGCGCCTCGACGTCCTGCTGCGCCGGGCGGTGGTGATGGGGACGATCGTGGCCGCCGTCGGGTTCTACGACTTCTTCACCGCGACCAACATCGCCGACGGCATCAGCATCCCCGGACTGCAGTCGAGCGTCCCGCAGATCGCGACCCTGGACCGCGGGGCGTTCACCCGGCCCCGGTCGACCACGGCGCAGCCGCTGGAGTTCGGCGGGATGCTGGCGCTGCTGCTGCCCTTCGCCGTGCAGCAGGCCTTCGATCCGGTACGCCGGCACCTGCGGGCGTGGCGCCGCTGGGGGCCGGTGGTGCTGATGGGCGGGGCGCTGCCGCTGACGGTGTCGCGCACCTCGATCATCGGGGCGCTGCTCGTGATCCTGGTGATGGTGCCGCGCTGGAGGCCGCAGCGCAGGTGGAGCGCGATCGGTGTGCTGCTGGGCGCGGTGGCCTGCTTCAAGGTGATCATCCCCGGGCTGATCGGCACGATCACCGCGCTGTTCGCGTCGTTCCTGACGAACTCCGACAGCAGTACCCAGGCCCGTACGGTCAAGTACAGCGCGATCGTCCCCTACCTGGACGAGCGCCCGTTCGCGGGGCGGGGCCTGGGCACCTTCATTCCCGAGCTGTACTTCTTCACCGACAACCAGTACATGCTGACCCTCGCCGAGATGGGCTTCCTGGGGCTGTTCGCGCTCCTGTTCCTCTTCCTCACCGGCATCCACCAGGGCGGGGCGATCCGCCGGCTGGCCGTCGGCGAGTCCGACCGGGAGCTCGGGCAGGCGTTCTTCGCCTCCGCCGTCGTCGCCCTGGTCGTCAGCGCCACCTTCGACGCACTCAGCTTCCCGATGTTCGCCGGGATGTTCTTCCTGACGATCGCCGCCGGAGGCAGCTACCTCGGCTTCATCCGGCGCGCGGCGCCGAAGCCCCGATCCGTGGAGTTCCCATGTCTTCCCGCCGACCCCTCCCCCCTCGGCCCCTCCCCGGCCCCGACGCCGACGCAGGCTCCGGCTCCGGTCCGGTAGCCGTCGTCGTCGTCACCTGGAACAGCGCCGCGGTACTGCCGGAGTTCCTCGCCTCGCTGCCGGAGGGCATGGCCGGGCTCGACTGGCGCCTGGTCGTCGCCGACAACGACTCGGCCGACGACACCGTCGACGTGATCGGCTCCCTGGCCCCGGGGGCGACGGTCGTCCAGACCGGCCGCAACGCCGGGTACGCGGCCGGGGTGAACGCCGCCCTCGCGGCTGCGGCCGCGTGGGAGGGCGGCTTCCGGGCAGCCCTGGTGTGCAATCCGGACGTCCGGATGCGGCGGGGCTGCGCCGCGCTGCTCCTGGACGCGCTCGGCGCCGACGCACCCGGCGGCGGCCGGGTCGGGATCAGCGTCCCGCTGCTGTACGAGGAGGACGGCCGAACGCTGCTGCACTCGCTGCGCCGCGAGTCGCGCGTGACCCGGGCGCTCGGCGAGGCGGTGATCGGCAACCGCCGGGCGGGGCGGTTCCCGCGCTGGAGCGAGCTGGTCACCGACCCTGCGGCGTACGAGCGGCCGACGGTCGCGGACTGGGCCACCGGCGCGCTGATGGCCCTGTCCCGGGAGTGCCTGGACGCCTGCGGGGCCTGGGACGAGTCCTTCTTCCTGTACTCGGAGGAGACGGAGTACTGCCTGCGGGCCCGGGACCGCGGTTTCGTCACCCGGCTGGAGCCGGCGGCCTCGGCCACCCATCTCGGCGGGGACTCCCAGGTCTCACCGCGCCTGTGGACCCTGCTGACGCTCAATCGGGTGCGGCTCTACGGGCGCCGGCACGGGGCCGCGGCGACGGCCGCGTTCCGGGCGGCGGTCCTGCTGCGGGAGTCCTCGCGGGCGGTCCTCGGCCGCCCCGCCAGCCTGGCGGCCGCCCGCGCCCTGGCCAGCCCGTCCGCACTGCGCGCCACCCCGGGCCCCTAGGAAGCCGGGCCGTCCCAGGCGGTGTAGAAGCTCTCCGGGTTGACCAGGTAGCGGACGGTGGGGCGGGGCAGGTGGCGCACCTCGTGGCGGCGGGCGTAGCGGCGGACGAGCTCCCAGTCCTCGCGGGGCAGCACCTCGGGGGTGCGCCGCAGTCGGCTGAAGTACAGGGACCGGGTGCGGCGCGCCACGAAGGCGTTGGTGTCCAGGAAGGCCTCGTGGGCGGCGCGGCGGCGGTCGAAGGGCACCGACAGGACGTCCCGTTCGGTGCCGTCGGGCAGCACCCGGCGCAGGGCCGTGTAGACGGCGTCGGGGCCGCCGGGGGGTTCCAGGGCCGCCAGGGCCTGCTCGAGGTGGTCGGGCTCCCACAGGTTGTCGTCGTCGAGGAAGGCCACGTAGCGCGAGCCGGTCAGCCGGATCCCCACGTTGCGCACGACTCCGGCGGTCGCCGTGTTGCGGGCCAGGGACACCGCGAACAGCCTTGGGTCCTGGGGTAGTTCGGGCAGGCCCGCGCCGTCGTCGACGACGATGACCACCTGGTCGGTCACGGTCTGCTCCAGCGCCGAGCGGACCGCCGCGCGCAGCGCCTCGGGGCGCCGGTGGGTGGCGATCACCGTGGCGACGAGGGCGGCCGGGCGGCGGCCCAGGGCCGCGGCGAGGCGGGTGGTCTCGGCGTCCTCGAAACGCCGCAGCCGCAGGGCGGAGGGGGCCAGCAGGAGCTTGTTCCTGGCCTCGAAGAGCACCAGCCAGCCGAAGGTCCGCTTGAGCAGCTCCCAGGGGGCCCGCGCGATGCGGCGCATCATGGACTCTCCTTCCTCAGCCGGTTGGTTCGGGGGTGACGGGCCGGCCGTCGGACATGCGGTTGCCCTTCCACACGTTCCCGGCGCCGCCCGCGTTCCAGGCGGCGACCGGGCCGTAGGCCCCGGCTCCGGGGTGGTACTGGGTGGAGAAGACGTTGTCGGTGACCTGGATGCCGGTGGCGCCCGGGCCGCCGCCGTAGAGCGCGTACGCTCCCCCGGCCAGCCAGTTGCCGTCGACGACGACGGAGGAGACGACCCCGGTGTCGGCGAACAGGCCGACGGCCGCGGTGGCTCCCCGGTCCACCGGGGTGGGGTTCAGCAGGGTGTTGTGGCGCAGGACCAGCCGGCCCTTGTTGCCGCCGCCGCTGATGACGGCGTCGGTGTGCTGCCATTCGCCGCCCTGGTTGCGGAAGGCGACGAGGTCGTGCACGTAGTTGTCGTGCAGGTCCCCCTGTCCCATGGACAGGGCGTTGCCGAAGACCGAGATGTCGCACCACCCGACCTCGACGGAGCTGCCGCCCATGTTGGAGACGGCGTAGTTCACCCCGCCGTTGTCGGGGCCCTTGCCGGGCACGGCGGTGATGGTGGTGTGCAGGACCTTCAGTCCGCTGAAGCCGGGGCGCAGGTTGATGCCCCACCAGTTGGTGGAGGTGATCCTGCTGTCGATGACGGTGACGTCGTTGGCGTAGACGTCGAGCGAGCCGCGGATGTCCCAGCCCTTGATGACCGTGCCGTCCTTCTTGACCGACATGTTGCCCGTGTCGTGCCGCTCCAGCGCGATCCGCGGGCCGGTGCTGTTCTCGTCGGGGAATCCGCAGGAGCCGGGCGAGGTGCAGGAGGAGGCGGAGCCTGCGGAACCGGAGGGCGAGGGCTCGGCCGACCCCGGCGAGGGCGTCGGGGAGGCGGCCGGGGAGCTCGGCGTGGCGGTGGGCGCGGGGACGGCCGTACCGGAGGGTGCGGCGGTCGGGGTGGCGGGCGGCGCGGCGGCGGGATCGCTCACGCCGGTGCGGTCCGCCCGGTAGAGGGTCAGTACGACGGCCAGTACGACCCCGGCGAGCAGCCAGGCCCCCAGACGCCTCCGGTGCCGTGTCACGCCGCCCGCCCCCGCAGTGACGAACGGCTGGGCAGGACGCACAGGCCGTAGACGAGCGTGCCGGCGGTCCCGGTGGCCAGGAGCGCGAGCACCCCGTCGCCGAGGTACCGCTCCAGCCCCAGGACCGCCGCCGTCATCACCGCGCCGCCGAGGAACGGCCAGGCGCAGGCGCGGGCGACGGTTCCCAGGCGGATGCCGCCGCGGTGCAGGGCGAGGAGGAAGACGGGAACGACGACGGCGCCGGCGATCAGGACGTGTCCCTGGGCCACCCCCACGATCCCGCCGGTGCGGGCGCCGACCACGAGGGCCGGGAGCAGGAGGACGAGCCACAGTCCCTGGACCCCGATGAGCGAGCGTCGCCGGCCGATGGCCACCAGGCAGTCGTAGGCGAGTTCGCAGCCGATCCGGACCAGACCGAGCGCCATCAGCCAGGGCAGGGCCCGGGCGGCGGGCAGCCAGCGCGCGCCGTAGATCAGCTCCACGAGCGGCCCGGCGAGGGCGGCGAGCAGGACGCAGAGCGGGACGGTGGCCGTCATCACGACGCCGAGGGCGCGGCCGAAGCCGGCGGCCAGGGCCTGCGGGGAGTCCGCGAGCCGGGAGAAGCCGGCGAAGGAGACGCGGCGGGCCGCCTCGGAGATGATCCGTACGGGCCAGCCGGAGATGTTGAAGGCGAGCACGTAGAAGCCCAGGGCCAGGGCGTCCAGGGCGGAGCCGACGACCATGGTGTCCACGTTGACCACGCCGAGGGCGAGCATGCTGGCCCCGGCGAGCGGGAGCCCGAACCGCAGCAGTGCCTTCGCCTGTTCCCGGTCCCAGCCGAACCTCAGGGTGCCGGGCGCGGCGAGGCAGCAGCCGATGAGCGCGGCGACGTTGCCGGCGACGGAGCCCCAGGCGAAGCTCATGGCGCCCCAGCCGTCCACGGCCAGCAGCAGGGTCACGGCGGTGCTGAGGACGAAGTTGAGGCCGTCGACGGCCATCCGCCGGCCCTGTGCGAACTCCCGGGTGAGGAAGCCGGCGGGCACCTGGGAGAGGCCGTCGAGGACCACGCACAGGCACATGACCCGCAGGACGCCGGAGGCCTCGGGTGAGCCGAGTACGCCGGCCACCGCGGGGGCCACCGCGAACAGCACCACGTACAGCAGGCCGCTGGACAGGGCGCTCAGGGTCAGGACGGTCGGGGCGAAGCGGCGCGGGTCGCCCTCCCAGCGGACGATCGCGAGCGAGACGCCGAGTTCGTTGGCGGAGAGCAGGACCAGCAGCACCGTCTGCGCGATCCCGTACACGCCCCAGGCCTCGGGCCCGAGGAAGAAGCGGGCCAGAATGATCCCGGTCGCGAAGTTGCCGAGGCGCATGACCACGGTGTTGACCAGGCTCCACTTGGCCGCGGAGCCGACCTTGCGCCCGAGGGACGGCGCCGCCGGGGCGCTCTCGGTGTCCGTTCCGGCGGCGGTCACGGCGATCCGCCCGTACGGGAGCCGCTCGCGCCGGAGCCGGCCGGGTGGGCGACGGTCATGCGCAGCGTGGCCGTCGGGTCACCGGAGTCCTCCGCGGCCGGTCCGCCGGCCTCGCCGCCCTCGCCGGGGGCGGGCCGGTGCCTGCCGGGCGAGGACCGCTGCCGCGTGCGGGCCTCCACGAAGAAGGTGGCCACCAGGCTGAGCACGAGGCCCAGCGCGCCCGCCATGACCAGGAACTGGAGCCTGGCCTTGGTCTGTGCCTCCGGCTTCTGGGGAGGCACGATCGTCGACATCCGGATCATGGCGTCGGGTGCCACCGACTGCTGGCTCTGGAACTCCAGCAGCCGCTTCTCCGCGTAGGTGGTGAGGATCTCGTCCGACTTCAGCACGGCGGCCGGGTCGGTCCCGACGACGCTCAGCCACATGTAGGGGCCGAGCGCGTTGTCGGCGATCTTCGCTTCGTGCACCCCGGTGACGCCCAGGGCCTTCAGGTCGGCCTTGGCGCCGTCGGAGTTGAGGTTGCGGGCCAGGCCGTCGGCCATGCCGGTGAGCGAGGCCTGGGTGCTCAGGAAGGGGTTGCCGTCGAAGGCCACCGTGGCCTTCTTCGAGTTCAGCAGGGTCACCGTGCTCTGCGACCGGTACTCCACCGGGACCAGCAGGTACACGGCGGCGGTGAGCGCCGCCGTGATCAGCAGTCCGGGCAGCAGCACGTACCAGCGTCTGCGCATGACCCGCCAGATCTCCGCGAGATCCATGGTCTTCCCCTTCGCCTTGCGTTTACAGCACGTGCTGTGGATCGGTGGCCGCCCCGCGCGGGACGAGGTCGGTCGGGCGCGGCCGGGTGTGCGCGGGCGGTCCGTCGAGCAGGACCGCGGCGATGCGCTCGCTCGCCCGGCCGTCCCAGAGCGCGGGGCAGCGCGGGGCGGGCGGGTGGTCGAGCACGCGGTTCACGGTGTCCGTGACGCGCTCCGGATCCGTGCCCGCGAGCACGTTGGTGCCCTCCTCGACGGTGATGGGGCGCTCGGTGTTCTCCCGGAGGGTCACACAGGGCACGCCCAGGGCGGTGGTCTCCTCCTGGACGCCGCCGGAGTCGGTGAGCACCAGGCGCGCGGAGTCCTGCAGGGCGATGAAGTCGAGGTATCCGGCGGCCGGTACGAGCCGGATGCCGCCGGGCACGCCCAGTTCGGCGAGCCGTTCGGCGGCCCGCGGGTGCACGGGCAGCAGCAGCGGGCAGCGGTCGGCGATCTCGCCCAGGGCCTTGAGCAGGCCGCGCAGGGCGCCCGGGTCGTCGACGTTGGCCGGCCGGTGCAGGGTGACCAGGCCGTACCCGCCGCGGGTGAGCCCGTACCGGTCCAGGACGTCCGACTGGCGGGCCCGGTCCAGATTGGCGAGGAGGGTGTCGATCATGACGTTGCCGACGACGTGGATCTGGTCCTCCCGGTACCCCTCCGCGCGCAGGTTCGCGGCCGCGTCGGGCGAGGGGGCCAGCAGGTAGTCGCTGAGCCGGTCGGTGGCGACCCGGTTGACCTCCTCCGGCATGCTCCAGTCCCGGCTGCGCAGCCCGGACTCCACGTGGGCCAGCAGCGGGCCGGCCTTCGCGGTGACCAGGGCGCAGGCGAGGGTGGAGTTGATGTCGCCGACCACCACCACGGCGTCCGGGGCCAGTTCCTCCAGCAGCGGCTCGAAGGCGGCCATCACCCGCCCGGTCTGCTGGGCGTGGGTGCCGGATCCGGCGCCCAGGTACCGGTCGGGCGGGCGGATGCCGAGGTCGCGGAAGAACACGTCGTTCATGGACTCGTCGTAGTGCTGTCCGGTGTGGACGAGGACGACCTCGGCGCCGCGGCGCTCCAGTGCGTCCATCACCGGTTTGATCTTCATGTAGTTGGGCCGGGCCCCGGCCACGCAGACGATCCTGGTCATGGGGTCAGAGCACCTCCACCGTGGGTCCGGAGACCCGGTTGCGGCAGTCGAGGACGAAGGAGGCGTGCTCGGTCACCATCGCGTAGTCGAAGGAGTCGTGGTCGGTGAGCAGGACGACCACGTCGGCGGCGGCCAGCTCCTTGCGGGTCGGCTCGACCCGTACGAGCCGGGCGTCGACCTTGATGCTCTCCACCACGTGGGGGTCGGCCGCGCGGACCTTGGCCCCCATGTCGAGGAGCAGCTGGGCGATGCGGACGGCCGGCGACTCCCGCGCGTCGCCGGTGTTCTTCTTGTACGCGAGCCCCAGCAGCAGGACCTTGGAGCCGTTGACCGAACGGCGTTTGGCGTTGAGCGCGTCGATCACCCGGCGCGTCACGTACTCGGGCATGTGGTTGTTGATGTCGTTGGCGAGTTCGACGAAGCGGAAGTTCTGGCCGAGTTCCCGCTGCACCCGCCAGTTCAGGTAGGAGGGGTCGATCGGCAGGCAGTGGCCGCCGACGCCCGGGCCGGGGGTGAACTTCATGAAGCCGAAGGGCTTGCTGGAGGCCGCCTCGATGGCCTGCCAGACGTCGATGTCGAGGTGGCGGGCGAACATCGCGATCTCGTTGACCAGGGCGATGTTCACGTGCCGGAAGGTGTTCTCCAGCAGTTTCGCCAGCTCGGCCTCCTTGGGCGAGCGGACCGGGACCGTGGTGTCGACGAGTTCCCCGTAGAAGGCCTCGACGGCCTTGAGGGAACGGGCGTCGACTCCGGAGACCACCTTGGGGGTCTGCTGGAAGCCCCAGACGGTGTTGCCCGGGTCGATGCGCTCGGGGCTGTAGCCGAGGTGGAAGTCCTCGCCCGCGGTGAGTCCGGAGCCGTCCTCCAGGATCGGTGCGAACAGTTCCTCGGTGGTGCCCGGGTAGGTGGTGGACTCCAGGACGACGGTCGCGCCCGGCCGCAGGAAGCGGGCCAGGGTGTGCGCCGACTCCTCGATGTAGCGCAGGTCGGGGGCGCCGTCCTGTAAGGGGGTCGGCACGGTGACGACGGCGACGTCGAAGCCGCCGCAGTCCCGGGCCAGTTCGCTCGGGCGGTAGGTGCCGTTGGCCAGCGCCCGGTTCAGCCGTTCGGAGGAGACGTCCTCCACGTACGATTCGCCGGCGGCGAGGCTCTTGACCCGCCGCGCGTCCACGTCGTACCCGATCACCTGGTGTCCGACCTCGGCGGCCCGGATGGCCAGCGGCAGTCCGACGTATCCCTGTCCCACGACGACGACGCGCATCAGTGACTCCTGTTCGCGGAACCGGCAGACGGTGTGCGGTGGATGAGTTCCCGGACCGTCATGGCCAGGAAGGCAGCGTTGGTGGTGAGGTAGCGCTTGCCGAGACGGCGTGGCTCCTGGAGGGTGCGGTAGAACCATTCGAGTCCCATCCGCTGCCACACCAGGGGAGCCCGCTTGGTGATGCCGGCGAGGATGTCGAAGGAGCCGCCGACTCCGTGGACGACGTGGGCGCCGGTGCGCTTGCCGTAGCCCGCGGTGAAGATCTCCTTCTTGGGAGAGGTCATCCCGAGGAACAGCATCCGGGCGCCGCTGTCGGCGACGGCGCCGGCGATCGGCTCCTGGTCGCAGTCGTCGAAGTAGCCGTTGCGGCTGCCGGCCACCCGCAGCTGCGGGAAGCGCTCGGAGATCTGCCGGAGCATCTTCTCCAGTACGGACTGTTCGGCGCCGAGCAGGTAGACGGGGATGTCCGCCACCTCGGCCGCCGCGAGCAGCCGCATGAACAGGTCGATGCCCGCGACCCGTTCGGGCAGCCGGACGCCCAGGATCCGGCCGGCCCAGACCACCGCCTGGCCGTCGGCCAGGACGAGGTCGCAGCCGGCGACCGCCGCGGCGAGGCGGGGGTCGCGCCGCATGTTGACCAGCTTGGCGGCGTTGACCATGCCGATCTCGATCTGTTCGCCGCGCCGCACCGCGTCCAGGCAGCGCTGCACGGTCTCGTCCATGGTCAGGGGATCGAGCGCGATCCCGAAGAGGAAGGGCCGCTGGGTCATCTCGGCAGCCCCCCGAGCCAGGCGAAGAGCATCCAGCCGAACTCGTACGGGCGGCACTCGCGGTCCACCGCGAGGGGCCGGAAGATCCGGTCGAGCGGGGCCAGGCGGGCGCGCGGCACGACCCGGGTGGTGAGCCCGCGGGCGGCGCGGACCGCCTTCTTCGGGTCGCCGCGGTAGACCTTGCGCCAGGTGACGCCGTAGTCCTCGCGGATCACCGGCTCCCGCGGGCTCCCGGTGGGGCCGGCGAGTTCGGGGACGTCGGTCATCCAGCGCAGGCCCTTGCGGACGGCCGCGCCGAAGTCGGTGCCACCCGCCTCGGCCAGGTCGAGCAGGGCGGTCGGGGCCATGGCGTGCTGGTGCACGCTGTAGACCGGGTACCCCTCGATCACGTCGCCGCGGCGGGCGTCGTAGTGCCACCACCACTGTCCGCCGTCGCCCTGCAGGGCGCAGATCCGGGCGGCGCAGGCGTCGGCGGCCGCGAGGGCCCGCGGGTCGTCGCCGCTCGCGTGGAGCCGCGCCAGTGCCTGGAGCGGATAGGTCTGGTCGGCGAAGCAGGCCACGTGGGAGCGGTATCCGGGAACCAGTCCCGGCCCGGTGGCGTGCGGGAAGAGCGGGCTGTCGCCCGTCCTGGCCGCCAGCAGGCGGGTGCGGGCGGCCGCGAGGCGGTCCTCCACGTCCACCGCGGCGCGCGCGGCGGTGAGGGCGGACAGCACCCAGGCCGCCTCGACCGTGTACTGCGGCCGCCCGGGCACGTCCAGGTCCGCCACCCGTTCGAGGGCGTCGGACAGCTTCGGGTGGCCGGTCTCGGCGGCGGCCCAGGCGATGAGCGCCGCGTCGCCGAGGTTCACCACCCCCGGCAGCCGCTCCACGAGCAGGCCGGTGAACTCCCCGGCGGAGCGCCCGCCGAACAGGGCCCGCTGGCGGTCCTCGGGCAGGAACCGGGCGCCCAGCGCGGTGATGGCCGCGTACCGGGTGCTGGTCCCCCGCTGTTCCAGGCGGCGGGTGCCGTCGGGCGAGACCGTTCCCGCCCTGGTGAACACGAAGGTCTCGGCGCCCGGCAGGTACATCGCGGGAAGTCCCGCCTCGGCCAGCGCGAGCAGCCGTTCGGCGAGTGCGTGCAGCGGCAGGTCCTCGCCGGCCAGTGCTGCTAATCGTGTGCTGGTCATCGGGTCCCCACCCCGATTCCCCGGGTGCTCAGCGCACTCCGTATGTCCGAGCCGTACGGCACCAAGACACCTACCCCCTCTGATCGTTCCTCGGAGGGGGATTGCGCGTGACGGCGACGCCCGTGCCGCCGGTGTCGTCCCACCGGCGTCACGAGCCGTCCGAAGGCTGCGTCTGGACCCCCCAGCGATGCCTCGGACTGGAGCATGCGTGATCGGCAGTGCGGGTGGGCGCGTGGTGTGCGCGCCCGCCGCCACACTGCCGGCGATGCTCTCGTCGTGTTACAACCCCCCACTGAGCACGGCCTGTTGCGTGCTCAGATCCCGTATACAGGGACAAGGTATGCCCATGGATGTTCGTTGATTGCGGTTTTGAGGAAATGCCGGTGACGTACTTTGCCGACGTCCCGTCAGGTGCGCTCCAGGAGCGTGCCGTCCTTCTCGTCGTGCAGCGCACCCGTGCGCGGGCACTCCCACACGCCGGGCTCGTCCGCGCGCTCCACCAGCCGGACGCCCGCCCGGCCCACCCAGCCGATCCGCCGCGCCGGCACGCCCGCCACGAGCGCGAAGTCCGGTACGTCCTTCGACACGACCGCGCCGGCCGCCACGAGCGCCCAGCGCCCGACCCGCACCCCGGCCACGCACACCGAACGGGCCCCCAACGAGGCCCCCTCGGCGACCACGACCCCGGCGGGCTCCCAGTCGCCGTCGCGCTTGAGCCGGCCGTCGGGGTCGACCGCGCGCGGGTAGAAGTCGTTGGTGAGAACGGCCGCCGGACCGATGAACACCCCGTCGCCGAGCTCGGCGGGCTCGTACACGAGCGCGTAGTTCTGGAGCTTCACGTGGTCCCCGATCCGTACGCCGGGACCGACGTACGCCCCGCGCCCCACGATGCACCCGCGCCCGAGCCGGGCCTCCTCCCGTATCTGCGCCAGATCCCAGATCGTGGTCCCCTCACCGAGCTCGGCGCTCTCGTCGACCTGGGAGGAGGGTTGGATGCGGACGCTCACGGCGCGGTCCCCTTACGGTTCGCGAGGCATACGGACGTACGGACGCACGTCCGTACGAGCCGAGCATATGCGTCGGCGGGACGCCCCACGCGTGGATCAACCAACCGCCTCCACCGCGGATTTGGCCGGTTTCGCTCCCTGGTTCAGAGGAGGCGCTCGGGGACCGAGCCGGCCGGTACGGTGCGCGTGTGGAGGCGGCCGTCGGGGGCCCGGAACTCCACGTCGCCCATCGGGTCGGCCGTGACCTCGCCGACGACGGCGGCCTGCCGGCCGTGGGGATGGGCGCGCAGCGCCGTCAGGACCCGGCCGGTGTGCTCCGGCGGGACGAACAGGCACAGGCAGCCCGCGCAGGCCGCGTCCAGGGGGGCCAGGCCGCGGGCGCCGAGGGCCACCCGGGCCTCGTACCGTACGGGCAGGGCGGCCTCGTCGACGCACAGCGTCAGGCCGCGGCCCGCGGCGCACTGGCGCAGCACCTCCGCGAGGCCTCCCGCGACCACGGTGCGGGCGTGGCGGAGGTCGGCGCCCACCTCCCGCAGCAGGCCGCCGAGCGGGGCGCAGTCGCTGGGGACGTGGTGCTCGTAGCCGAGGCCGTCGCGCAGGGAGACCAGGTGGGCGGCGTGGCTGCCGAGCGGCCCGGTCACCACGATGCGGTCGCCCGGCCGGACCGAGGCGAGGTCCAGGGCAGGTGCGCCGGGGCCGAGCACCCCGAAGGCGGTCGCGGTGACGAAGACGCGGTCGGCCTCGCCGGCGCGGACGACCTGGGTGTCGACGGCGGCGATCGTGACCCCGGCCTCGGCGGCGGCGGAGCGCACCGAGGCGGTCAGCCTGCGCACCAGTTCCAGCGGGAGCCCGGCCTCCAGCACGATGCCGAGGGCGATGTGGCGGGGTTCGGCGCCGGTGACGGCCAGTTCGTTGACGGCGCCGCAGACGGCCACCCGCCCGATGTCGCCGTTGCCGAAGAAGGGCGGGTCGACGACGTACGTACCGGTCCGGACGACGACGCTCCGGTCCGGCACGAGCTCTTCCTCGATCAGGGCCCGTACCCCCGGACCGAAACCGACCTGGGCCGCTTCCCACCCCTGTGTGTACGTCACGCCATCCCCCGATGCCCGCGAGTCATGATCGCCCCATCATCCTGCGCGTCCGGGGTGCCGCATACCCGTTTCGGCCGTGCGGGGACGGATGAGGGGGTCAGTAGGGGCGGTGGTCCGGACGTCCGTAGCCGCGCAACAGGACGACGGCGCCCACGGTGGCCAGGGCCGGGACCAGCGCGAAGCCCGCCAGCATGCCGAGTTCGGCGGTCGCGCTCTGCTCGGCGGCGCGGCCCGTGCCGGAGGAGACGTAGCCGGTGAGCTGGAGCACGAGGCCGTAGAGGAAGGGGCCGAGGGCGACGCCCAGTCCCTCGCCCGTGGTGAACAGGCCCGACAGGACGCCCGCCTGGCGGCGCTCGGTGCGGGCGGAGTCACGGGCGATGCAGTCCGGCAGCATCGCGTACAGGAAGAGCAGCTGGCCCGCGTGGCCGGTGCCCGCGAGCGCCATGGTGGCGAGCACCGCCGCCGGGGGCAGCAGCGGGGCCGCGAGGAAGAGCAGGCAGCCGGCGACGAAGAGGGCGGAGGCGAAGGCGTGTCCGCGGCGGCCGCGCAGCCGTGACCAGAGCGGGAGGGTCAGCAGGTTCGGGGCGACGAACGCGGCCACCATGGGGCCGACGCCGGCGGAGTCGTGCAGCACGTGGTCGGCGAAGTACGGCGCGCCCGCGAGGAGGACCCCGGTCGCGACGGACTGGACGACCACGCACCGCAGCAGCGCCGTGAAGGAGGGGTTGCCGCGGGCGGCGGCGAACTGGCGGCGCAGGCTGGGTTCGCTCTCCGGGACGGGGCCGCCGTGGCCTGCGCCGGAGGTACCGGCGAACACCCAGAGCGTGCCCAGGGCGATGACCGCCGCACCGAACAGGCCGACGCAGCGGTGGCCGGCGAGACCGCCGCCACCGGCGTCGACGAGGGCGGGCGCGGCGGCGCCGGTGACGAGGGCCGCCACCCCGATGACCGCGACCCGCCCGCCGACCAGCCGCATCCGGTCCTGGTCGCGGTCGGCGAGTTCGGCGGGCAGAGCGACGTACGGCACTTGGAAGAACGCGAACGCGGTGGCGGTGAGCAGGTAGCCGGCCGCGGTGAACCAGGCGCCGGCGGTGCCGGGCAGCGGGCCCGCGAAGGTCAGCGCGAAGGCCAGGGCCATCGCGAGGCCGCCGCCGAGGACGTACGGGCGGCGGGCGCCCCAGCGCGTACGGGTGCGGTCGCTGGCCCGCCCGACCAGCGGGTTGAGCAGCGCGTCCCACGCCTTGGGGACGAAGACGATCGCGCCGGCCAGCGCGGCGCCCACACCCAGGGTGTCGGTGAGGTACGGGAGCAGGAGCAGGCCGGGGAGGGTGGTGAAGGTGCCGGTGACGAGGGAACCGGAGGCGTAGCCGTACCGGAGCCGGGCGGTCAGGGCGGCCGGCGGCCGGTGCGGGGATCCCGCGGGGGCGGACGGGCCCGGTGCTCCGGCCCGTCCCGGTGCGCCGGGCGCCGCCGGTGCCTTCGCTGCTCCCGCCGGCTCCGCGGCGTCCGGTACGGCGCGGGGGGTGCGCGCGGACCTCGTGGTGGCCATCGGGGGTCCCTTCCGGGATCGGGGAGAGCGGGAGAGCGGGAGAACGGGAAAGCGGCGGTGCCAAGGCCCCGCCCGAAGGGCTGGGGGATGTCCCGGGGGGCGGGGCCTCGGGACGAACAGTGCGTCCCCCCGCATGGAGGTCACTAAAGCCCCGGGCTCCACCGAGGGCCCGCGGAGCGGACACGAGTTCCTGCCATGCACCTTGCTGACACCGGCGCCGGGTGGCCGCCCGCTCCACCAGCGCTCCACCATGGCGGCAGAGAAGGAGAGGGACATGACAGTCGACAACGGCACGACCTCGCCCCCCACCATCCATGGACACGCGACCGCGGGCACCCAGCACCTGATCCACCGTCCGCCCACCCGGACGTACTACGCCCTGGACGCACCCAGCCTGGGTGAGGAGCACTTCACCCTCGTCGGCGCGACTCCCGTCACTCACCCGCTCTTCAACGACGGCCCGGGGCACTTCCACGACCTGCAGATCGCCACCGAGACGGTGCGCGAGATCGGCGAGTTCGTCGGGCACCGCTACTTCGGCGTGCCGGACGACCGGCCGGGCCTCTTCTACCGCTTCGCCCTCGACTTCACCGACCTCTCCGCCTGGCGCACGGACGCGGGCGCCGCCGGCCCCGTCCCGCTGGCCACCCACATCACGGCGCGCCCGGCGAACGTGGTGGCCGAGGTGCCGCGCGGACTGGACTTCCACCTCCAGGTCACCATCGACGGACGCCCGTGCGCGACGGGCGCCGCCGGCCTGGTCTTCCTCATGCCGAAGCTGTACCGCAAGCACGTGGAACACTCCCGGCGGGCCCTGCAGGCCGCGCCCGAGCTCGACGACGCCCCGGACGGCCCGCTGCGTCCGGTCGACTCCGCCGAGGCGGGCCGCCACGCCCCCGAGAACATCGTGATCAGCGAGCCGACGGACGTCTCGCGCGGCCGGCTGAGCACCTGGCTGCTCTCCACCCGGGTCAGCCCCGTGTTCACCGGCGAGGACGGCCAGTACTCCGGTCTGCACCTGATGGAGGCACTGCGCCAGACCTCGCTGCTCGCCTCGGGCCGCGCGCACGGCCTGAGCGCCGCGCGCAGCACGCTGGGCGCCTGCCAGGTGCACTTCCGCGGACCGGCGGAGCGCGATCTGCCCTTGCGCTGCGTGGCGGTGGCCGGGCCGCTGGGGCGGGACGACGAGGGACGGCCGACCGTTCCCGTCACGCTCACGCTGACGCAGCGCCGCCGGGCCGTCGCCGAGGCCCGCACCTCCGTGGTGCAGGACTACTGAACACCATGCGCTTCGGGATTCTGGGCCCGCTGGAGGTCACCGGCGGTACGGGCCCCACGGACGCCGGCCAGGCCACCTCGTACGCCCCGCAGGCCGCCAAACTGCGGGTCGTCCTCGGCACGTTGCTGGTCCGGGCGAACGAGGTCGTGTCGGTGGAGAGCCTCATCGACGAGCTCTGGCCGGACGCGCCGCCGCGCACCGCGACGACGACGCTCCAGGTGTACGTCTCCCACCTGCGCAAGACCCTGCAGAGCGCCGATCCGGCGAACGGCCGGGAGGCGCTGGTCACCCGCCGTCCGGGCTATCTGCTGCGGGTCGGCGCGGACGCGGTCGACAGCGCGGCCTTCGAGGAGCTGTCCCGGCGCGGCCACCAGGCCCTCCAGGCGGCCGACTTCGCCGCCGCGGCCGATCTGCAGCGGCGGGCGCTCGCGCTGTGGCGGGGGCCGGTGCTGTCGGACACCCCGCACGGTCCCGTCCTGGAGGGCGCGGCCGTGCGGCTGGCGGAGGCGCGCACGAGGGCGCTCGACGAGCGCATCCGGGCCGAGCTCCACCTGGGGCTGCACCGCGAACTCGTCGCCGAACTCCAGGAGTTGGTGGCCGAGCACCGGATGCACGAGGAGTTCCACACCCATCTGATGGTGGCGCTGTACCGGTGCGGGCGGCAGGCCGAGGCCCTACGGGTGTTCGCGCTGCTGCGCGAGACCCTCGTCGAGGAGCTGGGGATCGAGCCGGGTCCGGGGTCGAGCCGGCTCCAGCGGCGCATCCTGGAGGGCGACCCCGCGCTGTCTCGGTCGGGCGCCGGGACGCGGGCCGGGGCGGCGGCCGGCACCGGGACGGGAACCCGGGCCGGGGCCGGGACCGCGGGGAGCGGGACGGACGGAGGCGGGACGGAGGCGGGCGCCCGGGTGGCGCCGGCCGGACCGGGCCGTGCCGCGCACCCCGACGCCGCGGGCGTGGCCGGCGCGGCGACCGAGGCCGGGGCCGGGGCCGAAGTCGCGTACGGCGAGCGGACGTCGGGCACCGGCGGGGCGGCGGAGGCCGCCGCGGGCGGCTGGTCCGCAGCCCTCGGCGCGCTGCCCGCCGCCGACCCCTGTTTCACGGCCCGGGCCGACGAACTCACCGCACTGGAGCGAATGCTGCGCAGCGCCCCGGCGGGCGGCTGCGTCGCCGTGACCGGCATGCCGGGCGCCGGCAAGACGGCCCTCGCCGTCGAGGCCGCCCACCGGGTGGCGGACGCCTTCCCCGACGGGCGGATCCTCGTGGACCTGCGGGACGGCGCCGGCGCGCCGGCGGACGGGCCGCAGGCGGCGCGGGCCCAGGCCCTGGACCGGCTGCTGCGCGGGTCCGGCGGGCCCGCCGGACCGGCGGACGGTCCCCCGGCGGCCCCCCGGGTGCTGCTGGTCCTGGACGGGGTCACCTCCGAGAACCAGGTGCGGCCCCTGCTGCCCGCGCTGCGGGGCGCCGTCGTGCTGCTCACCGCGCGCCGCGTGCCCGCCGGGCTCCCCGGACTGCGGTCGATGGTGCTCGGACCGTGGCGGCCCGAGGAGACCAGGCGGCTCGCCGGGCTGTTCACCGGCCGCGCCGGGACCCGCGCGGTGACGCGCGGCGGCACTCCCGTCGTCGATCCCGCCCCAGGCCCCGATCCGGGCACGATCGCCGAGATCGCCGAACTGTGCGGGCGGCTGCCGCTCGCCGTGCGGACCGCCGCCGCGCAGCTCGCGGCCCGGCCGCACTGGTCGGCCGCCACCCTGGCGGAGCGGCTGCGGGACGAGAGCGGCCGCCTGGACGCGCTGCGCAGCGGCGACGTGGACGTACGGGCCCGCCTGCTGGAGGCGTACGCGGCGTGCCCCGACGAGCAGCGGCGGGCCTTCCGGCTGCTGTCGCTGCTGCCCCCGGGCCGGTTCGGCGCCGTGCAGGCCGCCGCCGCGCTGGACGTGACCGCGCCGCGGGCTTCGGCGGCTCTGGAGGCCCTGGCCGACGAGCGGCTGGTGGCGGTGGACCGGGACGGCTGGCACCTTCCGGAGCTGCTGCGGCTGCTGGCGGCGGAGCGGCTGGCCCTGGAGGAGCCGGCCGGGGCGGTGCGTGCGGGGGCCGAGCGGGTGTGCCGGGCGTACGTCGCCGCCGCGGCGGAGCCCGGGCACGCACCGGACTCCGCCGCGCGCGGGCTCGTACGCCTGGCCAGGACCGCGTACGAGGCCGGGCTGTGGGCGCTGACGGTCCATCTGACGGACGCCTTGGCCGGGGCGTGGGTGCAGGACGAGGGCGAGGCCGCCTACACGCTGGCCCTGGACGCCGCCGAGCGGTGCTCGGACCGCTCGGCCCAGGCGCGGATGCGGCGCTCGCTCGGCGATCTCGCCTGGCAGTACCGGCGCGTGCAGCGGGCCCACGAGCTGTTCTCCGGGGCGCTGGCCCTCGCCCGGGCGGCGGACGACGAGGAGGAGGCGGCGCGCGCCCTGGTGGGGCTGGCCGAACTGCGGCTGGACGCCGGGGAGTCGGCGGAGGCGGCCGCCCTGCTGGAGCCGGCCCTCGCCGCCCTGTCGGCGCCCGGCCGCACGCGGGGCCGGTACGAGGCGAGCCGCGCGCGGGCGTTGCTGGCGCTGGCGCAGGACGGGCCGGACAGCGCCCGGGCCTGGTTCGGCGAGTGCCTGGAGCTGGCGGGCGCGCTGCGCGACCACCGGCTGGAGGTGTACGCGCTGCGCTCGCTGCGTGCGCTGGGCACCGCGTCCGGTTCGGGCGCGGACTCCGGTGCCGGTCCCGGTTCGGGCCCCGGTTCCGGTCCCGCGGCGGCGCGTGCCGTGGAGATCCGTCCGGGGCTCTGGCGGATCCATCCGGCCGGGGCCCGCGCATGAGCGGGGGGCAGGAGTCCGCGAGGCGTCCGCTGGGTCCGGTGACGGAGCTCGTCGGCCGCGAGCTCGAGGCCGCTGCGCTGCGGGAGCGGTTGCGGGACCCGGCGGTGCGGCTGGTGACGGTGACCGGGCGGGCCGGCGTGGGCAAGAGCCGGCTGGCCGTCGAGGTCGTACGGGAGATCGGCGGGGAGTTCGCCCGCGTGGAGCACCCGGATCCCGCGGTCGCGCACCCGGACCTTCCGGAACCGCACGATCCGCCAGCCACGCGCGATCCGGCGGACCGGCACGATCAGGCAGGCCCGCACGGTCCGGCCGGCCGGATCCTGGTCGTCCTCGACGGCTGCGACCACGAGGCGCGCCCGGCCGCCACCGCGGCCGTGGAGTCCCTCGCCGGCGATCCGCGGGTGGTGGTGCTGGCCACCGCCGTGGAGCCGCTCGGGGTGTACGGGGAGCAGTTGCTGCCGCTGGCGCCGCTGCCCGTACCGGGCCCCCGGCGGGGACCGGCCGGCGCCGCCGCCGATCCGCACGAGGTGCAGGAGGCGGCCTCGGTCGCGCTGTTCGTGCGCCGGGCCCGCGACGCCGACCCCTCCTTCGCCCTCACCGTGGAGAACGCCGGAGCCGTCGCCGAGATCTGCACGCTGCTGGACGGCCTGCCGCTGGCCGTCGAACTCGCCGCTCGGCGGCTGCGGCTCTTCCCCGCGCACCTGCTGCCCGGGCGGCTGCGCGGCCGTACGACCGTCCTGTCCGGCGGCCCGGCGAACGCGCCCGAACGCCACCGCTCGCTCGCCGCGCTCGCCGAGTGGAGCTGCCGCGGCCTGGACGACGGCGCCCGCGCGCTGCTGGGCCGGCTCTGCGTGTACGAGCCCGGCTTCGGCCTGTCGGCAGCCGGGCTGGCGGCCGAGGCGGCCGTCGAGACCCTGCTGGACCGCGGGCTGCTCGCCGTGGTGGGCGAGGAGCGGGGGGAGCTGCGGCTGGCCGTGCCCGAGCCCGTACGGTCCCACTGCCGCGCCGAGCTGGCGGATTCGGGCGGCGAGGGGGCGGCGCTCGACGCGCACGCGGAGCGCTACCGGCTGCTGGTCACCGCCGCGTCGGCGGGCCTGCGGGGCACCGGGCAGGAGCGGCTGCTGCGGGAGCTGGCGGCCGAGGGCGACAACGTGAGCGGCGCCCTGCGGCGGCTGCGCGAGCGCGGCGACAGCGAGACCACCGCCGCCCTGGTGCTCGGCTGCCGCCTCCCGTGGCTGGCGCAGGGAAGGCTGCGGGAGGGCCTGGAGTGGTGCGACGACACCGCCGAGGCGGGCGGGGCGGCGCTGCCGGAGGCCGTACGCGCCCGGCTCGCCGACACGTCCGGCGTGTTCGCGCTCGCCCTGGGCGATCCGCAGGAGGCCGTCCGCCGCCACCGGCACGCGCTGGCCCTGGGCAAGGGCGCCGGCGACCGCCGGCAGAACGCGCTCGTCTCCGCCCGGCTCGGCGCGGCCCTGCTGCGCGCCGGCGATCCGGCGGGCGCGCGGGCGGTCCTGGTGACCGCCCTCAACGCGCTGGAGTCCATGGGCGTCACCGGGGGCGCGGCCGAGGCGGCCGGCTCGCTCGCCGCCGTCCTGCGCGCCGAGGGCGACCGGCGCAAGGCGCGGGAGCTGCTGGACCGGTCCGTGGAGACGTTCCGGCGGATCCACGACGGGCGGGGGCTCGCGGGCGCGCTGCGGACCGCGGCCGCGCTCGCCTTCGAGGGCGACGAGCCGGACCCGGCGGACCGCGCGCTGCGGGAGAGCATGCGGTTGTACGGAGCTTTCGGTGAGCGGACCGAACTGCCCGGAACGCTGGAGGAGTTCTCCCTTCTCCTGCTGCGCACCGCGCCCGCCCAGCAGCCGCGTGCCGTACGGCTGCTGGCGGCGGCCGACACCCTGCGCGGCGAGACGGGCGCGCGGGTGCCGGACGAGTGGCGGTCCGCGGCCGAGCGGGCCCGTACGGAGCTGAGCGCGCGCCTCGGCTGGACGGACTTCGCCGTGGCCTGGGCGGAGGGCGTGCGGATGACCGTGCCCGCCGCGGTGGCGGAGGCCCTGTCGGCGCCGGCGCCCTCGCGGCGCGCCGCGGCCGGGACGGCCCCCGAGGCGCAGTCGCTCACCCCGCGGCAGGTCCAGGTGGCCCTGCTGGTCTCCGAAGGCATGACGAACCGCCAGATAGCAGCCAAGCTGGACATCTCCGAGTGGACCGTCGTCAATCACGTCCGGCAGGTGATGCGCCGCCTCGGGTGCAGTTCGCGGGTGCAGGTGGCCGGGGCGGTGGGCCGATGGGCCTGACCGGCTCCACCGCGCACGGCACGGCGGGCACGCGCCCCGGGCCCACCCCGGCCCGGCCCCTGGACCTGGTCCCGCCCGCCGAGGTCGCCGAGCGGTTCCGGGCGGCCGGCTGGTGGCGCCCGGAGACCTTCCTCGACGACCTGTACCGTACGGCCGCCCGCGCGCCCGGGCGCCCCGCCATCGTCTCGGACCGCGCGCACCGGCCCGCCGGCCTGCGCCGGGTCACCCTCGGCTACGCCCAGCTCGCCCGGTACGTCGACCGGTTCGCCGGCGCCCTCACCTCGCTCGGGGTCGCCCCGGGCGATCCGGTCGCCTTCCAGCTGCCCAACTGGTGGGAGACCGCGGCCCTCGCCCTCGCCTGTCTGCGGGTCGGCGCGGTCGCCGTTCCTGTACTGCCGACGGTACGGGCCCACGGCCTCCACCGGATCCTGGACGGCACCCGGGCCCGGATCTGCGTGGTGCCGGACGTCTGGGAGGGCTTCGCGCACGCCGAGGCCCTCGCGGACCTCGCCGGGCGGCTGCCGTGGCTGCGCCACCGGGTCGTCCTCGGGGACGCGGCGGCGACCGGAGCGGTCGACTTCGCCGCGTACTTCCAGCGCACCGCCCACGAACGCACCGAGGCGGGCCTGCGCAGCCGGCCGCGCGGCGGGCAGGCCGACCGGCCCGCGCTGCTGATCAGCGTCATGGGTCTGCGGGACGCGTACACCTCGGTGCTGCACTCCCCCAACACCCTCTACGCCAACATCTCCGCCCAGAGCGGGCCCGACGGTCCCGGGCGGCGGCCCGGCGAGGTCTTCCTCAGCACCCTGCCGCTCACCTCACTGGCCTCGCTGCTCTACACCGTGTGCTGGCCGCTGGCGGTCGGCGGGACGGGCGTCTTCCAGGACGTGTGGGATCCTGGCCGCTGCCTGGACCTGATGGCCACGGCCGGGGTCGACCAGGTCTACGCGGAGCCGGCCTACCTCTCCGAGCTGGTCACCGCGCAGCGTCGGCGGCCGCGGGCGACGGACCGGCTGCGGCTGGTGCTGTCGGGGGGCCGCACCAGCACCCCGGCGCCGCTCGCCGCCGAGCTCCGCGAGCTGTTCGGCGTACCCGTGTTGTCCGTGTGGGGGGCGCCGGAACTCGGCATGGGCGCGCTCTCCGTTGACACCCCCGAGGAGGGCGACGGGGTCCACCCGCTGCGGGGGCTGGAGGTGTCGGCCGCCGACGCGACGTCGCCGCTGGAGGTGCGCGGCCCGTCGGTCTGCCTGGCCACCTGGCGCCACGGCGCCCCCGCGCCGGTGGCGACCTGGGAGCGGGGGGACGGCTGGCTCGACACGGGTGACGTGGCGACCGCCGACCGGCACGGCGGGATACGGGTGCTGGCGCGGGCCGGCACGCGGACCGGCGCCATCTTCATGGTCCCGGTCGCCGAGGTGGAGGAGCGGCTGCTGGCGCACCCCCGGGTGCGGGAGGCGGCGGTCGTCGCCTACACCGACCCCGAGCACGGGGAGCTGCCCTGCGCCGTCGTGGTCCCGACGGCCCTGGACCGGCCGCCGGGACCGGCCGAACTGCGCGAGCACCTGGTCGCGCTGGGCGTCGCGGAGGCCTTCCTTCCGACGCGGCTGGAGATCGTCGGCGCACTCCCCCGCGACGAGGGCGGCCGCGTCCGGCGCGGCGCCCTCCGCACCTGGCTGACCCGCCTCCACCCCGGCACCCCGCGCCTGACGCCGGCGTGACGTCTGGCTGCGGTTTGGCTGTGCCGCTCGGGCCGGGTGCGGGGGCCGGTTGCACCGGGGCCTGGTCGGGTGCGGGGTCGGTTGTGGTGGGGCTGGGCGCGCGCCGGGGCGTCTCCTCGGGCGCCAAACGTGTCGGGGTGTCGGAGAGCTGGGCGGAAGTGCGTTTGGCACCCTGCGGGGATCACCCCGACACACACCCACCCCCACCCCAACCGACCCGGCTGCTACCCATCGGCCTGGCGGCCGCGCAAATCCAGCCTCGGCCCGCACAAGTCAGCCCCTCCGGCGTTTGAGGAGCGGGGTCCGGGGCGGAGCCCCGATCCTTGAGCCGCACCCACCTGCCCTGCCGCACCACCCAGTGCTGACGCACAATCCCGCCTCGCCGCGCAAATCCAGCCCCGCCGGCGTTTGAGGCGCGGGGTCCGGAGCGGAGCCCCGATCCTTGAGCCGCACCCACCTGCCTTGCCCCACCATCCGGCCTCGCCGCACAAATCCAGCCCCTCCGGCGATTGAGGAGCGGGGTGCGGGGCGGAGCCCCGGGGTTTGAGCCGCACTGTTCGGCTGCGCCGCACAAACTCGGCCTCACCGAAGGCTAGGGGCGGGGTCACGGAGACGGGCTAGCCGGCCAGTTCGCGGGACAGGGCGGACAGTTCGGCGCGCCAGGCACGGGGGATCCGGGCCCCGGCCACGGCTTCATCCGCGCGGACCACGAGCGCGGCGATGGTCTCCTCGGCCCGCTCCCGCGCCTGCCCGTCGAAGAACACGTCGCGCAGGAACTGGGCGTCGCCGTCGAAGCCCGGGCCGCCGCTCAGGAAGCCGCGGATCCGCCAGGCCGCGTGCACGGCCCGCGCGTAGTCCTCGTAGGCCTCGGCCAAATCCTCGCGCCCCGCGAGCCCGGCGCCGATCAGCAGCGCGTGCCGCAGCCCGTACCAGCCCGCGCCGCACCCGCTGCCGCAGCCCTCCAGGCACTGCCCGGGCCAGGCGTCGTCGAGGTACTCGGTCGCCGCGGCGGCCTCCATGTGCGCGCCGATGGCCCGCTCGGCCCGCAGGTCGTCCCACAACCGGCGGGCCCCGTCCGGCAGTCCGACCGCCAGCCGGTCCCCGTAGGCGAGGGCCAGGTCCCCGGCGAGGACGGCGGTGCCCTCCCCGAACCGGCGCGGCTCGCCCCGCCAGCCGTTGCGTTCGTGCTCGGCGGCATGGCTGACGTGCAGGGTCGGAATGCCCCGGCGCAGCGGGGCGTTGTCCCGTACGTCGGCTCGTATCACCAGGCAGGTGTCGAGCAGTTCGAGCGCGGCGGCCGCGGTCACCGCCTCCTGCCGCTCCGGGTCGCCGCCGGCGGCGAGGTATCCGGTGAGGCAGATCGCGGGCCGGGCCCGCTCCCCGCCGGCCTGGACGAGCTCGGCCACGCCCATCACCAGGACGGCGCTGCGCGGGTCGGACGTGCGCCGGGTGCGGTGCTCCTCGGCGAGCAGTCCGGCGAGTCGTTCCTCGACCCGGTCGATCATGGCGTCACGCGCCTGTCCGGGCGACGCGGTGCGCCACGGCTGGTCGTGTGTCGGTGTGGTCATGGTGCCCTCCCTGCGGGCTACGTCCTCATGACCGACTTTCCCGTACCGAGGGCGCGGAAGCCACCGAAGAGCGTGCACAGGCAGGTTCCGGCGCCCGCGGCGGGGCCGGGAGTCCCTGACGTCTGCCACGCCGCGGCGGGGAGGGATTGGCTTGCCATCACCTTGTCATACGGAGCCCGCGCCGCCCCGGACGAGTTCCGCGGCACCCGGCTGGAGGTCGGCCGGGAGGGCCTGGCGGCCGGGAATGTTCAGTTTGCGGTACACCCGGGTCAGGTGCTGTTCCACCGTGCTCACGGTGATGAACAGCCTCTTCGCGATCTCCCGGTTCGTGTGCCCGTGCACCGCGAGCAGGGCCACCCGCCGTTCCGACTCGCTCAGGCTCGCCACCAGTCCGGCGTCCGGCGCCTCTGCCGTCTCCTGCGCCTCGTCGTCCTCACCGGTGTGGCCGGGCAGGATCCTCGCGCACAGCGCCTCGGCCCCGCCGACCTTGGCCAGGTGCCAGGCCCTGCGTTCGACCATGGTGGCCCGGGCCGGTTCGCCCACCTCGCGCAGCACCTGGCCGAAATCGCCCATGGCGCGCGCCAGTTCGTACTGGTCCCCGGAGCGCTGCAGTTCTTCGACGGCCCGGGCGAGCATCGCCTGCCGCTCCCTCGGTTCGCGCAGGGACGCGCGCAGCCGCAGCGACGTGCCGCGCACCCAGGGGTCGGCGGCGTCCCGCGTGGTGAGCTGGTCCGCGAGGAACCGCTCGGCCTGGTGGGTCTCGCCGAGCCGGATCAGCGCTTCCGCCGCGTCCGTGCGCCAGGGCAGGACCCGGGGTCGGTCCAGGCCCCACCGTTTCATGTGGCGGCCGATGTCCAGGAAGTCGCCCAGGGCCGCGTGGAACCGGCTCGTGGCCAGCGCGTACTGGCCCCGGGCGCGCAGGTGGCCCAGCACGTGGACGCTGCCCGCCAGTTCGGCGGGGACGGCCCGGCTGAGGGCGGCGGCCGCCTCCTCGGGCCGGCCCATGGCGATGCGGGCCCGGGCCAGGGTGCCCGCCACCGCGCTCAGCAGGATGCTGCCGCGCCGGCCGGGCGCCGAGCGCAGGACTTCCTCGGCGGTGTCCGCGGCGCCCGCCAGGTCGCCGGCGCGCAGTCGGGCCTCGGCGAGCAGGCCGGCGAACTCGGCCCGCCAGCCGCCGGCTCCGCGCCGCGTCGCCTGTCGGACGAACTCCTCGCACCAGGGCAGCGCGCGGGCCGGGCCGTCGAGGTACAGCAGGGTGCGCAGGGCCTGCGCCACCGGTTCCACGGTGCCCTCGGCGAGGGTGGCGCCGCGCAGGAACAGTTCGGCGGCGCGGACGGCGGTGCCCTCCTCCGCCTCTCCCGGCAGGGTCCACAGGGCGGCCGGGTGGACGGCGGTGCGGGCGGGGCGGGCGGTGCGGGCCGCCGGGTGCGGCCCGTCCTCGGTGTTCCCGCGGCGGGCGGAGGCGGACCACTGGGGGAACGCCGAGAGGCCGTCCAGCGGGTCCGCGCCGGGGGTGCCGGCGCGGCGCCCGTCGCCGGGCGCGAGCCGTTCCAGTACGTCGACGGCCGCGTCGACGCGGCCCTGGGCGGCCAGCGCGCGGGCCAGCGAGCCGAGCGCGCGCGGGTCCAGCCGGCCCCCGGCCACGGCGGCGAGCGGGGCCGCGAGGTGGTGTTCGGCGGCGGCCGGGTCGGTGCGTCCGGCGACGGCGCTGAGTCTGACGCTCACCTCGGCGCGCAACGTGTCGTCCGGGCAGGCCTCGTGGGCGAGCCGCAGGAGGGCCTCGGCCCGGTCGGGGTCCCCGTCCGCGGCGTGCTGGTCGGCGGCGGAGCGCAGGACGGGCAGGGCCCATTCCTCCCGGGTGTGCCGTGCGGCGAGGAGGTGTGCGGCGGCCGTGGTGTCGGGGGCGCCTGACGCGCGGGCCAGCAGGGCCGCTTCGCGGTGCAGGGCCGTCCGGGCGGCCGGGTCCGTCCGGTCGAGTACGGCGGCCCGTGCGGCCGGGTGGCGGAACCCGCCCTCGGGGGCGAGCAGGCCCGCGGCCTCCAGTGCGGTGAGGGCCCGGGCGGCGGTGGCCTCGGCGGCGCCGGTCAGCCGCGCGAGGTGGGCGGGGGTCGCCAGGTCGTCGAGTACGGCGATCGGCCCGGCCAGGCCGGCGGTGGCGGGACCGCTGTGGTGCAGGCAGGCGAGGACGGCCTCGGCGTAGCAGTCGCCGGGCAGCGCCCGCGGGTCCTGGAGGAGGGCCCGCAGCAGCAGCGGGTTTCCGCCGCTGGCCTCGTACAGCCGGCCGGCCTCCGCCTCGGTCCGGTCCGCCAGCATCGCGCGGACGGCCTCGGGGGCGAGCCGCCCCAGGCGCAGCCTCGTGAAGTGGGGCAGTCGGATCAGTTCGGTGCGCGGCAGCGGGTCGTCGCCGTGTTCGTGCGCGGACTCGGCGAGCACGAGCAGGACCGCGGCCTGCCGGGTCCCGCGCGCGAGGTGCAGCAGGTAGCGGCGGGACAGCTCGTCGACGTGGTGGAGGTCGTCGACGCAGACGACCACGGGGGCGGCGAGGCTCAGTTCGCGGACGGCGTTGGCGAAGGCCCTCATGGACTCCACCCGTTCCGCTTCGTCCGGCGACGCCGGCGGCGAGGGGAGCGCTCCGGCCGGGGCGTCGGCGGTCAGCTGGCGCAGGACGCCCAACGGTCGGCCTTGTTCGGCCGGGGTGCCGATGGCGCGCAAAACGTTCGCGCCGCGGGCCTCCGCTTGTCCGGCGGCCGTTTCGAGGAATTCGCTCTTTCCGCAGCCGACCGCACCTTCGACGAGCAGGAGTCCCGAATTCCCTGCCGCACAGCCGGAAAGCAGCGCATCCAGCAGGGCAATTTCCTCGGCGCGCCGGAATAAAAGCATGAGAGTCCCCCAGTGCCCCTGTTCCGCATTTCGGCAGGAAAGCGCGAGGACGGAAAGGAACTGTTCGAGCGTGGACCGAGCAGGAATTCACGGTCAGTCTAGGCGGCGGGGACGCGGCCCACACTGTCCGGAAGTTGCCACGCATCAATTCCCGCGGCCGGTGGCGGGGAAGATCCGGCGGGGGACGTCGCGCGGGTGGCCGGGCCTGCGCCACTCCCGTGGATAACCCACGGACACCTCCTCGAAGCGCACGCCGTCGTACCAGGTGGTGCGCGGGATGTGCAGGTGCCCGTAGACGACGGCGGCGGCCCGGAACCGGGTGTGCCAGTCGGCGGTGAGCTCGGTGCCGCACCACTGGGCGAACTCCGGGTGCCGCAGGATCCGGGTGGGGATGCGCACGAGCGGGAAGTGGTTGACGAGCACGGTGCGCAGGTCGGGATCGCAGGCGGCCAGCCGCTGCTCGGTGACGGCGACCCGGGCCCGGCACCACGCCTCCCGGGACGCGTAGGGGTCCGGGTGCAGCATGAACTCGTCCGTGCAGACCACCCCGGCCTCGTACGCCTGCTCCAGGGCTTCTTCCCTGGTGGCGGCCGTGGGGGTGCGGAAGCTGTAGTCGTACAGCAGGAAGAGGGGGGCCACGATGAGCGGGCCGCCCGGCCCCGTCCAGACGGGGTAGGGGTCCTCGGGCGTGTGCACGCCGAAGGAGCGGCAGATCTCGACCAGGCGCCGGTAGCGCGCCTCCCCGCGCAGGGGGTGCGGATCGTCCCGTACGGTCCACAGTTCGTGGTTCCCCGGCGCCCACACCACGGTGGCGTAGCGCCGGGTGAGCAGGTCGAGCACCCAGCGGAGATCGTCGAGCGACTCGCTCACGTCGCCGGCCACGATGAGCCAGTCGGCGGGACTGTCGGGATAGAGCTCCTCGACGATCCGGCGGTTCTCCGGGAATCCGACATGGAGGTCGCTGATACCCATGAGGTTTCCGTGCGGCATTCCGTGAGTGTGCACGGTCGGACGCGGCATGAACACCCCTTCCCTACCCCGCAATTGACGCGAACGAACCCCTGTTCGTGCACATGGCAGGGAGATGACAATGCCCGCCCGGTCACCCGGCAGTGCCCCCGCAGGCACCGGTTGCACGACCCTGCGGATGGCAGCAGCCTGGCAGAGAACCGGGGTTACTCCGGGTCAGTCCGGTTGACCTGGTACTTCGTTCCTGGTCGTGGTGGGGCGACGGCGCGAGCGTGGGAGCTGTCAGACCGAAACAGCGACCCGAGGGAATGCCGTGCTCACAAAGCTCCTGCCCGCGAACGTCGCGACCGCCGAAGCCACCACCGACCCTGCCGACGTCTTCCTCTACCCCGAGGAGGAGCGCCTGGTCCGCAACGCCGTACCCAAGCGGCGGCGGGAGTTCGGCACCGTCAGGTGGTGCGCCCGTCGCGCCATGGGACAGCTGGGCCTGCCGCCCGCTCCCGTGCTGCCGGGCCGGCGCGGCGTCCCGCAGTGGGCGCCTTCGGTCGTCGGATCGATGACCCACTGCGCCGGATTCCGGGGTGTGGCCCTCGCCCGCAGCGCCGAGTTCGCCTCCGTGGGCGTCGACGCGGAGCCCAACGCCCCCATGCCGGAGGGCGTCCTCGACTCGATCGCCCTGCCCGACGAGCTCCGTCTCGTACGGGAGCTGGGGCGGGCGGTGCCCGGGGTGGCGTGGGACCGGCTGCTCTTCAGCATCAAGGAGGCCGTCTACAAGACCTGGTTCCCGCTCACGGGCCAGGAACTCGACTTCACCGACGCCCTGGTGAGCGTCGACCCCGGACAGGAGACCTTCCAGGCCCGGCTGCTGCCGGACCCCTCCACGCTCTCCCCGGCCGGGCCGACCGCGTTCAGCGGCCGCTGGTCGGCGGAGAACGGCGTACTGCTGAGTGCCATAGCGGTGCCGGCTGCCCGGCTCGCCGCCGTGGGCGCTCCGGTACGGAGAAGCGCTCCCCGCATCTGCCGTGCGGGGAGCGCTTTCTGAACCGCTAGCCGGGGAGGTCGGTCATCCCCATCGGTCGTCGTCCGGTACGACACCCACCTCCGGGGTGCCCCCATCGAGCGCGACGGCGATCAGGGACTCCGTGGAAGCGTTCGGCAGCGCCTGGCCCACCGTGGCCTGAACTCCCAGCGCTAATACCACACTCGTCACTACAGTCAAGCAAATCGAAGATACCTTAACGGAAATAGTTCTCACGACTTCCCCCAGTCGAAGATCGAGTTCCACTCCACCCGCACCGCCGGACACTTCCGACTCAGTGGCTCCGGGTGATGCGAACAGACTGCTTGATCTCGATCAGCCACGCCAAGGGCGGTACGTTGGCGTAAAGTTACGTGGCAGCAATTACACCGATCAGCGGGGGCTGGCATGTTTACTGGGGAGGGCTCGGATTCGGGGTTCGCCGAGCTGGACGACATCAGCGCAACCGCGTACGGTCTCGCGGTCGAGCGCGGCCGCTTCGTACGCGATCAGATCGCCGAACAGCTGTCACTGACGCCCGAAGAGGTCGTACGGGTGGAACAGGTGCTGACCGGAGTGCGCCTGTTGCAGTCCATGCCGGGGAACGCCAACGAGCTCACCCCCGTCACACCCGACGTCGCGGCCGCCTCCCTGGTGGGGCCCGCCGAACGGCACATACGCGACCTGCAGCAGGCGGTCACCGACGTCCGTGCCAAGCTGCTGTCCCTGACACCCCTGTACTTCGAGGGGCGCCGCCTGCGCAACCGGCTGGAGGCCTTCGACGTCATCACCGACGTCTCCCGGATCCAGGCGATGCTCGACCACCTGAGTCAGAGCTGTAAGAGCGAGCTGCTCACCGTCCAGCCCGGCGGCGCACGCCCGGCGGATCTGCTCGCGC
Organism: Streptomyces sp. NPDC046308; assembly: GCF_055588065.1. Taxonomy (NCBI): domain Bacteria; kingdom Bacillati; phylum Actinomycetota; class Actinomycetes; order Kitasatosporales; family Streptomycetaceae; genus Streptomyces; species Streptomyces sp. NPDC046308. The sequence continues at coordinate 1,613,416 of NZ_JBVJFB010000001.1, forward strand.
AGGCCAAGGAGTCGGCCCTGTCCACCCTCTCCCGCGGCGTCCGGATCCGGACCATCTACCAGCACACCGCCCGCAATGACCTGCCCACCCGCTCCTACGTCCGCGAGGTCAGCGAACAGGGCGCGGAGATCCGCACCGCGGACGAAGTCATCGACCGACTGATCATCTACGACCGGGAGGTCGTCTTCCTGCCGGAGCGCACCCATGGCAACAGCGCGCCCGGCGCGGCCATCGTCCGCGAGCCCACGCTCGTGGCGTTCCTGTGTTCCGTCTTCGAGTACCTGTGGGACGGCGCGTCCCCCTATGTCGTCGACTCCCAACGCTCCCCGGCCTCCTCGGACGAGCTCAAGTGGTCGATCATCCGGCTGATGACCAAGGGGTACAAGGACGAGATGGTCGCGCGCCGGCTCGGCATGTCCGTGCGGACCTGCCGCCGCCACATCGCCGAGATCACCGAGGAGCTGGAGGCCACCAGCCGCTTCCAGGCGGGCTACAACGCGGCCCGGCAGGAAATGCTCTCCGGAGGGTCGGTCCCCTCCCTGTCGTGATCCCGGCGACGCGGTCTCAGCGGCCGCCGCCCTCGCCGTACGCCCGCTCCTCGTACGCCCGCTCCTCGTGCTCCGTCTCGTCGAGCGCCTCCGTGATCGCGTCGACGCAGTCCTGGTCGAGCATCGTGGTGACGTGGGCGTCCTGGAGCGGGCCGAAACCCGCGTCGTACACCGCGGCACTGACGACGTAACCGTCGGCGACCGGGAACGTACGGAAGATCCACTCGTCCCCGGTGCCCGCGGTCCCGTCCGGCCGCTGGACCCGCACGGCCCTGCCGTCCGGCCCGAAGCCGAACTCCGTGAACCGGAACTGCATGCCCTGGCCGATGGCCTTGCTGTAGGCCTCCTTGAGGGTCCACAACCGCACGAGCGCGTCGTTGCGCTCCGCCTCCGGCATCCCGGACAGCAGCACCGACTCGTACGGCGTGCAGATGTGCCGGCCCAGCCCGCCGGCGTGCATCTCGCGGTCGGCCCGTTCCGCGTCCACCCCGATGAGGCCGGTGGTGGTCAGCCCGACGAGCAGCAGGTCCTCGGTGTGGCTGAGGCTGATGTCGATCTGGTCGCAGCCGCGCAGGTACGGGCGTCCGGTCGGCCCGTAGGCCAGTTCCAGGTCCGCGGGATCGCTGTCGAGCACCGCGCCCGCCGCGTACTTCAGCAGCATCCGGGAGGCGGTGTAGCGGCCGCGGACGTCTGCGTGGGTCAGGTCGAGGTAGCGCGTCCAGTCCCGGCCGAGCAGCTCGCGCAGCCCCTCGCCGGACGGCACGCGCGGCTCCAGGTCCCTCAGCCACGCGTAGACCAGCGCCGTCCCGTGCGTGGAGAGGTCCTCCCGTACCCGGTCCCACGAGTCACCTCCGGGCACCACGGCGACGGGCTCGCCGAGCGGGGGGCCGAGCGAGGGGCTGCCCGGGGCAGTCATCCGTACTCCTTCACGAGGGTGTGGATCTCCCGGAGGCGGTGCGCTTCCAGCAGACGGTGTACCGGTACCCGGTGGCCGGATTCCTCCAGGAGGGCGACCAGGCGAAGCAGGTTGAGCGAGTCCCAGCCGGGCAGGTCCACCAGTGCGGTGTCCGCGCCCTCGGGAATCGCGATGTCCAGGCCGAGGTCGTCGCGGACCGTCCGCAGGAACCCGTCGAGGCTATCGATGCCCATCGGTCCCCCTTCCCCCCGGGGTTTCGGTGATGCGCACGTGCGCGGGTACTTCCGGTACCCGCACCAGGTCGTGGTGGAACCTCACCGCCGCGTCCGGCGGCCCGCCGGTCCCCACCCGCGTGAAGCCGCAGGACGGGTAGAAGTCGCGGGCGCGGTGGTTGCGCGCGGTGGGGACGTACCGGGCACTCACCCCGGACAGTCCGAGCGCGCGGGCCCGCTCCAACACCACGGCGAGGCAGGCCTGTTCGACTCCGCGAGCGAGCACCCGGCAGCTGAGCCACATGTTGTCGAGGTGCAGCACCCCTTCCGCGACGGTCCCGAGCACCGCTCCGACCAGGCCGTTGTCGCCGAACCGGTCCGCGCTGCGGGCGGCGAGCAGCAGCCGCGCCGGGTCGGCCGCCAGGGCCTTCAGCTCGGATTCCGGGTGGCCCCCGCCGGCCAGGTTGAACTGGTTGGTGCGCAGCGTCAGCTGGGACATCCGGGCGAACTCGTGGGGGCGGGGCGGGCCGAGCCCGACCCGGACCTCCAGCGCCCGCAGGAACTCCTCGTGGGCGCCCGAACCCGCCCGCAGCGCCCGGCGCTCGCGCTGCCTGCGGTACTCGCCGGTCCGGGCCCGGTCCTCGTCGGTCAGCCGCGGGGTGTCGAACCAGCCGTCGGCCAGCAGCCGGGTCACGTGCAGTGCGGGTTCCTCGTCGAGCGCCACGACGGCCACGTCGGGCGCCCCGTGCCGTACCCGGGCGCGCTCCGCCGGTGAGTCGTCGGCGAAGACGAGGGCGTCCGTGCCGAGGTCCAGCTCCCGCGCGATGTCCGCCAGATTGGCGTCCTTGGGATGCCAGTTGGCGTTGATCCGTACGAAGTCGGCCTCGCGCAGCACCAGATCCGGGTGGGTGTTCAGCGCGCGCAGGACCGGGCCCTCGTCGTTCTTGCTGCTGACGGCGAGGAGCACGCCTTGGGAGCCGAGCTGTTTGACGACCTTCTGGAAGGTTCCGAAGGCCTCTCCGCGCAGGGTACCGGCCGCGCCGACGCCCTCGGGCCCCTCCTCGCCGAGCACGCCGTCCCACAGGGTGTTGTCGAGGTCGAGCACCAGGCACTTGCGGACCTGGCCGGCCAGCGCGCGGGCCAGGTGCGCCACCTCGCGGGCATAGGCGGCGAGGAGCTCCGCGCCGAGCCGGACCTTGGCGTGGGCGGCCAGCCGCGGGTCCGTGACCGGCCCGCCCTCGCCGATCAGCGGTTCCAGGTCGACGACCACGAGGCGGCCGTCGGGGTCGGACTCGGTGAGCCGCAGCAGCCGGGCGTTGAACTCCCGCCACACCGCGCCCAGGAGGGCCCGGGAGCGGTGGTCGATCAGCTGGTGGCTGCGGTCGCGCGGCAGTGGGACGGTGTTGAGCACCAGAATTCCGGGGGCCCCTTCGGCCAGGGCGGCGCACCGGCCCAGCGCCTCCTCGGCCGCACGTTCCACGTCCTCGGGCCGCCACACCGGAGGGACCTGCGCGAAGACGGTCTCCGCGTCGAGCAGGCACAGGGTGAGGTCCGGCCGGGCCGTGCGCAGCTCGCCGTCGGGGTCGGTCAGGTCGCGCAGGTACGTGCCGTGCTCGCCGAGCACCGGCTTCAGCAGCAGGCCGTGGCGGGCCAGTTCGCCCCGGAGGGGGTCGACGACGTGGCCGACGGTGGACTGGCCGGTGACCGCCACCGTCACGACGGGGGTACCCGGGTGGTGGGCCAGCACGGCGTCGGCGTCGAGTCCGCCGAGCAGCCGGCCGGCCGCCGCCGCGGACACCGGCCCTCCCCCGGTCGTCCCGGGGCCGCCGCGCCCGCTCTCCTGCGCGAGCAGCCCGGCCACCTCGTCGTACGCCTTCTCCAGCAGACCCTGCGCGCGCAGTTCGCGCAGCCGGTCCAGTCCCGTCGTCATCGGCGCCTCACACCTTCTCCAGGGCGAACCCGGCCCGGATCCACCTGCTGGACTCCACGCACAGGGCGAGCGCCCGGTCGCCTGCGGCGAACTGCGGCAGCAGCCGCTCCAGTTGCAGGAAGGGCAGGGCGTTGCCCGTGTTGCCGGTCTCCGACACGCAGGACACCTGCCGGGCGGGGCCGGCCGGCAGCCGCTCGACGATGCGCGCGGTCATCCGCTCGGAGAGCTGGGGCGGCAGCAGGAAGCCGATGTCGTCGAGGCTCCATCCGAGCCCCCCGAGCAGCTCCCAGAGGATCTCCACGGTGATCTTCGGCACGTGCTCCTCGATCGCCTTGTAGTCCTCGGCCAGCATCCGCCGCTGCGAGTCGCGGTCGGTGGTCCCGTACCAGTCCAGGAGCTGGCCGGGCGGACGGCCCTGCCCGGTCCAGGAGTTCAGCACCGCCCGTACGGCGACCCGCTCGCCCTCGGGCTCGTCCGTGAGGACGGCGGCGCCGGCCCCGTCCCCGAAGAGGACGTGGTTGACCAGTTCCTCGGTGGGCATCCGGGCGGCGTCCCGCCGGGGCGACAGGAACCGGTGCGTGACGTCCCCGCCGATGACGAGGCCCGCCCGGCGGCCGCCGAGGATCAGGCTGCGGCCCAGGTCGAGGGCCTGGACGGCGCCGGAGCAGCCCGCCTGGATCTGGTAGACCGGCAGGTGGTCGAGGCCCAGGCGGTCGGCGACCTCGGTCGCGGTGGTCGGCAGGAGCAGGTCGGGGGTCGCGGTCGCGAGCACCACGAACTCGATGTCGGCGGGGGCCGTTCCCGCGGCGCTCATGGCCTGGGCGCCGGCCTCGGCGCACAGGTCGGCGAGCGAGCCGCGGACCTCCCCGGTGACCGGGTCCCAGCCGAAGTGCCGGGTCCTGGTGCCGACGAAGATGTCGATCCACTCCTCGCTCACGCCCAGCAGCGCGCCGAGGGCGGCGTTGTCCACCGGGTCGCCGGGCAGTGCCGTACCGGTCGCCGCGAGGTAGACCGTGGCGCGGTCAGCCGCGTCCGCCGCCCGGGTCATGCCGACCTCGCCAGGAGCATGTCGTCGAGGAAGGCGGCGAGCGAGCCGACCGAGCGCAGCGCGGGCAGCATCTCCTGCACGGAGACCTCGCCGACCCGTGGCAGCCTGGCCTCCACCTGGTTCTTGAGCTGCACGATCATCACCGAGTCGAAGCCCAGGTCCTCGTGGAGGCGGGCCTCGCGCACGACGCGTTCCGGCGGGTAGCCGCCGACCTCGGTGACGGCCTGGACGACCGCGCGCAGCACCGGATCGTCGTCGTGGGCGCCGGTGCCGGCGGCGGAAGGCGCGGCGGGCGGAGGGGCGGCACCGGGCGCATCGGCGTCGGGCCCGCCCGGCCGCGGCCGGCGCTGCGCGGTGTGCACGAGGGCCTGCCGGTCCCAGTGGCGCTGCGCCGACGAGAAGACGTACGGGCTCAGCGCTTCGACGACCCGGTGCCCCGGTTCGTACAGCTCCTCCCAGAGCGGGTCCAGCCCGCCCCGGTACAGGGAGGCGACGGTCGCCGCGAGTTCCCTCCCCGTGGCCCCGGCGCCCGGGGCGGGGTGCAGGAGTTCCGCCGCCGCCGCGCGACCGCTGCGGGCGGCGATCTGCAGGAGCGTGCCGCGCGGCCCGATCTCGATCAGATGGGTGGGGGCGACGTCGGCGACGAGCGCGCCGAGCGCGGTGTCCATGAGCACGGGCTCCTCGATCTGGTCGGCCCAGTAGCCGGCGTCCATGAGTTCGTGGCGCAGCATCCGGCCGTGCCGGGTCGAGGCCACCGGCACGGCGGGCGGCCGGCAGCGCACCGACTCGGGGCGCAGACCGGCGGCGGCCGGGGCCATCAGCGGCGAGTGGAAGGCGTGGGACACGGGCAGCCGCTTGACCCGTACGCCGCGCCCCGCGAGCGCCCGCCCGATCCGCTCCAGTGCCTCCAGCGGTCCGGAGACCACGGTGTCCGCGGGGCCGTTGACCGCCGCCAGGACCGTGCCCGGCTCCGCCGCCAGCAGCTCGGCGAGCGCTTCGGGGCCGGTTCCGGCGGCGAGCATGCCGCCGCCCGCGGGCAGTGCGGCCATCAGCGCGCCGCGCCGGACCACCAGACGGGCGGCCTCGTCGAGGGAGAGGGCCCCGGCGGTCACGGCCGCGGCGTACTCGCCCAGGCTGTGGCCGAGGACGGCCGCCGGGGTGATCCCGAGCGAGGTGAGGGTACGGGCCAGCGCGCAGCCGACGGCGAACAGCGCCGGCTGGGCGAACTCGGGCCGGTGCACCCGTTCGTCGCCGCTGAGGATCAGCTCGCGCACCGAGGTACCGAGGTGCGCCGCGAGCGCCTCGTCGGCCTCGGCGAGGTGGCGCCGGTAGGCCGGGGAGTCGCGGTGGAGGCCCGCCGTCATGCCGGGGAACTCGCTGCCCTGGCCGGTGAAGAGGAAGGCCACGACCGGCCTGCCCCACGGCCGCCCGCCGGTCCCGGCCGCGTCCTGCGGGTCCGCCGCGCGGCGCAGTGCGGCCACGAGCTCGTCGGTGTCGCGCACGGGGACCGCGAACCGGTGCGGCAGACCGGTCTTGATCCGGTTGCTGCTCCAGCACAGGGCCGCCGCGCCGCCGCGCGGCCGCCGGGCCACCGCCTCGGCCTGCGCGGCGAGGTTGCGGCGCAGCGCCTCGGGGGTGTCCGCGCTGACGGTGAAGACGCCGACGGCGTCGCGCGCCCCGCCGGTACGGGCTCCCGCGGCGAGCGGGATGCGGGGCGCCGAGCCGAGCACGGCGTGGGCGTTCGTACCTCCCATGCCGAAGCTGCTGACGCCGGCGAGGCTTTCCCCGCGCGGCAGCCGCATCGGGGACTTCAGCAGCCGCATGCCGCGTTCGCCCAGCCGCAGCCGCGGGTTCTCGCGGTCGGCGAACAGGCTGGCGGGGACGATCCGGTGGTGCAGGGCCAGCACGGTCTTGATGAGGCCTGCGATGCCTGCCGCGCCCTCGGTGTGGCCCAGGTTGCCCTTGACGGAGCCGATCGCGCACGGGGTCTCGCGCGGGACCCCGTGGACCGCGCCGAGCGCCGCGCACTCGATGGCGTCGCCGAGTACGGTCCCGGTGCCGTGCGCCTCCACGAAGGCGACCTGGTCGGGGGTGACCCCGGCGCGCCGGTACGCGGAGTCCAGCACCCGCTGCTGCGACCAGCGGTTGGGGGCGATCACCCCGTTGCTGCGGCCGTCCTGGTTGACGGCGCTGCCGCGCAGGACGGCGTAGATCCGCTGTCCGTCGGCGAGCGCGTCCTCCAGGCGGCGCAGCACCACCAGGCCCACGCCGTCGCTGCGTCCGATCCCGTCGGCGTCGGCGCTGAAGGGCTTGCAGCGTCCGTCGGAGGCGGCGAGGCCCAACTGGCCGTAGACCATGCCCAGGGACGGCGAGAGGACGACGTTGACCCCGCCGGCGAGCGCGGTGTCGCACTCCCCGGTCAGCAGGGAGCCCGCGGCGAGGTGGACGGCGACGAGCGAGGACGAGCAGGCCGTGTCGACGGCCAGGCTCGGTCCGGTGAAGTTGAAGTGGTAGGAGATCCGGTTGGCCGCCATGCCCGCGCTGCTGCCGGAGCCGAGCAGCGGGGTGACGCGGGCGAGGTCGCTCATGGTGAGACGGCCCCATTCGCCGCCCATCACGCCGACGAACACGCCGGTCTCGGTGCCCGCGAGGTCGCCGGGGGCGCGCCCCGAGTCCTCCAGCGCCCGCCAGGCGCAGGGCAGCAGCAGCCGGTGGTGCGGGTCCATCGCGGCGGCCTCGCGCGGGGTGACGGAGAAGAAGTCGCTGTCGAAGACATCGGCGTCGTCGATGAAACCGCCGCTGCCGCTGACGGCGGGGAAGTCCCCGGCCTCCCAGCGCTGCGCGGGGACGGGGCCGATGCCGTCCCCGCCGCGCATCAGCAGGTCCCAGTACGCCTGCACGCCCGCCGCCCCGGGGAACGCGCAGTCGATCCCGACGACGGCGATGTCCCCCATCAGTGCCGGCCCCGCGCGTCCGGCGCGGCGGCCGGGAGCGCCGTCGACAGGTAGCCGACGAGGCTGGTCACGGTCGGGTGGTCCCAGAGCAGCGTGGGCTCCACCTCCAGGCCGAACTCGTCCTCCAGGTCGCCGCACAGGCTGAGCGCCGCCACCGAGTCCATGCCGTACTCGGCGAGGGGCACGCTCGGGTCGATCGTCTCGGGTGCGCGCCGCAGGTAGAGCGAGAGCCGGGCGTACAGCCACTCGTGCGGCGGCACACCGTCGATGGCCGCGGCGGGCCGGGCGGTGGGAACGGTCATCGTGGAACTCCTTCAGTGCGTACGGGCCGGCCGGCCGGCGGACCGGTCAGCCGGGGAGGGGCGTGGAGTAGAGGTCGTAGCTGATCTGGGTGCTGAAGCGGAGCTGTACCTCGTGCCGGATCCGGGTCTCGCACTCCGCCGGCAGATCGGCGACGCGCGTGCCCAGCCGACGGGCGATGCGGTGGAGTGCGGCGGCCGCCCAGGACGGGTCGGCGAGGAACGGGTCGGGGCCGTAGCGGCCCTGGTCCCACAGCCCCAGCACGGCGGCCGCGGCGAGCAGCAGCGCGTACCGGTCCATGAGGGCGAACCTCGCGGGCTGGGCGGTGGCCGCCGCACCGTCCGCGTCCAGTCGCAGCACCCGGGCCCGTACGTCGCGGAACTCCTCGACGAGCTGCCCCGCGAGCGTGCGCAGGGCGCTCTCGACGGGTCCGGTGCCGTCGATGCCGGCGCTCACCGCGAGCATGGTCGCGCTGAGGGAGTCCCGGCCACACGCGAGGCTGAGCCTGTCGGTCCGCAGCGGCGGCAGGTCGCCGCGCAGCCGGAACAGCCCGGCGGGCGCCTCGTCCTCGACGAACCAGGAGGCCCGTGCGAGCCGCGGCATCTGCGGGATGACGGTGGCCTGGCAGGCGACGGTCCCGGCGTGGCCGAGGCTGAGCACCGGTACGTCCCTGACGTGCTTCTGGAAGATCCCGAGGGTGCCCTCGCGGGTGTAGAAGCCGGAGCCGAGCACGATGGACAGGTCGTACATGGTCTCGGTGAGCACGCGGGGCAGCAGGTACTTGAGCGCCGCCGAGTAGACGCTGGTCTCGGCGGGCAGCAGGTGCAGGGCCCGGGTGGCGACGACGGCGAGGGCGTCGTACAGCAGCAGGTTGACGAAGGCGTTGGTGAGCGCCGCGCCGGTACGGCCGCCGTCACCGCGGCCGCCCGCCTGCCAGCCGCCCGAGCGCTCCCGGTCGAAGCGGACGGCGGTGCGCAGGCTGGTGTCGAGGGCCGCCACGGCCGTCGCTGCGATCACGGTCCGGCTGATCTGGAAGGACCGCAGGGCGGTCGTGATCCCGCTCCCCTCAGGGCCCAGCAGGGCGGAGCCGGGCACCGGGCAGTCGTCGAACTCGACCCCGGCGAACCGGCAGCCGCGCAGCCCGACGGGGGTCCGGCGGGCCGTCACCGCGGCCCGTGCGTCCGCCAGCTGCCCGGGTTCCAGGAGGAGCACCGAGTGGCTGCGGCTGCCGGGGGCCGGGTCGGTACGGCAGAACAGCACCAGCGCCCCCGCCCGCTCCAGGTCGTTGACCATGGGCTTGCCGCCGCTGATCAGATAGCCGTCGCCGCTGCGGCGGGCGGTGACCTGGCTGCGTACGTAGTCGTTGCTGTGGGCGGTCTCGTGCTGTGCGATGGCCGCCTTGCCGCCGGCGCGCAGCAGCCCGGCGAGCCAGTGCCGCTGCCGGGAGTCCCCGGCGGTCCAGACGTCGGAGGCCGCCATGAAGGTGGTCATGCCGTGGCCCATGGCCAGGCCCACGTCCCGACGGAAGACCGGGCGCATGATCCTGACCAGGGTGTCCATTCCGTCGAGCCGCCCGCCCAGGGCGCGCGGGACGTACTCGTCGGTGATGCCGAACCCGTCGAGGAGCGCCTCGCCGGCGGCGAAGGGCACCGCCGCCCGGTCGGCCTCCAGCAGCGCGGTGTAACCGACGGGGTTGGCCGGGTCCGAGGGGTCGCCGAACAGCTCCTCCAGCTCGGCCACCCGGGCCCGGACGGTCCTCTCGCGTTGCTGGGCCACTGCCTGGTCGCCGAGGAGCGACGTCACCACCGTCTTCCTCCGTCGGCTCCTTCCGGCCGCAGCAGGTCCTCCCCGAACAGCACGTCCTCGGCGCGGGCCAGCGCGTACACGTCGGGGGTCAGCACCTCGTACTCGCCGCGCAGGACCCCGTCGAGGAAGAGCTTGCGCATCAGGGTGCGCTGGACCTTGCCGCTGCTGGTGCGGCGTACGGTGCCGGGGCGCACCAGGAGGACGTTGCCGGCCGGGATCTCGAACTCCTTGCCGATCAGGGCCTGCATCCGCTGTGCGACGGTGCGCAGTTCGGCGCTGCCCGCCCCGCGCACCTCCTGGACGAGGACGAGCTGCTCGCCGCCGGCGTCCACGGAGAACGCGGCGCCGGCGCCGAAGGTCAGCGCGGGGCTGACGGTCCGGGCGGCCCATTCGATGTCCTGCGGGTACACGTTGCGGCCGTTGATGATGACGACTTCCTTGAGCCGCCCGGTGACGAACAGTTCGCCGTCCTCGAGCATGCCCAGGTCGCCGGTGCGCAGGAAGTTGCTCTCCTCGCCGTTGAGGCTGGCGAGGAAGGTGTGGGCGGTCTCGGTGGGCCGCCGCCAGTAGCCGCGGGCCACGCTGTAGCCGCGCAGCCAGATCTCGCCGACGGCGCCGGCGGGCAGTTCGCGGTGGGTCAGCGGGTCGACGATGCGGACCTCCACGTCGACCGGGACGCCGCAGCCGATCAGGGTCTTGACGTCGTCTCCGGATCCGGCGCGGAGCACCTGGTCGCGCTGGAGGGCGGTCCGGTCGAAGTCCCTGCGGACGTGCGGGGTGCCGGGGACCCCGCCGGAGACGACGAGGGTCGCCTCGGCCAGTCCGTAGCAGGGGTAGAGGGCCTCGGGGCGGAATCCGGCCGGGGCGAACCGTTCGGCGAACTCGTCGAGGCTCTCGGGCCGTACGGGTTCGGCGCCGTTGAGGGCCAGCCGCCAGCGGGACAGGTCGAGCGCCGCGATCTGCTCGTCCTTCACGCGGCGCACGCACAGGTCGTAGGAGAAGTTGGGGCCGCCGCCGACGGTGACGCCGTACGCGTCGATGGCCTGGAGCCAGCGCAGCGGGCGCTTGACGAAGGACAGCGGGGTTACCTGGACGCTGTGGCCGCCGAGCCACACCGGGTGCAGGAGGTGGGCCACCAGTCCCATGTCGTGGAAGTAGGGCAGCCAGCTGCCGAAGACGTCCTCGCGGGTGGTCCGCAGGACCTTCTGCAGGGCGGCCTGGTTCGCCAGGAGGTTGCGGTGCGAGACGGTCACGCCGCGCGGTTCGGAGACGGAGCCCGAGGTGTACTGGAGGAACACCAGGTCGTCGGGGCGGGCGCTCACGGGCTGGAAGGCGTCGGCGTCGCCGATGCCGGGCACGTCGCTGACCACGCAGACCGCGTCGGGGCCGGCGTTGCGGGCGAGCCACAGCGCGACCTCGGGGGCGGTGGCCGTCTCGGTGAGGACCACCTTCGCGGCGGTGTCCTTGAGCACGGCGGTGGTGCGGTTGAGCCGCTTGTCGCGGCCGGCCTCGCCCGGCATGGGGACGGGGACCGCGATGGCGCCGGCGTAGAGGCAGGCGGCGAAGGCCTTGAGGAACTCGACGGTGGAGGAGTAGACCAGCAGCACCGGCTGCCCGGTCGCCCCGTGTTCCCGCAGGCAGGCTCCGATCCGTCTGCCCTCGCGGTCCAGTTCGCCGTAGGTGAGGTGCTCGGCCTCCACGCCGCCGGCCGTGTCGCGGAGGAAGACGTGTACGTCCTCGTCGGCGAGTTCAGCCGCCCGAACCCGGAGGAGTTCGGTGAAGGTGGCGAAGCGTGACGGTGACATCCGCGGCATCCCCTCGGGTCAGCGGGCCCGTGGAATGGCGGACCTCGATTCCCCCGGATCCTGCGCGCACGTCCTTAAGGGGCGCTTGCGCCCGCCGCCCGCGCGGCTCGCGGCCGCCCTCTCCGCGGAGCCGCGGACGGCACCCCTATCCCGGTCAGGGGGGTGGTCGGTGTTCTCCGCGCGCCCCCCGGCCGCCTTCAATGGCGGGCACTGCCCGGGGCCGCCATCGGCGCGCCCCGACGGCCGAGGAAACGGGTGGAGCATGACAGTTGCCGATGTCGGTGTCCGAGTGGCCGAACTGGAAGCGATCAAGGAGTCCGCCGGGCTGGGCCCGTCCGCCGGCGCCTCCGAGGCGCAGCACGCCCGCGGCAAGCTGACCGTGCGCGAGCGCCTCGACCTGCTCTTCGATCCGGGCACCTTCCGCGAGATCGAGCAGTTGCGCCGGCACCGGGCCACCGGTTTCGGCCTGGAGGACCGCAGACCGCACACCGACGGCGTGGTGACCGGCTGGGGCAAGGTCGGGGGCCGCCGGGTGTTCGTGTACGCGCACGACTTCCGGATCTTCGGCGGCTCGCTCGGCGAGGCCCACGCGCAGAAGATCCACAAGGTGATGGACCTCGCGCTGGCGGCCGGGGCGCCGCTGGTGTCGCTCAGCGACGGCGCGGGGGCCCGGATCCAGGAGGGGGTCACGGCGCTCGCCGGGTACGGCGGCATCTTCCGCCGCAATGTGGCCGCGTCCGGGGTGATTCCGCAGATCAGCGTGGTGCTCGGGCCGTGCGCCGGCGGGGCGGCGTACTCCCCCGCACTGACGGACTACGTGTTCATGGTGCGTGACATCGCGCAGATGTACATCACCGGCCCCGACGTGGTGCAGGCGGTGACCGGCGAGCGGATCAGCCACGACGATCTCGGCGGCGCTCGGGTGCACTCCTGCGTCTCGGGTGCGAGCGCCTTCCTCTACGACACCGAGGAGGAGTGCCTGGAGGAGGTACGGCACCTGCTGTCGTTGCTGCCCTCCAACAACCGTGAGATGCCGCCGGCCGTGCCGGCCGGCGACCCGGCCGACCGCCGGACCGGGGCGCTGGCCGAGCTGGTGCCGGCCGACCCGGCGCACGCGTACGACATGCGCGCGGTGATCGAGGAGATCGTCGACGACGGCGATCTCCTCGAGGTCCACGCCCACTGGGCGACCAACATCATCTGCGGGCTGGCCCGGCTGGACGGCCACGTGGTGGGCATCGTCGCCAACCAGCCCGCCTCGCTCGCCGGGGTGCTGGACATCCACGCCTCGGAGAAGGCCGCCCGCTTCGTGCAGACCTGCGACGCCTTCAGCATTCCGCTGGTGACGCTGGTGGACGTGCCGGGCTTCCTGCCGGGCAGCGGCCAGGAGCACGGCGGTGTCATCCGGCACGGCGCGAAACTGCTGTACGCGTACTGCGCGGCCACGGTGCCCCGGGTGCAGGTGATCCTGCGCAAGGCGTACGGCGGTGCCTACATCGTCATGGACTCCCGCTCGATCGGCGCGGACCTGTCGTTCGCGTGGCCCACGAACGAGATCGCCGTCATGGGCGCCGAGGGTGCGGCGAACGTCGTCTTCCGCCGGGAGATCGCCGCCTCGGACGACCCGGAGGCGGCGCGCGCGCAGCGCGTCAAGCAGTACCGGCAGGAACTCATGCATCCCTACTACGCCGCCGAGCGCGGCCTCGTCGACGACGTCATCGACCCGGCCGCCACCCGGCAGGTGCTGACGGACGCACTGGAGGTCCTGCGGGCGAAGCACGTGCCGCTGCCCGAACGCAAGCACGGCAACCCGCCGTTCTGAGTGCGATGGGCGAGCGGGCCGAACCAGACGTGAAGATCGTGCGCGGCGCACCGGACGGCACCGAGCTGGCCGCCGTCCTGCTCGCGCTGCTCGCCGTCGCCCGGCGGCCGGGCGACGGCGGCGCCGGGGCCGGGGCCGGGCGGCCGGACCGGGCCGGCTGGGGTCCCGCCCGCGGCTGGCGCCCGCCGGGCACCTGGACCGCGCCATGACCCGGACCGACGCATGAACCGGACTCACGCACGCACCGGACGATCCGGCAACCGGACCGACCGTGAGCCGGACTGGCCCCTAAGCCGGACCGACCCGTGAGCCGGACCGACCCCTGAGCCGGACCGACCCGTGAGCCGGGCCGAGCGTGAGATGGACCGCCTTCCCCGAAAGGACACCGACCGACGATGACCCGTACCGCCCTGACCGCTTCGACCCTGACGGCGACCAGCGCCTGGCTGCGCCGCTTCCACCCCGCCGAGGACGCCCCCGTACGCCTGTTCTGCTTCCCGCACGCGGGCGGCTCGGCGAGCTACTGGTTCCCCGTCTCGCGGGCCCTGTCCCCGGACGCCGACGTGCTGGCCGTGCAGTATCCCGGCCGCCAGGACCGCCGCCACGAACGGTGCGTGGACGACCTGCACGAACTGGCGGACCGGGTCTTCGCGGAGCTTCGGCCGTGGTGCGACCGCCCGGTGGCGCTGCTCGGGCACAGCCTCGGCGCGTCCCTGGCCTTCGAGGTGGCGCGGCGGATGGAGGCGGCCGGCGATCCCGCGCCCCTGGCGCTGTTCGCCTCGGGGCGCCGGGCCCCCTCGCGCCCGCGCGCGAACCAGCTGGTCCACCTCGCCCCCGACGCCGAACTGCTCGCCAGGATCAGGGGGATGAACGGCACCGACCCGGCGGTCCTGGCCGACGACGAACTGCTGCGCTCGGTGCTCCCGGCGATCCGCGGCGACTACAAGGCCGCCGAGACCTACCGCTACCGTCCCGGACCGGCCCTGACCTCCCCGATCACGGTGCTCACCGGGGACAGCGACCCCGAGGTGACCGCCGAGGAGGCCGCGGCCTGGGCCGACCACACGGACGGCCCCTTCTCCCTGTACCGCTTCCCCGGCGGCCACTTCTACCTCAACGAGCACGCCGCCGAGGTGATCTCCCTGCTCCGGCGCGAGCTGGCGTAGCCCGGCGGTCCGGGACCGGATCGGCGGACAACCCGCACGAGTCGGCGCGTTGGCGTGCGGAAAGTGATGAAACCCGATCGGCTGTGGGGCGTTAGAGAGGTGGGCCGCCGTTCGCCCGCGGTGCAGACGAGAGTACGAGGAGCACGATGAGAGACCCGAAGCCGGCCGGACGCGGCCGGATGAAGCTGGCAGCCCGATGCCGGGTGGCCACGGAGGCCCCCGCCTTCGGGTTGGTCGTCTTCTGCGCGATCCTGCTCAACGCCGCCCTGATGGGCGTGGAGACGTACAGCGGACTCGCCGCGGACCACCGGCAGCTGCTGGAGGCCGCGGAGAACTGCTGCCTCGCCCTGTTCAGCCTGGAGATGATGCTGCGCATCGGGGCGTGCGCGGACCGGCCGAAAGCATTCTTCCGCGACCCGTGGAACCTCTTCGACCTCGCGGTCGTGGCCTCGGCCTTCGTCCCGCTCGTACGGGAGAACACCACCCTGCTGCGGATGCTGCGGCTGGCCCGCGTCCTGCGCACCGCGCGCTTCCTGCCGCACCTGCGCATCCTGCTGATCGCGGTCGGCCGCAGCCTGCCGGGGACCGCCAGCTTCCTGTTCGTCGGCGCGCTGGTGCTGTACGTCTACGCCATGGTCGGCTGGGTCTGCTTCGCCGACTCCGACCCGCAGCACTACGGTTCGGTGGGCCGCGCGATGCTCACGCTGTTCCTGCTGACCACGCTCGACGGCCTGACCGACGCCGTCCGGGCGGGGCTGCAGATCTCCCGGCTCAGCATCATCTACTACGCCTCCTACGCGCTGCTCGCCTCCTTCGTGCTGGTGAACGTCCTCATCGGGGTCGTCCTCAACTCCCTCGACGAGGCACGCGAGATCGAGGACGCGGCCGACCGCGACCTGAAGCAGCCGGGGCCGCCGCCGACGGACGCGGACGTACGGGACCGCATCGCGACGGCGCGCCGTGCCCTGGACGAGATCGAGGCGACCCTCACCTCCGTGGACGGCCGCCCGCCGCGGCGGCTGGAGGCCTCGCACAGCGGACCCTGAGGAGCCGGGTCACCCGTCCTCGGGGTCGAGGAGGCGGATGTCCCACGTGCCGTCCGGACGCCGGTGGACCGCCCAGCGCCCTGGCTCGTCGGTGAAGGGGGCCACGGCGCCCGGGCCCGCTTCGAAGCGCACGCCCTCGAAGCGGACCCGGCCCTGGAAGACCGCGTGCGCGAGGTCGACCGGTCCGTGGAACACGGCGCCGCCGCAGACCAGCCCGCGTTCCCACGCGGCGGACGCGAAGGAGACCGGCCCGGCGAAGTCGGCACCGCTCAGCCCGGCCGGACCACCGAAGACGGTGCGGGAGAAGTCCGCCGTCCCGGTCACCCGCATCCCGTTCAGGTCGGCCGCCGATTCCAGCGCGGCCTGGCCGAAGGAGACCCCCTCGAGGAACTCGGTGTCCGTGAACTCCGCCGAGCCGCGGAAGACCGTACGGCGGAACGTACCCGCACGCTGGAAGAGGCTCCTGTCGAAGACCGCGACGCCGTGGAACACCGCGCCGGTGAAGGAGGCCCGCCCCGCGACGGCGGTGCGCACGAACACGGCCCGGCCCGCGAACACGGCCCGGGAGAAGGAGGCGCGCCCCGAGAACTCGGCGTCCACCGTGTTCCAGTCGTCCACGAAGTGGGCCCGGTCGAAATCGGCCGGCCCGAGCCTCACGCGCCGCGAACGCGGCTGCCGCACCGCCTCCAGGACCTCCTGGAGCAGTCCGCCCTCGAAGGTGGTGCCGCGCAGGTCCAGGGGCGATCCCGGTTCGAGCGTCCCGAGGTAGGCCCGCTGCTCCGCGCTCGCCAGATGGGCCAGGCACCGGTCGTAGCCGGGCAGCCGGATACCCGTGCACGGGGTGCGGGGGGAGCGGACGGAACGGCGGCCGCAGACCGGCCAGTCGACGCCCTCGCCCCGGAGCTCACCGGCCTCCGTCAGGGCGAGGCCCAGTTCGGCGGGGTCTGCGGTGCACAGCCAGCCCTCCGCCGCGCCCCCGACCGGCGCGAGGGCGCGCAGCGCCGCGGGACCGACCAGCTCGCGGAGTTCCTCGTACACGGGAGGGGAGACGGCCACGGCGAGGGGTCCCGCCGTCGACCCGGTCCGGTCCATCTGCCGGAGCACGCGGACGGCCTCGGAGGCGGGCGGCCCGGTGACGGCGGGAAGTCCGTCCGAGAGGCCTTCCATGGGCCCGGCGGCCACGGCCACGCGGAGGGAGAAGGGTCCGCCGTCCGTCCGCCGGCTCGCGAACACGGCGATGGCGCCGGGCAGTTCGGACAGAAGCCGGCCGGCCTTGGCGAGGGCTCCCGGCGCGTCCAGCAGCAGGAGCGCCGTCGCGCCGTCCCCGGCGCCGACGATCCGGACGGCGATGCCCGTGTCCCCCACCAGCCGCACCATGAGGTCCCTCATCTCCGCGTCCGGCGAGCTTCCGGTCGGGTACACGTTGTCGTCGGCGGGCAGCACCGCCAGGCACACACCGGAGTCCTCCGCCGGGTGCGCCCGCCCGTGCTCGGCCATGGCCTCGCGGAAGCCGGGGAGTTCCCGCAGCGCGCGGCCCGACAGGAACACCATGCGGTCCGGCCAGACCCCGTGCACGACGCCGACCAGCTCGCCGGCGCGGGAGACCGGGCCGCCGCGGTAGTGCGTCCAGCTCTCGGGCTCGGCGGAGAGCCGGACGAGCTCGCCGTTGCGGGCGCCGTCGTTCGGGACCACCTCGCCCGTCAGCGCGACGGGTTCCCCCCGGTCCGTCAGGCCGTCGACGCGGACGCGCGCGGTCTCCGTGTCCGCCTCGACATCGGCCTCCGCCTCCGTCTCCGCCCAGGGCAACGGCTCCGGCCGGCCCGCCCGGTCCGCCCGGTCCGTCCATTCCTCCAGGTCCTCGTCGGCCAGCAGCAGGGAGACCCGGGGCAGTGCGTCGTCCCACCACACCGGGCGGCAGGAGACCTCCCGGGCGCCGGCCCGCACCCAGGCGACCGCGCCGCGGGGGAGCGGGGCGTCGCCGACCGTGAGCACCAGCTGTGGCGTCAGCAGGGTGCCGACCTCCTGCGGCTCCGGCATGGCGTCGTAGCGGACGCGGACGACCCGGTCCGGCAGGCCCGGCTCGTGCGGCGGCGCCGCCGCGAAGGGCAGCGCCTCGTCGGCCACCGTGCGGCGGCCCGTCCCTCCCGGGGTGACCCGGACCGCGGTGAAGTCCGGTGCGGGTCGCCGGTTGCGGGACACGAACTCCCAGACGCGGCGGCGCACCAGCTCCCGTACGGCGGCCACGTCTCCGCGCAGCTGCGAGCCGAGCAGGACCTCGCGCACCCCCGGCAGGAAGTCGAACTCGGCGTCCTCGGCCGCCTGTTCGGCGCCCCAGGGGGCGAGGAGCCCGCCGAGGGCGACCTCCGCGAGGTGGCCGTGCTCGGAGTCCCGCAGCAGGGAGCGCCGCACCAGCGTCATCACCGGCAGGGTCAGCGGCACGGCCGCCAGGTGGGCGGCGAGCTGCTGCGCGGTCGGGGAGGCGTTCGCCCGGAAGCGTTCCACCACCTCCAGGGGGCTGCGGGCGGCGGTGGGGGCGGGATCCTCCGGGGTGCTCGCGCCCCCCGGCCCGGCGTCCAGCCGCAGGCAGGCCAGCCGTCGCCACCGGCCGTCGCCGGAGACCACCCGCACCAGCCGGGCCAGGCTGCCCGAGGCGATGCCGACCACCGGTACGACGGTTGCGGCGGCGGCCGCGCGGCGGCGGCCGGCGCCGGACCGCCGGGTGGCCGGGACCCGCTGCCAGGACCGGGTGGCGGCCGCGGGCCGGTCCGCGCGGACGGCGAAGGGGACGGGCCGGACGGCGCCGCGCGTCCAGAGCCTTTCGGGCAGGACGTTCAGGACGGCCACGGCGTTGTGGGCGCACCAGTGCCGGAGCACGCGCTGCACGGGTGCCTCCCGCCAGCCGCCCGCCACGGTGTCGGAGAGTACGAGGATCAGCCGGCGGCCCGCCGGGTCGGCCAGTTCCAGCGGGTTGCGGGGCGGGCCGCCGCGGCCGCGCGTGAGCATCGGGGTGGCGCCGGGGCCGGTGCCGGTCAGCTGCCAGGTGCGTACGTCGCGGAAGACCCCGCTGCGGGTCAGAACGCCGCGGAGTTCGTCCACGAGGTCCGACCACAGCAGCATCGAGTGGTGCGTGTCGACGACCAGTGCCAGGTCCAGCCAGCGGCTCTCGGCGGGCCGCAGGACCGGGGTCGCCATCCTCCGCTCGATGCTGCGCTCGACGGTGAGCTGCTCGTCCAGTTCCTCCCCGGGGCCGCCGATGGAACGCCGGCCGACGGGGCGCAGGGAGCGCATCAGGGCGAGCGGATCGTCGAGGGAGGCGGCGCGGGGCAGCCGTACGGGCGAGCCCCGGCGGCCCGCGGCGGTGTCGGCCGGTTTCCCGGCGGGACCGGGCGGGGCGGCCGGGAAGAGCTGGACGGCGGGCGTGCCGCCGTCCGGGCGGTCGGGCCCGGATGGCGGGAGGGTGTCGGGACCGGCCTCGGGCGGGGCCGGTTCGGGGGCCGGCGGCTGCTCGCCCGTCGGGTCGGCGGCGGGCGCGCCGGGCGGGCGGGCCCCGGCCGGGTCCACCCGGGCCGCCAGCCACAGGATGTCGGCGAGCTCCTCCACGCCGACGCCGGTGCGGGGGCCGCCGTCGTCGGCGCCCTCGGCGATCGCGGCGAGCAGCCTCTCGATCACGCCGTGGGCCCGGTCAGGTGCTGCATGACGGTGGCGAGGAAACGGTCGCGGTCCCCGGGGGCGGACCAGGCGCCGGCGAGGCGCAGCTGGATGGCGTTGAGGAGCTGGTCGGTGGCGAGGTCCCCGTCCTCGCCGCGGTCGAGGAAGCTCCGGACGAGCTCCTGGTACTCCTCACCCGTCTCGATGTCGACGCCCAGCCGGCGGCGCACGATGCGGGCGAGCTTGTCCGGTCCGGGCGGCTCCACGTGGAGGCGGACGCAGCGCCGCAGGAAGGCGGGCGGGAAGTCGCGTTCGCCGTTGCTGGTGAGGACGACGACGGGGAAGTACCGGCACTGGACGTGGCCCTGGGTGATCCGCACGCCGGCTTCGGGGTCGTCGTCGGTGCCGATGGCGACGGTGGGGTCCTCCTGGGCGAGGCGGGCGAGTTCAGGGATCTGGAAGCCGCCGTCCTCGAAGATGGTGAGGAGGTCGCCGGGCAGGTCGATGTCGCTCTTGTCGATCTCGTCGACGAGCAGGACGCGGGGCCGGTCCTGCGGGAGCAGTGCGGTGCCGAGCGGTCCGAGGCGCAGGTAGCGGGAGATCGACGGGGCGCCGGCGGGGACGGCGGCGGCCGGGTCCGGTGGCGGTGGTACGGCCGCCGCGCCGGGCGCCCCGGCGCCCGCGGGGTGCGCGCCCGGCGTGCGCAGCTGTTCCAGCCCGGCCTCCTGGAGGCGCCCGATGGCGTCGTACAGGTACAGCCCGTCCCGCAGCACGGTCCGGCTGGTGATCGGCCAGTGCAGTACGGGGCCCAGGCCCAGGTCCGTGGCGATGCTGGCGGCGAGCGTGGACTTGCCGACGCCCGGCTTCCCGGTGACGAGCAGCGGCCGGCGCAGGTACAGGGCGGTGTTGACCACGTCCTTCTCCGCCTCGTCGGGTACGTAGCCCACGCCGCGCCGCCAGGTGCGCTCCCAGGCGGGTCCCGCGCAGCCGGGTGGCCGGTATCCCGGGTCGGGGATGCCGGTGAAGTCCCGCCAGGGGGGCGGGGATCCGGCCTCCAGCCGGGCGCGCCGGTCCTCGCCGGGTCCGCTCCCGTGGTACAGCCACCAGTCCTTCGCCACTGCCTGTGCCTCCATCGTCCGTGTCGCGGTCTGTCGGTGGTGGGTGGTCGGGGGGTCAGGCCAGGGACCGGTGGCCCGGCACGTCGTCGGGATCGTCCCACAGGAGCACCAACTGGTCTCCCCCGGGCGGAGGTTGGCGGGCGCTCGCGGCGTCCGCGGCCGCGCCCGGGGCGCGCGCGGCGGCGAGCGCGGCCGCCCGGCGCACCTCCCGCACGCGCGCGGGCAGTGCCAGTACGTCGAGCGCGCCGGGGTCGGGCCGGCCGTCCGGCCCGGCCGGTGCGAGCAGGTCGAGGAGCGCGGGCGCCGGCAGGCCGCCCCCGCGCCGCCACACGGCCACCGGTACCCCGCCTTCGAGTACGGCTTCCAGCAGCCCGGCGTGCGGCGCGGCCGTCGTGTGCGCCAGGACGCAGGCGGGCGCGGGCCCCTCGGCCAGTTCCAGCCCGAGCGCGTCCGTGACCTCGGGGTCCGCCACCACCCGGACGGCGTCGGGGTGCCGGCCGCCCCGGGCGCACAGCCACCGCCAGGAGGTGTGCCATTCGGCCCGGGTGTCCGCCCGCTCCTGCGGGCAGCGCACCACCACCTGGTGGAGCCGGCCGAGCGCGTGGGTCCGGCCCCGCGGGCCGCGGGGCACCGGCCACTGGTCGAAGTCGGCGTCGAGCAGTTCGTAGGGCACGTGGAACTCGATGCGGTCCACCGTGCGGTGCGTGCGCCGGCCGGCCTCCGCGTTCCCGTCCGGCGTCGCCCCGATGAGGACCAGTTGACGTACGAGTTCCTCCCGTACGGCGTCCAGCCGGACCGGTGCGCCCTCGGACTCCCATATGTGCTCGGTCCGTTCGCCGTGCAGCCACATCCGGGCGAGGTGGCCGGGGCCGCCGTCCGGCGGCGCCTCCAGCCGGACGTGCACGACGGTCCTGGGCGGGGCGGGCGGGGGCTTGGGCACCGCGGGCAGGCCGAGGCGCTCGCGGGTGGCGTGCACCCAGTCCGTCAGCCGGCCCGCCCAGGCCTGGTCGCCCGCCTTCGCGGCCCGCTCCGCGAGGAGCCGTACGAAGGGCACGGCCAGCGGCATCCCGCCGCGCCCGCCCTGGCGCTCGTCCAGGTCCTGGACCACCTCCAGGAGGCTGTCCCCGGGCAGGCCGGCGCGCACCGGGGTGGTGCAGCCGGCCACCTTGAACGCCCAGGTGTAGGCCTCGTGTGCGCTGCGCGGCAGTTCGCGGCCTTCGAAGAGCTCGCCGAGCCCGTCCCAGGCGGGCTGGTCGAGCCGGGCGGCGCGGGGCTGCCGGGGCCCGGGCGGCCCGTCGTCGAGGAAGGAGCAGGCGTCCCAGTCGCGGTCCACCACGAACTGCGGCAGCTGCCAGCCCTCGCCGCGCTCGCGCAGCTCCTGGAAGGAGCGGTGGATGCTGAGGGCGGCGCCGGGCAGCCCGCTGACGCTCTCCCGCAGGGACCGGTGCCCGATCTCCCCGAGCAGGGCCTCGGTGAAGCGGCCGGCCCCGCGTTCGGCGTCGTTCTGCGCGGCCTCGCCCTCCCGGGAGGCGTAGAGCCGGAACTGGCGGCGGCCGGGCACCGAACTGCCGCCGCCGTAGTCGGTGGTGCCGAAGTTCCACCGGGCGTCGCGGGGCGCGTCGACCCGGCAGGAGTCCACGAGTGCGGCCTGGAGCGGGAAGCGGCGCGGTTTGACCAGGTCGGTCCGCCACCAGCGCAGCGCCGAGTCGAGGTTGAGGTGGCGGATCTGGCCGCGGCTGGCGTCGGCGCAGGGCAGCATCAGCTCCTGGCGCGGGCCGAGGTAGCCGTGTCCGGCCCAGAAGATCCACAGCAGGTCGCCGTCGCACTGCGGGAGTTCGTCGAGCAGCACCGCCTTCACGTTCTCCTCGGTCGCCGGGCGGTGCGCGGTCCGCAGGGCGGCCATGGCGGGCGTGTCCGTCCAGTCGAGGTCGTCCGGCGCGTCGAGCGGGGACAGCAGCAGCCGGACGTTGCCGGCGGGCACCTCGGCGGGACCGGTCAGCCAGCGGGCGAAGCGCAGGGCGTCGCGGGCCGGGCCGCGCAGGTTCCAGTGGTGGCTGATCTCGTAGCGCTCGACCCCGGCGACGAGCGCGAAGGTGCGCCGCGGCCCGAGGGCCGGGGGCAGGAAGTCGGCGGGAGTCACCCGATCTCCGCCTCGGCCACCGCCTGTTCGATCCGCTCGTAGAGGGAGTCCTGTTTCCAGTAGGCGCTGTGGCAGGCCGGGAAGGGCTGGCGGCTGCCGACCTCGTGGTCGGTGACGCGCGGGTCGCCGGGGAAGACCGGTCCGGCGAGGTAGGAGAGCACGTCCTGGCGGTCGTAGACGTTGAGCCAGCGCGGGAAGCCGTACGGGAGTTTCGCGCCCGGTTCGAGCGCGGTCAGTGCGCCGAGCTCGTAGAGGAAGGGGGCCTGGGAGCCGACGGTGACGAGCAGTTCGGCTCCGGGGACGGCCTCGCCGCGGGCGGCGGCCAGGGCGAGGAGGTCCACCAGGGCGATCCCGCCGAGGCTGTGGCCGATGAGTACGGTGGGCGCCGGGTCGGCGGCGATCCGGGCGTGCAGGAAGGTGCGCAGGTCGTGGCCGCGGGCCTGGTAGCGCAGGATGTCGCCGAGCGCGGGCGTGGCGCCGACGGTGAGCGAGCCGCGCCAGGCGTTGAGCAGGGGCTGGGTGGTGACCCGCAGGGCGAGCCGGCCCAGGACGGCGGCCGCGCGGGCGCCGGGCACCCGGGCGTCGCCGCCGAGGCGGGTGGTGAGCAGTTCGACGAGGCGGTCCCGTTCGGCGCCGGTGCAGTCGGCCTCGGCTCCGGCGCGGGCGAGCGCGGCGGCGGTCACGGCCCGGGCGAGGGCGGTGGCCAGCTCGCGCGCCTGCGGCTCGCCGGCGGCGCGTGCCCCGGCCCGGGCCGCCTCGGCGGAGCGGGCGGTGGTCTCCAGGGCGGCGGCGAAGTCCGCGGCGAGTCCGGTGCCGTGCAGCAGCGCGCCGAGCTCGTCCCCGGCCCGGGGCGGCGCCGGCGGTAGCGCGGCCAGCAGCCCGAGCACCCGGGCCCCGGCGGGCTGGACGCCGGGCATCGCGAAGCCGTCGTCCTCCGCGTCGTCGCCGGCCCCGGCGTCCCGGCTGTCCCAGCCGGCCTCGGCGAGGACGCGCAGCTCGCACAGCGGGTCGGCGAGCAGCAGCGCCCACTCGGCCGTCTCGGCGTCCACGGGGTCGGGCTCGGCGTCCGGACCCGGCCGCCGCAGCCCGGGAACGGAGCGGCCGCCCGCGCCGAGGGTCGCACCGAAGCGGTCGCCCCAGTAGCAGGATTCGACGGCCGCGTCGGGGAATCTGGCCGTCAGCCGCTCCCGTACCAGGGCGAAGAGCCGGTCGTGCCGCTCGCGCCGTACCCCCGTGCCGTGGACAAACAGAAAACGCATCGCCGCCCCGCCCCCCTACGTACGGTCGCCCCCGCCCGCACCATAGCGCCGCGCGGGTGACGAGGGGCGTGGAACCGGGAGTTCGGGGCCCCCGCCGCTCCGGGGCTCCCGGCTCCCCCGGGCTCGGCGGCCGCGCTGCACCACCGTCGCCCGGACCTGGCAGCGGGTACCGGTCGGCGGAGACGATCGAGGCGTGGTGGCCCGCGAGGAGCGGGAGGCGGTCGCGGGGGCGGCGCGGCCGGGCCGGGCTCCGGCGCGGCCGGCGGTGTCGAGGTCGGGGTGTCCGGCCGCGAGCCGGCCGGGGCGGTGGACGGCGTCGCCGAGCCTGACGGTCAGCAGCGCGTCGAGGTCGGCGGGGCCGCGGACGGGGGTGGCGGCGAAGCCGTCCTCGAGGTCCGGCTCGAGGACGACCGGCCGGTGGCCGGGGTGGGCGTCGTGCCGGCTGCGGATGTCGGCGAGGCAGCCGGCGACGCGGGGAAGGTCCTCGGCGGCCCCCGCCGGAGACGCGGGCCACGACCGCCGGCAGGGCGGTCACCGCCCCGACCACCGGCAGGGCGGTCACCGCAGCCGCCGTCCGCTTCCGCGCTCTCCTACCCTGGCTCCTGTCGATCAAGGTGGGGCCGCTCACGGCGCCTGGAGCGCAGGGCGGTCGTGTGGACGACAGAAGGCGAGGACGACCCGCACACGGCCATGCGGTCGGCTGTGAGCACGGACACGTCCGGTTCCCGGAACCCGGACCGCCGTCCCCCCATCGAACGAGGCGTCAGACGTGTCGGTGGGGTGGGAGCAGCAGATGGCCAGCAGGGTTGACGGGCGCGGGCGGGGACGGGAACGGGGGCGGGAGCAGGGCCGGAGCGCACGGGGCTCCCTGCTCCTCGGCCTGCTCTGCACCGTGGTCCTGGCGGGCCTCGGGTACGCCGCCTGGGAGCTGCGCGGCATCGCCGCCAACCGCGCCGACGGGGACCCCGCCCGGGGCACCTACCAGCAGGACCCCGAACGCGCCGACAAGACCGCGGGCGCCGTCCTGGACGGGATCGTCCGGGAGGACCCGGAGGAGGCGCCCGACGGCAAGGCCTTCGCCGGGGGCAGCGCCCCCGCGAACTGGCGGACCACCGGCTGGCAGCCCTCCGATCCGCTGGAGACCCGGCCCGCCCCCGCCGAGCCCGCGATCGGAGCGCTCTTCTCCCCCGGCTCCGACGGCGACCCCGACCACCACTGCTCGGCCGTCGTGGTCCACTCCCCCACCGGCGACCTCATCGCCACCGCCGCCCACTGCGTGTACGGCGGCGGCTTCCGCACCAACCTCGCCTTCGCCCCCGGCTACCACGACGGCGTGGCCCCGTTCGGCGTCTGGGTGCCCACCCGGATCGACGTCGACCCGCGCTGGACCGAGGACCAGGACCCCGACCACGACGTCGCCTTCCTCCGACTGCGCCGGCCCGGCTACCCCGGCCAGCGGCTGGAGGACGTCACCGGAGCCGAGACGATCGCCTTCCGGCCCGAACTGCCCGCACCCGCCCGCCTGGTGGGCTACCCGAACTACTCCGAGCAGCCGCTGGAGTGCCGCAACACCGCCCGCGCCGCGGGCCCCACGCAGCTGCGGCTGGACTGTGCGAACGTGCCCAACGGAACCAGCGGCGGCCCCGTGCTGACCGACGGCCGCACGCTCATCGGGGTGATCGGCGGCCGTGACGGGGGCGGCGACGACGAGACCTCGTACAGCGTCTACTTCGGCGACGACACGCGGGCGCTGTACGAGCGCGCCACCAAGCCCTGATCCAGGTCACCAACGGAAGTCACGAAGGACCTTTCCGGAACCGTCTTCCAGTTCCGCGATCTTGCTACGCTCGGTGGCGCAGATTCCGGACAGCACCACGCACACCGACGGGACCGCAGCATGTCTCCCAAGCAACAACGCGGCGAAGCCACCGTCGACCTGCTCCTGACCTCCGCGCTGCGCGTGTTCGCCGAATCCGGTCAGCAGGGCTTCACCGTGAACGCGGTCGTCTCGGCCAGCGGGGTCAGCCTCGGCAGTCTCTACCACCACTTCGGCAGCTTCGACGGCCTCGCCGCCGCGCTGTACATCCGCTGCATGGACATGCTGTGCGACGACATGGTCGCCGCGCTCACCCGCTGCCGCACCGCCCGCACCGGGGTGCGCTCCTGGGTCTCCGCCTATCTGGCCTTCACCCAGGAGCACCGGGACGTCGCGCTGTTCCTGCACGCCTCCGCCTACTCCGGCTACCTGGTGGCCCACGCCGAGGAGATCGGCGCGGCCAAGGCGGAGAAGTTCGCGGCCATCATGCAGTGGCTGGGGGTCCGCATGGAGCGCGGCGAGATCGCCCCGCTGCCGGCGCCCGTGATCGAGGTCCTGGTCATGGGCCCGCTCGCCGAGGCCGCCCGCCGCTGGCTGTCCAGCACCTACGAGATCGACCTCACCGAAGCCGCCCGCCACCTCCCGGAGCACATCTGGCGCTCGCTGCGCCCCGAACCGGCCTGACCGCCCCGAGGACCACCGCAGGGGCGTGGACTGCTGGGTGGTTGTCCGTATCGTCGTCGCTCATGCCGCCGAGTCTCCAGCGCGGGCGGCGCCCGGGTCAGGCCCGGGCCGGGGCGCCCGGAGGCGACCCGGGGGCGGACGGACTCACGGCGGGGGCGCCCGCGCGGCCGCGGGGCCGGATCAGCGCGGCAGGGATGCGTACGAGACTCCCGTGAGCTTCTCGGACGCCGCCCACAGCAGTTCGCCGGCCTTGTCGTCGAGGGTCCACTTCGCCCGCCACGACGGCGCCGGCGCTCCGCGCCAGCCGAACCGCGGGCCGATGAACGCGTCCTGGCGAACGCCGGGCGCGGTGGCCGCGTACAGGGTGGGCAGTGCGCCCGAGGCGGTGGGCTGGGCGAGGACCGCGTTGCCGAAGGCCGCCACGCGCGAGTTGAGGCTCGGCCCCTCCACCTTCGAGGCTCCGGAGTGCAGGTTGCTGGAGGCGTAGCCGGGGTGGGCCGCGGCGGCGGTGATCGTGGAGCCGGCGGCGGTGAAGCGGCGGGCCAGCTCGTGCGTGAAGAGCAGGTTGGCGGTCTTGGAGCGGCCGTAGGCGACCCAGCGGCGGTAGCCCTGCTCGCCGGAGAGCGCGTTCAGGCCGCCGCCCTCGACGTCGATCCTCCCCAGTACGTGGAAGCCGCTGGAGACGTTCACGATGCGGGCCCCGGGGGCGGCCTGCCGGAGCCGGGGCAGCAGCAGTCCGGTGAGGGCGAAGTGCCCGAGGTGGTTGACGCCGAACTGGGTCTCGAACCCGTCGGCGGTGCGCCCGTACGGGAGCGCCATCACCCCGGCGTTGTTGACCAGCAGGTCCAGGGCGGCGTGCCGCTGCCCGTACGCGGAGGCGAACTCTCGCACCGAGGCCAGGTCGGCGAGGTCCAGCTCCATGAACTCCGCCTCGGCTCCCGGCACTTCCGCGCGGAGCCGGACCAGCGCCGCCCGGCCGCGCGCCGCGCTGCGGCAGGCCAGCACGACCGAGGCGCCGTGCCGCGCGAGCTCGCGGGCGGTGACGTAGCCGATGCCGCTGTTGGCCCCGGTGATGACGGCGGTCCGGCCGCTCTGGGCGGGGATCTTGCTGGCGTTCCAGCCGGGCATGGCGGCTCCCTCGTCTCGCGGTGGGTCACCGAGGGTAGACCCCCCGGCGTCGCGGGGGCGCCGTAGGGGCGCCGCGGGGCGCCGCTTCGGGGCGCCGCGAGGGCTCCGCAGCGGCCTTGCGAGGGTGGGCGCGGGCCCCGCATCCGCAGGCCAGTAGGCTGCGGGTCCGCCGTCTTTCCCCTTCCCGTCCCCGAGGTACCGCGCAGTGAGCTCCGCACCGCCCCCCAGAACCGTGACGGTCGTCGGCCTCGGCGCCGACGGCTGGGCCGGGCTCACCACCGCCGCGCGCTCCGCGCTGTCCGCGGCCCAGGTCCTGATCGGCGGGCCGCGCCAGCTGGACCTGCTGCCGGCCGGGGAGTGCGCCGGTGAGCGGGTGGCCTGGCCGAGCCCGCTGCGGCCGGCCGTCCCGCAGCTGATGGCCGAGCACGCCGGCCGCCGCATCGCGGTGCTGGCGAGCGGCGATCCGATGTTCTACGGGATCGGCCGGGCCCTCGCCGAGGAGCTCGGGCCGCTGTCGCTGCGGGTCCACCCGCACCCGTCGTCCGTGTCGTACGCCTGCGCCCGCCTGGGCTGGCCGGTGGAGGACACCGAGGTGATCACGGTGGTCGGCCGCCCGGTGGCCCGCGTCGCGGCGGCGCTGCACGACGGCCGCCGGGTGCTGGTGCTCAGCGCCGGAGCGGCGACCCCGAACGAGATCGCTGCTCTGCTTCGAGAGCGGGGCTTCGGTCCGAGCCGGATGCGGGTGCTGGAGCAGCTCGGGTCCGAGCGCGAGGACGCGTACGAGGGCCGCGCCGACAGCTGGGACCACGCACCCGGCGACCCCCTGAACGTCGTGGCCCTCGACTGCCGGCGCGACCCGGCCCACGCCGCACCGCGCCTCGGCGCGACCCCCGGCCTGCCGGACGCCGCGTACGAACACGACGGGCAGCTCACCAAGCGCCACGTCCGCGCCGCGACCCTGTGCGCGCTGGCGCCGGCCCCGGGCGAGCTGCTGTGGGACATCGGCGGCGGCTCCGGCTCCATCGGCATCGAGTGGATGCGCACGCACCCCTCGTGCCGGGCGGTGGCGGTGGAGCGCGTACCGGAGCGGGCCGCACGCATCAGCCGTAACGCGGCGGCGCTCGGCGTACCGGGCCTGCGCGTGGTCGTCGGCGCCGCGCCGCAGGCCCTCGACGGACTCCCGGCCCCCGACGCGGTGTTCATCGGCGGCGGGCTCACCGCGCCGGGCCTGCTGGACGCGGCCTGGGCGGCGCTGGCCCCCGGCGGCCGCCTCGTCGTCAACACCGTCACCCTCGAATCGGAGGCGGTCCTCACCGACCGCTACCGCCGCCACGGCGGCGAACTGGTGAAGCTCGCGGTCGCGCACGCCGTGCCCGTCGGCGGATTCACGGGCTGGCGGCAGGCGATGCCGGTCACCCAGTGGTCGGTCACGAAGCCTGCCGAGCCGGCCACCGCATCCAAGGAGAAGGATCGAACATGACCGTGTACTTCATCGGTGCGGGCCCCGGCGCCGCCGACCTGATCACGGTGCGCGGTGCCCGGACCCTGGCCGCCGCCCCGGTCTGCCTCTACGCGGGCAGCCTCGTACCGCGCGAGCTGCTCGCCGAGTGCCCGGCGGACGCCCGCCTCGTCGACACCTCGCGGCTGAACCTCGACGAGATCATCGCCGAGTGCGTACGGGCCCACGCCGGGGGCCAGGACGTGGCGCGGCTGCACTCCGGCGACCCGTCCATCTTCAGCGCCGTCGCGGAGCAGATGCGCCGGCTCGACGCGGCCGGCATCCCCTACGAGGTCGTCCCCGGCGTACCCGCCTTCGCGGCGGCGGCCGCCGCCCTCAAGCGGGAGCTGACGGTGCCCACCGTCGGCCAGACGGTGATCCTGACCCGCATCGCCCAGCAGGCCACCCCGATGCCGCCCGGCGAGGACCTGGCCACCCTGGGCCGCAGCGGTGCGCTCCTGGTCCTGCACCTGGCCACCCGCTACGTGGACCGGGTCGTCGACGAACTGCTGCCGCACTACGGGGCCGAGTGCCCGGTGGCGGTCGTGGCGATGGCCAGCCGCCCCGACGAGCTGATCCTGCGCGGCACCCTGGCCGACATCGCCGCCCAGGTGAAGGAGGCGGGCCTGGTGCGCACCGCCGTCATCGTGGTCGGCCGCACCCTGGGGGCGGAGCAGTTCCGGGACAGCCACCTGTACTCCCCGGAGCGCGACCGCCATGTCTGCTGAACCCGGCCGCGAGCCGGACCGGCACGTCCTGATCCTCGGCGGCACCACGGAGGCCCGCCGCCTCGCGGAGGCACTGGAGCACCACGGCTCGTACCGGGTGACGACCTCGCTCGCGGGCCGGGTCGCCGCGCCCGTCCTCCCGCCGGGCGACACCCGCGTCGGCGGCTTCGGCGGCATCGCGGGACTCGCGGGCTGGATCATCGGCTTCGGGGTCACGCACGTGGTCGACGCCACCCACCCGTTCGCGGAGCGGATCAGCTTCAACGCCGCCGAGGCGCAGGCGCTCACGGGCGTCCCGACGCTGGCGCTGCGCCGGCCCGGCTGGACCCCGGGTCCCGGCGACGACTGGCGGTTCGCCGACTCCCTGGAAGAGGCGGCCGCCGCACTGCCCCCACTGGGCGGCCGGGCCTTCCTGACCACCGGGCGGATGGGCCTGCACACCTTCGCGCACCTCACCGACACCTGGTTCCTGGTGCGCTCGGTGGATCCGCCGGACGGTCCCGTGCCGCCGCGCCTGGAAGTGCTGCTGGACCGGGGCCCGTTCACCCTGGCCGACGAGCGGGAACTGCTCGCCCGCCACCGGATCGACGTACTCGTCACCAAGGACAGCGGAGGCTCGGCCACCGCCCCCAAACTCACGGCCGCCCGCGAGGCCGGCATCCCGGTCCTGGTCGTCCGCCGCCCCGCGGTGCCGCAGGGCCAACCGCAGGCGACCTCGGTCCTCGAGGCACTGCGCTGGCTCGACTCCGATCCCGCGTAGGGCGCGGACGCCCGCAGACGCGGACGGCGCGGGCCGAGGCGGGACCCCGGGCCGCGGTCCGGCTCCGGCCGCCGTCCGGCCCCGGGCCGCGAACAGCCCGGGGCCCGGAGACGGTTCGCCGCTCCGGGCCCGGCCAGACCTACGTGGCCGCCCTCACGGGTAGCGGCGCGGGGTCCACGTGATCCGCGACCCGTCGGGCCGCTCGGTGACCTGCGTCTGCGAGGAACCGATCAGCAGGATCGTGCGCATGTCGACCTCGGACGGCTCCAGTTCGCCGAGCGTGACGGTCCGCACCGACTGCTCCGGCCCGCCCACGTCGCGGGCGACGACCACCGGGGTCTCGGGAGCGCGCAGTTCCAGCAGCAGCTCGCGCGCCTGCGCCACCTGCCACGTGCGGCTGCGGGAGCCGGGGTTGTAGAGGGCGAGCACCAGGTCGGCCGAGGCGGCCGCGCGCAGCCGCTCCGCGATGACCTCCCACGGCTTGAGCCGGTCCGAGAGGGAGACGGTGGCGTAGTCGTGGCCGAGCGGGGCGCCGGCCGCGGCGGCCGCCGCGTTGGCCGCGGTCACGCCCGGCAGCACCCGTACGGGCACGTTCTCGTACTCCGCCTGCCCGGCCACCTCCAGGACGGCCGTGGCCATGGCGAAGACACCGGGGTCGCCGCCGGAGACCACGGCCACCCGCTGCCCGCGCCGGGCCAGGTCGAGGGCGAACTCGGCGCGCTCCGACTCCACTTTGTTGTCGGAGCCGTGCCGGATCTGGCCCGGCTTCACGGGAACGCGGTCCAGGTACGTCGTGTAGCCGACCAGCACCTCGGCGTCGGCCAGCGCGCGCCGGGTCTGCGGGGTGAGCCACAGCGGGCCCGCCGGGCCGGTGCCGACGACCACGACCTCGCCGGGGCCGGACGGCACGCTGCCCGGGTTGCCGATCCGGCTGGGCACGACGGCGACGGCGAAGTACGGCACGCTCGCCGGGTCGGTGTCGGCGAGCCGGCCGGTCCGCTCCCCCTCCATGGTGGCGCGTTCGACGTAGCGGGCCTCGGCGAGCCGGCCGCTGTTCTCCATCGCGCCCCGCACGGCCGGGAAGGTGCGGCCGAGCTTCATCACGACCGCCGAGTCGGTGGCGGCGAGACGGGCGGTGAGCTCCTCCTCGGGCAGGGTGCCGGGGAGGATGGTCAGGACCTCCTCGCCCTCCACCAGCGGGGTGCCGAGCCGGGCGGCGGCGGCGCTCACCGAGGTGACCCCGGGGATGACCTCGGTCTCGTACCGGTCCGCGAGCCGCTTGTGCATGTGCATGTACGAGCTGTAGAAGAGCGGGTCGCCCTCCGCGAGCACGGCGACGGTCCGGCCGGCGTCCAGGTGCGCGGCCAGCCGGGCGGCGGCGGCCTCGTAGAACTCCTCCATCGCGCCCTGGTAGCCGCCGGGGTGGTCGGTGGTCTCGGTGGTGACCGGGTAGACCAGCGGCTCCTCGATGTGCGTCTCGCGCAGGTGCGCCGCCGCGATCGAGCGGGCGATGGAGCGCCCGTGCCGGGCGCTGTGATAGGCGACGACATCGGCCTCGCCGATCACCTGCACGGCCCGCAGCGTCATCAGGTTCGGGTCGCCGGGCCCGAGCCCGACCCCGTAGAGGCGCCCCCGCAGGGCCTGGTCGGCGCTCATTCGGCCACGCTCGCGATGGCGTTGACGGCGGCCGCGGCGATGGCGCTGCCGCCCCGCCGGCCCCGCACGATCAGGTGGTCGAGCCCCGAGGGGTGGGCGGCGAGGGCGTCCTTGGACTCGGCGGCGCCGATGAAGCCGACGGGGACGCCGATGACGGCGGCCGGGCGCGGAGCGCCCTCCTCGATCATCTCCAGCAGCCGGAACAGCGCGGTCGGGGCGTTGCCGACGGCGATCACCGAGCCCTCCAACAGGCCGCGGTCCCGCCAGACTTCGAGGGCGGCGGCGCTGCGCGT
This sequence comes from Streptomyces sp. NPDC046308, assembly GCF_055588065.1. Taxonomy (NCBI): domain Bacteria; kingdom Bacillati; phylum Actinomycetota; class Actinomycetes; order Kitasatosporales; family Streptomycetaceae; genus Streptomyces; species Streptomyces sp. NPDC046308. Next base: position 1,645,697 of record NZ_JBVJFB010000001.1, read on the forward strand.
GGTGCCCATCTTCGCGGCGAGGTCCGGCACCGCCGGGTCGGAGAGGGTGCAGATCACGTCGTTGTCGGCGGGCAGCCGCTTGCGGGTGACCCCGCTGGCGACCATCTGCACGTCGCACAGGATCGGCGCGCCGGCCTCCAGTGCGGCGCGGGCGCGGAGCACCACCTCGGGGGTGTAGCCGAGGTCCTGCGGGAGGTCGGTCATTCCGCAGGCGTGGATCATGCGCACCGCGACCTGGGCGACCGAGGCGGGCAGGCCGGAGAGGTCCGCCTCGGCGCGGATCGTGGCAAAGGACTGGCGGTAGATCGCGGCGCCGTCCTTCTCGTACTCGAACACGGTGTACTCGCTCATTTCTGCACTGAGTCGGGGAGGTTGTCACGTACGTGATCTGCGTGGCGGGCGTCCGCGAGGGCGGGGGCGAGCTCGCCCTCCGGTACGCCGCGTCGCGGGGCGCGGCCTTCGAGGTGGAGGTCGTATCCGCCGGGGGTGGCGACCAGGTCCACCCAGGCGGAGCCGCGCGGGTGCCCGCACCGGCGCTCGCAGCCGGACCAGTGCACGGGCAGCGGCCCGCGGGCGCGTTCCATGACGGCCCGCGCGTCGGCGCGTACGTCGGCCAGGGACTTCGTACAACCGGGCTTGCCGGTACAGGCGGTGACGGACCGCCAGGGGCTGTCGGTCGCCGTGACGAGACCCGCGTCGGCGAGGCCGGCGAGCGCGGCGGAGGCCGCGCGGCCGGGCAGTCCGGGGGTCACGATCCCCCGCCAGGGAGTCAGCCGGACCCGGCCCGTGAGCCCGGCGAGCCGACGCCACTGCGCGGTGGTGAGGCGCCCGAGCGGCGCGAGCAGGGAGAGCGAGGCGGTGCCGTCGGGCCCGGGCACGACACCCGGCTCGGGCGGCGGGGCGGACGGTACGGTCGGCGCGGACGGGTCCGGTGTCGCCAGGACGGCGTGGACACCGGCATCGGCCAGCCGCTCCGCCAACCGGGCACCGGACAGAGCGTGTTCGGGAGCCAGCTCGGCCACCCGCCAGACCCGGGTACCGGCTTCGCGGACGGCGTCGAGGAAGTACTCGGCGGCCACCAGCGCGGCCTGCGGCGCGTCGTCCGAAGAGACGCGCACGGCCGCGTCACCCCTGGCCCCCACCCACAGCAGGGCGCTCCCTCCCGCCCGCGGGACGAGGTTCACGTCCGCGTCGAGCGAGGTCACGTCACCCCGGCCGTCGTCGAGGGCGAAGAGGAACCGCCCGGACAGCCCGGCCGCCGCCCCGCTCGCGCACAGCAGCGCGTCCAGCTCCGCGACCCAGGGGGACACATCGGGCAGGCCCAGCAGGTCGAGGCCGGTGAGCGGCGAGCAGACGATGTTGCGTACCCGCTCGTGCGTGGGTGCGGGCAGCAGCCCGGCGGCTGCCAACAGCCCGGCCAGTTCCCCGCCGCAGCTCTCCCCGAGGCCGCGCAGCTGTACGTTGCCGCGCGAGGTCAGGTCGAGGTGCCCGTCGCCGAGCCGGTCGGCGGCATCGGCCAACAGCAGCGCCGCGGCGCCGTCGAGCATGCCGCCGGGAATCCGCACCCGCGCCAGGAACCCGTCGTCCGCCGCGTGCAGCCGCAGCGCACCCGGGCAGGCGTCACCACGGTCCCGTATGACGGGTTCGTCCCGCGATGCGGCGGAAGGTGGCTGGGGCATGGCGGCGAGCATACCCACGATTCCCCTCCCCCGACCTGTGTCCGTCACCACCCCCACCAGCCCGGACACCATTCCAGCCAGACCCGGACCATCCAGCCCCGACAAGGGCGCCGCACCCACCTGGCCACCCAAGGCCCCGCCAATCCAGCCCCGCCGGCGTTTGAGGCGCGGGGCCCGGGGCAGAGCCCCGGCAACGGCGCCGCACCCACCCGGCCACCCAAAGCCCCGCCAATCCAGCCCCGCCGGCGTTTGAGGCGCGGGGGCCCGGGGGCAGAGCCCCCGCAACGGCGCCGCACCCACCCGGCCGGCCAGCCAGGCCACATCCCGCCCCAGCCCAGCGCAGCGACCGGCAGAGCGCCCGCAACCACGCCGCACCCAACCCGACCACCCCAGCCCGGCGGCGCACCCCGTCCCACCCCACCCCTAAGATGACCTTCCGGCGGACCACACGGCCCGCCGTCGCCGAGGACGGCGACATGGGAGGAAGCCCGGTGCGATTCCGGCGCGGTCCCGCCACTGTGAACCCGGCAGCGCCACACCGCCGGGCAAGTCAGGAACTCCCGCTGTCCTCACTGCCCGGGGCGCGGAAACCCCGAGGAAGGCCTGCCGCCGCATGATCCTGCTGCTGTCGACGTCCGACACCGATCTGCTCAGCGCCCGCGCGGCGAACACGGCGGACGGCCCCGTCCCGTACCGGTTCGCGAACCCCTCCCGCCTTCCCCTCGACGACCTCCCCGGCCTCCTCGACGGGGTCGACCTGGTCGTCGTACGCCTCCTCGGCGGCCTCCGCGCCTGGCAGGACGGCCTCGACCTGCTCCTCGCCCCCGGCCAGACCCGCCCTGTCGTGGTCCTGACCGGCGAACAGGCGCCGGACGCCCAGCTGATGGAGGCCTCCACGGTCCCGATCGGCATCGCGGCCGAGGCCCACGGCTATCTCGCGCACGGCGGTCCCGCCAACCTCGACCAGCTGGCCCGGTTCCTCTCCGACACGGTCCTGCTGACCGGCCACGGCTTCGAACCGCCCGCCGCCGCCCCCACCTGGGGCCCCCTGGAGCGCGACGCCCAGCGGACCCCCGGCACCACCACCGGCACCGCCACCGGCACCGCCCCCAAGGTCGCCGTGCTCTACTACCGCGCCCACCAGATGAGCGGCAACACCGCCTTCGTCCACACCCTCTGCGAGGCCATCGAGGCGAAGGGCGCCCAGCCCCTCCCCCTCTACGTCTCCTCCCTGCGCACCCCCGAGCCGGAGCTCCTCCAGGCCCTGGAATCCGTGGACGCGATCATCACCACCGTCCTCGCGGCCGGCGGCACCCGTCCCGCGACCGCCTCCGCCGGCGGTGACGACGAGTCCTGGGACGCCGGCGCACTCGCCGCGCTCGGCGTGCCGATCCTCCAGGCCCTGTGTCTGACCGGTTCGCGCAGCGCCTGGGAGGAGAACGACGAGGGTCTGTCCCCCCTCGACGCCGCCACCCAGGTCGCCGTGCCGGAGTTCGACGGCCGCCTGATCACCGTCCCGTTCTCCTTCAAGGAGCTCGACGAGGACGGCCTGCCCGCCTACGTGGCCGACCCCGAGCGGGCCGCCCGGGTCGCGGGGATCGCCGTACGCCACGCCCGTCTGCGCCACATCGACCGCCGCGACAAGAAGGTCGCGCTGGTCCTGTCCGCGTACCCCACCAAGCACTCCCGCATCGGCAACGCCGTCGGCCTCGACACCCCGGCCAGCGCCGTCGAGCTGCTGCGCACGCTGATCGCCGGCGGCTACGACTTCGGCCCCGCCCAGGACGTCCCCGGTCTGGTGTCCGGCGACGGCGACGAGCTGATCCGCGCCCTGATCGAGGCCGGCGGCCACGACCAGGACTGGCTGACCGAGGAGCAGTTGGCCCGCAACCCGGTCCGCATCCCGGCCGCCGACTACAAGCGCTGGTTCGCCGAGCTGCCGGCCGAGCTCCGCGAGAGCGTCGAGCAGCACTGGGGCGAGGCCCCGGGCAACATGTTCGTGGACCGCTCGGCGAACCCGGAGGGCGACATCGTCCTGGCGGCCCTGCGCCGCGGGAACCTGCTCGTCCTCATCCAGCCGCCGCGCGGCTTCGGCGAGAACCCGATCGCGATCTACCACGACCCGGACCTGCCGCCCTCGCACCACTACCTGGCCGCGTACCGCTGGATCCAGGCGCGCGCGGAGGACGGCGGCTTCGGCGCCGACGCGATGATCCACCTGGGCAAGCACGGCAACCTGGAGTGGCTGCCCGGCAAGAACGCCGGTCTGTCCGCGGCCTGCGCGCCGGACGCCGCGCTCGGTGACCTCCCCCTCATCTACCCCTTCCTGGTCAACGACCCGGGCGAGGGCACCCAGGCCAAGCGCCGCGTGCACGCGACCCTGGTCGACCACCTCGTCCCGCCGATGGCCCGGGCCGAGTCCTACGGCGACATCGCCCGCCTCGAACAGCACCTCGACGAGTACGCCCAGATCTCCGCGATGGACCCGGCGAAGCTGCCGGCCATCCGCGCCCAGATCTGGACCCTGATCCAGGCGGCGAAGCTCCACCACGACCTGGGCCTCGAAGAGCGCCCGGACGACGACGGCTTCGACGACTTCCTGCTGCACGTCGACGGCTGGCTGTGCGAGGTCAAGGACGCCCAGATCCGCGACGGCCTGCACGTGCTCGGCGGCGCCCCGACCGGTGAGGCCCGGGTCAACCTGGTCCTCGCCATCCTGCGCGCCCGGCAGATCTGGGGCGGTACGACGGCCCTCCCGGGCCTGCGCGAGGCGCTCGGCCTCGACGAGTCCAAGGCCACCCGTACCTCGGCGGACGCCGTCGAGGCGCAGGCCCGCGCCCTGGTGCAGGCGATGGAGGACGCGGACTGGTCCCTCGACGCCGTGTCCTCGGTCGCCGCGGACCAGTCGCCGGAGGTCGCGGCGGTCCTGTCCTTCGCGGCCCGCGAGGTGGTCCCCCGGCTGGCGGGCACGACGGACGAGATCGCGCACGTCGTCGCCGCCCTCGACGGCCGGTTCATCCCGGCGGGCCCCTCGGGCTCCCCGCTCCGCGGCCTGGTCAACGTCCTGCCCACGGGCCGCAACTTCTACTCGGTCGACCCGAAGGCCGTCCCCTCCCGCCTCGCGTGGGAGACGGGCCAGGCGCTGGCCGAGTCCCTCCTGACCCGCTACCGCACGGACAACGGCGAGTGGCCCGCCTCCGTCGGCCTGTCCCTGTGGGGCACGAGCGCGATGCGCACGTCGGGCGACGACGTGGCGGAGGCCCTGTCCCTCCTCGGCGTCCGCCCGGTCTGGGACGAGGCCTCGCGCCGCGTCACGGGCCTGGAACCGATCCCGCTCGACGAGCTCGGCCGCCCCCGCATCGACGTGACCCTGCGCATCTCGGGCTTCTTCCGCGACGCGTTCCCGCACGTCATCGGCCTGCTGGACGACGCGGTCCGGCTCGCGGCCTCGCTGGAGGAGCCGGCGGAGTCGAACTTCATCCGCGCCCACGCCCAGGCGGACCTCGCCGTCCACGGCGACGAGCGCAAGGCCACCACTCGTATCTTCGGCTCGCGCCCGGGTACGTACGGAGCCGGCATCCTCCAGCTGATCGACTCCCGCGACTGGCGTACGGACGCCGATCTCGCGGAGGTTTACACGGTGTGGGGCGGCTACGCCTACGGCCGCGGCCTGGAGGGCCGTCCGGCGCGCGACGAGATGGAGACGGCTTACAAGCGCATCACGGTCGCCGCCAAGAACACGGACACGCGCGAGCACGACATCGCGGACTCGGACGACTACTTCCAGTACCACGGCGGCATGGTGGCCACCGTCCGCGCCCTGCGCGGCACGGCCCCGGAGGCGTACATCGGCGACTCCACCCGTCCCGAGACCGTGAAGACCCGCACGCTGGTGGAGGAGACCAGCCGGGTCTTCCGCGCCCGCGTCGTCAACCCCAAGTGGATCGAGGCGATGCGCCGCCACGGCTACAAGGGCGCCTTCGAGCTCGCCGCGACGGTCGACTACCTGTTCGGCTACGACGCCACGACGGGCGTGGTCGCGGACTGGATGTACGACAAGCTCACCGAGACGTACGTCCTCGACCCGACCAACCGCGCCTTCCTGGAGGAGGCCAACCCCTGGGCCCTGCACGGCATCGCGGAGCGCCTCCTCGAAGCCGAGTCCCGCGGCATGTGGGAGAAGCCGGACGCCCGGATCCTCGAAGCCCTCCGCCAGGTCTACCTGGACACCGAGGGCAACCTCGAGGGCGAAGGCGAGTAGGACACGAAAGAGGCCGTCCTCCCCACCCCTCCCGGGGCCGGGGAGGACGGCCTCCCGCTAGGCCTTGACGGTCTGGTTCAGCGCGACGAGCGCCTGCGCCCACCGCACGTACTTCAGCTGCCCGAAGTCGGCGACGGTCCTGACCCCGAACGCCTCGTGCAGCAGCTCGCCGTCCTTGTCGCTGACGCCCTTGAGCGCGGCCACGGGAGCCGCGAGCACCTCGGCGAGCGGCTTGTCGGCCCACGCCTTGTCGAGCACCTTGTCCAGATCAATAGCCACGAGTGTCCCTCCCGGAACGCCGAAACCAACTACCGTGGCAAATCTACCCGAACTGGACATTTCCCCAAGCTCCGACACCCCCACCACCCCTGTTCGACCCCGCACACCCAGGACTTCGCAGCCCAACCACCCGCCCCGCCCGGGCCGACCCCACGCGCCTGCGCGGCTCACCGCACCACTCCCGAACCAGGACCCGCCGACGCCGGCGCACATCCACTCCATGTCCAAGTCCAAGTCCACCCTGGAGCGTGCCATCCGCGAGGGAGGAGATCGCGCACAGCGCCGCAACGCCCCGACCGCGCCGACGCAGCCCGCCAGTCCTTCACCACCGCCCGAAGCGACCACCTGCGCGCTGCACGAACTCACCCTCCGCACCGAACTCCGCAAGCGGCCAACTACTCCCGTCAGACACCCCCGGCGGGCCGCCGGAAACAGATCCTTGAAGGAAACTCCACAGCTGCGGCATGCGAGGTGAACTTCGGCAGTGACGCCTTCCATATAGCGCGGTCAACCCTGCGATCCGGCACCCAGCCGGCGCGCCGAAGGGCACCCTCTACTTCTCGGGAGAACCGCGGCCTCACGGCGCCTCGGGCGCAGCCCCATCAGCACCAAGTCGCGCCGCTGCCCCTCGGGAAGGGGACGCTCCAGAGCTGAATCTCGTCAGCTCGACAGAAGCGAAAGAAGCCGACTGGCGGCAGCTGCCACTCCGCGGTCCGTGTCCCGCGCAAGAAGCTCGACGACTTGCTTGTGCGCTAGCACCGCATCCTTCGCCGCCAGCTCCCAGGCGACCTTTGCTTCGAACGCTGAACGATATCTCGGATCTGCCGCAGCCGAGGCGTCTGCCCACTGCGTTGTCTTGTGAATCGAGGTGATCAAGTCAATCACCTCCACCCGGCACTGCGCCTCGGGGTGACCTGCCAGTTCCACAAGGAATGGAACCGTGACCGGCGTGACCTCAGACACCACGAAACCGAGCGCACAGACCCTGTCCGACAATTCATCTACAGCCGCACACGCAGCTGGCCCATCCGCCCACGCCGCCCGTGAAAGCAAAGCGGGAATGCCGTCTGCCGAGCCAGTTGCGTCCGACAGGTCGGCCCAGCGCACTGCAGCCAACCGCTTGAGAACTCTACCCACTACGGCGCCCCATTTCCTGGGTACAGGTCAGCGATTCGGAGCCTGGCCATGACGAGTTGACACGACTCACAAGCCGGAAGGAGATCCCTGTATCGCGGGTGGTCGAATGGCTTACGGAGGACCGCCAAGCTACTGCCACCTCGCACCACATCCCCGGCTTCCATCGCCTGCGCGATACATCCGATCTCAGCACAACCACCGTGATGTCCTGTCTGATCAAGAACCCTACGAAGGGGAAGGGGGAGGCTCCGCCTTGCCTCTCCAACCCTGCGCGTACTTACGTCGGAAATACGCACCTCCCGAAGGAGTTAGCAGAGCACTTGCCGCGCCCTCGTTCTTTCCAGGGCCCAGACGGTTGAGATCCGCGAATGCGCGAAGACCACGTTCGGCATTCCCGCAGTTGTGGACTAGGACGGGGGTGGCGCCTGCGAGCACATAGTACGTGTGCTGGCATCCCCTCCTCTAGCCGCCTTTATGCAGGTGGGGAGGGATTTGGCGGTCCGCCGGAGTCCGTGGTTGTGCGCCTGAATCTGTGGTTGTTGCCGTCGCTACTGCCGTCAGGAGCCGGGGCTCTCGGGCGGGGCGGGGATGCGGTCACCGCGCGACTCTGCGACCCGGAGTGCGTCGGTCAGGGCTTCAGTCAGCCGGCAGGCGAGCCACCGGTATTCGGCGGCCGAGAGCATCTTGTCCCCAGGAGCCACGACTCCGCGGGCGTACCCCAGGAGTTCTTCGCCCATGTCGAGTTGCACCTCTTCGATGCTGTCGGCGAGGGAGGAGAGGTAGCCCCTGCCGTCGGTGCTGAGGTAGCAGGGGTTCCCGTCCTGGGTGATCCAGGGCAGCAGGCGCGGTCCTGTCACCCCGGCTGCGGCGTCGTAGAGGTCCCTGCGACGCAGGCGGTCTGCGTCGCTCCTGGATGTGCTCACTGTGCACCCCCGCCTGGGTCGCCGATTGGGAACACGGCGACCGTAGGGGCCGGCGGTCTGTCACTCCATCCATGGAACATGCCAGTTGGCGACTGAGGGTGCGCGAAGTATCGCGCTGCGTGGCACCTATCCGACGACGGTCAGGTAGGCGGCCATGTCGCGCATCTCGGCCGTGAGGGTGCGCTTGCGCTTCTTCAGGATCTCCTGCATGGTCTCGGCCGCCATCCGCTGATGCCTCAGCCACTCCGGGGACGCGCGGCGGATGCCTGTCAGCTCGTCCATCGCCGCGGAGAGGTCGTTGGTCCGGGCGTGGGCGCGTGCCACGTCCAGCCGGTGGCGGTTCCAGTTCTCGTCACTCGGCCGCCCGGCGCTCTTCCACGCCTTCGGTGACATGGCGTCCTCGCCGGCCCTACGGACGACGGCGCGCGCGTCCCCGACGACCATGGCGTCTTCCACGCCCTTCATGCCGACCGTCAGGGGCCCGAAGGTGGTCCAGTGCCGGAAGAACGATCCGGTGTGTTCCCGGCCCACGGCGGACGCCGCGGTGCTCGCGACGCAGTGGTAGTGCCGTGCCTCGTCGGGGCGGTTGTTGCGGCCCGCAGCAGCCGCTGCCCGAAGTGCCAGCCAGCCCCACGCCGCGCATTCGTCTGGCGTCGCCCGCGACAGACGCGGCTCGATCACGTCGGCCGTCTGGGAGGCAAGTTGTTCGGCCTCATCCAGCCGTCCCTGCCGCAGCAGCAGCCAGCACATCCCGATCACGCCCGATGCCCCGGTGAGCTTGTCGTCTGCGCGGCGTGCGTCCGTGATCGCGCCGGCCAGGGCGGTGTAGGCGAGGTCGTACTGCCGTACCTGCGTGAGGTACCGGCCGGCCAACTGCAACGCCTCGGCCCTGGCCAAGACCGCCTGGCGGTGCTCCTCGCCGCTGTCGTAGTAGGCGACCGCGCTGTTGGCGTCCCGCAAGAGATCCGGCAGTTGGGACGCAACGCTCTTGTAGCTGTCGGAGTGGTACAGCACCGCGCCGTCCTGGACCGTCCTGCGGAACCGGCGCAGGTTCGGCTCGTCCTCGGCGGCCTCGCCGTCCAGGTCGGTGAGGCCCACCGGTGGCGTGAGCGCGGCGCGAAGCTGGATCAGGTTGACGCGGTTCGGGTCCTCCCCGCGACCCACGGGTTCGGGAGCATCGGGGGCCAGTAACGTCGCCGTGGTCACGCCCAGTGCACGGGCCAGGGCGTGCAGCGTCTCCATCCGGACCGTTCCGCCCTGTCCACCTTGCGCACCGTGCCCGGCGACACGCCTGCGGCGTGGGCGAGTTCTTCTTGGCTCATCCCGGCCCGACGCCGGTACTTGCGGACGTTGTCAGCCAGTTCCGTAGTCATCCGCTCACCACCTCCAGCGCCACGGTACGCCGGTCCGGCGAGCCAACCGAGGGCTATCCGGCAGATACCCGCCCGAAGCAATGCCCGCCTCTGCGCTCGCTGCTGGTTAGGTAGCCGGCCGGTGCAGGGCCGGCCAGCGCCCTGGCAACACCGGGGCCTGAGCGGGAGGGGTCCCTCGTCGGTCGGGCAGCTTCGCCGTACCAGGGTTCTCCGGGGGCCGCCAAGGCTCACCGGGTGACGCTTGCGCTTGGCCTTGGCGGCCCCCGGGGTTCCTGGTACGCCTCCGGTGACCGGGCGACGAGGGCCCCCTCCCGCGACCCCGACCACCCATCAACACGACGGAGCCGCACCCACACTCGACCTCCTCCCCCTCGGAGAGAGGGCCGGGGCCTGGGGCAGAGCCCCAGAACAATCCACGCTGGCGACTGTTGCGCACCCGGACCGGCGGGGCCGCCGGCAAGCGGGGCGGAGACAGGAGCGGGCGGCGGCCCTGACGGGCCGGAGCGCGCGCGGGCCGCGTCAGCGGGCCGCCTTGATCAAGTAAAGAAACTCTGAACGGCTCACCCAACGTTGACGGCTGAGCCCGTAAGCATCCTGGGGTCTGTTTGCCGGGGCAGCGGCGCTTCTTCGCCTGGCAGTGCTCGGTCTTGGGCTCCTTGCGAGCGGCTGCCGGGCCTCGTGGAGGGGGGCCACGCCGGCCACGCGGACCAGTCCCCTGGTGATCTTTCGGCCCTTGCTGACTGCTTCCTGTACGCCTCGCTGGCTCGATCGAGCTCGTCGTGGTGCTCAGCTTCGGCTCCAGCGGGACACCATCAACCTCCTCGGCCGCACTCTCCACAACCCCACCGAAGCCGCTACAGGTTCATACGCCAGTGTTGGCCCACCGATTGGCGAAACGGCCGTCCGCTGACGTTGCCGTCAACTACTGCCATCAAACACCCCAGCGGCCCCACCGGGAAAAAATCCGGCGGGGCCGCTGGGGCACTGTGAGGATGCGGCGGTCGACAATGCTTCATTCCCTGCAGAGCGCAGATCCAGAGCTCACCCTCAACTTCGCCTGCCGCCTACTATTCGGGACCGGTGATGGGGTCAACTTCGGGGGGCATGTTAACTCCGAAGCACCCGATCACCTTGAGCGGGTGCGGGTCAAGGTAAACCTTGAAATAGTATCCCGATCGCTCGCGATCGTTCGCAAAGGCCACAAGAAGTCCCCGCTCGCCCATTTCTGCAAGACTTGCAAGGCATTCCGCTACCCCGACCGTTGGCCTGCCACGCCTTTGTGCGGCCTTTACCCTCCCCAAGCAGATGCCAAGAAGCCTTGCCGCCGGAATCGGTTCGAGCCCGACTTTGAAATGAGCTCCAGAGATTAGCGCATTCCTGACAAGAGCATTGACCTCGGAATCCATCTCGAGCGCAGCCAGCAGTTCACTGGCAGGCATTTCATTCACCTCATCCCCCCGAAACGCTTCTCCATGTCGCCCCGAAGTCAAAACTGATATCGTGGGCCATAATTTCCCCGACAATGAGATGCTCATCTTCAAGTTGGTCGAATTCGCCGCCGTGGATTTGAATATTCCTCGAGGGCCCCACGAGAGGATCTATGTCCGCCACTCTGATGCGCATCATGACGCCTTTCCCGGTCCATTTCCGCCCCAGATTCTGGGCGAAATAAACGGACTGTTCGGGGTCATCCGACCAGGAGGTGAAGATGGAATCCGTATTATCTCCACCCACGTGGTCTTCTATGTTTGAGTGGCCTCGACCTCCCATGAGAGTCGCGCGGCCGTTAGTGGCGGCCTCATAACTGTGGTGCCCCTCGGCGAGGCCACGATAAAGATATCCGTCACTGATATCGCAGTTGTGGACGAGGACTGGGGTGGCGCCCGCCAGCACATAGTACGTGTGGAAGTCGTCGACCGTCAGGTTGTAAGTGGTGACGGCGTAGGGGTAGTTGCGGGTGGTTTGGACGGTGAGGGTGGTGCCGTTGGGCTGGCGGAGTTGTTCGCCGGGGGTGAGGTCCCCGGCGTCGGTCCACCGGCGGCGGGTTTCGCTCCAGTAGGGGTGGTGGAACGTGGAGGTGAGGGTGGCCGGCGGGCCGCGGGGGTTGGCGTCGTCAGTGAGGGTGAGGTCGGTGAAGTCCTTGTCGTCGGGGGTGGTGATGGTTGCGGTGACCTGCTTCGGGCGGGTTTGGCCGGTCTGCGGGTCGGTTGCCATCACGGTGTCGCCGACACGGATGTCCTCGATGGCCTTGGTGGTGCCGTCGGCCATCTGAACCTTGGTGCCCGTGGGGAAGCTGTTCGTCTTGAGCTCGCAGGAGTCGGACTTCGTCCGCGCGTCGGAGCCGCTGCCCTGGGCTTCGGCGTCCGCATCGCTTCTGCCTGACTTGGACTCTGTGCCGGCGCTGTCGCTGGCTGATTCCTTCGAGGCTTTCGCGTCACCTGATTTGGCCGCCTTGGCTGCAGCCGCAGATGCTTCGTCTTCGGCCTTCTTGGCCTTGGTGAATGCTGCCATGGCCCGACTTGATCTGCGTTCGGCGGCACTGACAGCGTCGTAGGCCTTGTTGAGTTCCTTGTAGATCTTGAAGGCCTTGACGCCGATTTTGATGGCCTTGAAAAGCTTGCCCCAGGGGACGGCGTTGAGGGCGGTATTGATGCAGGCCATGACGTCGCCCTTGGTGAAGCAGTCACGGGCGTCGTTGTAGCCGATGAGGTCCATGACCAGGTCGACCACGGCGTGCTTCAACTCGTCGCGCCGCTTCTTCGCTTTGGTGAGTTCCCCGTTGGACTCGTTCAGGGCGACTCTCTCAGGGGTCGCGAGTTCCTCGCCTTCCTGGGTCGTGTTCCTCAGGTAGTGGGTAGTGTCGGCCTCGGTGTCACCGATGTAGCGGAGGCCACTGGGGTCCGTTTTGTCGATCGGGTCGTTGTTGGAGTAGGCGTACGCGTTCCACTGCTGGGGGTCGCCCGCGTCGATGATCGGGTCGGGGCTGATGAAGCGGCCGGTGGTGGGGTCGTATTCGCGGGCACCGAGGAGGGTGAAGCCGGTGGCCTTCTCCTTGGTTCCGCCGACGAATCCCTTGTCGCCGGCCCACGTACCGGCGGCGGGCTGGGTGCCGCGTTCGTTGCCGAAGGGGTCGGCGGGGCGGCGGGCCTGGGCCAGGTCGGTGGCGTTGAACTGGACACCGTTCGTGCCGTGGTGGTCCGAGGCCTGGTAGGTGAGGGCGGAGGTTCCGGAGGTGGTGGTGCGGGTGATGGACAGGCCGCCGGGCGCGCTGTAGGTGCGGACGTTGGAGACCTTGCCGGTGGCCGTATCCAGAGTGATCTGGTCGGGGCCGAGGTTGAGGGTGGTCTTGCCCGGGTCGCGGCGGATGAGCTGGTTGCCGCCGGTGTCGTAGAGGTAGCTGGTGCCGGCGCTTTCGCCGGTACCGGTGATCTTGTCGAGCTTGCCCTGGTCGTTCCAGGTCAGGGTCTTCGTGCCCGGCGTGCTGGTGATGGAGGCGGTGTTGCCGCCGGCGTCGTACGTGTACGAGGTGACCTTCGTGCTGGAGCTGCTGGACTCGGTCGATGTCATGAGGGCGTGCGGGCCGCCCGTACCGCCGCCCGTCTTCGGGTCGGAGGACGGCGCGTTCGGGCCGGCGCCGAAGGTCTGGGTGACCGTCGTGTCCTTGGCCGTGTTGCCCGTGACGTCCTTCTTGACCAGCTTGGTGCGGTTGCCGATCTTGTCGTACTCGTACTGCTGCCAGTACGGTGCCGGGCCGCCCACGCTCGGCTTGCCGGCGCCGTCGACCGCGGGCCCGGTGCTGTGGGAACAGCCGCCGATGCCGCGGACGCTGGGCTGGGGTGCCGTGGTGGTGGTGCCGGTGTCGGTCCAGGCCTGGGTGAGGCGGCCGAGGTAGTCGGTGGTGAAGCACTGAAGATCGCGGGCGGCGCCGTCCTGTGTGTTGCTGATCGAGGTCAGCCCGCCGACCCGGTTGTAGGTGTAGTCGACGACGTCGACGCTGGCCCTGGTCGCGGTCTGCTTGTCCAGGGTGGAGCGGACCGGCCGGCCGGTGGCCTGGTCGTAGTCGACGGTCGAGACCACCTGCATGCCCGTCTCGCCGACCGTGGTGCGGATGGCACGACCGTACGGATCGTGGAAGACGTCCACCACGTAGGGCGTGCGGATACCGGCGATGGTGCCGCCGAGCGACGACAGCTTGCCGACGTCGTCAATGCCGAAGGCGAGCTGCTCCGGACCCAGACCGGCAGCGGCGATGGCGGGCAGGGCGGTGGCCCGGAGCTGCCCGTGCTTGTCGTAGGTGTTCTTGGTCTCGTAGGTGCCGGCCAGCTGCTTCTCGAACTCGGGGATGGTGACCTTGGTGCCGAGGGGCCGGTAGCCGCTGTCGTAGCCGGTGATCTCCGTGATGTAGGCGCGGCCGGCGACATAGCGGGTGGTGGTGTCCGGCTTGCCCAGGGCCTTGGTGTCGTAGGTGAAGGCTCCGACCTGCTTGGCAGGGTCGACAGCCGTCCCCTCGTACGTCGCGACGGTGCGGCCGAGGAGGTCGCTGACGGTGATGGCGCTCCTGTTGCGGGCGTCGGTGACGGTGACGAGGTTCTTGCTGTCGTCGTAGACCGTGGTGGCGGTGCCCGAGTCCGGGTCGGTGGTCTTCACCGTGCGGCCGAGGAGGTCGTACGCGAAGGTCCACTCGTTGCCCGCGGCGTCCTTGCGGCGGAGCTCCTGGCCCTGGGTGTTCGTCTCGTACGTCGTTTCGTCATACGCGCCGTCGGGGGTGTTGCCCTTGTACTGGCGCAGGACGGAGGTGGTGCCGTTGGTGATGCTCGCCGTGGCGTAGCCGCCGTTCGGCGGGATGGTGCGAACTTCGTCGGCTCCCGGGTACTCGGTCTTCGAACGCCACTGCTCGATGCCGTAGGACTGGAAGACCGAGGCGGTGGTGCGGCCGAGGCCATCGAAGACGGAGACGGTCTGCGCCGGGATCTGGCTGTCGGGGTTCACCCCGCCGTTGGGCAGGAAGAGTGCACCCGACGGCTCTTTCTCGTCGTTGTAGTAGGGGGCGCTGGTCTTGACCTGCCGTCCGTGGGAGTCGAAGAGCGCGTCGGTGATCATCCGGCCCGCGGCGCCGGACGGCGTGTGCGCCTGGGTCTGCCGGATGCGGCCGAGGCCGTCGTAGATGGTGTAACTGGAGACGTACGTCTGCTTGTTGGCCATGAGCGTCTGGCTCAGCACGGTCGTCGGCGCGTTCGTGCCGTTCATGACGTAGGAGAACTTGCGGACCGGCGGGTCGTTCTTCGTCCGGTCCTGGCCGGGCTGCCAGACGGCGGTGACCCGCCCCAGGGCGTCGTAGCCCCGCTCGGCGACATGTCCGTTCTCGTCGCTGGTCTTCATCGGCAGCGCGCGCCCGGTGTCCAGCGTGGTGGTGGTCTTCCAGCCCAGCGGGTTGGTGTGGGTGACCTCGTACGGCAGGGCGTTGGGCAGGGCCTTGTACTCGGTCTTGGTGACCGCGCCGTCCGGGTGGGCTGCGTCCTTGCGCACCTTGTTGGTCGTCGTCGTGAGACGGCCGTAGTCGTCGTAGGTGGAGGTGACGTTGAGGCGGTAGACGGGCTTGCCCGCCGCGTCGTACTTCTCCAGGACCTCGGTGCCGGTCTGGTCCGCGACGGCGCCGGCTTCGCCGAGGGGCTTGCCGTCGAAGTAGGCGCGGGTGTCGCCGACGGTGTTCGCCGCGGTCGGCGTCTCGCTGCAGCCGCCGGCGCCGTTGAGGACGAGGGTGCGGGAAGCGAGCTGGGTCAGCGCGCCGCCGGGGCCGGAGGCGTACGTGAAGGTGGTGCACAGCCGCTGGTCGGGGCGGGACAGGTCGCTCTTGTCGTCCACCTGGAGGGGCCGCGTGAAGGCGGTGTCGTCGTAGGTGGAGGTGCGCTCGCTGGTGCGCCAGGTGCCGTCGGCGAGTCTGGCGCGGCTGGTCACCTTCCCGGTGTTCATCACGCGGGCCGTGATCGGCGGCATGCCGCCGGACTGGGCGCGGGTCGCCGTTGCGTTCGGCTTGATCAGGGGGGTGGTGACCTCGTCGGCGATGACGGTGCCGCCGTCACCGTCATAGGTCTCGGTCTGGCGGACGAACCCGGACAGGACTTCCTCGTCCTTGATCGTGCCGCCGTGGGCGTCGCGGACGTCGACGCTTCGCTTGCTGCCGTTGGCGAGCACGTCGCCGTCCATGCCGCGCAGGAACGTGGCGACCGACTTGGTGCGCGGGGCCTCGGCGCCGTTGCCGTTGCCGGTGCGGGTGGTGACGGTGGCGAAGCCGCGGAACTGGTCCCAGGTACGGGTCTTGGGGTCGGTGAACTCGGAGTCGTTGCGGTGCCAGGCGATGCCGCCGCCGTACTCGTAGTCGGTGACCTGACTGACCTGGCCGGCGACCTTGTCCTGCTGGGTGACGGACTGGACGACGATCTTGTGGAACCAGTCGTCGACGGGGTCGGGGAAGGACTGTCGGGGCAGGTACCACTTGACCGGCATGCAAGCCATCGTGTTCGTGTCAGCGGCCGTCGGCATCGCGCCCTTGACGCGGGAACACTCGGGGGCTTTGTAGGCGACGTTGATCTGGCCACCGGTCTCGGTGGTGATCGTCTTGACGCGCGGTCGATTGAAGGGCGAAGCGCCTGCATCGGTGCCGTTCGGACGCTTGACGACGCCGTCCACACGGTTCGGGATCTGCTCCGGTACGCCGAAGGTGACGGGCGGCACCTCCAGCTTGGCGCGGGAGTTGGTGGCGAAGCGCTGGATGGATTCGAGCCAGAGGGTCGCCGCGGTGCCGTCGCCCGGCGGTTCGAGTCGCTGCTTGAGTACGTAGGAGTCGACGTTGCGGTAGCCGCCGGTGCCCAGGACCTCGGTGTCGATGGTCGTCAGGCGCTTGGTGGAGAAGTAGGTGGGTGACAGGTTGAGGCACTGGCCGGTGGCCGCGCACTCCTGGTCGACAGGGGTGTCTTCCCACGCGGTGGGGTTGGTCTTGCGCTTAGCGGGGTCACACGCGGCTCCCGTCTGGAAGCAGCGGTCGGCCGTCCGCAGCCAGACCTGGGCCGCGGTGTTGGCCTTGCCCTTGGCTGCGATCTGGTCGGGCAGGCGCTGGCCGTAGCCGATCCAGGTCGGGTAGGAGGCGCGCTGGTAGAGGGTGGGGGTGCCGTTGCCGTTGTTCTGGCCGCCGCCGCGCCCGTAGTAGTTGTCCTCCTGGTCGTAGCGGTACGAGATCAGGTTCTGGTGTGGGTCCACGACGTAGTCGAGGTTCCACTGCCGGCCCAGCTGCTGCCAGGTTCCGTTGGCGGGGGTGTCCGCACCCAGGCACGTGTCCCGGCCGCTGTTGAAGTAGACCGGGACCGTGGAGACCGACTTGGCCTCCGGGTCCGTTCCGTCACCGCCCGGGAGGCGGTTCGAGCCGAAGTAGTACTGCGTGCCGTCGGTCGTGGTGACCTTGAACCCCTCGCCCTTCCAGGCGGAGTTTCGCTGGCCGGTGAGGCGCTCGATCTTCGTCCCGTCATCACCCTGGAGGCGGTAGACGCAGGTGGTGTCGTCGCGCACGATCTGCCCGGCGTGCCCGGCCAAGGAGAGCGAGAGGATGTCGCCGGCCCAGCACTCGTCGCCGGAGTCCTTGATGCCCGCGTCCTTGCATCCCCGGTACGAGCGCGAGATCGAGCCCGGGTGCCAGTCCCAGCCTTCACCGATCAGGCCGGCCTGCGCGTTCGTCGACGCCGTACGGCCGTCGATCGAGGAGGAGTCGTAGCCGAGCACGACGCTCGGCGCCGCGCCGGCGATCGCCGAGGGCACCTCGGCCGTGTAGCCGTAGGTGAAGTTCGCCGCGTTCGCCCCGGCCTGCCAGGAAGCCGACGGCAGCAGCGGCGTCGCGGAGTAGTCACCGAGGTCGCTCGACGGACCCGGCTCCACGCCGAGGACGACGTCCTGAGGGCTCAGTACCTGGGGCGCGGGGGCGGACTTCGCGCCGGGCTGTGGCTTCAGCACGGAAGCGTGAGCCGCTGCCGGGTTCGGTACGTCGATCTCCGCCACCAGCCGGCCGGAGGCGTCGAGGCGGGACTCCACCGGCGTACGGGTCGTGCAGTCCGCGGCGCCCGGTGTGGTCAGGGCGCAGGCGGGGAGCCGCACCAGCCTGGCGCGACTTGCCCAGTTGGCGCTCCCGAAGTTCGCCCATGCCGAAATGTCGAGACCGACTTCGACCTTGCCGGCCGCCGCGGTTCCCACGGGGTCCGTGAGGGCGATCATCGCGCCGTTCACACCCGCAGCCTTGGCCTTGGCCGGGTCCTTCACCTCGACTTTGAGGCTGTCGGTGCCCGCTTTGACGGCCGGCGAATTTGCGCCATTCACTGCTGCGATCCAGACAGGGAGCTTCCCCGCCTGAACCGGCCCCCTCGATGCAGCCGCTTGCGCAGCACCCGCACCACCCAGCTCTACGGACGCCACACCCGAAGGGATCTTCCCGTTCGATTTTTGGGTCGACTTCCGGCCAAGCGACGGCCGCTCACCCGAGGGCTTCGCATCCGAACCCTTGACCGCCTTGACACCCGGTAATGGGGTCTGCGGCGGCGCCCACACCTCGGGGGGCTTGTCAGCCGCCCCGGCCAGGGGAATCCCCAGGCCAGAAGCGAGTACGGCGAACACTGACACGAGTACGACGCGCGAGCGAGCGGCACGCGAGCGCATGAAGATTCGACCCCGATAAGACAATCGGATCCCCCCACGGGATACATGCAACGAGAACGCCGGGCCGGCCGGGCCCGGATCACAGCGCACCCTACGCAGCGCGCGTTCGATTCATCAGCGGAGTCTCACATTCCTCCGGAGTGACTCACGTCACCCACGACTCGGCTCGGGAGTTCGCAGTACAAAACGGGCAGCGAAAGCTCCCAGTCTGTTGACAGATTGCAGGCGTGAAGGAATTGTGCGGCTGACTTCTGTCCGTCTCACTGCTTGGGGGGCCATGAACGTGAGGCCGCAATTACTCTCTTCGCCACCGTCGGGACCAGGAGGCCCGCGACGGCGGGCCTCTCGCGTGTCGCTTATCCCCGCGGTGGGCGCCGCAGTCCTCGCGCTCGGCGCCGGCCTGCTCACCGCGCCGCCCGCAGCCGCTCAGGACGCGCGGGGCCACGGACCGGCGGACAGCGCGTGGCCCGCTCCGGCGCCCCGTCCTCCCAGCCCGGAGACGAGAGCTGTCGATGCCGCCAAGGCCTTGGCCAAGAGCAGCGGCAAGCCCGTCGTCATCGAGCAGCTGACGACGGCGAGTTCGCAGACATCCGCCACTCCGCGGGGCACGCTCACCACCGAGTCCACGCCCGTGCCGCAGCGGGTCAAGACCGCCTCGGGGGCCTGGCAGCAGGTCGACGCGACACTCCGGGCCAACAGTGACGGCACCGTGTCCCCGGCAGTCGTCCCCTCCAGGCTCAGCCTCTCCGGCGGTGGCACCGGCCCGATGGCCACGATGACCACCGAGGACGGCAAGAAGCTGGCCCTCAAGGCCCCCTTCCCCCTGCCCAGGCCCGCGCTGAACGGCGACAGCGCCCTGTACTCGTCCGTCCTGCCCGGCGTGGACCTCGAGCTCAGCGCCACCCCCCTCGGCGGCTGGCGCCAGGTGCTGATCGTGCGCACCGCCGAGGCCGCCGCCAACCCCGCCGTCAAGACGTTCCGGCTCGCCGTCGAGGCCGACGGGCTCATCGTGAGCGCGGACGGCTCCGGCAACCTCAAGGCCGTGGACAGCCAGGGCGCGACCCGCTTCTCCGCCCCCGCACCTCTCATGTGGGATTCGGCGGGCACTGCGCCCTCCGCCCCTTCCGCCTCCTCGAAGTCAGCGGGCGCCCCGGCCGAGCAGTCCGCTCCGGCCGAAGACGCCCCGACCCGCTCGACCACCGACGGGCCCGGCACCGGTGCCGCCGTGCAGAAGATCGGCACGACCGTCGACGCCCAGGGCATCCAGCTCGTCCCCGACGCCACCCTTCTCGGCCAGGGCACCGGCCCCTGGTACATCGACCCCGGATGGATCCCGAGCCTCAGCAACGCCAACCAGGCCTGGGCGCAGGTCCAGGAAGCACCGGAGTACGCCGACGTCAACGAGTTCAACGGAACCGAGTACGGGCAGGACAAACCCGCCACCGGCTACTGCGGATACAGGTTCGGCAATCCACCGTGCTCCGGTATCGGACGCACACGCGCGTACTTCCAGATCGGTGTGGACTCGCGGCTCTACAACACCGAGGTCATGAACGCGACGTTCCACGCCACCGTGGTGTCCTCCTCCAGCCCGGACACCCCTACCCCGATGGGCCTCTACTCCACCGGCTACATCAGCAACCCGACCAGCTGGAACAGGCAACCCTGCGGCACCGGTTCCAGGATGCAGGGGTGCGGTCAGGTCGGTACGACCACCATGTCCGGGTCGGGCGACATCCAGTTCGACGTCAAGGACCTGGTGAGGAACGCCGTCCGGTACCAGTGGCCCACCATCACCCTCGGTCTGGCCCCCGACGACGAGTACGAGAAGCACTACCGGCAGCGGTTCACCAACACCCCTCGCATCGTCGTCGAGTACGACATCCGGCCCACCGTCTGGTGGCCCCGCACCAGCCCCACCCCCGGCTTCGCCGACATCACGTCCTACGCCGACTGCCGCACCCCGGGCACCACCCATCCCTGGGACAACCCCGGCTGGGTCGGCGCCAACAACAACATCACCCTCACCGCGTCCACGAATTCGGCGACCGGCCTGCAGCTCTGGACCGGCTTCCAGTACTGGGACGACGACGATGGCGGAAAGACCAAGTACGCCGACTCAGGATGGAACGGCAGTTTCGGCCCCATCACGGTCGACATCGGCCCCCTGACGGACGGCCACCAGTACGGCTGGCAGGCGCGCGTCACGGACGACTTCCTCACCAGCGATCCCACCGAGATGTGCTTCTTCCGCGTCGACCGCACGCCGCCGACCGCCGCGGTCGCCTCCACCGACTTCCCCGCCTCCGGCACCATCGGCGCCCACCCCAAGCTCGTCGGCCAGGAGGGCACCTTCACCCTCACCGGCAGCGACCCGGCACCGGCAACGGGCGGCCGGGCCTCCGGCCTGGCCTGTGCCCGCTGGACCACCGACCCGGTGAAGGCGGCCGCCACCGGATGGAAGTGCAGCGACACCGGACCCGGCATCGTGAAGCTGACCGACGGCAAGGCAGCCATCAAGATCGCGCCGCCTACCTGGGGCACCAACCACGTCTACCTGCAGACCCAGGACAACGCGGGCAACATGTCCCAGCCCGTCGTCTACAGCTACTACGCGCCGTCCAATCCGAGCAGCCCCGCCCCGATCTTCGGTGACCTCACCGGCGACAACAAGGCAGACGTTCTGCTGCCCGACTCGGCCGGTGCCCTCCGCGTGATCGGCGGTGGCTCCGATCCGGCCGCCGCACCCAAGGCCGGCATCAACGCCGCCCCCGGCGCCAACGGCTGGAACGGTATCCAGATCAGCCACCGCGGCAGCCTGGGCTACAAGACCGTTGACGATCTGTTCGCCCACGCGCCCACTGCCCCGGACCTGTCCCTCTACCGCAACGACGGCATCGCAGGCCGGTTCGACGCCCGCGCCACCGAAACCGTACGCAAGCCGACCGCATGCGTCACGCGCTCCCTCGCCCCCCTCCCCTGCGTCGAGGCCGGGTACGGAGCCAACTGGTCCAACGTCACCCAGATAGCAGCCTTCGGCAACCACACAGGTGACACGAGCACCCAACCGAACTCCGTGCCACGCACATCACTCCTGTTCGTCGAGAAGGGGCGGCTGTGGCTCGCGACGGCGGGCGACCCCGACCAGCTTGAGACGCAGGCCATCCTCCTCTCGGCCAACGACACCCGGTGGAGTTCATACGACCTGATCACACCCGGCCGCGCCCAGGGCACCAACTTCCCCACTCTGTGGGCCCGCTCCAAGACCAACGGCACTCTGCGTGCCTTCACGGTCAAGGGCACCTCCCAGGCCCCCGACCTCAGCGGGTTCACGGATCCGGCCGCAGGCCCGGCCATCGGGAACATCGACCCCAAGGCCTACCCCCGGATCGGGTCCGACGGTGATCTCAGCGGCGACGGCATCCCGGATCTGTGGGCCGTTGACACCAACCAGCAGCTCGTCGCCTTCAACGGCATCGGCACCCGCCCCGCCGGGCAGGGCGCTCCGCACCCCACCGTCACCGGCTTCGACTCCGTCCCGGTCACCCTCGGCAACCTCAACATGCCCAAGGCCCAGTGGCCGCTCACCGGGGAGAAGGACGGCACCACCCCGAGCACGGTCGGGAACTTCCCCGCCACCGCTGCGGGGGTCACCTGGCCCACGGGTGTCATCGGCGGACGTAGCACCAGCTATGCCGCCTTCAACGGCTCCTCGTCCGTCATCACCACGTCCGGACCGGTGATCGACACCCGCAAGAGCTTCACCATCAGCACCATGGCAAAGGCCGATCAGGCCGGAGGAGTCGTCCTCAGCCAGGATCTGAACCGCAACAGCTCTCTGCTCCTCTACCCCGACCACAAGCTGAACATCTGGCGCTTCGGCCTCGCCAACACCGACGCCGACACCGACACCGGCGCCTGGCCGTACGACCAGACCGACGAGTCCAACAGCACCGCCACGCTCGCCCTCGGCGCGTGGACCCGGCTCACCGCCGTCTACGACCACACCACCGGGCAGATGCGTCTGTACGTCAACGGCACCCTCGCCGGCACGGGCCGTCACAGCGCCGCCACCAGTCCGGCCCCGGTCGGCCCCCTCACCCTGGGCCGCTTCAGGGAAGCCGGGGCCCCCACCCCGTCCGGTTTCACCGGCGGCATCAGCAATCCGGCGGTCTACCCCTACGCCGCCTCCGTCACCGCCACGGAAGCCGTCAGCCCCATCAACCTGAGCGCGGCCGCCGACAACTGCGTCGACAACGACGGGAACAGCCCCGACGACGGCAACAAGATCCAGATCGCGGGCTGCAACGGCACCGACGCACAGAAGTTCCAGGTCCGCGACGACGGCACCATCCGGACCCACGGCAAGTGCCTCAACGCCACGGCAGCCGGCACCGCCAACGCCACACCCGTCGAACTCCGCACCTGCGACAGCAGCGCACCGAGTCAGCAGTTCCTCCCCCGCGCCGACGGCGGTATCCACCACCCCGCCTCCGGCCGCTGCCTCGACCTCGGCGGCTTCAACACCACGCCCGGAACCCGGCTCTGGCTCTACGACTGCAACAGTTCGCCCGCCCAGCGGTGGACCGTCCCCTCGCTGGGCACCGCCCCTCTCCCGATCCCCAGCCCGTAAGCACCACGCCACGCGGAGGCCGCCTCCCCCACCGGGGGGCGGTCTCCGTCGTGTTCGCATCCCGCTCCTCTTCTAGCCCCCGGCGGGGCGGTGGGGTGGGGAATGGCGGGGGTGTCACCTGAAGCGGTGAAAACTCCCTTATCCCAGGGGCACCACGGGTAGGGCACTGCTCATCTCGTGCAGGGGCCCGGGACGACCGGCCCCCGCACCCCTGGACGAAAGGCCCATCCCGTCGTGACGCAGCCCTTTCAACTGCCGGATTTCTACGTGCCTTATCCGGCGCGACTGAACCCCCACCTGGAGGCCGCGAGGGTCCACACCAAGCGGTGGGCGCGCGACTTCGGGATGCTGGAGGGTTCCGGCGTCTGGGAGGAGAGCGATCTCGACTCGCACGACTACGCGCTGCTCTGCTCGTACACCCACCCCGACTGCGACGCCGAGGCGCTGTCCCTGGTCACCGACTGGTACG
This sequence comes from Streptomyces sp. NPDC046308, assembly GCF_055588065.1. Taxonomy (NCBI): domain Bacteria; kingdom Bacillati; phylum Actinomycetota; class Actinomycetes; order Kitasatosporales; family Streptomycetaceae; genus Streptomyces; species Streptomyces sp. NPDC046308. Next base: position 1,669,145 of record NZ_JBVJFB010000001.1, read on the forward strand.
TGTGGGTGTTCTTCTTCGACGACCACTTCCTGGAGACGTTCAAGCGCTCGCAGGACCGGGCCGGCGCCAAGGAGTACCTCGACCGGCTGGCCGCCTTCATGCCGATGGACCTGGCCGCCGGCTTTCCCGCGCCGACCAACCCGGTCGAGGCGGGGCTCGCGGACCTCTGGGCGCGGACCGTTCCCGCGATGTCCGAGGACTGGCGGGAACGGTTCTCCTTGTCCACGAAGAACCTCCTCGACGAGTCGATGTGGGAGCTCGCCAACATCGACATCGGGCGGGTGGCGAACCCCCTCGAGTACATCGAGATGCGCCGCAAGGTCGGCGGCGCCCCCTGGTCGGCCGGCCTGGTCGAATACGTCGCCGCCGAAGTCCCGGCGCGGGTCGCGCACTCGCGCCCGCTCGGCGTCCTGCGCGACGCCTTCTCCGACGCCGTGCACATCCGCAACGACCTGTTCTCCTACCAGCGCGAGGTCGCCGACGAGGGCGAACTGTCCAATGCCGTACTGGTGTTGGAGACCTTCCTCGGCTGCACCACCCAGGAGGCCGCCGAGGTCTCCAACGACCTGCTCACCTCCCGCCTGCACCAGTTCGAGCAGACCGCCCTCGCCGAACTCCCCCAGCTCTTCGCCGACCACGCGCTGGACCCGGCGGAGATCGCGGCCGTCCTCGCCTACGCCAAGGGCCTGCAGGACTGGCAGTCCGGCGGCCACGAGTGGCACATGGTCTCCAGCCGCTACATGAACAAGGAGGCCAGGGCCACCGCCCCGCTCACCCTGCCGTTCCTGCCGTCCGGGCTCGGCACCACCGCGCTCGACGTGAAGTCCGTGTTCACGCAGCGCTCGGCGGAGCTGCGCCGCCGCTCCTTCACCCACGTCCCGTTCGAGCGCACCGGACCGTCCGTGATCCCGGACGTCTACATGCCGTTCGCGCTCTCCCTCAGCCCGCACCTGGACCACGCGCGCGAGGGATCGGTCGACTGGGCCCGGCGCATGGGCCTGCTCCAGGCCCACCCCGGCGACCCCGGTTCCGCCATCTGGACCGAACAGCAGCTGCGCGGCTACGACTTCGCGCTGTGCTCCGCCGGCATCGACCCGGACGCCACACCCGACGCGCTGCTCCTCAACGCCTGCTGGCTGACCTGGGGGACGTACGGGGACGACTACTACCCGGTGGCCTTCGGACGGACCAAGAACCTCACGGCCGCCAAGGCGACGACCGCGCGGCTGATCGCGATGCTCCCTGTCGACCCCGCCGAACAGCCGCAGCCGCTGACGGCGATGGAGCGCGCGCTCGCCGACCTGTGGGTCCGTACGAGCCGGGACATGACCCGGGGCGTGCGCGCCGAGTTCCGGGCGACCCTGGTCAGCATGCTGGAGAGCTGGGTGTGGGAGATCGACAACCAGATCTGCAACCGCATCCCCGACCCGGTGGACTACGCGGAGATGCGCCGGCACACCTTCGGCTCGAACCTCACCATGTACCTGTGCCGGCTCGGCCACGCGGGCCGCGGCATCCCCGAGGAGATCTACGCCTCCGGCACCATCCGGTCCCTGGAGAACGCGGCGGCCGACACCGCGTGCCTGATGAACGACATCTTCTCCTACCAGAAGGAAGTGGAGTTCGAGGGCGAGGTCCACAACCACGTCCTGGTCACCCGGAACTTCTTCGACATCGGCTACCCGGAGGCCCTGCACATCTGCCACTCGCTGATGACGCAGCGCACGGAGGAGTTCGAGCACATCGTCGCGAACCAGCTGCCGCTGCTCTACGAAGACTGGAAGCTGTGCGCCGAGGCCCGCGCCGGGCTCGACGCGTACGTCGGCGAGCTCCGGGACTGGCTGTCCGGAATCCTCAACTGGCACCGGAAATGCCGTCGTTACCGCGAGGAGGATCTGCACCGGATCGGCCCGGGGCCGGCCACCGACGTCCGGAGCCCCGGCTTCGGCATGTCGGCGGCCCGGATCTCCCTGCCGGCCTGACCCCCCGGCCCGACCTGCCGGCCCGTGCCGCCCGCCTTCAGAACTCGTCGCCCGTGTGCGGCAGTACGGGCGTGCGCAGGGCCGCGTCCAGCGCCGCGGCCGCGCCCGGGGTGTGCTCCCGTACCAGCCCGGCCGCGACCAGCTCGGCGACCCGCGTCCCGCCCAGGTAGCAGGCGGCCAGTTCGCGTACGTCCAGGGCCAGGTCGGCGGCGCCGTCCGAGGGCTCGTACGCCGCCCACCCCGGCCCCGCGTCGAGCCGGAACCGCCCGGTGTTGCCGGGCAGCCGTACGTCGTGCACCTCCAGCACCACGTCCACCGGCGCGGCCCACGACCGCGCGGTCAGCGCCGCGCGTACGTCGACCAGGCGCAGCCAGAGCGCCGGGTACTGGGCGGTGACCCGCACCTGGTCCCGGTCGGCGGCGAAGTGCAGCAGCGGGTCGTCGGCCGGGCGGCCCCACGCACGGACCCGGCCGGTGAGGTCGAGAGCGGCCAGACACTCCCACAGGGCGGCGGCGACGGCCGGGGTGTCGGCTTCCAGCTCCTCGACCCGGACCAGGCCCTGGGGTGCGCGGGCGGGCCCGGCGTCGTCCTCGGGCTTCGTTCGGTAGAGCACGTAGCCGGCGATCGGCTCGCCCGGCTCCCCGAGGACGATGATCCGCGGCGGGCTCAGTTCCTCGTCCTGCTCGTCCTCTTCGGTCAGCCACTCCTCGCGCCAGCGGGGTGCGCTGCGGGTGGGGCGGCCGGCGCGGCGGGCGCGGGCGGACTCGTGGAAGGGCCCGATCACGGCGAGCGCCTCCGCCGGGTCGACGAGCCGCAGCGGGCGCCGGTCCGGGTCGATGCGCAGGGCCAGCGGCCGGGTGGAGTCGATCTCGATGGTGACGCCGGTGGTCGCGCCGCCGAAGCCGAAGCGGCCGTAGATGGCGGCCTCGGAGGCCCACAGGGCGGCGAGCGGGTTGCCGGTGGCCGCGGCGCGCTCCAGCATCTCGGTCATCAGCCCGGTGAGCACGCCGCGGCGGCGGTGGGTGGGGGCGACGCAGACGAAGGTGAGCCCGGGGCAGGGCAGGTCCGCCCCGGGTACCGAGAGCCGGAAGTCGTGGGCGGCCATGAAGCCGACCAGGGCGTCCCCGTCGTAGGCGCCGATCCGCAGGCACCGCACCAGCAGCGCGTGGTGGCGGGCGCGGGCCTCCTTCTCGGGCCGGTCGTGGAAGACGAGGTACGCGAGTTCCAGAGCGCGGTCGATGTCGTCCTCGGGTACGTCGCGGATGTCCACCATGATCGCGAGACTAATCGGTCATCGCGGACCGGTCACCTCATATGGGCCGGAGGTCACGGGTTTCGGCCGTTGCGGCGGCGGGCCGCGAGGCGGGGCACCTCTCCGGCTCCGGAAATCCGTGGCCGCCATGATCATCCGTGGGTACGGTGTGCGCCGTCGACCGTCGACCGTCGGCCGTCGCCGTCACCGTCACCGTCACCGTCACCGTCACCGTCACCGTCACCGTCACCGTCACCGTCACGAGGAGAGGATCGGGGCTTGATCGAGGGAGAGCTCGTCGCACTGCGCGCCCTGCGCGCGGAGGACGCGGAGCACCACCTGCGCTGGCGCAACGACCCCGAGGTGGTCCGTTGGGCGACCGCCGGGGACCCGTGCTTCGGCCCGGTCACACGGGAGGCGCTGACGATCTCCTTCGAGCGGATGCTGGTGCTCCCGCCCCGCGAGTCGGCGGTGTTCACGGTGGAGACCCTGCCGGACCGCCGGGTGATCGGCATGGCCGACTACCGCGACCTGGACCCCTGGGCCGGCTCGGCCACGCTCGGGATCACCATCGGCGAACGGGAGTTCTGGGGCCGGGGACACGGCTCCGAGGCGACGCGGCTGCTGGTCGACCACCTCTTCGGCGCCTTCCCGCTCACCCGGCTCCAGCTCGACACATGGAGCGGGAACGAGCGGGCGGTCCGGGCGTTCACCCGGCTCGGCTTCCGGGAGGAGGGGCGGCGGCGGGGCGCCGTGCTGCTGGCCGGTGAGCGGTACGACGAGGTGTTGTTCGGGATGCTCCGGGAGGAGTGGCGGGCCTGACCCCACTCGTGGTGCGCGCGCCCGGTGGCGACGGCGGCGTCGGCGCCCCGCGGAGGGAAGCGGGCGTGGCCGTCGCGAGGGCCGTACGATCCACGTCGGCGCCAGGCACCACCGGTCACGGCCCGGCACCGTCGACTCGACGCCGCCGCTTCCGCGTCCCGGACACCCGCGCCGCCCAGTCCCGTACCCGAGAGAGGGAGTGGCCGCCATGGCCCGACTGCACTCCTACGTCACCCGTGTCACCTGGACCGGAAACCTCGGCACCGGCACCAGCCACTACCGCGCCTACTCGCGGGCGCACGAGGTGGCCGCCGGAGAGCTGCCGGTGATCCTCGGCAGCTCCGACCCGACCTTCCGCGGCGACGCCTCCCGCTGGAACCCCGAACAGTTGCTGCTCGCGGCACTGTCCCAGTGCCACATGCTCTCCTACCTGCACTTCTGCACGGTCAACGGCGTGGTGGTCACCTCGTACGCCGACGAGGCGACCGGGACGATGGCCACCGCCGGGGACAGCGGACGGTTCACTGAGGCCGTGGTGCACCCGCGGATCACCGTCAGCGAGGAGTCGATGGTGGCCGCGGCGATCGGCCTCCACGAGGAGGCCCACCGGGCCTGTTTCATCGCCAACTCGGTGAACTTCCCCGTCCGGCACGAGCCGACGGTGACCGTGGGCTGAGCCCCCGGCAGGGCGACCGGCCGGCAACACCCCCTAGCGGCCCGCGGGGCCGGTCCAGGCGGCCGGCACGTGGCCGATCCGGACGCGCTGGGGGTGGTCGCCGACGGGGACCGAGACCCGCTTGGCGCCGGTGGCGAAGTCGATGGCCGTGACCCGGTCGGCGCCGCTCTCGGAGATGACGCAGGCCGTCCCGTCGCCGTCCACCGTGGCCCAGTACGGCTTCACGGCGGGTACGAGCGGCCCCTCGGTGAGGGTGGCGCGGTCCACGACGGTGGCGTAGTCGTCCATGGTGCCCGCGATGCACAGCTTGGCCCCGTCGGGGCTCATGGACATGCCGTGGTGGCGGGAGTCGTTGACCCAGGTGGTGCGGTCGGTGCTGGTGGCGGGGTTCTGGGGGAGGGTCTTGAGGCGGGTGATCCGGTCGGAGGCCACGTCGTACTCCAGGAAGCCGTTGAAGAACGACACCTGGAAGTAGAGCTTGGACTCGTCGGGGCTGAAGGACACGGGGCGTACGGCGTCGGACAGGTCGCGGCGGCCGAAGGCGTCCAGCCGCTCCCGCATGTCGATCACCCGGACGGTCCGGAAGGTCTGCGCGTCGACCACGGTGATCTTCCGGTCGCCCTTCGTCCAGTCCAGCCAGGGCGCGTCGAGTGCGGTGTTCACCTCGCCGATGGAGCTGTTCCACAGGAAGCGGCCGTCGCGGGTGAAGGTGTTCTCGTGCGGCTTGTCGCCGGTGCCGAAGGAGCCGACCTGGCGTCCGGTGGCGATGTCCAGGACGTGCACGGTGTTGGAGGTGGAGGCCGAGACGGCGAGGCGGGTGCCGTCCGGGGAGACCGCCATGTGGTCGGAGCGGTAACCGGAGACGGGGAAGCGCCAGTTGATCCGTCCCGAGGTCACGTCGATGGAGACGACGTCGGCGAAGCTGGGGCGGGAGACGACGACCGCGGAGCCGTCCGGGGTGGTGAACATGTCGTCGACGAACTGGTCGTGGCCCTCGCCGGCGCTCTCCCGGATGCCGAGGAAGAAGGCGAGCTTCAGGGGGTTGAGGTGGATCTCGCGGAGCCGCTCCGCCTTGTCGGGGATCACGTTGATCCGGCCGACCTTGGCGAGGTCGCCGGTGGAGGCGAGGACGTCGGCGGTCCCCTCCCAGTTGTTCCCGACGAAGAGCACCTCGCGCAGGCCGGCCGGGGCCAAGGCGGGGGCGGCGGCGCCGGCCGCGGGGGCCTGCGCCGACGTGAAGGCGGTGAGCAGGGTGGCGGCCGCCAGCACACCCAGGGTTCGCACGGTACGCAACATCCGCTCAACTCCGGTGCGGGAAAGGGATGGAGAGGGCGCTTCCAGTGCGAGCACCCTCTATTACCGGCCGGTAAAATAGGGGGAACGTCAAAAGGGCGCAACCCCTACGGGTGGCGCCCTTTTCTCACCTTCGGCCGTCACTCACCCCTTCAAGCGACGGAACCGATCCTGCTGACCACGGTGTTCGCGACGTCCGGGTGGATCGGGATGTGCGCTCCGGTGAGGGCCGCGCCGCTGCCGCCGCGGCGGTTCGCGACGATCTCGGCGGCGATGGACAGCGCGGTCTCCTCCGGGGAGCGGGCGCCGAGGTCCAGGCCGATCGGGGAGCGCAGCCGGGCCAGTTCGAGCTCGGTGACACCGACCTCGCGGAGCCGCTTGTTGCGGTCCTCGTGGGTGCGCCGGGAGCCCATGGCGCCGACGTAGGCGACGGGGAGCCTGAGGGCCAGTTCGAGGAGCGGGACGTCGAACTTGGCGTCGTGGGTGAGCACGCACAGGACGGTCCGGCCGTCCACTTCCGTGCTCTCCAGGTAGCGGTGCGGCCAGTCGACGACGATCTCGTCGGCCTCGGGGAAGCGGGTCTTCGTCGCGAAGACGGGCCGGGCGTCGCACACCGTCACCCGGTAGCCGAGGAACTTGCCGATCCGCACGAGGGCGGAGGCGAAGTCGATGGCACCGAAGACGATCATCCGCGGGGGCGGGACGCTGGACTCGACGAGGACCTTCAGCGGCTCTCCGCAGAGCCTGCCGTCGGCGCCGATCTCCAGCACGCCGGTCTTGCCGGCGTCGAGCATGGCGCGGGCCTCTTCGGCGATGGTGCGGTCCAGCTCGGGATGCCCCCCGAAGCCGCCCTCGTGGGCGCCGTCCGTACGGACGAGGACGGCGCGGCCCATGAGCTCGGCCGGACCCTCGGCCACCCGGGCCACGGCCGCGGCCTCCCCGCGGGCCGCGGCGGCCAGGCCGGCCGCGAACACCTCCCGTACGGGAGAGCCCACGGGGACCGGGGTGACGAGGATGTCGATGATCCCGCCGCAGGTCAGACCCACGGCGAAGGCATCGTCGTCGCTGTAGCCGAAGCGCTCCCGGACGGTCTCGCCGTCCTCCAGCGCCTGCCGGCACAGCTCGTACACCGCACCCTCCACGCATCCGCCGGAGACGGAACCGATGGCCGTGCCCTCGCTGTCGACGGCGAGCGCGGCCCCGGGCTGGCGGGGTGCGCTCCCGCCGACCGCCACGACCGTGGCGACGGCGAAGTCGCGTCCCTGCTCGACCCACCGGTTCAGTTCGTCGGCGATGTCCAGCATGGGGGCCTCCTCGGAGAGGTTCGGTTCCAGTATGGGATGCGTGGAGCGTGCGGTACTTCGTACGGATCAGCCCGGTCCGGGTCAGGCGACCCCGAGCCAGCTCTCGATCGGGTTGAGCGCGAAGAACACCAGGAAGATTCCGGTCAGCGCCCACATGAAGCCGCCGATCTCCCGGGCCTTGCCCTGAGCGACCTTGATGGCGACGTAGGAGATGACGCCCGCGGCGACACCGGCGGTGATCGAGTAAGTGAACGGCATGATCACGACGGTCAGGAAGACCGGGATCGAGGTCGCGCTGTCGGCCCAGTCCACGTGGCGGGCGTTCTGCATCATCATCGCGCCGATGACGACCAGGGCCGCGGAGGCGACCTCACCCGGGACGATCTGCGTGATCGGGGTGAAGAAGAGGCAGGCGGCGAAGAACAGGCCGGTGACCACGGAGGCGAGACCCGTGCGGGCACCCTCGCCGACGCCGGTCGCGGACTCGACGAACACGGTCTGGCCGGAGCCGCCCGCGACGCCACCGATGGCGCCACCGGCGCCGTCGATGAAGAGGGCCTTGGACAGACCCGGCATGCGGCCCTTGTCGTCGGCCAGCTTGGCCTCGGTGCCGACACCGATGATGGTGGCCATGGCGTCGAAGAAGCCGGCGAGCACCAGGGTGAAGACGATCATGCCGACCGTCATGTAGCCGACATCGCCCCAGCCGCCGAAGGAGACGTCACCGAAGAGCGAGAAGTTCGGCATCGAGACCGCGGAGCCGTTGAGCTCCGGCGGGCCGTTCTTCCAGGCCTTCGGGTCGATGTCGACGACGGCGTTGAGGATCGCGGCCAGGACGGTGCCACCGACGATGCCGATCAGGATGGCGCCGGGCACCTTGCGGGCCTGGAGCATGAAGATGGCGACCAGGGTGATGCAGAAGAGCAGGACGGGCCAGCCGGACAGCTCACCGACCGCACCGAGCTGGACGGGGGGACCGAACTCCGGACCCTTGCCGACGAAACCGGCCTTGAAGAAGCCGATGAGGGCGACGAAGAGGCCGATGCCCATGGTGATGGCGTGCTTGAGCGCGAGGGGGATCGCGTTCATGATCATCTCGCGGAGGCCGGTGACGACCAGGAGACAGATCACGACGCCGTACACCACGCACATGCCCATGGCCTGCGGCCAGGTCATCTGCGGGGCGACCTGCGAGGCGAGCACGCCGGACACGGAGAGGCCGGCGGCGAGGGCCAGCGGCACCTTTCCGACGAAGCCCATGAGGAGCGTGGTGACGGCCGCGGCGAAGGCGGTGGCGGTGATGATCGCCGATCCGTCCATCACGGTGCCGGCGACGTCCTTGCCCGAGAGGAGCAGGGGGTTGAGCAGGAGGATGTACGCCATGGCCATGAAGGTCGTGATACCGCCACGGACCTCGTTGCCGACGTTGGAACCTCTGTGCGTGATGTGAAAGTAGCGGTCGAGCCAAGAACGCCCCGCGGGAGTGCGTGAGCCGTCTCCGGCGTCCTCCGCGGTGGTCTTGGTCTCTACAGACGACTGGGTCATGGTGCCTAACTCCCAAGGTTCAAAGGGGCACCCGCTTGGGGATTGGAGATTGCGGGATTTGGGATGGTGCGTTTGGCTGCACGACCCGGGGTGACGGCCCGAGGCGACGCGAATGTGCACTGCGTGTACTGCGGGTAGTGCGGGGGTGACCGCTGGTACTACGTGGGGGTTTTCGCAGGGGTACTGCCGGCTGAAGGGACCGCGAGCGGTGCGGTGCTTCGTGGGTGCTCCGGACGGTGCGGTGTGAAGTGTGACGTTCCCATTGCGCACCGCCCGGAGAGTCTGAGGGGGTCCGGGGGCCTCGCAGCCCCCGGACCACGCCGGTCTAGAGGGTCCCGGTAAGGGCTTCCGGACGGATCGGCGTCTTGTTGATCTCAAGACCCGTCGCCTGCCGGATCGCCGCAATGACGGCCGGGGTGGACGAGAGGGTCGGGGCCTCGCCCATACCGCGCAGGCCGTACGGCGCCTTCGGGTCGGCGAGCTCCAGGACGTCGACCGGGATGGTCGGGGTGTCGAGGATGGTCGGGATCAGGTAGTCCGTGAAGGAGGGGTTGCGCACCTTCGCGGTCTTCGGGTCCACGATGATCTCTTCCATGATCGCCACGCCGAGACCCTGGGTGGTACCACCCTGGATCTGGCCCACCACGGAAAGCATGTTGAGCGCCTTGCCGACGTCCTGCGCGGTCGCCAGCTCCACGACCTTGACGAGGCCGAGCTCGGTGTCCACCTCGACGACCGCGCGGTGCGCGGCGAAGGTGTACTGGACGTGGCCGTTGCCCTGGCCGGTCCTCAGATCGAAGGCCTCGGTCGGCGCGTGCCGGAACTCGAGCTCGAGGTCGATGGCCTCGTCCTCGAGGATGTCGGCGATGTCCGCGAGGACCTCGCCGCCGTCGGTGACGACCTTGCCGCCTTCGAGCAGCAGCTCGGCGGTGGCCCACGCCGGGTGGTACGAGCCGTTCTTGCGGCGGCCGATCTCCAGCAGGGCCTCGCGGACCGCCTCACAGGTGTTCTTCACGGCGCCACCGGTCATGTACGTCTGCCGCGAGGCGGACGTGGAACCGGCGGAGCCGACCTGCGTGTCGGCCGGGTGGATGGTCACCTGGGTGACGCCCAGCTCCGTACGGGCGATCTGCGTGTGGACGGTGATGCCGCCCTGGCCGACCTCCGCCATGGCCGTGTGGACCATCGCGACGGGCTCGCCGTTGATGACCTCCAGGCGCACCCGGGCGGTGGAGTAGTCGTCGAAGCCCTCGGAGAAGCCGACGTTCTTGATGCCGACCGCGTAGCCGACGCCGCGGACGACGCCCTCACCGTGGGTGGTGTTGGAGAGGCCGCCGGGCAGCGCGCGGACGTCCGCGTTCTCGCCGGCGGACTCCCACTGGCGCTCCGGCGGCAGCGGGCGGGCCTTGACCCGGCGCAGCAGCTCGGCGACGGGCGCGGGGGCGTCCACGACCTGGCCGGTCGGCATGACCGTGCCCTGCTCCATGGCGTTGAGCTGGCGGAACTCCACCGGGTCCATGCCCAGCTTCGCCGCGAGCTTGTCCATCTGGGCCTCGTACGCGAAGCAGGCCTGGACGGCGCCGAAGCCGCGCATCGCGCCACAGGGCGGGTTGTTCGTGTAGAGCGCGATCGCCTCGATGTCCACGTCCTCCAGGACGTAGGGACCGACCGAGAGGGAGGAGGCGTTGCCCACGACCGCCGGGGAGGCCGACGCGTACGCGCCGCCGTCCAGGACGATCTTGCACTTCATGTGCGTGAGCTTGCCGTCCTTGGTGGCGCCGTGCTCGTAGTACAGCTTCGCCGGGTGCCGGTGCACGTGGCCGAAGAAGGACTCGAAGCGGTTGTAGACGATCTTGACCGGCTTGTTCGTGGCCAGGGCCAGGAGGCAGGCGTGGATCTGCATCGAGATGTCCTCGCGGCCACCGAAGGCACCGCCGACGCCCGAGAGCGTCATGCGGACCTTCTCCGGCGGCAGGCCGAGGACCGGGGCGATCTGCTGGAGGTCGGAGTGCAGCCACTGGGTGGCGACGTACAGCTCGACGCCGCCGTCCTCGGACGGCACGGCGAGGCCGGACTCCGGGCCGAGGAAGGCCTGGTCCTGCATGCCGAAGGTGTACTCGCCCTCGACGATGACGTCGGCGCGCTTGCGGGCCTCTTCCACGTTGCCGCGGATGATCGGCTGGCGGTGCACGATGTTCGGGTGCGGGACGTGACCGATGTGGTGGTCGTCGCGGTTCTCGTGGATCAGCGGCGCGTCGGGGGCGAGGGCGGAGGCCTCGTCGGTGACGAGCGGCAGCTCGCGGTAGTCGATCTTGATCTTGGCGGCCGCGCGGCGGGCGGTCTCCGGGTGGTCGGCGGCCACGAGGGCGACCGGCTCACCGTGGTGGCGTACCCGGCCGTTGGCGAGGACCGGGGTGTCCTGGATCTCGAGGCCGTAGTTCTTCATCTCGGCCGGCAGGTCGTCGTACGTCAGCACCGAGTAGACGCCGGGCATGGCGAGCGCCTCGGAGATGTCGATGGAGACGATCTCGGCGTGGGCGACGGTGCTGCGCAGGGTCTGGCCCCAGAGCATGTCCTCGTGCCACATGTCCGAGGAGTACGCGAACTCACCGGTGACCTTGAGGGTGCCGTCCGGACGGAGAATCGATTCTCCGATGCCGCCCTTGTTGTGCTTCTGGGTGACGTTCGTCGGCGTACCGGCGGGCGCGGTGCGGGTGTTCCGAGCCATGGTCAGACCGCCTCTCCCTGACGGGCGGCCGCGAGGCGGACCGCGTCGAGGATCTTCTCGTAGCCCGTGCAGCGGCAGAGGTTGCCGGACAGGGCCTCACGGATGTCCTGGTCGGACGGGGAGGAGTTCTCCTCCAGCAGCGCGTCCGCCTGGATGAGCAGACCCGGGGTGCAGAAACCGCACTGCACGGCACCGGCGTCGATGAACGCCTGCTGGATGTTGGAGAGCTCCACGCCCTCGCCGGTCTGCGAGTCGGCGGGCTTGGCCTGCCACTGCTTGGCCGCGTCCAGGGACACGCCCTTGCTGCCGCAGCCGCCGCCGGTGCCGCAGGCACCGCCGTGGCCGTGCTCGTCACGCTGCTTGGAGAACTCCGCCAGGCCCTCGACGGTCACGACGTCGCGACCCTCGACCTGGCCGGCGGCCACGAGACAGGAACAGACCGGCACGCCGTCGAGGCGGACGGTGCAGGAACCGCACTCGCCCTGCTCACAGGCGTTCTTCGAACCGGGCAGGCCCAGGCGCTCGCGCAGGACGTAGAGGAGGGACTCGCCCTCCCACACGTCGTCGGCTTCCTGCTGACGGCCGTTGACAGTGAAATTGACGCGCATGATTACGCAGCCCCTTCAAGCGAGCGGCCGTTGCCGGTACCGCGGTACTGCTCCCAGGTCCAGACGAGCTGGCGGCGAGCCATGATGCCAACCGCGTGACGGCGGTACTTCGCCGTGCCGCGGACGTCGTCGATCGGGTTGGCCGCGCCGGAGGCGAGGTCACCGAACTGCTTGGCGATCGACGGGGTGATGACCTTGCCGGACTCCCAGAAACCGCCCTCTTCGAGCGCGGCGTTCAGGAACTGCTCGGCGGCCTTCGCCCGGATCGGGGTCGGGGCGGCCGAGCCGATGCCGGTGCGGACCGTGCGGGTCTCCGGGTGCAGCGCCAGACCGAACGCGCAGACCGCGATGACCATCGCGTTGCGGGAGCCGACCTTGGAGTACTGCTGGGGGCCGTCCGCCTTCTTCACGTGCACGGTCTTGATGAGCTCGTCGGCGGCGAGCGCGTTGCGCTTCACGCCGGTGTAGAACTCGTCGATCGGGATCAGGCGGGAGCCGCGTACGGACTCCACCTCGACCTCGGCACCCGCCGCGAGCAGCGCGGGGTGGGAGTCACCGGCCGGCGAGGCGCAACCGAGGTTGCCGCCGACTCCGCCGCGGTTGCGGATCTGCGGGGACGCGACCGTGTGCGAGGCGAGCGCGAGACCCGGGAGCTCCGTCCGGAGGTTCTCCATGATCTGGGTGTACGGGACGGAGGCGCCCAGACGAACCACGTCCTCGCCGACCTCCCACTCCCGCAGGAGACCGATGCGGTTCAGGTCCAGGAGGTACTCCGGCCGACGGTGGTCGAAGTTGATCTCGACCATCACATCGGTGCCACCCGCAATCGGCACAGCTGTGGGGAACTCGGCCTTAGCGGCGAGCGCCTCCTCCCAGCTGGCGGGGCGAAGGAAGTCCATGTGCGGCTCTCTTCTTCTTCATCGTGTCGTTCACTTCAAGCCAGGAGGCCTACGGCCCTCGACTGGTCGTTCACGTGCTGTTAACGCGGTGTGGACTCAGTACACCGGCCGCCCGTCCCCCCGGTGCAGTCACCGAAACCATGAAGGAGTTGGCTGACGGCCTCCCTCGTCTTGTAGATTCGTATGAAAGGCAGGATGCGACGACCTGCCCGATTTCCAACGGCAACATTCGAGACAGATCGGCGGCGACATCATGCGGCTGCGCGCACTGCTGGAAACCGAGGCGCTGGGGCTGCGGCTGCTCGGCGGCGAGGAAGAACTCGACCGGACGGTCCGCGGGGTCATGACGACCGACCTGCGTGATCCCAGCCGGTACTTGTCGGGGGGTGAACTCGTCCTCACTGGCCTGGCATGGAGACGAAATTCAGCCGACTCCGAGCCGTTCGTACGAATCCTCGCGAGCGCCGGCGTCGCCGGGCTCGCGGCGGGCGAGGCGGAGCTGGGCGCGATCCCCGATGATCTCGTTTCGGCCTGTGTGCGCAACCGGCTGCCGCTGTTCGCCGTGAACGAGGACGTTGCATTCGCCACGATCACCGAGTACGTCGTACGGCAGGTTTCGGGCGAGCGGGCCGGTGATCTCGCCGCCGTCGTGGACCGCCACCGCCGTCTGATGACCTCGGGTCCGGCCGGCGGCGGCCCCGACGTGGTGCTGGATCTGCTCACCACCGACCTCGACCTCCGGGCCTGGGTGCTGTCCCCCACGGGCCGGCAGATCGCCGGGGCGGGCGAGCCGCTGGCGCCGGGCGTGTGCGCAGCACTGGCGGGCGAGCACCTCGCGGCGGTCCGGACGGGCCGCAGGGGACCGCATCGGATCTCCATCCAGGGTATTACCTACTCGCTCTTCCCGATCAGAGGACACGGGCGCGGCGCGGCGGGCCCGGCGGCCCGGGACGTGCGCGAGACCGTGCTGTCGGACTGGCTGCTGGCCGTCGAGGCGGACGCCGGCGACTGGCCCGCCGAGCGCCTGGACCTGCTCCAGGGCGTGACCCAGCTGATCGCCGTGGAGCGGGACCGCCGCGACGCGGCCCGTACGGTGCGCCGCCGCCTCGCACAAGAAGTGCTCGAGCTGGTCCAGACGGGTGCCGCGCCCGCCGAGATCGCCGCCCGTCTGCGGGTGGCGGCCCCGGTGCTGCTGCCCGGGCTGGGGGCCGCACCGCACTGGCAGGTCGTCGTGGCCCGGGTGGACTGGGAGGGCGGGGACATCCCCGGCGGCCCGGTGGCCCAGTCGCTGCTGGAGGAGATCCTCGTCGACCCCTCGGTGTCGGGGCCGGAGCCCTCGGACCGGATCGCGGTGGCCCATGCGGGTGACGAGGCCATCGCCCTCGTGCCGCTGCCGTCGCTGTCCGGCGACGCCGGCGAGGACAAGGGCCCGGACTCGGCCCTGCACGCCGACGAGCTCCTCGCGGCCGTACGGGACCCCCTGGCGGCCGGTCTCGCCGACGACGGCCGGGTCACGCTGGGCGTCAGCGCGGCCGTGCACTCCGCCGAGGGGCTGCGCGGGGCGCTGGAGGAGGCCCGGCACGCCCGCCGGGTGGCCGCGGCGCGCCCGGGCCGGGTCTGCGCGGCCGGCCACCACGAGCTGGCCTCGCACGTGCTGCTGCTGCCGTTCGTGCCGGACGACGTGCGCCGCGCCTTCACGGCCCGGCTGCTGGACCCGCTGCGGGACTACGACCGGCGCCACCGCGCGGAGCTCATCCCGACACTGGAGGCGTTCCTGGACTGCGACGGTTCGTGGACCCGCTGCGCGACCCGGCTGCACCTCCACGTCAACACATTGCGCTACCGGGTCGGGCGGATCGAGCAGTTGACGGCGCGGGACCTGTCCCGGCTGGAGGACAAGCTCGACTTCTTCCTCGCACTGCGCATGAGCTGAGGAGATCCGTCCTGCGGCCGGAGGGGTCCGGCCGCGGGTCGGCTGATGATCCGTCCGGACTTTGTGAAAGAGTTCACCCGACCCCTTGGCCGATGCCGCCGATCCGTGCTCTCATTTCGCCCCAGGGCTCAACGATGTGCTGCTTGGTTGCTTTGGGGAGGGCAATGTGGCGGATACCGCCATGTCGGGTGCCGGAACAACCGGAGGGGACGACCCCCTCCAGCGGGCGATATGGCGGCTGCGCTCGCGCGGCTGTTGGACCGACGCGGCGGCGCTGCTGACGCCGCACCTCGCGGATGCGGGTGCCGCGGTCCAGCGCACCGCGCTGCTGGTCGAGCGGTGCCTGTTCACCGGCCAGGGCTGGGCCGAGGCCGAGGACGCGCTGCGGGTCGCCGAGGCGGTGGCGCAGGACGACGACCACCGGGGCGCGGCCGCGTGCGAACGGGGCCAGCTGGCCTACGCGGCCACCGTGCTCGGCGTACGGGACCGGGCCGACGAGGCCCGCTCCGCGCTGGGCCGGGCGGCGGCCCTGCTGTCGCCGGAGTCGCGGACCCGCCCGCTGCTGGACTTCCGCCGCGGGCTGGTCGCCGAGCACCTGGCGGACGCCCCGCAGTCGGCCCGGCCGGCGTACCACCGGGCGCACGCGGGCGCGGAGGCCCACGGGGACACGCTGCTGCTGTCGTTCACGTGGCGGCACCTGGCCGCGCTCTCCCTGCGGGACGGCGAGGTGGCCGAGGCCCGCAAGGGCTTCGCGGAGTCCCTCCGCATCCGGGAGGACCTGGGCTTCCTGATCGGCACGGCTCCGGCGCTGGCCGCGCTGGCCGAGGCCGAGCCGGAACCGGAGGCCGCCCGGCTGCGCGCGGAGGCCCGCCGCCTGTTCCACCTCTTGGGCGGCATCCCCACCTGGCTGGCGGACCAACTCCACCCCACCCCGTCGCCTGCGGCGTAGCCCCGCCGGACTCCGTCCCTTTCAGCCCCGCCGGCGTTTGAGGCGCGGGGTGCGGGGCGGAGCCCCGGTCAGGAGCCGGCGAAGTGTTCGCGGACCAGGGACTCGACCACCGGGAGGTCCCGCGCGATCAGCGCCTCCAGCAGCGCCGCGTGCTCCGCCGCGTCGGCGACGAGATCCGCCCGCCGAACCCGCGGTGCGCCCGGCAGGGGCCACTGCGCCCGCCGGTGGAGCTCCTCGGCCACCTGCACCAGCTGCGCGTTGCCCGCGAGCCCCAGTACCGCCCGGTGGAAGGCCCGGTCCGACTCCGCGTAGCCCGGCAGATCGCCCGCCGCGGCCGCCTCCGCCGTGGCGGCGGCCTCGGGGCGCAGGGCCTCCCAGGCGTCCGCCGGCACCGTACGGGCCAGCCGGAGCATGACGGGGACTTCGAGCAGCGCCCGGACCTCCACCAGCTCGGCCAGCTCCCGCGGCGTGCGCGCGAGGACGCGGAAGCCGCGGTTCGGCAGGCATTCCACCGCCCCCTCGACCGCCAGCTGCTGCATCGCCTCGCGCACGGGGGTCGCGGAGACCCCGAAGCGCTCTCCGAGGGCGGGGCCGGAGTAGATCTCCCCGGGCACCAGCTCGCCCTCGATCAGAGCCGCGCGCAGGGCGTCGAGGATCTGCCCGCGCACCGAATGGCGCAACACCTTCCGTGCTTTCTGTGCCGGTACCCGGGCTCGGGCCGCGTCGTGCACTCGGTCCTCCTCCGGATCTCGACCTGACCTGAGGATACGGCCTGGCCGGAGATCGAGTAAGGTAAGCCTTACCTGTAACGATCGTGCGATTCGGTGGTCCCCCCATGGCCGTCACTGTCGTGACCCCTGCCCTGCACACCCCCTCCGCCCCGGCCGGCTCTCCCGTGGCGGAGGCGTACACCCGCCTGGCCGAGGTCTACAGCGGCCTGCGGGTCGACGAGCGGGCCGCGCACGACCCCGTCCCCCGCGGTGCGGGATGGGTCGGCGCGGACGAGCTCGCGGGCGGCGGACCGGCCCTGGACGCCTTCCTCGCCTGGGACGAGGCCCAGGTCCTCAGGGACTACGGGACCCAGGGCCGCCCCGACGTGATCGCGGGCTTCGGGCTGCACCGGTACGCGTGGCCGGCCTGCCTGCTGATCACGCTGCCGTGGTTCCTGCACCGGAGGGTGCCGTACCTCCCGGCCGGCGCGGTGGCCTTCCACCGGACCCTCGGCCGCATGTCCGTGCGCGTCGAGGAGTTCGCCTGCCTGCCGGACGACCCGACGGCCGCCCTCCCGGGGGCCCGCGTCGTGCCCGGCGAGGAGGCGCTGCGCGGTGAGGTGCGGGCTGCGGTGGCCCTGCACCTCGGGTCCGTGCTGGAAGGTTTCGGCCCCCGCATGCGGCGCGGCCGCCGCGCCCTGTGGGGCATGGTGACCGACGAGGTCGTCGAGGGACTATGGTACGTCGGCGAGCTGTTCGGCGAGGAGCAGCGGGCCAGGGCCGAGCTGGAGGCGCTGCTGCCCGGTTCGACCGCCCCGTACACCGGGGGCGCCGGGTTCCGTACGCTCTCGGGTCCCGACGGCCGCGCGCTGCAGACCCGGGACCGGGCCGGCTGTTGCTTCTTCTACACGATCCGGCCCGAGGACACCTGCGTCACCTGCCCCCGGACCTGCGACGCGGACCGCGTCGCCCGGCTCACGGCGGCCACCGCCGGCTACTGAGCGTGATCCCACTGCTAACCCACCCCCAGGGGTGGCTGTAATCGAACTCGACTCCGTGCACACGGGCGTCAGTTCGAGCCACAACACCCTATCCGGCGGGCCCCGCCCCCCGATGGCGTCCACTTGCCCCGAAACCCGGGTGCACGGCTCACCCGCTACGCCACTATGGCGCCCGGAAAGCCGCACGGCCGCACAGCCGCATACGCGAGGCAAGGGACATCCGCATGAGACTGACCGACATATCGCTGGACTGGCTGCTGCCCGGCAGCCTGCTGATCCTGGGCGTACTTGCGGCAGTTGCGGTCTTGGCCCGTGGCAAGCGCGAGAGCGAGAAGGCCGCGGCCGACGACAGCTGGGAGCGCAGCGAGGAACGGCGACGGCGCAAGGAGGCCGTCTACGGCACCGCCTCGTACGTCCTACTCTTCTGCTGCGCGGCCGTCGCCGCCGCGCTGTCCTTCCACGGACTGGTCGGCTTCGGCCGGCAGAACCTCAACCTCTCCGGGGGCTGGGAGTACCTGGTCCCCTTCGGCCTCGACGGCGCCGCCATGTTCTGTTCCGTGCTCGCCGTCCGCGAGGCCAGCCACGGCGACGCGGCCCTCGGTTCGCGCATGCTGGTCTGGCTGTTCGCGGGCGCGGCCGCCTGGTTCAACTGGGTGCACGCCCCGCGCGGCATGGGCCACGACGGCGCCCCGCAGTTCTTCGCGGGGATGTCGCTCTCGGCGGCCGTGCTCTTCGACCGCGCCCTCAAGCAGACCCGCCGGGCGGCGCTGCGCGAACAGGGCCTGATCCCGCGGCCGTTGCCGCAGATCCGGATGGTGCGCTGGCTGCGCGCGCCCCGGGAGACCTTCGGCGCCTGGTCGCTCATGCTGCTGGAGGGCGTGCGCACCCTCGACGAGGCGGTGGACGAGGTCCGCGAGGACAAGAAGGAGAAGGAGCAGGACCGCCACCGCAGGCGGGAGCAGCACCGTCTGGACCGGGCGCACATCAGGGCGCTCGGCCGCCAGCACCGGGCCTTCGGCCGCGCCCGTGGCGGCCGCCAGGTCGAGCTGCCCGAACTGACGCAGGGAGCGGGCTCCGCGCCGGTCGGCGCGGAGCCGGCCATACCGGAATCGGGACAACTGCCCCTGCGCCGCCGGCCCTCCCTGCAGGCCGTGAACGCAACCGAATCCCTTGACGTGACCGGCACCCGGACGGTGGACCTCACCGCCGAGGACGACACCCAGACCATTCCCCGGCTGGACTCGCTGGAGCGCAAACTGAAGGACCTGGAGCAGCAGTTCGGCTGACCGGTCCCGATCGGGGAAGACCCCGGAGGGCCCGCCCGCTCAGGCGGGCCCTCCGTCGTACGGCGCGTCGTGACGCCCGTCGAGCTCGAACCACACCACCTTGCCGCTGTCCGGGGCCGGCGCGTCCACGCCCCAGTCGTCGGCGAGCGCCTGCACCAGCACGAGTCCCCGGCCGTGCGTACCGTCGTCGGCGGTCGGTACGTACGGCCGGGGTCGGCGTGCGGCGTAGTCCCGCACCTCCACCCGTAAGCGTGCGGCGACGAGACTCACGGACACCTCCGCGCCCCGGTCGGTGTGGACGAGGGCGTTGGTGACGAGCTCGGTGATCAGCAGCTCGGCCACCTCGGCGGCATCGGCCCTGCACCGGTGGCGCATCAACTCCCGTAAGGCCCGGCGGACTTCCCCCACCGCTTTCAGGTCGGCCCGGCGCACGCTCCGGGTGATCCGCAGCGTGTCCACCGCTCCCCCGTCCTCACCGGCGGACGGTTCACGCGGCACCGGCCTCCCTCTGCGCCCCGTCTTCCCGGTCTTCGCCCCCACCCGCACGGCGATGCCCCTCCCCCGCGTCCTTGCTCTCGAACAGGTCTACGGGATGCATGCCCCCCGGGGGGTTCCGCACTCCTGCGGGCTTACGGCCGGGGCACGTTGCGGAGGTTGGATCGAGCCATCTGGATCATGCGGCCCACTCCGCCGTCCAGCACGATCTTGCTGGCGGACAGTGCGAATCCGGTCACCATCTCGGCGCTGATCTTCGGCGGAATCGACAGGGCGTTGGGGTCCGTCACCACGTCCACCAGAGCGGGCCCCTTGTGCCGGAAAGCGTCCTTCAAAGCCCCTGTGAGCTGCTTGGGCTTCTCCACGCGGACCCCGTACGCGCCCGCCGCGCGGGCGATCGCGGCGAAGTCGGGGTTCTTGTTGGTCGTCCCGTAGGAGGGCAGGCCGGAAACCAGCATCTCCAACTCCACCATCCCGAGGGATGAGTTGTTGAAGAGGACCACTTTGACGGGGAGGTCGTACTGCACCAGGGTGAGGAAATCTCCCATCAGCATCGAGAAACCGCCGTCGCCCGACATCGAGACCACTTGACGGTTCCGGTCGGTGAACTGTGCGCCGATGGCCTGCGGGAGGGCGTTGGCCATGGAGCCGTGGCTGAAGGAGCCGATGATGCGCCGTTTGCCGTTCGGGGAAAGATAGCGCGCCGCCCACACGTTGCACATGCCGGTGTCGACGGTGAAAACGGCGTCCTCCTCGGCCAGTTCGTCGAGGACCGCGGCCACGTACTCGGGGTGGATCGGGGTGCGCTTCTCGACCTTGCGGGTGTAGGCCTTGACCACGCCTTCCAGGGCGTCGGCGTGCTTCTTCAGCATCCGGTCGAGGAAGCGGCGGTCCGTCTTGGCCTTCACCCGCGTGTTCAGCGCACGCAGGGTCTCCCGTACGTCACCCCACACCGCGAGGTCCAACTGGGAGCGGCGGCCCAGGTGTTCGGGCCGGATGTCCACCTGGACGATCTTCACGTCGTCGGGGAGGAAGGCGTTGTACGGGAAGTCCGTGCCGAGCAGGACCAGCAGGTCGCACTCGTGGGTGGCCTCGTAGGCCGCGCCGTAGCCCAGCAGCCCGCTCATGCCGACGTCATAGGGGTTCTCGTACTGGATCCACTCCTTGCCGCGCAGGGCGTGCCCCACGGGTGCCTTGACGCGGCCGGCGAACTCCATCACCTCGGCGTGCGCCCCGGCCGTTCCGCTGCCGCAGAAGAGCGTGACCTTGTCCGCCTCGTCAACGAGGCGCACCAGCTTCTCGATCTCGCCGTCGCCGGGCCGCACCGTGGGGCGGGCGGTGACGAGTGCGTGCTCCACCGCCTTCTCCGGCGCGGGCAGGGCGGCGATGTCCCCGGGCAGCGCGACCACGCTGACCCCGCTGCGGCCGATGGCGTGCTGCACGGCGGTCTGGAGCAGCCGGGGCATCTGCGCCGGGTTGGAGATCAGCTCGCTGTAGTGGCTGCACTCGCGGAAGAGCTGGTCGGGGTGGGTCTCCTGGAAGTAGCCGAGACCGATCTCACCGGACGGGATGTGCGAGGCGAGCGCGAGGACCGGGGCCATCGAACGCTGGGCGTCGTACAGCCCGTTGATCAGGTGCAGGTTCCCCGGGCCGCAGGAGCCCGCGCAGGCGGCGAGGCGGCCGGTGATCTGGGCCTCGGCGCCCGCCGCGAAGGCCGCCGTCTCCTCGTGGCGCACCTGGATCCAGTCGATGTCACCCGTCCGGCGGATCGCGTCCACCACCGGGTTGAGGCTGTCGCCCACGACTCCGTACATCCGCCGCACGCCGGCGCGCACGAGGATGTCGACGAACTGCTCCGCCACGTTCTGCTTGGCCATGAGGGGGCACCCTTCCCGGTCTCCGGGCCGGTCTCTCCGACACGCGTGCCTCCCATCCAGCCATGTGCGCGCCGGTTACGCCTCCCAGACTGCGGCAGCCGTGCGGTCGTCGGCGTACCCCTTGAGGCGGAGCTGGACGTCCGCGAGGAAGGCCGCCAGGCCGGGCGGCTCCGCCTCGCTCCAGCGGGCGGCGAGCTCCTCCGTGAGGGCGGCCTCCTCGCGCATCGGCTCCGCCAGGCCGCCGGAGCACAGCAGCAGGGTGTCACCAGGCCGGGCCACGGACGCGCGGAACCGGAACGCGGCCTCGGCGTCGCCGTCGGCTCCGGCGGCTCCCTGGGCGCCGGCCGGACGGGCGGGTTCCAGGTCCTGCCACTGGCCCGAACGGAGCCGGAACAGACCACCCGCGCCGGAGCCGAAGCACACCCGGGTGCGGCACTCCGGGTCCACCGGGAGCAGCAGCCCGCGCAGCCCGGCGGTGTACGCCGCCTCCGCGAGCCCCAGCTCGGCTGCCCGGGCCCGCAGCCGGCCGTAGCCGCGGTCGGTGAGCCGCTGGAGGCCCGAGCGCAGGGCGTCGCGGCGCCCGGCGCGGATGTCCTCGGCCAGCCGGCCCTGGCTGCGCCCGACGGCCGCCGCGACCGTGCGGCACAGCTCGGCGGCGGCCTCCGCGGCCCCGGGCGCGGCCCGGTCGCCGCCGGCCAGGGCCACCAGGACCAGGGCGTCGTCGCCGCCGCCGAACCGGGCGGTGAGCAGGAAGTCCCGGCGCACCTCGCCACGGAAGCGGGCGGAGTCCCCCCGCAGGGAGGCGGCGCGCAGGGTGTAGGTGCCGTAGCGGGCCCCCTCCAGCACGGTGTCCGGGGTCAGCGCGTCGAGGGCGGCCGGGTCGGCGGGCGGGAGCGCGCCCGGTTCGGCGGCGTAGGTGGGTGCGCGGTCACCGAGGTGGTGCACCTCGGGCCGCCGCTGCGCGGGGGCGTGCGCGGTGGGTGCGGGTACGGGCGCGGGCGTCGGCACCTCCTGGGTGCGGTCCTCGGCGCGCGGCGCGTGCGCCCGTGTCCGGACCGGCAACTCCGCCCCGGACACGGGCGGCACGTCGACACCCCCGAGCGCGTACCCGGTGACCCCACCCGCACGCGGATCCCGAGGCGCGGCGCCCCCCGTCGGCGACGGATCCGAAGCCGGGCCCGCAGCCGGGGCCGGGGGCGAGGCCGCAGGCGGGGGCGGATACGGGCCCGACGGCGGGGCGGGGGCCGAAGGCGGGGCCGGGGCCGCCGGAGGTCTCTGAGCCGAAGACGGCCCCCGGGACGAAGGCGCGCCCTGCGCCGTGGAGGGTGCGGGGGGCCCGGGCTCAGGCGGGGGCACCGGCGACGGCGGGGCCGGGTACGCAGGCGGGGCCGGAGGCGGGGCCTGGGACGAAGGCGCGCCCTGCGCCGTGGAGGGTGCCGGGGGCGCGGGCTCAGGCGGGGGCACCGGCGACGGCGGGGCCGGGTACGAAGGCGCGCCCTGTGCCGGGGGCGCGGGGGGCGGTGGGGACGGGAAGGGAGGCGGGGGCGTCGGCGGGGTGTGCTGCTCGGCGTGCCGCGGCGGGTCCTGGGCCGGGCGGGGGCCGGGAAGGAGGGGCGGGGGTGGGGGCGGGGAGTGGCGCTCGCGGGGCGACGGCACGTCCGGCACGGGCGGCGGCCCCTGGTCCGGGCGCGGGCCCGGGAGCAGCGGCTGGGTCCGTCCCGGACCGCCGCCCGGCACCGGGGGCCGGGCGGGCAGGCCCGCGCCCGCTTCCGGGCGGGCGCCCGGAAGCGGTCCCGTCCCGGGCTCCGGGTCCCGTTCCGGCGGAGCCGGGTCCGTCGTCACTCCGGCCGCCGAGCGGAACCGGTGGTCCAGGGTGTCCCCCGGGTCGGCTTCCCCTCCCGCGTCCGGGTCCTCGTAGAGCTTCTGCCACCAGTCGTCCGCACCCTGCTGACTCATGCCCTCATTCTCGGCCTCCCGCCCGGGCGGAAAACGCCGAACGCACGAAAAGGGTCCACCGGGCCGCCGCCCGGTGGACCGTTCCCGCTCTGCCCGTACGACCTAGCGCACGTCGTACGCCCGCGCGACCGTCTGGGTGACCGTCGCGCCCTTCGCGTCGGTCAGTTCGACTTTCAGGGACACCGGCTTGCCGGAGGCTCCGGCGTGGTCCACGACCGCGGTCCACCGGCCGCCGCGCTCGCTCACCTTCGCCCGCGTCCAGTTCTCGCCGTCGTAGGAGTACGACAGCTTCGCCGACGTCAGCGCGCCGGGCGCGTAGCCCGCGTGCCCGGAGGCGCCGAGCCCGATGCTCTGGCCGTTCGCCGCCGCGACCGTCTTCAGCCCGTCCAGCGGGGCCGCGTACCGCGGGAAGAGGACCGGCAGGCCCTGCGAGTACGCCGACGCGTCCAGCTTCGAGGTGAAGCCCCAGGTCGTCACGACCGAGGTGGACCGCTGCCAGACCCGCGCCGGCGGCCCGATCTTCTCGATGCTCTGGGTCAGTTCGTAGCGGCTCTCCTCGGCCGGGATCTCGAAGACGCCGAACGGGTACCAACTGTCGCCGATGACCTCGCCGTTGCGCGTGAGCCGGAGTCCGCCGATGTCACCGAAGGAGCCCGGCTGCGCGGCGTGGCCGCTGTCGCCCCACAGGGCGGGGGCGAAGCCGATCAGGTTGCCCTGCCGCTCGGCGGCGAGGGTCTCCTTGCCGGAGGGGTCGCGCGGCGCGACCGGTCCGGTGATCCCGTCGTACCACGTCGCCTTGGCCTGCTGTCCCTTGGCGTAGGTGCGCTGCTCGCCGACCATGAACTCGCCCCAGGGGAAGCTGCTGGAGAGCAGCTGGTCCCAGGTGGTGTCCCCGGCCGAGTAGTACTCGGTCCGCGTGCCGGGCGCCGCGACGGACTCCATCCCGCCGAAGTGGACCGCGCTGCCGATCGGCCGGTAGGCGCCCGCCAGGTCGACGAAGTCCGCGGCCACGCCCATGGAGTGGTAGGTGGACTCGACCCGGCCGAGGTCGCGGTCGCGCACGCGGTGCGTACGGCCGCCCTTGACCTCCCCCGTCTCGGGGAAGGCGAGGGAGTAGACGTACGGGCTCTTCGCCGTGGCCTGCCACGCCAGCGTGACCTCGCCCGCCTTCAGCCGGGCCAGGAGCGCCTGCCCCTCGGCGGCCTCGACGGTCAGGGTGGGCAGCGCGCCGCCCGCGTAGCCGGTGAAGGCGACCCAGCGGCCCGGCGCCTCGCGGTGGGCGAGCACCGCCTTGGCGCCGGCGGCCCTGGCGTTCTGCGCGACCTCGTACAGGGCGCCGTCCACCGCCTTCACCAGGACGACCGCGTCCTTGGCGCCGGCGGCGGCGAGCTCCTCGGGGGTGCCGGAGCCGGCGTCGACCAGCGGGGCGCTGCCGGTTCCGTCGAGGTTGTCGCTGCCGGTGGAGGCGGTGAGGGGGTGCAGGACCGGTCCGCCGACGGCCCGCAGCTCGGAGACGAGCGGCGCGGCCGCCCGCCAGTAGCTGCCGAACTCGAAGTCGCCGTCCTTGGCGCGGCCTTCGACGGAGGCGTAGAAGCCGCGGATGGTCCGGCCGGCCGCCGCGGTGCCAGAGTGCAGCCATGCATCACGACCCCAGGTGCGGGCGAAGCCGAGGGTGGTGTTGCGGGCCTCGACGGGTTTGTCGGCCTCGATGGCCAGGCGTCCGGCCTTGCGGGCGTCGAGCACGATCGTGGTGTCCTTCCTCAGCTCGACCTGAGGCCGGCCGAGGTAGGTGAGGGAGTCGGTCATCCTGTCGCCCTCGCCCTCCCCCGCGTCGGGGGTGGCGACGAAGGCCGAGAGGAAGTAGGCGCCGGGGCGCACCCGGTAGACCTGGTCCACTGAGCCGTCGTTGAAGCGGCGCTCACCGCTGGCGTCGTCGGTGCCGATGACGTCCAGGGAGGAGGGGCCGGCGGCGGGCCTGCCGGCGCGGTCGACGAGCTTGACGCGCAGGGTCACCGTCTCGGGCTCCACGTAGAGCGAGAAGGGGGTGGAGACGCGCACGCCGTTCGCGGTGGCGACGACGCGGCCGGTGACGTCCCCGTACTGGGAGCGCTCCAGCTTCGCGGCGGGGTCGAGGGCGAGCGGCACCTTGACGGTCGCTCCGGCCGGGACGGTGACGGTGCGCCGGTCGAGGCGGGCGACCTGGCCGCGGACGGCGGAGCCGTCGTTGCCGGTGACCTTCTCGACGGCGAGGTGCAGGGTGACGGGGCTCTTGCCGAGGTTGGTGTACGGGACCTCGACGGTGGTGCGGTCGCTGCGGTCCTGCGGCCAGTCGTACGCGCCGCCCTGGAGGGCGGGGGCGCCGGTGACGGTCGTGTCGATCGCGGCCTTCACGTCGAGGCGGCCGCCGCCGGTCTCCCGTACGTCGCCCGGGACGCCGGTGTTCGCGGATCCGACGAGGGCGGCCTTGATCTGCTGCCCGGTCCAGTCGGGGTGGCGCTGTTTGACGATGGCGGCGGCGCCCGCGACGTGCGGGGTTGCCATCGAGGTGCCGGACATGGACTGGTAGGCGTACACGCCGCGGCCGCCCGCGGCGGCGGCCGAGATCCCGACGCCGGGCGCGGCGATCTCGGGCTTGAGGGTGTGCCGGAGTCCGGCCGGGCCACGGCTGGAGAACGTGGGCGTGGTGTCGTCGCGGTCCACGGCTCCGACGGTCAGCACGCTGGGCGCGCAACCGGGCGAGGAGACGGTGTTGTTGCCGGGGCCGGAGTTGCCGGCGGCGATCACGAACAGCGGGCCCTGCCGGGAGAGCCGTTCGGCGGCCTCGGCGAGCGGGTCGTCGCAGGCGGTCCGGGAGGGGTCGCCGAGGCTCATGGAGACCACGTCGGCCTTGGACTCGACGGCCCACTCCATGCCCGCGATGATCCACGAGTCGAGGCCCTGGCCCCCGTCGTCGAGGACCTTCCCGCTGAGCAGTTCGGCGCCGGGGGCCACGCCCTTCCTGGCGCCGCCGCTCTCGGCTCCGGAGCCGCCGACGGTGGAGATGGTGTGGGTGCCGTGGCCCTGCCGGTCGGCGTCGGTGTCGGAGTCGGTGAAGTTCTTCGACGCGCCGACGCGGCCCTTGAGGTCGGGGTGTTCCAGGTCGGTGCCGGTGTCGAGGACGGCGACCTTGGTGCCCTTGCCGTCGTATCCGGCGGCCCAGGCGGCGGTGGCGGCCACCTGCCGCGTGGAGCGCTCCAGATTCGCCCGGACCTTGCCGTCCAGCCACAGCTTCTTCAGCCCGCCCGATACGGAGCGCGCGCGGGCGTCCGTACCGGTGACGTCGGCCCAGAAGGCGGCTGCCCGCTCCTTGTCGGCGGCGAGCGCGACGGCGCCGATGGAGCCGAGGACGAGCGAGCGGTCCGCGCCGCGGGGGGCGGGCGGGGCGCCGCGCGCCACGTTCACGGAACCGTCGTAGACCGCGATGAGCGGGAGCTTCTTGGTGTGCGCGTCGTCGTAGCCCTGCCGGACGAGGCCGGTGACGTTGAAGAGCTCGTGGTCGACGCGGCCCGCGGCGAGCGCCTTGACCGCGCCCTCGGGGTACACGTACAGGTCCTTGCCGGACTGCTTCGTCTGCACGAGCGGCTGCGAGCCGTCCTCGCGCGGCATCGCGGTGGCGGCCGTGCGGCCGGCCGCGTCGGTGGAGACCAGGATCCGGTCACCCGTGACGAGGGTGACGGTGACGGGGGCCGTGGGCTGCTTTCCGGCCGCCGCGCTCCCGACGAGTGGTCTCTTTCCCGCTCCGGGCGCTCCGTCGGCCGGCTGCGCCGTCGACGGGCCGACGGCGGTGACGGCGAGGACGGCCGCGGTGGCCGCCCCGAGTGCCGTACGCGATATCGGGCGCATCGCTCTCCCCAGGTGAATTCCGGCCAACTGCTGCATTGCACGGCAAAGCTGCCGCGCAAATGGCTTCTGGCCGGCGGATGTTGGTGCTGCGGTGGCGCCACCTTGGCAGAGGGGCGGGGGGTGCGGCGATGATGTCCGCGGCGGGTTTGCGCCGTGGCCGCTTCCCGCCAGGCGCTGTGTCGAAAGGTGGTGGACGGGTTGCTGGGTGCCATAGGTCTCGACGAGGGCCAGGAGTCGGCGTACCGCGTGCTGGTGGCGCTGGGTGCGGCGGAGGTGCCCGACCTCGCGCACCGGCTGACGCTGCCGGTGCCGCAGACCGAACGGGCCCTGCGCCACCTGGAGCGGCACGGGCTCGCGGCGCAGTCTTCGGCCCGGCCGGGACGCTGGGTGGCGGCGCCGCCCGGGGTGGCGCTCGGGGCCCTGCTGACCCAGCAGCGGCACGAGCTGGAGCAGGCGGAGCTGGCGGCGGCGCTGCTGGCGGAGGAGTACCGGGCGGAGGCGGCGGAGCCGGCGGTGCACGACCTCGTGGAGGTGGTGCAGGGCGCGAGCGCGGTGGCGCACCGTTTCCACCAGCTCCAGCTGGGGGCCGAGAAGGAGGTGTGCGCGCTGGTCAGCGGCCGGCCGCAGGTGGTGACGGGGACGGACAACGAGGCGGAGGACCGGGCCTCCGTACGCGGGGTCGACTACCGGGTGGTGATCGAGCGGGAGGTGCTGACCCTGCCGAGCGGGATCCGCGAGGCCTCGACGGCCCTGGCCCGGGGCGAGCAGGTCCGGGTGACCGGGGAGGTGCCGACGAAGCTGGTGATCGCGGACCGGACGCTCGCGATGGTCCCGCTGACGGCGCGCGGCGCGGAGCCGGCGGCGCTGGTGGTGCACGCGTCGGGGCTGCTGGAGTCCCTGACGGGGCTGTTCGAGGCGGTGTGGCGGGAGTCGCTGCCGCTGCGGCTGGGGGCGGCCGGCTCGGCGGAGGAGTCCGACGGCTGCCCGGACTCCACGGACCTCGAGATCCTGTCCCTGCTGCTGGCGGGCATGACGGACGCGAGCGTGGCGAAGCACCTGGAGCTGGGCCTGCGGACGGTGCAGCGGCGGGTCAAGGGCCTGATGGAGCTGTCCGGGGTGACGACACGGCTGCAGCTGGGCTGGCACGCGTACGAGCGGGGCTGGGTGGCCCGATAGGCGCTGGTCGGTCAGGCTGAGCAGATGGATCTGCCTCAGCTGCTCCTGGTGGGGCTGGTGCTGCTGCTCGGGGTGGTGGGGGTGCTGGTTCCGGGCGTGCCGGGTACCTGGCTGGTGTGGGCGGGGCTGCTGTGGTGGGCGCTGCACATGCGGTCGGCGCCGGCGTGGTCCCTGCTCGTCTCGGCGACGGCCCTGTTGCTGGTGGTCCAGGTGGTGAAGTGGCAGCTGCCGCCGCGGCGGGTGCGGGGGCTGGGGGTCACTCCCCGGATGGCGGTGTTCGCGGGGACCGGCGCGGTACTGGGCTTCGTGCTGATCCCCGTACTGGGGGCGGTCCCGGGCTTCGTGGGCGGCGTCTACCTCTGCGAGCGGCTGCGCCTGGGCACGCACGGGCAGGCGTCGGCGTCCGTGCGGGCGGTGATGCGGGCGGTGGGGACGAGCGTGCTGGTGGAGCTGTTCGCGTGCCTGCTGGTGGTGGGGGCGTGGGTGGGCGCGGTGGTGGCGGGGCCGTAGCCGCGGCGGGGGGGACATACGGACGTGAAGGGCGCCGAGGGCGCGGAACGCGTAAGGCGCCGGGGAGAGCTTCGATCCCGCTCTCCCCGGCGCCCCGGGGCGGCCGCCTCGCCGTCAGGTCGCCGGCGGCCGCCGCCGGACCTGTCGTCAGACCACGAACCACACCTTCTCGATGCGCTCCGGTCCGACCTCGTACATCGCGACGGCCGATCGGGCCTCGCCGCCCATGAAGCCGGTGACGCGTTCCTGGTCGATCACGATCCGGCCGTGCGTGACGCGGGAGACGAGTTCCGCGTGCAGGTCGGGGCTCGACGCGAAGAGGGCGGCGTAGCGCTCCTCGAACGCCGGGCCGGAGCGGTCGGCCATCACCTCACCCGACGGGAAGGCGTGCACCGGCACGTCCTTCACGTAGAAGCCGAGAAATCCCTCCAGGTCACGCGCGTTGTACGCGGCGAGCTGGCCGTCGACGATCTCCTCCGGAGACATCCGGCGAGTTCCTTTCCTCATCCCGCCGGCACCAGGGTGCGGCGGGAGCGTGTACGGATGACGAGCAGCGCGCCCGCCAGTGCGATGCCGCCGACCACGTGCAGCATGTCGACCAGCAGCAGACCGGAGGGGACCTCCAGCAGCAGGCCGACGAACTGCTCACCGAGGCCGAACACCACACCCAGATAGAAGATCATGCTCGCCCGGACCTGTCCGAGCCGGTCCACCGGGGCCGGCTCCAGGATCCGGGCGTTGGTGTAGTGGATCCAGTAGGCGTTGACGAAGGTCAGCACCACGTACAGGGCCATGTGCACGGCGAAGGCGGACGTGCCCGACACCGCGCTGACCACGCCGCAGCCGGTCAGGACGGCGGCGAAGACCAGCGCCCAGCGCTGCGCGAGGGCGGGCCGGCGCAGCAGCGGAGCGGTCACCCAGAACGCGAGCCCGTAGAAGAACCACGCACCGGAGAAGGCGATCCCCGTCGGCACAAGGTCCTGGGCCTCGGCGAGCACGCTCGCGTAGACCATCATTCCGGAGAGGCTGACCAGGAAGCCGATCTGGAGCAGGTTCCACGGCCAGAGCTCGGGCAGCCAGTAGCTCTTGACGGCGTCCGTCCCGCGGGCGAGGACGTTGCCCCAGCCGAGGTCGAACCCGCCCGTGTCCGTGGCCTCGCGCCGCTCCAGCCGGCGGGCCAGCAGCGACAGCACCAGCACGGAGGCGGCGAGGTCGAAGACCAGCGCCACCGTGAGGGTCCGGGAGGTCCAGGCCGGTACGGCCGCGCAGATCACGGCGGCGAACACCATGGCGCCCTGCGGTGAGGTCACCATCTGCAGCACCGCGCCCTGCGCGCTGGAACCGGAGGCGTCGGCGAGCAGCCGGTAGGCCAGCACCGAGCTCGCGCCCACCAGGGCGAACCGGACCGCCGTCCACACCAGGACGAAGTCGGGGCCGGCCGTGCCCAGCCAGGTCGTGAGCAGGAACACGACCGCCAGGACCAGCTGGAGGCCTTGCAGCAGGGCGAACTTGCGGTGGATCAGCCCGCGGTCGGCCCATACGCCGACCAGCAGGGCGCCCACCACGCCCAGCACCTGGCGCTCCATGCCCAGCAGCCCCACGAGCGAGTCGGAGTGGGTCTGGGCCGCGAAGCTGGGTACCAGGAGCAGCCACAGCACCGTGGAGCCGAGCGAGCTCAGCAGGATCGTCGAGAACGTCGCACGCATCGTCGTGTCCTTCACCGGTCTCACCGGCCCAGGACGGCGACGCCGCCGTCGAGCAGCAGGCGCAGCGGCACGCTGACGCCGAAGGTGTCGCGCACGGCCGTGGCCAGCCGCAGCGCGGTCAGCGAGTCCAGCGCGACGGCGGCGTCCGGCTCCCCGCAGATCCGGCTGACGAGCGCGTCCAGCGCCGCCGGGTCGATGCGCTCCACGCCCTCGACCCGGTCCGGCAGCGCCGCGTTGCCGCGGTCGTAGCCGTCGGGGGCCGCGTGCGCGGGGCGGGGCAGCCGCGCGAGCGGGCCCGCGGTGCGGCTGCCGGCCGCCTCGTCGCCGAGCAGTTCCGCGAGGACCGCCTCGTAGACCTCGGCGACGTCCCGGACCGCCGCCCGGCCGAGAACGGAGGCCGCGGCGTTGAAGTTGACCCGCATCCGGCGCGTGAACAGGTCGGCGTTGAAGGTGACCAGCAGGGCGAAGTCCGAGTGCTCGAACCACTTCAGGTCGCCGATGACCGCTCCGCCGTCCGCGCCGAGCTGGTCGGCGTAGGCGCTGAAGTTGACGAAGTTGAACGCCGTCTCCACCAGGCGGCGGCCGCCCATGGCCTGCTGGATGGAGGCGTACGCGTAGCGCCGGTGCGGCAGGTGCTCGTGCCCGACGCGGTTGACGTCGGCGAGGAGCTCCGGCCAGGAGCCCCCGGTCCGGGCGCGCAGGGGCACGATGTTCAGGAACAGACCCACCATGCGCTCGGCGTCCATGTGCTCGGGCCGGCCGTGGCCGAAGACGCCGGTGGTGACGTCGTCGGTGCCGGTGATGAGCGACAGGGCCCGGAAGTGGGCGGCCAGGCAGACGTCCTTGACGGACACCTGGTGGCGGGCGGCGAGCTCGGACAGCTGCGCGTAGCGCGACTCGTCGAGCAGCAGCTCGGCCTCCGCCCAGCGGACGCCGGGTTCGGGCAGGCGCGGCAGCTTGGTGTAGGCGGCGCCCTCCAGGAGGCCGGTCCAGTAGGCGCGGGCGGCGCTGTCGTGCTGGGCGGCGAGCTCCAGGGCCACGTAGTCGCGGTAGGCGAGCGGCGCGGGCGCCGGCGCGGTGCGCGGCTGTCCGGCGAGCACCCGGCGGTAGTCCTCCAGCAGCCGGGCCATCAGCCCGGAGAAGCTCCAGCCGTCGATGACGGCGTGGTGGAAGCTGACCGACAGGTGGAAGGAGTCCGCGGACGCCCGGTGCACGAAGAAGCGCATCTGCGTGGGCGCGCTCCACACGAAGCCGGTGCTCTTCTCCGCTTCGAACCAGGCGTCGACGGCGGCGTCGCGGGCGGAGGTGCCCAGGTGCGCGAGGTCGTGGACGGTGAGGTTGACCTGTCCCCGGGCGTGTACGAGCTGCAGGGGCACGCTGTATCCGGTGAGCGCGAAGGAGGTCTTGAGGATCTCGTGCTCGTCGACCATGGCGGCCAGCAGGTCCTGGAGCACCGCCTGGTCGAAGGGGAGGTCGATGCGGTAGCGGATCAGGTCGTGGAAGACGGCCTGGGCGGGGTCGGTCTCCGTGTGGTAGATCATGCCCAGCTGGAGCCGGGTGGCCGGGTAGGCGTCCGTCACCCCGGCCGGGACCGTGTCCCGGTCCTCCTCGGGGAGCAGGTCGAAGGGACGGCTGGGGGCCGTGTCGGCGCTGGACGCGGCGGCCCGGCCGATGAGGCCCTGGTCGCTGAGGGCGCGGATGGTCTGGACCCGGAACAGGTCGTTCAGCGCCACCTCGAAGCCCGCCCTGCGCAGGGCGCCGACCAGCCGGATGCCCTGTAGGGAGTCACCGCCGAGGCCGTGGTAGGTGTCGTCGACACCGACCCGGGGCACGCCCAGGACCTCCTGCCAGACGGCGGCCAGCCGGGCTTCCGCGTCGTCCCGCGGGGCGGCGTACGCGTGGGCGGTCGCGGCCAGGTGTTCCTCCGGATCGGGCAGGGCCCGCCGGTCGGTCTTGCCGTTGATGGTCAGGGGCCACTGCTCCACCTCGATCAGGAAGCTGGGCACCATGTACCCGGGCAGCCGGTCGGCGAGGTGGGCGCGCAGCTCCGCGGGGTCGACGGAGGCGCCGGACGCGGGCACGTGGTACCCGGCCAGGGCCTTGCCCCCGGTGCGCCGGGTGAAGGCCAGCACCAGGGCGGAGTCGACGCCCGGGTGGGAGGTCAGCGCGGCCTCGATGTCGCCCGTCTCGATGCGGTAGCCCTGGATCTTGACCTGCGCGTCGCCGCGGCCGAGGTACTCGACCTCGCCGCCCGGCATCCGGCGGGCCAGGTCGCCGGAGCGGTAGGCGCGGACGGGGCCGTGGCCGAGGTCCAGTTCGACGAACCGCTTGGCGTTCTCCTCGGGCCGGCCGAGGTAGCCGAGGGCCACTCCGGCGCCGGTCACGACGAGTTCGCCGGTGGTGCCCACGGGGACCGGGCGGCCGGCGGCGTCCAGCAGGTACATGCCGAGGTCGGGGATGGGCTCGCCGATCATGCTGCCCGGGGCGGTGGTGTCGGCCGCGGTCACCGGGCGGTAGGTGACGTGCACGGTGGTCTCGGTGATGCCGTACATGTTGACCAACTGCGGCCGGGAGTCGCCGAAGTGGGCGAACCAGTCGGTGAGCGAGGCGAAGTCCAGGGCCTCGCCGCCGAAGACGACGTGTCGCAGGCGGATGTCCTCCCGCCCGGCCCGCGCCATGATCGCGTGCTTGACCTGGGCGAACGCGGAAGGCGTCTGGTTGAGGACGGTCACGCCCTCGGTGACGAGCAGGTCGGCGAAGTCCTCCACCGAGCGGCTCACCCAGTACGGGACCACGACGAGGCGGCCGCCGTACAGCAGCGCGCCCCACAGCTCCCACACCGAGAAGTCGAAGGCGAAGGAGTGGAACAGCGACCAGGTGTCGTCCGCCCCGAACCCGTACCAGTGCTCGGTCGCGCCGAACAGGCGCAGCACGTTGCCGTGGGTGACCAGTACGCCCTTGGGGCGGCCGGTGGAGCCGGAGGTGTAGATGACGTAGGCCGGGGACTGCGCGGTCAGGGTGTGTCCGGGGCCCTGGTCGGTGCCGTCGCCGACGAGTGCGGCAAGCGCGTCGGCGGTGCCGTCGATCGTGGTGCGCTCCGGGAAGAGACCGCACACCTCGGGGGTGGCGACGACCAGCCGGACGTCGGCGTCCTCGACGGTCGTACGGATGCGGTCCTCGGGGTAGCCGGGGTCGATGGGCACGTAGACGGCGCCGGCCTTGAGGGTGGCCAGGATCGAGAGGACCATTTCCAGGTCGCGGTCGAGGGCGAGGGCGACGAGGTCGCCGGGGCGGACGCCGCGCTCGGCGAAGTGGTGGGCGAGGGCGTTGGCCCGGCGGTCCAGTTCCCGGTACGTCAAGCTGCGGCCGTCGCAGGTGACGGCGGTGGCGTCGGGGTGCTTGCCGGCCATGGCCTCGAACCGGTCCACCAGGGTGCGGTGGCCTTCCAGTTCGGGCGTCGCCGGGCGGGCCGGGGCGGGCAGCAGCTCGGCCCGCTCGGCCTCGGACAGCGGAACGGTGTCCGCCCAGGCGGTGTCGCCGCCGGCCGCGAGGGCCTGGAAGCAGCCCAGGTAGTAGCCGAGGTAGCGGTCGATCTGCTCGGCGGCGAACTGGCCGGGGTCGTAGCCGATGCGGTACTCCCAGCCACCTTCGTAGGCGTTGGCCCCGACGTAGACCACGAGCGGGGCGTTGGTCTGCTCGAAGTAGTCCACCGAGACGACGGCCGGCTCCCGGTCCCGTGCGTCCGGCGCGTGCGCCGCGTCCCTCTGGTGCACGTGGAAGTTGGTGAAGTTGAAGAGCACGTCGAAGGCGGGGCCGCCGTGCAGCTTCTGGATGGCGGGCAGCGGGTACCAGCGGTGCGGCTGGACCCGCTGTTCCAGCTCGAAGCAGCGCTCGGCCAGCCACTTCCAGCTCTGCTCGGGGTCCAGGCGCAGCCGGAAGGGCAGGGTGTTGAGGAACATGCCCAGGGCGTGTTCGGCGTCCTCCACCTCGGGGCGGCCGTTCGCGACGAGGCCGGTGGTGACGTCGTACTGGTTGGCGATCAGGGACTGCACGCGCAGGTGGGCCGCGAGGAACACGCTCTTGAGGGGCACCGACCACTGGGTGGCGCGCTCGCGCAGCGCGGCGAGCAGGGCCTCGTCGAGCGGGCGGGCGCTGACGACGACTTCGGCGGCCGACTGCTGTCCGCGGGCGCCCCCGCCCAGCCTCGGGACCTCCGTGAGCTGGCTGCCGGCCAGTTCGGTGGTCCAGAACTCCCGCTGTGCCGGGTCGCGTTCGGCGGCGTCCTCCAGTTCGGCGTAGCGGCTCTGCAGGGCGGGTACGGGGGCCGCGGCGGTGGTGCGTCCGGCCAGCCGGTCGCCGTAGCCGCGTACCCACTCCTCCACCAGGGAGGCGACGCTCCAGCCGTCGAGGATGGCGTGGTGGAAGCTCAGCCCGAAGACGACGCGGTCGGTGCCGGTCAGGAAGAACCGTGCGCGGTACGCGGGACCCGGGCCGGCCGGGTCGACGGGGCGGCCCTTCTCGGCCTCGGCCCAGGCGGCGACGGCGGCGAGCGGATCGGCCTCGGCGCGCAGGTCCACGACCTCGGCGGGCGGGTTCGGGGTGTCCTCGACGACCATGTGCGGCCGGTCGAAGGACTCCAGGTCGAAGCGGGCCCGCAGGACGGGGTGCCGCTGCGCCAAGTCACTCCAGGCGGCGAGGAGTTCGGACTCGTCGACGCGCGGCACGTCCACGTGGTAGCGGAAGATGTCGTGGTAGACGGGGACGTCCGGTTCGAGGCTGCTGTGGTAGATCATGCCCTGCTGGAGGGCGGAGGCCGGCCACGCGCGGACCGTTTCGGCATCGACGGGTGCGGCGGTCGCGTCCGCGGCGGCGGGCTCGGCGGGGCGGACCACGGCGGCCAGGTCGGACAGCACCTGATGGGCGAAGACCTCGCCGACCGACACCTCGTACCCGGCCTGGCGCAGTGCGGCCACCACCCGGATGGCGAGGATGGAGTCACCGCCCAGCGCGAAGAAGCTGTCGCGGGCGCCGACCCGGGTCACCCCGAGGGCGTCGCTCCAGATCGCGGCGAGCAGCCGTTCGACCTCGGTGGCCGGCTCGGTGAACTCCCGGGCGGTGTCGTCCTGCTGCCGGGGCCTGGGCAGGGCGGAGACGTCGCGCTTGCCGTTGTGGTTGGTCGGGATGGCGGGGACGGTGACGAAGAACTGCGGCACCATGTACGAGGGCAGTTCGGCGGCGAGCGCGGCGCGCAGGGCGGCTTCGTCGAAGTCCGGGCCCGCGACGACGTAGGCGCACAGGGCCTTCTCGCCGCGGTCGCCCTCCACGGCGGTCACGGCGCACTCGGTGACGCCGGGGGCGCCGCTCGCCAGGTGTTCGATCTCGCCGAGTTCGATCCGGTAGCCGCGGATCTTCACCTGGGTGTCGAGCCGGCCGAGGTACTCCAGGATGCCGCCGGGCAGCCAGCGCGCCAGGTCACCGGTGCGGTAGATGCGGCCGAAGCCCTCGGGGCCGGTCACGAACCGGTCCGCCGTCAGTTCGGGGGCGTGCAGGTAGCCGCGGGCCAGGCCGACGCCGGAGATGCACAGTTCGCCGGGGACGCCCAGCGGTGCGATGCGCCCGTCCCGGGTGCGGACGATCAGCCGGATGTTGTCGATGGGGCGGCCGATGGGCACCGAGCGGGTGGAGTCGAGGCTGTCGCAGTTGAACCAGCTGACGTCGACGGCCGCCTCGGTGGGTCCGTAGAGGTTGGCCAGCAGGGTCTGCGGGAGGGCGGTGTGGAACAGCTCCACGTGGGCGGCGGCGAGCGCCTCGCCGCTGGCGAAGACCCGGCGCAGCGTGGCGAGGCTGCCGGAGGTGCCCGACGCCTGGGTGTAGGTGAGGAAGGCGTGCAGCATGCTGGGGACGAAGTGCATGGTGGTGGCCCGGCTCTCGGCGATCCGGTCCGCGATGCGCGCGGGGTCCCGCTCCGCGCCGTTGGGCAGGGTGGCGACGGCCGCGCCCGCCAGGGACCACCAGAAGATCTCCCACACCGACACGTCGAAGGTGAACGGCGTCTTGTGCAGGATGATGTCGTCCGGCCCCAGGGGGTAGCCGCGCTGCATCCACCACAGCCGGTTGACGATGGCGCGGTGTTCGACGACGACGCCCTTGGGCTTGCCGGTCGAACCCGAGGTGTAGATCACGTAGCAGGCGTCGCCGGGGCCGGTGACGGGGTCGAGGTCGGTGTCGTCCGCGGCCAGGTTCGCCGGGTCCGTGACGTCGAGGACGGGCCGGTCGCCGAGGACGCCCGCGGTGTCGGCGGTGGCCAGCACCAGGCCGGTGCCGCTGTGGTCCAGCAGGTACTGGATGCGGTTGTCCGGCAGGGTGGGGTCGATCGGCAGGTAGGCGCCGCCCGCCTTGAGCACGGCGTAGATGGCGGTGAGCATGGCCGCGGAGCGGGGCACGCAGACCCCGACGATGCTGCCGGCGCCGACTCCGCGCTCGCGCAGCGTCCGGGCCAGCCGGTTGGCGTCGGCGTTGAGCCGGGCGTACGTGGTGCCCGCGCCGTCGGCGACGGCGATGCGCTCGCCGTGCTCGCGGGCGCCCTGCTCCAGGAAGGAGTGCAGCAGCCGGTCCTCGGGGAAGGGCGCGTCGGTGTCGTTGAACCCGGCGATGAGGGCGAGGTCGTCGGCGGAGGGCGCGCGCAGCTCGTCGGTGGGCGTCGCGGGGGCCGTGGTGAGGGTGTGCAGCAGCGTGCGGTACGTGTCCAGCAGCCGGCCGGCGGTCTCGTCGGTGAAGAGGACGGGGTCGTAGCGCAGGCCGACGCGGGCCCCGTCCGTACCGGTGGTGAGCGTGAACAGCAGGGGGGTGCCGGCCCGTTCGGCGTCCTCGGGGCCGAGGTCCCCGTCCACGGCGACCATGAAGTCCGTGGGAAGGCTGTCGCCGCGCTCCAGGATGTGCGCGACGGGCACGTCGAGGTTCCCGGCGGCCTCCAGGTAGGCGGCGCGGACGGCACGGAGCAGGTCCTTGGCCTCGGCGCCGGCCGGGAGGCGGACGTCGAGCGGGAGGGCGCGGTTGCGTACGGCGCCGGGGGCCGCGGCCGGGGCGGGCGGCGCGGGCACGAAGACGACCACGTCGTCCCGGTCGGTGGTGCGGGCCACCAGGAGGGACAGGGCCGTGGCGGCGACGGTGCGCAGCAGGACGGCGTCGCCGGAGGTGATGCGGTCCACCGCGGCGACGGTGGCGGCGTCGAGGGTGACG
Organism: Streptomyces sp. NPDC046308; assembly: GCF_055588065.1. Taxonomy (NCBI): domain Bacteria; kingdom Bacillati; phylum Actinomycetota; class Actinomycetes; order Kitasatosporales; family Streptomycetaceae; genus Streptomyces; species Streptomyces sp. NPDC046308. The sequence continues at coordinate 1,706,974 of NZ_JBVJFB010000001.1, forward strand.
GCGGCCGTCCGGGGCTCGCCCGCGCCGGGGCGCAGGTGGTCGCGGATGACCTGGACCGGCTCCGTCCAGTTCTGTCTGCGGGTCTCCCAGTACTCCTGCTGCGCGGGGTGGGCGAGGAGTGCTTGCTGGGCCTGAAGTGCGCTGGTCATTCGAGGTCCTTCTAGAAGGTGAAGTCGGCGTGGGCGGAGGTATCCGTCGTGGGTGGCTCCACCCGGCCGGACAGCGGGGCGTGCGGCGAGCGGTCGAGGTCGTCGATGAGCCCGGCCACACTGTCGAGCAGGTACTGCGCGGATGACGCGGCGAACAGGGCGGTGCTGTACTCGAGTTCGAGCACGATGCCCTCGGGCCGCTGGAACGCCTGGAGGTTCAGGTCGAACCGGCACGTGCCGGTGTGCAGCAGGTGCACGTCGGCCCGTACGCCCTCCCGGGCGACGGTGTGGAAGTCGATGTTCTGCAGGGCGAAGAAGGCGTCGACCAGCGGGAGCCGGGAGGTGTCCCGTTCCGGCCGGAGCCCGGCGACGACCTGGTCGAAGGGGAACGACTGGTGCTCCAGGGCCTCCTGGTGGCGGACGTGGGCCACGGCCAGCAGGTCGGCGAGGGTGGCCGTTTCGGGCACGGTCAGCCGCAGGGCCGCGGTGTTGACGAACATGCCGACCACCTGCTCGACCTCGGGGAGGATCCGGCCGCTCAGGGGGCTGCCGCACACCACGTCGCGCTGTCCGGACAGCCGCATCAGCGCGGCGGTGTAGGCGGTCAGCAGCACCGCGTACGGGGTGGTGGACGAGTCGGCGGCGATCCGGGCGACGGCCTCGGCCCGCTCCGGGGTCAGGGGCAGCCGCTCCACGGCACCGGCCTCCGCGCGCACGGGCGGGCGGGGGTGGTCGGTGGGCAGTTCCAGGCGGGGCGGGTCGGCGAGCACGCCGAGCCAGTAGCGCTCGTCCGCCGCCTGCGAGCCGTCGGCCAGCCGGTCGGCGAACCACCGGGAGGCCTCGGCGTAGCCCCACTTGGGCTCGGCCAGCGGTCCGCCCGAGAGCAGCTCGGTGAGCTCCTCGGCGAGGACGCGCAGGGAGACCCCGTCGAAGACGATGTGGTGGACGTCGAGGTAGAGCCGGTGCCGGGTGTCGTCGACGCGGACCAGCAGGGCCCGCAGCAGGGGCGCCGTGCCCAGGTCGAAGGGGCGTACGAAGTCGGCCAGGACCCGGGCGTCGTCGGGATGGGCGGCGAGGTCGGACTCCGTGAGGTGGACCGGCCCGGCCGGCCGGACCTCTTGGCGGACCCCGTCCGCGGTGGTGCGGAACCGGGTGCGCAGGGCGTCGTGCCGCCGTACGAGCTCGGTGAGCGCGGACCGGACCTCCGCGGGGGTGAGCCGACCGTCGAGGTCCACCCGCAGCGGGACGTTGTAGGCGACCGAGGCCGGGGCGACCTGCGCGTGGGTGTGCATGCCGTGCTGCTGCGGGTGCAGCACGGTGGGCGTTCCCTCGGGTACGTGGGCGGGCGGCCAGGCCGGGCCGGGCGCGGTGGCGGGTGCGGCGGCGTACCGGCCGACGGCCTCCGTCATCGCGGCGAGCGTGCGGTGTTCGAACACCTCGCGGAAGGGGAGCCGGATGCCGTCCCGGGCCGCGAGCCGGCCGATGAGCGCACCGGCGGAGAGGGAGTTGCCGCCGAGGGCGAAGAAGTCGTCCTGCGGGGTGAGCGCCCGTCCGTTCAGGCGCAGCACGGTGTCCCACAGCACGGCGAGGGGGCGCATGCCCGAGGGCAGGCCCGCGAGGGCCGCGCCGTCGGGGCCGGTGGCGGGGCCGGCCGGGGCGGGCGCCGGGAGCGCGGCCTTGTCCACCTTGCCGTTGGCGTTGAGCGGCAGCCGGTCCATGACCACGAGGTGGTCGGGCCGCAGGTACTCGGGCAGGCGGGCGGCGAGCTCCTCGCCCACACCGGCCGCGGTGGCGCCGTCCGCGAGGACGACATGCCCCAGGAGGTGCTTGCCGCCCTCGTCGACGGCGACGCTCACGCAGGCGTCCCGGACGCCGGGGCAGCCCAGCAGGACCGCCTCGACCTCCTTGACCTCCACGCGGTGGCCGCGGATCTTGACCTGGTCGTCGACGCGGCCGTGGAAGTGCAGCAGGCCCTGCGCGTCGGTGCTGACGCGGTCGCCGGTGCGGTAGTAGCGCTCGCCGCCGATGGTGACGAACCGCTGCGCCGTGAGTTCGGGGCTGCCCAGGTAGCCGCGGGCCAGCCCGGACCCGCCGGTGTAGAGCTCGCCCTGCGCACCCGGCGGCACGGGGGCGCCGGACTCGTCGAGGACGAGGACGGTGGTGCCCGCGACGGGCCGGCCGATCGGGAAGGCGCCGGGCTCGTCGGTCCCGACCTCGTGGGTGGTGGTGAAGGTGGTGTTCTCGGTGGGGCCGTAGCCGTTGATGATCCGCAGGCCCGGATGCGCGGCCTGCAGGGCGCGCACGTGCCGTACGGAGAGCACGTCGCCGCCGACGAGGACGGCGCCCAGGCCGGCGAAGACCTCGGGATCGGTGTCCACCGTCTGGTTGAAGAGCGGCGCGGTCATCCACATCACGGAGACCGCGTGCTCGCGGAGGCTCTCCTTCAGGGCGGAGGCCACGAGCAGTGTCTCGGTGTCCGCCACGCACAGCGTCGCCCCGTTGAGGAGGCAGCCCCAGATCTCGAAGGTCGCGGCGTCGAACTCCAGGGCCCCGGTCAGCAGCAGCCGGTCCTGGGGGGTGAAACGGTAGAAGTCGCTGTCCTTGACCAGCCGGACGATGCCGGACTGTTCCACCAGCACCCCCTTGGGGCGGCCGGTGGATCCGGACGTGAACATCACGTACGCCAGCGGGGAACGGTCCTGCGGCCGCGGCGCGGCGACGGCCGGCGCGGCGCGGCCGGCCAGCCGGCCCTCGGCGACCAGCTCCTCCGGCGTGACGATCCGCATCCCCTGCGGGACCGCCGGGGCCAGCGCGTCCTCCAGGCCGGGCGCGCACACCAGCAGGTCGGCCCCGCAGTCCTCCAGCATCATGCGCAGGCGCTCGCCGGGGAACCCGGGGTTGACGGGCAGGTAGGCGCCCCCGGCGAGGACGATGGCCATGGTGCACACGACGGCCTCCGCCGACCGCGGGAAGGCCATGGCGACCAGGGTCTCGCGGACCACGCCGCGGGCGGCGAGGCCGGCCGCCAACAGGGCCGCGCGCTCGTGCAGTTCGGCGTAGGTCAGCCGGGTGTCGCCGTCGATCACGGCGAGGGCGTCGGGGCTGCGGCGGACCTGCTCGGTGAACAGGTCTTCGAGCAGCCGATGGCGGAGGTGCGGCAGGACCGCCGTATCCATGAGAGTGGACCTTTCCGGTGGAAGCCGCGGGCCGGCACGGCCCCGACTCGGGCGGCAGTGGCCTGAATCAGGGCGTGGCTCAGCGGCGGGCGTTGCGTGCGTACATATCCGCCGCGGCCGACGCGCGAGGGGCGTCGGGCCGGGCGGGCAGCGGACATGCCGATCGGAGGGCACGGGGAGTCCCGTACCGGTTCAGGCGATCGGAAGGCTTAGCCAGGGAAGCAGCCGATTGGGCCTGCGATCACACCTGGAACTCCGGCGAGACACAACAGAAATGAATGCCGGGTGAAGAAGTCATGCCATCTTGGCGGAATGCGTGCGGCGCCATTTTCGGTTCCCCCTGCGTCACATAAGTCGTGATCAACTTAACAGTCGCACAGCAGGAATCGGCGGCTGCCGGCCAGAGACGGCGTGATCCGTACGGTCGCCGTCGGGCGCCATCCGACACCCCCTCGCCGACCCCCCGGCCCCCTCCCCCGAGCCGCCCGTACGGGGGACGGGCGCGCCCCCTCCATGCCTCGCTCGGGGCGGAACCACGCATGCCGGAAACAGAGTTGAGTGGGGCGGAGCCGTCTGCCGATTGGCCGGGGGCAGCTCTGCGACACGCACCTCGACCACAGGTCGAGCGGTTCGTCGCACCCCTTCTCACCTGCCCGAAAGGGCGACGAGGGTCCCGATTTGCCCAGCTGCCGCCGGCGCCGGAGCCGAGCTCGCCGCGCAGGCAGAGTGGCCGAAAATCAACCGCTGTGCCGGTGCGTCGCGGCAGGACCCGGGCGCGGGGCCCGCGGGGCGGAGCGCCGGGAGCCCCGCGGACCCCCTGGTGGGGGCTCCGCAGGGCTCCGCGAGGCGGCGAGGGGCGGCGCGGGTCAGGAGCGGGCGCCGCGCTTGGCCGCGTAGTTGGCGCGGCCCTCCGCCGACTTGAGGCGCCAGTCACGGCGGATCTCCGACCGCAGCCGGGCGTCCGTCTTGGCCACGATCCGCTGGTTCTCCCGCAGCAGCTTGCGGTAGCTGTCCAGGCGGCGCTCCGCCAGCTCCCCCGAGTCCAGCGCGGCCAGCACCGCGCACCCCGGCTCCGCCTCGTGGGCGCAGTCGTGGAAGCGGCAGTGCTCCGCGTACTCCTCGATCTCCGAGAACACCTGGCCGACGCCGGTCTCGGCGTCCCAGAGCCCGACGCCGCGCAGCCCCGGCGTGTCGATCAGTACGCCGCCGCCCGGCAGGGCGAGCAGGTTGCGGGTCGTGGTGGTGTGGCGGCCCTTGCCGTCGACCTCTCGGGCCTCCTGGACCTCCATGACCTCCGCGCCGAGCAGCGCGTTGGCCAGGGTGGACTTGCCGGCGCCGGAGACGCCGAGCAGCACGCTGGTGCCGCCCGCGACGACGGCGGCGAGGACGTCCGTGCCCTCTCCGGTGACGGAGGAGACGGTCAGCACCTGGACGCCCGGCGCGGTGGACTCGACGTCCTCGACCAGGTGGCCGAGCGTCACCGGGTCCGGGACGAGGTCCGCCTTGGTGAGGACGACCAGCGGCTGTGCACCGGACTCCCAGGCCAGGGCCAGGAAGCGCTCGATGCGCCCCAGGTCCAGTTCGACGGCGAGGGATACGGCGATGATCGCGTGGTCGACGTTGGCGGCGAGGATCTGCCCCTCGGACCGCTGCGAGGAAGTGGACCGGACGAAGGCGGTCCGGCGCGGCAGGTACGCCTTCACGTAACGCGGGCTGCCGACGGCCTCGACGGCGGCCCAGTCACCGGTGCAGATGACCCGCATGGGGTCGTGCGGGGTGACGAAGGCGGTGTCGGCGCGGACGATGCCGTCCGCGGTCATGACGTCGCACTGACCGCGGTCGACGCGTACGACCCGGCCGGCCACGAGGCCCTGTTCGGCGTAGGGGGTGAACTCCGCCGCCCACGCCTCGTCCCAGCCGAAGGGGGCGAGGGCGTGCGAGCGCGAGGCCTGCGGAGAAGAGGAGGCCACGGCGGAAGAAGCCGAGGAAGAAGCGGGGAAAGACGAGAAAGACAAGGGGAACCCTTCACAGGGTGGCCCCGGCCGCGTGCGCTCGCTCGGTGGCGGCGCGCGAAGAGGTGTGAGGTCAGCCGGAGACCACAGAAGTGACATTGATGGTCTTCTGAGTGCGGGCAGCGCCCTGCGCAACGACAGTCATCAATGAACTCACCTCCGGGTCATGCACGTTGCCGACGTCCTCCACCGGCTCGGCGGGAACGGACCCCACCGTAACAAGATCCCGCCCGGCGGGGCCACTTCTTTTTTCGCGGCTTTCTCTCGTGGAACAACTCCGCGACGGCCGGGGGCCGCCGCAACGGTGTCCGTTTCGTTCAAGACGCGCGCCACCCGGCCTGCCTAGCCTGCCGTCATGACTCCACGACTCGACATGATCGGCCTGGTCGTCTCCGACATGGCCGCCTCGCTCGCCTTCTACCGCCGCCTCGGGTTGGACGTCCCGGCCGAGGCCGACGGCCTGCCGCACGTGGAGGCCTCGCTGCCCGGCGGCCTGCGGATCGGATGGGACACCGAGGAGACCGTCCGGTCCTTCGACCCGTCCTGGACCCGCCCCACCGGCGACGGCCGCCGGGACCTGGCCTTCCTGTGCGACTCCCCCGCCGAGGTGGACTCCCTCTACGCGGAGCTGACCGCGGCCGGGTACCCGGGCCACCTGAAGCCCTGGGACGCCTTCTGGGGGCAGCGCTACGCCGTCGTGCTCGACCCGGACGGCTGCGGCGTCTCCCTCTTCGCCCCGTCGGAGCCCGCGGCGTAGGCGGTCAGCGTGGTCCCGGCCAGCGCGCGCACCTCGCGGGCGAGGTGCGCCTGGTCGGCGTATCCGGCGGCGCAGGCCACCTCGGCGTACGGCGTGCCCGCGTCGGCCAGCGCCAGGGCGCGGCGCAGCCGCAGGATCCGGCCGAGCGTCCGCGGCCCGTACCCGAAGGCGTCCAGGGAGCGCCGGCGCAGCTGCCGCTCCCCCAGGCCGACGGCCGCGGCGATGCCGGCGACCGCCTCTCCCGCCCGGAGCCGTGCGGCGACCTCCGCGGCCAGCGGGTCGGGCGGCGCGGCCTCGGCCGCCCGGTGCGCGGTCAGCGCCTCCAGTCCGGCGCGCGGGTCGCCGTACGCCGCCACGCGCCCCGTGAGGCGCCGTACCTCCCGCGCCGGCCACAGCTCGGCGAGCTCGACGCGGCGGTCCCGCAGGGCGCGGGCGGGTACGCCGAGCAGCGCGGGCGCGGTGCCGGGCGCCAGCCGGATCCCGGCGAAGGCGCCGCCCGGGACCTCCGCGGCGGGGTGCGGCCCGGTGTCGGGCCCGGCCACCAGCAGCCGCCCGTCGACCCACAGCAGGTCCATGCACCCGTCGGGCAGCACCATCCGGCCGCTGCCCCGCGCCCGCCACAGCACGGCCCCGGGTACGGCCGCCGACGGCGCTTCCTCGTACATCCCTCCAGCGTAGGGCGAGGATCCGCGGCCCTGCCGGCTGTCGGTCAGTGTTTGCGCAGCCGCGAGGAGTAGTCCTCGGGCGGCAGGAACTTCGACCACCGCTCCGGGAACTCCGACGGCATCCCGCCGTCCTCGTCGTCCTCCGACTCGCCCTCGGCCAAGGCCCGCCAGGCCGCGGCCCGCGCGATCAGCTGCGCGGCCTCCAGCTCCCGGGCCCGCTCGTTGGCCTCGCGCGCCGCCGCCGTCGCCACGGACGGCCAGACGCGGTCGATGGCGGCGTTGACGGCCGCGCCGACCAGCACCGCGAAGGCCGAGATGCCGATCCACAGCAGCACCGCCACCGGCGCCGCCAGCGATCCGTAGATCGTCGGCCCCTCCACGGTGTTGGTGAGGTAGATGCGCAGCAGGAACGAGCCCAGGACCCACATGGCGAGCGCCACCAGCGCCCCCGGCACGTCCTCGATCCACGGCGAACGCACCGGTACGGAGACGTGGTAGAGCGTCGTCAGGAAGACGATGGACAGCAGGGTGACGGTCGGCCAGTACAGCACCGCGATCACGCTGGTGCCCCAGGGGACCAGCTCGATCACCGCGTCCGGCCCGACCACCATCAGCGGCAGCACGATCGCGCCGATCACCAGCGCGATGACGTAGAGCACGAAGGCCAGCAGCCGGGTCTTGACGATGCCGCGCTGCCCGTCGAGCCCGTACATCACGGTGATGGTGTCGATGAAGACGTTCACCGCGCGGGAGCCCGACCACAGGGCGAAGGCGAAGCCGAGCGAGATGAGGTCGGGGCGTCCGCGTCCCGTCACGTCGTCGAGCATCGGTTTGGCGATGTCGTTGACGCCGCGGTCGGACAGCACCGTGCCGACCGCGCCCAGGATGTTCTCCTCGATGCTGGCCACCGTTGTCTTGCCGGTCCAGCCGTCCACGTAGCCGAGCAGGCCCAGCAGGCCGAGGAAGAGCGGGGGCAGCGAGAGCAGCGTGAAGAACGCCGCCTCGGCGGCCAGACCGAGGATGCGGTACTCGATGCACGAGTTGACGGTGTCCTTCAGGAGCAGCCAGCCCATCTTCCGCTTCGAGACGTTGCGGTAGAGGGCGCGGGCCCGGTGGAGCCGTCCTGGGGGTCCCGGGATCCGCTCGGGTGTTTCTTTTGCTGGCTGCACGTCCTTACGGTATCCGCATGGCAGCCACCACCCACACAGTCAGCAACCAGGCCCCGCCTCTGGTGGGCTACGACGTCTACGGCGGCGATCGGGCCCTCACGGAGGGCGTGGAACGCCACCTCGCGTCCGCGGAGCCCGAACTCCTCGGTGAGGTACGGGAGGAGCTCACCGCCCTCGGGCGGGCGGCGGGATCCTCGCAGGCCCAGGAATGGGGCGTGCAGGCGAACGAGAACCCGCCGAAACTGCGGACGCACGACCGGTACGGGAACCGGATCGACGAGGTGGAGTTCCACCCGGCCTGGCACCGGCTGCTCGGGCACGCCGTGACCTCCGGGCTCACGGACGCCTGGGGGCGGCCGGCCGGGCACCTGCGCCGCGCCGCCGGGTTCTTCCTGTGGTCGCAGGCCGAGGCGGGGCACGGCTGCCCGGTCTCGATGACGCACGCCGCCGTGCCGGCGCTGCGGGCCGATCCGGCGCTCGCCGCCGAATGGGAGCCGCGGCTGACCTCGCACGTGTACGAGGAGGGGCTGCGGCCGGCCGCGCAGAAGGCCGGCGTGCTCTTCGGCATGGGGATGACGGAGAAGCAGGGCGGCAGCGACGTACGGGCCAACACGACGGCCGCGACGCCACTGGACACGTCCGGCGAGTACCTGCTGACCGGGCACAAGTGGTTCTGTTCGGCGCCGATGTGCGACGGGTTCCTGGTGCTGGCGCAGGCTCCGGGCGGGCTGACCTGCTTCCTGGTGCCGCGGGTGCTGCCGGACGGCACGCGCAACGTCTTCGCCATCCAGCGGCTGAAGGACAAGCTGGGCAACAAGTCGAACGCGTCGAGCGAGGTGGAGTTCGACGGGACCTGGGCGCGGCGGGTCGGCGAGGAGGGCCGGGGGGTTCGGACGATCATCGAGATGGTCGCCGCGACCCGGCTGGACTGCGTCATCGGCTCGGCCTCGTTGATGCGGCAGGCGCTGACGCAGGCCGCGCACCACGCGGAGCACCGCTCTGCTTTCGGAGCACCGCTCATCGACCAGCCGCTGATGCGCAACGTGCTCGCCGACCTGGCCCTGGAGTCGGAGGCCGCCACCACGCTGACCCTGCGCCTGGCGGCCGCCTACGACGCCGGGACCGAGCAGGAGAAGGCCTTCCTGCGCCTGGCCGTGCCCGCCGCCAAATACTGGGTGACCAAGCGCTGTACGCCGATGGTCGCGGAAGCCCTGGAATGTCTGGGGGGCAACGGCTACGTCGAGGAGTCCGGGCTGCCGAGACTGCTGCGCGAATCCCCGCTGAACTCCATCTGGGAGGGCTCGGGCAACGTACAGGCGCTGGACGTACTGCGCGCCCTCCAGCGCGAGCCGCAGGCGCTGAACGCGTTCCTCCAGGAGGTCGGACAGGCGCGGGGCGCCGACCACCGGCTGGATTCGGCCATCAAGGACCTGCTGACGGAGCTCGCCGACCTGGAGGGCATCGAGGCGCGGGCCCGGCGCGTGGTGGAGCGCATGGCGCTGGTCCTGCAGGGATCGCTGCTGGTGCGCTGGGCTCCGCCGGAGGTCGCGGACGCGTTCTGCGCCTCCCGGCTGGGCGGCGACTGGGGCGCGGCCTTCGGCACGCTGCCGCACAGCCTCGATCTCGGCGCGGTGGTGGAACGGGCGCGGATCGCGGGCTAGGGAGGAGCCCCCGTCGGGCTCCCCTGCGGTCCCCAAACCGCTCCGAGCCTGGATCCGGGCCCGTCGACCGGTACAGAGGTGGCGCCGCGCCGACTCGGCACCACCTCTGATCCGAAGCCCCGAGGAGGAGCTGTCACGCCGCTCGGCGGCGTCCGGACAGTTTCGGTCGGGTGACCGGGACTTGGCGAGGGTTGCATACCGTTGCAACCTTTGAGTCGGCAGCCGTCCGCCGGGGTCCGCCGGATGCGGAACCCGCACACCCGCCCGGGCGGCTCGCGTCGTACGTCCTGTTCGCACGGGGAGGTTCCGGTGGCCGACACCACAGGCAGCACGGTCGATGTGGCACGCATCTCGGCCATGGACGCGCGGGCGGCGGCGCGTCTGCTCAAGGGGGTGCGGGCGGCCGCGCTGGCCGGGAACCGGCCGCCGGCCGCGCCGCGACCGGAGATCGCGGAGTCCTGGCGGCGGATGCTGGCCGGCGGGGTGCACCCGGACCGGGACGCGCGCTCGCGGATGCTGTCGGCCGCCGAGACCGAGGAGCGGCGGCACGGGTCGCCGCTGCGGGAGGTCCTGCCCGTGCTGCGGGAGGGGCTGCTGCCCGCGCTGGACGAGGCCCTGCACATCATGGTCGTCGCGGACGCCGACGGGCGGCTGCTGTGGCGGGAGGGCCACTCCTCCATCCTGCGCAAGGCGGACCGGCTCGGCTTCTCGGTGGGCGCCGACTGGGACGAGGCCGTGGTCGGCACCAACGGGGTGGGCACCGCGCTCGTGGCCCGCCGGCCGGTGCAGGTGTTCTCGGCGGAGCACTTCGTCTCCAGCCACCACGACTGGACCTGCGCGGGCGCGCCCGTACGGGACCCGCGGGACGGACGGCTGCTGGGCGTGGTCGACGTCAGCGGGCCGCTGGCCACGATGCACCCGGCGACGCTGGCGTGGGTGACCTCGGTGGCCCGGCTCGCCGAGCGGGAGCTGCGGATCCGCCACCTGGAGTCGCTGGAGCGGCTGCGGACGGTGGCGGCCCCGCTGCTGGCCCGGCTGCCGGGGCAGGCGCTGGCCGTGGACCCGGACGGCTGGCCGGCGGCGGTGACGGGGCTGGCCGCCACGGACCGGATCCCGCTGCCGAAGACCTTCGGGCCGGGCCGGGTCTGGGTGCCCCGGCTCGGCGAGTGCGTGGTGGAGCCGCTGCCCGGCGGCTGGCTGCTGCGGGTCGCGCCGGAGCGTTCGAGCGCGGCGGCGACGCGGATCGTCGTGGACCTGAGCCGGGCGGGATGCTGGTCGGCGACGGTGTACGGGTCCTCCGGGAGCTGGTCGCAGGAGCTGAGCCCGCGCCACGCGGAGCTGCTGTTCCTGCTGGCGGACAGCCCGCGGGGGCGTTCGGCGGCGGAGCTGTCCGCGGAACTGTTCGGGGACCCGACCCGTACGGTGACGGTCCGCGCGGAGCTGTCGCGCGTACGCCGCCACCTCGCGGGCGTGCTGACCCACCGGCCGTACCGCTTCGCGCAGGACGTGGAGGTGGAGCTGATCCGCCCGGAGGACCCGGCCGCGCTGCTCCCGCACTCCACCGCCCCCGCGGTGATCAGGGCCCGCCTGGGGAGCGGGGGGCCCGGCGTGGTTCCCTGAAGGGCATGAGCACGATCACCCTCACCACCTGGTCCCTGGAAATGACCTCCCCGTCGGACCTCGTCCCGGCGGCCGTACCGGGCCCCGAGATCACGATCTCGCGGGCGGAGGTCCCCTCCCCGGAGTTCAGCCGCTTCCTCTACGCCTCGGTGGGCGGTGACATCCACTGGACGGACCGGCTGTCGCTGACCCGCGCCCAGTGGGTGGAGCAGCTGGACCGGCCGGGGGTGGAGACGTGGGTGGCGTACGACCGCGGCACGCCGGCGGGGTACGTGGAGCTCGACCCGCAGGACGACGGTGTGGTGGAGATCATGTACTTCGGCCTCCTCCCGGACTTCCGCGGCCGCCGCATCGGCGGGCACCTGCTGTCGGTGGGCACCGCCCGGGCGTGGTCCCTCGCGGAGCGCTGGCCGGACCGCGAGCCGACCCGCCGCGTCTGGCTCCACACGTGCAGCCAGGACGGCCCGACGGCGATGGGCAACTACGAGCGGCGCGGCTTCAAGCTGTTCAAGACGGAGACGGAAGAGGCGGAGGACATCCCGACCCCGGGCCCCTGGCCCGGAGCCTGACCCCTGCGTTTCGGCCCCGCCGGCGTCTGAGGCGCGGGGTCCGGGGGCGGAGCCCCGGGCCCGGCGATGCCGGCTTCGGCGGGTGACGCCCGTCACGTCATCCCACGATACGGGACGAGTTCGTCCGGATCGTGGACAGTAGTGGACTCCTCCAAGAGGCACATGACACGCTTCCGCCATGAATGGAGCTGGAATTGCCTTGGTGAGTCGGCGGCACGTCGACCTCGGCCGCATGTCCAGCGCCATCTGTCCGGCGCGCTGACGGAACCAGCCACGCCGCACGTCGTCGCCGTCCCCGCCGCCGCGGACGCGCCGATCACCCGCTAGCCCCCTGAGGCCGATGTCCCGCCCTGCCCGCCGGCAACCCCGGCAACGGCGCGGGAATCGGCCACACCCGCTCAGAGTCGCAGACCTGACAGGGGCCGCTGCCGCCGATCCGCCTCCCCTGCCCTTGCCCTGAGCCGCCGAAGAAGGACGTACCGCCATGGCCGCCACCCCCGAAACGCCCGCAGCCGCACCCGCAGCCGCCGCGCGCCGCAAGACCGGCCGTCACCGCGGTGAGGGCCAGTGGGCCGTCGGACACCACACGCCCCTCAACGGCAACGAGCAGTTCAAGAAGGACGACGACGGTCTCAACGTGCGGACACGCATTGAGACGATCTACTCCAAGCGCGGCTTCGACTCGATCGACCCCAACGACCTGCGCGGCCGCATGCGCTGGTGGGGGCTCTACACCCAGCGCAAGCCCGGGATCGACGGCGGCAAGACCGCGATCCTGGAGCCGGAGGAGCTGGACGACGAGTTCTTCATGCTGCGCGTCCGCATCGACGGCGGCCGGCTGACCACCGAGCAGCTCCGCGTCATCGGCGAGATCTCCGAGGAGTTCGCGCGCGGCACCGCCGACCTCACCGACCGCCAGAACGTGCAGTACCACTGGATCCGGATCGAGGACGTCCCGGAGATCTGGCGCCGCCTGGAGGCCGTCGGCCTGTCCACCACCGAGGCCTGCGGTGACACGCCCCGCGTCATCCTCGGCTCGCCCGTCGCCGGCATCGCCCAGGACGAGATCATCGACGGCACGCCCGCCATCGACGAGATCTACCGCCGCATCGTGGGCAACAAGGACTTCTCGAACCTGCCCCGCAAGTTCAAGTCGGCGATCTCCGGCTCGCCGCTGCTCGACGTGGCGCACGAGATCAACGACATCGCCTTCGTCGGCGTGAACCACCCCGAGCACGGCCCGGGCTTCGACGTCTGGGTCGGCGGCGGTCTCTCCACCAACCCCAAGCTGGGCGTGCGCCTGGGCACCTGGGTCTCGCTCGACGAGGTCCCGGACGTCTACGAGGGCGTCATCTCGATCTTCCGCGACTACGGCTACCGGCGGCTGCGCACCCGCGCCCGCCTGAAGTTCCTCGTAGCCGACTGGGGCCCGGCCAAGTTCCGCCAGGTCCTGGAGGACGAGTACCTGAAGCGCAAGCTGACCGACGGCCCCGCCCCCGAGCAGCCGACCGGTCAGTGGCGCGACCACGTGGGCGTCCACCAGCAGCGGGACGGCAAGTTCTACGTCGGCTTCGCGCCCCGGGTCGGCCGTGTGGACGGCGCCACCCTGACCAAGATCGCGGACGTCGCCGAGCAGCACGGCTCCGGCCGGCTGCGCACCACCGCCGAGCAGAAGATGATCGTGCTCGACATCGAGGCCGACCGGGTCGACTCGGTGGTCGAGGCGCTGGAGGCGCTGGACCTGCGGGTCAAGCCGTCCCCGTTCCGCCGCGGCACGATGGCCTGCACCGGCATCGAGTTCTGCAAGCTGGCCATCGTCGAGACCAAGGCGCGCGGCGCCTCGCTGATCGACGAACTCGAGCGCCGCCTGCCGGACTTCGCCGAGCCCCTCACCATCAACATCAACGGCTGCCCGAACTCCTGCGCCCGTATCCAGGTGGCGGACATCGGTCTCAAGGGCCAGCTGGTCCTCGACGACGACGGCAACCAGGTGGAGGGCTACCAGGTCCACCTGGGCGGCGCCCTCGGCCTGGAGGCCGGCTTCGGCCGCAAGGTCCGCGGCCTCAAGGTCACCTCGGCCGGTCTGCCCGACTACGTCGAGCGGGTCGTCAGGAGTTACGAGGAGCAGCGCGAGGACGGCGAGCGCTTCGCGGCGTGGGTCGCCCGCGCGGACGAGAAGAGCCTCTCGTGAGCGAGCGCGCCGCACCGTTCTACTGCCCGTACTGCGGCGACGAGGACCTGTTTCCCCACGAGACGGGCCACGGCGCGTGGGAATGCAGGGCCTGCAACCGAGCCTTCCAGCTGAAGTACCTCGGGCTGCTGTCCCGCGGTATCCGGTCCGAAGCAGCTGGAGGGGACGAGATATGACCACCACTCAAGACGCGGGTCTCAAGGACGCGGAGCTCAAGGCCCTGGCCGAGCAGGCGGGCCGGGACCTGGAGGACGCCTCCGCGCTGGAGATCCTGCGCTGGGCGGCCGAGACCTTCGGCGGGAAGTTCGCCGTGACCTCCTCCATGGAGGACGCGGTCGTCGCCCACCTGGCCTCGCGCGTCCTCCCCGGCGTGGACGTGGTCTTCCTCGACACGGGCTACCACTTCGAGGAGACCATCGGCACCCGCGACGCGGTCGACGCCGTGATGGACGTCAACGTCATCACGCTCACCCCGCGTCAGACGGTGGCCGAGCAGGACGCGCAGTACGGCCCCCGGCTGCACGACCGCGACCCCGACCTGTGCTGCGCGCTGCGCAAGGTCAAGCCGCTCGAAGAGGGCCTGACCGCGTACGACGCGTGGGCCACGGGCCTGCGCCGCGACGAGTCCCCCACCCGGGCGAACACCCCGGTCGTCGGCTGGGACGAGAAGCGGCGGAAGGTCAAGGTCTCGCCGATCGCCCGCTGGACCCAGGACGACGTGGACGCGTACGTCGCCGAGCACGGCGTGCTCACCAACCCGCTGCTGACGGACGGTTACGCCTCCGTCGGCTGCGCCCCCTGCACCCGCCGCGTGGCGGAGGGCGAGGACGCGCGGGCCGGCCGGTGGGCCGGGCGGGGCAAGACCGAGTGCGGGCTGCACGGCTGATGACGACCGAACGTACGGAACTTACGGAGACGAAGCAGATGAGCGTGAGCGACCAGGGCGCCACCGTGTGGCTGACCGGGCTGCCGAGCGCGGGCAAGACCACCATCGCGTACGCGCTGGCCGAGCGGCTGCGCGCCGACGGCCACCGCGTGGAGGTCCTCGACGGTGACGAGATCCGCGAGTTCCTCTCCGCCGGACTCGGCTTCAGCCGCGAGGACCGGCACACCAACGTGCAGCGGATCGGTTTCGTCGCCGAGCTCCTCGCCTCCAACGGCGTAAAGGCACTCGTCCCGGTGATCGCGCCGTTCGCGGACAGCCGTGAGGCCGTCCGCAAGCGGCACGCCGCCGAGGGCACCTCGTACTTGGAGGTCCATGTGGCCACCCCGGTCGAGGTCTGCTCCGAGCGTGACGTCAAGGGCCTGTACGCCAAGCAGGCGGCGGGCGAGATCTCCGGTCTGACCGGGGTCGACGACCCGTACGAGGCACCGGAGTCCCCGGACCTCCGTATCGAGTCGCACACGCAGACCGTGCAGGAGTCGGCCTCGGCCCTGCACGCGCTGCTCACCGAGAGGGGTCTGGCATGACCACGGCCGCACACCCGCACACCGATTCCGGCTCCGACGCCCCGTACGCGCTGTCGCACCTGGACGCGCTGGAGTCCGAGGCGGTGCACATCTTCCGCGAGGTGGCGGGCGAGTTCGAGAAGCCGGTGATCCTGTTCTCCGGCGGCAAGGACTCCATCGTCATGCTGCACCTGGCGCTGAAGGCGTTCGCGCCGGCGCCGGTCCCCTTCACGCTGCTGCACGTCGACACGGGCCACAACTTCCCCGAGGTGCTGGAGTACCGCGACCGCACGGTCGAGAAGCACGGCCTGCGCCTGCATGTGGCGTCCGTCCAGGACTACATCGACGCGGGCAAGCTGCGCGAGCGTCCGGACGGCACCCGCAACCCGCTGCAGACGGTCCCGCTGACCGAGGCCATCCAGAGCCTCAAGTTCGACGCCGTCTTCGGCGGCGGCCGCCGTGACGAGGAGAAGGCCCGCGCCAAGGAGCGGGTGTTCAGCCTCCGCGACGAGTTCTCCCAGTGGGACCCGCGCCGCCAGCGCCCCGAGCTGTGGCAGCTCTACAACGGCCGCCACGCGCCCGGTGAGCACGTGCGCGTCTTCCCGCTCTCCAACTGGACCGAGCTGGACGTCTGGCAGTACATCGCCCGCGAGGGCATCGAGCTGCCGGAGATCTACTTCGCCCACGAGCGCGAGGTGTTCCTGCGCAACGGCATGTGGCTGACGGCCGGCGAGTGGGGCGGTGCCAAGGAGGGCGAGGTCCCCGAGACCCGCCTGATCCGCTACCGCACCGTGGGCGACATGTCCTGCACCGGCGCCGTCGACTCCGACGCCACCACGCTGGACGCCGTGATCGCCGAGATCGCCGTCTCCCGCCTCACCGAGCGGGGCGCGACCCGCGCCGACGACAAGATGTCCGAGGCCGCGATGGAAGACCGCAAGCGCGAAGGGTACTTCTAGAAATGACCTCCACCACCGAGCAGTTCGCCGACCTGTCGGCGACCACGCTGCTGCGCTTCGCGACCGCCGGTTCCGTCGACGACGGCAAGTCCACCCTGGTCGGCCGGCTGCTGCACGACTCCAAGTCGGTCCTGACCGACCAGATGGAGGCCGTCGAGGCCGTCTCCGCCCAGCGCGGCCAGGAGGCCCCCGACCTCGCGCTGCTCACCGACGGCCTGCGGGCCGAGCGGGAGCAGGGCATCACCATCGACGTCGCGTACCGCTACTTCGCCACCGCGCGCCGCCGGTTCATCCTCGCGGACACCCCGGGGCACGTGCAGTACACGCGGAACATGGTCACCGGCGCCTCCACCGCCGACCTGGCCGTGGTCCTCGTCGACGCCCGCAACGGCGTGATCGAGCAGACCCGCCGGCACGCGGCCGTGGCCGCGCTGCTGCGCGTCCCGCACGTGGTCCTGGCCGTCAACAAGATGGACCTGGTGGGCTACGAGGAGTCGGTCTTCGCGGCGATCGCCGAGGAGTTCACCGCGTACGCCTCGGACCTGGGCGTCCCGGAGATCACCGCGATCCCGATCTCGGCCCTGGCCGGCGACAACGTCGTGGAGCCCTCCGCCAACATGGACTGGTACGGCGGCCCGACGGTGCTGGAGCACCTGGAGACCGTCCCGGTCAGCCACGACCTCACCGCCTGCCCGGCGCGTTTCCCGGTGCAGTACGTGATCCGCCCGCAGTCCGCGGAGCACCCCGACTACCGCGGCTACGCGGGCCAGATCGCCTCCGGCGTGCTGCGCGTCGGCGAGGCCGTGACCGTGCTGCCCTCGGGCCGTACGAGCACGATCGTGGGCATCGACGCGCTCGGCGAGAGCGTCGACATCGCCTGGGCCCCGCAGTCGGTGACGCTGCGTCTGGCGGACGACATCGACATCTCGCGCGGCGACCTGATCGCGCCGTCCGCGAACGCCCCGGCCACCACGCAGGACGTCGAGGCGACGGTCTGCCACGTGGCCGACCAGCCCCTCTCCGTCGGCGCCCGGGTGCTGATCAAGCACACCACGCGCACGGTCAAGGCGATCGTCAAGGAGATCCCCTCGCGGCTGACCCTGGACGACCTGTCCCAGCACCCGGACCCCGGGCAGCTCGTGGCCAACGACATCGGCCGCGTGGTCGTCCGTACCGCCGAGCCGCTCGCGCTCGACGCGTACGCCGACTCCCGCCGCACCGGGTCCTTCCTGCTGATCGACCCGGCCGACGGAACCACCCTGGCGGCGGGCATGGCCGGCGAGTCCTTCGCCTCCAAGGCCGAGACCACCGTGCAGGCGGACGAGGAAGGGTGGGACTTCTAGATCATGCCCGCCGACATCTACTCCACCTTCGCCAAGGAGGGCGGCCGTGTAGGCAGCGGCCGCCTCGGCAGCGGCCAGGGAGGGGTGGCGCGATGTGCGCGATGACGTACGTGCACCGCATGCGCGCCCACTCCCCCCAAGAGCTGTACCCGCCCCCGCTCCACAGACGAAGACGTGCGTCATGAGATGACCGCGTCACGAGAGGAAGTCCTCCCGTGCCTGCCACCACCCGTAGCACGCGTACCACCCGCACCACCCTGCGCCGCGGTGTCGCCGCCGCCGCCGCGCTGCCGCTCCTGATCGGCGCGCTCGCCTCGTGCGGCTACGGCTCCGAGGCCAAGAAGGACGAGGGCGACAAGCCCGCGAACGCCGCCGCCACGGACGGCGCGAAGCTGTCGGCCTCCGAGGTGCG